>PBFW01000045.1 GCA_002719955.1 Deltaproteobacteria bacterium | reverse complement strand
GACCAATCAATCGCTGGCGGGAGACCTGACCCAGTTCGCGTACTCCGCCGCGAAGGCGGGGGTGAATGCCTTGACGCGTTCGATTGCGACCGCTTACGGCCGTCAGGGGATTCGTTGCAACACGGTTGCCCCCGGCTTCATCGCCACCGCTGCGACGAGCAAGGCGGTCTCGCCGGAGATGGCCGATGCCATCGTCTCGAATAACCTGATTCCGCGCGCCGGTCAGGCTGCGGATCTCGCTCATGCGGTCCTCTACCTGGTCTCGGACGAGGCCTCTTTTGTGACCGGGCAGTTGATCTCGATCGACGGTGGACAACTCTCCCACCTGCCACATTATTCCTACCTGAACGCGTCGGGAATGGTGACGACGAATAGGGCGGATCAGGAAGCGGAATAACGTTGGGGGTGATTCCGAGATTCTCTTGCTGGCTCAATCGAGGCCGGGAACGGTGATCCAGTTCCAGCGCGCGATCGCCGCCGTGAAGACATGCGCTCGATCTCGAGGCAATATCCAACCCGCCTCGACCAGCGCATCGATCTCGTTCACGACGCTCGTCTCATAGGCGTCCCGCGTCGGATAGAGCATCGACAGCGACGGCCGCCGATCGCCTTCCCGGCGCGTCTCGGGCCGGAGCGCGAGTGGCAGAAATGAGCCGATATAGCCGGCCATTTCGTCGCTCCCACCGGGCTTGCCCAAGCGCAGCGCCCAGGGTGTGTAGGTTCCGATCGGAACGCGCAGCTCCAGAGCTCTGATCCCCGTCGCCTCGCTTCCGAGCGAGTCGACTTGCGGCACGCGGATCGCGAAGGCCTCTCCGCGTCGAGGCGGCTGATGGTCGATGATCCCCTGCGTCCAGCGCGGTCCATAATCGATGCGATAGGCGACGTGGGGTGAGCGCGGGCCGGTGAGCGAGGCCATCGGATAGTCGAGTGCGCTCGGCTCGACGAGGGTGCCTTCAACGATCGTCGGGATCGTAGAAGGGGGCGGGTCGACCGCATCCTCGAGCCAGGCGCGCAGATGAACGAGGAGGGCACGCTGAATCGACGACGTGTCGAGGGAGCTGCCGAGGAAGAGGCCCGGTCGGGCCTCCGCTCGTGGGTCGGGCGGAAAGGGCAGGGAATAATGGGGCGCGGAGGCCAGGTGGTAGAGGCGTTCCTCGTCGAGGGGGGACACATCCCTCGTTCCATCCGTCGTCATGTGGATCAAGGAAGCGCCCCGCCCCCAATATTCGTAGCCCGTGTTGATCTGGAAGATCTTGGGCATGGAGCCGCTCGCTCGCGCGCGGTCGAGGAGCCCGGCGCGTTCATTCCCACTTTCCGTCTTTTGGCTCGTGAAGGGGAACTGGTCGCCGGGATAGAAGAAATTCGCATAGGGATTCCCGACCCGGCCGGGATGGGAGAAGCGGTGGTTGAATCCGCCGCGTCCCGCTCCGCCGATCTGGATCATCATGGCATCGAAGACCCTGCGACCTGCTTCGTCGAGGTTGAAGCCCTCGTAGAGGAAATGCCTCAGGAAGCGACCTGATTGGGAAAGACCGTGAGCGATGCTGCGCTCGACGGGGAAGGGGCAATCCGGATCGTTCTCGGCGTAGGCGGCGAAGTCTCGAAAGGCGGCGAAACCGAGACCCACGAGTGGCGGAGCCTCCGCGAGATAGACCAACTCATAGATCCAGCCGGCTTCGAAGGGACCGTCGGTGAGGATGCCAACGCGCGCGTCATCGAATCGCCAGGCATCACGGGGGATATGTTGGCGTTCGGCTTCGCGGCCGCGCCTCCGGGTCAACCGGTTCTCCGGGGATTCCGGGTCCGCCGCCACATGGGGGGCGTGACCGGGCGCAGCGAGGGCGAGATGCTCCGTCGCTTCATCGACGACCCAATCCGAGCGCGCGAGGCCGCGCACCGGATCGCCATGGCCTTCGGTCGCCCGTGGAACCCGAAGTCTCATGGCGCCGGGAAAATCGGGTGCATCCGCCTGCCAGCCGACCCATAGAATCGTCAGGCCCCGGGTCATCAGGAACCCGTCGCCCCAATCGGTTTCGGCCTCGGGATCGAGGGTGGCGGTCCCCATGAAATCCGTCTGGACCCGATTCATCGTGTTCAGAATGAGCCGTCGACCGCGATTGGGGACATCGACGAGGGCGGTTCCACTTCTCTGCGCCGGGTCGATCGGTTGGAGCGCGACGAACTCGGACCAGGCCTCGACCAGCGCCTCCGGTGATCGGGGTGCGAACGCGAGGTCGCTCACTCGCGTATTCGCTGGGTTCTCGGGGTCGAAGCCGAACCGAACGCGCCCTTCGATGAGTTCGTAGGAGATTCCGCCCTCGAAAGGACGCCCTTCGAGAATCGGCACGCGGCGATCGACCTCGATCGATAGGACCCGTGCGCCGGCCGTGGGAACCACCAGCAGCGTCAACAAAAGCGTACAGAGAAGTGCATGGGGAGGCGCAGGGAAGGGAGACAGATGGGGGGGCGGAATCGGGACGATGCGCATCATGGCTCGCAGTGTCATTCTCCTCGGGGGGCGCACATCCCGCGTGGGTCACCCGGGAGGGGGCGCTCGATGGGTGCTCCAAACGAGAGAGGGCTCATCCGGGATGGATTCCCGCGTCGGCCAGGATTGGGGCGTTGGTCCAGCGATTGCCCTCCATGCGATAGAAGCCGCCGGCGGTGATGGCACCGCCGTCGACCGGAAGCGTTATGCCCGTCACCCAGGCCGACAGATCGGAGGCCAGGAAGAGAGCGGCGCCCGCGTGATCGTCGGGGCGTCCGAAACGACCCATCGGAATCATCAGGGGAATCTTGTCCTGGTAGCGTTCGGGAATCCAGCGGGCCAGGGGAATCTGGTTCGTGTCGGTCGTCTCGGGTGCGATCGCGTTCACCCGCACACCATGTGGGGCAACTTCGAGCGCGAAACATCGTGTGAACGCGGTGATGCCGGTCTTGAAGGCCGCATAGATCGAGTTGCCCGGAATGCCGCGAAGTGTTTCGACCGTGGAGATATTGATGATCGATCCCGAACCGCGCTCGACCATCTGCGGGGCGAGTGCCTGCGTGCAGCGAAAGATATGCTTCAAGTTGATATCGTATTGTGCTTCCCAATCATTCTCGGTCGTCTTCAGGAAGGGTCCCGCTCCGGGCATGAAATGGCCGACGTTGTTGACGAGTACATCGACCTGGCCATAGGTATCGAGGGCCGCCGAGGAGAGCGTCGTGATGCTCTCGGGCTTCGTTACGTCGACGGGGCAGGCGAGGGCGACCCCCCCACGTTCTTCGATTCCTTTGACGACACTGCGCGTGAGGTCCTCTTGCTTGTCGATGATCACGACCTTGGCACCATGTGCGGCGAAGGTTTCGGCGATGGACTGGCCAATTCCGCTTCCGGAACCGGTGACGACGGCGACTTTGCCGTCGAGAGAGGTGGCGTTTCGGTCGAGCATGGATTCCCTCCTGATTGGATCCTGAGATTATACCTCCCGACAGGTCTCCGGGGATGGTCGGGGCTCGATCCGTTCGGTGGCTCCACGGGCCCGATCTGCCTGCTATAGATGATGGGGCTCGCCACGAGGGGCTTGGGATTCAAGCAACCTCAGCCGAGAGGAGGAAATTCCATGGAAATCGGTGCCGTCTTTCCAACCTGTGAGATCGGAAACGATCCCGTCGCGATTCGCGATTGGGCCCAGACGGCCGAGGCGCTCGGCTACGACTACATCGTGACTTACGATCATGTGCTCGGTGCCGAGCATGCCGACCGCGAAGTTCCGCTGACTGGCCCCTATACCGAGAACGACCCCTTCCACGAACCGATGACCCTGCTCGCCTACCTCGCGGGTGTGACCGAGAAGGTCGGCCTGGTGACCGGAGTCTTGATCCTGCCCCAGAGACAGGCGGTGCTCGCCGCCAAGCAGGCGACCGAGATCGACCTGCTTTCCGGCGGGCGTTTGCGACTCGGTCTCGGGACCGGCTGGAGCTATGTCGAATACGAGGCTCTCGGGGTGCCCTTCGACGAACGCGGGAAGAGATTCGACGAGCAGATCGACGTGATGCGTCAGCTCTGGTCCGAGCCTCTGGTCGATTATTCGGGCGATTTTCATCGGGTCGATCGCGCGGCGCTGCTGCCACGACCCGCGCGGAAGATCCCGATCTGGTTCGGAGCCATCTCGCGAATCCCGATCAAGCGGGCGGTTCGCGAGGGCGATGGGATCCTCTTCGGCGGGTCGCCGATTGCGATCCAGAGGCTCTTCGAAAAGACGCTGGGCGAGCTCGAGGCGGTGGGGCGCGACCCGGCGAGCTTCGGCTTCGAGGCGGTGGTCGATTTCAGTCACGGTGCCGATGTCTGGGGCAAAGAACTCGAGGTTTGGCGCGAGACGGGGGGGACGCATCTCGGCCTGCGTGCGATGGATGTCGCTGCTGGAGCGGTGGGCGGGTCGCATGTCGGGTACTCCGGTCCGCAGGCCTATATCGATGCGCTCCAGACTTTTCGGGAGAGCGTCGACTGGCCGTGAGGGGCCTCGGAGAGCGGGCAGCGGCCTTCGATCGTTGATGTAAGCTGAATGGGCTCCCGGGCGTTGCCGTTGCGGCCGACGATGTTGGGGCTGGAGGCTGCATGGCGGTCGTGGATGGTGGTGAGCTGCTCGTCCGGGCGCTCTTGCGCGCCGAGGTCGAAGAACTCTTCGTTCTCTCGGGTGGTCACCTCGATCCCATCTTCTTCTCCGCCTCGGATCACGGCATCCGGATCACCGATACCCGCCACGAAGCGGCGGCGACGCATATGGCGGATGGTTATGCGCGGGCAACGGGAAAGCTCGGCGTTGCGGTGATCACGGCGGGACCGGGAGTGACGAACGGGATCACAGGCATCGCGACGGCGTACGCTGATGCGAGCCCCATTCTCGTGATCGGCGGACGTTTTCCGTTGCGGGACGAGGATCGGCTTGCGCTGCAGGCGATCGATCAGATCTCGCTGGTGAAGCCGGTCACCAAATTCGCCCGAACGATCCTCCACACGGATCGGATTCCCGAGCTGACCTCGATGGCGATTCGACATGCCGTCAGTGGTCGTCCGGGTCCCTCGTTTCTGGATATCCCTCTCGATATTCTCTTCACGCCCATCGAAGAAGGTGACGTCCCGACGTTCCGGCATACTGTGCCCAGAGGTCTGCCGACGCCGAAATCGGACTCGATCGACGAGGCGCTCGAGGCGTTGGTCCGCGCCGAACGGCCGGCGATCTTCGCGGGCGGGGGGGTTCGATTCTCCGAGGCCCAAGAGGCCCTTCGCAAGTTTGCGGAGGCGGCCCAGATCCCGGTTTTCGCTTCGTCGAAGGCGCGTGGTTGCGTCTCGGAATACACGCCACTCGGTTACGGCGGCTTCGGTCTTTCGGCTTCGCGCGCGCTGCACGAACGATCGGGCGGCGCACCCGACGTCGTGATGCTTCTCGGTGCGCGCATCGGCATGTTCACGGGATCTTCGGGGGGCGGGCGCTCGATGATTCCATCGGACGCAACGATCATCCAGGTCGATATCGTCGCGGAGGAGATCGGCCGCAATCACGATGTAGAGATCGGTCTCGTCGGCGATGTCGCTCTGACACTCGAGATCATGAACGAGCGCGCGAAGGGCCTCGTCTTCCAGGACCACAAGATCTGGCTCGACGCCCTCGACGGGGCGCGAAATTCATTCCGCAAGACACACGAGAGCCTGATGTTCCGGGACGAGCGTCCGATCCACCAGGCGCGTATCTGCCGCGAGATCGCGGATTTCCTGTGTGAGGATGATATTCTCGTCGCGGACGGTGGGGATACCGCCAACTGGATGGCGGAACAAGCGATCGTGGGCCATGGCGGCCGCTTCATCAGCCATGGCTATCTAGGCACGCTCGGAATCGGGGTGCCCTTCGGGCTCGCGGCACAAGCGGCCCACCCGGATCGGCGCGTGTTGATTCTGCTCGGCGATGGTGCCGCCGGCTTTAATTTCGCAGAATTCGAGACCGCCATGCGCCACGGGTTGAACGTCGTGGTGGTCATCAACAACGATCAGGGCTGGGGGATGATCAGACACGATCAGCTCAAGCGATACGGTCGGGTGGTTGGCGCCGAATTGGGGTTGGTGCACTACGAGAAAGCCGCCGCGGGCTTCGGCTGTCACGCCGAGTTCGTTGAGGACGCCTCGGAGATCCGCCCTGCGCTGGAGCGAGCCTTTGCGAGTGGCCGGGCGGCATGCGTGAATATCATGAGCGATGCTTCGCAGCCTCATGCTCCGCCGAGCAGGGGCAAATCTGTGGCGACCGGCCCCGCAGCCACGCCCGATGTCGGCGATGAGATCGTGCTTCCCTATTACGGCAAGCGAAAACTCGACAATTAGTTCCGCTCTCTCGGGCGTCGCACGGCGCGCGAGTGGCCGACTGAAGAGAATCAACGGCGGCATGGGTGCCGCGCAGATGTTCAAAACAAGAAAGCGAGAAAGACATGGAATTTCGCAATCTCGGAGACTCGGGTCTCAAGGTTTCACTCGCGGGGCTCGGTTGTAACAACTTCGGTATGACGATCGACTACGAGGCGAGCGAGAAGGTCGTGCGCGCCGCGCTGGACTCCGGCATCAATTTTTTCGACACGGCCGATGCCTATGGTGCCGGCGGTTCCGAGACCTTTCTCGGGAAGGCGCTCGGTACGAATCGAGACAACGTCGTGGTCGCGACCAAATTCGGCCTGCCAATGGGCCGTGGGCCGCTGATGTCTGGTGCCTCACGGCGCTATGTTCTGCGGGCCTGTGAGGCGAGCCTTTCGCGCTTGGGGACCGATTATATCGACCTCTTCATCCTCCATCTGCCGGATTCGGGGACGCCGATCGGCGAGACCCTCGATGCGCTGAATACGCTGATCGATCAGGGGAAGGTCCGTTATGCGGGTTGTTCGAATCTCTCCGGTTGGCAGATTTCGGATGCAACATGGGAGGCGGAGTCCGCCGGGCTGCGAGGCTTCGTGACCGCGCAGAACGAGTGGAGCTTGCTCCAGCGGGGCGTCGAGGCGGAGGTCGTGCCAGCCTGTGAACATCACGGCCTCGGTCTCGTGCCCTATTTCCCGCTGGCCTCGGGTGCGCTGACGGGCAAATACAAGCGCGGCGAGGAATTTGGCAAGGATAGCCGCTACGGCGGGGGAGAAGGGCGCGAGATGTTCACGCAGGCCTATGGCCACTTCGTGTCGGACGAGAGCCTGGCCAAGGTCGAGCGGCTCGAGAAGGTCGCGGCGGACGCGGGACTCACGATCGTCGAACTCGCGCTCTCCTGGCTCGCGAGCCAGTCGGTCGTCTCGTCCGTCATCGCCGGCGCCACGCGCCCCGATCAGGTCGAGGCCAATGCGAAGCTCACCCGTGGCGATCTCGGCGCGGAGGTCTTCGAGGCGGTCGAGAAGGCTTTCGCAGCGGAGAGTTGATCAAGCGGGACACACCCTCGATGAGTGAACTCGAAGATCGATTGCGGGGGGCCTGGCAGGGGCGGGTGTCGGGCTGCATGCTCGGCAAGGCCGTCGAAGCGTTCTCGATGACCTCGGGGCACGAATCCCTGATGGAATATCTCGGGGGCGTGGATGCGTTGCCCCTGCGCGACTACATCCCGCTCGCCGAGGATCCGCCGCCGCTCCTCTTCGAGCCCTGTTGCCGGGGACGGATCGAGGTGAGCTCGCCAGACGATGACATCAACTACTCGGTGCTCGCGCTCGAGATGCTCGAGAAGCATGGTGCGGATCTTTCCACCGAGGATGTCGCCCGGGAGTGGATCAATAAGCTTCCAGCGGGTATGACCTTCACGGCGGAACGTGCGGCCTACCGGGCATTGTTGGCCCATGCCCACGAGTATTTTTCGATGGGTGCGGCGCCGGGTTTCGATCTTGCGCTCTGTTCGGACAACGAATACAACGATTGGATCGGGGCGCAGATTCGTGCCGATCTCTATGGATGGGTCAACCCCGGAAATCCTGAGCAGGCCGTTCGTCTGGCGCGAGCGGACGCAGCGTTGTCCCATCGTGGTGATGGTGTCCATGGCGCTGTGATCGTGGCGGGATGGGGCGCGGCGATTCCCGAGTCGGAATCCCTCGAAGTGGCGCTCGACCGGGCGACCCATTTCATCCCCGATGACTCCGGAGCAGCGCGCGCAGTCGAGCTGGGGCGCCGCGTGGCTCTCGAGGGCCGGGGGGCCGACGAAATTCATGAGGCCTACGCCGACCTCTCACCGCTGCATACGAATAACAACCTGGCGCTGGTCGTGTGGGCTCTGCTTTCGCATGCCGAAGATTTTGGAGCTGCGATCGGGGACGTCGTCGCCGCGGGCTGGGATACGGATTGCAATGGTGCCACGGTGGGTGCTCTGTGGGCGATGCAGGGTGAGCCCGTTCCAGCGCATTGGTGCGACCCCTGGCAGGAGCGTGTCGGGGTTTCGCTCGCCGGACAGGGTGAGCTCGTGCTCGGGGATCTCGTCGCCCGAACCGTCAGGGTTGCGGAGGCACTCGCGGTCTGATCGTGAGCGCAGCTGCCGGGGCGGCAATTCGTCGGGCGCGGTGACGCCCGTCGTTGAAGGTTTCGACTCCGCTCTCCGGAAGTCGTCGGGAAATGCGGCTTGATGAGCCGATGGAATCGGATGATCCGATCGGTCGACTCGGATCAGCCGCCGGCCTCGGCTGGGCTGGGCGAAAGGAGGCGTACGACCAGGTCTTCGGCCTCGTCCTTCACTCTCTCGATCTTGGCGGCGCTCTTCTTCGAGAAGCGCACGGGACGAGTGTCCGCCCCTCCGTCCGTTTCGGTCTGTGGGACGTCGTGGTCGGTCCAGGCCGTGGCCGCCGCCGATCCGATGTAGAGAAAATGAAGATAGGTTTCGATCCGAATCGGTCGGATCGCACCCTGCCCAGCAGCGACCGCGAATGCGTCCCGCATTCGCTCCTAGAACATGTGGCCACCCTTCTCAGCGATCTGGGTGACCAGATCGTCGCGGTCCTTGAAGTGGTTGTAGATTGCGGGCGGGGTGATCCTCGGGATCGCGGTCACGTTCTGGAGCTGGAAGCCATCTGGCCCGTGGCGCGCAATCAAGCTCTTAGCCGCCTCGATGATCCTCTCTCGAGTCTCCTCGCCCCGTCGAGACCTCTTAGGGGTCTCCTTCCCCTCCGCACCCGTCGTGCTCATCGTCGCCTTTCCAGCTGAATTTCGTTCCACCCGATCGGACACGGGTTCGGGTGAAGGAGGGGCTTCCGCTTTACATTCGAAGGGGGTCGGCCGGTCACTCGCATCGCGTGGCGCTTTCATCCCGCCGGGGGGTCGATCGGGCCTCGGCGATCGGGTGTTCGGGGTCCTCATGGTGGCGGGCGACGTGCGGCCCGACCGTTTAGACTCATCGACGCGCCCGTTCCGAAGGTCGCATGCGGGGGCTTCCGGCGTGTACTTCCCCTTGGAAGGAGACGCTGCGGGACACGAAGAAGAATCCGAAACGCGTTGCCCCGCGACATCCGACAACATCCCATCACCCCGGAAGGGGGCGAGGAAACGATGGTCTTCGAAACGATTCTCTACGAGGAAGACGGCCCCATCGGACGCATTACGCTCA
Organism: Deltaproteobacteria bacterium; assembly: GCA_002719955.1. Classification (GTDB taxonomy): domain Bacteria; phylum Myxococcota_A; class UBA9160; order UBA9160; family UBA4427; genus UBA4427. The sequence continues at coordinate 55,289 of PBFW01000045.1, read as the reverse complement.
ATCGACCCGATGATGGCAACATGTTCAACCATGAGATGTGTCATGAGCTGCGTGATTGTATCAACGAGATCCGGCGCGAGACGCGCACGCGGGTCGTGGTGTTGACGGGCTCGGGGGATCGTTTCTTCTGTATCGGCGGTCGCAAGACGGAGTTGCCCGAAACGAACCTCTATGCCGGTGTGCTTCCGACCCTCGAGGTCTACGAGTCGATCGATCGTCTTCAGAAACCGGTAATCGCGAGCGTGAACGGATACGCGGTCGGCGGGGGCAATGTTCTCCAATGTGTCTGCGACGTGACGATCGCCAAGCAGAGCGCGATCTTTCGGCAGGTGGGTCCGATGATGGGATCCTTCGACGCCGGCTATGGGACTTGGTACCTCGAGGATCTGGTCGGCAAGAAGAAGGCCAAGGAGATGTGGTATTGCAATTCGCGCGTATCGGCGACGGAGGCGCTCGCGATCGGTTTGATCAACCGCGTCGTTCCCGACGAAGAACTCGCTGCGGCGACGACCGAGTTCGCGCTCGAGATCGCGGATCGTGGCAGCTATGCGTTGGCTTCGATCAAGGCGGCCTTCAACGCGAAGCACGGGGGGGTCGCCGGCCTCTCGCGCATGGCCCACGACCTCTTGCTCCGACCCTATCTCGACAGTGAAGAGAGCAAGGAGCTGTCCGTGTCCTTCGGTGAGAAGCGGGCACCCGATACCGATCGCTTCGGGCGCTGATGCCAGGGAGACACCCGTGATGGTTCATCTGACGCGCCGGCGTCTCGCTTTTCGTGTGGGAGCGAGTCGTTCCGAGCTGCGGCATCGCGACCCATACCCCAGAAGCTTGACGCTGAACGCGGTCGGGGCGCTTTTGCGAAACTCGGTCGGTTCCGAATATATCGAGCGGCTCAAGCCCGAAGGGAAGGACGAATGATCGGACGATGAAGATCTTCGAACGGATCGATCGCAGTCGCCGTTGGAAAGAGGAGGAGCGGGCCGTCCTCGACCAGGTCCAGCGCCTGGCGGATGATATCATCGCGCCGAATGCGGCTCGTCTCGACGAATCCGGCGAGTTCCCCTGGGAGAATATCAAGGCGCTCGGCGAACTCGGGCTGAATGCGATCTTCGTGCCCGAAGCCTATGGCGGAACGCCCTTTTCCTACGCGCTCTATCTCGAGATCGTGAAGACGATCTCGCAAGCCTGTGCCTCGACCGGGATCATCTACGCAACGAATTTTCACGGGATGAAACCGCTGATCGACTTCGGGAATGAAGAGCAGAAGGCGCGTCTCCTGCCCCTGGTTGCAGAGGGCGGCTTGGCGTCGCTTGCGATCACCGAACCCACGGCCGGTTCCGACGCGACTGGCATGCGGACGCGTTTCGTGCCCGATGGCGACGAGATCGTGATCGACGGCTCGAAGACCTTCATCTCGAGCGGAGATGTCGCTGATCGGATCCTGCTCTTCGGGAAATGGTCCGAGATCGACGAAGCGAGGGCTGCGATTTCGGTGCTCGTCGTCGAGCGGGGAACACCCGGTCTTCGGGTCGTCTCGAAAGAGCGCAAGATGGGCCATCGCGCTTCATCGACCGTCGGACTGGCCTTCGAGGGCGCCCGCGTACCGCGAGCCAATCTGATCGGCCAGGCGGGAGACGGGCTCCCGATTCTGCTCGCCTCGCTCAATCTGTCGCGACCGAGCATCGCGGCCCACGCAATCGGCATCGCACGGGCCGCTTTCAAAGATGCGATCGCGTACGCGAACGAGCGGGAGCAGTCACGTCAGCGGGTGATCGATTTTCAGGGCAACCAGTTCACGATTGCCGATCTGGCCTCGGAGCTGGCGATGGTCGAGCGCTGGGTCGATTATGTTGCGGAACTGATCGACGCGGGCGAGGAGGATTTCTCGGTGGAGGCTTCGATTGCGAAACTCCGTGCCTCGGACCTAGCGATGAAGATGACGACCGAGGCGGTGCAGATTTTCGGGGGCTATGGCTACGTGGCGGATTATCGGGTCGAGCGGCTCATGCGCGACGCCAAGGTCACCCAGATCTGGGAGGGGACGAACCAGATTCATCGTCAATTGATCGGGCGCGCCTTTCGGCAGGGGAGATAGATCTGACGGTCGCAGGGTCCCGGGCGGGTCGGTGTGGGGCGCAGCGGGAAGGGTCTCGGAGGGCGTGTGAGGCGCGAAAGACGGGAAGGACACGAGAGAGGCACATGAAGAGATGCGGGAGACGATGACGATCCGGAAGGTCGGCGTATGCGGTGCTGGTGGGACGATGGGTGCGGCGATTGCAATCGTCGCAGCCCGCGGTGGCTTCGAGACCGTCTCGTATGATATTTCGCAGGCGTCGCTCGCCCGAGCCGGGGTCGAGAGCGAGGGCTTCTTTTCGAAATCAGTCGCTCGCGGGAAGCTCGAGGCATCGGATCGCGATGAGATCATCGCGCGCATGTCCAGCACGACGAAGCTCGATGATCTCGCGGATTGCGATCTCGTGATCGAGGCCATTTTTGAGGATCTTGCCACCAAACAGGCGCTATTTGCCAAGTTGGACCCGATCTGTCCTGAGTGGACGATCTTCGCGTCGAATACGTCGACGCTCTCGATCACCGAGATCGCGTCCGCCGTGGCGCGTCAGGATCGTGTTGTCGGGATGCATTTCTGTCTGCCCGCCCAGCTGATGAAATTGATCGAAATGTCCGCCGGAATGAATACGTCGAAGGAAACCTTCGAGACGGCCTGGGCTTTCACAGAGGCGGCCGGCCAGACGCCGGTCGAGACCCAGGATAAACCGGGCTTTATCTTGAACGCCTTCGTCGTCCCCTTCAACAATGACGCGATTCGGGCGGTCGAGGCTGGGGTCGCTGAGCCGGCGGAGATCGATCGGGCGCTCAGGGTCGGTCTCGGCTATCGCATGGGTCCCCTCGAGTTGCTCGATTTGATCGGTCTCGATACCCAGGTCCGACTCTGTGAGGCCTTTTATCCGACCACCCTCGATCCTCGCTCCGCCGCCCCCCCGCTGCTCAAGCGGATGGTGGCGGCGGGTCAGCTCGGACGAAAATCGGGTCGTGGTTTCTATTCGTACGAGGGCGGAAAGATGTTCGGGAGCTAGTCGAGAAGATGGCCTATTCGATCGTCCAGAGTAGGGGGAGTCGATCCTTTCCGGTCGGTGACGCGTTCCATGCGGCCGCGAAGTCCGGGGACGGGACCGAGGTGATTCTCTATCTGGGCGGGGCTGTCTTCCAGCCCGACGACGGCCGTGCGGCGATCCTCGTCGAACTCGGGAACGAGTGCCTCGGGGTACATACCGGTGAGGAATCGGGTCGAGAGGGCAGCAATGTCCTCGGCTTCGCGCGCTATCGGAACGGTGATGATCCGCCCTCGAAACTGATCGAGCTCGTGCGTCAGCCGGCGACCCGGGGCTCGGCGATCGAAGCGGCGAGGGCCGTCTTCGAAGCCGCGGGTCTGGAGGTCGCGGTCTGCGCCGATCAGGCGGGACGCATCATCGACCGCCTCGTTCGACCCAAATATAATTTCGCGCTGCGTTTCCTCGACGAAGGGCTCGCGACGGCAGAGGATATGGACCTCACCTGCAGACTCGGCTTGAGCTATCCCGACGGACCGATCGAACGTGTCGAGCGTGGGGGGCTTGCGAATCACTACGACGTGACCAAAGCGCTCTTCGAGGCCTACGGAGCACCGGGCTTCGCTCCGGCGCGGCGTGCCACCGTCGCCGCTCAACGCCGGGATCGGTCGCCGTCGTGATCTAGGCCTTCCCGTCCGGGTGCCAGGTCTGAATCCCGCGCGGCGCCTGGGCGGTCTCGGTCAGGTCGGCACCGAGGGCGTCCCGCAACTCGGGGTAGCTTCCGAAGATCACGTCCAGCGTGTGAATTCGGCGTGAGTAGAGGTGGTGGTCGTGCTCGTCGGTGAAGCCGATGGCGCCCAGGCATTGAAGTGCGCGCTGGGCGATATTGCAGCCGTCACGGCCAGCCTGGGCCTTGGCGATTCGGGCCAGAAAGCCCCCTCCGCCGGCGCTCCACTCCTCGAGCGCCGCGCGACAAACCGCTTCGTGAGAGGAAATTTCGATCTGAGACTCGGAGATCAGGTGTTGGATCGCCTGGAAACGAGCGATCGGCTGACCGAATTGCTCGCGTTCGTTGCTGTGCTCGATAGCCATGCGGAGCAGGGCGCGCGAAGCGCCGAGGATTTCGAAGGCAGCGCCAATCTGCGTGAGGGCACCCCATCGCGCGTGCGTGGCGGCATCGACTTCGAGCGAGCGAGCCTTCGTGGCCTCGACGCGCACGCGCGTCACGAGCCCACGATCGAGCGCCTCGGAAGCTTCAGCGGATAGACCCTTCGCGGCATGGGCGACGAGTTCGCCTCCTCGCTCCTGGGCGATCCACCGGGTCTGGGCGTCGAGGCCCACGACCAGCAAGGAATCCGCGTGATCGGCGATCGCCCAGGCGATCGTTTCTTTTTCCGCCGAGAGCGCCCCGGCCAACGCCGTCGCTCGAATCCCCGAGAGAGCGGGGCTCGTCCCGTGCGTGGCCCCCTGGCTCTCGAACCAGGCCGAGAAGGCGGCGCGGCCGAATTCGTCCTCGGGAGCGGCGGCGAAGGACCACCAATCGAGCCCTTCGAGCGCTTCGCGCCCCGTTTTCGACTGCTCGATCGCCTCTTCGACACTCGCCCGCACCGCTGCGATTTCGTCGCTCTGCTTCGTGTCGCGGCCGGCGCTGATGCCGCGGGAGATCATCAATTTGCCGATCACGTTCAACTGAATCTGGCGCGAACCCCCATAGACGCTGGCGGCGCGGGAGTAGAGATAATGCTCTTGCCAGAAATCGATTTCCTCCGCCGTGCCGAGATCGAGGCCGGGAGAGAGGATTTCTCGCGCTGCCTCGTAGAAATATTGTTCGGCATCGATCGCCAGGACCTTCGAAACAGAGGATTCGGGCCCGGGTTCCTCCCCCCGTGCGAGGATTTCCATGACCTCTCGCGCTCGGCAGCGCAGGGCGATCAGCTTCATCAATGCTTCGCCGAGACGCGCGCGATGTTCGAGGGCCGATGGCCGGCGCGCGAGCTTCTCCAGCCGCGCCAACATCTCACTCTGCCGCAGCCATGTGTAGCTGCCCCGCTCGCCGGCCAGGATATGCATGGCGATCGTCCAGCCCTGGCCCTCCTCGCCGACACGCGCCCCATCGGGCACGAAGGCTTCGTCCAAGAAGACCTCGGCGAGCTCCATGCTGCCGTTGCTCTGTTTGATGGCGCCGACAGTGAGGCCGGGGGCATCGATTTCGATCACGAAGGCCGAGAGACCTCGGTGGCGCTCCTCCGCCGTTCCGGTTCGCGCGAGCACGAAACAGTGCGTGGCCCATTTGGCCCAACTCGTCCAGATCTTGTGGCCGTCGAGTTGGTAGCCGCCGTCGACCCTGCGCGCGCGGGTGCGGAGGGCGGCGAGATCCGATCCAGCCGTCGGTTCGGAGAAGCCCTGGCACCAAAGCACGTCGCCGCGAAGGGTCGGCAAGAAGATTTCAGCCAGGGTGGTGGGCTGCGCAAAACGAACCAGCGCTGGAGGCAGGATGTCGAGATGCTCGAAGACATGACGTGGTGGATAGCCGTTTCGCTCGAGGACCTCGACGAGGGTCGCGCGGTGGAGCACGGTTCCGCCGAGGCCGCCGTGTTCCTCGGGCCAGCCGTAGCGGGCCCAGCCCGCATCGAAGAGTTCGCGTTGGAGCGCTCGCAGCAGCTCGAGCTTGTCGTCGAAGTCCGGTGGTTCGATCTTGTAGGCCGCATGCGCATCGGCGTGCTCGTCGAGCCATCGCTGGAAGGCGCGGTCGAGCTCTGCGAGCGTGAGTTCACGCGCCGTCGGCAAGGCGCAGGGCGAGAAGCTCGGGGAGCTTTCGGACTTCGGGTCGGAAGTTTCGGGGGAGGGGGCGTCGGTCATCGTGAACTCACGGCTAAGCGGCGGATCGCCCGCGGTCGGGTCAAGGAGGCCGCTTCCGCGGCTCATCGATCGTAGGATACTTGGCGGCGGGTCGTCGAAGCATTCGGTTGCGGGGCCTTCGCCCGAAGAAGTAGCGTCGACTCCCAGTCCAGAGAGCCACGCTCGAAGCCGGAGGGCCCCGACGCCTCATGTCCGATCGACCGCCCGAAATCCAGGAGGCCAGTGAATCGGACGCCGTGCCCCAGATCGTCGTCACCGGGGCGAGCCGCGGGATCGGCGCGGCCGTCGCCAGCGAACTCGCGAAACGCGGTTTTCCCGTCGTGGGACTCTCGAGAACGGGCGATGTCCCCGTCGGACGAGGCGTCCCCTGCGACATCACCGATGAGGGGGCGTTGGCTGCAGCGATCGTCGAAATCGCGCGCCTGGGTCCCGTCGTCGGACTCGTGAACAATGCGGGCCTGCATACGACCGGCCCGACCGCAGAGCTCAGTGTCGAGGAATACGATCGGGTGATGCGGGTGAATGCGACCGCAGTGATGGTCGCGTCGCGCGAGATCTATCCGCATCTGAAGGCGAACGGACGCGGCGTGATCATCAATCTGGGTTCGTTCTTCGACAAGATCGGTGCTCCGCAACAGCTCGCCTATTGCGCCTCGAAGGCGGCGATCGGTGCGATGACCCGGGTGCTCGCCGTCGAATGGGCGCGGGACAATATTTCGGTCCTCAACGTGGCGCCAGGCTATGTCAAGACGGATCTCACACCGATGTGGAGCGATGAGAAGGCCCTCGCGTGGCTGGCGAAGCGGGTGCCGATGCGACGCGGGGGTGAGCCTGCGGAAGTGGCTCGTCTGATCGGTGCGCTCTTTAGCGAGGATATTCCCTTCCTGACCGGTGAGACGATCTATATCGACGGTGGGCATGCGCTGAATCATTGATTCGAGTCTCGCGTGATGCGGCTCTCGGACCGTCTTTTGGCCGGAAACGAGGCTAGATTCTCTCTGGACTCGCCGTGGGCGGAACGAAGGAGTGAAGGATGGGTATGCACGAGGGACGGGTGGCGCTGGTGACGGGGGCCGCGAGTGGGATTGGGCGCGCCAGCGCGCTGATCTTTGCACGCGAGGGTGCCAGGGTGGCCGTGGTCGATCTGAACGAAGCCGGCGCCAAGCAAACCGTCGCCTCGATCGAGGCGGCCGGGGGAGAGGCGTTCGCCCTTCGCACGGATGTGACGGATGAAGCGGCGGTCGTGGAAATGATTGCGGCGACGGTGGTGCGTTTCGGTCGGTTGGACGCAGCGATGAACAACGCCGGCATCACGAGCGCGCATTTCAAGTTTCACGAGATGCCTCGCGACGAATGGGAGCGGATGATCGCCGTGAACCTGACGAGTGTTTTCCTCTGCATGAAACACGAGATCACGCAGATGTTGACCCAGGATGTGCTCGGGGCGGGGCGGGGCGCGATCTGCAATACCTCGTCGGGCGCAGGTGTGGTTCCGGCGCCGGGCCAGCCGCATTACACGGCGGCGAAGCACGGCGTGCTGGGCATCATGAAGAATGCGGCCTCCGAATACGCGGACGATCTGATTCGCTGCAATTCAGTCTTGCCTGGGATCACCGACACGGCGATGCTCGAAGATTCGTTCACGCGCAATGGGCCGGAATATCGAGCCCTTCTCGAACGGACGGTTCCGGGCGGTGTGCTCGGCAAGCCGGAAGAGGTCGGCGAGACCGCCGTCTGGCTCTGCTCCGATCGCGCGAGCCGGGTGAATGGGCAGGGGGTCGTCGTCGACGGAGGGGGCGTCCTTCGCTAGGCCCCATCCTTCGCTCTCCCCGATGCGATCCGAGCGCCTACCCGGACTCGCGTTCGAGCCGTTCACGAATGCGGGCTCGCAGTCTGTGCTTCTGCACCTTTCCGCTGGCGGTTTTCGGGAGATCCTCGACGAGTTCCATACGTTCGGGGAGTTTCTGATTGGCGAGTTTCTGTTTTCGGAGGGAATCGACGAGTTCCGCGAGGGTCGGCTGGCATCCGCTCCCGGGAACGACGAAGGCGCAGACGCGCTCGACGAGGACCGGGTCGGGCATGGCGACGACCGCAACCTCTTCGACGTCGGGATGGGCGTAGAGCAGATCCTCGATCTCCTTGACACTGATATTCTCACCGCCCCGGATGATGATGTCCTTGCGGCGGCCCTCGACCCTCAGGTAGCCGTCTTTGATCGAGACGAGGTCCCCGGTGGAAAACCAGCCATGCTCGTCGAACGCATCGAGACCGACATCTGCGAGATAGCCGGTGAAGAGTTCCGGGCCGCGGGCGAGGAGTTCCCCCGTCTCTCCGGCGGCGACTTCCCGGCCCTCCTCGTCGACGACGCGGACCTCACAATGGGCCATGACCCGGCCGTCGGTTTCGGCGCGCCGCGCTTCGGAGTCGTCCTGGTTTCCACCGGTCAGCGTGGGGAATTCGGTCGAGCCGTAGGCGCGATTGGCGAGGCAGCCGAGGGTCTTGCTCGCCTCGCGGATCAGATCCGGGGGGACATCCGCGCCGCCACAACAGAAGGTTCGTAGCGCCAGGGGTCGGGGCGATCTCCGCTGCGCTTCGCAGAGGCCGTGGAGGAAGGGCGTGGCGCCGACGCTAAACGTGCAAGCGTGTTCCTCGAGGAGCGCGATCGCGCGATCGGGGTCGAAATGGTCCTGGTAGACGACGCTCCCGCCGAGCAGGGCGGGCATCTGTATTCCATAGAGGAGCCCCGTCACGTGGGAGAGGGGAGAGGGCATATAGATCACGTCGTGTGTGTCGAGCGCGTAGAACTCGATCATCGAACGCAATTCGAAGTCGAGCGTATTGTGGGTGTGAATCGCGCCCTTCGGATCGGCCGTCGTTCCCGACGTGTAGAGCAAGAGTGCGGGATCATCCGGGGATCGATCCACGCCGCCGGTGGAATCCGTTTGGGTCCTCCCGTACGTGAGCTCTTCAAAGTCGAGATCGCCTCCTTTGGGGGGGCTTCCGTTCGGGGCAACGGTGACGACCTGACGAAGTCTCGGCAGCTCGGGGCGGAGCTCTGCGAGCATCGTGGCGTAGTCGAAATTCCGGAACTCGCTCGGGATTACGATCACCGACGACTCCGCTTGCGTGAGGATGAAACGGATTTCGCGGTGGCGATAGATCGGGACGATCGGGTTGGAAAGGGCGCCGAGGTGAAGGAGGGCCCAATGTACGATCGCGGCTTCGCGCCAATTCGGCAGGACCCATGAAACCGTGTCGCCGCGGGCCACCTCGAGCTCACGGAGCCCCGCTGCGCAGCCGCGCACGCGGGTCGCCAACTCGGACCAGCTCATCGGACCCAAGCGGTCGATCAATGCGGTGGAGTCAGGTCGCGTCTCGGCGGTTGCGAAGAGCGCCTCATCGCATAGGGCATCGCGCCAGAAGCCCGCGTCGCGATAGTGCCGGGCGAGATGCGGAGGGCTGCGCGGGAAGCGCTCGGACATATCGGACCCCAGGGAAATGGATTGGGTCGGTCGGTGGCGAAGCCTTGCGGGGAAGCGGAGACCTTCTACGAGGCTTCCGGTGCCTCCTTGAAGGCGCTTCGAACCTCCTCGGATTCGACCAATTCCTTGAACGCCCGCTGCAGTGCGAGTGCGATCGCCTCGCCGAAATCTTGGGCCGCGCGGGTACGGCGCCGGGTCGGTAGCGAAGAGGGAGAAGAAATATTCCCTCTGGTGGTGGCCGACCAGATCGGATGGGCGTCGTCATCGGCGAGCTCGAATTCCATCGTGATCGTCGTGTTCTGTTCCGCCGAGAGTAGCGAGTCCCAATCGCGATTCGCGGCGAGGATAGTCGCGGAGAGCCAGGGATGGTGGGTCGCCGTCCCGCATGCGCCATCGAAGGAGACGATCACTTCCCGAAAGGCGCTCTTGGCGAGGATCTCGACGTTCAGCGCCGTGCGGCTACCGAGCGCGATCTTGTAGGGGTGGTTCGCGATATTCCATTGCCGCATTCGGAGTTTGGGAGAGAGGCAGAGCTCGATCGTCCCATCGATGGGCGCTCCGGGGTGTTCGAAGCGCATGGGCTCGAGTTCGACCGTCGAAATCGTACGCGCCAACACGCTGCCGCAGCCGAGGGTCGAGAGCACGATGACGAGTGCGATGAGGGGGGTCGGAATTCGCGCTTTGGCTTGGTTCATCATGGGGACTCCCGGCTGCTGGTGCGCGATACACGATATCGTTGATTCTCGACGCGGTCCCGAACGAGCGTCCCGGCCTCGGGTGCGGCGAGTGAGCGGATCGAGGGCATGCTTCGGGTTCCTGGCGCCGTGAGTCGGCGTGTCGATCACCGAAGGACTGATCCCGGATTCTACGTGATCGGGAGGCGACTGCGCTAAATCCCATTCGGAATCGATGGGAGTGACGCCCGGCCGGATTCGATGGTCGAGACACGAGGAGGCGCGAGTCGTGGCCGAATATGAGACGCTGAAGATCGAAACTCGCGAGGGAGCGGACTGGCTCAGCCTGGATCGACCGGATTCGCTCAACACCGTGAACAAGAGGATGTTGGCCGAGCTGCACGATTATCTCGACACGTTGCCGGCTCGCAACGATATTCGGGTCATCGTCCTTCGTGGCACGGGGCCTCTTTTCTGTGCCGGACTCGATCTGGGCGATCAGACTGCAATCGATGAATCCGGTGCCCAGCCCGACGGCTACGCCATGCTCACCGATCAGCGGGAATACTCCCAGCTGACGATCAAGATGCGTCGCATTCCCCAACCCGTCGTCGCGCTGGTGCGTGGGGCCGCCGTCGGGCTCGGATTCTCCCTCGCGGCGGCCGCCGATATCCGAATCGCGAGTGAGACCGCACGCTTCAATGCGGCGTTCATCAAGATCGGCTTCAGCGGCGGAGATTGTGGGAGCGCCTACCTCTTGCCGCGCCTGGTGGGTTCCTCCGTTGCGAGGGAGCTGCTGATGACCGGCCGATTCTGCAACGCCGCGCGGGCGCTGCAGATCGGGCTGGTGAGCGAGGTCGTAGCGGACGATGAGCTCGAGGTGGCGGGCGAGTCGATGGTCGCAGATCTCCTCTTCACGGGACCGACGGGGCTCCGCCTGACGAAGGATCTATTGAACGCCTCCGAATCGGGAATGAGCCTCGAAGAGGTGATCGCGATGGAGGATCGCAATCAGGTGTACTGCGCGCTGACGGGGGAACCGCTCGAGGGCCTGCGGGCCTTCAAGGAAAAACGCGCACCCCGCTACCCCTCGTTCCGAGCCCCTTGACCGATCCATGGATTCCGAGGTTCTCCGCTCCGCTAGGCGGGCTCTCCGATTCGGTCGATGCAGTCCATCACACTGTCGAAGCGCGCCTGGAAGACGTCCCGCATATCGTCGTGGGTGAAGATGTAGGGGAGGTTGCGTCGGATACCGGAGAGTACGATCGGGCCAACATCGTCGGGTTTCATGCCGCCCCGGATGAAGGGTGAGAGCGCTTCCGACATCCCACCAGTCTTCTCGCTCCCCGTTCGGAGGCGGTCGGAGGCCGGCAGGTTCGTGTCGATCGGGCCGGGGCAGAGGGTCGATACGCCGATCCCGTCGGCCTCGAGATCCTCCCGCATCGCCTCGCTGTAGGCCACGACACCGTATTTGCTGACGGCGTAGGCGAGGCCGGACCCGTGGGAGAGGAAACCGCCGATCGAGGCGGTGTTGACGATATGCCCGCCGCGGCCCGCTTCGCGGAGATTCTGTTCGCGCAGGAAAGCGGCGGCCCGCTGACCGACCCGGAAGACACCATCGAGATTCACGTCGAGCACGAAGCGCCAATCGTCCTCGGTGCAGTCCTTCATCTCGCCACCGAGATAGACGCCCGCATTGTTGAAGAGCAGGTCGATTCCGCCGAACTCGTTCTGCGTTGCGTCGAAGAGGGCTGCGACGGACGCGTCGTCTCGAACATCCGTGCGAAGGGCGATGCTGCGCACGCCGCGTCCGCGCAGGTCCTCGGCCGATTTATTGGCGGCATCTCCGTCGATGTCGGCGACGACGATATGCGCGCCCGCGGCGGCGAGCGCGCGAGCGATTCCCTGTCCGATTCCGCTGGCCCCGCCCGTCACGACCGCGATCTTATCCGTGAAATTGTCCATGCTCTTTCCTCCTGCGCATCGCGCGCACGCGTGCCCGCCATTTCGCGCGAGCGCTTTCCCGTCGGGGATGAGCGGCTTCTGGCCCGCTTCCTGCTCCGTCTTCCTCGCTCGGGCCCCGAGCCGCTCGGGACGCTTCCGATCGGATAGCGAATTGGGTTTGCCGTTGGACAGTCAACCATACACGGGTCGATGGCTTCCCGGGAGGCGAATATCGAGCGCAGGAATCGAGATCGATGCACCGCTGTGAGACGGAATTGCCCATTCTCTTCGGGTCCGCTCCCTGGTAGTCTCGGACCCCTGTCCGAGCGGCCAGGAGAGGGAGGAATGGTGATGCCCAGATGCGATGCCCAAGCCATTTTCGCCCGAGGCGCGGCCCGAGCGGAGGGGAACGCGTGAAAGCCTGGGTCGCACGCGGGGAAGGGTTTCCCCACGAAATCTTCGAGCGGGAGGAGTTTCCCGAGCCGACGCATGAGGCGATGTCTCGCTATTGCATCGATATCGAGGGGCTGCGCCCCCTGCGTGATGGCGAGGAGCCAATTCGCGAGTACGCCTTCATGCGTGTTCTCTGTGCGGGGCTTGCCAAGCCGGACATCACGATGGCGACCGGCGAATACCCTGTACCGGTCCTTCGACCTTACGTGTCGGGGCAGGAAGCCGTCGGCGTCGTGGAAGAGGCGACCCCGGGGCTACGACATTTCGTGGGCAAGCGAGTCGTTGCTTTTACGCCGCAGCCCTTCGGCAGCTTCGCCGAACGCTGCGTCGTGATCCCGTCCATGATCTATGAGGCGCCGCCTTCCTTCAGTGATGAGGAAGCGGCTGCCTTCCTGATCCCCTCGCACACGGCCCACCATGTCGTGATTCGACGTGGCAAGGTCCGTGCGGGCGAGACCGTCCTGATTCTCGGTGCCGCCGGTGGCGTCCCATCCTCTGCGGTCCAGATCTGTCTTGCGGAAGGCGCTCGGGTGGTCGCGGTCGCCGGGGGGCCGGAAAAGGTCGAATTCGTACGCAAGCTAGGTGTCGAGCTCGTCATCGACCATCTGGCCGAGGATTTTGTGGAGGCGGTGATCCGCGAGGTGGGCGCCCACGCGATCGATGCGATCGTCGACTTCGTCCAGGGCGAAGCCGGACAGCGCGCGCGACCGCTGCTTCGGGTCGAGGGGCGACATATCATGGCCGGGCACGCCGGGGGATTGCTTCCGGTACATCCGAATGAGTTCTATCTTCAGAACTGGACGCTGATCGGATGTTGTGTGGGCTCTGGATATTTGCCCGAGCAGCTGCCCGAAAACGAGAATGAAGCACACGCCTACGTACTCGATCTGATCGAGCGGGGGCTCTACCGCACGCCGGTGTCGAAGACCGTTTCTTTCGATGAGATTCCGGCTGCTCTACGCGACGTGACCGAGCGCCGCGTGATGGGGCGCATCGTTGCACGCGTTGATCTCTGAATTCCGAGGGGCCGCGCGCCCCGCTGCGCGGCGCATGTGGAGGAGGTTAGCAATTCTGCTCTGGGCAGCGATGCTCACTTGCGAACTTGGCTGCGCGACTAGCTCCCCCTTCAGCCAGGATTTCGTGGAGGTTCGCAGTCCGAATTTCCACGTGACCAGCAGCTTCGGGGATGGGTCGACACGGGCGTTCGTGCGCGATCTCGAGGTCTTTCATGCCGGGGTGCTCGCGGCGCTCGGCTTGCCCCTCGATGTGCAGCACAATCGACCGACCCGGGTGATCGCCTTCGATGGTCGGGGTTTGTCACGTCCCTTCGCCGAGCGGGGGGCCTCAGCGTCTCTCGTGCCCACGGTCGATGGGCCGATCCTGATGATCCGTGCCCTTGGCGACTTCCGAGAGCGGATCGATCCGGACTTGCGCCATCGCTACGCCCATCGGGTTCTGCGCGATCGAACGAAGGGGCCGCTTCCGCTCTGGTACGAGGAGGGACGTGCACAGCTCGCGTCGACGATCGCACAATCGGAAGAGGTGGTGCTGGTCGGTCGTAGCCAAGGCGAATATCGTCGTGCTTTGCTCGACTGGCGCGTTCAGGATCTGACGAAGGCGATGGGCCGCCACAGCCTCGCCGGGGCTTCGGCGCCCGATCGCGTTCGTTTCGAGGCGCGCAGCTGGGCGATCGTACACACGATTCTCTTCGATTCGCCGAGAAAGCGCGATGGGATGATGGCGCTCGACGCGGTCCGCGCGGCCTCCGAGTCGAATAGGCCCGAAGAGCGCATCAAAGCGGTTCGAGCGCTCGGCAGCGAAGCCCGATTGACCGAGCGCGTCTACGATCACCTCGAAGAGGATCGACACCGGGTCGATCGGATGCAGATTGGCGGGTTCGTTTCAGCCGATCTCGTACTCGAGAAGATTCCCGCCGCGGTGGCACGGGATCGGCTGGCGGAATTGGCCCTCGATCTTGGGCGGGCGGGTCTCGCGAAGAAGTATTTCGAGCGCGCTTTGAGAGATCGCTCGGATTTCGTCCCCTCACTCGCCGGTCTCGCGCTCGCGGATGCACTCGCAGGGCGCTTCAGCCAGATCGACGAACACGTGGCTCGGGTCGGGGTCGCCGCCGAGTCCGATGCGGTCGCGTCGAGTCGCCTCGGCCAGGCCCTCACGTTGTGGGCGGCGAGCCTGCCGCCAGGGACCGAGCGGGCCAATCGGCTGCGCTCGGCACGTCGCTATTTCGAGCGAAGCCTCGAACTCGACCCCGCGCAGCTTCGGGCTCGGGTCGGACTCGGATCGAGCTTCCTGGTTCCCGGAACCGAGTCCGAACGCGCACGCGAGTGGTTCGAGGCGGCGCGGCGACTGAGCCGAGGAGCCCTCGAAATGGAGATCTGGCTGGCTCGGGCAGACCTCCAACTCGGGCGGCCGAACGCCGCGCGCTTTCGCGCGGAGGAGGCCCTTTCACGCAGCCACTCGCGGGCGATCCGAAAATCCGCACGAGAGATCCTCGGGGCGATCGAGGAGCGCGCGACGCATTAGATCGATGATCCCCCCTGCCGGCACGTTCATACCGGGCGGGTATTTCCTGCTCGCTCCCTTGAGGATCAGGGCGCGTACCAGATCGGTGAGGACCAGGCGCGCTCCTGGGCGTAGCGCCGGATCGACTCGTCGTCGCAGGCTGCCGGCCGATCCGCACCTTCGAGGTTCAGACACGCTCGGGTATACGATCGGCAGCTCGGATTTTCGATGATCCGGGCGTAGTAGGCTGCTCGCTCGGCCGGGTCGAAGTCGGGGTCCGACCAGATTGCACAGAGCGAGGCCGCTCCGGAGCCGCGCGGCTCGCAGGTCGCTGCCTCGACGTAGGCGTCGGTCGCGCCGCCAGCGACGTCGATGACGCGCTGAACCGCGTGGCCGGCCGCGTCCGACGTCATCTTGACGATCTGGAGTCGCTGCAGGAGGCCTCCTGGGTGGCCTGGGCTTCCCGGGTCCGCGAGCGCGGAGGTGACGAAAGTCGGTGCGCGGCGATCGGTGGAGGCGTCGGGTCGTCGGGGAAGGTCCGAGCCCATCGCCACACCGCTCGCGTAGCCGCGCGCGGCAAGATCCGGCATCTCGCAGAGATCCTCCGGTAGATCCCAGCCGCCGAAGAGCCGCAAACGCATTCGTGGACCGCTGGTCGCAAAGGTCTCCCGGCGTCGCAGGGCTTCGAAGATCGATTCGCGGGTATTTTCTTCGGCCCAGACCGCGGCGAGACCACCGGGATTGTCGGCGCCGAAGCTATTGGTTCGTTGGGGTCTCTGGATTCCGTCGCGGACCCAATCCTCGGTATCACCCGGGAGGCCCTCGTGGATGTCGGTGCTTCCGATGAATCCAACCTTGAAGGGATTCACGCCGATTCGTTCTTCCTCGGCGAGTCCGCGTGCGATCGCATAGCGCGCGAAATCACGACGCGTGAAACAGCCGCGGCCGAGTAAAGCGCCACCGCCCACGCCCTCTCCGCAATCCTCGATCGGCCCACGAAAGGGGGCACGGTATTTCTCGAAATCACAAAGCTCGTCGGGGCCTCCGAGGATGCCCTCGAGCTCGTTCCGGCATTCGGAATCACCCTTGATCTGGAAAATCTCGACCAGACTTTCGAACGAGTCGCGAAGGCGCGCGATCTCGCGCTGCTCCTCGATACTCGATGCGCCGCCATAATCGAGCGCGAAGGCGCGACCATTACTCAGATTGGGATTATGTGGGATCGTCAGCGCATCGCAGCCCGTTCCGGCGTGGCTGCATTCCGCGGCGAGGCTCTTCCAGAGTCCGATTTCGTGGGGCACGATCCGAGACGAGACGGGCAGGGCGGGGACTTGCGCATTGCGGAAGATCACGTTGCGGTGGACCTTCGACATCTCCGGATTCGATGAATATTCGTAGGCGACGAAGGTCGTGAAATCACATGGCGCATCGAAACGGGCAGCCGAATCCTGGATTTCCTGCCAGGCAGTCGCCATTCCCTCGAGGCATCGTTTTCCCCGAACGCCCCCTTCGCCGCAGACGGTCTCGCTGTTGAGTGCGTCCAGGAGCGCGACGATGATCGCGACCCCTTCGTCGAGCGTGTCGAAGGGTTTCCAGGGTGCTCGGAATTGTCGGCAAACCTCGCTGTCGTAGCCGACATTTCCCGGTGTGGTGCAGACGGCGGGTCCCGCGATCATTTCGGCGTGATCCGTGATCGCGGCGAAGTCGAGCGGACGAGGAATGCGCGCCATGGACTGAACGAGCCCGCCCTGCGTGACCACGCTCATCTCCGCCGCCCCGGCACCGCTCGCGAAGCGGTAGGCGTCATCCGGTCTTGTCCGGGTGCCAAAGACGTAGGCGTCCGAGGAGAGGGAAGTGTGGACATGAAGATCCCCGAAGAGGGCGCGCCGCTCGGGAATCCGGTCGGCGCATCGGGCCGGTGCCACGGCCAGGGAATCCGGCGTAGCCGGGCCCAGCCAAAACCCGATCGACAAGAAGATGCTGATCCCACGAAGGAGTGCGCGGCCAGGGGGAGGAAGATGCTCGTCGTTCTGCAAGGGGTCTCATACCTCCATGAAGGACGCCGCCGTCAACCGGCGAAGAAGTCGCTCGGCAAGAGCCTCTAACCCGCGGGCGGCTTGCCGAGGCGTTGAAGTTCGTAGAGGTCGCCGTGCCAGTTGTATTCGCCCCAGCCGATCTCGCCATCGGGCGTCCGCCACTCGACGACAGCAAGGGTTCCGGCCCCGGCGCGGCGAAAGCTCTTCGGCTGGCCCTCGAAGACGTGGCTGCGGCCTCGCTCGTCCTCGAGTTCGTAACGCACGGCGGTCAGGTACCAATCGTCGGGTGCGTAGGTATAACGACCGATGCCCTCCTTGACCCGCAGGACTTCGCCGTGGTCGATCAGGTAGGCATTATGGACATGACCCGTGCGGAGATCGTTCCAATCGTTTCGGGTCTGCACGAAGAACGTGAAGTCCTGACCGGCCGGTCCGAAGCTGCCGTAGTCGAAATTTCCGGACATGGGGAATCCGTATCCGGAAGACGATTCTGGACGCGGGCTCCAGGAGTGGTCACGTGGTGCCGCGAAGTCGACCTCGTGGTCCTTCCCTCGAATGCGAACCGCCCCGCGCACTCGCATCATCTGATCGATATGACCGTGCCGGATGGTCGCCTCTGCCTGCGAGTTCGTACTCGTCTCGGCGACATGAACCGGTGGCATCATCGCTTCCAGATGCAGGTCGAAGAAGGTATCCGCGGCGCCATCGTAGCGGACATGCCACTCGCGCATGGGCTCCGTCATCTCGACTTTGTGGCCGCTTAATAATTCGTACTTGTCGAGATTGGTCGGGGGCATCGGAACATGGGATTTCGTTTCAGAATATCGCACGCCGAATTCGCCGGCCGTCGGGTTCGGTTGATCGTAGACGAAGGTCATGCATTCGACGACGTTCATGTTGGTCCTAAACGCGCAGCGGATATGACCGCGCATCGCCTGCTCCGGGATGATCCAGGTGAACCAATTCGTCTCGAGCCAGCGATAGTCGCGATAGCGCGGTTCGTGGAAGTAGAGGTCGCTGCGTTTGACGAAGGATCCGATTTTATCCTTGCGCGGATCGCTCATCGCGTGGCCCCCAAGGAGACGCCGGGTTCGCGCACGACGTTGTGCCGATCGCCACCGGAGAACCGGGCAATCCGGTCGAAGAGGCCATAGATCGCCATATTCGTTCTACTCCTGTGTGCCGCGCTGTGGGGAATATTGATGATTGCAATCTAGTGGGCTTTGGCTGCCATGTCATTCGGCAGGTCAACGGATTTCAACCGATCGTGCGGACGCGTTCTATGTCGATCAGGATTCCCGAGAGATGCGACATCCCCGAGAGACGTTCGATATTTTCGGGACCGTCACCGGCGAGCAGGTTCGAATTGACACCAGGGTGGGCGGCTGCATGGGGTAGACCCTCGGCCCCGGCGTGGCCCCAGCACTGCGGGATCGCAACCGTTCGGGGCATCATCTCATCCGAGATCCGCACGGGAATCCGGATTCGCCCGTGTCTCGAACGCACATCGACGGGTTCCCCGTTGGTGACTCCGATCCGCTCGGCATCCTCGGGGTTCAGGTATGCGAAATTCGTCGTCTCCTGGACGAGTGCCTCGTTGTTGGAGGACGCACTGTTCATTCGTTTGATCTGTCTCAGGCCGATCAGCTTGAGGCGGTCCCGGTTCGCGACCTCGTCCCGATAGAGGTCCTCGACGGAGCCGCTGAACGCCTCCACCACGGGGCTGGGAGCGAGATCGACCTTTTTGTGTTTCGTGAGAACGCGCTCGGTTCCGAGGAAATTCCCCCCATCGTTAGGCGGTAGTAGGAGACCATGGCGATGTTTTTCGTTCATTTCCTTGATGCCAGGCATCTTTGCGTTCTTGAGCATCCCATCGAGAAATTTCTCGGGTCCCGGGAGGAGGCGGCCGAGTTTCGTAAAGCAGAATCGAGCATAGATCTTTGCAGCGAAACTCAGCGGTTTCCTGTCGAAGAGGGTCGCGCCGAGCGCGTCTGCGAGCCGAACATAGATCCACCATTCCGGCCGCACGTCGGGCGGTGCCTCGAGAACGGGATCGGCATAGATGAGGTAGGGCGTGGCACAGGCGCCGGCGAAACTCTGGAGCGCATAGGGGATTTCGGGTCGTTCCATCCAGGTCTGGGCGGGCAGCACATAATGAGCGAGGCTGCCGACCTCGTTGCGAAAGATGTCGATGCTCACGAGCAGCTCAAGACTTTCGAATGCCTCGTCGAGTCGGCCGTTGGGGTTGCTGCAAGCGAGGAGAGGGTTGCTTGCCTCGACGATCATCGCGGTCACGCGGTCGGGCGCATCGCCCAGGATATCGTCTGCGAGCATTCCCGAAGGCTGAATACCCGACACCGTCGGGAGTCCGTCTTCGCGATCGAAGCGGAGTCCCAATTCGCCCATCGCTTCGGCCATGTCGACGAGGCCGCTTCCGAGGAGCGTGCCGCCGTGGCGATCGAGGTTGCCGCTAATCGCGTTGATGGCTTCGAGGAGCCAGAAGCAGGGTGAACCGCTGCGCCCCTGATTCACGCCCGTCGCCATATAGAGCGCCGCACCCCTTTGCCCCGGGCCCCCGCGCGCGCTGGCCTGCGAATGGGCTCGGACGAGATTTCGGAGCGTCTCGGCGGGGATGCCGGTCACCTCAGCCTGCCGTTCGGGGGTCCAGGTTTTGACCGCATTGCAGAGCTTTTCGAAGCCGAGCATATATTGGTCGACCCGCTCGCGGTCGACGTGGCCCTTGTGAATCAGTTCGTTCGCGAAGGCCGCGAGGAAGAAGACGTCGGTATCTGGGCGAATGAAGAGATGCTCACCCGCCGCGGCGGTTTCGATCCGGCGCGGGTTGACGAAGACGACGCGCCCGCCCCCTTTGACAATCGCCGCCAGCCGTTCCTGAGAGCGAGGGAGGTGGTAGAGGGTATTGCCCGAGACCGCGGGATTCGCTCCGAGCACCATCATGAACGACGCGTTGTCTACATCGGGATACATGAGCCGCATCGCTGAGCCATACATCTCGCCGTTCACGCGAAACTTGTTCATCGTGTCGCAGGTCCCGGTTCCATACATTCGCCGGGTCCCGAGGGCCTCGTAGAGCGCGACGCGAAACATGGGAGACATCAGGATCGCTCCGCCGGCAGACCCGACAAAATGCGCGAGGGTATTCGGGCCGTGTTTGGCGATCAGGGCCCGGATCTTGGCGCCGATCTCGCGGATCGCCTGGTCCCAGGAGATCTCCTCCCACGCCTCACCGCGCCGCTTCATCGGGTGAAGCAAGCGGTCAGGGCTGTGCTGGGTGGCCTTCCAGCGCGTGCCCTTCACGCAGGCATATCCTCGGCTGACGACGTGCTTCTTGTCGGGCCGGATGTCGACGACACGCCCCTGCTCCACGTCGACTTCGAGTCCGCACGTCGCCTCGCAGATGCGACAGAAGGTGATCTTCGTTTCGAGACTCACGTTGGGCCTCCGGAGATGGGCGAGACCGTGGGTTCGCTCAGCCGAGCCGTTCCTTCACGAATGCTCCGATTCGATCGACCGCCTGCTGAGCTTCGGGGAGCATCGCGGAGAAGGTATGCCAGACGTGAATCATTTCGTCCCACTCCTCGAGAATCGAATCGACGCCGGCCTTGCTCGCCGCGGCATGGAAGCGACGGGAATCGTCGAGCAGGACCTCGGCCGTCCCGACGTGGATCAGCAGCGGTGGGAGGCCCGTCAGATCGGCGAAGAGCGGAGAGGCGAGCGGTGTCCTGGCGTCCTGTCCGGCGAGATAGGCAGCGGCACATTTCCCGAGCAGGGCCCCGGAGACCATCGGGTCCGCGGCGGCGTGGCTTTCCATGGTCGCGCCGGATTGGGTCAGGTCGAGCCAGGGCGAGATCAGCACTCCCGCGGCGGGCTGGGCGATCCCTCGATCGCGAAGGGAGATGAGCGTCGCCGCGGTCAGTCCCCCGCCAGCCGAATCCCCTGCGACGATGACGCGGTTGGGAGCGATGCCCTGGGCGTGCACGTATTTCACGGCATCCACCGCGTCCTCGACGGCCTTGGGAAAGGGGTTTTCCGGCGCGAGTCCGTAATCGACCGAGAGCGCCCGAATGCCGGCTGCGCGGGAGAGCCCAGCCACCAGGTTTCGATGGGAGTCGAGATTTCCCATCGTGTAGCCCCCTCCGTGGAGGTAGACGAAGGCGGCATCTCCGCTGACTCCCTCGGCATCGGTCCATTCTGCGGGTGCGCCGCCCGCGTCGACGATCTGGATCGTCGCGTTTTCCGGCGGTGGGGCTACGGCGGTCGCGGCGTTCATACCGGCGCGCATTTCGAGGACTTCGCCCTCCATCATCGGGTTGGCTCGCAACATGTTGATGACGGTCTTGATCTCGGTGCCGGGCATGATTCGTGTGCTCCACTGAGGGTCGGAGAGGAAGAGTGTGGGGCCTTGATTGTACAAATTCGAAGGGTGCCGGACGCCTCTATTTTCATAGACGGGGTCCTTCCATCCGAGAGCACGGTTCCTGACCCCTCCTGGCATCTTTCCTTCCCACGTTTTCTGGTCATCTTGGTATAGAATCCGGTTCAACCCGATCGAAACCATTGAGCGAGCAGAAGGAGGAGTGCTCATGCGAGCCGCGGTCCTCACGGAAGTGAACGAGTCGCTCGAGATCATGGATCTCGAGACCGACAAGCCCCGCGCCAACGAGGTGCTGATCCGCACGGCCACCGCGGGTGTGTGCCACAGCGATCTGCATTTCCAGGAAGGCAAATACCCCTGTGAATGCCCGACGGTGCTTGGGCACGAGGCGTCCGGGGTCGTCGAGGCCGTTGGCTCCGACGTGAATTATGTCGCTCCCGGCGATCACGTGATCACCTGCGTTTCGATGTCCTGTGGAGATTGCCGGCAATGCTTTCGCGGAAACCCTCATCTCTGTGCTCACGAAGGTCTCGTTCGAGCGCCGGGAGACACGCCTCGTCTGTCACGGAAGGGTGACCGTATTCACCAGTTCAACGATCTTTCATGTTATGCTGAACAGATGCTCGTCCACGAAAAAGCGATCGTGAAGATCACCGAGGATCTACCCCTGGACAAGGCGGCGCTGCTCGGATGCTCGGTGGTGACGGGGGTCGGCGCTGTTCAGAGGACGGCGAAGGTGGGACCCGGAGACACGATCGCGGTCGTGGGTTGTGGCGGAATCGGATTGAACGCGATCCAGGGCGCGCGAATCGCGGGTGCGGAACGGGTGATCGCCGTCGATCGCCTGTCGGACAAGCTGGAACTTTCCCGAGTATTTGGTGCGACCGATACGGTCGATGCCAGTGAAGTGGACGCCGTGGGCACGATCCTGGAATTGACCCGGGGTGGCGTCGATCATGCGATCGAGGCGGTCGGACTCAAGCAGACGGCCGAGCAATGCTTCAACATGCTGGGCGTTGGCGGCACCGCGACGGTGATCGGGATGATCCCGATCGGTACGACGATCGAGTTACAGGGCGTAGCCCTCCTGGCGGAGCGCAAGATCCAGGGCTCGGTCATGGGCTCGACGCGCTTTCGGATCGATATGCCGATGTATGCAAACCTCTATTTGCAGGGCCGGTTGAAGCTGGACGAGCTGGTCTCTCGAACGCTCCGACTCGATGAGATCAACGAGGGTTTCGAGGCCCTACGAAGGGGCGATGTGGCGCGCAGCATCATCAATTTCTGATCGGGTTTTCCGGGTCACAGGCGCCGAGCGGGGAAGGAGAGAATCGATGGGGGGGCTGGTACTTCGGGAGGCCTGGTTGGCGCGGACCAAGGAGGACATTCTCGAGCCCGAACGGGCGATTGTCGATCCGCATTTTCATTTCTTCGTCGAGAACGAGATCTTCCCGCATTACCAGCTCGCAGATCTTCAGAGGGATGCGACCGGGCATAATGTCCAGCAGGTCGTGTTCATGGAATGCGAGGAGGGTTACCGGAAGGACGGGCCGGAGCATCTCCGACCGATCGGCGAATCCGCGTGGGTCCTCGACCTGGCGAAGGAGGCCGAGCAGGCTCCCCCGGGCTCATTTCGGATCTCCGGGATGATTGGCGATGGTCAGCTCTATAACGGTGCGTTGGCCGCTGAGACGCTGGATGCCCACCTCGAAGCGAGTCCGATTTTTCGGGGCGTGCGCGATATGGGGCTCTGGGATGCGAGTCCGGAGGTCGATAATGCGGACCCGCCTACGAATATGAACTTCTATCGCGAGAGCAGTTTTCGCGCCGGTTTTGCGGAACTGGCGAAGCGCGGGCTCGTCTTCGATGCCCACCAATACCACTCGCAGCTGCCCTCGGTCGCTGAGCTGGCGCGTGCCTTCGACGAGACCCCGATCATCGTCAACCATCTCGGCTCGCCCCTGGGTGCTGGTCCCTATGCCGGCAGACACGACGAGATCTTCCCCGAATGGCAGAAGAATGTGAGCGAAGTGGCGAGCTGTCCGAATACCTTCATGAAGCTCGGCGGACTCGCCATGCCCTGGTGTGGATTCGGGTTGGAAGCGCGCGAGAATCCACCATCCTCGGACGAATTCGTTGCGACCTACGCGCGCTACTACGATCATGCGCTGCAGGTCTTCGGTCCGGACCGCTGCATGTTCGAGAGCAATTTTCCCGTCGACAAACTCTCGTTGTCCTATGACGTGCTCTGGAACGGATTCAAAAAGATTGCGGCCGCATATTCCGAGGATGAGAAGGAAGCGCTTTTTCGGGGGACGGCGACGCGGGTGTATCGGTTGGAGGCGCTCTAGTTCACGGCTGGAGAACGCCGACATCTGGATCGAGACGTGTATTTTTCGGGTGCGGTTGAGCGGTATCGGAATGGGCGCCGGCTGTTGAGATGTCGGGTCATGACATGCTGGGAACCAATCCGGTGCCGGTCCTGACTGCGGATACCGCGGACGTGCTCGCCAAGGCCGGCGTCGATCAGGAAACGATCGCAAGCCTTCTGGCGTCGACGAGCTGACTCGTCTCGTGATCGCAGCGCTGCTCAGGAGTCGGGCAGGGCGATTCGGATTTCTTTGTGGGCGCGCGCCCAACGCGAGGGGATCCAGCCCGGCTCCTCGATGAGTCGATAATTCGGATGGCGTTCGAGGAGGGTCTCGAAGGCGATTCGCGCTTCGAGGCGGGCGAGGGAAGCCCCGAGGCAGAAATGGACGCCGTGGCCGAATGCGATGTGGCGCGTGATCGACCGCGTGATGTCGAATCGCTCGGGCTCCTCGAATTCGCGGTCATCGCGGTTGGCGGCCGCCCATACGAGCAAGACGCGTTGGTCCGCTGGAATCGTCTTGCCGTGAAGCGAATAGGGTCTTCTCGACTGGCGAGGGAGTGCCTGCGCGGGCGATTCGAAGCGGAGCATCTCCTCGACGGCATTCGGAATCTTCGCGGGGTCCTCGACCAGGCGCTTTCTCTGGTCGGGGTGATTGGCGAGCAGGACGGCGCCGTTTCCGATCAGCGAAGTCGTGGAGTCATTGCCGGCTACGATCAGCTGGTAACAGAAACCGAGAATTTCGTCGTCGAGCAGTCCTTCGTTATCGATCTCGGCATCGATCAGGGCCGACATCAGATCGTCTCGCGGCTCGCCGCGGCGTTCTTCGAGGAGCCGGCCGAACTCTTCGTAGATTCGGTCCGAGGGCTCACGGATCGCTTCGGCGATCGTGCTCTCGGGGTTCGTCGCGATCATCTTTCGCGTGTGTCCCAGGAAGGTCTCCCGCCGATCGAGGGGGACGCCGATCATCTCGGCGATGATCCGGCCGGGTAGGGGGGTTGCGAAGTCTTCGACGAGATCGCATTCCTCGCGTCCAGCGAGCTCGTCGAGGAGCGCACCCGCGATCCGCCGGAGATGCGGTTCCATCTCGCTCACGCGACGGCTCGTGAATCCACGCGAGACCAATGCCCGAAGTCGATTGTGGCGCGGCGGATCGAGGAAGTTGAGCATCGGGAGCAAGGAAGCGGCTTCTTCGATGGTCTCGGTGGTCAGCGCTTCAATTTCGATCGCGGCCTGGCGCACGTCTTCGAATCGCGAAATCGCCCAGAATCCCCGCTCCCGGTTATGATAGAGCGGATGCTCGTCTCGTAAGTGGCGATAGATTTCGTGGGATCGATCGTGAAAATTCGCTGCGAAGGGGTCGTATTCGAATTCGTCCGATGCGCCCATGGGCGGCCTTCCGATCTCAGCTGCGAGGCAGCCGCGCTGGAACCAAATCCTAGCGAGTTCGGGCCGGGCGCGGGTGTGGGATCGCGGGCTTCCCTCGATTGCCGCCCATCGCGGTCGGTGTGCTGGGCACGCGAAGTCTGGGGCACGGAGGGCGCCCCACGAGCGCGCGTTGCTCGTGGAGTGCGCGGGAAATGCGCATCGACGCGTTCCTGTCCGATGCCCTGGCACAAAACGCACGCGAGGGGCCCCATATGCGCTAAATCGACGACACACATCGGGTGCAGGTGGTCTCCCAAATCGATCGAAAGCTCGGACCCGCATCGGACGATCAGGGGAAGAGCGGGGCTGCCACCGGAGGGCTGGCAGACCGGTGCGCCGTGAGGAATACGATGGATGAGAAACGCGTGGGGCTGTTTGCCGAGAAGATGAAAAAGGCCGGAATGCCGGCGCTTGCGACGGAGGGCTTCTTGCGAGCCCTCCGGTTCGTGGCCGACACGGGTGAAACTGAGATTCCTGAATGTTCGATCGCTCCCGTCGGAGGACTCGACTCCCTGGATCAGCTCTGTGGCTTCGAGGAGTTCGGCCAGAGGGCGATGTTCCGAACTGTTGTCATCAAGCTCAATGGGGGCCTGGGGACGAGCATGGGGCTCTCGAAGGCGAAGAGCCTTCTCGAGGTTCGCCCCGGTCTGACCTTTCTCGATCTGATCGCTCGACAGGTACTCGCCCAGCGATCTCGATGGGGGAGCGAGATCCCCTTTCTGGTCATGAACAGCTTTCGAACGCGCGAGGACTCGCTCGCGGCGCTGTCCAGATATGAGGGCCTCGCCCTGGATCTTCCACTGGATTTTCTACAGAACAAGGTCCCGCGAATCGACGCGGAATCGTGGGAGCCGGTCGAGTGGCCCGAAGATTCGGAGCTCGAATGGTGCCCGCCGGGACATGGGGATCTTTATGTCGCGCTGAAGTCTTCGGGGATGTTGGAACGGTTGCTCCGCAAGGGCATCCGTTACGCATTCATTTCGAACGCGGATAATCTGGGGGCAATTCTCGATCCGCGAATTCTCGGATGGATGGTGCAGAATCGGATTCCCTTCGCGATGGAGGTCGCAGCGAGAACCGATGCGGATCGCAAGGGTGGCCACCTCGCCGAGCGCGATGGCCAACTGATCCTGCGGGAGGTCGCACAATGTCCGGCCGACGAACGGAACGAGTTCGAGGATGTTTCGAAGCACCCGTATTTCAACACGAATAATCTCTGGGTCGATCTCCAGGCGCTCTCGGATCTTTTCGATCGTCATCCCCAAGGTCTTCCGCTTTCCGTCATCTGCAACGAAAAGGCGATCTCGCCGAAGAACGATTCGAGCCCCCGTTGCTATCAGCTCGAGACCGCCCTGGGTTCCGCGATCGAATGCTTCGAGGGGGCCCGAGCGCTCGTCGTCCCCCGGGATCGGTTCTCGCCCGTCAAGACGACGAACGATCTGTTGGCGGTGTGGTCCGACGCCTTCGAATTGACCGACGATCATCGGCTGGTCGCCAGCCATCCGGAACGATACGCGAACTGCGTGATCGATCTGGATGTGAGATTCTTCGGCTGCGTCGAGGCCCTCGCAGCGCGCTTTCCCGAAGGCCCCCCCTCGCTCGCCAAATGTCGACGATTCGTCGTGTCGGGCGACTACTCCTTCGGGGCGAATGTCGTCGTCAAAGGCGAGGTCCAGCTCCTCAACGATGCGAAGACTCCGATCCACGTGGATGCGGGGCGGGTGCTCGAAGCGGCCTCTTGAGCCCCCGGAGTCGTTCTGGATTCGCCGATCGGCTCGCAGGGGACCCGGGGGACCCTTGAGCGAAATCGCTGGCTACCGCCCCGAAGCTCCACGCACTAGTCTTCCTCCCGAGTCGCAGGAGCGGGCCGCGAATCGTCGATCCGTACGGGCTCGGGAGGAAAGATCATGGCACCCCACGGCGTAATCTCAGCGGATTCCCACGTGACCGAGCCCGCGGATCTCTGGCAGGAGCGGCTCGATCGCAAGTTTCGCGATCGTGCTCCCTATGTGACGAAGAACCCCGGGGAGGGGCCCGCGTGGCTCTTCATGAGCGAAGGTGCTGCGCCCTTTCCGGTCGCGGGAGGTTTTGCAGCGGGGCGTTCCGGCAAGGAACTCGTCGAATTCTTCGAAAAGGGCTATGAGGCTGCTCGGCCTTCGGGCTGGGATCCGACGGAACGGATCGCGGATCAGGAGCTCGACGGCATCGATGCCGAGGTGCTCTATCCGAACCTGGGGATGAAACTATTCGCGATGAGTAGCGGCGAACTCCAGCGGGCGTGCTTCCAGGCCTATAACGCCTGGCTCGCGGAATTCTGCCAACACGATCCTGCGCGCCTCTACGGTGTGGGCCTGGTTTCGCTCGAGGACATTTCCTCCGCGGTTCCCGATGTCGAGGCGATCGCCAAGCAGGGCATGCGGGGTGTGATGGTCTGGGGCTCTCCGCCCGAGGATCGACCCTATAACGATCCCCTGTACGACCCCTTCTGGGCGGCGGCCGAGGAGGCCGATCTGCCGGTTTCGCTTCACATCATCGCGGGTCGGGGACGGACGAGTAACGGGGTCGTCGATGCGATCCAGGGTCGTGCCCATTCCGGCATCTGGTACATGAGCGTGCTTCACGAAATACAGGACTCGCTGACGCGGATCATTTTCAGCGGAGTCCTCCACCGCTTCCCGAATCTGAAGATCGTTTCAGCGGAGAACGATACTGGCTGGCTTCCGCATTATATGTACCGGATGGACCATTGCGATGCGAAATATCGCGCGCTGTGGCCCGACGCTCCGCCGGAACCCCCGAGCTTCTATATCCGCCGCCAGATTTTTGCGACTTTTCAGGATGATCCGGTCGGTCCCGCGACCCACGAACTCTTCGGACGTGAGAATTACATGTGGGCGTCAGACTTTCCACACTCGGATTCGACCTTTCCGGAATCCAGGATGTGGATCGACAAGAACTTCGCAGGCGTACCGGAGGATGTTCGGCATCGCATCGTGCACGCTAATGTGGCCGAGCTCTACGGCATGGAACTTCCCTCGAAGGGGATTGCGTAATGTCGGGCGCCGGGCGCCTTGCAGGCAAGGTGGCCTTCATCACGGGTGCGGGGTCGGGCATCGGTCGAGCCTCGGCGCGACTCTTCGCGCAAGAGGGGGCCTCGATCGTGATCGCCGAGGTCGCACCCGAGCTCGGTGCGGTCGTGGCCGAGGAGATCACGAAGGAGGGGGGGCGGGCGCTCTTCGTGCGGACCGATGTGACGGAAGAGGAATCCGTCGAAGCCGCATGGCAGGAAGCGCTGAGCAGTTTCGATGGCGTACATGTGCTCTTCAACTGTGCGGGTGGATCGATTCCCGAAGACGGGCTGGCGAGTGAGATCGATCTCGCCGTCTGGGAACACAGCTTGAATCTCGATCTGAAGGGCACCTTCCTCTGCTGTCGCGTCGGGATTCCGCATATCATCGAGTCCGGAGGTGGCTCCGTCGTCAATGCGTCCTCCGTCGTTGCGCTCCAGGGACAACCGCTCCACGCCTATTCTGCCGCCAAGGGTGGAATCCTTTCGCTCACCCGGGCGCTCGCGTCGTCCTACGGCCGGGAGGGTGTGCGGGTCAATGCCATCTGCCCCGGCATCGTGTTGTCCGAGCGGATTCGCAAGCGCTTATCAGGTGGGCAGCTCGGTCGCGCCGCCGAGGATGGTTCGCTCGCGGAGGCCCATCCCTTTGCCGTCGGCGTGCCTGAGGATATTGCGCAGATTGCGCTCTTTCTGGCATCGGACGAGTCGCGCATGATCCACGGCGCGACGATTCCGGCGGAGGGCGGTCTCTCCGCCTACTGATCGCGTGCGATCGACCATCACGTCCTGTTTTCTGGTCGTGAGCTTCGATCGCTGCCCAGCGAGCCCGTCGAGGATGGGTGAGGAATGCGAAGGGAGATTACCGGGAATGCAGAAGGCGATCGATTGCTGGGTCAATGTCGACATGGGAGATATTGAGCCGCCGGAATACCTGATTCGCGTGAAGGAGGATTACCTGAAGGGAGGAGAAGGTTTCTTTCGCAGCTTCGCGCCGGAGGAGTTGATTTCCGAGATGGATCGGCTGGGTGTCGAGCGAGCGATCATCGTCTGCAATGCCAACGCCCCCACTGCCCGCGCCCTGCGCTGCGTGGACAATCATCCCGAACGTTTCTCCCTCGGACTCGGAGTCGACCCGCGTGACATGATGAAGGGGCTCTGGGAACTCGAGGCGCTGGTCCGCAATCATCCGACCGCTTGCGCAAAGGTCGTCCCTTTTGCCTTCGACATCGCTCCGAGCGACGCGCTCTATTACCCGCTCTACACGAAATGCATCGAACTCGACCTGCCACTCACGATCAATACGGGTCTACCCGGACCGCCCATGGCCGGCGAATGTCAGGACCCGATTCATCTCGACCGGGTGTGCCTGCGTTTCCCGGAGTTGAAACTCTGCATGGCCCACGGTGCCGACCCCTGGTGGGGCGTCGCGACGCGCTTGATGATCAAGTATGCGAACCTGCACATGATGACATCCGCCTATTCACCGAAACATTTTCCGCCGGAGCTGATTCATTTCATGAATACGCGCGGCAAGAACAAGGTCCTCTTTGCGTCGGATCATCCGGCGCTGGATTTCGAGCGTTGTCTGGGGGAGGCGCGAGCCCTCGACCTGCGCGACGGAGTGTTGGAGAAATATCTCTTCGGCAATGCCAACCGTTTTTTCTTTGGTGAGCGAAAGCCGCGTTACGGGGAGTTGGCGCCGATCTAGCGGGGCAATATCGGATTCGAGATCGTCGAGAGGAAGGATTCAAAGCGGGCCCACGACCCCGTTCTTTCTGGCATACTTTCGTGTAGCCATCGTCGACTCAGCCATCAGAAATTCAGAAAAGCGAGGAGCCCCCCAGCCATGGCCACCTATGACATCGTGATCCGAAACGGAATGATCGTCGACGGCGCCCGAAACCCGCGATACAAGGGCGATGTCGGTATCAAGGATGGTGAGATCATCCGCATGGGCCGTATCAAGGAGGGCCTAGCCGATCGTGAAATCGATGCTGCGGGGCTGGTCGTCGCCCCGGGCTTCATCGACCTGCACACGCATTATGATGCCCAGGTCTTCTGGGATCCCTACCTGACGACCTCCGGTTGGAACGGTGTGACTTCCGTCGTGGTGGGAAATTGCGGTTTCGGTTTTGCGCCCTGCAAGAAGGAGCACCAATACCGAGCGATGGAATCGATGACGAAGGTCGAGGCGATTCCGATGGCCACAATGGAGGCCTCGATTCCCTGGGATTGGGAGACCTATCCCGAGATGCTCGACAGCATCGATCGCGCTCCGAAGGCGCTGAATATGCTGCCCTATGTCGGCGTGAACCCGCTGCTCGTCTGGGTGCTGGGTCTCGAGGACGCCAAAGCCGGTCGCAAGCCGACCGAGGAAGAGACGGCAGAGCTGAAGCGACTTCTCAACGAGGCGATGGATGCCGGGGCCTGTGGTTGGTCCGCGCAGAGCCTCGGGACGCCCGGGGATCCGAGTGCCAAAACGGCGGGGGGGGCGGCACAATCGGATTTCGATGGCACTCCGATGCCCTCGGATGTGATGTGGCCCGAGACGCAGCTCGCCCTGGCGGAAGTGCTCGGTGATCGCGGGGAGGGATTCATCGAGCTCTCCGGCGCGCCGATGTCTCGCGAACATTGGGAGGAGATCGCGGAGACCAGTGGCGCTCCGATCATCTATCAGGCGCTGCCCGCTTCGAATGTGATGATCGACATGCACAAGGACCTTTTCGCGTGGTTTGACGCCTGTGCCAAGAAAGGACTGCGCATCTACGGCCAGGGGATCACGCAGAATCCTCCGCTGCTCTTCACCTTTGACTACTGGGATCTCTGGGGTCCCGTTTGGGAGGAGTTCGCCGGACCCGATCTGCCGAACGCCAAGATCCTCAAGAATCTCGCAGACGAGTCCGTGCGCGAGAAGCTTCGGGCGGAACCGCTTCGATACCAGTTCATCGGTGGTGTGGACGAGGCGCGGGTCGTGTCGGTCGAAAATGCCGAAAACGAGAAATATGTCGGAATGAGTATCGCGGAGATCGCGGCACGCAAAGATCGCCATCCCGTCGACGCGATCTGTGATCTCGTTGTCTCGGATGATCTGAAGACGAGTTTTCAGGCTCCGCAATTCGATATCGGCCTCGAGGGTATAAAGCAGCTTCTCGACAACCCCTGGGTCATTCCGGGGCTATCCGATGGCGGAGCACATCTCAAATATCTCGCGGCGGGCAGTTATGCGACCGAGTTGATCTCGCAATACGTTCGCGAGCATGAATTCCTGAGCCTCGAGGAAGCCCATTGGCGGCTCAGCGCGCTGCCCGCATTCTGTGCGGGCTTTCGCGATCGCGGTGTCTTGCGTGAAGGTGCGGCCGCGGACATCGTCGTCTACGACTTCGAGGCGCTCGATTACGAGTTTCCGAATTTTCGTCACGACCTGCCCGGTGACGAATACCGCGTCGCTTCGGCGGGGAGCGGCTACCGGTATGTCCTCGTGAACGGCCAGGTCACGATTGAGGACGACAGGGAGACCCACGTCCACTCGGGCAAATTGCTGCGCGGCGGACGTGGCGGCGCAGCGGCGGGCGACTGATCGTCCGGATGGGGACCGCCGTCTCGGCCTTTGGTGAAGGGCAGGTCCCTCGAGTCTTCCTACGAACGCCGACCGTAATGGGGAGGCCGCCGCGGCGGCCGCGCCCCGGGTGGGTGATCTTTTCGCCCGGAGGGCGAAGGGTGCGATTTGCGTGGCGAGGCCGAGAGAGAGCGGCCGAAAGGAAGAGCCGCGATACCCGAGCCGGTGAGCGTCCGTCGATTCCCGGCTCGGGCGGATTGGAACCTCGCCCTTCCTGGAGAAAGGTCGAGCGCTGCCCCAACTGGTCACGCTCTTTCGGCACCGGCGGGCCGGCGCGCAGATCGAATTCGAACGTGCGCAAGATCGGTCGTGAGATCTGTATGCGGGTTCACATTCCGCCCCGATCGGGCGATTTCGTGGATCGGAGGGGCGATCCCGGTCGGGCTGGACCCTGAAATCGGGTGGCCTCTCCCCGCGAGAGGCTCGCCTATTGCTCGCCGCGCTCCTTGGCGTCCGCGGACATCAGGTTCTCTTCGATCAGGTACTCGGGCGGTGTGCGGTTGATCATCGAGCGCGTGCGGGCTTCGAGCATGTCCGTCTGGCGGTCCATCGGGTAGGTCGCCCAGAAGAGGTCGTCCCGAACGGCCTGGACGCAGAGATCCGCGACCTCCTCGAGGGGCGCGACCGGGACTTCCTGGCCCGCCTCCTTGGCCCGGGCCAGGTAGTCTGCGAGCGCATCTCGCACATCCGCATCCTTGGCCGGATCGCCGCGACCATATCGGTCGGGTCGATTCGCGCCCGCTCGCCAGATGCCCGTCGCGAGGACGCCTGGCGTCTGGGTGGAGGGATAGAGAATCGACGCGCCGACGTTCGACCCGACCTCCTTGAGCTGGCCCCAGAGACATTCGGTGAGCGTCGTCACGGCGGCCTTGGTGACCGGATAGATACCGGTGCTCGCCATCGGCGTATAGCCACCGTTGCCGCTCGACGTATTGACGACATGGCCCTCGTCCTGTTCGACGAGGGTTGGGATGAAGGCATTCATGCCGTTGATCACACCGAGAACATTCACGTCCAGCGACCATTTCCAGTCGTTCATGTGGTGTTCCCAGACATTGCCGGTCGCGCCGGCTCCCACCGCCGCGTTGTTGCAGATCACGTGGACGGCGCCGAAATGGTCGATCGTCCTGTCACGCAGCTCGCAGAGCGAGTCGAGGGAGGTGACATCCGTGAGTTGACCGATCACATCGTCGGACCCGATCTCCAAAACGGCTTCGTCCAGCAGATCCTTGACGACGTCGGCGAGAACGACCTTCATGCCCTGGGCCAGGAACGCGACGCCGATGGCCTTGCCGATTCCACCTCCGCCCCCTGTGACGACGGCTACCTTGCCCTTGAGATCCTTCATGCTGTTCTCCTATTCGTCGTTCTCGACCACCCCATGGGATTGCCGGCGTGGGGGACAAGGGGCGGTCGCCCGGGACGAGCGCCGATCCAGGGTCGATATCCTCGCACAGTCTCCGGACGTCTGGCTACGCCCATGTGGCGGCGATCCAGAGCCTCACCGGTTCGCATGACGTGTCTGATCCATTTCAAGCATGGATTGGCGGGATCCGTTCATGCCAGGGCAGGGCGGCCTCGAGTTGAGACGCCAGGCGAATCAGCAGGCCTTCCTCGCCATAGCGCGAGACGAGCTGGATCCCAACCGGCAGACCGTCTTCGGACCAATGGAGCGGGAGGCCGATCGCGGGCTGGCCCGAGACGTTGTAGGGCATCGTGTAGGGAACGAGTCGAATGATACAATCGATCTCGGCGCCCTTGATCGAGCCGATCGGTGGCGCGGGTTCCGCCATCGTCGGCGTGATCAGGATGTCGTACCCATCCGCGCCGGGCTCTTCGGCCCACCAACTTCGCAAGCGACGCCCATAGGCATGGAGTTCGTCGAGATTGGCGACATATTCGGCGGCGGACAGGGCGCGGCCGTGATCGGCCATCGCGAGCGTCGCCGGCTCGAAGTCACCCTCCTTCGCACGCTCACCAACGGAAGCCTCCATCTGGCTGATCTCGTGCGCCACAGAAGCCGAGACCGCCGTCGAAGTCCATTCGCCCAGGTGGCTTTCGTCCAGGGCTTCGGGATAGGTTTCGTCGACGTGATGTCCCAATTCGCCCAAGAGCGCGGCGGTTGCCTGGACCGCCTGGACACTCTCCGGATGGGCGGGCGTGAACTCGTTGTGGATGAACTGACCGATGCGGAGGCGCCCGGGAGCGCGACCGAGTTCCTCTGCAAAGGGTCGCGCGGGGGGGGGCGCGTGATAGGGATCGCCCGGTGCAGGCCCGGCAACACAATCCAGGACGGCGGCGGCGTCGCGCACGCTGCGCGTGACGACGTGTTCGGTGACACACCCCGCCCATCCCTCACCCTTGCCGGGCCCCAGACTCGTGCGTCCGCGTGATGGCTTCAAACCCACGAGTCCGCAGGCCCCCGCCGGATTGCGGATGGAACCTCCGCCGTCGCCGGCGTGAGCGAGGGGAGTCAGGCCGGCCGCGACCGCGGCGGCGGACCCGCCGCTCGAACCTCCGACGATCCGGTCCGGATTCCAGGGGTTGCGTGTTGGTCCGAACGTGTCGGGCTCCGTCGTCGGAGAGAGGCCGAGTTCGGGGGTGTTGGTCTTGCCCACGAAGATGAAGCCGGCGGCGCGGAATCGCTTCGCGAGCACGCTGTCGGTTGGCGCGACCCAGGCTCGATCGCGCAGAAAGCGCGTCCCTCCGTAAACCGGAATGCCGGCGACATGACAGCCGAGATCTTTCAGGAGCAGCGGCACCCCGCGAAAGGGGCCATCGGGCAAGGCACTCGATGCTGCTTCGGCGCGTGCGTGATCGAAGAGCTCGGTCACGACGGCATTGATCTCGGGATTCACCCCTTCGATCCTTTCGATCGCGGCTTCGACGAGTTCGCTCGCCGAAGACTGGCCGCTCGCGATGAGCCCGGCTTGGGCGGTGGCATCCATTCGGGCAAGATCGGATCGGTTCATCTCTTGTCGAGCTCCCTGGGCTTTGAACGGGCCGGGTGGGCTGGTTCTTCTTCGAAGGTATTTCCGCGTCTCGGATCGTCCGAACGAGCCTACCACGGCAAGGGCGCGCGATAGCGATCACCGGGATCGCTGAATTCGGGCCCCTTTCAGCCCCCTTTCAGCCCCCTTTCGGGGGCTTGGCGCTGGGCAGTTTTCGCTGACATACTGGTCAGTCCCTCCCCACTGCCTCGGGAAAGCGATCGACCCGCGCCCCTCCCCGGGCCTGCGAGCAAGGAAGACATTGGCATGGAACTCGGCACACGTGGAATTTGGGCCTCGCTCGAGAATTTCGAGCTGCCCCAGCGAATCGAATCGGCCCAACGGCTCGAGCGCCTCGGATACTCGACATTGTGGCAACCGATGGCGATGCAGCGCGACCTGATGGTCTTGTCTTCGCAGATTCTCGCTGAGACGCAGAATCTGATCCTGGCGACCGGGATCATCCCCATCTTCGAACGCGCACCCGCGGTCATGGCGGCGGCGCATCGCACGCTGGATGAACAGTCCGGGGGGCGCTTCCTGCTGGGCCTCGGTGTGTCGCATCCGCCGATCGTTGAGCAGATGCACGGCCTGGTCTACGGACCGCCGCTGACCGCGATGAAGAATTACCTGGACGCGATGGATCGCGGTCCGGATATGAGTATTTTTCTCGGGCCCGATGCGGCACCCGGGGATGAGCCTGCCGTTCAGACCGGCCCCCCGCGTGTGCTCGCGGCGTTGGGCCCGAAGATGCTGGCCCTGTCCGGGAATCGCGCGCAGGGGGCTCATCCCTATTTCATGCCGCCCGGACATACGCGGGACGCGCGAGAGATCCTCGGTCCCGACGCCTTTCTGTGTCCCGAGGTCAAAGTCGTCCTCGAAACCGATCCGAGGAAAGCGCGTGACGCGGCACGCGCGGCGGGGGCGGCCAATATCGCGCTCGAGAATTATCGGAAGACCTGGCGCAGATACGGACTCGAGGACGCAGATTTCGAGGAGGGTGGATCCGACCGCTTGATCGATGCCACCGTTGCGTGGGGGTCGGAGACGCAGATCGAAATGTTTCTGCAGTCGCACCTCGACGCGGGGGCGACTCAGATCTGCATCAATTTCGTGAATCCGGAGGGTCTATTCGCCGGGCCCGATTGGAAGGCCGTCGAAGCGCTGGCACCGGGACGATGATGCCCCCGCTTCTTTTGCCCCCCCCACTCTCCGCCGAGTCCAGAAGCCGATGAGCGATCCGCAGGTAAATCTGCGACAGCGGATCGAGGATTGGCTCGGTGGTTGGGCTCATGTGGTCTCGCGCCTTCGTTGGCCGATCCTCGTCTGCGTTCTGCTGGCGACGGGCTATCTGGGAACCTTCATCCCCTCGATGGAGATCAAGACGGCCTCCGAGGATTTCCTCTTCGAGGACGATCCGGTTCGCGCTCGCTACGACGCGTTCAAGGCGGAGTTCGGCCAGGATCAGATCATGACTCTGGCCATCAGCCCGCCGGAGATCTTCGATCTCGAATTTCTCGGGAAGTTGCGAGCCTTTCACGTTGACCTCGAAGACGAAGTTCCCTTTCTCGAAGATCTGACGAGCCTGGTGAACGTCCGCACCACCTATGGCCGTGGCGATGAACTCGTCGTAGAGGATCTCCTCGACGAGATGCCCGAGACGCAGACGGAACTGGCCGTATTGCGCGAGCGCGTGCTCTCGACGCCCTTCTATTTCAAGAGCGGCGTTCTTTCGGATGACGGGCGTGCGACTTCGGTGCGCGTGGAGGTCGCGGTCTATGGCGCCGCGGATGAAGATTCTGCGGGGGTATCTGAGGAAGGCCCTGCCGACTTCGCGGATCTAGGCGGCTTCGAGGACGATTCCGGGCTGGGGGCGGCGAGCGGCAAACGGCCCTTTCTCTCTGGGAAGGAAAATGCCCTCTTGATCGAAACGATCCATGAGATCGTCGAACGCCATTCCGGTCCCGATTTCCCGGTGAGCACGGCCGGCGGCTCCATGATGACCTACGAGTTCACGAAGCAGGTCGGTCGGGACGTGCCCCTCTTCTTCGGGGGCGGCCTCGCCGTGATCGGCCTCGTTCTGGTCGTTCTCTTTCGACGCCTTTCCGCGATGCTGCTCTGTTTCGCCGTCGTGATTCCTGCGACGATCTCGACCTTCGGCGTTTCCGCCGCGTTCGGCATTCCCTTCAGCGCCCCCGCGCAGCTGATTCCGTCCTTTCTGCTCGCGATCGGCGTGAGCTATTCGGTCCATCTCGTGACGATCTTTCTCGCGGATCTCTCCGAGGGACGAGATCGGGTGCAGAGTCTCGAACACGCGCTGCGCCATTCGGGGCTCCCGATCCTGATGACCGGGATCACGACCTCGGCGGGCCTCCTGTCCTTCCTGGTGGCCGAGATGAAGCCCATCCAGGAGATGGGATTGATCTCGTCCATCGGTGTTGCGGTAATGCTCTTCTACGCGATGGTGCTGCTGCCGACGATGCTCGCGATTCTTCCGATCAAAGGAAGGGTCGCGCGACGCCACACCCCGGTCGATCGGGTCCTCGGATTCCTGGCAGCCACCTCGGCTCGTCACCCCTGGAAGATCCTGGGTGTGACGGGTGTGCTCTTCCTCTTCGCAATCGCTTCGGTGTCCCAGCTTCGCATGAGTTCAAATCCCGTGAGCTGGTTCCCCGAGGATCACGCCTACGCGATTTCCGCGGATTTCATGAATCGGCGCTTTGGTGGCATGTTTGCCGTCGAAGTCGTTGTCGACACCGGGCGCGAGGACGGTCTGAAAGAGCCGGAGGTGATGCGGCGACTGGAGGCGATCGAGGGACTCGTCGAGCGATTCAAGGAGGAGGGCGCAAAGCTCTCACACACGAATTCCGTTGTCGACATCATCCGCGAGACGCACCAGGCACTGAATGCAAACGCCGCCGATTTCTATGTCGTGCCCGATGATCGACGCTTGCTCGCTCAGGAAATGCTGCTCTTCGAGAATAGCGGCAGCGACGATCTCGAGAAAGTCGTCGATTCACAGTTCAGCCGAGCGCGTTACACGGTTCGATCGAGTTGGATGGATGGGGTCTATATGGCGCCCTTCCTCGCCGAATTCGGACCCGCGGTCGAGGAGCTCGTCGGCGATGTCGCGCGGGTCGAGATCACGGGGATGTCGGCGCTGATTGCGAGAACGATCGATGCCATGTTGGCGAGCATGTTGAAGAGCTACGGCCTCGCGCTCTGTCTCATCACGCCGCTCATGATCCTCTTGATCGGGAGTCTCCGATCGGGGCTCATCAGCATGGTACCGAATCTCGTCCCGATCCTGATGACGATGGGGATGATGGGCGCGACCGGGATTCCCCTCGATATGTTCACGCTGCTCTCCGGCTGTATCGCGATCGGGCTTGCGGTCGACGACAGCATCCATTTCATCTCCGGTTTTCGACGCTATCTCGCTGAGGGTCAGGATCCCGTCCAGGCGGTCGCATCGACGATGCAGTCGACGGGCCGGGCCCTGCTCTTCACCTCGATCGTCCTGATATCGGGATTCGCGGTCCTGCTGCTCTCGGAGATGCTGAATATGCGAAATGTGGGAGGGCTCACGACCTTCGCGATCGCGGCGGCCTTTCTGCTCGATGTAACGGTGACACCAGCGCTGCTCGTGTTGACTCATCGCCGGAAAGCCGATCTGTCCCAACCGATCGAGGGCGATGACGTCCTCGCGGCGTGATCGATTCCGGCTGAATCGATTGGAGTGGCGGGCCTACAAAAAGGCTTCGGCGAAGTCTTCCAGTTGTCGGTGCTTGGCTCCGGCGCTCGCGAAATCACCCTCCTGCAGGCTCCATGAGGGCAGAACCACGCCGGTGACGCCCATGTCCTCGAGCCGCCGGTAGAGATCTTGGCTCGGCTCGGCTCGCGGTGAGAGGATGATTTCGAAGGGCGTCTCGGGCGCCGCCGCCAGACTGCGTTTTTCGCGATCGACGGCCTTTCGAATCCGTTCGACGATCGCCGGGATCTCCTCGACGGCGAAATCGAGCCCCATCCATCCGTCGCAGCGCGCCGCTCGCCGAATCGCTGCCTCGGTATGACCACCGACGTAGATCGGGATCGGATCATCGGGCTGCGGCTCGGCGTAGAGAAGGGGGAAATCGAAATGTTCTCCGTGGAACTCGGCGCTTCCCGTCTGCCAGAGGTGGCGAAGGATCTCGATCATCTCGTCGCTTCTCGCGCCACGTCCCGCAAATCGATGGCCGAGGATCTCGACTTCTTCTGCGAGCCAGCCGACTCCGAGCCCGAGCGCGACCCGGCCCTGCGAGAGGATCGAGGCCGTGGCGACGCTCTTGGCGACGCTGAAGGGGTCGCGCATGGGGAGGATATAGACATAGGTGCTGAAGCGAAGGCGCTGGGTGACGGCGGCCATCGCCGTGATGGCGGGCCAGGGGTCGAGGAAGGGGGCCTTCGGGTCGAGTTCATATTCGGAATAGGGGTAGGAGGAGTGTGCCTGATCGGGGAGCGCGACGTGATCGGGCAGCACGACACCCGTGTAGCCCAGTCCTTCGATGAGGGGAGCGATCTCGACGAGCTGGTCGGATTCGCAGAAGATCAGAGATTGCCAGAACTGCATGTGTTTTCCTCTAGCCGACTCGCGCAACGACGAGTCGGAAACGGTGGGAGAGTGGAATCTCGGTCTTGAGGGGCGTGAGGTACCTGCGTTCGACATCTTCACGCTCTTCGACGAGCGCCTCGGAATAGCCGGCCATTCGAATCGCGTCGATGATCTCCTCGCGCCGGTAACGATTGATATGGGGCTCGCCGGCCCCCGATAGGTATTGCGCCATCACCGATCGGACCTTCTCGTAGCGCTCGGGAAGTTCGTCCCAGGGCCGCATTGCGTCGAAGACGACTTCACTTCCCGAAGCCAGAATCGAGGCGAGGTCTCGCAATGCTGCATCGACGGTCGGCTTCTCGAGATAATAGACGACGCCCATCCAGGACACGATGGCCGGCTGGTTCGGGTCGAAATCCGTTTCCTCGAGTACCTCCGACACACGCTCTTTCTCGAAGTCACAGGGGACATAACAACCATTTTCCGGAAGTGTCCAGCCGAGATCTTCGATCCGTGCTCGCTTCCAGATCTGCGTGCTCGGGTGATCGATCTCGAAGACGCGGAGCTCTGTGAGATCTTCGGGCTGTCGGAAAATGAAGGAATCGAGTCCTGCTCCGAGGATGATGAATTGACGAATACCGCGCAGGTGAGCATCGCGTAGCCGATCCTCGACATAACGAGCACGAAGTGGGATGAAGAGGCGATTCTCGACGAGAAGCCAGGGCCCGTCGTTCGCGTAGCCGTCGACCAGCGCGAGGGCCTCGGGTCCGAGGAGGTCGGCCGCATGGATATCGTCGAGGAGATGAGGCGCAGGGTCGAATCGTAGGTGGGCGGCGCGGGAGGCCGCGACTTGAAGGGCGGTGTCGCTCGGCCGACCTTCGATCATGCGCGATCATTCGAGGCGAGTGCGGTGGCGACGGATTCTTCGACGACGGTTCCCCTGAAGAAGTCGGGATTGGTGTCGGTATAGAAGCGCAGGACGTTTCCGAAGACGAAGTCGCGGAACTGATCCGAGTCGAGCCAACCCTTCTCGACGTTCTCGAAAGCCTCGCCGAGGACCTCCTTCATGTCGGGGACATCCCAATGGCCGATATCGGAGCTGAACATCGCCGAAATCGAGGCACCGAGCGGGATGCGATCGCGATCGAATGCGGTCGCCGTCATCGGGTCGTCCGCCTCACATCCGAAGAAGAAATTTGGTACGAAACGATCGCGGACATCCTCCTTGCGCGTCAATTTGAGCGCGGCGAAATCATCATGTGGGCCGTCGGCCGCCCAATCACCGGGGCGCAGGGGGGTCGCTGCGAGTCCGTGCGCCCGGAGCCGACCACCGTATTGGCCCGCGAGTTCCTGGAAGAGTGTGGCGTCGAGTCGTCTGGGGTCGTAGGTCAAGATGGCTTCGGAGTTGCGCTTCTCCCAACGAGAGATCAGATCAGCGTAGAGGCCGACACCCCAGTGGACCCCGCCTTCGAGCAGCCCGATGCGCAGCGCCGGAAAACGCTGGGTAACTCCGCCGAAGAAAAGCGATTTTGCGAAGGCTTCGCTCGCCGCTGCGAAATGGCCGATGTGGTTGTACATGTAGGTGCTCGTCGAGCGCCGCAATCCGATTCCCATCGTGGAAGAATGGCAGGCCGGTGAAATGCCGAGTTCGAGGCAGCGACGCCAGAAGGGATCGTAGTCGTAGGCGCTGTCGAGTCCGAGCGTGTCCCACCAGACGTTGTAGGCGCTTCCGCCGGGATCTTCGATCGGTCGTTGGACCAGTCCCGCGATCATCGCCGCCTTCATGCCGAGATCGCCCACGGCGAATTCGAGCATCTCGATTGCTTCATCTGGTGTGTGCATGGGAATCACCGCCGCCGGTGTCATCCGGTTCGAATGGTCCGCGAAGGCCTCCGCCGCATAGCGATTCAGCGCGCGGCAGGCACGGATCCGGGTCTCGTCATCGGCGATGATCGGGTAGACGAGTCCGGCGCTCCCGTACATGACGACGAAGTCGATCCCGAGCTCGTCGAGCCGCTCGGCGAGCAGCGAAGGGAAGGTGGCGGTCGCGACATCGAGGGTGTTGGCGGAGGGTGCGGCCCACCACGCGGTTCGTGTGGCGCGCTGGCGACGGCGCTCCTCCTCGCTCATGCCGGTATAGCCCCAGGTGCCGACTCCGAGGGCGATCTCCCCGTCCAGAAGGGTCTCGGCATCGAGGCCTTCGTCCCGAAGGTATCGGGAGAGGGCGGGCTGGTACTCCAGGTAATGTCCATCCGCGTCGATCACTGGGTGATCGAGCTGGCTGCGAATACGTTCGGCGCTGTTGGGGCGATCGGTCGGCATGGGGGCCTCGCAGTAAACCTGTGAATTCAGTGGAAACTTCGCCCTCGGAGAAAGTCAGCCGCAGAGAGGGCCGACGGCGTCCCAGTAGCCGGACAGGGCGTCGACATGGGCCTGCGGGTCCGTGATTCCTAGATTCATCATCGATACGGAGATATGGCTCACACCCAGATCTTCGAGAGATTTGAAGCGGTCGCGAGCCGCCTCGGGCGTGGCGTCGGGGGCAACGATGCACTCGACGCCGATTTCGTCCGGATCGCGTCCGTGTTGGCGGGCGACCTCCCGGATGCGCGCGAGGTCGTCGGACAGGTTCGATTGATCGAAGGGGAACCATCCGTCTGCGATTCGGCCGACGCGGTCGAGGACCGCCGGGGCGCCGCCACCGATCCAGACCGGGATCTTTCGTTGCGGGGGAAGGGGTTTGATGCCCGCGTCCGGGATCGTATGCCACTTGCCTTCGTATTCGATCGTGGGTTCGGCCCAGAGTCGTCGCATCACTTCGATCTGCTCCTCGCCGCGCACACCCCGATTTCGAAAATTCTCACCGAGGGCCATGAACTCGACGGGATTCCATCCCGCGCCGACGCCCAGTCGAAGGCGTCCTCCCGAGAGGACATCGACTGCGGCGGCTTGTTTGGCGACGAGTGCCGCCTGCCGCTGGGGCAGGATCAAAATCGCGCTCGCGAATTCCAGTCTCTGTGTTTGGCCCGCGAGGAATCCGAAGAGCACCAGCGGCTCGTGGAAGATGCTGTCCATCGTATAGGGGCCGACCCAGTCCG
This sequence comes from Deltaproteobacteria bacterium, assembly GCA_002719955.1. GTDB lineage: Bacteria > Myxococcota_A > UBA9160 > UBA9160 > UBA4427 > UBA4427. The sequence continues at coordinate 12,699 of PBFW01000045.1, read as the reverse complement.
GCCGGCTCGCAGTATTCGCACCGAGGACATGGTCATAGGCCAGGAGATGACTGAACCCCAGACGCTCGGCGGTCGTCGCGTAAAGCGAAACGACCTCCGGGTCGTCTCCGATTTCGGTCTGGGGAAAGACGACGCCGATCTTCATGAGGCCTCCTGCTCGACATCATTCTACAGGAAGGAATGGGGCTGCGGTGGCCCGTCTTCGCTCTCGCTCCGCGGGAGAGTCGGTGGGGTGTCGTTTTACTCCGCTGATCTGCTGTGTTCGACCCCGAGGCTGCTGAAACGCGCCATGACCTTCATCAGGGCCGGCGCCAGGAGGACGTCCGCGAGAAAGGCCGATACGACCGAAAAGGCGGTCAGGAGGCCGAATCGTGAGAGATTGCTGAGGTCCGAGAGGGCGTAGATCAGGAATCCCATCGTGAGGACGATGCTGGTGAAGAGGAGGGCCTGCCCCGTCGTCTGGAGTGTCTCGCGCACGGCGATTTCGACACTTCCGGTGGCCGCATAACCCCGCCGGAAACCGTGCATGAAATGAATCGTGTCGTCGACCGCGAGGCCGAGAGCGACGCTTCCAATCAGGAGCGAGAACATTTCGAGCGGAATATCGAGCCAGCCCATCAGCCCAAGGGTCAGGACGATCGGGAAGAGATTCGGGATCATCGCGAGGAGACCTAGGCGAATACTCCCGAGGAGCAGCATCATCAGCGGCGTGATGACGGCGAGCGCGATCGTGTAGGACCGGAACATGGTTTCGATCGACGCAGCCAGGGTGCGCCCCATGACGACCATCATGCCCGTGAGGCTGATATTGGCGAGCCCGTCGAGTTCTTTAGCGAAGATGCGCTGCACCTCGTCGCCGAAGGGCGGGTAGTGGGAGGCGTCGACCATCGGTGTGCGGATCGAGAAGCGACCGAGGCTGAACTCACTATCGACGACATCCTCGAGGTCGTCGCTGCCGGCGTTCTCGAAGAGGATCAATTCCTGGGCGAGGAGCGCACGGTCATCGGGAATGATCCGTGCTTCCGGTCGTCCCTCGTTCAACGCTTGATGGATCTCCTTGACGATATCGACGATGGAAATACTCTGGCCGGCGATGATGGCGCCGACCTGGAGACTGGTCGCGGTGTGGCGCGCCCGGTCGACGGCCTGGAGTACCTCCGGCTCGTGGAGGCCGTTGGGCGTGGCGCTGTCGAAGAGCAACTCGAGGGCGATCGAGCCACCGAATTTCTCGTCCAGCTTTCTGGCGGCGACCTTTGCGGGAAGATCTTCGGGGAACCACTCTAGAGAGTCGAAGCTCACCTGCAATCGCAGCATGCCGACGAGCGCGATCACCACGAGGGCGGCGGAGGCGCCGAGGATTCGTCCGGCGTGGGAGGTCGAATAGTCGCCCAATCGCGTGAGCATGCGGGTCGAGAGCGCGCTGGGAACGGCCGGTCGAGAGAGGTCGGGGGAGGCGAGGGGCGGGAGGGCGCGCAGCGGCATGACTGCGAGCAGGGCGGGGCCGAGCAGCAGGGTCATGAAGAGGGTTAACAGGATTCCGAGTGGCGCGACGATGCCGAAGACGGCGATCGGGACCAGATCGGCGGACGCGAAGGACGCGATGCCGCCGGCGGTCGTGAGGCTCGTCATGATGATCGGCAGGCCGGAATGTCCGAGCGCCCCGGCGATCGCATCTTCCCGGGAAGCCCCTGTGCCGATTCGCTGGAGGAAGATCGCGATCAGGTGAACTGTGGCCCCGATACCGATACTTAGTAGGAAGGAGGGGACGATCTCCGAGATCGGCATCGCTGGAATCTCGAACGTACCCATCGTGGCGAGTGTGGCGACGAGCGAAACGATCGCGATCAGAAGCGGCACCACGACGGCCAATACACGACGAAAGACGAACGTGAGGAAGAGTCCGATCATCACCGTCGAGAGCACCGTAAAGAGGACGATGTCGGTGACGAGGGAGAGCATGAGGGCGGTATTCAGCACTGGCGCGCCGCCCGCGTAGATGCGGAAATCAGGCGCCTCGAAGCGCGCGAGGATGTCTTTGAGCGCGCTGACGGCGTCCGCCTCCTGAGAACCCGTGAGCTTCGTCGGCTCTCTGGACGCCTCGGGATTGGACGCTTCGGCTCCGTACTCTTCGAAGCCGCTGAAGGCATCGTCCGACTCGAAGAATTCCGAGAAGGCCTCGAGTTCGATGGTCATGGTCGTGAGATCCGCGTTCCGGGTCAGGATCATATCTGTGTAGAGGGGATTCGCGAGGGCGCGTGCTCGAATCGCGGCCAATTGCGCTCCGGTCTCCGGCCAGTCGTCGAAGAGCTCGCCCACGATGAGCTGCTCGTCTTCTCCGCGGGTCTCTCGAGCGTTGATCAGACTCCGAACCTCGCGCAGATGCGGCACATCATTTTCGAGGGCCTCATGGAGATCTCGCAGCTTCAGGAGGAACGAGAACTCGAAGACCTCCGGCGGTTCGATCGCGATCAGGATCATGTCGTCGCGCCCGAACCGCTCCAGGAACGCGTCGTATTCGGCTCGGATGGGGTCGTCCGCGCGCAGGAATTCATCCATCGACGTGCGTAGCTCGATCTTCGGGATCTGGGTCGCCCCCAGGGCGACCAGGAGCAGGATGCCGCCCAGCACGCCCCAGGCATTGCGGAAGACGAGGTGGCCCAGATGTTCGAGAAGCACTTCAATTCGGTTGCGCACGGCAGCGGACTCTAGCCCGGATCCCCCGCGGAAGGACTGGACACATGAGGAAGAGAGCGTGCCCAAAAGGGGCGATCGATGCGGCTATGATGCTCGGGTTGTCGGATCCGGATCCAGAATGCTCGGTCTTCTTGCATCGACCGGCTGCCACCCTCAGACGAGGTCCAATTCAGGCTTTGCCTTTCGAACCCAGCGGCCGCGACGGAGACACAAAGATCTCATGGCTCGAACGAGCCCATCGAGAACGAACGAATGTCGACCGGGCAAGAAGGACCCGCTTCACATCCCAATCCGATCGAGGCCCCGGCGGAGTTCGGAAGCTTCAAAGATCGTGACGAGCGAACCGAAAACGTGAATCAGGAGATGAAGACATGACATACAAGGTCATCCAATGGGCGACGGGGGGCGTTGGACGCGCCGCAATCGAGGGTGTGATCGATCACCCGGAACTCGAATTGGTCGGATGTTGGGTCCACAGCGAGTCGAAGGAAGGTCTGGATGTCGGAGAGCTGATCGGCCGCGACCCGATCGGTGTGACCGCGACCAGAGAGATCGATGCGCTTCTCGCGCTCGGTGCGGACTGCGTCGTCTATAGCCCGATCGTCGCGAACCCCAGAGAGGTCGCTGCAATTCTCGAGGCGGGGATCAATATCGTGACGCCATTGGGGTGGGTCTATCCGAAGCGAATCGACACGGAGGCAGTCGAGAAGGCCTGTGTCTCCGGAAATGCCACGCTTCACGGCACGGGTGTCCATCCGGGGGGGATCACCGAGCGCTTCCCGCTGATGGTGTCTGGTCTCTCTCGCGCGATCACCCATGTGCGAGCGGAAGAGTTCTCCGATATTCGAACCTACGGCGCATCCGAGGTCGTGGGCGAGATGATGCTCTTTGGAAAGACGCCCGAGGGCGCTCGAACGAGCCCCATGCTCAAGCTGCTCGGCGGAGGGTTCTTCCAGTCGATCGACATGGTCGCTGACGCGATCGGGCTCGAACTCGACGACGAGAAAAGGGCGACCCACGATATGGCCGTCGCGACGGCAGCGATCGATTCGCCGATCGGGGTCATCGAGCCGGGTCTCGTCGCGGCCCAGCGCTTCTGTTGGCAGGGTCTCGTCCGCGGCGAACCGGTGATCACTGCGGCCGTCAACTGGTTCATGGGCGACGAGAATATCGAGCCCGTTCCTGGGAGCGATCCCGACCTCAGCTGGAGCTTCGGCGAGAAGGGCGAACGTTTTGAGGTGAGTATCACGGGCGATCCGGATACGCATCTGACCTTCAAGGGCTGGCATCCCTCATCGATCGAAGCGGGTCTCGAGCGCAATCAGGGCATCGTCGTGACCGCGATGCATTGCGTCAGCGCGATCCCCTACGTTTGCGAGGCGGGGGCCGGCATCAAGACCTATCTGGATCTCCCGCTGATCGCTGGACGTGCGGCCCCGCATCTCTTACCCGGAGCCTGATCGAGCGATCGTGTCGTGGCCCGGTACCGCGCCTCGCGTCGATCGAGTCCTCTCTTAGACGACCGTGCGGACGGGCTCCGTTTCGGGCAAACTGTCCAGTCCACCCCAATCAGCCCGGCCCTCCCTGCCTGCGCGAGGGTAGGTCGTGGCTCGCCAGAGAGGCCTCGTCATGTCGTCAGAACGCAAGCCCACATTCGCCATCATCGGAGCCGGCATGTCCGGACTGCTCGCCGCCCTCAAGTTGCGCGAGGCCGGTTACGAGTTCACGGTCTTCGAGAAAGCCGATCGCGTTGGTGGGACCTGGCGCGAAAACACCTATCCCGGGATCGCCTGTGACGTCCCCTCGCATCTCTACTCCTATTCATTCGAGCTGAACCCCGATTGGAAATTCCTGGCCTCGCCCGGGGCGGAGATCCAGGAATATTTCGAGGGCATAGCGAAGCGCTACGAACTCGAGGGGTCGATCCGCTTCAATGATCCGATCGTGCGCTGTGATTGGCAGGGGGAGGGTTGGGAGGTCGAAGGCGGCTCCGGCTTCGTCGGCCACTTCGATTGGGTGATCGCGGCGACCGGGATTCTGCACCACCCCAAGCATGCGGAGATCCCAGGTATCGAGGATTTCGCCGGCGACCTCTTCCACAGCGCGGAATGGGATCATTCCGTGGCGCTCGAGGGCAAACGCATCGGGGTGATCGGAAACGGCTCCAGCGGCATTCAGATCACCGGCACCCTTGCCCCCATTGCGAGCGAGTTCACGCTTTTTCAGCGCACGGCACAATGGGTCGTGCCCGTTGAACAGGTCGAGTACACCGAAGAGCAGCGCGCCGAGTTCAGATCGAACCCCGAGGCACTCCAGGGGCTTCATGATGAGCTCGACCAATCCTTTCACCAGGGCTTCGGCAATCAGGTCCTCGATTCCAGCTCTGACATCTTCGAGGGCATGCGCACGGTCTGTAACAATCATCTCGACACCTTCGTCACCGACCCCGAACTCAGGGAGAAGCTGCGACCCGATTACACTCCCGCCTGCAAGCGGCTCGTGGTTTCGCATAATTTCTACGACTCGATCCAGGTGCCCCAGGCCGAGCTGGTCACGGAGTCGATCGAGCGAATTGAGGCGGGCGGCGTCCGTACGGCGGATGGGCGGCTTCACGAGTTCGACGTCCTCGTCGCCGCAACCGGATTTCACGTGGATGCCTTCGTGCGACCGATGGCGGTCCGCGGACTCGATGGCGTGACGCTCGACGAGATCTGGAAGGAGCGGCCCTCCGCCTATATGTCAATGGGGATCCCCGGCTTCCCGAATTTCTTCATGATCAACGGTCCCAATAGTCCAGTCGGAAATTTTTCCCTCATTCGAACGGCGGAGATGCAATTCGCTTATCTCATGATGTTGGTCGATCACGTCAAGGAGGGCGGCCACTCCCATGCGACGCCGAGTTCGGAGGCGGCGGTTCGCTTTGAGGACGAGCGAACCGAGGCGGCGAAGAACACGGTGTGGGCGACCGGTTGTCGCAGTTGGTACCTCGATGATCGCGGGATTCCCTTCGTCTGGCCCTTCCCCTTCGAGCGCTTCACCCAGGAGATGGAGAAACCGCGCTTCGAGGACTATACGATAGGCTGATCATGTATCTCGGCATCGATCTCGGTACCTCGGCGGTCAAGGCCGTGCTGGCTGATGACAGTGACCGGATCATCGCTCAAGAGAGTGCGCTGCTCGAGATCTCGCGGCCGCATCCGCTCTGGTCGGAGCAGGATCCCGAGGCGTGGTGGAGCGCGTGCGACAGCGCCCTCCGGGCGCTCGGCCGCTGCCACGATCTACGATCCGTTCGCGGCATCGGACTTTCGGGACAAATGCATGGGGCGACCCTTCTCGGGGCCGACGACAAGCCCCTGCGCCCCGCGATCCTCTGGAATGACGGGCGGAGCATCTCCGAGTGTGAAGAACTCGAACGGGTGCCTCGCTTTCGGGCGATCACAGGCAATCTGGCGATGCCCGGATTCACAGCGCCAAAACTCCTCTGGGTTCGCGAGCACGAGCCGGAGGTCTTCGAGCGCCTACGCTGCGTGCTGCTGCCCAAGGACGTGCTTCGTCTGAGGATGACCGGTGACGCGGCGACGGATCTATCGGACGCGGCGGGGACGCTCTGGCTCGACGTCGCCAGGAGGGAATGGTCGTCTGAGTTGATCGAGGCGACCGGTTTGAGAAGCGAAATGCTGCCCACCCTCTTCGAGGGCAATGCGACGACCGGGGTGTTGCGTAGCGAGGTTGCCACTGCCTGGGGGATGGAGCGGGTTCCGGTCGCTGCGGGGGCCGGCGATCAGGCGGCCGGCGCGATCGGAGTGGGAGTCGTGCGTTCGGGAGAGGCTTCGCTCTCGCTCGGCACCTCGGGCGTCCTCTTCGTGGCCAGCGATTCGTTCAAGGCGAATGCCGATCGTGCGGTCCACTCCTTCTGTCATTGTCTCCCGGAGACCTGGCATCAGATGTCGGTGATCCTGTCTGCAGCGAGTTGTCTCTCGTGGCTCACACGGCTGGTCGGAGCCGAGGACGAGGCCGCACTCCTAGCGGAGGTCGAGGCAGTGGATCGACCGAACGAGCAGCTGATCTTCCTACCCTATCTCTCGGGGGAGCGGACGCCTCATAACGACCCGCATGCGACGGGGACCTTCATTGGCCTCGACCACGACGTTGATGCGGCGGCGATGGGGCGTGCGGTTCTCGAGGGCGTGGCTTTCGCATTCGCCGATGCGCAGGCGGCGCTCACGTCCGCGGGGACGAGAATCGATGCCGTTTCCGTCATCGGCGGTGGAGCGCGCAGCCTGCTCTGGGGGCGCATCATGGCGAGTGTGCTCGATCGGCCGCTGGTCTACCGGACGGGTGGCGAGGTCGGGCCGGCCCAGGGCGCCGCGCGCCTCGCGCGCCTGGCTGTGACGGGTGAAGCGCCGGAGGTGGTTTGCAAGGCGCCACCGGTCGCTTTTGAAGTCGAGCCCGACGCGGGTCTGCGTGATCTCTATGGGGGCCGGCTCGACCGCTATCGTGATCTCTATGGTCGACTTCGAGGAGCCTTTCGATGAGTGTGACGGCGGATCCCTTCTTTCCCGAGATCGAACGAATTCCCGTCCTCGCGAACGGTGCCACTTCCGTGGATCTCGGATTTCGGGCCTATGACCCGGATCGAGAGGTCCTCGGCAAGCGGATGGAAGAGCATCTGCGTTTCGCTGTCTGTTATTGGCATACGTTCTGTTTTCCCGGGGCAGATGTCTTCGGAGAGGGTACTTTCGATCGCCCCTGGCATGCGTCGGAGGGTGACCCGATGGCCATGGCGCATCAGAAGCTCGATGTCGCCTTTGAGTTCATCAGTAAATTGGGGGCCCCCTTCTTCTGTTTCCACGATCGTGATATTGCGCCCGAAGCCGACACCTATCGGGAGAGCGCGGCGCGACTCGACGAGATGGTCGACACCGCCGCGGGTAAGATGGAGGAGACGGGGATTCGTCTGCTCTGGGGGACGGCCAATCTCTTCGGGCATCCGCGCTACGCCGCGGGTGCAGCGACGAATCCGGATCCCGAGGTTTTCGCCTACGCCGCGGCGCAGGTGAGGCATGCGCTCGAGCTGACCCATCGCCTCGCGGGCGAAAACTACGTTCTCTGGGGTGGGCGGGAAGGTTACGAGACGCTGCTGAACACGGATCTGCGTCGGGAATCCGAGCAGCTCGGGAGATTTCTTGCCCTCGTCGCCGAGCACAAGCATAAAATCGGTTTCGAGGGCCAGCTGCTCGTCGAGCCGAAGCCCTTCGAGCCCACCAAACACCAATACGATTCCGATGTCGCCGCGATCTATGCCTTCCTCCAGAAATTCGATCTGGTGGGTGAATACAAGATCAATATCGAAGTGAACCATGCGACGCTTGCGGGCAAGAGCTTCCAGCACGAGATCGCCACCGCGGCCGCTCATGGCCTCCTCGGGAGTATCGACGCGAATCGCGGCGATCCCCAGAACGGCTGGGATACGGATCAATTTCCGAATAGCGTCGAGGAGATGACATTGGCGCTCTACGAAATTCTGCGCGCAGGGGGACTCGGCAGCGGAGGATTCAACTTCGATGCCCGGCTGCGCCGACAGAGCGTCGATCCCCTTGATCTCTTTCACGCGCATATCGGCGCGATGGACACCCTTTCCGAGTCGCTGCTGAAAGCCGCGATCCTCATCGAAGAAGACACGCTTCAGGGCTTCGTGGACGAGCGGTATGCGGGCTGGAAGACCGGGGTCGGGTGCGAGATCCTCGAGGGCAACGAATCGCTCGAGTCGCTGCATGCTCTGGTCAACGCGGGGGCGATCGATCCCCGACCGCGCTCGGGTCGTCAGGAATGGCTCGAGAATCGCTTGAACGCCGTCTTGCGTCGCTGACTCCCGTCAGGGAGGGGGGCGTTGTCTAGCGGGTCGCCTCGCACGATGCCGCGCGGAGCGCCCACCAGGCGATGACCGGGGTGATGGCCGCCGCGAGGAGGCCCGTCCAGATCGCCTTGAAGGTCACGAACCAGCCAACGGTCATCGGTTCGACTCCGAACCAGTTCAAGAGCCCGACCGTCGGAAGCGCGCCAAAGACGATTCCCAGGACTCCGAGCAACGAGGCCCGCGCCATCAGCGAGCGCGTATGCATTCCGGGCGCGGCCGCTTCGATGGCCCCGAGAAGCGGGATCTCTCCGGATCGGATCTGCCGGGTGACCAGCGGCGTCACGATCACACAGGAAAGGAAGGCGAGGAGGAATCCGGTAATCAGCAGATCCGGCCCCGTCGCCCCCTCGCCCCAGAGAGTGAGAAAATCGTTGTGGCGAAGGATGAGCCAAGCCAACGCGCCGTTGAGGACGAAATTGAAGATCGCGGGGACGAGACCCTGCTTCACGATGAGGAAATGTTGGTGCTCGCTCGAGAGGGCCAAAGGTGAATCTCCCTGCTGTGATGGATTTAGGCTCGTGAGGATCTTCGCGAGAAGGTGCGGCGGGTCTGGGTCGACCGGGGTCGAGCCGATCGCTGGCGGGGGCCCCTGCAGGTCGACGGTATCCCATTCGGGTCCAGGAGCGGCGTTTCGCGGGGTGCGCGCATGTTCGGTTTCGAACGCTGGCGCGGCGGCAACGTCGGAAAAACGTCAGTGCCGCCGTCGCTTGAGGCCCCCATCGCTCCGTCCTGCCCGTGATCGACAGTGGATCAGAAAAAAGATGCAATTTCATCCCAGGTCCGGAGCGAGGCAAACTTTAGGAAATTGCTAGGGATTTTTGATTACCTGATGTTTTTCTCATCGCGGACTCCCTGATGATCGGGTTTTTTTCCGAAATCATCGCCAGCTTGGCACGTGTCCTGCTCTTATGTCCGTCCGTTGGGCGATCGAGTCGTCCAGTCCGCTCGGAAAAGAATTGATCGACACGCTTCGCAGGAGGGCCCGACGAATGATCCGCCCCAAGCGTCGCACGGGAATTGGGGAAATTACGTCAATGGAATCGCTTCTCAGCGACGCACGGCAAGAGTTCGGGATGATCCCTCCTGATCTCAAAGAGCAGGTCATCCTCGAACATGCTCCGCTCATCCGATACATCGTCAACCGCCTCGCCGTGCGGTTGCCGAGTCATATCGACCTCGACGATCTGCAGAGCACCGGTGTCATCGGCCTGATGGATGCGATCGACAAATTCGACCCCAGCAAGAATTGTAAATTCAAGACCTACGCCGAGTTTCGGATCAAGGGCGCGATCCTCGATCAACTGCGATCCCTCGATTGGGTCCCCCGCAGTGTGCGCCAGAAGGGTCGCAAGCTCGAACAAGCCTATAGCGAGGTGGAACAACGCCTCGGTCGATCGGCTAACGAGGAAGAGGTCGCCGATTCCCTCGGCCTCGAACTCGACAAATTCCATGTCCTTATCAATCAGGTTCGTGGAATCTCGCTCGTGAATCTCGAAGAGATTCGGGGAACCAACGCCGATGGCGACAATGCCGGCACCTTCGCCGATATCATCGAGGATATTCACTCGGAGAATCCCTTCGCGTCCCTCAAACTGATGGAGACGAAGCACGTCATCTCCGATTCGATTGGCTCGCTTCCCGAGAAGGAGCGCCTCGTGATCTCCCTCTACTACTACGAAGATCTCAACATGAAAGAGATCGGCAATATCCTCGGAATTACCGAGTCCCGAGTCTGCCAGATCCACACCAAGGCGACCGCACGCCTGGGTACGAAACTCAAGAGCCTGGTCGATCGCTAGAGGCTCTTCGAGGGGCCCGCCCACCTTCGAATCAGGGAGAAGGCTCTCTGCTTCCGAACCAGATTCGCCATTCGGCCCGGTGGGAGGCGATCATCTCAGCGATATCGGCATAGCCCGCCGCGTCGGCGAGGTCCGAGGCCGTGCGCCCAGCCTCGTCGCGCATGCCGCGATCGGCACCCGCCTCGAGCAATGTTTCTACGATTCCTATATGCCCATTCGAGGCCGCGCCCATCAGGGGCGTTAGTCTATGGGCACCACGGTGACTCACGTCCGCTCCCGAATCGATGAGCGTCGAGACGAGCGCTGTGAATCCCCGGCTGGCGGCGGCAATGAGGGCTGTGTCTTCAGTCTCGATCGCGCTATTCGGGTTGGCACCGACATGGAGCAGCTTCTCTACGATCTCCGCTTGATTCGTCTGGACGGCCATCAGCAATGCCGTGCGTCCAACGCCACAGGGTCGATCGATCGGCAACTCTTCGCTCAGCAGGAGATCGAGAATCTTCATCTGTCCGGCGCTGATCGCGCTGCAGAGCGCTGCGATTCGATCCGCCGAAACCGGGGTGACCAGGAGCAGCGCGCGCGTAGCGTCGAGTTGTCCGGAGAGCGCGGCTCGCTCCAGGGATTGTGATATTTCCGCGTCCGTCCACGAAGCCTCCGCTGCCGCGACGAGGGCCAGCTTCTTCTCCGTGGCGCCACTCGCTGCGTAGGCAATGATCCCTGCGGAGGAGTGATCTCGCTTGCCGGGATCAGCGCCGGCCTCTATCAGCGCCGCGATGACATCTTCCGATCCCTCGGAAGTGGAAGCCATCGCAAGCAAGAGGGGTGTCGCCGCTCCTCTTCCAGGCAAGTCGGGCGGGACCCCCGCGTTCAACAAGGCTCGGGTGGCCTCGGAGTGGCCGTTTTCTGCGCTCCGATGGAGCGGGCCATTCCCATCCGAGTCCGTGACCGTCAAGCTGGCGCGATTCGCGACGAGTTCACGAATCAGTTCTGCATCGCCTCTGCGCGCGGCTTCGAGAATCGGAGGCAGGAAGGTGATGCCTTCGCTTCCTGGCCCGCGCTGCGATGATTCGAGCAGTGTGAGGCGGTTCTTCGAGACTGCATTCTCGAGAATGGGCGCGCCGGCGCGCCGCAGGCGAGAGGCGATCTTGTTAAAGCCGAATCGGCGTGCGATATCCGCAGCGCTCGTGTCGTCATCGAGCGTCGTTTTCGGATTTGCGCCAGCGACCAAGAGATCCCGGGTCACCGTGCCCAGGCCGAGTCTGGCTGCCTCCATCAGGGGCGTATATCCGCTCAGGGATCGTTTTGCGGGATTGCCGCCAGCAGCGATCAGGCCGTGGGCGATCCGGCTCTCCTGGCTTCGAATCGCGAGGATCAGAGCGGGCTCGCCGATTCGGGAAATGCGATTCGGATCCGCGCCCCGTTCGAGGAGGAACTCGACCATTTCCGCGTTTTTCTGCTGAATCGCCAGGATGAGCGGTTTCCAATGCTTCGAATCTCCGGGTGCGCCGTTGATGGGAGCTCCTCTAGCCAGCGATTCGCGAGCGGAACCGAGATCACCGATGCGAATGGCTTGGGTCAGGGCCGCCCGCGGATTCATGCGGTTGGCAGCGATACGGCCGTCAGCTGTGGAGTAGGCCACGGAAGTCGAACGCTGGATCCGGTCGAGGGATTGTTTCGCTTCGCGGTGGCCGCTCCTTGCGGCTCTTCCCATCAGCTCGATCGCTCGATCACGATTTCGCTCGACGCCGCGTCCGCCTTCGTAGAGCTTTCCCAGGGCGTATCGGGCGTCCGCATCTCCCGCTTCCGCTGCCTTCCCGAACCAGTGGGCGGCCTTGGTGTTGTCCTGCTCGATTCCCCGGCCCGATCGATACGCCACGCCGAGTCGAAATTGAGCTCGGGGATGTCCGCGCCTGGCCGCTTTCTCCCAGAGAGCCACCGCTTTCTCGAAATCGCGCAGGCGAACCGCTCTTTTCGCTTGAGCGAGAACGGGGTCCATTTCCGCGGGCACGAAATCTTCTGCTGCGACGGCTTGCCCCTTCGTTCCCGAAACGTCCACCAGGCATAGGAGCACGAGAATCGAACATACGATTGAACTTTTCAGCGTTAACAATATGCGAACGTGAATTCGTGATCTCCGCACTACACCTCCCCCCTCTTCGTCACAATATCGATTCCAATCGATTTAAGGAAATCGGTGGGTGTTTCCCGTCTTAACGATTCGGACAAATGGGTGATCTAATCTAAGAGACACATCGCGGGGATTTTATCCTCGAGGAGAGTGTCTTTATG
>PBFW01000044.1 GCA_002719955.1 Deltaproteobacteria bacterium | reverse complement strand
GCAGGACTTGAACCTGCGACCCGCTGCTTAGAAGGCAGCCGCTCTATCCAGCTGAGCTACCGGGGCGTGGGCGGGAAAGTACAGGAAATTCGGAGATTTGCTGCGGTGTCAGAGAATATGATTCGACACCGCGGTTCCCCGGATTTCACGTTTAGAGGCGATTTAGTGGCTGGACTGATCTCGAGTACTGCCCGAAAGCGCCACGGCGCTGTTCGGGAGACGGCTAGGTGGGTGCCTCCGAAAGGTCCGCGAAACCCTGCCACGTCTCGTCATCGCCGCACCACTTTCCCTGATGGGAAGGGATTCGGCTGCGCGGCTGTTCCCTGCCCATTTCCTCCACTACCTGGGCGGTGAACGCCATGCGCTCAATCGTGCTCTGCTCCGTCTTGCTTCTGATTTCGACCCTCACCGCCAGCTCGGCCTTCGCCGCGACGCTCAATGTCGTCGGCGGACAGTTGATGGGCGCGTCGAACGTCCTGGTGGGCGGCAGCTTATACGATGTTCAGTTCCTCGACGGTACGTGCATTGATTTGTACAACGGCTGCGATGAGGTCTCGGACTTCACGTTTCAAACACAGACTTCCGCCATCTTGGCCTCTCAGACCTTGCTCGATCAAGTTTTATTAGATGGTCCAGAAGGCGCTTTTTACACTGTTCCCGACCTTACGAACGGCTGCGAAATTGGCCCTTGTTATGCCTTCACTCCGTTTTCCCTCATCGTCGATCCCCATCCCATCAATTTCAGCCTTTACCAAGTTGGAGGCGTTGTCGCCTCTGATGGGATACTCGAAACCTCTACACCGCCAAGTTTACCCCCCGCTTACCCATCGCCTTCTCCTGCCTGGGACTACACCGACTACCCCTGGGTGACTTATGCCCTCTGGTCTCCCGTTCCCGAACCCAGCACCGCCCTACGCCTCGGCCTCGACCTAACAGCATTCGCGGGGAAGGGACGTAGCCGCAATCGCTCCTAACTCTTCTGTCTGAGTACATGGCACCCGGGCTCGCTCGTAGACGAGTTCGGGAGCCGTGCGTTCATCCGGGCGGATGCTTCAGTCCGAGATGGGTCAGGACGTGGTAGATGGTGCGTTTGACGCCTCCTCTCCGGCGCACCATTCCGTCGAGGCCGCCGAGGTGCCGTCGCCCCCAACGCAAGACGTACTGCTGAAGGCGTTGCCAGTCGCCCTCTCGCTCATACAGGCTCTCAGTCGATTTTGGGCGCGCAGCAGGTTTCAAGGCCCCGCCTTTTCGGCGGCCTAGAGAATGTCCCACCGGCCGCTTGAAAGACGCTTCACGCTGGCAGAAAATGAACTCCGGACGCCGGACACACCGGGGAGGAACGAACGATGGGAATCGAAGTCAGCGCGTTGGCGGAGCCCCTGGGAGCAGTCGTAACCGGCTGGCGTCCCAATCAGGAACTCTCGGCGGCCGACCGCGGGGCGATCGAACGCGCGCTCCGTCAATTCCTGGTGTTGGTCTTTCGCGGCCACGAGAGCCCGACCGATGCGGAGCTGGTTCGTTTCGCAAGTGGTTTCGGCGACCTGGTGAAGGGGACGGAGTGGTTCGGCGATCGGGTGGAGTACCCGGAGATCCTCCCGATCACGAATCGGGTCGGCGACGACGGGATTGCCCAGGGAACCGGTGGCGCGGCCGAATTCCCCTGGCATGCCGACTACTCCTATGTCCCGCGACCGGGCAAGGACAGCTTCCTCGACGCGGTCGAGCTGCCCTCGCGCGCGCCTCACACATGTTTCTGTAGCCAATACATCGCGCTCGAAACACTGCCGAAAGCGCTCGCGGAGCCGCTTCGAGACAGAGCGGCCTTCCATGCCATCGGCCCTGGCTTCGATGAGCTCGCCGACGGTGGCGAGCAGGCGCACGAAATCATGGCGGGCATGGAGGGGAAGCGGAAACGCGACGAAGCGCTGGGCATCGTTCGACCGGCCTACCCGGAAGCGATCCACCCCGTGATCTTCGAACACCCGAATTCGGGTCGAGAAGCGCTCTATGTCAGTTCGGGGATCACTCGCCATATCGTCGGTATGCCCGCCGACGAGAGCGATCACCTGCTCGAGGAACTCCACGCACACTCGACCCGCCCGGAATTCGTCTACACGCACGATTGGGAGGCAGGCGACACGGTGATGTTCGATACGCTCGGCGCGATGCACCGCCGAGACGGCTGGGAGACCGGCGAGGTGCGCTTCATGCGACAGCTCAGCAGCATGTGTTGAGCATTGATCGGGGCGGGCTCTTCGGGGTTCAAGCGACCCGAACAGGCATATTCTGCACACCGGGCCCCATGGTCGACTGCACCCGGGTCACGTCTCCCGCCAGCTCGAGCCTGGGGAGCACGGGCGACAGGGCCTCGAATAGCAACCGTGTCTGCAGCCGAGTCAGATTCGCACCGAGACAGATATGCGCGCCGAAGCCAAAGGTCAGGTGTGGATTCGCGTGGCGCGACACCATGAAATCCTCGGCATCGTCCCCGAAGATCTCCTCGTCGCGATTCGCAGCGCTGTAGAGCATCACGACCCTCTGGCCCGCGGCGATCTCGGTACCGCGAATCACGACGTCGCGGGTCGCGGTGCGCACCATATGGGTCACGACTCCGCACCAGCGCAACATCTCTTCGATGCGCTCGGCACGAGGTCGGGTTGCTCGACGAGCAGACGCCGCTGTTCGGGGGGGCGTAGCAGGGCCCAGATACCGAGCGCCGCGTGATTGCGAACCGCCGCGTACCCGGCCACCAGAAGCAACCAGCAAAAACTGTAGAGCTCACCCTCGCTCAATTTCTGGCCTTCGATCTCCGCGCCCACCAGGGCGGAGATGAGGTCGTCGCGCGGGACGCGCTTGCGGTCTTCGATCAGGTCCGTCGGGTAGGCGTGGATCTCGCCGTGGACCTGTGTGGCCGTCATGGCTTCGCCTGGATCGAGAAAACCGATGACCGCAGCGGTCCAGATCCGAAATAGCGGCCAGTCTTCCGTCGATGCGCCGAGCATCTCCGCAATCACGATGGTCGGCAGAGGACCCGCCACTTCCTCCGAAAAATCGAGCGACCGCCCCTCTTTGAGGCCCGCAACGAGCCCACGGACCAATTCACGAATGCGCGGCTCGAGCTTTGGCAGATTGGCGAGCATGAAATAGCGCTTGGTGAGGTTGCGGAGCTGGCGATGTCGCGGGGGGGGGCGGAGAAGATCAGGGAATCGTCCTGACGCTGGGTCTGATCATTGCCCTCCTCGGGAATCATGATCCCCTCCGAGAAACAGAAGAGCTCGGGCTGGACGGAGACCCGTCGAATGTCCTGCCACCGACTGAGCGCCACCAGCCCGCTCGGCGTGCCAATAGACCGGCACCTCGCCTCGCAGCCGCCGAGAGTGGGCGGCCGGCTCACGCGTAATAGAAGGCGGGCTCGTGGAGCGGAACGCGGAGAGTCACGTCCCCCCGAGTTTAACCCATGGCGCACCCCTCCGAGCGCCCACATGAACACGGGCCGCTCAGCCATCGATTCGTGTGACGGGCGCACCGCTTGGGCTAGTTTTGCCGCGCTCGGCATCGACGCAGACCAGGAGAGGAAACAGGAAGAGATGGGCGAAGAGACGACACTCGAGGCACGTGAACGCCACAGGCGCGTGCTTGTGACCGGAGGGGCCGGCTTCATCGGGTCACATCTCTGCGAACGCCTTCTCGCGCGCGGCGACGAAGTCGTTTGCCTGGACAACTACTTCACCGGGCGTCGCGCGAATATCGCACATCTACTCACGAACCCCGCTTTCGAAATGCTTCGACAGGATGTGACGGCTCCGATCTCGCTCGAGGTCGACGAGATCTACAATCTGGCGTGCCCCGCATCGCCGCTGCACTACCAGTTCGACCCCGTTGCAACGGTCCGAACCAATGTCCAAGGGGCCATCAATGTGCTCGAACTCGCAAATCGGTCTCGCGCCAAGGTCCTACAGGCATCGACCAGCGAGGTGTATGGACATCCGAGGGTCCATCCTCAGCCCGAAGACTATTGGGGCTATGTCAATCCAATCGGCCCCCGCGCCTGCTACGACGAGGGCAAGCGCTGCGCGGAGACCCTCTTCTTCGACTACCACCGCCAGCACGGTGTTCGGATCAAGGTCGCCCGAATCTTCAATACCTACGGTCCACGCCTGCGCAGCGACGACGGCCGAGTCGTATCCAATTTCATCGTCCAGGCGCTCGAAGGGCGTCCGATCACCCTCTTCGGAGACGGAAGCCAGACACGCTCGTTCTGCTACGTGGATGACATGATCGACGGATTGATGCGGCTAATGGATTCACCGGACGAAATGACGGGGCCGGTCAATCTCGGCCGGCCCTACGAGTTCACGATGCTCGAGTTGGCGAAGCTCGTCATCGAAGCGTCAGGCACACGATCGGAGATCTCGTTCGAGGAGCTGCCCGAGGACGATCCCGCGCAGCGACGGCCCGACATCAAACTCGCGCGAGAGCGTCTCGGCTGGGAGCCGACGATCGATCTTCCTCAGGGATTGCGCAAAACCGTCGCCTATTTTCGACGATTGCTGGAAATCTGAGAGGGCGGCCGTTGGGGCGGGCCCAGATCGTTCACCCCGAGCGATGCCTCTAGAACTGAACTCCCTCCCCCAGAAGAAGCGCGACGGCGCTCAGGATCAAGGCGAACAGAATCCGCGAGCGCCGGCCGAAAGGGCTGGGCACCGCCGCCGGACAACCGAGGATCGGCGTATGGGCGCATCCGGTCATCGCGTCGCAGCTTTCCGCGGAGCAGGGATTCAGGTCGTCGCAGTCGAGCCCGGGTCCGGGCAAACAGGTCCCGACCCGTCACATTGATCGATGTTCGTGCACGCGTTGTCGTCATCGCGCGCGCTCGCCAACGATTTGAAATCGCAGGTCGACGAACAACAATCCCCGTTCGACCTCGTTGCCGTCGTCGCAGGTCTCACCGAATTCGAGCACGCCGTCCCCGTACGGGCTCAGCGCGGAAGAGTCGGCGAGATCTCGACCGGCAACCGCGTGACACCGACCTGGAACTCCGATCCCGGACGGAGCACCTCGCGCTCCCTCACCCCGTACTCACCCACGAATTCGAGGAAGGTCTCGAGCAGGACCCGGCCCTCGAGTCGGGCGAGGTGGGAGCCGATACAGTGATGACGACCGATACCGAAGGCGAGATTGCGCCTGGGCTCACGATGGATATCGAAATTCTCTCCGTCGCGAAACTCGCGATCATCGCGATTGGCCGATTGGAGGAGCAGGAAGACCCGATCGCCCCGCTTCATCGCCTCACCAGCGATCTCGACATCGTCGAGCAGCGTGCGACCGACGTGCTGGAGCGGACCCTGGTGTCGCATCATCTCCTCGAAGGCGACGGGCACGAGTCCCGGATCCCGAACGAGCGCCCGCCACTGCTCGGGCTGATGAGCGAGTTCCAGAAGCCCCCCAGCGATCACCTTCGGAACCGTCTCTGCGCCCCCTAACATCAATGTGAAGAGCTGCGTCGCGACATCGGCCTCACAGAGCGGTACGCCGTCGAACTCGAAGCCCGCAAGCGCGCTGGCGATATCTCCACCTTCGAGGGTGTCGCAGACAGGCCGAGAAAGCACCGCCTCACAGATCCGGGGGTGGATCTGGGCCTGGGCCTCCATTCCCACCGCGGTGAATCCGGGCACACCGGGGGTGCGCGCGGTCGAACGCTGAATCAGCTTGAAGAGCTCCGGAAGCGCGTCGAGTTCGAGGTTCAGCACGCGGCAGATATTGCCCAGGGCGTAGGGGCCGGCCAGATCCCCCACGACATCGAAGGTCCCGCGCGGGACGAGATCCTCGAGCAGATCGCGCGCGAGCCGCCGCATATCGCCCTCGAGCGACTCGATCCGTTTCGGACTGAAAAACGACGTCATCGTCCGGCGGATGCGCGTGTGATGAGGCGGATCCCAGATCCCGAAACTCAGCTGGGGCGATGCGCGATTCAACGACTCGGCTTCGAAGGGCTTCCGCACGAGTTCCTGCGTGAAGACCGGGCCCTCGACCACGCTGAATCGATCGTGATCCTGGAGGACCTGCCAGCAATCGGCAAAGCGAGGGATCGCCCATCCGTGATATTCCGCGAGTCGATAGGCGGGATGGTCCGCCCGCAGCTCCGGATAGAAGCGGTGGGGATCGGCCATCGCCTCGGAAGAAAAGGGATCGTATCGAAACATGGGCCTCTCCAGCTCGACCTGCACGAGGTTGGCGAAATCGTCGCGAACGCGACCCGATCGGACGGCGCACCTCGGCGCCCGCATGTCCCTATCGCTCCCCGCCCTGCGCTGTGAGAGTATAGGAGCAAAGAGAAGGGCGGGAGACGACATGCAGAGACTGATCGGAAGAGTCGCCCTCGTGACCGGTGGTGCGTCGGGGATGGGCAAGCAGACGGCCCTCCGACTGGCGCGAGAGGGCGCTCGCGTCGTCATCGGCGACATCGACGAGGTCGGCGCAAAAGAGACGACGGAGCAGATCCGTGAGGAGGGCGGCGAGGCAACGCTTCGGCCCTACGATGCGAGTCTCGAGACTTCCTGCGTCGAGCTCGTCTCCAGCGCGATCGAAAAATATGGGCAGCTGGATGTCGTCGCGAATATCGCCGGGATCAGCGCGTTCTATCGCCTGGATGAAATCTCCACCGAGATCTTCGAGCGCTTCCTCTCCGTCAACCTGACGAGCCCCCTGATCATCTGCCGCGAGGCGATGCCCCATCTCAAGCGGACCCGCGGATCCATCGTCAACATCGCGTCGGTAAATGCCCGCGTCTGTGCACCCTATCATGCGGCCTACGGCGCTTCCAAGGCGGGCATTCTCGCCCTGACCAAATCTCTCGCCATCGAATTTGCGGCGGACGGAGTACGAGTGAACGCCATCTGTCCGGGTGGCTTCGACACGCCGATGAACGAAGACCACCGGATGCCGAAAGGGATCGACGAGGGGCTCCTGGCTCGGCTCTACCCCCTCGACGAGATGGGCAACGCGGAGCAGATCGCGGGGCTGATCGCCTATCTCGCTTCCGACGAAGCTTCCTATATCAGCGGAGAGGACATCGTGATCGATGGTGGTCTCCGCTCAGCGCTCTAGCAGCCAGATCATCTACCGTCCGCCCATGATGACCCACCGACTCCGATCGTTTAGAAGGGCAGTGCGCGCCGGAACGACACCGAAGCTCGCACTTCTTCTTCTTTTGCTGCTCGCCCTTCTCCCCTGGCTCGCGGCTTGCGCCACGTCCGTCGAACGCGCCCACGACCTCCATTTCGACGCGATCGTCATCGACGGCCACTCCGACACGACTCCGAGATTCGCAGATCCGACCTGGGATTTCTCGAGACGTCATGGTGTGAGCGACGGCGATATGGACCTGCCTCGGATCCGTGAAGGGGGGCTCGACGTACAATTCTGGTCCATCTACATGGGCGAGCGCGAAGTGCCCGGCGCCGCCATCCGCGAAGCGCTCGAGAGGATCGATGCGGTCCACGAGATGGCGGCTCGTCATCCCGACGATGTGGTCGTCGCGGGGACCGTTCGAGAAATCCGGGAGGCGGTCGCCGATGGAATGCTCGTGAGCCTGATGGGCGTCGAGGGAGGTCATATCATCGAGGACAGCCTGCCCGCCCTGCGAAACTTCTACCGACTCGGCGTCCGCTACATGACGCTGACCCATTCCTTTCACACGAATTGGGCCGATTCGTCTGGAACGACCGAGATTCCGGAACCGCTTCACGGTGGCTTGACCGATTTTGGCCGCGAAATCGTGACCGAGATGAATCGACTCGGCATGCTCGTGGATGTCTCGCATGTCTCGGATGCGACCTTCTTCGACGCACTCGAGACGACCCGCGCGCCCCTCATCGCCTCCCATTCCTCGACCCGCGCGGTCGCCGATCATCCACGCAACATGACCGATGACATGCTGCGGGCCCTCGCCGACAAGGGCGGGGTCATCATGATCAACTTCTATCCCGCCTATATCGACGAAGCCGCCCGGGACGCGACCCGCGCCTATTTCGCGGAGCATGGCGCCGCCCTGAAGGAGATCTACGAGCGGGCGGGTGACAATGCGAAGCGACGCGGCGAGGGGATGGCGGCGCATTTCAACGCCTATCCGGTTCCACAAACCTCCATCGGCGTTCTGCTCGACCATTTCGATCACGCGATCGAAGTCGCGGGGCCGGACCACGTCGGAATCGGTGCGGATTGGGACGGTGTGGCGAGTATGCCCGTTGGGATGGAGGAGATCAGTCGGCTCCCCGCCCTCACGACGGGTCTGCTCGCGCGCGGACACTCGGCGAGCACCGTACGCAAGGTGCTGGGCGAGAATCTGCTTCGCGTGCTCGAAGCGGCCGAGAGGATCGCGGGCGAGATGCGCGAAGAGCGCCTCGCGGACTGAATCGAATGGTGGGCGCCGTATCATCGCCATGGAGGTCCCCATGCAAGCGCCCTCTGAACAGAGTGCCGTCGTCATCGCCCTCCACGTCGCAAAGGGCAGCCGCCTGCCCATGCGCTCACTCGACCGTGTCGAGGTCGAGGCCGGCAAGGGCATCATCGGCGACCGCTACCACGGCACGCGCCATCGCCATATGACGATTCAATCCCTCGAAGAACTCGCCGAAGCGCAACGATTTCACGGCGGCCCGATCGACCCGGGCCTCACGCGCCGCAACGTGACGATCTCGAAGGGTGCGATCCCGAGGGAACCCGGACATCGCTGGTCCGTCGGCGCGATCGCGCTCGAAGTCGTTCGAGACGCCGCACCCTGCAAATTACTCGAGGACGAACTTGGACGGGATGCTCGCCTCGCCTTGTCGCGACGAGCGGGGGTCGTCTGTCGTGTGTTGCGGGGCGGCGAGCTGAAGGTCGGCGACCCCGTGAGCCTCGGGGCCTGAAGCGAAGATCGGGTGATGTCCGGCGCGGGCTAGGATCCGCTGTGGCTATCGTCCAGATCGAAGGGCAAACAACCGCCCTGCGAATCGATTCGCAGGGTGCGACCGCGGAGGCCTCGCACGTGAAGCGCGCGTTCTGGATCGTCTTCGCTCTCGCCTCGACCGGAATCCTCGCCTGGGGACTTCTCCGCCCGCCGGATCCCGCGAAGATCCTCGCCGCGATCGATCTTCCCCCCTCCCCGGTCCTCGGCCCGGAAGAAGAACTCGCCAGCTTTCGTCTGGCGCCCGGTTTTCGCGCCGAACTCGTCGCCGCGGAGCCCCTCGTCGTCGATCCGGTCGCCATGGATTGGGATGATCGGGGACGTCTCTTCGTGGTCGAGATGCGTGGCTTCATGCCGAATATCGATGGCGAGGGCGAGGATCAGCCGAGCGGCCGCGTCGTCGTTCTGGAGGATCTCGATGGCGACGGTCGAATGGATGAGAGCCGCGTCTTCCTGGACGAACTGGTCCTTCCGCGTGCGATCGCGGTCCTCCCCGAAGGTGTCTTGATCGGGGTGCCACCGGACCTTCTGCTATGCCGCGACACCAACGGCGATCTGCGCTGCGCGGACGACGAGCGATCGCGCGTGCTCGACTACGCCGTGGAGGCGGGCAACGTCGAACACCGCGAAAATGCCCTTCTCCCCGGCCTCGACGGCTGGATCTACAACGCGAAGTCGGCGCGACGTTTCCGGCTCTCGCAGGGCAGAATCGAAGTCGCATCGAGCGTGTTTCGGGGGCAATGGGGAATCGCGCAGGACGATGACGGCCGCCTCTACTACAACCACAACTCCGGATTCCTCTACGTAGACCTCTTTCCCGCCGAATATACCCTCCGCCAACCGGCAACGGCCGCAGCGATCGAGAAGGCGGGCATCAACGTCGACCTCGCACCGGACGAGCGCGTCTTCGGGGTCCGGGTGGCCCCGGGTCTGAATCGCGCCTATCAGGCGGGTACGTTGCGACGGGATGGTCGGCAGGACGGTCCAACCGCGGTGAGCGGTCTCGTGATACAGCGTGGCCATCAATTCGGCGACACATTCAAGGGCGACGCCTTCGTCCCGGAATCCGCCGGTTCGGCGGTCGCCCATTTCGCGGTCGAAGACGGAGCGGAGGGGCTCGGACTGAGGGCCACGCATCGCCTCTATCCCGACAAGGATTATGCCAGGCGAGAATTTCTGGCCTCGACCGATGAGCGTTTTCGACCGGTCGACGCGAAGGTGGGACCCGACGGCGCGATCTGGATCATCGACATGTACCGGGGCGTGATTCAACACGCCCATTATGTCTCCGCCTATCTGCGCGAATATGTCGACGAACACGATCTGGCTCCCCCGGGCGCGACGGGTCGAATCTGGCGTCTCATTCGCGAGGATCGACCGCTGGAGAGAACCCCGCCCGCTCTCGAAGGGCTCGCGGATCAGCTCGCTGGCCTCGACCATCCCAATGGCTGGGTGCGCGACCGAGCCCAACGCCGACTGGTCCACAACCACGACGCGAACGCCCTGCCCGCGCTTCGCCGCCTCTCCGATTTCAGTCCTCTCGGCCAAAGGCATATCCTCTGGACGCTGGCTCAACGCAACGAACTCGACCTCGAGTCCTGGCGCACGGGGCTCGCAAGTGGCGACCCGAAAACCAGGCGGCTCGCCCTACGGCTGGGGGAGGACCTGCTGCGCCAGATCCCCGGAGCGGCCGACGCGATCCGGCGCGAAGCGGTGCGAACCCTCGAGGACATCGACCCTCGCGTCCGCCTGCAATCGCTCCACACCCTCGGTACGCTTCCCATCGAAGCGAGACCCTTCGAAGTGCTTCTCGAGCGGTCGCGCACGGGCAACACACTCGAGCGCCAAGCCGCACTCTCCAGCCTGGCGGGTCTCGAGGAGCGCTCGCTCGATTCTGTTCTCGCCACAACGACGGGTTCGGACACCGCATGGACCCGTGCCATCGCGACCGCCGCCTTCGCCCAGATCCAGACGAAGCGAAATGGTGTTCGCGCGATCGTCGGATTTCTCGATCGCATCGTCACCCTCCGGACGCGACCGGCGGACGCGGCGACCACCATGGCTCTCCTCGAGGGCATTTACACCGCTCAGCAACTGCCGGGGAGTGAGCGAATCGTCCTCGAGCGGGCCCATCCGCTCTTCGAGTCCGAAACCTCTTCGAAGCTTGGCGAAGCGATCCTGCGAGTACGGCGGGGGGTCACCTGGGAGGGCGATCCGAGTCCGGGGGGGGCACGGCCGCTCGACGAAGAAGAGGAGAACCTGCGGACCCGGGGCGCCGAACTCTATGCGATGACGTGCGCGACTTGCCATGGCGCCAAAGGCCGAGGCAGCGCGGGGCTCGCTCCCCCGCTCGCAAAATCGCGATGGGTTCGGGACGCCGACGAATGGCTCGTGAGGATCGCGCTCCAGGGCGTTCGAGGCCCGATCTCCGTCCGCGGCAAGACCTGGAACGCCAGCATGCCCGGGCACGGCCACGACCCACGCTTCGATGACGAGGGACTCGCGGGATTGCTGACCTTCTTGCGCCGCGCCTGGGGTCATGGCGACCGACCGGTCGCCCCCCGAACCGTCTCGCGGATCCGAAACGCCACCCTCGATCATCCCGAGGCCTGGACGACGGCGGAACTCCTCGCGCTCCCCATCGAGCATCGACTGGATCGCTATGTCGGTGTCTACCGAATTCCGATCGTCGGAATCGAGCTCTCGATCACACGCTCGGAAAGTCATCTCGAGATCGGGCGGGCCCAGGGTGCTCGCGCGCCGATGACAGAGATCGGTGACGGCCTCTTCATGGGCGAGGGAATGCAGATTCGCTTCGACCCGACGGGATCGGAGCCGGCTCGGAGCGCCCACGTCCAGTTCGGATCGGACTCGATCGAGGTCTCCCGATCGGACCCCTGACGAGAGGGTCAGCAATGGGATTCCTGCCCGCTTCGCGGCCACGACCCGACACACGAACCGGCCCCCTACAATCGCCGGCCGGACGCGCGTGCGACCCATTCCTCGCGTATCCTCCTGACCATCCTCGGGTGGGCCGACGAGCCATCCGATCGGCCCACTCGGAACGAACGAGGTCCGCGACGAAGAGGACGAGGAGAGAGCCCGTGGAATACGATCCGACCGACTGGAAGACCCAGATCGATCCCTACCAGACCTATGCGTGGCTGCGGAGCGAGGCCCCGGTCTATCACAACGAAAAGCTGAATTTCTGGGCGCTCTCCCGCTTCGAGGATGTCTGGGAAGCCCATCTCGACTTCGACACCTTCAGCTCGGCCTGGGGTCAGACGCTCGAAAAGGTCATGACGCCCCTTCCGCTGATGATCTCGTTGGACCCGCCAAAACATACACGCGTTCGCCAATTGATCAGCAAGGTCTTCACCCCACGACGAGTCGGCGAACTCGAACCGATCGTGCGCAAGATCACGAGAGATCGTCTCGCGGGCCTCGAGCCCGGTGACCAGATCGATCTCTTCGAGCGCCTCGCTTCGGTGATGCCGATGGACGTGATCAGCACGATGTTGGGGGTCCCCGAAGAAGATCGTGATCAGGTCCGTCGACTCACGAATGTGATGATGCACCGCGAGCCAGGAGAACTTGAGGTTCCGGAGAGTGCACGTCTGGCCTCGCAGCAGGTTCTCGAATATTTCACGGGGTTCATCAAGGAGCGTCAGGTGCGGCCGCAGGACGACCTGACCAGCGCATTGATCGATGCCGAGCTTCGCGACATCGACAGCGGAAGGATGACGAGATTAACCTTCGACGAACTCCTCGGTTTCTGCCTGCTCCTGGGCAGTGCCGGCCACGAGACGACCGCCCGCCTGATCTGCAACAGCGCGGTCACGCTCTTTCGAAATGCCGATCAGCGCGCCGAACTCGTCGCGGACCCGGACCTCATGCGAAACGCGGTCGAAGAGTTGCTCCGAATCGATCCGCCCTCCCAGGTCCAGGGGCGGTGGAGTACGAAGCCCTGGACGCGTCACGGCGTCACGATCCCCGAGGACGTCCGCGTGTTGCTGCTCACCGGCGCGGCCCATCGCGACGAGCGCCAATTCGATGATCCCGATCGCTTCGACATCCACCGCAAACTCGACCGCACCGTCCACTTCGGCCAGGGTCATCACCTGTGCATCGGGAAGAGCCTCGCACGCCAGGAATGCCGCGTCGCCTTCGAGGAATTGCTGACGCGCTTTCCCGAGTACGAAATCGATCTATCGAACCTCGAGTGGTCCCATAACAACAACGTACGCGGCTACGCCAAGGTCCCGATGCGGCTCTGAGCGATCGACGAACTCAGGGCATCGCGACGCCGCCATTGGGACGAAGAACCTGTCCCGTCACGAAACGTGAGGCGTCGCTCGCCAGGTAGAGCATGGCGAACGCGATATCCTCAGGTTGACCGATCGAGCCGAGCGGCACCCTCTCACTCATCTGGCTCCAGATCGAGTCCCGCGCTTCGAGGTTCTCTTTCCCGTCGCCGTCGATCCAGTGGCGCTGAGTCATGCCGGTATCGGTAAAGCCCGGCGCGACCGTATTCACGCGCACGCCCTGCGGCCCCAATTCCGTCGCCAGGGAGCGCGTCATCATCGCGACCGCCGCTTTCGTCATAGCGTATACGGAAATATTAGGTGCCGGCGAATCCATCCCCGCCGACGCGATATTGATGATCGAGCCCCCGCCTCGCTCCGCCATCGCGCGGCCGGCCGCCTGGCAACCGAAGAAAACCCCCTTCTGGTTGACCGCGATCAGCGCGTCGAGATCTTCCTCGGTCACATCGAGAAACATCGCGCCGCGCATGATCCCCGCAACATTCGCCATGATGTCGATCCCCTGGAATCGCTCGATGGCCGTTCCGATAAGCGCTTCGACTTCGCTCCGATTCGACACGTCCATCACGACCGGAACGACCTGGCGACCCAGCTTCGAGATCTCGGATGCGGTTTCGGACAACGCGTCGCCCGAGCGATCTGCAATCACAATATTCGCGCCGGCCTTGGCGAATAGAATCGAAGCGGCGCGGCCAATCCCGCTGGCAGCCCCCGTGACGACGGCGACCCGGTCGGCCAGATCAAAGGCCTTGGCGATCTCGGTCTGCATGCACGTTCCTCCTTACGCCTATTGTGCAATATTCGGCGGCAGAAAAGGAGGGCGGAATGGAGCTGTTCGAGGCGATGGAAACCTGCCGGGCCATGCGATATCTGAAGCCGGATCCGATCCCACAGGAAATGCTCGAGCGCGTGATCCATGCCGCGACCCGGGCCTCCAACCCGGGCAATAGCCAGCGCTGGGGCTTCGTCGTCCTCCGCGATACCGATCAGAAACGACGCGTCCAGCAAGCGGTCGCGGTCGCCGTCCGCGAAATGACCGAAATGGCGGCGGCGGCAGCCGAGGCCAATCCCGATGCGATGGACCCCTCCTCTCGCCGGATCCTGCTCGGCGCCGGGCATCTACTCGAGAATCTTCACCTCGCGCCCGTGATCGTCATCGTCTGCGCACATCACGACTACCCTCCGGGTTCACCTCCCCAGATCGAGTATGTGTACTCGACCGTCTATCCCGCCTCGCAGAATCTGATCCTGGCGGCGCGTGGGCTCGGCCTCGGAACCGTCTTTACGACCTTCAATCTGAGCTGTGAGCCGCAGCTGCGGGAAATCCTCGGCCTTCCCGACGATGTAAAAATGGGAACGGTGATTCCGATGGGGTTTCCAGAGAGGGATTTCGGGCCGGTCACGCGGCGACCCGTCGACGAGGTGATCCACTACGACCGCTGGGATCCCACGCGTTAGGTGGAAGGGCGATCGACTCGGATCTACCGCTCACACCAAGACCCCAAGGAGACTCACCATGACCGCGCCCTCCCTCTCCTCCTCGGAATTGCCTCCCGCCTCTGACCGCTATATCCGATTCGTTCTCGGAATGATGATGGTCGTGATGATCATCAACTCCGTCGATCGAACGGTCCTCTCGATCCTCGTTCAGGACGTCAAACAGGATCTCTCCCTCGACGACCGTCAGATGGGCCTTCTATTGGGCCCCGCCTTCACCTTTTTCAATATCGTCGCGTCCTTTCCCCTGGCCTCCATCGCCGATCGGGGACGCCGGCGCCTCGTCATCTCGGTTGGGCTCTTCTTCTGGAGCTTCTTCACGATCCTGACCTCGCTCGTGACCGGATTCTGGTCGCTCTTCCTCTTGCGAATGGGCGTTGGAATCGGGGAGGCCTCCGCAAGCGCCCCGGGCCAGTCGCTGATTTCATCCTATGTCCGTCCCGAACGACGCGGCCAGAGCCTCTCGGTCATCGCCATCGGTTCGGTTCTCGGGCTCGCCATCGGCATGATGCTCGGCGGATACGTCAGTGAATGGATGGGGTGGCGCACAGCCTTCATCCTGGCGGGCCTCCCGGGCATCGTCTTTTCGGTCGTCTTCTTTACAACGATCCGCGAGCCACAGACCCCGCAAATCGAGGTCTCGTGGCTCGATACGCTTCGGCAGATGTGGGCGATCCGGAGTTTTCGTTGGATCGTCGCCGGTCAGGCGACCGCGCTCTTCGCATCGATGGGACGAAACCTCTGGGAACCGACCTTTCTTCGTCGAGTCTACGAGATGGGCGCGGGAGAGGCGGGAACCTGGTATTTCCTCACGAGTCCACTTCCCTCAGCACTCGGCATCTATCTCGGCGGGCGTTTGGCCGACCAGCTCTGGAAGCGCGATCGGCGTTGGGCGATGTGGGTTCCGACGATCGGCCAGTTCGTCTCGATTCCACTCCTGGCGCTCTTCCTGCTCTGGCCGGAGAACGATCGTTTGCCCTTTTCCGCGATCTCCGGGGGCTTTCCGGTGGCCCTTCTCTTCAGTGTCCTCGCGTCGATCGTCGGCTCCTTTTACGCCGCCCCGATGCTCTCGATGACCCAGGGGCTTTCCCCCATCGCCATGCGCGCTCGGGCAGCCGCACTCGCCAGCGCGATCAGCGGAATTGTCGGGTCGGGCCTCGGCCCGATGATCGTCGGCGACCTGAACGTACGACTCGAACCGGCCTATGGCGATCATGCGATCCGATATTCGCTCCTCGCCGTCCTCGTAGCGACCCTGGCATCCGCCGGCTGTTGGTTCGCCACATCCCGATCGCTGCGATCGGATTTCGCCGGACGGGACGATCGAGCGGATGCCCGATGAGCCCCGACTAGGGCCAATAGCGACGGCTCGTCGAGTAGACGCGTTCGGCAAAGGTTTCCAGCGCCATGCTTCGTGTCTGCTCGGACAGGATCTCGCAGCTCACCACGCCATCGAAGCCCTTGGCCCGCAGCAGGTCGCAGAATCGATCGAGTTCAAAAACACCCTCCCCGGGCATCGCACGCCGCATGAGCGTCTCCATCACGAGATCATCACTCTCGAGCGGGGGATGATCGTCGAATTGCACATACGAGAGTTCGTCGAGGGGAAGTGATTCGAGGTCCTCCCAGGTATCCGCGCTATGCGTGAAATGCCACGTGTCGACAAGCACGCCTGCTCCTTCGATCTGCGCGCGATCGAGCACGGCTCGCGTCGAGTCGATGCTGCACACTTCGGGCAGCCAGGGCAGATACTCGATCGCGAGACCCGCGCCGAGCCCCGCGAAGACATCGCCCGCCCGTCGTAGCTCGTCGATGACCCGCTCGTCGACTTTCGAATCCATATTCAGCTGAATGAAATCGGGCCGCAAGATTCTCGCGATTTCGGCGAGCCGGTCGATTTCCGCCCGCGTCGTCACCCGATCATCGTTCACCATCAGCGTCGGAAGCTCGTAGGTCCGCATCCCCAGCGCCTGCATCCGTTCGGCGAGCGCCTCGACCCGCCCTCCTTCGCGACGAAAACGAGCGATCGAGAACTCGTCGGGACCGAAGAGTCGAAAGCCCGCCGCCGCGGCCGCGTCGATCTGCCCCAGGAGATCGGGGTCCTCGTCGCCCAGGAGATAAGCCGATCGATTCATCGTGTTGAAGCAGAGCTCCGCCATCTTCGTCTCCCCTTTTCAGTCCTTTTGGCGCATCCGCTCCACCACCCTCGGTCTTCAGCGAACGTATTGACTCGACACGCTTTCGTCCGAAGCAATCCTACACCTTCCTTGCCGGATCCTTCGGAAGTCCGCGCAGTCGATCGGATCGCGGTCGAGATCGGGTCCCACGGGAGCGTGTGGCCATCGCAAACCCTCGCGGCGCGCGAGGCGCAGGTTAGAAATTCAGGAGCAGCTTGCTAGCCTTGGAGCGTGATGGCACGAGTCTGGGTTCTCACGAGCGGTAAGACTGGAGACGACAAGCAATCGCTTCGCCTCGCAGCTGCACTCGGCGTCCCCTTCGAAGAAAAGAAGATCGTCTTCAACGATCGGGCTCGAGCCTGGCGAATTATATTAGGCCCCAGTATTGCGAGCGCCGACCGGGCGCGATCCAGTCATCTAGATGAACCCTGGCCAGATCTTGTCATCTCGACCGGATGGCGGCAGGTCCCGATCGTTCGCTGGATCAAACGACGATCCGGTGGGCGTACGCGGCTGGTACAGATGAATCGCCCGCCCGGTCCGAAATATTTCGACCTGATCCTTTCACCGCCTCAATACGGGGTCCCGATCCGCGACAACGTCATTCGGCTCGACTGGCCGCTCCAACTCCCACACTCGGCGGAGGCACTCGAACAAGCTCGCTCAGAATGGAAAGACCGACTCGACCGCTTCCCGCATCCCTGGACGGTCGTCCTGCTCGGAGGCGAATCGGATCCCTTCGGTCTGGATCGCGAGGCGATGCGCATTCTCTTCGCCCGCGCCCTCGAGCGATCTCGCTCGTGCGGGGGATCGCTCCTGATCTCGACCAGTCGGCGAACGCCGCGACCCGCGCTCGATGTCGTTCGGGAGGCGGCGATCGAAGCGGAGGACCGGGTCTTTCTCTACGAATGGCGCCCAGAGGCCTCCGAGAATCCCTACGCCGCGCTCCTGAGCGGCGGCGATGAATTCGTGATCACGCCCGACAGCATTTCGATGTTGGTGGAGGTCGCACGTCTCGGGCGACCCATCGCCATCGCGCCTCATGTCCGGCACCGGTCGTTGTCGAAGCGACTTCGCAATACGCTGAAACGCTTCTTGCACGGGCGCCTCGACCGGCGGCAACCGGCGGCGAGAGCGTTCATCAGCGATCTGGCCTCGCTGCTCGGCCTCAAAAACGTTCGCAATCTAGAGAGCGTGTCCAGACAGATGATCGAGCACGGCTGGGCGGCGGATTTCCCCGAATTCGCTGGCGGACGCGACAGGCCGCTCCCCGACGACGACTTCGATCGCGTCGTCGAACGGGTTCGTGCCTTCCTGGACGACTAGCGCCGAATTTCGGGTCGGGTGGCCGAAGGGCGGGCGAGCGAGCGAGCGATCTAAAGTGGGCTCTCCTCAGGCCCAACGTTCGCGCGTGTGGTGTTCGAGACCGCGCTTGCCCGCAACACCGAGATATTTCTTCGCCCCGGTCCGAGTCGCCAGGCTGAATTGGTAGGAAATGCCGGTGTGTCGCATCGCGACGGCGTGAATCATGCCCGCCCACCAATCCGGTGTTCTCACGGTGCAATGGGCGTTCTGGCCGTTCGGAAGGATCTTCTTGGCCGGATAGCAGGCGATATTCGCGTAGACGAAGCGGCGCGCGAAACCGAACATCTCGTCGAGGATCCAGGGGAGGTCCGGCTCGGTGATATGCTCGAGAACATCCGTCGAGATGACGGCATCGAATTGTTCCTGGGGAAGCTGGCTGAAGGGCTCATAGCCGGGGTCGTAGCAGCGGAGGCTCTCGAGCCCCCAATATTCTCGCAAGCTCGGCGCGGTCGTCGCCCCGATCTGGATATCCTTCCGCTCGTAGCTCTGCCCCTTGCCGCTGCCGTAGTCCAGCAGCGTCTGGCTGCTCGTCCGATCGATCATCTGCTTGATGATCGGAGCGTGGCTGGCGAGCATCTTCCCGGCGAAGGTCTGCTCGGGTGGCCGGTGATCTTCGGTCGCGGCCTTGTTCGCACCCCGTTCATGCAGGGTCGCGTACATCTCCACCATGGCCCGGTATTCGGGACTCGGATCATCGCGCGTATAGATCGACATGGAAGGAACCCTCGATGAAACGATTCGAAGCGGTGGCGGGCAGGCGATCACGAAGCGCCGGGTGACTCGATGACACACCCGCACTCGACCCTTCCCATCCACACAGGATTCGGCTGAAAATAGGGCCTTTTTGTCTCGTGAAAAAGGCATCCCCGAGTCGCGATGGAGTCGCAGGTCACGCCCTGCAACACCTCGTGGCGGGCTCGATTAGCACGAACCCGAGCGTTTACCAAACCACGACATCTCTCGCGAGCTATTGTGGTATCCTGCGCGCGCGAATCGAATGGGAGACTTCGATCGTCACGAGATCACGTGAGCCACCCCGTCCCAGCGTCCCCATCCAAGGGATCTTCCCGATGAGCTTCAACCCGCTGATGACCCTGCTGGTCCGCTCGACACTCGATTCTCTGGAAGAGAAACCCAGTGTGATCGAATTGGGCAATCAGACGCTGCGAGCCGATGACCGAACCCTTCGCTCGATCATCGAGCGCTCACCTGACAAGATCGGCATCGACATCGGGGGACTCGAACGACTCGCCAGCCTGGCAAACGACGATCGCGCCGACCGCGCCGCCGATTATTACCGACTACTGGGATTTTCGGATTACACGGCGATCGACGTCAACGACAAATTCGGCAGCCTCGTGATGGATCTCAACAAGAACCTCGTCGATGAGTACTCTTTCCGCGAAACCTATTCACTCGTCACGAACAACGGCACCGGCGAACATATTTTCAACCAGGATGCGGTCTTCCGGAATGTCCATCAGCTCACCCGCGTCGGCGGGCTGATGCTCCACGTGATCCCCTTTCACGAGTTCATCAATCACGGATTTTTCACGATCCAGCCCAACCTGTACCCGGCGCTCGCCCAGGCGAACGACTATGAACTCCTTTCGATCGGCATCGCGACCCGCTCCGGTCGGGGCGTCGTCTTCAAGGGCGAGGGCCTAGACGCGAAGAAGCCCATCCTGCTCGAGGAAACCATCGTCCCACTCAGGCTGATTCTTTCGAGAGCGAAGGTGCGACGCGCCGGTGCCAAGGGGCTCATCAAACGCTTCGCGGGCAAGAACGAATCCCGCCGATTCGCCGGCCTGCTCCGCCGCATGCAGCGCGACACGCCAAATCTGCTCTGCTTCACACTGCTGCGGAAACGGAGCGACACGCTTTTCCAGACTCCTATCCAGGGCATCTACGAGTCCGACGTCCACGACGATGGACTGCGCGCGGAATACGGGATCGGATCCACACCCAATCCCAGGACATGACTCCACCCACGATCCTCACGAGCCAAAAGGAAACCAAGCATGACTAGCAACGTCTACGACAGCGCTCCCCGAGCGTCCATCGATCTCGATCCCTACCCGCATATCGTTATCGAGAACGTCATCCCAGAAGTCGACTACAAGGCGCTCGAAGAAACGTTCCCGACCGTCGAGTACATCGCGGGCCGTGAGGAGATCACCAATAACCGTTCCCTCCTGGCGGATTCCGACCGAGTGCTCGCGGACCCGAAAACTCCCGAACCCTGGCGTGCTTTCTTCGAAGCCCATACCCAGCGCTCGCTCTTCGAAAGCGCGATCAAGCTCTGGGGAGAGCAGATCGAAAAACACCATCCGGGCCTTGAAGCCAATTTTGGAAAACGGCTCGAGAATTTCACCACGGCCAGACGATCCGGCAAGGAAAAATGCGAGGCGAATCGCCGCGCGGATATCATGCTCGATTGCCAATTCGGCTCGAACGCTCCCGTCACGGCTATGAGTTCGACCCGGGGACCGCACCTCGACAGCGGCGCGAAGCTCTTTTCCTCGCTGGTCTATTTCCGCACCGAGGACGATGACTCGACCGGGGGCGAATACGAACTCCTGCGGCTCAAGAAGGGTCCCTTTCCGCGCAGCAAGATGAAATATATCCCCGAGAAATACATCGAAAGCGTGAAGCGCATCCCCTATCGCCGAAATACGCTTCTAGCCTGGCTGAACACCCGCCACTCGCTCCACGGCGTGACACCCCGATCGGTGACTTCGATCCCGAGACGTTATGTGGCGATCAGCGGGGAGTGTTTCACGGGGGCACGCCCCTTCGAGTTCTTCTCGCACTACGACGAGTGGGATCGCCCGATCGAGCGGCTGCGCGCGAAGCTGAAGATCTAGCCCCGCTTCCAGACGATCGCCTGTCCGCTGGGGAGTTCGACGATCGGCTCACCGGATTTCGCAAAATATTCGACCGCGGCCTTGCGCGCTCCCGGGCAACTGATGACCCCGTGGTCATCGAGCAGGAGCGCGCCGCCCGGCACGAGACGGGGAAAGAAGAACTCGATCGAGTCGCGGGTCGGCTCGAAGAGATCGACATCGACATGCACCAGTCGGAACCGGCGATTTCCCACCTCCGGGAAGCGTTCGGGAATCCAACCGACCTCGATTCGCGCATGTGGAAAGGGCGAGAGGAGGCGCTCGACCTGATCGCGATCCGTCTTGAGATCCCCCTCGGACCACCATTGCCCGGTCTTCGCGCGATCCGCCTCGACCGGCTTCGGCAGCCCCTCGAAGGCGTCGAAGGCGAAATGGCAATCGTCGGGTCCATAGGTCCCTTCGAGCGCGCGGCAGATGAGCGCGGATCCCACCCCGCGAAAGGCGCCACATTCGGCGCTGCTCCCGGATAGCCCTCTCACGGATTCGGCGAGCTGGACGACCATGAAGCGACGATCCAGCGCGCGATGGACCGGCTTCCCCGGTCGTTCGTCCGCCGCGAGCTCCGCCTCGTAGGGCGCGCGCCACTCCGGATCACCCAAAAATCGCACACCGCGCTTGTAGAGCATACGCCCAGAGGCAGCCGCCGCACGATCGGCGAGCTTGCTCATATATTTCTCGAAGCGGCTGCGGGCGCCGGGATTTCGGGCTTGTTTCACGCTTTCGGTCTCCTGGCGTGTGCGCGCGAGATACCGGCCGGGGCGCGGCGACCGGGTGCGGCGGCAGGTTAGCTCCAGCGCCCGTGATTTCGAGGGCAAGCCAATCGCGCCGCTCAAACCCTTCGACAGGCCGCCCGAAAATAGTGCGGCTCACGCGTGCGGCTCACAAGAAGGTAAGGAGCAACCCAGCCAGATCTGCGGGACGAGACGCGAAGGCGCTATGGCCCGCCTCGAAGCGCACGATTTCGTCCACACCGATCGCCTGAGCCTGCTCGATCTGATAATCGGGCGGGAGCACCTCGTCCTTTTCGAGCAGCACATAGGTCGAGGGAATTCCAGCCGGGGGGACCACGCGTCCGATCGGCTCTTCCAGGACGCCCGGCGGCTGTGGCCCCAGGTTTCCGACCAGCCAGGCGGCGGTCTCCTCGTCGAGATCGCTACAGAAGGCCTGCACGAGGTCGACGCCTCGGGAGATCGGTGAGAGCGGATGGGTCATGGAATCGTTGACACAGCTTCCGACGGCGGGATTCGTCGTCGATAGGTAGACGAGGCGGCGGACCTGCCCGGCCAGCCGGGAGGCCACATGGGGCATCGAGACCCCGGCAAGGGAATGCCCAACGAGGATCACGTCTGATAGAGAAGCCTTCTCGACGTCCTCCACTACCGAATCGACATAATGCTCGATCGTGATCTCGTCCTGCGGGAGAGCGTCGAGCCGTGTGCCGTGGCCGCAGAGATCGACGGCGAGCGCTTGTCCCACACGGGGATCTCCCAGCAGAGTGGGCACGACCCGGTCCCAACACCAACCGGCGTGCGAGCCCCCGTGAATCAGAACGAAATCCGTCATGGCGCCTGGATAGCCTCACCGACCCACCCGCGCCATCCACTCGCGACCCGGCAGCTTCAGCAATCCCCCGGCCGGAAATCGCTGCCCTCTCCCCGCAGGCTGCCCGAGCGTCCCCGAGACTCGCCGGGAAAAATGAAAACCCCCATGGGAATCAAGCACTTGGCGAAATTCGCGGGCGCCGGATCGGCTGCTTAGCGCTATTCTGGCAGCCGACTCCGGACCTCCTCAAGCCCCCAGAGATGACCCCATGAATCGCATTCGTGCCGCCCGACAAGCCCTTGGATGGACCCAGAACGATCTCGCCAAGAAGGCCAACGTTTCTCCACGAACAATTCATGCGGTCGAAAAGGGACGGGCTTGCCGTCAGGCAACGAAGCGCCACATCCTGAACGCGCTCGGCCTCCCGTGGGAGATGCGCGACGAGTATTTCGTTCGTGCGCGCAGCGTACGACCGATGGTGGGGATCGGGGAAGCACAAAGCGCCTAGTTCGCGCCTAGTTCGCACAGGATTCGCGACGCTTCCGATCCGCTTGTCAACACGCCCGTCCTTGCTCAACAGGATTCAGCGAGTCGATCCGCCGTCTCGACCAGGCGATCGGCCGTTCTTTCCATGAAATCGCTGAGCGCCCGCTCGCCGTCGTCGAATCGGTCTCCCGCGAAGAGGCCGGCCACTTCCTGTTCGACCCGGATGCGCTCGAGTTCGACCGAACGCTCCATTTCCTGCCAACCCTCTCGCAGGATCGGAATCGAGTGCTCGAAGTCGAGCGTCGCGCGCTCCTGAAGTGCACGCAGCGATTCCCAGGCGGAATGCCCCGAGCAATACCTCCCGCCTTCCCCTCCGGGCCACTTGACCCCGACCTCTGAAGCGAGCCGCACTGGAATCACCCCATCGAGATAAACCGGGACGAAAATACCGGTACAGGGCGTTGCAAAGGAGATCCAGACCGGCCACGGTCGGCGGCCCAACTCCTCGGGCAGACGCGCGACCAGACTCGCGGTCGTCATCGCCGTCGGATCGGCGTGCATGCAGATGCTATAGCGAGCGGGATCCGCCAGATCGCGTTCCGTGGACGGGGGTTCGACCGACTCCCCGTGATCGCATAACCAATTCTTCATCGAGGAGACCGTGAGCGGCGGCCCCGCCAGATAGTTCTCGGCGGCCTGCTGACGGCGTTCGGTCAGATAACCCGGCCAACTCTCCAAACCGTAGGCGGACTTGAAATCGAGTCGTTCATCCCGCGTCCAACAACCCTGCTCGTGAGCGTGCCGCTCAAGGCCTCGTGATCCGATCTGCCATTCGGCGCCGAGAGTCAGCGCATTCGTGAGCGAAGCGCCCTCGACCGTCCGAGCCGCCCAGCCCCGCGCGGTCGTCTCCATCACCCAGGCCGAGAAACCATCCGCAATCATAAAGCTGTTCTGATACCCGTCATCACCCTCGGCGGTGAACGCCGACCCGCCCTGACCGTGTGTCTCGAGAAGCGCTGCGATGATCTCGAGAGCCTCCCGTGCGTCGCGCCCGCGCTCGAGACCCAACCGGACGAGATCCATTCCGATCAGGCCGGGCGCCTCTTCGAGGGGCTCGCGGGACCGAGTGGCGTGATTTCCGATCGCGACACCGTGTTCGTTAACCCCTTGTTCGAATCCCCAACACCACGCGGGCGAGTGGCCCATCACGCGATAGGTCTCCGCCACCTGATCGATCTCGATATGACTACAACGAAGCAGCGAACCACGCGCGTGGTAGGCCGCGGGAAACTGCAGGAAGGGCTGGGCCTCGCGGCCCCGCCGATCGCTATTCTTCGCGAAGAGCGTTGCACCATCCGCCGTCCTGGCGCCGCGAGCAACGAGCGAGTCACACATGGGCCGAAAGGTATCGCGATCCGCGAGCAATGCTCGTGGGCCCGCGGGTCGCGTGGACGCCGGCTGCAGCGATCCCCTAGGATCGAAGGTCGGGGTAGGACTATCGGGCGCCGACCCCCGCTTTGGCTCATCGTTCGAGCGGGAAGACACGAGCGTCCCTGGCATTCCAGGAGAGCTGAAATATGTTGTCGGACTTCGAAGGCAAGGTGGCGGTCATCACGGGTGCAGCGAGCGGAATCGGAGCCGCACTGGCGGAGGGGTTCGCAGCGGAGGGGATGAAGATCGTTGCGGCCGATATCGATGCCGCCGGAGCAAAGGCGACGGCGGAGAGGATCGGCGACACCGCCCACGCGATTCGGGTCGACGTCGCAGATCCGGCCTCGGTCGCGGCGCTGGCGGACGACGCGTTCGCGCATTTCGGCCAGGTGGATCTTCTGCTCAATAATGCCGGGGTCTTCCAGGGCGGGCTCTGCTGGGAGCGCAGTCTCGAAGATTGGCAATGGACCTTCGGTGTGAATGTCTTCGGCATCATCCACGGGATCAAATATTTCGTGCCGAGCATGATCGCTCAGGGCACGGACGGACATATCGTGAACACCGCCTCCGTGGCCGCCTTCGTCGGCGGCCCGACCTCCGGTCCCTACGTCGTGTCGAAATGCGCAGCCCTCTCGCTCAGCGAGTGTCTGGCGCACGACCTCGGCGCCGTGGGATCGAAGATCGGCGCATCGGTGCTGACCCCGAGTTCGATCGACACCGCGATCGCCCAGACCGCTCGCGTGCGGCCGGACCAATACGGAACCGACGACACCTCCGACGGCCAAGTCGTCACCGAATTCCTCCAGAAGCAACTGGATACGGGCATGCCGCCCTCGGAGGTCGTCGAGCCAGTGCTGAACGGAATTCGCACGGGCGAATTCCTGATTCCAACGAAACCCAGCTACGCGGCCCAGATCCGAAATCGCAGCGAGGCGCTGCTCGAACGTCGGCTGCCCGGAATGACCGAGGTCGACTGAAATGGGAGAGATCGAAGAACTGCGAACCCGGATCGAACGGCTCGAAGCGATCGAGGCCATCCGCCAGACGAAATACGATTATTTCCACGCGCTCGACCTGAAGCGATTCGATCAACTCGGGGATTGCTTCACCGAAGAAATCCACGCCTGTTATGGACGCCCGGACTGGACGCTCGAGGGCCGGCAGGCCCTGGTCGATTTTCTCGTGACCAATGAAGGCGGAGACCGCTACCGCGTCAGCCATGCGGGACATAATCCCCAGGTGACCGTCGTGAACGAACGCGAGGCGACGGGCTTTTTCAAGCTACACGACTGGGTGATCATCGAGCCCTCCACCGCCTACCGTGGATTCGGCCACTACACCGATCGCTTCGTACGCGAGGGCGACGGGAAATGGCGCATCGCACGGCTCGAACTCAGCTACGAGTACAAAGAAGAACGCGTGAGCTATATCGGAAACGAACCACCACAGCCCACCCCCGCGATGCAATGATCATCCGCTCTGGGAATCTCTCCGACGCGATCGTATCGGGGATCCCGCAGGATCGGGTCGAGGCCGAGATCTCAATCCGAAGAGGAGTTCCAGATGACCTACGAAAGCCGACTGAATAGCCCCGCGACCGGAGTCATCATCACCGGCGGCGCGTCGGGGCTGGGCCGGGCGACCGCGGAGGCCGTCGCCGCCGTCGGGCGCCCCGTCTCGCTGTGGGATCTCGATGCAGAAAAGGCGTCCTCGGTCGCCAAGGAGATCGGGGATCGCTACGACGTCGTGAGCCAGGGAATGGCGGTCGACGTGCGTGACCCCGATGCCCTCATGGCGGGTGTCGAGCAGACTCGCGAAAGGCTCCCGACCCTGGGCGGCTTGGTGCATGCTGCGGGCGTCGTCGACACGGATTCCCTCGACGGCCTCACCGTGGAGAGTTGGGACGGCGGCCTCAACGTCCACCTGCGTCCACTCGCATTGCTGGCCCAGGCACTCCTACCCGACCTCGGCCGGCAGCCGGGCTCGGCGATCGTGACCTTCTCATCGATCAACGCGACGCTCGGCAACGGCATCAATCCGATCTACAGCGCCGCCAAGGGAGGCGCGCTTTCACTGGTCCGGTCTCTCGCCGACCGTCTCGCGCACGACGGCATCCGCATCAACGCGATCTCCCCCGGTATGATTCGCACGCCGATGATGCAGCCGAGTCTGGACGCATTGAGCGACGAGAATTTTACTCGGCGAATTCTGCTCGAACGAATCGGCGATCCCGAGGAGATCGGCCGGGTCGTTCGCTTCCTTCTCTCGGACGAGGCGAGCTATATCACCGCCGCAGAAATCGTCGTCGACGGCGGCAATATTTCTTCCCAACGCACCTGAGCGCGGGAGCGCGGCCCACTCCCCGGCGCTTTCGGAGCCGAACACGGGGCTCTGAAACGTCGAAGGACGAATCATCAGCGATGTCGAGCGATCTCGGGGACTGGCAGGGGACGCGCTGTGCCGCAACCCGGCGCGATCCGATGCGCGGGAGGCCCTCGCGGAAATATCTAGTGCCCCGAGACGGTCGGAGGGGCGACCTCCCGGTTCCACATGCCGCGGGCACGGGCGGTTGCCTGCGGAATCGCGCTCGATTTTCCACTATGTTCTGCGAGCCGCCATTTTTGGCGCGCGCATTGAACCGAACCGCACCCGCGCCGGTGCGAACGGGAGCATTCCCAGTGAGCCTGATCAGATCGTTCCAACCTGTCGTTCGCGCCCTCGCTCCGGCGCTTGCGCTGATTCTCTTTCTCTTCGCGCCACCCCTATTTGCGGAAGAGGGGGACGACAAGCAGGGTCTGCACCCCTACGTCGAATACGAGATCGGTATGTCCTATTCCAAGAACCAGACCCTCCGCGGCGCGTCCGTACCCGGACTCCACGGTCAGGCCGAACCCGATGCCCCCGGCTACGTCTTCGGCGGCGCCTTCGGCGCGCGCTTCCTCGAACATTTTCGAACCGAGGTCCGGGTGGGCTACCGCACGACGGAGATTGAGGAAATCGCCCTTCAGGGGGAGGCCCCGGACGCCAGGGGCGACCTCGCGCTCTTGAGTGCCACGCTGAACGGCTATGTCGATTGGGATTTCGGGATCGGCGTGATCCCCTTCATCGGTGCGGGTATCGGCTGGGGGATGCAGAGCCTCGACGTCCAGAACCAGGGCGGCAACGCGACGCAACTCTCGATCGACGACACCGACCATGTCATCGTATGGAACGCGATGGTCGGGGGGACTCTGCCCCTGACGAAGGTCACGGAACTCTCCCTCGCATACCGCTACATCCGAACCGAGGAAGTGTCGCACGATTCGCGAATCGGACTGCCCTCAGGCGGTGCGACGCCCACCGTCACCACCAAGCAGCAACTCGATTCCGAATTCGACGCGCACGAGGTGTACCTGAGCCTGCGGTTCAAGTTCTGAGCTAGAAGCGGAACGTCCAGCGCAGCTTCACCGCCGGCTCGGTCTCGCGCGTCCGGAAATCGCCCGGTTTGGCTTCGAATTCCTGTCCCACGACCACGAAGAATTCTTTCCCGGGCTCGATGATCCAGCGCAGCCGCGTCTGAAACTCGAGGTCGTCGGATATATTGTCGTATTGGACGAGCGTGCTCCAAGAGATATCCGGACTGAAGGCCACCATGAAATTGAAACGGGCGAGCCGGATGCTGAACGTCCGATTCTCGACGTCGCCCGTACTCTTCACACAGTTGACCCCCGCGAACCCCTTGCACGACTCGAGACCATAAAAGGTCCGCTCGTCGTATTCCCAGGAGAAGAGCAGGTATTTCGAAGGCCGCCACTCGAGCAGCGGCGCCACGCGAAAGCCCCAGCCATCGAAGAATTGACCAACACCCATGGTGTATTCGAGTCGCAGCGGGCGGTGCTGGCTCGTCATGAACTTGCTGATCACGGATGACTGGTGATATTCGCCCGGGGCGACCCCGATATGATCTGCGAGGTAGAAGGGATAAACGGTGTCTTCGTAGAAGAAGGCGTAGAAAATCTCGAAACTGTCGTCGACCTGGGTCGTGATCTTGACTGGTGTTACGAGGAGGCGAGCGGTTTCGACGTGGTTGGTGCGATCCGTCGTGAGCGATCCATTGAACGTCGTGTCGATCGTACGAATCTTCTTCTTCTGGTTTCGGATCCGGTAGCGGAAGGTGCCGTCGTAGCGCCGGATATCGGGGCGGTTGACGAAGCCGAGCGCGGGATCGAATCCCTTCTCGATCTCCTTGAATTTGATCTTCCAGTTGATGATGTCGTTCGGGTAGGAAGCGGTGGCACCCCAGGCCGTACTCCGCCGACCGTACCGATCACCGGAGAAATCCTGCTGCATCCACAAGGACCCCGTGACGAAACGATTCTCGATCAGCTGGCTGCTGCGAAAATTGAAGTCGGCACCGGCGAGCAGATTTTCTTCGGCCGAATCCGGATTGCCGTGCGTCATCAATATTCCGACGCTCGACTCCTCGAACACGTTGGCCGAGACCCGGGCGACGGCGAGATTCTCGCCCTCGCGACCGTTGTTTCGATCCTGCTGCATATCGATCAGGCCGATATTGAAGCGCCCCACCCGGCCCGTCACACGCCCCCCCCCGAGTAATCGCACACCCGAGAGCTCCAGGGCCCTCGTGTTGCCGACTTTCTGAGTGGAGAGTCCGATCCGTCTCGAGAAGAAAGGAATGCCGTTCTCGGATTGAAGATCGGCGAAGGTGAAGATTCCCGTATCGCGCAGGAAGAACTCGCGCTTCTCCGGGAAGAACTGGGCAAAACGAGTCACGTTCAGCTGCGCGCCATCGATCTCGGTCTGCGCAAAATCCGTATTCGCCGTCACCGAAGCCGTCAGGGAGGGCAGCACCCGGTAGAATGCGTCGAAGCTCGGTTCGATGCGAACCTCGCCATGATCATCGAAATCGGGTAGCGCCGGAGTGCTGGCGTCGCCCTGCCCGTCGTTTATGCCACCGAAGGAGAAGGTCGGAACGACGTCGAGACCGACCCCCTGGCGCGCGACGCTCATCCCGTGGAGCGTCCCCGCGCGACTCATGTTGATCCCGAATCGTTGCAGTGAGGGATCCGCCCAGCGATTCTCTTCGTTGAATCGGCGTATCCGTCGCGAGAGATTCAACCCCCAGGCATCTGCGCCCAGCCGGAAACCCAGCGTCTTGATCGGGATGGCGACTTCCGCCGTCCAACCCTCCTCGTCGATCCGCGCTTCCGCGTACCAGATTCCGTCCCAGTTCTCTTCATAGGTGTCACGCGCGAAAGTGCCGTCGCGTCGCCCGCCATTCGGATTGACCTGGAAGAAATAACCATTCTGACGATCGAGAAAGGTGTCGAGCAGGATATTGAAGCCGTCGTCGTAGAAGAAGATTTCGGAACGGGCCATCCGATTCGCGACGATCTTGTCGGGCTCGGGATCGTAGGCGCGGAGATAGAAGAAGAGTGTTTCGCCGTCCGTCAGGATCCGGATCTCGCTTCGAAAGCTTCCGGGGGCACAGAAAACAGGCTCGACCTGGGTCAATTCGGTGATAGGCTCGGCCTTCTCCCAGATCGGGTCGTCCAGCACGCCATCAATCGTGGGGGCCTCTTCGACGAATACCGCGTTCGCGCGCGGAGCGACGCCCCGCGCGCATTCCTCGGCAGCGCGCACCGGATGAGCAGCAAGGGCGGACAACACCGCGAATACCATAAAGAGAAGAAGCACGAGCACCGCCGGAGGGCGAACGAGGCGTCTCCAGCACTGACCCGAGCCCAATCTCCATCTCCTTGCGCGCGTCCTCTCTGACGCCGGCTTGACATTAACTCGTCCACGGATCGACACCAGCGGCATGGCGAGGCGATTTGTCGCGCCCTCAAATGGCGTCGAAAGATAAGCGGTCACGGGCGATGGCAGGCGGGCCCGGGTGCTTCCCTCAACCCACCGCGCTCCCTAGACTCGATTGCTCCGACACCGCAACACTTCGCAGGAGTAAATCGAATGTCCATCGCCGCCCGTGATCTCCGCTCACAACTCGGACATCCTGTGATCGACTCCGACGGCCATACGGTCGAGTACCTGCCCGCCCTGCTCCCTTATTTTCAGAAGGCGGGTGTCGCCGACCAAGCCGAAGACTTCTATGCCCGAGTGCTCGC
Organism: Deltaproteobacteria bacterium; assembly: GCA_002719955.1. GTDB lineage: Bacteria > Myxococcota_A > UBA9160 > UBA9160 > UBA4427 > UBA4427. Next base: position 26,293 of record PBFW01000044.1, on the reverse strand, counting down.
TTCGGGCGCGGGACTGTGGTCGGCCCTCTCCCAGGACGAGCGCGCGGCGCGCCGAGCCGTTCGCCCCTCCTGGTGGGCCGTCCCCACCCGTAATACCCGCGACTTCGCAACCGCGACGATGCCCTCGCTGATGTACGAGCGAATGGACGAATTCGGCATCGACTTCAGCGTCATCTATCCCTCGCTCGGCCTCCCCCTGATCGATATTGCCGACACGAAGCTGCGACGGGCGTGTTGCCGCGCGCTCAATCAATTCCACGCCGATGCCTTCGAGGGCTTCGAAGATCGGCTCACACCCGTTGCGATCATCCCCATGATGACGCCGGACGAGGCCATCGAGGAACTCGACTACGCGGTCGAAGAGCTCGGCTTCAAGGCTGCGCTCATCGCGAGCTTCGTCCGTCGACCCGTCGACGCGGTCGCGGAGCACGGCCCCGCCGTCCAGTACCACGCCAGCTGGGCCGACTCCTTCGGCGTCGATAGCCCCTATGACTACGACCCCTTCTGGGCACGCTGTGTCGACCTCGGGATCTCCCCCGCGGCCCATAGCGGCGCGGTGGGCTGGGACGGCCGGCGGTCAACGAGCAACTACATGTACAACCACATCGGCTTCTTCGCCGCCCCCAGCGAGACACTCTGCCGTTCTCTCTTTCTCGGCGGCGTCACGCGACGATTTCCGACGTTTCGCCTCGCGCTCCTCGAAGGCGGCGTCTCATGGGCCTGTCGCCTCTTCAACGATCTCCTGAGCCATTGGCAAAAGCGCAACCCCGAGGCGATCCAAACCTACAACCCGGCACATTTCGATCGCGATCTCTTCGCTGAGCTGCTCGAGAGCCACGGCGGCCATCTCAAGAAGACGGGGACGGGGCCGGACATCCAGGAGTTGGCTTTCGGCGCGCCCGCCGGCCAGGCGGAACCCGATGACGAGTTTTCCGCCTGCCAGATCGAACGTCCCGAGGATATCGCCGACCTCTTCGTTCCAAATTTCTTCTTCGGCTGCGAGGCTGACGACCCGCTCGTCCATCACGGATTCGACCGCAAGGGGCTTCCCTTCGGCCGACGCCTGAACCCCATCTTCGGTTCGGATATCGGACATTGGGATGTACCCGAGATGCGCGTCGTCCTGAACGAGGCGTTCGAACTCGTCGAGAAGAAGCGAATCGATCGCGACGAGTTCCGCGCATTCACCTTCGAAAATATCGCTCGCTTCTATACCGATGCGAACCCGAATTTCTTCAAGGGAACGGCGGTCGAGCAGGACGTCGACGCACTGCTCGCGCGCGATGCAACCGCCGACTGAGGTCGGTGTGCTCGCCATGCACCGTCTGGCCACATCGCAGGTCCGACCGCTGTGGTCTCGCGCAGCCGGCTAGAGCTCGTCGACGTAGCGGTCGGTCCCGGGCAAGGTCGGAAGGAAACCCGCCGCGAAGGCGATCTCGCCCATGCCCGCTTCGGCATGGGTCCTGGCGAAATCCCCAAAAAGCGCGTCCCAGCCCTCCCGCGGATCCCGATCGAGAAAATAGAGTTCTAGCCCGCGGCGCTCGGAACCGGGCACGGGCGCAACATAGGCCGGCGACTCCTCGGGAAGCTGAAGCGGATCGAGCGATAGACAGAGGGCCGCATTCGAACCCGGAAGCGTCTTCGGAAGATGCTCCTCGAGGAACCATTTTTCGCGCGCTTCGGCTGTAACGCCCTCGGGTCGCTCGCTGATCACCATCACGACGCCCGCAAAGGGATGGTCGAGCGCGACCTCCGCTGGGATCCCATCGTCATCGCGACGAGCGGACCAGCGATGCACGTAGAAACTCGCGTGGACCGCCTTTCGATCGGCCCCACCCGCCATGCGACCCTCCTCACCCAGCTGGAGGACCCGCTCGACCGCCCAGTCCTCGGTCTCGCGATGGCGACCGCGTTCCATCCAATAGAGCGCCAGAAACGAGCCGATCGAAGTATCCGCAACAGCGTTCGAGGAGGCCGGATAGCGCAGATCCTTGAGCGGCCGGGTCGCGACGAAACGCCGGCCCGCGAAAAAATTCGCCCCGCTCATGCATCCCGCGTAGAAATGGTCGCGCTCGTACCAGCGATTGAAATCGCGCGCCGTACCTGGAGAAGGCTCCAGAAGGCTGACGAGGATGCTCCCGAGGGCCACGCCATATTCGGGATCCTCTTCGACGTGAATGATTCGCAATCGCCTGCCCCCTGATTCGCTGTGCGGCGCTCGGGACGCCGGCCCATTGATTACTCGCCGACCAACACCTGGCGTGCGTGCTCGGTGTCCATGTACTCCTTCCACATCGTGATCATGCCATCACGCGCGCGCATCAGAAAATGATATTCCTGGGAATATTGATCCCCGCGCACGGTCTTGCCTGAGCTCGTCGCCTCGATCGCGACCGAATCTCCCTCGGCCACCATCGAATGCACCGTGAACTCGAGCCCTTCCGGAAAGAGATCGAGCACCGCCGGCATCCCCGCGAGTGCCCCCGCACGGTCATTCGTGCCACTGAAGGGCAGTGAACCGGTCACCCAGATCTGGAAATCCTCGGCGTAATTTTTCGCGACCCACTCCTCGTCCGCAGCGCTCAGCGCAGCGACCATCGCGAGAGCGAGCTTCTTGTTGTCCTCTTCCAACTGTCCCATCGATTCCCTCTTTCGTCTGGACTGCCCGCTCGGATCGGAGCCGGCGACCCGTTTTGAATTCGCGCTTCGTCGTGGCATGGAGCCATCTCTCAACTCGGATTCGTCATCAACATCTCGCGCGTCGTCTTCGGGTCGGCGATCGAGCGACCGCTGTGGTCGGCCATCGCGACGATCCTCTCGATCTGCTCGACATTCGTCAGGCACTCGCCCTCGAAGAGCGGATTGTCCCCAATCCCCGTTCGCACATGTCCACCCTGCTCGACCGCGAATCGCGAGAGCGCCGCGTGGCACTCGCCCTCTACATAGGTCATCCACCGGTAGGCCACCTGCGAGGGGATGATCGCCTCGGTCAGAATTCGGATCGCCTCCTCGCTCGGCGCAATCCCCCAGGCATGATTCTCGCTCAGGGTCACCTTGAAGAAGAGCGGATCATTGGCCCAACCCATCTCGCGATAGGCGAGGACATGACGCACATGCCCGAGTTCGCGAACCGTGTAGCTGAAACGAATGCCGTGCTCGCGGGCGACCTCAAAGAAATACTCGACCTCCGTATGGGAAACACTCAGGACGAAATCCCAACCGAGCGATTTCTTCGAGGCGTCCTCTTCGCGCCAATTGAAATCCCCATAATTGACGGCGCCCGGATCGATCGTCGCGAAGTCGAGCCGGATCTCGGGATCCTCGGCGAGCGCGACGAGATGGCTGAAGCGCTCTTCCGGAGTGGGCGAGGCCCCATAGGTCGGATAGAGGAGCACGTCCGGATTCGTCTGCCTGATCTCCCGCATGACCCCGCGATAGAACTCGGTCCCCGGATGAAGCAGGCCATCGCCATCAGGGTCTCGCGCATGAAAATGCAGGATCGAGGCCCCCGCCGCTGCGCAAGCCAACGCGTCCGCAACGAGTTCATCCTGCGAAATCGGGACGTGGGGGTTCTGTGCCTTCGTCACTTGCTCGTTCAGAGAACACTCGATGATCAGCGGCTCCATCACACTCCCCTAGCGTCCGGCATCTTCACGGCGCAGTAGTTGGCCGGGCAGCGCACCCGTGTGTTCGCCCTTTCGAAGCAGGATCTCACCGGCGACGACGGTCGCCAGGAAGCCGGTTGCCATCTGGACTAGACGGCGAGCGCCGCCCGGCAGATCGTGTTGAATCTCGGGCGTCCCGGGCGCCACGGTTGCGGGGTCGAAGATCGCGAGATCCGCCACATAGCCCTCTTTCAGCCGGCCCCGATCCGAGAACCCGAAAGCCGCCGCCGGTTGGGCGGTGAGCATCGAAATGGCTTCTTCGAGAGCGACCGCCTGCTCCTGCCGCACCCAATAACCGAGCAGATGCGTCGCGATCGAACAATCGGAGATCTGCGAGACATGGGCACCGGCATCCGAGAAGGTCACGATCGAGCGGGGATGCTTCATGAGTGAAAGCACCTGATCCTGGTCCTGATTTGCAAAGGGCTGGATGAAGATCTGTTTGAGGTCCGTCTCGAGCGCGATGTCGATCATCATTTCGACCGGGTCGACACCCGCCTCACGGGCCAGATCGCTGATGCGCGGGTGCGGGCCGAGCGGCTCGTCCATGCGCCAGACCCAGTCGTAATCGGGCCTGCGCGCCTCAGCGCCCACGGCGTCGCCGTATCGTCCATGATGGGCCTCGTGGATCAATCGGGCGCGCGTCGGCGGGTCGCGAAGGAGCCGGATCTGTTCCGCACGCGGCTGGGCTCGCAGCGCCTTCCACTCGGGCAGGCTATCGAAAGGCAATTGGCCCTCGAAATTGATGAGGATGTTGAATTGACGCGAATGGACCTGAGCGAAGGCGCGACCGCCGCTTTCCGAAAGGCGATCGATGAGCCCCATCCAGGGCTTCCAGCCCTCGGGATCACGACGATTGCTCCCCACGCCAAACATGATCGCCGCCCCGCTCTCCTTGGCGAGCGCCTCGATGCGACCAAAATATTCGGGCTGCGCGTCCGGGTCTCCGATCGGCGCATCCTCGTTCGAGATCTCGAAGATTCCACCCACCGCACCCGTCACGCCGACCAGCTCCCGAATCTCTTCCCAATTCGCGAGCCGGCTCGCCACCGGCCGGTTATCCGAGGTCTGATGATTGAGGGTGCGCGAGGTCGAGAAACCCATCGCGCCAGCGGCCAGCCCACTGGCGAGCTCTCGTTTCATCGCGTCGAGGTCCTCCGCCGTCGCCTCTTCCTCGAAAGCACGCTCCCCCATCACATAGGCGCGCAGCGCCGAATGGCCGACATGACCCGAGTAGTTGATGCCCTTGGGCAAGCGATCGAGCACGCCCATGTACTCGGCGTAGGTCTCGAAACCCCAGGAGATCCCCTCGGCCATCGCATCCGGTGAGATATCCTCGGCGCGTTCTAGGTTTCGTACGACGAGTTCCCGCGCATCTTCTCGGCTCGGCGCGAGCGTGAATCCACAATTGCCCATCACGACGCTGGTGACACCGTGATAGGAAGAGCACGAGCCGAGCGGATCCCAGTAGACCTGGGCGTCCATATGCGTGTGGCCGTCGATGAAGCCGGGGGCGACCACATGCCCACCGGCGTCGAGGGTCTCGCTCGCCGCTTCTCCTGCGAGATCCCCGATGCTCGCGATTCGCCCCTTCTGGATGGCGACATCGGCACGGCGGGCGGGGCCGCCACTCCCGTCGATCACGGTTCCGTTCTTGATCAGAAGGTCGTGGGGCATCGGTATGTCCTCGCTGGCAGATGGACCCTATGGTCTCTCGGCTGGCGACGACTGTCCAGACACGAAATCCCCTGGATTCCTGGCTCGAAAGGACCTTCATGGGAGCCTCGCGGATCGCCGCCCGGCATGACCGCGTTAGACTGCAGAGCGTGACGCCGAAGCGTCGAAGGCAAACGAGATGTCGGATCGGGGTGTCATCGAGGCGGAGATCGAGCGGTCCTTCTCCGAAGCATCCGGGCCCGCCTCCCGAGAATGGACCCTTTCATGAGCGTTCCGAAAATCGCGATCAACGGCTTCGGCCGGATCGGGCGAACGATCACGCGAATCGCCAAGCTCCACGGCCATTTCGACATCGTCGCCATCAATGACATCGCTCCGCCCGAAGCGCTGCTCTACGCCTTCCGATACGACAGCATCCATGGTTCCTACTCCGGCACCGCCGACATCGACGGCGACATCATGAATATCGACGGCGACCCCTTCCACATCCTCTCCGAGAAGGATCCCGGCCGGCTTCCCTGGAAAGAGCTCGGTGTCGATTATGTCGTCGAGAGCACCGGCGCATTCCGCCATCTGAGCCAACTCGAGCAGCACCTCGAAGCGGGGGCCGGGCGCGTCATCCTGACGGTGCCCTGCAAGGATCCCCTCGACGCGACGCTCGTCATGGGTGTCAACGACGAGGTCGCGAATACCGACGCGCGGATCGTGAGCAACGCCAGCTGCACGACGAATTGCGCGGCCCCCATCGCCAAGATCCTCCACGACCGCTTCGGAATCCGCAGGGGCCTGCTCAGCACAGTCCACGCCTACACTTCGGATCAACGGCTGATCGATGCGCCGCACCAGAGCGATATGCGCCGATCGCGCAACGCGGCAACGAATATCGTCCCGACCTCGACCGGCGCAGCGCGCGCGATCGGACAGGTCATCCCCGAGTTGGCGGGGCGGCTCGACGGGCTCGCCATGCGCGTACCGGTTCCCGATGGAAGCGTCGTCGATTTCACCCTCGAACTCGAGTCGGACGCGGACGTAGAAGCCATCAACTCTGCCGTGCGCAGCGCCGCCGAGGGTCCCATGAAGGGGATCGTTTCCTATAACACGGAGCCGATCGTGTCGTCGGATATCATTGGCGACTCGCACTCCTCGATCTTCGACGCCCCGCTCACCCAGGTGATCGATGACCGCCTCGCCAAGGTCATCGCCTGGTACGACAACGAATGGGGCTATAGCTCTCGGGTCGAGGAGCTGATCGTACGATTCGCCAAGATCGACGGGATGGACGTGGAGATGACAGACTGATTTCCGACCTCCGGAAGCGGGGGCCGTGTCTTTCTGTCGCCTATCGTCGCTTTCCAGGGCGCCGATCGCCCAAACAGGCCTTGCCCCGCCTCTCCCGATTTTCGAACATCGCTGACAGAGAAAATCGCGGAGGCGGAGTCATGACGAACGGCGCCAAGTCAACGACCCGGACCGGCAAGCCTGGACCCGATCTCGAATCGATGCGCGCAAAATATCGTGAAGAGCGCAACAAGCGGATTCGCCCGGACGCCAACAACCAATACCGCGAGGTGATCGGCGAGTTCTCCCACTATATAGACGATCCCTACGCCGACCCGGACTTCACGCGCGATGCGCTCGAGGACGAGGTCGAGATCCTGATCATCGGTGGGGGGTTCGGCGGCCTGCTCGTCGGCGCCCGGCTGCGCGAAGCGGGCATCGAGAATATTCGCATCATCGAAAAAGGCGGAGATTTCGGCGGCACCTGGTACTGGAATCGCTACCCCGGCGCGCAATGCGATGTCGAGTCCTATATCTATTTCCCTCTGCTCGAAGAACTCAAATATATCCCGACCCAGAAATACGCCTTTGCCCCCGAAATCCTCTCGCATGCCCAGGCAATCGCTCGTCACTACGACCTCTATGCCGACGTCTGTTTCCAGACGCAGGTGACCGCCCTCGAATGGAACGACTCCACGAATCGCTGGACCGTTCGAACCGACCGCGGCGATGCGATCAAGGCGCGCTTCGTCTTCATGGCGAATGGCCCGCTCAATCGACCCAAGCTGCCGGGAATCGAGGGCGTCGAGACCTTTGGGGGACGCTCCTTCCACACCAGCCGCTGGGACTACGAATACACGGGCGGCGACGTGATGGGCGGACTCGATGGACTCGCCGACAAACGGGTCGGCATCATCGGGACCGGAGCAACCGGCATCCAATGTATCCCGCATCTGGGAGCCAGCGCCGAGAAGCTCTACGTTTTTCAGCGCACGCCCTCCGCGGTGGACGCGCGCTACAACCGACCGACCGATCCGGAATTCGTGAAGAGCCTCGAGCCCGGATGGCATCGGGCACGCATGGACAATTTCAATATCCTCATGAGCGGTGGCTACCAGGAGGAAGATCTCGTCGGTGATGGTTGGACGGATATTTTCCGCACCCTGATGAAGATGAAGAGCAGCAACAGCGGCGAACGCTCGGCGAACGAGGCAGACCTCGAAGCAGAGCTGACCGACCTCGAGAAGATGGAGGAGATCCGCAACCGGGTCTCTTCGATCGTGAAGGATCCAAAAACGGCCGAGGCGCTCAAGCCCTACTACCGTCAATTCTGCAAGCGTCCTTGCTTCCACGACGAATATTTGCCGACCTTCAACCGCCCGAACGTCCAGCTCGTCGATACGGACGGGCGGGGCGTCGAGCGAATCACCGAGAAGGGCGTCGTCGTCGACGACCAGGAATACGAACTCGACTGCCTGATCTTTGCGACGGGCTTCGAGGTCGGAACGAGTTATTGGCGCCGCGCGGGTTACGACATCACAGGACGCGATGGCGTCAAGATCAGCGAAAAATGGCGAGATGGATTATCGACCTTCCATGGCTTTTATAGCCGCGGTTTCCCGAATTGCTTCTTCGTGATGGGACTCCAGAGCGCAGCCACCCCCAATATCCCACACGGGATCAACGAGCAGGCGATCCACCTCTCCTATGTGTTGCGCCATGCGCTCGAGAAAGGTTCCGCGTCGGTCGAGCCCTCGGAGATCGCGGAGCAGGACTGGGTTCGACTGATCAATAGCGCGCCGACGATCAACGCGGAGTTCCGGAAGAGCTGTACGCCGAGCTACCTCAACAGCGAGGGCCGACCGGACGACGACGAGGGATGGTTCGGGGGAATTTACCCGGATGGATCCGAGGCCTTCTTCGCGCTCCTGCGCGAATGGCGAGCGGCTGGGAAACTCGAAGGGCTCGAATTCTCGTAGCCCCGCTCCCGCCTGGAATCCGCCGCCCCTCGCTCCCCGGCCGACGTCGCGCTCGCTCGGGCGTCATGCCCGTCGGGCGAATCCGATGAGCGCAGCCGCTACGATCAGCGAATTCGCGACGGTGATATCGTGGCCCATGCCCTCGATGACTTCGAATCGAGCAGCGCGAACCCGCTTCGCCGTGTCCGCGACGCAGGCCGGCGGAATCAGCGGATCCGCCGAACCATGCAGGACGAAGAAGGGGATCTCGATCTCGGCCAGGCGATCGGCGCGGGTCGTATCCGTGAACACCGCCGCCATATCGGCCACCGAATAGGGCGCTTCGATCTCACCCGCCAGGGTGATCGGCATCGAGGGAATCCCCGCCGCCGAAAATTTCGTGGATTTTCCGACATCGCGATTGTCGAAGACGACCACGCGAAAACCCGCCTCGACGAAGCGAGCGAGAAAGACCTCGGGCCAGTGGATCAGCTGACTCGAGAGCCCGCGAATCAAAAGGAAGGCCGGCGCCTCCTCGGAACCTCGCGTTTCGACCTCGGTCCGGATTCCGTTGATCTCGTGCTGGGCCACTGCTGAACTCGCTCTCGCGGGTGGATGATCTAAAATCCAGTCCTTATGTCGACAGCGCCGCCAGCAAGATCTTCGGTGTGAACTCCTTCTGATCGATCGGAAATCTGAGTTCGCTCGGGCTCGACTTCCGACGCCGCGCGGGTGGCTGTGGCGCCCCACGTCAAAGTTCCAGATCCTCGCAATAACCCGCGAAGCGATCCCGTACCTCCGCACGCGTCAGCCCGAAACCCTCGAGATCATGGGTGTGGCGCGCTTTCTGCTCCATCGTCTGACCCCTCGCAAAATCACGCATCGCCCCACGAGCCTCCTCCGTCAGCGTGAGCCCCAGAGCCGCATAGATCGCCTCGGCTGTAGCGATCGGATCGCGAGCGAGATCCGGATGTCGTATATCGACCGCACGACCGTCCGCCAGGCTCGCCCGCAACTTCCGACCCTTCTCGAGCGCCGACGGCCAATAGCCCGACATGATCTCGGCGCCGACCGCGACCGGATCCACATCGTCCGTGAAGAGCGCACGGGTATAGGAGACCAGACTGCATAGGGAGGAGATCGAAAAGGCGGGATCGCGATGGGTAAACACGAACCGAGCTTCGGGAAAACGCTCGATGAGTGTCTCGAGATGGACCAGATGCGTCGGATCCTTCAAGACCTGCCATTCGCCAACGGGCCGATGCCATTGAATCAACTGCAGCTGTCGGCGATAGAGATCATAAGCGACACCTTGATCCTGACCGATCAGCCAGCGCGCGTATTCCGGCACCCGATACTGAAAATCGAATTGCAGTGTCCGAAACTCGTTCATGAAGAGCGCAACACACTCCTCGGTCGCCGCGGCGGTCATCGGATGGATCGCGTGATAGCGCGGCTCGATCCGCTCGAGGAACCCGAGCATCTCCTCGAGCTTCGCGACTCGCCTATCGGGCTTCCCGCGCTCGGGTGGGACCGGATCGAAGCTCTCCCAATAGGGGATCGTCCGGCTGGCCGGGTCGCAGGCGAGGAGCTGGTGGAGGAAGGTGCTGCCGGTCCGCGGCCAACCCACGATGAAGATCGACCGCGGCAACTCGACCGAATCGACACCTGCCGTGTCGCGAAGCGCGCGCTGGATCCGAAGATGGGTTCGCGCGAGTCGAATCGTGTCATCCCGCGCCGAGAAGCGCCCAACGAGACTCATCCGGACATTCGCCGCGAGTGAGTCGAGCAGAACCTCGAGCGCGTCCGCCGCCTCGGGCGTCGGTTCGAGGTCGCCGAGCGAATGCGTCCGGGCCGCCGACCAGATCGCCTCGGCGGAGAGCGGCCGATTGCCCGGAATCAGCCCTCCGAGCCGATTCAGGGCACGAATGGGCAAGGGGTGACTCGACGCGGCGTCCACGAATTGCGGGATATCGAAGGAGCGGGCCATCGCCCGAGGATAGCCAGTGTCTCCCATCGGCGTCTCTGCTAGATTCCGCCCGCCTTCAGGTCTCCGTTTCCGACATCGTCGGATCCGGATCTGCCTTCCCTGCGCGCCGGTAGCTCAGCTGGATAGAGCATCAGGCTTCGAACCTGAGGGTCGGGGGTTCGAATCCCTCCCGGCGTGCCATGACTCCGCATACTTAGAAGGTTCGAGCGGTTCAACCTCAACAGGTGGTGACGCCTGGTGACGCTGAGATCGAGGAACGACAGGATCTTCAACCACGCCAGGGCGGTGCGCACGGTTCCCGAGCCTTCTTTCGTCGTATCCGGCCTTGCCGGTGTGTTGGCACTGCGCGTGTTTGCGGCGATGCGATCCCCCCGTCGTCATGATGACAGGGGAAGTCCAAAGTGGTGATGCGGTCTTCCATTTCGCAAGGTCTCCATTATGCTGCCCTGCTTCAGGGTTCTACCGGCTCCGCTGGAGTAGTGATAATATCCGAGCATGGACCAAACGAGCAGCATCCCTCCGAAGATCCTCGTTGAAGCCATGGACAAGTGGCTCGACGCTCAGCGAGAGGCTGTCGACCTGATGGTCTCTGCCCCACAACCCGGTCACCCCGTAGACTGGGCAGAGGGCTACCGCTGGATCACGCGAATCGCCGCGTTGGCTCAGGAGTACGTAATCGAGTATGCCGATCCTCTGCGGCCGAAGATCTTCTACTCGCAGGGTCCGACGCGGAAGCTCATGGTCGACAATCCGGACGTCAACTACTACTTCGTCCACCTCGACGAGCACGAGACGTACCGGCTCACTGGCGAGAGAGGGGAGGCTCCCGCGATAGGTCTGACCGTGGGAACCGACGTCCTGAAGAATGTCTCCTCGGGTCGCACGGGAACGCTGGTGCAGAACCAGATCGACGACTTCGAGATCGACGCGAACGGGCACTTCGAAATCATCGTCTCGAAGGAAGAGCACGAAGGCAACTGGATCGCGCTGCCGGAGGGTGCCGCACAGATCGCGGTGCGCGAGACCTTCAGAGACCGTTCGCTCGAGGCCCCCGCCCGTTTCGACATCGAACGCGTTGGGGCGGATCTGCCCCCTCAGGACATTACGCCCGAGATCGCATCAGAACGCATTAGGCTCGCCGCTCGCTACATGCTGTTCATAGCCAACATGTGCATTCAGATGTGGAAGGGATTCAGCAAGAGTGTGAACGTGATCACCGGCGGCGCCGGCAAGGACAACGTGGAGTCGCAAGATGAGCTTCGTTCGCACTCCGCATCCGACATGGCCTATATGGGCGGCAACTGGAAGCTCGAGCCGGGGCAGGCTCTGCGAGTCACGATCCACCCCGCGAAGGGCGGCGCTCCCTACTGGGGGATCGTACTCGTCAGCCCGTGGATGGAATCCTACGAATACCGCCAACGCCACGTGTGCACGAACAACGGCCTCGCCGAGGTGAACGCCGACGGGTCGTGGACCCTCGTCATTGCGGCAGAGGACCCTGGGGTCCCCAACTGGCTCGACACCGGCGGGCGGGCGGAGGGCTACGCGCTGATTCGCTGGGTTCTCCCCACCAGCCTGCCCCCGAGCCCGACCTGCGAGCTCATTACGCTTTAGCAAGCTCCGGGCCAACCGAAAAACGAGCAGCTGACCGACCGGCGGTTCCCGTGCTCGCTCGGCCAGCTGCGCGAGAACTCCGGAGGGATCGCCTGCGTCATCGGCTTCTCCACTGGTGCGGTCACGAGTCGCGTCAAACTTCGGATGGAATGTCGAAATGCGCTTGGTACGCCTCGTGGCGTGCACGCTCGGCGGCGAGATCGAGTCCGGTGTCGGCGAAAGTGTACTCGTGCGCGCCGTGACGATCTTTTGGGCGCTGCTTCATCCAGGCATCGATCTTCCGTTCGGCTTCGCCAGTCAGGGGAGTGCCGCACTGCTCGTAGATGCGGCGAACAGTCCCGATGGGGTCGGCCATCAGATCCTGGTAGCGCACGTCGATGATCTGCTCGACCGGCAGCGTGCCCTTGTCCCGCTGCTCCATCACACGTTCAGGGAGGTAGGCGTGCCCAAACGCCATCGCCTCGACGACGGCTTGGTACTGCACGTTATCGCTGCGCATCCACTGCAGACTCGTCATCAGATTCGCTAGCGAACCAAGCACCCGCAGCGGGTCGCGATGCGTGATGATGACGTGCGCGTCCGGGTAGCTGCCGAACAGATGGCCAAGCTGATTCATGTGGGAAGGCGCTTTCAGCACCCAGCGTCGGCGTGGCTGCTGCCACTGGAGCAACTGAAGGAATCGCCGGTGGTAGGCGTACCATGGCGCCGGGTCCTGCCTCGACTTCCACATCGTGTAGCTCGGGATCTGGAAGAAGCCCGTGAACATGTCGCAAGCAAATTCGTGAGCGAAGATGTAGATGCATTCGTTGGGGAGCTCCGCACTCAGCTCGTGCATCGTCCGCATCGCAGGCAGGATGTAGTCTTGCATTCTGACTTCCTTCTCCGCTCGCTCGATCGTCCGGGCGACATCCTCCTCCGAGTTCGCGACGGCCACCGCCGGGTACATCATCTCCCAGGTAATGGGAACGCGATTGTCCGGGTCATGCCACAGCAGCTCATGAAGTAGGCTGGTTCCGCTGCGAGCCAGTCCCGTGACGAACAGCGGAGCAACAACCTCCTCGTCCTCGATCTCGGGGTGGTCGCGAAAGATCTTCTCGCTGCGGAGCCGACTCTCCAGGATCCGCGCGATCTCCGCGCGCGCGATCAACCTGCCAACGAGCGTGAGCTGCGCCTCGTCTTCGAGCGCGCGAACGAGCACGCCGAGGCCCTCTCGAAAGCCATCGTCGCCGAAGTCGTCGAGCCCCGTCGCATGAATCGCGGCCTCGATCGCGTGATCTTCGTCGAGCGGCACGATTGAACGACCGGCGTCGCCGAGGCTCGACCCGAGCCCGTTCAGCTGATCGACCCACGGAGAACGCGGGGGCGGAGTCCAAGTCACAGTTCAGTCTCCTAGAAGGACACGGATCAACTGGTCGCGCCATGCGGCGACGCATGTGCTCACGGCGACGATCGACGACGGCCAGTCGCTCGCTCGCGTCGACTCTGCGTGTCACATCGGGCCCCTTGGGGCCTACTTGTCAGAATCCCTAATACCGGTGGTGCTGAAAACGCAGCTTGAAATTCTTATTCTCCGCATCACACACAAGAACATTATCCCGAAAGCAAGCATCATTTTGTTTGATGGTTCAGGAACCTCAATGTCGCTAATCGCCGACTGCGAAGTTGTAAAGCCTGCCGCAGTAATCCATCTCCATTGGTCAACGCCCAATCCGTCGCATTCAATTTCAAAGTAGCCTGCCTGGGTCGAAATTAAATAACCGGGTTGATCCATCAGAGCAAAGCGTAGCAGCCCTGCCTGTTCCAGAACTTCATGCTGCAAATACACCAGGAGCGGGATCGAAGTCGAAATAGACTCCCGTACCTATGCGGGCCAACATTTCAACCGTATCGAGCGCGGTGTCGGGAGGGATAATCAATTCGGGTGATCCGTGTTCTGGCACACCGAGGAAAACCTCCACCGATCCAGCCGTTCCTGTAATACGCTGCTCAATTGGGCATCCAATAAAAGTCTCGGCCGGCTCATGATCTTCATCCCCAGGGTCGAAAAAGTCGATCTCCCGCACTGCCGCTTCGCTCGTTTGCTTCTTTCTGCTCGCCATAAAGACACTCTCCTCGAGGACGAAATCCCCGCGATGTGTCTCTTAGATTAGATCACCCATTTGTCCGAATCGTTAAGGCGGGAAACACCCGCTGGACAACAAGCGAAATTTCATGGAGTCATCGCAACCTCCAATCCCAATCGACCAGCAAGGCCCGGTCGCACTGTTCTCCTATCCCCGTACGGTACTTCTGGTCGAGCACAGGCTTCCCTCGTGCGCGACGGATCGCGGACGGATTCCGCATCATGGAAAAGGGTCGGATCGTCGCTCAGGATGAGATGGCGGATCTCCGATGATGGGCTCGTCGCCGCGCACCGCGGCGTCTGATCGTCGGGCGCCTGCCCTATCAGCCGGTGCCCCTCCCGACCTCCCCCTGGGATCAAAATCAGATTCGCATCAATTCAGGTTCAGCTCCTGGGGTTATAATGAGACACCTCCTGATGAATCGCGGGTTTTTTGCTGATGTTCCCCTTCCTGTTGCCGGTTCTTAGTGCTGAATTTTGTCTCGGGTCTTTGGTTCTTGTAGGCCCGGGGGGCTGCATCTGGATATCCCTTGTCGTCGGCTTTTTGAGCATCGTTCCCCTTGCCCGGGCCGCGCCGCCGGCAGGTTATTACGACTCGGTGGTGACTTCGAGCAGCGTTGTGCTTCGGACCACCTTGCACGAAGTCATCGACGATCACCAGCGCTTCCCGTATACATCGACGGCCATCGATACTTGGTACATTCTCGATTGGGCGGATGAAAATCCCGCCGACGCCACGGCCATCCTAGACGTCTACAAAAATACGAGTTTCCCCAAATTCGGCGGGGGCGGGGGGGGGTACAACCGCGAACATACATGGCCGTCCTCCTATGGTTTCCCGAATGACAACAGCCAGAATTATCCCTACTCCGACTGCCATCATCTCTTCCTTTCGGACCAGGGCTACAACAGCTCCCGGGGCAACAACATCTACTCGGAGTGCAATGCCGCCTGTGCGGAGAGGCCCACTGCGTTCAATGGAGGCGTGGGGGGGGGGACGGGGGTCTACCCCGGCCAATCGAATTGGCGCAGTGCCGACGGCTGGGAGACCTGGATCGGACGTCGCGGCGACGTCGCCCGCGCGCTCTTCTACCTGGATACCCGCTATGAGGGAGGCGTCCACGGCACGACTGGATTCTCAGAGCCCGACCTGATCCTGACCGACGACGTGAACCTCATCACCACGACGGGGGCCAACGCCAGTACGGCTTATATGGGGCTGCTCTCCGTATTGATCCAGTGGCACCTTCAGGATCCCGTAGATGCGGCCGAGCAGGCTCGCAACGACCGCATCCACTCCTACCAGCAGAATCGCAATCCCTTCATCGATCACCCCGCATGGGTGACCTGTCTCTATTCCGGCGTCTGTGATAGCAGTGGGGTGCCCGCCCGCCCGGCGGGGCTGACGGCTTCACTGGGGTTCCTCGGGATCGAACTCGACTGGAACGACAACTTCGAGAGCGATCTCGATGGCTACCGGGTCGAGCGGGCCGTCACCCCGGGAGGCGGGTCCATTCCGATTCATCCCGGCCTGCTCACGGTCAGCGAGTTCACGGATACGTCGGTCATTCCGAACAAGTCGTATTATTACACGGTGAGAGCCGTCGATCTCGATGGGGATGTTTCCCCGCCGAGCGACGAAGTGACGACGCCGGGCCCGTCACCCTTCATCAACGAGATCCATTACGACAACGCGGGCACCGATCAATTCGAGGGTTTTGAAATCGCCGGTGCCGCGGGCACGGATCTCACGGGTTGGCAAGTCGTGACCTATAATGGAAATGGGGGGACGGCGACGGCGACCCTCAACCTTTCGGGAGTCCTCGCCGACGACGGCAGCGGTTTCGGCTTCCTCTTCTTTTTCCAGGCGGGTCTCCAGAATGGCCCGGCGGATGGCCTGGCCCTGGTGAATTCGAGCGGCGAGGTGGTCGAATTCCTGAGCTACGAGGGGGCACTTCTCGCGACCAATGGGGTCGCCTCGGGTATGACGGCCACGGATATCACTGTGAGCGAGTCGAGTTCTACAGCCAGTGACCACTCGCTCCAGCGCCAGGGTATCGGGAGCGCTGCCGAGGATTTTTCCTGGGCCGCCCCCACCACCCAGACCCGGGGTCTCGTGAACTCGGGTCAGTCCATGGTGGTTGCCACCGCCGTGCCTATGCTCTCGAATCCCGCACTCGCCCTACTGGCCCTAACGCTTCTGGGAGCCAGCGGATTCGCGATTTCTCGCGGGAATCGGATTCGGAGCCTGGACTGAGGTCGGAAGACTGAAGGGGGAATCGCCGGCCGGAATGCTCAGGCGGCGGCGATCTGGACCCTCCGAAAATGCGACTCCGGCGCGCCACGAAGACCGCTCTCCAACCTCGATCCGGGTATTCATCATTCCCTGGATTCTCTTGGGACCGGGAGTCCACGGTGGAAACTGGACTCAGCCCATTTCCGTGTCGTTGCCTGGGTGGAGTTCAGCTTGTCGTCTGGAGGTTGGATATTAGGCACCGGCCCGGACATTCCTCACGAGAACAGCTTCTTCCGTAGCGCTTCGTACGACGTCTTACCGCTACGAGACCCCGTGACCGCGGGAATTTCTCGACGATCTCGTCTATGAAGTCGATCGCATTGGCCTGTGTGTTCTGTTTGTAGATCTTCAGCCCTCGAATGCGCACCTCATCATCGATCGCTGTGCACTGGTAGCGCCGTACCGGCGAGCCCTCCTTCCGCGTAAGCGTCAAGAACTTCACGTCTATCTGCCCGTGACGGCTACGAACCTGCTTCCGTTCACGGTGCGCGTGTACGACACGTCGTCCTTCTCGGTTCGGAATCCGGGCCATGCCATGCCGCTTGCAGACCCAACTGACCGTTACATCAGGAGCCTCGATGCCGTGATACCGCTCCAGGTGCCAGGCAATTCGGATCTGTCCTTGGACCTCCTCCTCTAGGCAAATGATGGCAGGATGTCCGGCTCGATTTGTAATATCACACGTTCGGGATGCCTAGCCTGCACCAAGTAGTAGCCCCTGGACTTCGCCGGCGATCACACTCTCTTCATCCGTCGGGATGACGAGCAATGTGATGGGGGATGAAGTCGTCGATATGATGGCTTCGCGACCCTGGCATCGGGCATTGGCCGCCGGGTCGAGAGCCATGCCGAGTCCGTCGAGTCCACGCAGTATGCGGCTGCGTAGCGACGCGCTGTTTTCTCCGGCGCCGCCGGTGAACGCGATGGCAGTCGCCCCGCCCAGCGTGGCATTGTGTGCGCCTATGTACTTCCGCACGCGGTGCGCGAACATCTCCAATGCAAGCTCTGCGCGGGTATTGCCTTCGCTGGCATGCTGCTCCAATTGCTGGATATCGCCCGATAGACCAGAAATGCCGAATAGGCCGCTCTTGCGATTAAGAATTTCCTCTAGCTCATTCATCTCGAGTCCGCGCTGCTTTGCGATGAAGGCGATGACCCCGGCATCGACGTCGCCCGAGCGAGTCGCCATGACTAGCCCCTCCAGCGGCGTCATGCCCATAGATGTATCGAGCGAGTGCCCGTCTCTTATTGCGGCCGTCGAGCAGCCGGCACCCAGATGACAGACGATCAGTTTGCTGGCGTGATCGGGGCAGATCGCTGCGGCCCGCTCAGCCACCCAGCGATGCGATGTGCCATGGAATCCGTAGCGACGCACGCCCTCCTTCTCGTACCACTCGTAGGGAAGGGCGTAGAGATAGGCCGCCGGAGGCAGCGTATGATGAAAAGCGGTATCGAAGACGGCGAATTGTCTGGCAGCGGGGAGGAGTTCTCGAGCTGCGGAAATACCGCTCAAGCTGAGGCGATTGTGTAGCGGGGCCAGCGGAATCAAGTCCTCGATTGCGGCTTCGACGTTTTGGTCGACCTCTATAGCTTCCGTGAATCGATCCGCACCATGTACGATGCGATGGCCAACGCCAGCGACTTCGGCATAGAGACCTTCGCCACGCGGCATGATGCGCGTAATCGCATCCCATAGGCTGGCTAGAGCGGCCGCATGATCGGGAAGAGACAGCGCCTGCACTTCGCTCTTATCATTCGACTTGCATTCGAGCCCGGCATCCCGCATACCGATCCTGTCGGCCCTTCCGGAGGCTAGGCGCTCGCCAGTGGCCACGTCGTAGAGCCCGCATTTGAGTGATGAGCTGCCGCAGTTGACGATCAGCGTCTTCACTTCCTGCTGCTCTCTATCTCTCCGTTCGAGATCTTTCGCTCGTAGGATGTCATCTCATTGCGAACTTTCGGCGCCAGCAGCAGGAGTCCGAGTATATTAGGTACGCAGATCAAGAACACGAGCGCGTCCGAAAAGTCGAGGACCGCGTCGATCTGAACCATGCATCCCAAAGCGGCGAATGCGCAGAATACGAGATTGAAGGCGAGCCTTCGCCACTTCGAGTCGCCGACCAGGAAGGTCCACGCCTTGAGGCCGTAGTAGGCCCAGGCGAACATGGTGGAGACAGCAAAGAGAATCGCGGCCAGCGAGAGTGGGTAGGGAGACCACGAGATCGTGCGAGCAAACGCCGCGGAAGTCATTTCGATACCGGCGAGACCAGAGTCTGCGGAGCTCGGGTCGGCGACCATTGCCGTCACCACGACGAGCGCCGTCAGGGTGCAGATGACGACGGTGTCGATGAATGGCTCGAGGAGAGAAACGTAGCCCTCGGTTGCGGGTTCGTCTGTCCTGACCGCCGAGTGCGCGATGGCCGCCGAACCGATGCCCGCCTCGTTCGAGAAGACGGCGCGTTGGAAGCCTAGAACCATCACGCCGACCATACCTCCCGAAACACCGTCCGGACGAAAGGCCCCGACGACAATCGCCTCGATCGCCATCGGCACGACCTCGTAGTTCAGCGCGATCGTGACGAGCGCCCCGACGACGTAGAGCACGGCCATGAATGGAACGACCACCTCGGTCACGCGCGCAATCGACTTGATCCCGCCGACGATCACCGCAGCGACGATGCATGCGACAACCAGCCCGAAGAGCGCCCCCTTATCCGCGAACCAGCTGCCATCCATACCGCCCGTGACTTCTACGAATTGAACGTAGGCCTGATTGGATTGGAACATATTTCCGATACCGAGGCAGCCAATGACGATCCCGAGCGCATAGAAACTCCCGATCGCGCGCCCAGCTCGCTTGGAATAGCCTTCGGAGATACCATGCTGCAGGTAGTACATCGGCCCGCCCGATACCGAGCCGTCGGCATGCTCGTGTCGATAGAGGACCGCGAGCGTGCACTCCGCGAGCTTGGTCGTCATTCCGAGCAGCCCGGCAACGATCATCCAGAAGGTGGCGCCCGGACCACCGAGTGAAATGGCAATCGCCACGCCACCTATATTCCCGATGCCGACCGTTCCAGAGACCGCCGTACACAGCGCTTGGAAATGGCTGACTTCACCAGGTGCGCGCGCATCGCTGTAATCACCACGAACGATGCGAATCGCATGCGTGAAGCCCCGGACCGAGATGAAGCGCAGGTAGATCGTGAAGATCAGCCCACCTGCAATTAGCCACGCAACAACGAGTGGAACCTCTGCGTCGAAGACCGAAACCTTATAGAAGACGACCCCCGACAAAGCATCTGTCAGAGGCCTCACTGCCTGATCGATCGCGCTGTCGAGACCCATGATCAAGCGTGCCCTACAGGCGAATCACTCTCGTGATGGTCCCGAATCATTCGCCGGCAGCTCCTTGTACAGCGCCGCATCGAGTGCAGCGACCATGGTCCTGGCTTCTTCCTCGCTAATCGTAAGCGGCGGAGCGAGAATTACCACATTCGACATGCCGGGCGTGGTATTCGTCGTGCACCCAATGATAACGCCCTGCTCGGCGCAATGGGCTACGACTCGCGCTGCCTTATCGGCCGAGAGCGGCTCGCGCGACGCGCGATCCTCAACCAATTCAACACCGACGAGCAGGCCTCGGCCGCGAATATCACCGACATTCGGATGCGCCTTCAGGGGTGCGAGGGCTCGCAGGACGAATTCACCCATCTTGGCCGAACGATCGACAAGCCCCTCGCGCTCGACGATCTCGATATTGCGCAGCGCTACGGCCGTCGCGACAGGATGGCCAGCGTAGGTGTTGATGTGCCGGAAGTGGTTCATGCCATCGGCCGGGCCGCTGAAGGCGTCGAAGATTTCATTGCGAACCACCGTCGCTGCCAGAGGCATATAGCCACTCGCGATGCCCTTGGCGAAGGTGATGATATCAGGCTCTACTTCCCAATGCTGATGACCGAACATCTTGCCGGTGCGCCCAAAGCCGGTCACGACCTCATCAAGGATGAGCAGTACGCCATAGCGATCGCAGATCTCGCGAACGCGCGGCAGATAGTCATCGGGCGGAATCAGGATGCCGCCACCGGCAATGATCGGCTCCATGATGAAGGCGGCCACCGTCTCTGCGCCCTCGCGTAGGATCGTCTGCTCGAGTGCTTTGGCGCAGTCGGTCTCCTCTCTATAGGGGTCCGGGGCACTCGTGAACACGAAGCCAGGGACCAGCGGCTCGTAGCCCATGCGTCGCTCCGCCTGCCCGGTTGCGCTCAGCGCCCCGAGCGTATTGCCGTGGTAACCGCGGTAGCGCGCGATGATCTTATAGCGCCCCAAACCACTGCCATCGCGGCCGGCTTGCGCATGGTACTGGCGCACGATCTTGAACGCGGCTTCGTTGGCTTCTGAGCCGCTATTCGAGATGTAGACCTTGGAAGGGTATCCCAGTAGATCGACGAGCTTTGTCGCCAGGCGAATGGCGGGCTCGTGACTCATGGTGAGCGGCGCAAAGGCCAGGCGCGACATCTGTTCCCGCGCGACGTCGGCGAGTTCGCTCCGACCATGCCCGACGTTCACGCACCAGATCCCGGCCACAGCATCGAGCCATCGATTACCGGCCGCGTCATAGAGATAGCTGCCCTCCGCCCGGTCGATGCATCTCGGTGGGGCGCCGGCCAGATCTCGATGCTGAACCAGCGGATGCCATAGGTTCTCGAGGTCGAGTGCCGTCAACTCAGGAGCGGATGCGGTTAGCTCGGAGTCTTGATCGTTCATCTCTTGGCTGCTCCTGCCGGCCGGCCTTCCCATGCGGACAGGTCAAGCGTGGGACATCGTCGCAGGACCAACCCTATCACAATTGGTTTCTCCTGAAACGAATAGAGGGAATCTCTTCGGCAATACCACGATTATTGGCTGATTTTGAGTCAAATTCCGCAGTTTGCAATTGGTCTCATACTGAACTAATAGACTATGGAGCCGGTCCATGGACGCAGCGACCATCTCCGAAGCGCAACTCTGAAGACCCATTTCGAAGACCAACTCTGAAGCGCAACGCTGGAGTCCCATGCCGACGCAAGCCAACACGAGCGCCCGAAGGACGTTGACGGCCGCGCGCGTACTCGCGGAAGTCATCATGCAAGGGGGTGCCTCGCGCTCCCGGCTGGCGGGTTGGCTCGGCGTGAGCAAAGCCTCGATCAGTCGTGCGGTCGAGGAACTGATCGGGAACGGATGGGTCGAGGAAGGCGCTCGGTTTCGCGTGGCGCAGCGGGGCCGAAGCGCCACATCCATCATTGCGCGGGCCGGTCTCGGCTACATCATCGGCGCCGATCTCGAAGGGTCCGCTGCACGCGCCTGTATTTTCGATTGCCAACGCAATGTGATTGGTAGTCGACGACGCGCCATCGATCCCAGCTGGGCGCCTCAAAGAATCGGCGCCCAGATTCGAGCGCTGGTCGATGAGGTGATTGCGGACGCGGATGTCCCAAGCGAGAAACTCATTGCCCTCGGACTGGCGCTGCCCGGCGTCGCGACGCTCGATGGGCGAGAAGTGCGAACTACTTTCGCGCAGGGCAAGCTGACCCGCGTCGGCATCCATGAGATGATAGGTGACTTCGAGCTACCGATTGTGGCTGCCGACAATACGCTCTGCGTCTCAGACTACGAACGGCGCTTCGGTGTCGCAGCCGATGTCCAGAGCTTCGCTTCTGTGCTGGTACGCTACGGAATCGGAGCCGCGATCTGCTCGAATGGACGATTCCTCTCCGGGGAGGCAGTCCTTTGCAGCGAACTCGGCCACGTTCGAATGCAGCTGGACGGGGAAGAGTGCATCTGCGGTCAGCGAGGCTGCCTGGATACGCTGGCATCGGGTCGCACCTGGCCGAGTGCCGAGGAGCGCCACGGCGAACGCTGGGAGGCGGATCTCGCAAATCGAGCCCATCACCTGGGCGTAGGAATCGCCAACCTCCTCAAGATCGTGCCCCTTCCTGTGGTCGTCTTGAATGGCATCTACAACGCCTATCCCGACATCGTGCGGCCGGCCGTGAATAGCGCACTCAATGCCGCGCTCGAGCCGATCGGCCTGCAGGTCCCGAGCCTGCGTTTTGGCGACGACCTCGAATCGAAGGCCAGTATCTCGGCCGGGCTACGAGCCTTGGATCAATGCCTAGGCGAGTATCTCGAGCGATCGTCTCTCGCCAGGAGGTCAGCTTGAAGATCGACCCCGCCGGATCAAAGCGCGTATCTCCCAGATTCTCGGACGAAAGCCTGGATCGGGCGGAGTCCCTTGACTCCTATGAAGGCGTGGAGCTCTTTCGCAGCGCGAGCACGGTCGCCCAGCCTGTAAGTTGGCGGGGGCGGAGCTGGGATGAGATTGGCAACGCCTTACTCGCATGGGTCGGTGAGGCCATTCCGGGCGTTGCAATCTGTGCGCTGCTCGCATTGGCGGCACGAGGCGTCTCTCATGCCATCGGCGTCTCTATCCTGGGATTCGAACGCAGCCCGATCAGTGCAATCATGATCACGATTTGCATCGGCCTGTTGATTCGCAACACGGTGAATTTGCCGAGCGTGTACGACAAAGGCGTGAAGTTCTGCATCACTACAGTGCTTCGCGTTGGCGTTGCCTTGCTCGGCATAAGGCTCAGCCTTTTTGCGGCGGGCAGCATCGGGCTGGCGGCGCTCCCTATCGTGATCACATGTATCGCGTCGGCGTTGATCATCGTCGCGCTTGCCGGGCGGGTACTTGGCCTTTCTCCTCGCCTGAGCAGCCTGATCGCGGTGGGCACCAGCATCTGTGGTGTCAGTGCGATCGTGGCGACTGCACCGGTCGTCGAAGCCGACGACGACGAGGTCACCTATTCAGTTGCGTGCGTCACGCTCTTCGGAATGATCGCATTGCTGGCCTATCCCTTCCTTGCCCATACCCTTTTCGACGGAGATCCTCGCCTGATCGGTCTCTTCTTGGGAACCGCAATCCATGACACGGCGCAGGTGGCCGGCGCGGGATTGATGGTCCAGCAGCAATTCGGCTCCACCGAAGCGATGGAAACCGCAGTCGTCGTCAAGCTGGTGCGCAATCTCTTCCTGATCGCCGTGATCCCGCTGATGGCAGTACTCACTCAACGCCGAGGTGGTTCGTCCGGGCTGGCGCCGCATTGGACTCAGCTGGTGCCCATGTTCGTGGTCGGCTTCGTGGCCATGGTCGCGATTCGTACGCTCGGTGATATGGGCAACGACTGGGCCGTCGCCTCGGGTTCATTCGCAGCGACGACTTGGTCGGAGTTCGTAGCGGACTGTGCTTGGCTGGCTGCCTGGTTCCTGGCCATCGCCATGGCAGGTGTCGGCCTGGGGACGCGCCTTTCGAATCTACGCACGCTGGGCTGGAGACCGCTTGCTGCGGGGCTGGTCGCCGCTGTGTCCGTTGGCGGCATCAGCGGCGGACTACTACTCGCAGCCGGCTACCTGGCTTGAGCGCATAGACGCAACCACTGCATCCTGCGATGCAAGAATGCACAAAAACATGAAGCACAAAACATGATGAAGGAGAACGAGCGGTGAAGATGACGACCGAAGAGGCCTTCGTAAGGGTCCTGCAAAGCCATGGGATCGAGCACGCCTTTGGCATCATCGGATCGGCGTTCATGCCGGTCTCTGATCTCTTCCCCAAGGCCGGCATCACCTTTTGGGATGTGGCTCATGAGACGAACGGCGGCTATATCTGCGACGGCTTCACGCGGGCAAGCGGCAAGATGGGCATGGCGATCGCGCAAAATGGTCCCGGTATCACGGGCTTCGTTACGGCTATGAAGACCGCCTATTGGAATCACACGCCGATGCTCCTGGTGACACCGCAGGCCGCGAATAAGACGATTGGGCAGGGTGGCTTCCAGGAAGTCGAGCAGATGGCAATGTTCCGCGAGATGGTCTGCTACCAGGAAGAGGTACGCGATCCCTCGCGCATGGCCGAGGTACTCAATCGCGTCATTCTCAAGGCCTGGCGTTGTTCGGCACCTGCTCAGATCAATGTGCCGCGTGATTTTTGGACCCAAATTATCGACATCGAGCTGCCGCAGGCCGTGCACTTCGAGCGTCAGGCAGGGGGGCGAGAGGCGATCGCGGAGGCCGCTGCTCTGCTCTCTGATGCGCGCTTCCCCGTCATCCTCAACGGCGCCGGCGCGATTCTGGCGGATGCGATTCCTGCTTCCGTCGCGCTCTGCGATCGCCTGGGGGCCCCCGTCTGCTGCAATTATCAGCACAACGATGCCTTCCCCGGCAGCCATCCGCTCGCCTGTGGCCCGCTCGGCTACAACGGATCGAAGGCCGCCATGGAAGTGATCTCCAAAGCAGACGTGATCCTCGCGCTCGGGACGCGTCTGAATCCTTTTTCGACGTTGCCCAGCTACGACATCGACTACTGGCCTGCGGACGCCAAAGTGATTCAGGTCGACATCAATGCCGACCGCATTGGCCTCACGAAGCGCGTCGCTGTCGGAGTCGAAGGCGATGCCAGACTGGTTGCCGAGCAACTCCTCGAGCAGTTGAGCGAAGATGCGGGCGCCGCCGGGCGCGCTGAACGCGAGCAATTCGTGCAAGAGGCGAAAGCCACCTGGCAGCAGACGCTTCAAGGCATGGACCACGAGGACGACGACCCTGGCACGACCTGGAATGAGCGCGCTCGCAACCGCGATGCGGATCGCATGTCGCCGCGTCAGGCCTGGCGCGCGATTCGAGCAGCCCTTCCGGGCGACGCCATCATCTCCTCGGATATCGGCAATAACTGCGCGATCGGTAACGCCTACTCGAGCTTCGAAGCAGGACGCAAGTACCTGGCGCCCGGCCTCTTCGGACCCTGCGGCTACGGCTTCCCCTCCGTGATCGGCGCCAAGATCGGCTGCCCGGACGTACCCGTCGTAGGCTTCTCCGGGGATGGTGCCTTTGGTATCTCGATGAACGAGATGAGCTCGATCGGCCGCGAGGAATGGCCGGCCATCACGATGATCGTCTTCCGTAATTACCAATGGGGCGCCGAAAAGCGAAATACGACCCTTTGGTACGACGATAATTTCGTCGGAACGGAACTCGATCCCGGCGTGAGCTACGCGCGCATCGCCGAGGCCTGTGGGCTCAAGGGCGTCACCGTCCAGACCCCGGCCGAGACCACCGAGGCACTCGAACTCGCCTGTAAAGAGCAGGCAGGCGGCGTCACGACATTCATCGAAGTGCTCCTCAATCAGGAACTGGGCGAGCCCTTCCGCCGCGACGCCATGAAGAAGCCGAATGTGGTGGCCGGGATCGACAAAGCGGATATGCGTCCCCAGGGCGACTAGAAGACACGCTAATCGCGCTGAGGCGTTTCACGATTCTTGGAGCACGCATAGATCTATAGGCACGACACGAATAGACGGGGGGATAGGAAAAACAAGCGAGCTTTCCAGCACCGCCGATAGTAGGCATTCTGACGAGCAGGCCTGGAAGGTGCTAAGTGGCCCCTTCCAGGGATCGTTCCGGCAGCCGCCGGAACGGGCTGATCTCAGTTCGACCCGCGAGATCTTCGCGCCGCCCCTGGGCCCCAAGGAAGGGCGATCGACGTGACAACCCCGGGCTATGCGGGGGTCGGATCCCTGTAGGTCGTCAAAGGATTGTGGACCACGGACGCTCTTCGCTAAGAGACGGTTTCTGGTTCCGACCTAAGCCGCCTTCGCG
>PBFW01000043.1 GCA_002719955.1 Deltaproteobacteria bacterium | reverse complement strand
TGGCGATCAGGCACGATCGCTGCACCGAAAGAATGGGCTTATCCCTCCTACCCGCGGTCAGCGAGTAGATGTCGGCGTAGTCGACGAGTTCGCGCAGTCCCGCGAACTTCCAGCACATGCAGTGGTTCTTCTCCATCTGATCCATCGTCGTCAGGAAACCGGAACTGACGGTCGCCCGGACGCGCGGGTCGAGGGCGGCAAGCCACATGCACATCTCGCCACCGAGCGACAGGCCGGCGCAGCCGATGCGCGCGTTGTCGACGGACTGGTTCTCGATCAGATAGTCGACGCAACGGAACAGATCGCGCAACCGCTCTCCCATCAACAGGTGGCCCTTCTCGCGGACCTTGTGCCGGCCGACGTCGACCGAGATCGTCACGAAGCCGCGGGCGGCCAGCTCCGCTGCGAAGGGCTGAAGGTGTCGCCCGAAGTTGCGAAGGCGAAGAAGGCGAGTCTGCTGTGGACGGATGACTTCAGCAGCCTCTGGCGCGTGCACAAGTAGACGGCGCTTCGCTCGTCGTCTGGCGACCGCACGTCTTGCCTGATTCGCCCCCTCCGACTCTATCCCTTGCGTGAGCAGGGGATTCTCGCCGCATTCGCCGCCCATTCGCGGCCCATTCGCCGCCCATTCGCCGCCCATTCGCCGCCCATTCGCGGAATTGCAGCTCGCGTGAGACCGTTTCGAAGTGTCGTACATTTGACTCGAATAACGAGGTGTCGTACATTCGACACGCATAACGAGGAGACGAGAGAGAGATGGTCGGTGCCGAAAGCGAGGGACAGGTCCCGGGAAGCGAGGACACTACCCGCAGGGAACACGAGCAGGTTGCCATGATCTCGCGCAAGATCCAGGAAACCGATGACGTGGAAATCGCCGTCGCCTTGTTGCTGGAGCACCGCGGCATGCTCGCACATCATTTCAGCGCGGAGGAAGCGTTCGACGGGCTGTACGACACGGTCCTGGAGATCGCGCCGCACGAGGAACATCGACTCTCACTGCTGCGCGCACAGCATGCTGGAACGTATCGACAAGGTGGTGCAGGGCGTCGAGACCGGAGAACGCCCCGACAGCCTGCTGAAGGAGATCAAGGACATCGGGAGCTTGCTGAAGAAACACGAAGCCGCGGAGGGTTCGTTGCTCCTGGAAGTGTTCAACACGGACCTCGGCACCTGCGACTAGTTCCGATCGGACGGACCTCCTTATGAACAAAGAAGCCGCCTTCGCGGGCGATGTAGCCATCTCGGATGGCAACGAGGTCATCAGCAGGGTGGCGTACAAGACCAACGGCGGCATCGTGATCTACACGATCACACCGTCTTCGCCGTTTGGCGAAGAGGCCGCGAAGAAAGCTGCCGCGCGCGAAGAGAACATCTACGGCGTGGTCCCGCAGGTCTTCATGGCGTGTGACGAGGCTGCGGCCGCCGCGTTCATTCAGGGCGTCGCGTCCAAGGGTGTCGGTTCCGCAACCGCATCATCCTCGCAGGGGATCCTGCTGATGATCCCGGAGATGTACAACTCCGCCGGTCAGCTCCTGCCCGTGTCGTTCTACATCGGCGCCCGCGACCTCACTCGTCACTCGTTGACGATCTTCGCCGGACACTCCGACGTCTACGCGGTGCGCGACACCGGCATCCTGATCTTGTTCGCCAAAGACGCACAGGAGCTGCAGGATCTCGGCGCGATCGCAGAGCGGTTGAAGTGGGAAGTGAGCCTGCCCGTCGCCGTCGCCTACGATGGATTCCTCACATCGCACCGGCAGACGCAGGTTCGCCTGCTGCCCGACGAGTTCTTCTGGGAGTTCATGCCGCACGAGAAGATGCTCGCGCACAAGGCGCGGTCGCTCGACCCGGCGCACCCCACGGTCTGGGGGACGAACGAGAACCCGGACGGCTACATGCAGGGCGGACTGGCGCAACGGCCGCACACGCTCGCGGTGCACGAAGTGTTGCCGCAACTCATGAGCGAGTTCGGGGAACTCACCGGCCGGCACTACGGGCCGTACGAATACCGCGGTCATCCGGAAGCGACCGACATCATCGTCGCCGCGGGCAGTTCTGTCTCGACGCTCAACGCGACGACGGAGTATCTCCTTCGCGAAGATCCGAACCGTCGCATCGGCGTCGTCAACATTCGCGCATTCCGGCCGTTCCTCGGCAAGCACTTCGTGGCGTCGCTGCCGCCGACCATCGAACGCATCGCCGTGCTCGACCGGACCATGACGCACACCGCCCAGGACGAACCGCTGTGTGCGGACGTGCGGGCCGCGGTGACGATGGCGGCACAAGGGCTGAGCGGCATGCCGAAGCTGCCGCGAGTCCCCATGGTCACCGGCGGAATCTACGGCCTCGCCGGCAAGGACTTCCATCCGGGTTCGGTGATCGAGGTCTTCACCCATCTCGAATCCATCCGCGACACGGACCGGTACTGGACGGGCTTCACGGTCGGCGTCGTCGATGACGTGATGCAGTCGTCGTTGCCAATGATCGAGCCACCGGACATCTTCGATCACGACAAGGCCCACCAGGCGCGCATCGTCGCGTTCGGTTCCGATGGCACCGTCAGTATGGTCAAGGCCGCGGCGCAGATCTACGCGGGGCAGCCGAGTCTGGAAACTCCGGGGGACACGCTGCACATCGCGTCGCACGCCGAGTACGACTCGAAGAAGGCCGGCGGCGTGACCGTGTCGCACTTCCGCGCTTCGACCGAACCCTTCGAAGAATGCTTCGACGTCAAGACGCCGGACTACGTGGCGGTGCACCACCCCGCGCTGATCGAAAACCGCGCGGGCATCCTGCACGGCATCGTCAAGGGCGGGGTGTTCGTCCTCAACACTTCAGCGGACCCCGAGACGATCTTCGCGAACCTCCCCGTCGAGATGCAGCGCGGCATCATCGAACACGAGGTTCGGTGCTACGCGATCGACGCGTTCAAGATCGCTTCCGAGGAAGGGCTCGGCAACAAGATCAGCATGGTCATGCAGCGCGTGCTGTTCGATCGCTTCGGGTTGATCACGCCCGAGGCCGCGGACGCGGCGATGGAAGCGAGCATCGAGAAGAGCTTCGGCAAGAAGGGCGAAGACGTCGTGCAGCGCAACATCAACGCGTATCGCAAGGCCATCGAGGCGCTGCGGAGGGTTCCAGTACCCCTGGATGTCGTGACCAGCCCGAAGACTCGACCGACCGCGACGCCGAAACCGCAGCCGGAATCTCGAACTCCGGTCTGCTTCCACGAAGTTCCTCCCGTCGCGCCGGACGAGATCGGTTTTCGTGAGACCATCCAGACGCCGGGCCTGTCGGGTCGCGGCGACGACGTTCCCGTCAGCGCGTACTACGACCACGCCCGCGGCGGTGCACGGCCCGTCAACTCCTGGCGCGACCTCAAGCGCGGTTTCGCCCCCAGGCTCCCGTCCTTCAACGCGGCGAATTGCACGGAGTGCGGCGGCTGCGTCTATCTGTGCCCCACCGGCGGTGCTCTCGACCTCGTCAGGCTGGACACGAACCAACAGCGCGTGATCGAAGAGCAGCCGCTCGGCCGCGTGTTCCGCAACGCCGGTGACTACTCGGTCACGATGGAGAACGAGCACAGCAGTCTGTTCAAGGGACTGAAGGTTGTGCAGCGCGACGCGTACGGTGTCGCTGTCGACCCAAACCTGTGCACCGGTTGCGGCATCTGCGAAGACAGTTGCGACGACGACGCGATCCAACTCGCGCCGGTGACACCCGACTACGTCGAACGGTTGGAGGATCGGCGCGAGGTTCTCGACACCGGCAAGGAAGCGGGCGGCGATTTCGATCGTGATCTGGACATCTCCGGCAAGCACCTCACCTCATCCGATATGGAGATGCTGCCGAACTACGTCGGCACCTCGGGTGCGTGCGCGGGCTGCTACGAGCCGTTGTATGTCTCGAAGTTCCTCCAACTCTACCCACACACGGTCATCAGCAACGCGACGGGATGCTCCTCGATCTGGGGCGCGCAGGCCTACGAGACGCCATACACGAGCGACTTCCAGGGCTACGGTCCCGCGTGGGTGAATCCGTTGTTCGAGAACAATGCCGCGGTCGGCGGCGGCGTTGCACTCGGCGTCGCGCAGGAGACGGACCAGATGAACGCCTCGGGTGCGTACGCCCTCGCATCCCTCAAGGACAATGCGGAACTGCGCGCGACGCAACCGGTCACGAAGCTCATCGAGATGATGGAGCAGATGAACCGCCTCGCCGACCAACCGGTGAAGACGGTCGGCGATCGGCTCGACGCCGTGGACTTCGTCCAGGATCTGCAGGACGTCGCGGGTCAGGTTCTCGAGATGGAAGGTGTGAAGAAGGACCGGGTCCTCGCCACCCATCTCGGGCTGTTGCAATCGACAGTGACGAACTTCCTCGACAAGAAGACGCTGATCGTCGGCGGCGATGGATGGGCGTTCGACATCGGTCTACAAATGCTCATCCACGTGCTGCAATCCGAACTCAACGTGGTCGTGATGGTGTTGGTCACGGACGTCTACTCAAACACCGGTGGCCAGATGTCGAAGGCGACGCCGAAGGGAATGGACGCGCCGTTCGCACCCGGCGGCAAGAGCGAGCAGCGCTTCCCGCTCGGCATCTCGGTGGCGTACGGACACAACGCGTACGTCGGTCAAGTCAGTCTCGCCTACCCGAACCACCTGCAGAGCACGTTTCACCGAGCCGCGAAGTTCCAGGGCCCGTCGCTGCTCCTGTGCTATGTGCCATGCATGACGGCGCAGAAGTTCGCCGTCGACCTCGTCCCCCACCAGGCCCGTCGCGCCACGACGACCCGCTACTGGCCGCTGTGGAACTACGACCCCGACGAAGGCGCCTGGAGCATCGAGGGCAACCCGGAGAGCCGGCGCGGCGTGGCGAAGATCGAAGGCGACTTCGTCCACGACTTCGCGAAGTACGAGGGGCGCTTCCGCTCCCAGTTCGATTCGGAAGGCAAGCCGTCCGACCTGCTCTTGTCGCAGGAGGAAGAGAACCTGAGGATCTGGGAACTCCTGCAGAGAAACGCTGGCGTGCAGGCGAAGAAGTAGTCAGCCGCGAGACCGGCACTTGCTGCCGCCGCACTCCTCCTCACCGCAGTCGCCGGAACCGCCACAGCCGCGCTCGAAGATGTTCTTCAGATCGGGATCGCGGCGTCGGATCCAGAGCTGCAACGCGGTCCATGCGGCGCACAACACACCAACACCTAGCACGACAATCGCGTGTTGCATCATCGGATTCATCCCGCGCTGAAGAGACCCGCGAAGCCCATGAAGGCGAGTGACAGGATGCCGGCGATGATCAGGTTCATGGCCGTGCCCTTCACGACCGCCGGCACGTCGGACAACTCCGTTTCTTCGCGCAGCCCCGCCATCAATACGAGCGCGAGCGTCAAACCAGCGCCGGCTCCCCACGCGTAGACGAGACCCTGCAGTAGATTGTACTCGCGCGTGATCTGGAACAACGCCAACCCGAGGATCGCGCAGTTCGTGGTGATCAAGGGCAGGAAGATTCCGAGAGCCTGGAACAGCGGCGGGCTGAGTTTGCGGATCGCCATCTCGACGAACTGCACGGTGCTCGCAACAACGACGATGAGGCTGATCACCTTGAGATACGGCGCGTACGGCAGCACGTAGCTGTAGAGCGCCCACGCGCAGATCGACGTCACGGTCAGCACGAAGATGTTCGCCAACCCGAGCCGGAACGCGGTGACGAGCTTTCCCGACACGCCGAAGAACGGGCACAGCCCGAGGAAGTACGACAGCGTGAAGTTGTTCACCAACATCGCGCTGATGAAGATCCACAGCAGCAACTGGAAGTCCATCAGGTCGCCGCCTCCTCACCGCTCGCCGCCTGCTCTCGCAGCCGACGTTGACGCTGGCCGAGGGCGTTGAAGATCAGCAGGATCATGCCGAGCATCAGGAACCCGCCGGGTGGAAGGATCATCACGACCCAGGGCTCGAAGTTCGGGCCGAACAGCGGCACCTCGAAGAGCGAGCCGAAGCCGAGCACTTCACGCGCCGCGCCCAGACAAAAGAGCGCGAAGCCGAAGCCGAGCGACATGCCCATCGCGTCGGCAAACGCGAGGCGCACGGTGTTGCGCGACGCGAACGCCTCCTGTCGTCCGAGGATCAGGCAGTTCACGACGATCAGGGCGATGAACGCACCGAGCTCCTTGTGCACCGCCGGCGTCAACGCCATCAGGACGAGGTCGGCCACGGTGACGAACGTCGCGATGATGATGATGTAGGTCGTGATGCGAACCTGTTTCGGGATGAACTTCCGCAGCAGGGACACCAACACGCTCGACCCGACGAGCACGAACAGTGTCGCTCCGGCCATGGCCAACGCGTTCATCGCGGTGTTGGTCACGGCGAGCATGGGGCACATGCCGAGGACCGCCACGAAGACCGGGTTGTCCCGCCAGATCCCCTTGGCGAATTCCTCGTAGGCCTTCTTGCCGTCGTCGGGTGTCGTCACTTCGCTGGCTCCTTCTTTGGTTGCAGCGCCGGTTCCCCGCCGGGAGCCGGTAGCCGCTTCTGCCACGTGTCGTTCCCGGCGTTGATGATCTTGACGACGGCCTTCGATGAGATCGTCGCACCAGTGATGCCGTCGACTTCGTTGTCCTTGCTCTTCGTGCCGTTCTTGACGACGACGATCTCCGGCTCGATCGCGAGCTTGCTGAACCCCGCCACGAACGCCTCGTCCTTGTAGATCTTGTCGCCGAGCCCCGGCGTCTCCTTGCTCTCGAGCACGTCCATGCCGACCACGCGCTTGCTGGCGGGGTCGAATCCGTAGATGAGTCGGATCGTGTCCTGGAAGCCGGAGCCCTGCCCCGGGACCGCGTAGCCGACGAACTTGCCAGTGTCGTCGTACGCCGCGTAGATCGACGCGCCACTCTCCTTGTCTCCTGCGACCGCGAGCGTGCCACCCTTCACGACGAGTCGCTGCATCGCCTTGGACCCGGGAACCACGCGGAACACCGCTTCGCGCAAAGCCGCGGCGCGATTGGCTTCGATCATCGGAAGCGTCGCTTCGTAGACGACGACGATGAACAGCCCGGCGAGCAGTCCGGCGAGACCGAGTGCGAGCACCATGCGCGGCGCCACTGCCGCGGGCTTCGCCTCGGGTTCTGCCGCGATGCTGCTCATGCCTTCGTGCTCCTTCCGAAGACCCGCGGCTGCAGACTCCGCTCGATCAGCGGGGCGGCCGCGTTCATCAGGAGGATCGCGTACATCATTCCTTCCGGCAGCCCGCCCCAGAGTCGGATCAGCACGACGAGCACGCCGATGCCGATGCCGAAGACCCACGCGCCTTTCGGAGCGAGCGGTGAACCCACCGGGTCGGTCGCCATGAAGAACGCGCCGAACAACAGGCCGCCCGACAACAACATCAACCATGGCGCCGGGTAGTCCGCCGGCGCAATCAGATAGAACAGGCCCGAGAACAAGAACGTCGACACGAAGATCGCGACGGGGATGCGCCAGTCGTAGAGCCGCCGGAAGGCCATCCACGATCCGCAGAGGATCAGGAGCAGCGCACTGGTTTCTCCAAGAGAGCCCGCTGTCGATCCAAGGAACATGTCCATCACTTCCGGTGTCGCGTTCTCGAACTTCATCATCGCGAGCGGCGTCGCGGCAGTGACGCCGTCCACCGGCGCGTGCATGAGTGGGAGCGCCAGCAGTTCGGAGCGGATGGAGAAGAACGATTCGCCGGGTGGAGCCCAGGTCGTCAACTGGATCGGAAACGCTGCTTGGAGGAACGCGCGGCCGACGAGCGCGGGGTTGAAGAGGTTGTGCCCCATGCCTCCCCAGACGATCTTGCCGAGACCGATCGCCACGACACCGCCGACGAACGCCATCCAC
Source organism: Deltaproteobacteria bacterium (assembly GCA_002719955.1). Taxonomy (GTDB): domain Bacteria; phylum Myxococcota_A; class UBA9160; order UBA9160; family UBA4427; genus UBA4427. Next base: position 15,108 of record PBFW01000043.1, on the reverse strand, counting down.
AGCGGCAGCCCCGACGGCAGGGTGAGACCGATAAGGACACCCGTTAGCACAGCGGACCAGTCGCCCAGCGTCGAACCGCGCGGCCTCGTGAAATACCACTCCGTTCCAACGGCGCCGAGCGTCGCCGCGCCGATCACGAGCAGCGCGCCGATGCCAAAAAACCACGCCGAGGCGACGACAACCGGTGCGACCGCGAGGAATACCTCCAGCATGAGCTTCGGCGTCGTCAACTGCGGGGGCAGGTGCGGCGACGTGTGCAGCAGCAGTCTCCGGTCGCGCAGGCTCACGCGCCCTTCCCCCGCGCCGCCTGTTCTCGATTGGCCTGCTTCGAAATCCGGATCAGGTGGACCAGCGGGATGGCCGATGGGCAGGCGTAGCTACACGCACCACATTCCATGCAGTCCATCACGTGATAGTCGAGCGCTTCGCCGTGCCGCGCCGCCCGGGACAGCTTGCCGAGGCGGGACGGGTTCAAGAACAGCGAACAGGCTTCCAGACAACGCGCGCAACGGATGCACGTGTACTCCTTCGGCCAGGCCGTCTCGTTCTCGGTGAACGCCAGGATGCCGGACGTACCCTTGAGAACGGGCGCGTCGATGTCCGCGATGGTGACTCCCATCATTGGCCCCCCCATCACGACCTCGCGTGTGTCCTCGTGCAGTCCACCGCAGTGTTCGAGCACGGCGCGGATCGGCGTGCCGATCGGCGTGATGAGGTTCGCCGGTCGTCTAATCGCCGGACCGGACACCGTGACGACGCGCTCGATCAGCGGCAGTCCCCGGTCGAAGTAGTCGGCGATCGAAGCCATCGTTCCCGTGTTGTTCACGATCATCCCGATGTCGAGCGGCAGCTTCCCGGCGGGGACCTCGAGTCCGAACATCGCCTTGATCAGCATCTTCTCGGCGCCCTGCGGGTACTTGACCGTCAGCGCCTGCACGCCGATCGCCCCCCCCGCAGCCGCGCTTCGCAGTGCATCCACCGCGTCCATCTTGTTCGCTTCGACACCGATGTGGGTGGCCTTCGCGCCGATCTTTTCGGCGACGATCGCGGTGCCACGGACCACGGCGTCGGCGTGCTCGACCATCACCCGGTGGTCGCAGGTGAGATACGGCTCGCATTCGCAGCCGTTGAGTACGAAGTGTTCGACCGGCTTGTCCTCCGGCACCGCGTACTTGACGTGCGACGGAAACGCCGCGCCGCCGAGGCCGACCATTCCGGATTGCTGAACCCGCGCAACGAACTCCTGCTGCGTCATCGAGTCGACATCCATCGCGGAACCCGCGACGAAGCGCTGGGCCGAGTACGGATCGGCCGTGATGTCGATCGTGAGAGCAAATTGACCATTCGGGCCGCGACGCTGGCCGATTTCCTCGACCGTCCCCGTCACCGGGCTGTGGTAGGCGATCGACACGAACCCGCCGGGTTCCGCGATCACGTCGCCGCGACGAAGGTGCTGTCCCTTCTCGACGACCGGTTTCGCTGGGGCACCGATGTGCTGGCCGACCGGGATCGAGTACCGGGACACGAACGGCATGCGCTCGAGCGGCAGGCGCTCCGTGCGCTCCTTGTTCTCCCCGGGGTGAACACCGTTGGGGAACGTCGGGAGGTCCAACGCGCCCTTCAACTCGTGGCTCCCGTGCGCTGCCGGTGCCGTTCCGCGAGCTCCACCAGTCGATCGCGGAGGCGCACCGTGAACTCCTGCTGCAGCTCCCCGCGCAGCGCGGCGAACTTGCTCTCGTACTCCGTGCGCAGGGATTCGAGTGCCTGCTCGTGGTCGGACGCGGTCCGCGCCGCGACCTCGTCTTCCACCCTCTTCGTGAACGGCGTGACGATCCCGGCCAGCTCCTGTAACACCTGCATCGAGTGGCGCCGGTCCTCGCACGCAGCGACCATCTCGTCGGAAACGCGGAGACGCTGCTCTCCCACGACGACGAAGGGCGTCTTGTCGGACCGACGGCCGGGCTCGATCGCAAGGTACTCCGAGAGCTCGGTCGGGTCCGGCGCCGCGTCGTCGAGGATCCCGAATTGCCGCGCGAATCGCCCCTCGCTCGCGGCGAACTCCGCGAAGGTTCGTTCCGCGTCCGGCGCGTCCTGCAAGTTCAGCCGCAATCCGAAGAGTCCGACCGCCGCGGGATCGTACGTAAACCTGGGGAGCACACCGGCAGCGAGCGCACGTCGACCCTGCTCACGCGTCAGGTGCGTGGCGAACCCGTGGCGCTGCGGACTCGGCGCGTGCACGTGGACGAGTGCGGGGCCGTCGTGCTCGAATGCGCCGAGGAAACCCTTCACCAGGTGATCGACGTCACCGATCGAGGACTGCACGACGAACGCATCACGGTGCGCCATCGCCATCAAGCCCGTGTCGCCGTGCGGGAGGTCCGGTGCTTCGCCGTCGCGCCCGAGACCACTCTGGTCCTGCAGACCGAGGTCGAGCCCGGCGAGCACGAGCAGCTTGATCGGCAGAGTGCCGGACAACACCTGGGCCAGCTCCGACAAACCGCGGTGGCCGAGGCTGTCCTCGCCACCGACGAGCAACAACGGCGGACACGTCGCGCGTTCTTCGGCCGTGAGGTCACGCCAACCGATGTTGACGAGGTTGTTCGCGCCGCGCTGGGCTTCAATTGGATTCGCGAGCTCGAGCCGGGCGCGACGCAGGAGGCGGACATCATCGAGGACCGTCTCCATCTGTCCGCGGCATAGTCCTTCCGCGAGCTCCGCCGTCGCTCCCGCGCGGTCGAGGACGACCGGCACCGGAAACGGGTTGTACGGAAAGGCAGCGGCCCACGTCGAGACGTTGCCCGGAGCGACGAGCAGGCCAACGCGCGCGCGACCGAGTCCGCTGTGTCCAACCGACAGACGGTTGCGCAAGTCGCCGAGGTCCTTCGCGGTGCGAACGAGCGTGCGGAGTAGCGCCGCATCGACGGGCAGTCGCGCACCGCCCGACTCGAGCTTCGCGGTCAGGGAGGCCATGTCGACGTGGCGGCCTCCGAGGTCGTCGAGCGCCGCCGAGATTCCAGAGAGATCCTCGGAAGGAAGCGAGCCCGCCATCAGCTCGCGGATCCTGTCGGCGAACTGGCGCTCAAGCTCGACGACGTCCTGAAGATGGCGCTGTAGTCGAGGCCGCGAGTGGTGTTCCGCGGCCGCGAGTGCGAGATGCGCGGCGACCTTCTCGCCGGAGCCAGGTTCGGCAGCATCGCCGCCGGACAGCGAGAACATGCAACGCTGGTCGAGCAGCAGCGACGCGGCGGGGCCGACCCGCTCGTCCACGGCGACCCGCGCGAGCATCTCGTCCGACGCGTCGGGCAGTCGTTCGAACAGTCGCCAGTTGCGCCGCGCGCTGTCGAGGCGCTCGGACGTCTGCGGCATGCCGACGATCGCGCCGGTCTCGCACACTTCGGTGCAGGCGCCGCACGCCTTGCACGCCTCGACGTGCACCGCCACGGTAAGGAGTTCGCCGTTCTCGAAGAACGGTGCCGCCTTCGCCATGGACAGCTCGAGAACCTGGGCGTGCACCGCGTCGAACGCCGCGACGAGATTAGCGCGGCGATCTTCGGGATGACTCGCCTTGTCGAGCACGTATTCGAACGCCGCGGTGAGGATCGGTCCGACGGTGGTGGTCGATCCACTCTCGGCGACAAGTTTCTTCGCGCGCGCCGCGATCTTGCCGACCATCGGCCGGAGGCTGTCGGCGTTCACGCCGGCGTCCTTCGCCACGGCCATCCCCGTCGACACGATCCCCTCGAAGGTGAACGCCGCCGGACCGAGCGCGGAATCGGGACACACCGTCCAACAGTCGCCGCACCCCGTGCACGACTCTGGTTCGAACACGCGGATCGTGCGACGACGCGTGCTCAAGTCGTGAAGCGTCGCGGTCAAGGGCGGCAAGGTCCCGGTCGCCTGGAACGGATCCGGCGAGATCTCGCTCTCCAGGCCGTGACGGTAGAGGATTCCCACCTGGTCCCAGAAGCGCGGCACGCTGTCGAGTTCACCCGAACTGCTGCGCAGATGGCGCACCGAGAGCGGTACCGCGATGTCTTCGGCTTCGTCATTCGCCGTCGTGTCGTTCGTCGGATGGCGCACTCCGCTCCAATCGATGGACTGCACCGTCTCGGAACCGCGCTCAAAATCCGCGACGCGCTCGCTGCGCTCTTCGTCTGACAAGCTGGCGAGCATCATCTCGCGGATGTTCGAAGCCCGGCGCGACTTCAGGTCGCGGCCGAGATCGCGAAGCACGCCGCAGACCGCACCCAACACGCCTTCCGACACGGGCGACTCGTGCGGGACCGTGTGCGATTCCGTGCGAATCGCGAACAGCTTCGCGTTGCACGCGCGCAGTTTCCGCAATGTCGGATCTGGAAGGTCGTCGATCGTGTCGCTCTCGGTGAGAGGAACGAGAACGGCAGCACCTTCGACGAGGTTTGCGGCGGGGTGCAGCGAACCGTAGAGGAGTACGAGCACATCGACAGGAAGATCCGGCCCGGGATCCCGAAGGCCCTCGGCCCCGAGCGTGACGAGATCGAGGTTCGTGACGCCGTAGCCCCGCGACGGATCCATGCGACTGCGGACGTCCAGATCGAGAGCGCCGCCGAGCACTCCGGCGATGCCGGGTGCCAGGTCTTCGCCGCCAACGGAGGCGGTTCGATTGACAGCGATCGTCGTCGCGCCCTTACCGCGTAGATCCACGGACGCGTCGGCGCGCAGACCGAGTTCCTCGATCTCCGGATAGTCGCGACGCAGACTCTGGAGCAACGCTTCGCGCTTCGGAAAGTCACTCGCATCCGGAAGGAAGGTCAAACCCAGCCGCACGTCGCCCCGTCGACCGTGGTGCACCTGGCGGCAACACTCCATGAGGTCGGCGGCGCGCAGTGCGTTCTGGTGGACTCCGTGATAGGCGGTGCAGGCAGCCACGCCGGGGGGAAGCAACGAAGTCAGGGAAGTCCCGGACGCCGTCCACGCCGCGTCCGGTTGCAGGATGATCGCGGGTCCTCCCGGATCGAGAAGCGTCGCGAGTTCGGCGGCGTCCGTCGCGGCCGGACAGCGGATCCCCACGACGCGGTAGTCGAGCTTCTCGGTCACTCGCAATTCGTTCGCGACGGCCTCCGCCAACTCGACCACTGCACCGCGTGCAACGATCACGCCCTGCGAACCATCCGTCGATGTCGCGTGTACGTGTGTGAGTTCACGTTCCGTGTGCTCGGCGACGCATCGCAGTGCGGCGCGCAGCTGATCTGGAACGTGCTGCTCGAAGAACACCTTGCCCGAAGCAATCGCGACAGCGGCGGCCCGCGCGCCGTGCAGCGACGGCCGATCGAGATCGTAGAAGCGCGGCAGACGACGACGCTCCTCGCCGAAGATGAGTTCCTGTGCCCGCGTCGGGGCAGCGATCAAGTCGTCGGCCGAACCGAGAACCCGCCGGCACAACTCGGCGTCCGGCAGCCGTGCGTTCTGCACGGCGTCGGCGATCTCCGGACCATCGAGAGCGACGAGCGCGGGATGCAGCGCGTGCTCCGCGAAGGAATGGGCGGCCAGCGTCAAATCGATCGCTTCCTGGACGTTGTGCGGATGGAACGCGGTCCAGCCGGCCTGCACCGCCGCCTCGTAGGCAGCGTGTTCGCGCTCACTGCCGAGGTAGACGTGCGCGACGAGGGGCAGCCGTTGCGCCACCGCGTGCGTCAGCATCGGATCGAGATCCGTCAGCCACGTCGTCGCGCGCACGCCGCTCGTCGCCAGACCCGTCGCCGTGGCGAGTCGCCCGCGCCCGCCGGCACCGCGCGCGCCGATGAGTCGGCCGACGATCTCGACCGCGGCACGACCACTGACTATCGCACGCTCCCCCACCGGCACCGTGACCTCGGCACCACCAGTAAGGATCAAGCGCTTGAGTCCGCGCCAGAGCTTGGGGAACTCAACCATGGTGGCCTCCGTGTGCTTCGTGGACCACGGAAGGCTCCGCAGTGAACTGCCCGCCGGGCACCCACTGGATCGCCTGTGTCGGGCAGCGGAACGTCGCCTCTGGTGTCGGCGCTCCCCTCGTCAGGTCGATGGCGGGGAGGTTGCCCTGCATCGTGATCACGTCCGGCTCCGCGTCCTGGGCGCAGCGGCCGCACGCATCGCAGGCCACCGCGCACATTGCTGTCGCAGCGTCACCGGCGAGGGGGACCTTGCACTGCACGAGCAGTGGCTGGTCGACCGGCTGGAGTTCGAACAGGTCTTTCGGACACACCTCGACGCAGTCGTTGCACGCGGTGCACTTCGCGACCTCGACGACCGGCAGCCCGTTGTCGTTCATCTGGATCGCGTCGAATTCGCAGACGACCTCGCAGTCGGCGAGACCGAGACATCCCCAAGCGCACCCCTTCCCTCCACCGCCGACGAGCGTCGCGGCGCGGCACGAGTCAAAGCCATCGTATTCGGCGACCTGCAACGCCTGCGCGCGGCCCCCGGCGCAGTGCAGTCGGGCGACGAGTTTGACCGACTCGCCTGCTTCAACGCCGAGGAACTCCGCGATGTGCTCGATGCTCTCCGAACTCGACACGGTGCATCCGCTCGGTTGGTTATCGCCGCCGACGAGAGACTCGGCGAACGCCTTGCAACCGGGAACACCACACGCGCCGCAGTTGGTGCCGGGCAACATCGCTTCCACTTCCTCGGTGCGCGGATCCTCCTCGACTTTCAGGAACCGGTATGCCAGCACCAGGACGAGGGCAAACGTCAGCGAGAGCCCGAGCATGATCCCGGCGGCGGCGAGGATGTTCTGCATCAGTTGAACGGCTCCGCGCGCGGAATCAGTTCGTCGAGCCCTGGCTCGCTCCTGTCGAGAGGCGATCCGGGGTGGATGCACTTCGCGGGACACTTCTCGGCGGCTTCGACGAGCTGCCGGAACGTGCCCGCCGTCGGATCCGCGAGGTAGACCTGCTTGTTGTCGTCGTACACGAACATCCGGTCGTTGATCGCCGTGCAGTCGTTGCAGCTCGTGCACAGCACGGTCTCGACCCATGGCTCCTCGGTCTCCTCCTCGGCTGGTTCCGCTGTGGGCTCCGCTTGTGCGTCCGCTTCAGAAACCTCCACGACCTCCTGAGGCTCCGACGGGACAGGAGTCCGGCTCGGGGCGTCGGCCGGAGCTTGCAGCGGAATGTCCGCGAGCGATCCGATGTCGGTATCGAGGAGCATCTGCGCAAGGCCTTGCATCGCGTCCGTCGCGGCGAGATCGCGAACGTCGGCGAGTTCGCGATCGTGGCTGGCGATCAATTCCTCCTTCTCCTCCTGGAATCGTGCCTCCGCGTCCGCCGCGGCCACGGCGACGGCGCGATCGACCGTCTCGCTGCGCACGCCGGCGAGATCCTGCAGCGTGCGCCAGAACCCTCGACGTTCGCGAGCCATGCGGACGACCCGGAACGTGGGCATCAATCGGCACAGCTCACCGGTCTCGTCGGCACCCCACACGTACGGCAGCTTTCGTCCGGTGTCTTCTTCCGGAAGTGCGAGGTACTCCGCGAGCTCGATCAGTTCGTCGCTTCGAAGGCCGCTAGCGAGCCGAGTGAACTGCCCGGCGAAGCCATCGGCGAAGAGTGCGAAGTCAGCGAAGGTGAACGACAGGGGCAGACCGTCCGCCGGCGCACCGTCGCCATCACACTGAATGGACTGAACCGACCAATCGTCAGTCGGCGCGGGGTTGCCCGTGAAATCGAGCCGCCGTGCCCAGGAGCCACCGCGTCCCGGGTCGTACCGAAAGAGCGGATGCGCCCGCGCCTCGACCGCCGCGCGCGAGGTCAGCCACGTTCCGATGGAACTCTCGGGGGAACGGTCGATCATCGTCAGCGCAGTGCGGGTTCCCGAGATGGCCCGGTGGAAACCCGTCATCAAGTGGTCGGGCCGCGCAGCCGTGGACTGTTGCACGAACGCCTCACGGTGCGCCATCGCGAGGTACGCCAGTTCCAATCGGTACGCGGTGCCGCTCTCGGATGGCGCGACGGAATCGCTCGCCGGATCCTGCGACAGCAAGACATGGATGGGTCGACCGGAGAGCAGCAGGCGCGACAGGTCAGCGAGGTGATCCCCGACGAAATGCGTTGCCTCGTCCACGGCGATCACGCACGGCATCGTGTGGAGCTCGTCTTCGGTGAACGATTCCCAGCCGAACGACGCTGCCCAGGCATCGTGACGCTCCGGATCGTACTCCGGGTTGAGGGCGAGTTTCGCGCGGCGCACCTCGCGGAACAGTTCGGTCCATTCGGCGGCCAGCACATCGAAACGCGACGCCGCTGCGGAAGTCGGATCCGCAGATTCCGAGAGTTCGACGTCCGAGACCTGCCCGAGGTCACCGAGGTTCCGGCCGACGACGAATGCCGTGGGCGCTGCCTCCGCGTCGAGATAGCGACGCACGGTTTGCAACGCGTCCTCGATTCGCTGACGGTGTTCCGGCGCCATCACGCGGGTGCCACGGTGACCACCGACGATGTCGGCAAGGCGGTTGGCATCGATCAGGTCCACGCCAACCGTGCCTACGGACTGGCCGACGTGCGCGGCGCCGTGCACCTCGTCGTCCTTGGCGTGCTCGACCTCCAGTACCGCGCTCAACTCCTCGCAGAGCGTCCGCAACTGTTGCACGAACTCGGCGCGCCGCGACTGGAGTCGCTGCCGGGCAGCGGCGAGGACGAGGTACAGCGGCACCTGTTCCGATGCCGGCAGGATCTCGGCGCCGCTCGGGATACTTCCGATCAGAGCGTCGAGATCCGCACTGAGCCGTGTCGCCGAGTCGCCTTGCAAGGCGAGTTCCTCGATCAGCGCCTGGGCCGCGTCGGCGAGAACTCCTCGCGCGCTTCGCGTGGAGGTCTCTGCACCGAACAATCGCCGTGCATGAACCTCCAGTCGCGTGAGGTTGTCCTGCAGCACCTGACCGGGCGACTGCACGGCGAGACAGTCGGCGACGAACGCCGACAGCGGCTGGCACGGTGGCCTATCTCGATCTGTTGTGCCCGGTACGCACAGCGGGAAGTCGCTGCGCACGCGTGAGGGATCCCGGAACGGAAACAACAGAGCCGGCAGGATCGAGCCGGGGTCGATCGCGAGGATACCCTCCGCGGATCCAGTGAAGTGGAACCGGCGCAGCGACGCGAGATCCGGCGTCTCTTCCCCGGCGCCATGCGCGGGCATCGACGGATTCCCGTTGACGCCTCCCCCGAATACACGCGGAACCAAACGACCTTCTTTGTCCGTTGATGGAGCTGATGGATGTGTCATCGCAGCAGGATTCGGATGTGGGGCGTGGATCAGACTGCGAAGCGATCGAGCTCGTTCTCGAGCGCCTCGACCTTCGACGCAGCAGAAAGACCGACTCCCTTCGTGGTGTAGTCCTCGTAGCACACCAGCGACTCGTTCTGATAGAGGATGCCGATCGGGATCTTGTCCGGAATCGACGCGATCTCCCTCGCCTCGTCCATGTTCGACGGGTCGTGGGACATCTGGTTCGGGAAGAGCTTGGCTACCGCCGGGTCTACCTGGACGCCGTTCGGATGATCGAGGTAGAGCACATGCTCCGGGTTTTGCTTCTGCTCTTCGAACATCAGCGGAACGAAGGCCGGGCACCGTTGGATGATCCGCACGAAACTCAGCCCCTTGTGCGCATGAGCGACCTTGATCGTCGCCAACAGGTGGGCGGGATTCCAGTCGACGGTCTGCGCGACGAACGACGCGTTCGTGAACCCGAGTGTCGCCTGCAGCGGATTGAGAGGCGGGAGTATGCCACCTTCCGGATGCGTGTTCGTAGGCACGCCCATCGGCGTCGTCGGTGACGTCTGCTTCTTGGTCAGCCCGTAGATGCTGTTGTCGAACAGCAACACGACGAGGTTCATGTTGTAGCGGATCGCGTGGATCCAGTGGCCCGCACCGATCGAGCAGCAGTCGCCGTCGCCGGTCGCAACCCAGACGTCGAGGTCGGGCCGTCGCGACTTCACGCCACACGCGACGGGCAGCGCACGACCGTGCAGACCGTGAAAGCCGTACGTGCTCATGTAGTGCGGGAAGCGACTCGAGCATCCGATGCCGGAGACGAACACGGTCTTCTCGGGAGCGAGTTGTGAATCACGGCAGACGCGCTGCACGGCAGTCAGAACCGCGAAATCCCCACAACCCGGACACCACTTGACGACGCCACCCTCGTAGTCGTCGAGGGTGTGGTAGCGCGGCGGAAGATCGAGAGACCAGTCAGAGTCGAGACCGAACATCAGTTACCCTCCTTCGCGCCGAGGCGGCGCCGGATTTCCTCGCGCACCAACGTCGGGCTGAGCGGCTGCCCGTGCACGTTGGACCAACAATCGATGTCCTTCAGCAGGTGCGAGCGCAGGAGCCGCGCCAGTTGCGCGTGGCGTCGCGTCTCCACATCGATCAATGGCGCATCGACTGGATCGCTGTAGTTGATCTCGATCGTCAGGAGCTTCGAGAACCGACCGAGGATCTCCTCGAGTCCAGGCTCGAGTGGGGACAGGAAGCGCAGGTGCAGTGACGAAACCGAGAGGCCGTCCGCCCTTGCCTGGTCGATCGCTTCTTCGATCGAACCACGCGTCGAACCCCAACCGATGACGAGGAGCTCGCCGCCGTCCGCGTCGCCGTAGACGGCCGGAGGGCGCAGAGTCTTCTGCAGCGCGGCGAGCTTGCGACTGCGCATCTCACAGCCCTTCTGATTCGACTCCGAGTCGTACGCGACCTTGCTCTCCTCCGAGTGGTTCAGTCCGGTGAGCACGTATTCGCCACCGACCTGCCCGGGGATCGGTCGCGGGGAGATACCCGAATCAGGATTCCAGGAGTACGGCGGGATGCTCTCGTCCCACGGCGATTGGTCCAGTGGGTTGGCCATCCACTCGCTGGTGACCTCCGGACGCGGGAACGGTTGGACGCCGGTCGCGAGGTTCGCATCGGTCAACAGGACGACCGGCGTGCGGAAATCCTCGGCGAGCTTGCGTGCCGTGACAACGAAGTGGAAGCACTCCTCGATGGTGGACGGCGCCAGCACGATCTTCGGGGCGTCGCCCGGCGTTCCGAAGAGAACGGAGAGTAGGTCACCTTGCTCGACCTTCGTGGGAAGGCCCGTCGATGGTCCGCCGCGTTGCACGACGACGACGACCAGCGGGAGCTCGGCCATCACCGCCAGCCCGAGGAACTCGGTCTTCAACGCGAGACCCGGACCAGAAGTGATCGTGCAGGCGGTGTTGCCGGCATACGACGCGCCGCAGGCAAACCCGACCGCCGCGATCTCGTCCTCGGCCTGGTGCACGAAACCGCCGGTCTTCGCGAACGCGTCGGCGAGGTAATGGGACGCCGAGGTGGCAGGAGTGATCGGATACATCGCGACCATCTCCATCCCCGACGCCATGATCCCGAGGCCGACCGCCTGGTTGCCGTTCATGACCACGAGCGGTTTATCGTTGCCCGTGCTCGGGATCTCGATCAACAACTCGCCGAGGTTCTCCTGCGCATACTCGAACCCTGCTCGTAGAAGCGCGACATTGCTCGAGACGACCTTCTCTCCCTTTCGCTTGAAGATCGTCGTGACCTCTTCGATCGCCTTGTCGAGATCGCGACCGCACACGTGGCAGAGCATGCCGAGAACGAACATGTTCTTGCCGCGCCTCGGGTTCTCCGTGAACTTCAGGCACTCCCGCTCCATCGGGATCTCTACGACTTTGTAGCCGCGCTCGGCCAGGTCAGCCAAGGCCCTGGCGTACTCGTCGCGCACGACCTCCGAGCTGTCTTCGGCCCACTTGCTCTCCAACAGGATCACGGTGCCCTCACGACACGCGTCCTGCAGGATGCGCGCGTAGAGGACCTGCTCGTTGAAGGCGACGACGAGGTCCGCCCTGTCGCCCATGTTGGTCACGGACCGACTGCTGATCCGGATGCGGTTGCCGCTGGCGCTGCCGATCGACCTTGCGGGCGGTTGGATCTCGGCGGGGATGATCTCCACCGTCCAAACGCCGTTGCCCATCTTCGCGCAGACGGCGCCGAAGGCCTGGCCCGCCTTCTGCGCACCCTCGCCGGAGTCACTGACGATCTCGACGATGTAGTCGTCGACACGTCTGCGTGGAAATTGCCCGACAGTCGTTTCGGGCGCGGCAATGGTATCTGGCTGGGTTGGCATCGTGTGCTCGCGATGGTTCGGCGGACGGAAAGAGAACGGCCTTTATCGATGTTCCCTTACGTTTGCTAAAAATTGAGAAACGCCGCGTGCGGCGTTGTCCGTTGGGTTTGCAACTCCCGACAAGAAGCAAGATTTCCAGTCGCGGACTCTCACGTGCAAGTTGCTCGTGGTCAGGGCACGCGACTCTAACGTGAATGTAAGAGATCGCGGCGGAGACGGAGAGAGTTCGGAAACCGGGAGCCACGCGATCGTTCTCCTCAAGCTGGATCGATCACCATGACGTTCACGCGAACCACTCATTGGTGAACAGTCCGGGCCAGATGCACAACAGCTTTCGGAGCAAACCTCATGGTCGTCAGAGGATAGACGTTCCAAGCTGCAATTTCGGCGTTTCGCCCACCAAGAACCTGACATCGCCGCCTGTCACGGCCCGTCGCTGATGCGCGATCCGGCACGGAATTGCCTCGTTATCAGCAGCGTGCACGCTGATGCAGGTAGCATCGTGGGCGCTCGATCGTAGCCCCGCGAAGGAGAATAGCACCATGCGCTCGCTGAGCGTGATCCTGGGATGCCTGGCCGTTGCCACGACGTGCCCGGCGCAGACGCCGAGCTGGACGCAGATCAAACCCAAGAACTCCCCGCCGGCTCGCTGATCCCACGGGACCGCCCAAGCCGGATTCAAGGACAGGCAGCGGTCACAATTCCCCGGCAACATCGCCGATTCAGGACGAAACCGCCGGGTGGCCACGGCCTAGGGCTCTTTGGAACACAATCGGCAGCCGAGGAAGTCGGTCGGAACGTCCTGATCGATTTTCGATGCCGCAGTCTTGCTAGAATGATCCATGCGATACCTCTGCGCTCTCGTCCTGCTTCTCGTCCTTGCCATGGTTGGTATGCCGAACCCGGGTTCTTCGGCAGGAGCCGTGACGGACACCAGGCAAGCCACGGATCCCGCCGCTGCGCAGAGCCTGTTGGATGGCATCGCGTCACCCTTCGTGCCGAACCTGGGCCAGTGGAACCACCGGGCGCGCTTCGTGCACCGCAGTGGACCGATGACGGTGTTTCTTGAAGATCGCGGCTGGGTTCTCGACCTGGTGGAGCAAGGGGGCAACCCAGGGACCTCGCCGGACCAGCAGCATCTGGCCCCCAAGGCGGACGCTGCCAGGACCTCCACCCAGTCGACTCCCGAAGGCCTGACCGACGGCCAATGGACCGGCATCCGTGCTGCCTATGAAGCCGGTCGACACAAGGTCACCAAGGTCGACGGTGTCTACCAGGCCCGCAACCCCGGACAAGGTTGGCTGACCCGCTTTGAAGACGGCGGCTTTGCAGTCAAGCCAGACTCCGGCGACTGGACCTGGGGACTCGAGCTGCAGAGCTACGGCTTTGCCGGTGAGGAACAAGAAGTCGGCACGCCGTCTGAGGCACAAGCAAACGGCGGCCGCATGAGCCACCGCTGGGATGCGCTGCTCGAGGAGTGGTTCCTCAACGACACCCGTGGTCTCGAGCATGGCTACACCGTGCACCAGCGTCCTGCCCGCGAGGCGAATGACACCGCAAGTCCGCTGGCCTTCACCCTGGCGGTGCGCGGTGGACTGTCTCCGCAGATCACCGGGGACCAGCGCGGCGTGCGCTTCGTGGATTCAAACGGCGGCACCGCTCTGACCTATACCGGCCTGACGGTGTTCGACGCGGATGGCAAGGATGTGCCGGCGCGCTTTGAGCGACGCGGCGACCTGCTGCGGCTGTTGGTCGAAGAAGCCAGCGCTCGCTATCCGCTGACCATCGACCCGATCGTACAGCAGGCCTACCTGAAGGCTTCCAACACCGATGCGGGTGACAAGTTCGGTTATTCCGTCTCGATCTCCGGCGACACGGTGGTGGTCGGGGCCCCTGGCGAGGACAGCAACGCGACGGGCGTCAACGGCGACCAGAGGAACAACAGTGCTTCTTTTTCAGGAGCCGCCTACGTGTTCGTGCGCAGCGCCGGTACCTGGAGCCAGCAGGCCTACCTGAAGGCGTCCAACACCGATGCGGATGACGAGTTCGGTCAATCCGTCTCGATCTCCGGCGACACGGTGGTGGTCGGGGCCAATGGCGAGGACAGCAACGCCAAGGGCGTCAACGGTGACCAGAGCAACAACAGTGCTCGTGATGCAGGAGCCGCCTACGTGTTCGTGCGCAGCGCTGGTACCTGGGCCCAGCAGGCCTACCTGAAGGCGTCAAACACCGATTTGTTTGACACCTTCGGTTGGTCCGTCTCGATCTCCGGCGTCACGGTGGTGGTCGGGGCCTGGGACGAGGACAGCAACGCGAGGGGCGTCAACGGTGACCAGAGCAACAACAGTGCTCCTGTTTCAGGAGCCGCCTACGTGTTCGTGCGCAGCGCAGGTACCTGGACCCAGCAGGCCTACCTGAAGGCGTCCAACACCGATATTGGTGACTACTTCGGTTGGTCCGTCTCGATCTCCGGCGACACGGTGGTGGTCGGGGCCCTTAGCGAGGACAGCAACGCGAAGGGCGTCAACGGCGACCAGAGCAACAACAGTGCTCTTAGTGCAGGAGCCGCCTACGTGTTCGTGCGCAGCGCTGGTACCTGGACCCAGCTGGCCTACCTGAAGGCGTCCAACACCGATGCGGATGACACCTTCGGTCAATCCGTCTCGATCTCCGGCGACACGGTGGTGGTCGGGGCCTATGCCGAGGCCAGCAAGGCCACCGGCGTCAACGGCGATCAGCGCAACAACAGTGCTTCTTATGCAGGCGCCGCCTACGTGTTCCATATCCAAAGGTGTCTCGCAAGTTCTACCTCCGTCGGCACCGGCTGCATCGCGAGTGGCACACCCCCGAGCCTGCTTGCGGATCCACCAGTACACGGCAATTGGAGCCGTTTGCTGGTCGGCAGCCTGCTCCCCAACACCGCTGGAGTGATCCTGCTGGGAATCCCGCACAACGGGATCCCTCTCAGCACCACC
>PBFW01000042.1 GCA_002719955.1 Deltaproteobacteria bacterium | reverse complement strand
TCACCCTCGTCACCCTCGTCACCCTCGACTCACCCCTCACCGCCCAGAGGCGAAGAACGCACGCGGCAGCGGAGTTCGGGTTGGAACGTACCGCGTCTGGCGCCCGCTCGGCGTAAACCCTTGCGCCCTTTGCGGTAGGGATCTGCGATAATAGCGCGCTGTCGATTCGCATTCTGATGAACATGCTGCGAGGATCGACACGCAGAAAGCAAGGAGGGGCCATCTCGTGACGAAGAAATACAGGGTCGTCCAATGGGCGACGGGCGTGGTAGGGAGTGCCTCGCTGAAAGGAATCATTCGACATCCTCAGCTCGAGCTGATCGGAGTGAAGGTGTACAGCGATGCCAAGGATGGGCTCGACGCCGGAGAGATCATCGGTGCGGACAAGACGGGGATTACCGCAACACAGGATATCGACGAGATCATGGCGCTGGAACCCGATTGCGTGATCTATTGTCCCTTGCCCTGGCATCTCGGTGAAATGTGCCGCCTGCTCGAAGCGGGCATCCATGTCGTCACACCCTGCCCCTATTGGTTCCCCTTCGTCCAGAACCCCTCGACGGCCAAAGCGCTCGAAGCCGCCTGCAAGCAGGGCGGCGTCAACATGCATGCCTCGGGCTGCAATCCCGGAGGCATCGCCGAACGATTTCCCCTGACCTTCACCGGCTGGTGCAACCGGATCGATCGCATCACCATGACCGAGTGCGGCGATTGCCGAACCTACAGCTCCGAAGGCGTCATGCGCGACCTGATGAACCTCGGCAAGACCCCCGAGGAGGCAGCGAATAGTCGCCTCAAGGAGATGCTCGCCAAGAGCTGGAACGAACCGATCGACATGATCGCGGCAGGCCTCGGAAGCGAAGTTATTTCCTATGAGGCGAAGCACGATTTCATCCTGGCCAACCAGCCCATCGAGACGGCCATCGGGACCATCGAAAAGGACACCATTGCCCTGAATCATTACCGCCACATCGGGACGACTCGGGAAGGAACCGAGATCGTCCAGGAACAGATCTGGTATGTGGACGATATCGAGCAGACCCGTCTTCAGTCCAAGATGGACATTCCACGATCCTCCGGCTGGCGGATCAAAATCGAGGGCGATGTGAACCTGATCGTCGATGTCGATTTTCCGGAGGGGCTGTCACAGGACGAACGGGTAGCTCAGGGCCTCAGCACCACCGGCTTCCATCTGGTGAACGCTGTCCCTCTGGTCTGCGAAGCCGCCGATCCCGGCATCAAGACCTACCTCGATCTGCCCATGATCACGGGTCGCATGGGGACACACGCGACACCGAGATGAAGCAGGGAGATTTTTCGTGCACGGATTGAAAGCCATACGGGTCATCGATCTCTCGAGCGGGATCGCGGGGCCCTATTGCAGCAAGCTCTACGCCGACGGCGGCGCGGATGTCATCAAGCTCGAATCACCCACCGGTGACCCCTTGCGTGGGTGGTCGGTGGCTGAAAGCGACCTTGGCGGGGAGGACGGCGCCCTCTTCCGCTACCTCAATGCCTCGAAGCGAAGTGTAGTCGGAGCGCTCGACCAGAGTGAGCCGCTGATCGCGAGCGCGGATCTCTTGATCGAGGACCTCTCCCCCAGCGCCCTGGACCGGGACGCGCTGTGCAAGCGGCATCCAGGCCTGGTGATCCTCTCGATCACGCCCTTTGGTCTGACGGGACCGAAGGCCGGACACCCGGCGACGGATTTCACGATCCAGGCCGAGAGTGGATCGATCGGCGGCCGCGCGCGACCCGGCCATGAGCCCTATCAGGCGGGTGGTGGCCTCTCGGCGTGGGGAGGGGGTTGCTACGGCGCCGTCGCGTCCCTCGCAGCGGTCCGACGCGCACAGGCAACGGGTCACGGCGAGCATATCGATCTCTCCCTGCTGGAAGTGACATCGCTCGCGACGAATTGTTATGTCGATCTGATGTGGGGAATTCTGGGGCGTCCACCGGTGGTCGGTGCACTGCCGAATCTGGAGTCGCCTTCGATCGAACCCACGCGCGACGGATTTGTCGGCTTCACCACCTACTCCGCACAGCAGATGTCCGACTTCATGCTGATGATCGACCGGACGGACCTGCGCGATTCGGGCGAATTCGATCAATTCGGCCAGCGCATCGTACGCCTTGAGGAATGGGAGAAGATCGTTCACCGCTACACGTTGGAGCGCACGACGGCCGAGATCGTCGAGAGCGCACAGATGCTGCGCATTCCGGTGGCGCCAATCTGCAACGGCAAGACCGCACTCGAACACGAACAGCTCGTGGCACGCGGTGCGTTCATCGAGGATCCCTCTGGCGGATTCCAACGACCGATCCCTCCCTACCGGATCGATGGTCATTCGCCGGATGCCCCGCGGCGTGCCCCGCACCTCGGCGAAAACGATCACGAGCTCGCCGAGATCGTGGAGCGCGAACCGAAGCGCCCACGGATTGGAAGCGAACGCCGCTTGCCACTCGAGGGCATGCGGATCATCGACGCGACAGCCTGGTGGGCCGGCCCGGTCTCCACGCATATGCTCGCGATGCTCGGGGCCGACGTCATCCACGTCGAATCGATTCAGAGAATCGACGGGGGCCGTGCCCTCGGCGGCAGTTTCGCCTCTGCGCACAAGGAATGGTGGGAGTGCAGCTTCGTCTGCCTGTCGATCAATGCGAACAAACGCGGATTGACGCTCGACCTCTCCCAGCCGAGGGGACTGGCGATTTTCGAATCCCTGATCGCCGATGCCGACGCGCTCGTCGAGAATTTCAGTCCCCGTGTGATGGATGGATTCGGCATTTCCTGGGAAAGGGTGCAGGCGCTCAACCCCCGCTGTCATTACGTCCGCATGCCGGCCTTCGGCCTCGACGGCCCCTGGCGCGAGCACGTGGGCTTCGCAGCGACCATGGAACAGATGGCGGGCCTCTCCTGGCTGACGGGACACAGCGACGATCAGCCGCGCATCCAGCGGGGGCCCTGCGATCCGATCGCGGGTATCCACGCAGCTTTCGCGCTCCTGGTCGCGATGGGCGAGCGCGACCACGATGGCCGCGGTCATTTCGTCGAGTGCGCGATGCTCGAAGCCGCGCTGAATATCACTGCCGAACAGACCATCGAATATACGGCCTACGGAAACCTGATGAAACGCGAGGGCAATCGCAGCCTGGGCGCGGCGCCGCAAGGCCTCTACCCATGCCTCGGACACCATGTTTCGGAAAGGCCCAGATGGCTGGCTCTCTCCGTCGCGACCGAGGCGCAGTGGCACGCCCTGCTGGAGTGGCTCGGTCAACCCGATTGGGCAACGCGGGGAGGCGCTGGGCTGCGCTCGCGGCGAAGCCGGCAGGACGAACTCGATGAGGGATTGCGAGCGGTCTTCGCCGAGCGCGATCTAGAGGCCTGTGTGGCGGAACTAATCGCTGCGGGCATCCCGGCGGCAGCGGTCGTCGACCCGCGTTCACTCGCTGGACACCCGCAATTCGTCGCACGCAGCTTTCTGGACGAACTCGATCACGCGATCGTCGGACGCCAGGCCACGATGGGGGCGCCCTTCCGCTATGCGAGCGTCGAACATTGGCTAAAGAGCGCCGCGCCGGCACTGGGCGAACACAACAGAGAAATCCTGGAGGAGCTCGGACTCGGTGCGGACGAAATCGACGCGCTCGCGGCAGAGAAGGTGATCGGCGACTGGCCCGAAGGTCTATGACCCGATCGGTCGAGGCCGCAAACAGATGAGTGTGCCGCCCGAGGGCGCGGAAGGGAGGAGTGTGGGGGTCGATTTCTCGGGTGGAGGTTTTCCGCCTCTCAAGCAGATGGGCCTGGTGCTCGAGGATGCGGAGAAGAGCGCTGGCTTCATGGAGTCGGTGCTCGGGTGGGGACCTTTCTCCTTCGTGGAAGTCGAGATGAATGACTACCGCTTCCGTGGGGAGCGAGGCAATTGCGTCGTCAAGATCGCATTGGGTCAATCCGGACCCGTCGAGATCGAGCTGATCGAAGTCCTTCGCGGGGACGAGGCGAATCCCTACTCGGCCTTCCTTCGCGATCACGGCGAGGGCGTACAACACGTCCGGCTCGACAGCCCTGCGAACGGAGAGGGGTCACTGGAAGATCAACTCGCAGAATTCGCGAAGCACGGCGTGGAGCCGCATTTCGAGGTCAGCCTGATCTGGGGCGAGTTCGAGGTCGATGTCGCCTATCTCGATGCGCGACAGATGTGCGGTTTGATCGTCGAGGTTTCCGGCCCGCCCCGCATGCATCGCGATTCCACAGCCGCGGGATGAGTGATTCCACCGCCGACCCGACACGAACGAGACCTGCTCGGCCCACGCGTCCTGCTGCGCGCGGCGTGAAGCCTACCAGGAAGAGTCGAAGTGATCTCGACTCGTGAGTTCCGCGATCGGCCGGCGCCGCGGTCGCCCGAGCTTGCGCGCGGGATAGCCGATCGGAAGCGTCGCCAGGGGAACGATGTGTTCAGGCAGCCCGAGGATTTTCGCGAAGGCCCCATCGGGCGCGAAGATCGGCAGACTCGACATCAGCGACCCCAGTCCGAGGGCGGAGGCAGCCAGCAGGATGTTCTGCGCTGCCGGATAAATGGACGAACCCATCTCCTCCATCCCCACGATCAGGGTATTGCCGCACACGACGATGATCACGGGCGCCTCTGCCAGCCCGCCCATGGCCCAACGATCGACCTCCTTGAAGATCGGAGTCGTCTGATCCTCGATCGACCCTTTCGCGAAACCCTCCCACGCAGCACGCGTGCCCCCTGCGATCTCCCGACGAACGTCCTCGTCCTGGACCACGACGAAATGCCAGGGCTGCAGGTTCCGAGCGCTCGGCGCATGCGTACCCGCCGTCAGGATCTTCTCGATCAGGGCTTCCGGGACGGGGTCCGGAAGCAATTCGCGATAGGCGCGCTGGTTGCAAGTCACATCGAAATAGCCGGGATCGGGCTGGGTGTCGTTGGTTGTCATGAGGCTCTCTCGTTATTTCGGGGATCCGCTACCGACGACTCGCTCGATCCGGCGGCGAGGCCCCACCCCCTATGCGGGCTATCTCTTTTGGAAGGCTAGCGCCCTCCTCGATCGTTTTCCGTCGAATCACCGTCCAGGCCCGGGCCAGCATCCTGGTCCGCGCGCCGGGTGATCAGATCGCCGACGATACGGGAAGGCCGCTCGACCCTGGCCTGGACGCGCCCCCTCATCTCGGGCAGGATGCGAGCGTTCGCACTCGAATCGGGTCTTGCCGCCTCGAGTGCGAGCCACTCGCCCGGAGGCCCATCTTGGCCACACGCGCCGACTTCAAAAGTTTTGAGCACCTCGAACGGGCTCACAGCAGGGAAATCGCTCTCGCTCTCGTCCTGCTCCCCGATCGCTTGCGACGCGATGCGCGCAGCCGCCGAAAGCCGAGCCACTCTGATGACGCGCTGCCCGCAAGACCGGGGTGCGAGCCAAAGCGGATCCTGGCCGCGATGGCCCTGGTGGCCCTCGCGCTGATCGGTTGCGCGCGCCACGCACACGACGAACCCGTGATTCCAGCCCCCCTGGACCCCGCGGAATGGCCCTCTCATGGCCGCGACCACGCCGAGCAGCGCTTCAGTCCGCTCGGCGATCTCCATCCCGGCAACATTTCGGAACTCGGTCTCGCCTGGACCGTCGATCTCCAGACGAATCGCGGAATCGAAGCCACCCCCATCGTCGTCGACGGCGTTCTCTACGTCACGGGCGCTTGGAGCGTCGTGCATGCTTTCGATGCTGCAACCGGTCAGCGTCGCTGGCGTTTCGACCCAGAGGTCCCCCGGGAGAGGGCCGCGCTCTTCTGCTGTGGGGTCGTCAACCGGGGCGTGGCCATCGACCGCGGACGCGTATTCGTCGGCACCCTCGACGGACGTTTGATCGCGCTCGATGCCAGGACTGGAACCTCGATCTGGCAAGTCCAGACGACCGATCCGAAGCGGCCCTATTCGATCACCGGCGCGCCACGCGTGGTCCGAGGACGGGTCATGATCGGAAATGCTGGCGCCGACATGGGTGTCCGAGGCTACGTGTCGGCCTACAACGCCGAATCGGGCGCGCTCGACTGGCGTTTCCATACGGTCCCCGGGCCTCCATCTCGAGCGCAGGAATCCGCCGCACTCGAGCGTGCGCTCGAGACCTGGACGGGCGATCTCTGGTGGCAAGTGGGGGGCGGTGGAACGGTCTGGGATTCGATGGCCTACGACCCGGACCTCGATCTGCTCTACGTAGGAACCGGCAATGGCTCGCCTTGGAACCGACATCTGCGAAGCCCGGAGGGCGGAGACAATCTCTACTTGGCTTCGATTCTCGCGCTTCGTCCGGAGACGGGTGAACTCGTCTGGCATTACCAGACCACACCGGGAGAGAGCTGGGACTACACGGCCACCCAGAGCCTGATCCTCGCGGAGCTCATGATCGGAGGACGCCGGCGCGACGTCCTCATGCAAGCGCCCAAGAATGGCTTCTTCTATGTGTTGGACCGCGCGACGGGAGAATTGCTCTCGGCGACGGCCTTCGTCGACGTGACCTGGGCCCACGGGGTCGACCCCAAAACGGGCCGACCGAACGAAACCGGGCGGGGCGATTATTCGAAGGGACCCGCGACGATCCAGCCCGGCCCCATGGGCGGCCACAACTGGCATTCGATGGCTTATAGCCCACGCACCGGACTGGCCTATATCCCCGCCCAATTTATCGCCGGCGCCTACTATCCCCCGAAGCTGCCCTTCAGCTTCATTCCCGGATCACCCCGCAATACCGGGATCGACCTCACCCGAGCGCGCCAATTCCCGCCGGATGCGGCGGCCGGAGAACTGATGGCCTGGGATCCTGTGGCGCGCCGGAAAGTCTGGGGCATGCCACGGAATACGATCTCGAACGGAGGCGCTCTGGTGACCGCCGGAGGCCTCGTCTTCCAGGGAACGGCAACGGGAAAATTCTATGCGCATGACGCGAGTACGGGCGAAAATCTCTGGGAGGCGGAGGCGGGAACGGGCATCCTCGCGGCGCCGATCAGCTATGCGATCGACGGCGTACAATATGTGGCGGTGGCCGCGGGTTGGGGGGGCGGCTTTGCCCTCAATGGCGGTGATGCAGCCGCAGCAGCGGGCGTTCGTGGGGGCGCGCGATTACTGGTCTATCGCGCGGGGGGCAACGCCGAGGCGCTTCCCCCACCGCCGCCTCCCCCGCCGCGCCATAGGCCACCACTGGCGCCGGCTGGTTCAGAGGCGCTCGTCGAGCGGGGCGCGGATCTCTTCTCGGAACATTGCGCGGCCTGCCACGGCGTCGGCGCCGTCGGTGGCGGTGTCACACCCGATCTCCGTTTCATGCCGCCAGAAATTCGAGGGGCCTTTTCGGAGATCGTCCTACATGGGACACTCGTGGCTCGCGGCATGCCCGCGCTCGGAGATCGTCTGACCGCACCCGACCTCGAGGCGATCCTCCTCTATCTGAGCGATCGCGCCCACGCGACGATCGCTCCTTGAGAAGGCCGAGAGGAAGAAATCTCCCCAACACCCGCAATGCCTCGACCCGGAACGGATCCGGATTGGCTCTCTACGACGCCAATCGCGACAGACTCTCTGCAAGCGCCGCGAAGGTCCAGGTCTCGCCCTCGCGAACGATCGACTCCCCCCGAACCGGAGCAGCGATGCGCTGGATCCGATCGCCCCAGACCTCGAAGACGTTGCCGGAGATCGCGCTTCCGGCCTCGCTACAGAGAAAGACGGCGAGTGGCGCGAGGTTCTCGGCCGTCTGGATTCCCCACTCGGCCAAGATCTCTTCCTCGGCCTGATCGGTTTTTGCGCCGAGCTGCGAGATCCACGCGTCGACCATCCGCGTTCGAGTCGCCCCGGGCGCGATGCAATTGCAGGAAATCCCGCGGCTTGCGAGTTCGCTGTGTCCGCTGAGCGTGAGCGAGAAGGCGCCCGCCTTCGAAGCGCTGTAAGCGGCGACTCCCTCGGTCCCCTCCCAGAAGGCGCCGGAGGTCGTATTGACGATCGCTCCCGCCCCCTGCTCGAGCATGAGGGGCATCGCCGCTTTCATACAGTTGAACGATCCTGTGACATTGACGCTCAGCACCCGCTCGAAGGTCGCGGCGGAATGCTTTTCGAGCGGCGCCCGGAACTCGATCGCCGCGTTGTTGATCACGGCGTCGAGCCGCCCGTATTCCCTCTCGGCGTCCTCGACGATGGATCGCGCGCCGTCTTCGAAAGAAATATCCGCGTAATTCGCGACGGCCCGTCCTCCACCGGCGAGGATCTCGTCCGCGACCAGCGCGGCAGGCCCCCTGCTCCGGTCTCCCCCTCGAGGTCGGTGCCGAGATCGTTGACGACGACCCGGGCACCCTCGCGCGCCATGGCCAGCGCATAGCTACGGCCGATCCCGCGACCCGCACCTGTGATCGCGATGACCCTGCCCGCGAGATGGCCCCCCGAACCCTCTGCCATCACGACCGCTGCTCGCCATCCGAGGCGGTCTCGCTCTCGGCTTCCAATGCATTGTGGATCACGCTGTAGCCCTCGAGCGCGAGCCCATGACTCAGACTGTCCTGCATCATGGTTCGAATCATCAGATTCAGTGCGACCCGCGTATTGCGCAGCGTGGCATGACTGCGCTCCGCGAAGAACGCAGCCAACTCGCGGGCGCGCGGCATCAGCGCCTCGGGCGTGAGAACTTCCCCGGCTACGCCGAGATCGACGGCTTCCTGGGCGCTGATCCGCTGCTGGGTCATGAGGAAATATTTACCGCGGTTCGGACCGAGCAGGAGCGGCCAGACGAGATGGCTGCCGTCGCCGGGCACCACTTTCCAGTCGCCGAAATGGGCGATGTCTTGAAAGTCTGCGTTTTCCGAAACCAGCACGATGTCACAGAGCGCCATGATCTCCGCATGCACCCGCGCGGGACCATTGACAGCGGCGATCATCGGTACGTGGATGTCGAGCAGATTCTGGATGAGGCGACGCCCCTCGAGATAAGTCCGATTCCAGCCCGCAGGTGTCGTAAAATCCCAGTCGCCCGCCGACATCTCGGTGCAGAAGACATCCCCCGTTCCGGTCAGGATGACGACCTTGTTCTCGGGATCGTTGCCGATGTCTGCAAAGAGCAGAGGAAGTTCGCTATGCATCGTTTCGGTGAGGATGAGCGATCCGCCATCCGTGTGAAGGGTCACCTCGAGGATGCCGTCCGCCCGCTCGATTCGCGCGCAGCTATATTTGTTCTGATAGGCCGATAGATCGATCAAGCGGTCGCTCCTTCGAATGGATGGATCTGAACACCCGATGCTCGGCTCTTCGAATAACGGAGCAGCGGGCAATCGTGATACGCGAGTGGCCCGACCGCCGGCTGGAAGATGGGAAAGCGCGTGACCTGGCCTCCGATCGGTATCCTCCGCTCGAACCGGGCGAGCGTTGCGCGACGGCGGACAACTCCCGATCGAAGGCCATCCGGGGCACCCCAGCAACGATATCGTCGAGCAGTCATAAATCAAGCGCTTGCTTGTTTGTTGGAATTTTCGATCCGCCAGCTACCCTGGATCCGCATGATCAAACGCAAGAAAACCGACGAACGCCGCAAACAGATCGCCGCCGCCGCGGGGGCGCTTTTCGCCGAGCGAGGGGTCCGGGACACGACGGTGCGCGATATCGGCGACCGGGTTGGATTGCTCTCGGGCAGTCTCTACCACCACTTCAAGACGAAGACCGACATCGTTCACGGGATCATGGGGGGCTACGGGGAGGATCTGGTCGCGCGCTACGAACGTGCTGCCCTTCCGGGTGGCACCTCGATCGAAAAGCTCCGACGCCTCTTCCACGCCTGCTTCGAAGCGAACCTCGAACACCCCGATGAAGAAGCCATTCTGATCAGGGAACTCGACAACCTCTTTCGAGAGCCAGAATTCAGCTACGTCCACGAAACCCTGTCGAAGATCGAAGAGATCTTCGTGAACGTCATCGAGGAAGGCATCCGCCGGCGGGAGATTCGTGCCAATATCGACCCCCGCTTCGTGTACAGGATGATGATGGACGTCATGGGTACGGTGCCGCGCTGGTACGATCCGCGCACACATCACGAAGCCGAGATCGTCGATCACTGGATCGAGACCTTCTTCCAGGGGATCGGCGCGCCTATCGATGTTTAAGTCGCTCAGCCGGGTTGGGATGGAAAAACGGAAGATCGAGTCCGCTTCGGCCCGCCGCCGCTACTCGATCGCCCATTGGGTTCGGCCTTCGATCGGCACGAGTTCGGACTTGAACTCGCCGAGCATCAGATCCATCAACCTCTCGCCTCCGTAGAGGCGTTCGCCGCCGATGCGATCTTCGGAACCATAGATCGATCCCATCAGCTGATGATTTTCGAGCTGACCGTCGATGCGGAGGCGAAGTTGGTATTCGTGAACGCAGGCGTCGGGTGTGGCCCACTCGCCGATCAGGATCGTCTCCTCGACCAGCGGCATGAATTCGCGCAAGAAACGCGTATAGAAGCGGCGCAACGTGTCGCCACCCCTCAGCTGACCGCCGGGCGGATGGAATTCGAAGATCGGCTCGTCGACCAGAGTCGCGATCAGGGGTTCGTATTCCCCATTCTGCTCCAGCTCCGCGTGGAGGCGGGTGATCGCACTCATCTCATCCGTTGTCATAGCGCTCGGCTTCATCAATTTCCCCGATTGGACGGCCTCGTTCGACCCTCTCTCATCATCGCAAAACAAAGTAGCAAGCGCTTGGTTTAATCTAATCGCGGTCGTCCTGAGAAGCGCGCCCCAGCTCAGGTCCCCTGCAGAACCTCGCCCGGGAGGGCGCCCGTATGCTCACCGTCCTCGACCAGGATCTGGCCATTCACGACCGTGAGCTTATAGCCCTCCGAGTCGACCACATAGCGACTGGAGTTGGCGGGGAAATCCTCGACGAGATAGGCCCGGCTCGCCTTCAACCCCTCGGCATCGAAGCAAACGAGATCGGCCTTGGCCCCCACGCGGAGCGTGCCGCGATCCACCAGCCCGTGCACATTGGCCGGCATTCCTGTGAGCCGATAGATCGCCTCCTCGAGGCTCAGGGGGTCCGGGACATATTCGGAGAGCAATCGCGTCGTGTAATCCGCGCCGACGAAGGTCGCCAGGTGGGCCCCCCCATCGCTCGAGCCCGCCATCACCATCGGATTGAGGACCGCCGTCCGGTTGATATGCCTCATGAACTCGTTCGCGACGTCCTCCATCTCCGTGTAGAAATTCATCTTGAGATCTTCGGAAAGTGACAAGTCGAGGAAACAATCGAGGGAGGTGACGCCTCGCTCCTTCGCGATCTCGCCCACCGCACGACCTTCGAGTGCCTTGTTCGATTCGACCGTTGCCTGCTCGACGATCAGCCGATCGAAATCCATCACAAAGGCACGCCCGGTCGGATCCTCATTCGCCAGGCGGAGCTTCTCCCGCATCACGGGATCACGCAGCGCGTTCATCCGATCTGGCTCCGGGAGACACAGGACCTCACGCCACAGTAGGCTCTCATCGAAGATGAAGGTATCGATGAGCCGCAGATGGGCCTCCAGCTTGTTGACCGAACACATCGGATGCAGACGAATGCCCTGCTCTGCCATCTCGCTGACGAAATTCAGCGTGGCTTCCCAGCCCATCGGATTCGTCGTGCTGGGGACGAGCGGATTGAGTTCGACGGGCTTGCCGGAGGCCTTGTAGAGATCCACCAGGAGCTTTCGGTCGGCGTCGTCGTAGCCCGTCGCGAAGCTGTGCGGAATGATCTCGACCGCCCCGTGATCGAATTCCGAGAGCACGCTCGCCAACTCGACCAACTCCTCGTGCGTCGCATGATTCGAAGGCACCTCTCGTCCATCCTCACCGACGTGGATATCGAGCTGGGAAGTCGAAAAGCCAATGGCGCCCTCTCGCATGCCCTCGCGCACGAGTTCCTTCATGGCTTCGACCTCGTCCTTCGTCGCCGCGCGTTCGGAAGCGTCTTCTCCCATCACGAAGCGACGCACGGCGCAATGACCCACGTAGGCGCCGACGTTGACTCCGATCTTTCCCTCGAAGCGATTCCAGAAATCTCCGAACCCGCCCCCCTTGAAACGGAGTCCCTCGCTCAGGGCGTCCGCTGACATCCCCTCGACCCGGCTCAGCATACGTGCGAGCCACGCGACGTCGTCCGGCTTCGCCGGCGCCAGCGTGAATCCGCAATTGCCCGCCATCACCGTCGTCACGCCATGCCAGGCCGACGGCGTCGCGAGCGGATCCCAATCGAGTTGCACGTCGTAATGAGTATGTACATCGATGAAGCCGGGGCAGACCACGAGGCCCGTCGCGTCGTATTCCCGCTCCCCGCTATCGTCGATCCGTCCGATCCGGGCGATGCGCCCCCCCTTGATGGCAATGTCTGCGGCATAGCCCTTGAGGCCGGTTCCGTCGATGACGCGGCCGTTGCGGATAATCAAATCAAAGCGCATACAATCCTCCGAACTGGGTCCCGTCGAGCATAGCCTGCCGGAAATCGTCTGGGGCCTCCTGGCGGGGACGAACTACCCGGCAGCGTCCGGCACGATGTCGACCGGAATCGAACTCATACGCGGAATCCCGCTGAAGGGCTCGACATAGTCGACCTCGTTGCTGCTCAGTCGACCCGTACAGCTTCCGAGGTGCGGGTCCCCGGGCTCGCCGTTCTCCTTCGGTGAGCCAAAGGAATGGGTCATCGCGATCACGCCGCGACGCAGCCCCTCATCCGCCTCGACGATTCCGACGATCGCGCCGCGACGAGCGCTGATCCGGATCGAATCGCCGGTCGAGAGGCCGTGCTTGGCCATATCCT
This sequence comes from Deltaproteobacteria bacterium, assembly GCA_002719955.1. Lineage (GTDB taxonomy): Bacteria > Myxococcota_A > UBA9160 > UBA9160 > UBA4427 > UBA4427. The sequence goes on along the minus strand of PBFW01000042.1, from coordinate 28,474 downwards.
TCGGGTTCATGAACGCGGGATTGTGGCGCCAGGGACGCGTCAAGTTCGGATGGTCGCGACCCATCGAGTTGAAGAGATTCGGGAGGCGTCGACCCACGAGACGGAACTCGAAGGCCTCGTCTCCGGGATAGGCCGACTCGAGCGCTGCCGAGAGCGCCTCCATCATCGCAACATTGCCGATCGAGAGTCGAGAATCGCAATCCGCCTCTTTGGGCCCCACCCGAATCTCGGGGGCCTCGAAAAGACGTCCTTGCGGATGCCGCTTCACCTCGGAGAGTGGAATGCGTGAGCCCGCCGTCACGATTTCCAGCAGGTCATCCGTGGTGGGTGGCTTCTGCATGTCGAGTGGAACCCGAAGGGGCGTCGGATCGAAGGGGCGACTCGAGAGACCACTGGTCACCGTAAGTTCGAGGTCGAGCGCCTGCGCCAGGCGATAGAGAACCTCCCAATCATCGAGGAGATCGGAGTCCGCCGGTGGATCGACGAGCGCGGGAACGTACATGCCGTAGGGGACGGGGTAGCCCCAGCCGGAATTGCTGAGTTGAAGGGCCTCTTCCTCAACGGAACAGACGGGCACTTCCATCGCGAGCTTCGGGGCGAAGACGAAATGTGCGTGCCGGGCGGTCTCCGTCAGCTTCGGGTCGACCACGATCAGGAGGTCGAGGGCCATCATCGCGTCCCGCGCCTTCTGCTGGTCGGGCCAGCCCATGACCGGGTTCCCGCCCAACACGATCAACGCCCGAATCCGGCCGGGCCCGGGCGCCAGGATCTCGTCGGGCAGCACGCCGGTCGGCAGACCGCAGGCGGTATTGCTGAAGCCGGGCGTCCTGAGCCGAGAGGGAAAGCCCCATGCGAGGGCGACGGGCTCCGTCGCCTGCGCGATCGGCAGGGCTTGAGGCGCCAGCACGCCAGGATTCGCAACGCAATCCCCTTCCCGGGCCCAATGGCCGCAGAGCGTCTGCAGGCAACACAGGAGATACTCGACCAGGGTTCCGCGCGGCGACATGTTCACCCCGGTCCCCGCGTTCACCCCGGCCGCCTTTGCGCCGGCGAAGAGGCGAGCGGCCGCGACGAGATCCTCTGCTGCGATGCCCGCCTGTCGTGACACGACCTCCGGTGTGAACCGCTCGACCTCTCCCGCCAGCGCGCCGAGGCCATCGGCGTTCTCCTCCAGGAATCCCGTGTCGTGAAGCTTCTCGGCCAGGATCACCCGGATCATGCCCGCCAAGATCGAGGCATCCTCGCCGGGCTTCGCCTGGAGGTGGACCTCGGCCTTGCGCGCCGCTTCGGTGCGACGCGGATCGATGACGATCAGCTTGAGTCCCCGCCGACGTGCCCGTTGGAGATACCAGGCGGGATTCGGAGCGGGGAGGCCGCCCAGTTTCGAGATCTCGGGATTCGTCCCGATGAGCAGCCAGACATCCGCCTCGGTAAACGCAGGCATGTCTCCGCGCCAGGTTCCGTGGAGCGCTTTCGCCAGGACCTTGCCGGGCTGATCGATCGTGCCGGTGGAAAACCTCATCGAGGTGCCGAGGGCCGTCGCAAATGCGCTGGAGACGATCCTGAGTGGCGGCTGCAGCGAGTAGGTCCCCTCGTAGATCGCCACGGCGTCCGGGCCCGACTCCTCGACGATCGCGCGAAGGCGCGCGGCCGCCTCGTCGATCGCTCGATCGCTGCCCATCCGCTCCAGATCGCCCCCGGGGTTCCGCTTCAGCGGAGCCAGGAGTCGATTGGCGTGGTCCAGGAGTTCGGGCAGGTCACGACCCTTGGCACACGAATAACCATGATAGGCCGGGTTATCCTTGTCGCCGATCAAGCTCACGAGCCGGCGGCGGCCGTCGCAATCCTCGATCTCGGCCTTCACCGCACAAGAGAGGCCACAATAATGACAGATCGCGTGGGAAGTCTGCATACTTTTCGCTTCTGAATTCGAGCGCGCAAGCCCTCGGGTCTCGATCGATCGCGCGCGGCTTCGCGTTCGGCCCCGCTACTCCTCGTGCAGAAAGCGGATCCCCGAATCGACGATCTGGACCAGGATTCCGTCCGGGTCCGCCGTCAACAGGTTATCGCTGATCTCGACCGTCTCGTGGCCGGCTGCCGCGAGCTCCGCACTCGTCCTCTCGAGATCGAAATCATCGACCTCCAGACAGAAATGCTCGATCATGCCCGGTGACTCGTTCGGCGTACGGGCCCATTCGACGGCGTCGGGCGAGGTCCGGAAGGTCTCTAGGTCGATATCAGCCTTCGTCTGCAGACTGATAAAGGCTCCACCGCCGCAGTCGAGCGCGTTGTAGGTGGGCGTCGTCGTGATCCCCAGACCGAAGAAGCGGCTGTAAAAGGCATGGGAACGCTCGACGTCTTCGACCCGGAGATTCACGTGGTTCAGATGCGCGCGGCCCTCTCCGGGCTCGCGGCGTGTGATGTAATGGGAAAGGTCGAGCTCTTCGGCTCGCGTGGCCTTCGGTTTGGTCGCGCACGCCGCGCTGCTGCCGAGTGCGACGAAGGACATGATGGCGGCCATCAGATCACGGCGGGAGAGGGTCCCCCTGTCGTAGGCCTCGAAGACTCGATCGATCCGCTCGCTCATGGTCACCTCCTGCCCGAAGCATTCCCCAGATGCGACCCACACTCAACCCGCCGCGAGGACGCAACGCCTCGAAGAGCACAGGCGGACCGCGTCGAAAACACACGCCACGCGCATTCCAATCGCGCCCCCCCTCTCGACCTCCTACCATGCGCCTCACACAGCAGGGGTCGTCTTGTACGAGCAGCTTCGAGAAGCCTGGACCGCGCTCACCGGACCCGATGGAAAATTCGAGATCGTGGAGACCGAGGTCCGCGGCCAGAAGATCCGCGAATACAAGAACGCCCCCCCCACCCTGCGCAGGCTCTGGCAGATCTCGGCGGCCCACGGCAAACGAGAATACCTCGTCTACGAGGGCGAGCGTTGGACCTTCGAGCGCGCCCACCGCGAGGTGGCCTCGATCGCGCAGTGGTTCCTCGACCGCGGCGTCGAACCCGGAGACCGTGTCGCCATCGCGATGCGCAACTACCCGGAGTGGATGCTCGCCTATTGGGGATGCACCAGCATCGGCGTGGCGGCGGTCGGGATGAACGCCTGGTGGACCGGACCAGAGCTCGCCTTCGGCATCCAGGACTCCAATCCCAAGGTGATCATCGCGGACGCCGAGCGTCTCGAGCGAATCGCCGAACACGCCGACGCGCTCGGCGACCGCATCCTCATCGGCGTACGGATTCCCGAAGACCGTGCCCACGTCCTTCCCTGGCAGCAACTCGTGGAAGGCACGTGCCCCCTGCCCGAAATCGAGGTCGACCCGGATGACGATGCCTGCATCTTCTACACATCCGGCACGACTGGGCGACCGAAAGGCGCCCAGCTCACACACCGCGGCTGCGTGAACAACGTCACGAGCATGACCTTCTTCAGCAACGTTCAGGCGATGGCGCTGGAGGCGGCCAGGGGGCCGCACGTGAAGACGGGCAGTTTCGAGGGCGGCGCATCGCCCGCGGCGCTGGTGACGACGCCCCTCTTCCACGTCACGGCAAATAATTGTGTCGCCCAATCGATGACCCTGGCCGGGGGCAAGCTGGTCCACATGTACAAGTGGGACGCCGGTGAAGCGCTGCGGCTGGTCGAGGCCGAAAAGATCACGGCCCTCAGCGGCGTCCCGGTGATGGTGCGCGAGCTACTCGCCCATCCCGACTTCCCCAAACGGGACACCTCGACGCTCCAGAGCCTCGGTGGCGGGGGGGCGCAGCTCCAGCCCGATCTCGTTCAGAAAATCGACGACTCGGTTCAGACGGCCCGGCCCAACACGGGCTACGGCATGACCGAAACCTGCGGGATCATCACGTCGATCAGTGCGGATTTCTTCGTGGATCGTCCCGAGAGCTGTGGACGCGCAATGCCCTGCTTCGAGACGAAGGTGATCGGTGCCGACGGCGAGACACTCGCGAAGGGCGAGGTCGGTGAACTCTGCGTGCGCGGCGCGCAGATCATCAAGGGCTACCTGAACCGCCCCGACGCCACCGCCGAGACCATCGAGAAGGGCTGGCTCCGAACCGGAGACATCGCCCGTCTCGACGAAGAGGAATTCATCTATATCGTGGATCGCGCCAAGGATATGGTGCTCCGCGGTGGTGAGAATATCTTCTGCGCCGAGGTCGAAATGGCCCTCTTCGCCCATGATGCCGTCGCCGAGTGCACCGTCTTCGGCGTACCCGACGATCGACTCGGTGAGGAGGTCGGCGCCGCCGTCGTGTTCTCGTCCAACCCCGACCTGCCGAGCGCGGAGCAACTGCGCAGCTTTCTCGCAGAGCGCGTCGCCAGATTCAAGATTCCGCGATATCTCTGGTTCCTCGATGATGCCCTGCCGCGCAATGCGAGCGGGAAATTCCTGAAGCGCGAGCTCCGGGATCGACTCGACCCCTCGGACGCAGCTTGAGCAGCGGGGCCTCGTCCTACGAATCAGCCCTCACCCAACGCCCGGACTTCGTCGACTCGAATCGTCACGGCGAATTTGGGCGGGGGAACCGGAATCCCCTTTCCCTTGATCGCCTGGACTAGCATATCGAAGGCCGTCCCCTCGGACGAGAGTTCCGCGGTGCCCTTGAACCGGGTTCCCTTGAACTCATCCGGCTTGATTCCTAATTTCACGCTCGCGGATGGGATGCCGGGACGGAGGCGCTAGCGTCGCGCCCCTTTGTGCGTCAGCACCGGCGCCGCTTCCGACCATCGCTGGCCCCGTGTCGCCCCCCCGTCGACGACCAGATCGAGGCCATTCACGAAACTTGACTGATCGCTGGCCAGATAGAGCGCTGCATGTGCAATATCCTCGGGATATCCTGAACGCGGAATCGGCGTCGAAGCTGCGAGCTGAGTCTCCAGTCTGGACATCGCCTCGGCAGACACGGTGGCCTCCGGGGGTTGGTCGCCGAGCATCATGGGCGTCGCGATGAATCCGGGCGAGATCGAGTTGACCCGTACGTGATGCTCACCCATTTCTATGGCCACCGTTCGGGTGAGATGGATCACCGCGGCCTTCGCCATACTGTAGAAATGAGTGCCGTATCCGAAGCGATATGCGGCCACACTGGCATTGTTGATGATGGAACCGAAGGCTTGCGACTTCATGATCGGTGCCACGAATTTCATCCCCAGGAAAACACTGCGGAGATTGACATTCACGGTCTCTTCGAAATCCTCGACCGTCAGCTCGCCGATTCCCCCGCCCGATCCGAGCAGGCCAGCATTATTGAAGAGGCAATCGATTCGCCCAAACTCCGCATGCGCGTTGCGGATCAGGCTTTCGATCTGATCGCTGCAGCCCACATCCACTTCGCGGTAACAGGCACCCTCCCCGATCAGCTCAGCGACTTCGCGACCCCGATGCCGAGAACGGCCGGCGATGACCACGCGTGCGCCGTGCTCGACGAAAAGCGCTGCGGTCGCAGCGCCGATGCCGCTGGTTCCACCGGTGATGATCGCGACCTTGTCCTCGAGCTGACGACTCAATGCGCGTTCCCGTTCGTCGGAGGGATCGAATGATCACCCGTTATACAGCCTAACTCGGCAGGCCTGCGACGGCGACTCACAGAAAGCGCGGCCACAAGGGCGCCCCGAAGCTCCTAGATCGCGACCGACGGACCCGATCTGTGAAGAGCGGAGCTCGATGCGCGCGGTCTCGACCCGATCTCGCTGGCGCCAGGTGGAACCGGAGCCGATCCCCCTCGAAGCTGGTGGCCACCCAATTCCCGCCCCGGGCCCCCACCCCGAGCACCGTCAAGCGAACCTTGAAGGCCGCGTCGAGCACCCAGTTGATGACGAAAATGGCAGGATCGAACTCGGGGGAATCAAAGCTGCCCTCCAGACCCACCCGCTCCGGCCCATCTCGACCGAAGAAACCACTGCGCGCGATGCGGATATCGCCTTCGGCGCGCAACTCCAAGCGATGCGTGGGCTAGAGGTCAACACCGGTCGCTGTCCACGGGAGATCAGCCGGCACAGGCAATGAGCGAGCCGAGCAGAAGCAGGATCAAGGGCACGAACAAGGCGGAAAGGGCCCTTCTCCAATCGAGCATCCGCGGTCCGGGGCCTGCGGTCGGTGAAGAGAGTCGATCCGCCTCACGATCACCCGATGAGATCTCCTGGCGACTCGCCGTCTGAAGCGCAGCCCCGTTCTCTGTCGGATCTGGAAGGCGAGCACGGTGCGGGGTCTATCAGACGCGGGCCACCCAAACCGCATGCCTTCCCAAGATCCCCGAACTCGCCGCCTTGCGCCCCGGCTGGATTCGACGCCAGGCACTTCATCGGGTGAACTAGCGGATCGAGTTCTGTTCGCCGGAGCGGCTCGGAGTCATGCTTGCGGAGCGGCTGCCAGCGCCTCCTCCAGCCTTCGCGTGATCCCGACGAGCGTCTGCTTCGGCAGACCCGCTCCCGCCCCCGGTGCGACCCTCGCGGACACGAAGGTCGGCCCCTCCTGGGCAAGCAGCGACTCGAGACCCGCTCTGAATTCGCCAATCTCGCCGTACTCGTGGACGGAATCGATACCCGCCGCCCTCGCCATCTCCGACAGACTGACCCTGCCCTCCCCCGGAAGCGGAATGGAACCGGGAAGTTCCCATAGGCCGTTCTCCAGGACGATGTGGATCAGATTCGCAGGCGCGAGGCCGGCGATCGTGACCAGGGATCCGAGATTCATGAGCAGACTGCCGTCTCCGTCGAGGACGATCACCTTGCGTTCGGGTCGCGCCAGCGCCAGCCCGAGTCCGACCGAGGATCCATAACCCATGGCCGTGCACCAGAAGAAATATTGCGGGAGTTCGCTCCAGCCCTTGATGGCGCTCATTACCGGTACGATGATCTCGTCGGTCGTGAGGGCTTCAACGGTTTCGAGAAGTTCGCTGCGTTGCATCATCGGATTTCTCCAGTCTCGCTCTTCGACGCGGGGCGGTGCCCGAGTCATCGCGATCCAGCATGCTAGGTGCCGGCAATATACCCATCGGCGCTGGTCAGCAGGAGCACGACCGGCCCCGCGCGGCGCTGGGCTTCTGCGAATGCTTCGGGGATCCGCCTCGTCTCCTCGTCCGAGTCGATCAGGTGGTAGGGAAGACCGAAGGCCTCGAGATAGGGCTCCGTGAGATCTCGCACGCCGGGCCAGTAGTCGTCGTTCCAGATCCTGCCCTCTGGCGTCTCGGTCATATATCGATAACTGATATAACCGACCAGCAGCACCAGCGGAAATCTCGAATCGGAAACCCAACGCAGCGCGTTGCCGGCATCGAAGAGGCCATTGTTCTCGATGAGCACCACCGCTCCCTTCCCACCCATGTGCAGCCCCGCAACGATGGCGAGGGCCTCCCCCTCGGAGCAGCACTTGATGACCTTCAGCGCAGGGTCGCTCTCCATGGCGGCGTTGATGAAGCGCGTCTCGCTGTCCGGGAGCCATACGATGTACTCGACGCCGCAGCGCTTGAGCGCATCGACGATCATCTGTCCTCTGTCTGCCAAACCAATCCTCCTCTTATTCTGCACGAGCCCGCCTCACGGCGGTCGGGGGTCCTCCGGAGTAAAGCCCCGTGCGTCCGGCGGATCACCCCACAGTCGCGGGGCGCCGCGCTACTCAGGAGCGACCCAGTGAAAATGGGACATTCCTCGATCGAGGTCGGTGCTCCGCTGAAACCTCACCACCCCTCCAGGAAGCATCCGCACCATTGGGGTAAGCTCGACCGCCGCACCGGGGGCTTCCGAAATGTCCATCGAGTACCTTTCCTATATCGCGATCCGTGTCGCAGACCTCCCTCGCGCGCTCGGATTCTACCGCGATCTGCTCGGGTTCAAGGAGATTTCGCGCTTCGAACTGGACGGCCCTTCGCCTTCGGCGAAGCTCCTGGGGCGGGACGAAGTCGCAGTGCGTGCGTGTTTCCTCGAGCGCGACGGCACGCGAATCGAACTGCAATTCCTCGACCTGCCAAGAGACGCCGAGCTTCCACGCCCACGCGCGCAGCTCGGGCTGAGCCATATCGGCCTCCGCATCAGCGATTTCGACAAGACAGTCGCGAGGCTGGCTCGAGGAGGTGCACGCGTTCTGAAAGCCTCGCACTTTTCCCACCCAGACCTCGGCTCCGAGGTGGTGCTCATCGAAGATCCGGACGGAGTGCGCATCGAACTGATCGAGATGCCTGGCGATCCCCGGCAGCCCTTAGGAGAACCCGCATAGCAACGCAGGTTTCGCGTCGGGCGACGGCGGTCACCCACTCACGGCCCGACGTTCGAGGAAAGTCGGCCAGACCTCTGGATTGGCGAGCCGGTTGGGCCGTTCACCGCGCAGGGCGGCCAGCATCCCGTCGGCCGTGAGCGCGACCAACCGCGGCATCGCTTCGCGGACCCAACCACCGATATGCGGCGTCACGACCGTGTTCTCCATCTGGAACAGGGGGTGGTCCTGGCGAGCGGGTTCGGGATCGAACACGTCGAGGCCCGCGCCCGCGATTTCTCCCGCCTGCAAGCCGGCCACCAGAGCCGGCTCGTCGATGGTGCCACCGCGCGACATATTGATGAGATAGGCGCTCGATTTCATCGCTGCAAGCTCCGGGCGGCCCACGATGTGATGGGTCTCTTCGCTGAGCGGCAGCGTGAGCACGACGAAATCGCAGCGCCCGAGCATTTCATGCAATTGCGCACGCCGCGTATAGAGTTCGACCCCCTGGCGCCCGGCATCGAGCGGGTCGTAATAGGGATCGAAGGCCAAGACCTGCATCCGGAAGGCCGTCCGGCATTTGTGGGCGAGCTCCCGGCCCACGAACCCAAAACCCAGAACGCCAAGGGTCTTGCCGTCGATCTCTTCGGGAAAGCCCGGCCAGACGTCGCCGGTAAAATGCTGGAGCTTCGGAAAGGGTGCTGCACGCAGGGCCCGGTCGCTCACGGCGATGCGTTTGGCGAGTGAGAGCATCAGCCCGATCCCGTGCTCGGCGACCGCGCTGTATTGTGCACCTGCGGAGTAGACGACCGCGACCGCCCTCTCCGTGGCCGCGTCCAGGTCGATCCAATCGAAGCCCGAGGCACTCACGCCGATCACTTCGAGGTTCGGAATCCGCGCCATCTCCTCGGCGTTCGTGCAGGCGAAATGTGCGGGAATACCCGGCTGCGAATAGATGCCCTGGATCCTCGCGAGTGTCTCCGGCGCGTCTTGTTCGCCCAGCTCGGTACCATCGATGACATCGGCCTCTTTCATGAGCAGTTCGGGCCCACTCGGGTCGATCATCGGAACGGGAATCAGGATGTTCTTTCTCATCAGCTCTTCCATTTCGTTACAGCCTGCTCTGCCGCCTGACGTACCAGGCGGGCGTCGACATCCGCGATCCCGATCGGAACCCCCTGGCCGGGAGGCTGCCAAAAGGACACTCCATGAGCGTCCGCCGAACATTTTACGCGGTGGAGCGCCTTCGCGAGTTCGCTGGGCATCTCCCCCGTCTCGGGATCCCAGGGTTTCATTCCCATCAGCGCGGCCAGGTCGTGAGTGCCCACCCAGGCGAAGTCGTAGCCGAGCGAAAGGATCTCATCGATCGCTTCGACAGCGCCGGGGTGCTCGATGAGGACTCCGACCAGCGGATCGCCGAGTGTTCCGACGTCGCGGAGCGCTTCATGACGCTCGTTGCCGACCGAACGGATCCCCCGCGGCGGATATTTCGTGAAGGAGAACGCCTCCTGTGCTTCTTCGAAGGAGGCGCTGTTGGGAATCACGATACCTTCGACGGGCAGATCGAGGGCCAGATCGATTTCCTGCTGAGCCGCCGAACCCGTTCGAATGAAGACGGCCGTGCCCTCGGATTTGATGCGGAAGCACATCTGTTCGAGCTCATGCCAGTCGTAAGCAGCGTGCTGGCGATCGAGGACGAGGAAATCGAAGCCCGCCCGTGCGAAGATATGCGAAACCGAAAACCCGTCTAGGCAACAGAAAGCCCCGAGCACCGGCGTTCCGTTCGTCAAACCAGTCTGATAGCGGCTAGGGTTCGCCACTCTTTACCCCCTGCTTCGGCCCTCGTCGGCGGCCAAGCGCCCCGACGGTTGGCCTCGGTATCTACCTCATCGCGGTTTCAGCACTCAAGCTTCGAAACGAAGGGGCGTGCTCGAAACCCTCCCTACTCTAACAACACGGGCGGCTCACGCATCATCGTTCGCAATTGGACCTGGTCGGGTCCGGACGAAGACCGAGCCCCGACGATCCGCCCGCTTCGCACGGGCTGAACCCTTCCCATCCCAGCTCAACAAGGCACGGGTTCTGGGGATCTTGCGATCTGGGACAAGTGTTCGACCGTCCACCAGAGCAGAAGTGATCACTTCCTCACGCTCGGACGGTCGAACGCTGCGTGGTTGACGGAGACCGACCCTTCTTCGATCCCAAAGGGATCGCGAGGGGATGCACTCGGGGCAACACGCCCTGTCACTTCGGATTATTCTGAGCTTTGCGCCGCCCATGTAGGCGTCGATCACGCCGGTAGGTGGAACTGTTGAGTGAATCGAGTCCAACAGGAGGGCGCGGCGGTGGATGCCATCACGCTCGTTTTAGCGATGGCGGCGGCCCTCCATTCCCATGCCGACGAGTCCCAAAACGAGCAGCAGGCCCGTGGTCGGTTCGGGCACGACATGGAAGCGAACCTCTCGAAACTGATTGGTCACTACGCCGTAAGACCCCAATACGCGGAGGTCGACGAATTCGACAGCTGGGACCGTCGCGAAGGTAAAGATTGCGCCCTGTGGCGTCGCTGAGGTGGTGATGGGTTGCACTGCCGAGTCAGTAAATGAGCCGAGAACAGACCCCGAGTCACGGAAGACGAGCTCGAAATCCGAGATCCCCGTATCGATCTGCCCTCTGTCATTCCAGAGCTCAAAGGCATCGATATCATAGGCCGCATCGAACTGGTAAGTGAACGTAGCGATCAGGAAGCCGGCCGCTCCGTCGTTGGCCCACTCCACAAACGACCCCATGTCGCTCGACGTGTTTCCGTCGGCCGTGACCGCGGGATCTGTACTCCCGCCAGCGCTCGTATCAAATACGGGTACGTCCGAGGTCACCGAGACGACAGTGAGTGCGAAGCCCGCCGAGGGAACCATGGCGAAGAATGCCGCGACGGCCGCCCCCGCCAATAGGCACCGCGTGCTGGCTCGAATAGCCCACTGCCAATCACCAAATACTCCAGCGTTAATCGGATTCTGAATTCTCATCTTAATTTCTCCTGCTTCTTTAAGGACAGTTCACTTCCGAAAGAACACCGGAACCGTTCCAGCCTTCTACCGGAGAGTTGAGAGACGCCCGTCGCGGGCCCCCCGTAGAGGCTTGACACAACCCCTCCATCCATTATGAATAGACTTCGCTGAGATCAAAGGAGAATCTGGTGGGGAGGACTTTAGGGCTCCCACCGGATGAGCCGAATCCTACATAAAGGGATCGAGAGGGATCCGTGTAGCCCGTCAGCAGGAAGTGGATCTCGCGATGCACTGCCCGGGTTCGTCTGCCGGCAGCAGCACGCGTCAACGAGGGGTGGAGCATGGACTTCGTCGCGAACTCGCTGCCCGATGGACGCAGGATCCGAACGCTCACGATCATCGACAGCTTTACCAGAGAATGTCTGACCTTGAAGGTCGCGAAGAGTCTTCCATCGCAGTCTGTCGCCGAGGCTCTCGAAGGAGTGACCGAGCAGCGTGGCGCTCCTCGGATGCTCCAGGTGGACCACTGAACGGATCCAGGGCATACAGCCCGATTCGTGTTCTCGAGCCCAAGAAGACCCACACCAGACTGAACCAACCAAGGGGTCAAGCTCAGGACGCCTTCCGGATAACGTAGGACTTGGTACGACAACCGGGGCCAGGTCAGACAATGGCGAGGTGATGAACTACATCGTGGAATTGACCAACCCCGTCCTCTTGGGGGGCGACCTCTCCTATACCGTCAGCTTCATTGGCGGTGGATCGGCAGCGGGCGTTGCGCAGTGCGACGCCGACGCCCACCTGTTTATTGACGCGGCTACCATAACGGGTGGTCCAGATGATTCCAATTCTTGCGACGACGCCTGTCGAGAAGAGATCTGCGCGCAGCCTAACCCCAATAATCTTCCGCGCGACTGCCCCGTCCCGCACTGAATGTGAGTAATACCCAACTGTAAAATTGATGAGAGGTTCTGCTATGCAACTGAAAGACTGGTGTACGGATGATCGGGTTTCCATTCGTTTTTACCGGGGCGTGATTGTCCTGGCCATGCTGTGCCTGGCGAACTGGTCCGCAAGTGCCTGGGCTGACGGGCGGTCGGGCAGCGACGAGGATGAACTCGTTTTTTCTGTCTTCCACGGTCCGGCCACCGTCGTCCTCGCTGATCTGAACTCGAACGGCCACAAGTTGGGTGACCTTCGGGTCACTTCCCTGCCCATCCAATTTGTATCGGGGGAACCGGCCGGACGTCTGGACGCGACTTTGATCACGACAGGCATTAATGTGCCCGAACCGGACGATGAGATCCGTATCAGCAACCTCATCTTCGTGTTCTCCGACGGAATCGACCAGATCGTGGTCAACGGAAGCGGCTACTACCCGGCAGCGGGGCCAACCATCGATCTTGATAGTTCGCTGATCCGACCGGTCACGGGAGGGTCCGGCCAGTTTGCAGGGACGACGGGATGGGCGGAAACACGGCACTTCGCGAACAATAGCTGGGAGCACACCTTCCACCTGCAGATGCCTGAGCGAGAGGACGGTCGAGGACGCCGACACAGGAGGCGCCACTAACCACGGCGGGAGCTCCTTATCGGACGTACTGGCGAAAATGCAGTATGAATAAGTCTAATCGTCCCGGAACGGGCCCCTTGGGGCCTACTTGTCAGAATGCCTAGTATCGGTGGTGGCAAGAATGCGGCCTGGAACTCCTCGTCCCAGCAGTCCAGAAACTCGTTCCAATTTCCGGCGACGGTCGACAAGGCCAATCTGCTCTGGACCTGATGCAAGGCGATGGGGTCACCCGCTCTCGAGGTGGCGTCTCCGGGTCGAGCGCCTCAATGGGTCTGCGGCGCGTCCTGATCGGCCAACACCGTCCACACCGACAGCGTGGAGGGCGCGGCAGGAAAGCGTGAGAAACGCCCACTCCCGTTGAAGTCGAAGTCGCATTCGGGGCAGTAGCGCTGACGCGCGGCGACCTGGCCCGTGCATCGACCACAGAAGAGTTGCGGCTTCGAACCGAATCCCGGCTGATTTCCGTGCAAATCCATGTCGCTCTCCCTCGTGCATCCAGGCGACTTCTCGCGAGTCGCGGTCTGCGTTGCGTTTGAGAGAAGACGCGCCGGCGAACTGTCCGATATCGGTGAAGGGCCCCGGCTAGCGCGATAGCCTGCAGGAAGCGTATGCTCCTCGAATGCTCCTCTGGGCCGCGATGATTCGATGGGTCAGCCTGATCGGGGTTGCGGTCACGGGGAGCAGTGTCGACTGGGCGATGCAGTTGGAGCGACTCGGCAGCGGCGATCACGCCGCGCTCGCTCTGCTTCGGCGGCTGGTCACCGGCCAGTTGATGCGGATGCGGGCCTACGAGACACGAGAAGGCTGGGACGACCTCGCCCAGGAGATCGTCGTCCGCGTCTGGCGCAGCCATCGGGACGGCAAGATCCGGGACTACCGGGCCCTGCCTGGCTTCGTCCGAACGCTCACGCGAAACGCCGTAATCGACGTCCACCGTAAGAAGCAGCCAGATCTCGGAAGGGAGGACGACGAGGTCGAGCGGCAAGCAGAGGCGCCGTCGAGCGGACTCGACCCCGGGGAGCAAATCGCTTTGCGAAACGCGATGTCCGAGCTTTCCGAACGCCATAGAGAGGTCGTCGAGCGCGTCTACCTGCAGGGATTAAGCTACGACGAGACGGCCGCCGACTTGGATCGGCCCCGCGGGACGATCAATCGTCTGCAGCGAGAGGCGATGCAGCAGCTTCGGGAGACCCTGTTGGGCGAGCCGGAGGAGGCAACGTGAAGATCGATATCGATTCGGCCCGTCGCACGTCTCTCCCCGCAAGAACCCCCTCACGTCGAGTCGAGGGGTGGGAGGGAATCCGCAATGGCTATTGACGAGCAGGACGGCCTCGCAGAACTCTATCAGGACGTGCTCGATTCCGATCTCCCGTCCCCGGAGCTACTCGCCCGCTATGCGACCGCACCGAACGAGCTGACCGAGCAGGAGCGGTTCGAGGTCGAGGCCGCGATGTTGAGGTTGCCGGCGGTGGTGGACGAGCTGGACACGCTGAGGGAATTCGATTTCCAGAACTTGAACGCAGATCGCGAGGCCGTGGCCGCGAAGTCTACGATGTCGAGCCTGCTGGGCTTCTTTGCCCGCCCGCCTCTGATGGCCGGCCTCGCCGCTTCCGCGGCGCTCGCGCTCTTTTTGGTTCTCGGTCAGGAGCCCCCCGTCTCGCAGCCGACTCGAACGCCCAATCTCGCAACGACGACACCGGAAGAATCTCCTCCCGTTCCGGCTCCCGACTCGCTGGGAATCATCGACGAGCCCGGAGAAATCGACCTGGCCATGGACGACTCGAGCCCCGATACGAGCGTGCCGGAACGGCTCGAGCCGACTGTCCCCATGGAATCTCAGACCGTCGAGCTGGCAGACGATTCGAACGCGCCCACCCCCACCTCCACCACCACCGAGCGACCGGCGCCCGAAGACCCCTCTTCGCGAGACATGAGAGCATTCGAGAGCGAGCCTGGAGAGATCCTGATCGCGATGATGACGCCTATCTACGAGATGCCGTACGGCGCGCCCTCACGTGAGAGGCTCATCGGCGGGTTCCGCGCGGCCGACGACGAGTGGCCCCGAATCACGGTTCTTGCCCCCGCCCACCTGGCGCGCACGACGTCAAATCAGCCCACGCTCTTCTGGCATATCGACCGGTTGCCCACGCAGGGCGGGTTCTACCTCACGATCTCAGACGCCGAGGGGGAAAAGACGATCGTAGAGAACCTTCGTCTCGCCTCGGGTGCTCGAGCGGGCATCCAAGAGGCCGATCTCCTGGCGCTCGACGTCTCGCTCGAGAGCAACGAGGAGTATCGCTGGTCGATCGCGCACCGGCTGGAGGACGACGCTTCACCCACCCACTTCGCGTTCGGTTGGATCGTCGAAAGCGAACCTAACGCCTCGACGCGCGCGCGCATCGAGGCCGCCGAGACTGGCGAGCGGCCGAACGTCCTGGCGAGCGGCGGGTACTGGTACGACGCCCTCGAAGCAACGATCGACCTCGTCGAGGGGTATCCGCTCGACGATCGCCCTCGAGACGCGCTTCGCTCCCTGCTCGATCAAGCTGGCGTCACGCAAGTAGGCGACTGACGGGTCGTTCGCCGTCGTCTCGAGAGTGGCGCGATCACGGCCCGTCAACCACAGCCGCGCCAGGTGGCGGCGCTTGCCCAGCCGATCCTCGTATGGCGTGCGATTCTGGGCGACGGCCCGGTTGTCCACGAAGAGGATGTCCCCGAAAGAGGCCACCTATCCCCGCCGGGGCTTAGCCCCTATGGAGCGACCGACTCCGTTCGCAATCGTGCGCTCGCACGGGTGTGAACACGACTCGCGGATTGCCGCTGGAGGCGGCAGAGCCGCATGCGAAGGAGCCGGTCATGGAGAAGGGGACCACCTACGTTGGGGTGGATGTGCACAAGCGTTCGATCGCGCTGGCAATGCGCGATCCATCCGGGGCCGTGAGTGAACAGACGATTCCGCACGAACCCAGGGCGATCTTGCGTTGGCTGCGGAAGATCAAGCGCGAGACAACAGGGCCAGTCCGGTGCGCCTACGAGGCAGGTCCTAATGCGATCGCGCGGAGCACACGCCTGTCGACGAGATCGACGACGTCCGCCACGATCTCGTCCGTGATCTCTTCTTCTTTGTCTCCACGATACGAGACGATCTGCCCAAGCAGGGTCTGGACGTCGCACATCGAGCCGTCGCCCTCGCGGGCGATGGCACCGATCGCCCAGGCAGAGATTCGGATGCCCTCGGACTCGCAGATCTCCGCGAGGCGCTCCGACACGGTCGCGAGCGCGATCCGGCGGAGGTCGTGGCGCTGGCATCGCGAGAGGACGATGAAGGGGGTCTTGTCCGGATCCGTCGTGGCGAAGACAAAGAGACTCTGGAGGGGGCGGCTCTTCGAGTGTCTTGAGGAGCGCGTTGAACGCAGATTTCGAGAGCATGTGGACCTCGTCCACGATGAAGATCCGGGACTTCCTGGGCGCGGCGGCGTAACGGATCGACTCGATCAGCTCGCGCGCGTCGTCGACACCGCCGCGTCGATCTCCTGAACCTTGGTGGAACGGCCCTCCGTGATCTCGCGGCGGGCAGGACAGCTGCCTCAAGGCTGGATCGTTGGCCCCTTCTCGCAATTGATACTGCGTGCGATCAAGCGCGCAAGCGTCGCCTTGCCGACGCCGCGCGAAACGGTGATTAGTATCGCGTGCGGGATCCGGTCGGTTCGGATCGCGTTGCAGAGCGCGGTCGTGACGTGTGCCTGCCCCGACACTTCGTCGAAGCTCTGCGGTCGCCATTTCCGAGCGATGACCCGATCGCTCAAAGGAGGGGGGGTCTCGACACGAGCGGGAAAAGTGCCTGCGAGCTCACAGCCATTCAAACGGCCGGGCGAGCGGGCTCGGCGAAGGCCCCGCTAGTATAAGACCCGTGAGATTCTGCTAGGAAGGACGATCGATGGCCCCGACGGAGACCCCTGAGGCGCGCGTGGAGCGGCGGGAGGACGAGGCGCAACTGCGTGACCTGGCCTATCGCTACGCCAGCATGATGGACCGCATGCAGTTCGACTGGCTGTCCCAGGTCTTTGCGGAAGACGGCGTCCTTTCGGGACCCGGCTACGAGATGGTGGGCCACGACCAGCTGCGACAGGGACTCCAGGCCCTGGACCAGTTCTCCGCCACGCTCCACGGCGTGCTGAACACCTGCTTCGAGGTCGAAGGTGACACGGCCACGGGTGAGGTCTATTGCGTGGCGAACCACGTGCACGAAGTCGATGGGCTTCCGTTCCGGCTCGACATGGGGATCCGTTATGAGGATACCTACGTACGTCTTGCCGGGGATTGGCTGATTCAGCGCCGAAAATTCAACATGGTCTGGGAGAGCGACATGCCAATGCATGTCAACCCGGAAGGCAGACCTCTCGCCGCCAAGCCCTGATCGGCGCGACCGATCAAAGCCAGCTGTTGATCATCAGGAAGGGCGCCCAGAAGAACGGGTGAGAAAAAGAGGGGTCATCTCGCAGCTCGAGCTGTGCGCGGCGCAGCGCCTCCGCTCGGGAAACCCGGCCGCTCGAGAGTTCCGCGTAGAACTTCGAGATGAGTCGCGTCGTCGCCTGATCGCTCACACGCCAGAGGCTCGCGAGCGCGCTCTCGGCGCCGGACTGGATGGCGACGCCCGCGAGCCCGAAGGCCGCTCGCTCACTGCCCGCCGCTGTACTGCAGGCGCTCAGAACCAACAGCTTGAGCGGGCGCCGGCGGCGAAATTGCGAGGGCCGGATGATCTCGCCGAGCCGCTCCAACGACACGCGCCCGTCGCTCGTCACGAGGAAGCTCTGGTCGGAGCGTTCGTCGAACACGCCGTGGGAGGCGATGTGCAGGACGTCGAAGGGCTGTTCGGACAGGGACCGCTCCAAGGTGTCCACGGTGAAGGCCGCTCCGTCGAGTCGCTGTCCGGGAAAGGTCGCGAGGACGTGGGCGATCTCCTGCTCGACCATGGCGAGGTCGGGGAAGCCCGGCACGGGCGTCGTCAAGCCCACGACCAGGCTCTCGACCCGCTCGAGGTCGATCGGCGACGGGTCCGTTAGTTCGAGACCCGGAGTGATCGCGACTGCGATCTCCTCGACCAGAAATCGTCGGGATTCGGCGTTCCAGAGCGCAGCGACCGGCAACCCCATCCACTCGGCCATGGGCACGAAGACGAGCGTGTCGGCTCCTTCGGCAAGCAGGTCGTGGACCGGGCGGACGAGCCAGTCGTAGAACCTCTCGGCGGACACTCGGTAGCGCGAGCGGGTGGGGTCTTCGAGGCCGCGCCGAAACAGATGGAGTTCTTCGAGCACGTCGAGACCCGCGATGTCGACCGTCCTTCGATGGAGCCGTTCGTCCTTGCCCGCGATGATCTCGATCCGGTCCGGGAAGACGACGGGATAGATGACGACGCTGCGGGGGATCGAGACGAGTCGGCTCCTCGACCGGGTAGCCAGGCACGCCGTCCCGAAGAAGTCCGTGAGCTCGGCGACCCGCAGCTCTTCGAGCGCGTCCTGGACCTCCAGCAGGCGGCCCTGCAGAGCGGGGCCCTCGAGCCCGTCACTGTCGCTGAGGAGCAGGTCCGCCAGGGGGAGGTGGACCGTGCGGGCGAGCGCCAGATACCGGTCCGCCGCCAGGCTTTCGCGCGTCTCGCGCATCGCGGAGCGCGCGCGGCGGAGCGCGTCGATCGCGCCCTTGGGACGCCCGGCTCGCGAGAGAGCGCGCGCCCGCTGGCTGCTCCACCGGACGACGAGATCGGGTTGGCGAAGCGCGATCGCCGCCATCAGCGCTCGGTCGTTCTCGGCGAGCGCGGAAGCCAGATCAGGCTGACGCAGGTGGAGACCAGCACGGTAGCCGTGGGCGAACGAGGCCAGCCGCGGATCGACCTCGGACGCACCGGCGAGCGTCTGGTCGAGCAGGGAGAGCGCCTCTCTCTCGATCGCCGCCCATTGCTCCGGTGGGGCCGACGACGAGCGCAAGAGCACAGCCCACTTGTCGAGTGTCCGTGCGAAGTGGACGCGGGCTTCGTGACTCGCGGGGTCGTCGCTGCGGACTTCCAGCAGCTGGCGTGCGTATGCGAAGGCCTCGTCGACGTCGTCCTTTTCGGGGGCTTCGACTGCTCGACGCGCTCGGTTCAAGGCGGTCGAGAGGGCCATCGGCGGGTTCGGCCGCTCGCTAGACGACGTCGCTTCGGCCTCGACGCGTTTGTTGGCGAGCGGGGCGGTGTGGGCGAGCGGGGCCGCCGACAGGATCGCGAGCGCCGTCACGAGCCCAGCCATTCGAATCATGCGCCCTGTTTGCGTTCTAGAAGACATCCCAGATCAGCTCCATGTAGAGGCCATCGCGTTGCAACCCCTCCCCTTCATCGACCCCTCGACGAATCGGATAGGCCCAGGACGCGCGGGCGTGCAGCCCCCACCCCGGATTCACACCGATCCCGAGGCCCGCGCTCGAGATCGTACGGACGGGCGCCCGGCCGCGATCGTTCCAGGCGTGGGCCACATCGACGAAGGGGGCGATCTCGAGCGTGGGTCGCGTCTCCTCGCGGCCGATGACCGGGAAGCGCAGCTCGAGGGACCCGATCACCGCGTTGTCCCGTACGAGGCGATTTCGTTGAAAGCCACGGACGGTCTGCGGCCCCCCCACGCTGATTCGTTCGCCGGAGAGCAGCGGGTCGTTCGCGAGCTGGACGTCGCCACGGAACGAGATCACGGCCCGATCGAGCCATCGTAGGCCGTCGCGTTTGCGTTCGGGTTCGAGACGGTGGAGGTAGCGAACCTGGCCGAGCCAGGTGAAGAATTCGCCATCCGCTAAGCCGCTGTCCCCTTCCTCCGTCGCGTCGAGCGCATCCAGTCCGAAGCTGAACGTCGACCGGATCAGGAGAGCGGCATTCGGTGTGCGTCGGATGAATTCCTGTCGGGCGCGGAGCGCGGTCACCACCGGGTTGCAGTCGAGCTGGTCGGCTCGAAAGCACGTCTCGCGCCCCCCCACGGTGGCCCTCCAGCGGGTCCAGCTGCCGAGCAGCGCCACGTTCAGATCGTGACTCCGTTTGCGAATCAACGCTTGATGCAGCTCGACCTGGAAGGAGTCCGAGCGCGCGTCGATGTCCAGTACGCGAAACGCCGAATTCACGACCGCGGCCTCGCTCCGCTGGTAGACGGCCCGGAGCTCGGTCCCCCGCGCGGTGATGGGAAGCGCCGTCTCCACGCGGTATTGCCGGAGGCCTTCCGAAAATCGAAACGAGGCCGAAAGCGATTCTCCATGACCGACGAAGTTCGAGTACGAGAGGTCGAGGCCCCCACCAGTCATTCCCACGCTGGGGGGACGTTCGTTGGAGACGTTCAGTTGTGCGTCGATCTGCGAAGCCTCGGCGACGACGAGGACGAGGCGGCTCTCCCCAGCCACGCTCCCGGCTTCGAGCGAGGCATGCACGCGAGCGATGCGGGGGTCACGTTGGAACTCGGCGATCTGGTCGGTGAGGCGGTCGATCTGAACCGGAGCGCGTCCAGCATGGCGAAGGCGGTCGGCGAAATAGCGTTTTGTGAAGTGCGATGTGCCCTCGACGCGAACCTCGCCGAGGTGTCCCTCGACGACGTGCAGGATGACTACGCCGCCGCCCAGATCCTGGTCGGGCAGCACCGCCCCGGACGAGACGAAGCCGCCCTCGACGTAGAGCCGCGTGACGGCCTGGACGAGGGCCGTGAGACCGGCCGAGTCGAGTTTCCGGTCGAGGAAGGGTTGGACGATGGGACGGAAGTCGGTCTCGTCGTAGACGGTGCTACCCACGATCTCCACCGCGCGGACGCTCACGACCAGCCCGGTCTCGTCTGCGACTGCCCAGCCCGGGGCGGGGTAGTCGATCTCCTCTTCGCCCGGTTCACCGTCGGACACCGCAACCTCGAGCCGCTCGTCGCCCGGGCGCACGGCGAGCTGGGCGGTCGAGAGGCCCGCGTTCGACAGCACCATCAGAGCGATCGCGACCGAGAGCCAGGGGCTGCGGCGACGCGTACGCGCGCTCATGAGGCAGAGGGGAAGGCGGTCCAACCTGACCTCACTGCGGTCGGCAGCCGGTTGAGGCGGCTTCCTGCGTTCCGATCCCACTCCCGGTCGGCAAGAGATCCTCGGGCGATCGGAGCTCGGGCGTCTGGCCGCCGATGTCGAAGCGTCCCTCGTCCTCGCGGCTGGCTTCGCACGGGTCCGTGATGCGCTCCTCGGGTCTTTCCAGATGATCTTCGACCACGACGAGGGTGCTGAAGAGATTGGTCTCGGGTGTCGCGAGGACGATCTCCCCGGCGACGCCCAACTGACCCGGGTCGGCACTCAGCTCGGTGGTCGCGTCGATCAGCAGTGCCGAGGGTGCCGAGACGAGGAGGTTGCCGGCGTCGGCGCTCGGCCCGTTCGCGTCGGCCGAGATCGAAGAGTCGCTCAGGAGCACGATGGGGGCGGCCATGATGACGTCGCCGCCCACCCCGTCGGCGCGGTCGACCTCGGTCTCGATCGTGGTGGAGAACGACTCGAGGGCACGATCCGCGCTGACGTGCACGTCACCGCTCGCCGCGCGACGCGTGAAGGTCGAAATGCGCGCATCCTGGAAAGAGAGCGTCCAGCCCGCCCGCAGTGAGACGTCACCGAGATCGGCCGAGGGATCGCCGCCCGCTGCTCCGGGCGGGGGATCGGGGCCGGGGACGCCGCCCGTCGCTCGCCGCGCCTCCGCGATCAACTCGCTCCCGCCGGAGATCTCGAGGTTTCCTCCGGCCTCCAGGCGGACTCGTCCGGGTGCGACGTCGCCATTGGAGGTGCTCGACACGAGCGCCCCGTCGCGGACGAGGAGGTCGCCCGCGGCGTACAACTCGAGGTCGGCGGTCTCGCCGCCTCCGCTCGCGAGCCCGCTGCGTGTCGTGACCGCGGAGCGGTTGCCCAACGCGTTGGCGCCACGGATCTCGATCGTGCCCGCCCGGACTGCGATCGAACCGGCTGCGCCGCTTCCAGTCGTCGAGGTGGAGAGGCGCCCCCCGTCGATCAGTTCGACGCGCTCGGGGACCACCGAGTGTCCCGATCCGTCGATCCCCCCGATCCGGATCGTCCCTGCCTCGCCGCCAGTCTGTGAGTTCGTCTCGGCGGAGATCTGGGAGGGTCCATTTGCTCCTCCTATGAGAGACACGAGCCCGCTGACGTTCACGTCGATCTGGCCGCCGTCCCCACCCAGCCGGGAAAAGGCGGCTGCCGAGACCTGTGCTCCGCTGAGGATGTGCAGATTCAGGGCGTCGATCCGGATGTTCCCCGTGTCGCCCGTCGCGGGGTCGGGGTCGGTTCCCAGCGGGTCCGGCGCGGATCCCGATCTCGCATAGACGCCGGGAAATTGATCGGGACGGGTCTGCTGTCCATCGATCACGACGTCGCCCGTCGCCGTGAACGTGACGTTTCCCGCGTCGGCGGAGCTGTCGGTCGTAACGCTCACCTGGGTCGCCGGTCCGAGCAGGGAAATCTGGTCCGCCGTGATCGAGATGTCCCCGATCGCGCCGCAGCCAGCCCCGCTCGCGCAGTCCGCGTCGTCGCTCGCCTCACCCGTGATCGTCGTGTCCCGTACGACGATGTTCGAGCCGATCAGCTCGATCGAGCCGCCCCGATTCTGGCCGACCGTGCGTGCTCTGATCAAGGTCTGCGCCGAAAGCTCGATCTCGGGCGCTGAAATCCGGATCGCCCCGGCGTCTTCGAGCGGGCTGTTCGCTCGGGAGAAGGTCTGCAACTGGTCGCCCGACAGCTGGACCGATTGGGAGAACTCGAGGTCGAGCGCGGGGCGGGCAGGCGCGCTTCCGGAATCGTCGACGCTGGCACCGCCGCGTCCACGCATGAAGGTGTGGCCCGTGGACGAACTCACGAGGCGACCGCCCCGTAACACCACGCGGCCAGCCAGGTTGCGAGGCGGCTGATTGGGTCTCGTTTCGAGGTCGACGTCGCCCTCGAAGGTGATCGTCGCGTCCGCCCCGAGCCGTGCTGCCGCGGACGAGAAGCCCGAGAGCTCCAGCGGCAAGGAGGTTGCCTGCGCTCCGACGGCCGCGATCTGAACGGACCCGACCTCCGGACCGGTGGTTGCGTTCGGGCTGGCGTGGATCTCCACTCCGCCGGCGTCGTTCCCGATCCGGATCACGCGCCCCGACACATGGATCCGGCCGTCCCAGAGGGGCTGTGGGCCCACGTTGGGGCGAGGCGTGCCTTCGCTGTTCATCTCGCCTCGGATGTCGATGTCGGGCATCGAAAGGTCGACGCCCTCGGATCGGGCCAGGAATCCGAACTGTTCGGGGGTCCCCGACAGCAGGCCGCCCGACGCCCCCGCCGAGAGCTCGAACCGGTCTCCGAGGTCGTCCAATACGTAGTCGGCGCTCGATAGGTGGAGCGCCCCGTCGACCTGGAGATCTCCGTGCTCACCGATCAGGATGCCGTCGGGATTGAGCAGGAAGAGCGATGCGCCCGGGATCTCCGAGCGGACCGGCCCGTTGATCCAAGAGGCGGAGGAGGTGGGCGAGGAGATGCGAACCAGCACGTGGTCGATGGGGGGCGCCCCTGTGCCCGTGAAGAGCGCGCCGCGATCCGGGGCGACATCGAACCGGGAGAAGCCGTGGAAGAGGTTGGTCACGGAGCCGCCGTCGACGAGCGTCCCCTGGTCCCATTCGATGAGGTAGCTCTCACCAGAAGCGTCGAGGCCCGGCTCCTGGCCGGCGAATTGCCCGCTCAGCACGCCGTCGAAGGCCAGCTGCGCTCCGGCGCCGCCGGCCGTAAATGCCCCAAGGATCGCGGCCGTGGCCGTTCCGACCCAACGCCGGTACGGCGTGGGACGGCTACTCCGGTGGTGCACCCGATACCGCCTCACATGCTCCATCTCCGATGGCGGAATCGTCCGTCAACGCCTGATGCCAGGCCGACACGTCCGCCATGTTACAGGTGGTCGTGCCGATCGCGCTGCACTTCATACGGGTGGTCGCGTCACTCGAGACCTGCGCGAGATAATTTCGGATAGAGTCGACGTCGGCGGTGGCCTCCATGCCCGTCTCCCACACCTCGCCGGTATCGTTCCCGTCGCCACACTCGCAGGCGTCGCCGTCGAGGTCGTCGTTGTCGATGTCGTTCTGGAATCCGCCCGAGTTGGCCTGATCCGCGTTGGAGACGATCTCGCAGTTGTCCGAATCGTCGAGCTCCCCGTCGCCGTCGGCGTCGTAGCCAGTGTCGATGCTGGTGCTCCAGCCGACCTGCATCGCGCCGTTCACTCCATCGCCATTCTCGTCGACGAAGGGTTCGTCCGGGGCCGTCAAGTCTTCTACACCGGTGTAGACCACCTCGGGCTCCGTACCGGCATAGGCTTCGTCGATGTTGATGGTCGCGATGCAGGTCGGGGCGGTGTTGCCGAAGTTGAGCAGACCGTAAGACAGCTCACCGTCGTCGTCGTCCCAGCCCTGCAGGAGGACGTAGAGCGCCCCCGCCTGAAGCTCCGGTATGTCAGCGAGCTCATCTGCCCCCTCGGCGAAGGGGCCGTACGCCCAGGAGTTTTCCGCGTCGACGTTGAAGTGGACGCCGTCTTCCTCACATTCCCAGAACCCCGAGCTGTCGGGCCCCGTGGTGCAGCCCTCGAGGCTGATGTCCTCGGCGCCATCCGATTCGGGCGGCCCCAGGAGGCCGAAGGAGATGCGATGCATCAGGAGGATCGATTCGTCCGTGATGCAAACGTCCCAGCTGACGGCGGAGGCCGCTTCTTCTCCGGCCGAGGGAGTGATCTCCAGGTAGAGCCCGGGCGGCACGGATTCACTGGTGAAGGACATGAACATGGGCTGCGGCGACCCACCGCCCGACCCCCCCAATGAATTTATCACGCCTAGAATGGCGCCCCGTGCCGTGAGGCCCAGGAGCGACAGGTAGTTCGCCGAAGTGGGCGCCATGAAATTGATCCGACCGAGAAAGATGTCCCGCTCGCCGGCGCTGCAAAGGAGATCCGTGTCGGCGGGTCCGCCGTAGAGAAAGAGGAACATCGCGTCCTCTCGGTAGGGCGCCGGCGCGGACGAGCCGGGTGCTGCGACGCCCGACAAGGAGCGGTCGACGGTCGAGCCAACGCCCGTCCGGCCCAGGCAGCCCGCGCCGGAAATGGGGGAGAGCACGTTGGTCTCGTAAGGGGCCGCGCAGCCGGGCCCGTCGGCGCCCTCCGGCGCGCCGAAGGTGAGTTGAGACGACGCCGGTGGCTTCACCACACCCACGTTCAGCTGGTGGATGTCGAAGGCGCCGCAATCTATATAGAGGTCCGCTCCCGTCCGCTGCAGACCCTGTCTCGACGGAGGGGGGTCCTGGAGGAGCTTGAGCGTGGGTCTCTCGCAGGCGTTGCCCTCGCCGTCGCTGTCGTCGTCGGTCTGGGACCGGTTCGCGATCACTCGGCAGTTGTCGCAACGATTTCCCACGCCATCGTCGTCGTCGTCGGCCTGCGTCGGGTTGGGCGTGGAGACGCAGTTGTCTACGGCGTCCGCGATGCCGTCGAAGTCCTGGTCGGCGATCGCGACCGACGAGAGCGCCTCGATGGCGTCGATCTGCGAGGTGCCGGGCGGAGCGAGGTCGGTGAGCCGAACGAACGAGTAGCGGGTTCCGGGGGTCACGAGGGGAAGCGGATCAATGTCGAGGTTCGTCACCTGACCCGTGGCGGTGCCGGCTGCGATCCAGGTCGTGGTGTCCTCGCTGATCTCGACCGTCGTCATGCTCATCCCGCTCGCAGCGCCCCAGATTCGAAGGTCGGGGGATGCGCTCCCGTCCGCCACCAGGGCGTTGTCGGTGAACTGCACGGCGACCTGGCCCGACGGACCCAACGACACGTGAAGCGAGTCCTCTTCGTCCAGCGCCCGAGCCGCGTCCCATTCGGGCAGCTCCGTCATGAACCCAGCTTGGTTCGGGACGAACCGGACCCACTCGTCGGCGTAGGGGTCTTTCGTCGAGAGGTAGACGACGTCGTCGATCCAGATGTCATCGGAGAGCGGGCCGCCTCCGACCGACTCGATGATCCGGATCTCGGCGACAGGCAGACTCCCCGGCCTCGCCACGTAGCCCACGAACGCCGACCGGCCCTGCTTGACCCCGTCGAGCAGGTATTGGGCGAGAACGCCCCCGTACGCATCGAGGAAGCGGATCTCGTCCTGGTCCGTCAGGTCCATTCCATCGTTGTTCGTCGCGTCGATCACGCGTACGCCGGCGGCCCGGACGGGATCTCCGAAGGTGATCCGGACGTCGTCGTGGTCGACGTTCGTGCTCCCGGGGGAGGCCACGACGCCAAACTCCGCGACCTGCGGGTCGAAGACCAGGAAAGTGCCGATCAGCGCAACAGGAGGACCGCTCAGGGGGATCGGGCTCGGTACGAATTCCGCGCTGATCGTCGCGCCCCTTCGGAGCTCCGAACTCGAAGCGAAGACGTTGTATCCGTTGTCGTCGAGCGGATAGCTCTCGAAGTCGATGTGTCGAGCGGCCGGCCCCACGCGCGCGAGAAAGGCGTCGAGCTCGAAGTATTCGAACGCGTGGGCTTCTCCCGCGATCGCGACGGCGATCGTGGCCGCGGCCGCGGCGGATCCACGACGGGCTCTTCGATGCTGTCCTCGTCGCGCCCGGATCCCGAGCGCGAACGCGAAGAGGCCGCCGATGGCGAGCGCTATGGAGGGCGACGGCTCGGGCAGGTATGTGGTGGGGAAGGTTTGCACGCCCAGCCCGGCATCGACCCATTCACTGGTCGTCGCCGTGAGCTGGACGAAGGCATCTCCCGTGATCGGAACATCGCTTCGGGACACGGTCAGCGTGCCGAGCTCGACGCAGGCGTCATCCGAGTCCGGATTGAAGTGATTCAGGATGATGTTCGAGACCGAGACGTGCTTGACCACGACCGCCGGATCCAGGGCCGCATTCACCTCGAACAAGTCGAGGGCGATCTCCAGGGAGGTCGACTCGAGTCCGATCGCCAGACCGCAGATTTCGTCTCCGTCGGCACCGACGCCTTCGAAGGTGCAGACGTCGCCCGATACGCTTGAGCTCATCGGACCGGGGTCGAGCCAGAGCGTAAACGTCGTCGACCCCACCTCGATGTCCTCGGGTGTAGTCGCACAGTTACAGATCGACGTCTGAGTGAGGCAGACGACGGGCGTGGCGAGCTGCGCTTGCACGAGCGTCGCAGCGGTTAGAGCCCAGCCGAACGACAAGGCGATCGCGATCCAAACCCGGTGTCGGATCGGTCGCCATGTGCTCATTTCCTGTCGGCTGCTTCCCATCGGAGTCGACTCCACAGTCCTGGGGCCAGCGGCGTTTCCGGCGGCTCGAGTGTCCGAGTCGCATCATCCGCGGGCGTTTGTTCTCTCGAAGACGTGGTTCGCCGCCGGGAGATATCGCTTCTCGGAGTCCAATGGAAACGGCGCTCTCCAGAAGATACTCCGCTCGAGGGTCCAGAGAGTGTTGAAAACACAACAATTAAGCGGCCAAGTCGAATATTCCCCGCGGGACCCCCGTCCTGGCGGCGAACTTCTGAGCTCGCTCCTCCCCTCCCCCACCGCCGACCCCTCACTTCTGTGGGCGCTCACTCGGCTTCCTGCTCATTTCGGTATCGGGCGATATGAACTCGAGCCTTCCCCCGACCTCTCCTCAAACAACGGGCGTCATCGGCGCCACCCCATTGAGGAGTAAACATCATGTTCGAGCGCACTCTATTCAACGGAACTTCTGGTTTTCATTTCATCCTTAGCCTGCTCGTCGCCGCATCTGCCGGGGTGGCGAACGCGCAATCGTCTTCCGACGTGGACGGTGACCTCGTCGCCGATCTCCTCGACAACTGTCTCGAGGTCGCGAACGGGCCGAACGACTCGAGCAACCAGACCGACACGGATCGAGACGGTTACGGCAACGCCTGTGACACCGACTACGACAACACCGGCACGACGGACATGCCCGACTTCGCGCGGTTTCTCGCCGCCTTCCAGGGCGGCCCTGCGGATCCGGCGACCGACCACAACGACGACGGTGGGACAAACGTCGCAGACTTCGCTGTCTTCCTCGCGGGCTTCGGTCGTACTCCTGGCCCGTCGGGCCTCGACTGCGCCGACCCCACGATTGGCGGGACGGTGATCTGCGAGCCTCACGAAGAAGGTGGCGCCACGGTAAGCGAGCAGGAAGCGTACGAGATCGACATCGCTCTGCTCGCTGAGGGCAAGGGGCTGCCGGTCCAGGACGTGCGTCGCGCCATCGGGTTCCAGGAAGACTTCCTCGCCTATGCGCAGGACCTCGAAGCGCGTCACCCCGGCCAGTTCTCGCGGATCTGGCTGGAGCCGGTCCCGGCCAGAGCGGGCGTGATCGAGTTCATCGGCGACGTACCCTCTGGGGACGCACCTAACGGCGTCACCCTGCTCGGCCAGGGAAGAATCAGCCGGGACGACCATGAGCGTCGCGCCGAGCTGGTCGCCGATGCGCTGCTGGCCAATGACATCAGGAACTTCACTTCCTTCTTCGACGTGCCTTCGGGCAAGATCGTCGTCGAGATGAACGATCAGACTGGGCAGTCCGACAACAGCCTGATCGCGATCATCGCTGTGGCCGCGATCGTGGAGAGTCCCGAATTGCAGGGCGCAGCTCGCTCGATCAAGGCGGAAGACGTCGACGTACGTGAGGGCAAGGCG
>PBFW01000041.1 GCA_002719955.1 Deltaproteobacteria bacterium | reverse complement strand
GGGGCATCCGGGGCATCCGGGGCATTGCCGAGCGGTTCCATTCCCGTCGCTCCACCTCGGCGCGGGAGCCCATCATCGAAGGGGACCCAGCCGACATGGCTATCGAAATAGAAGTGCAGCTCGGGAGCCTTGTCGATCTCCCCCTCCATGTTGGCGAGCGGAATATCGACGTGGTCCGGCAGGTGATCGCTCACGCAGAAGAGCGACGTTCCACACCCGCTGCAGAAGCTTCGGCTGCCGTGGGAGGAAGAGGCGTAGCGGGTCAGCAGCTCTTCTCCTTCCACGATCTCGATCTGTGTCCGCGGGACCGCGAACCAGGTGACAAAGGCGGCACCGTGATTGCGCTGGCACATCGTGCAATGGCAATGGCCGCAGAAAAGGGTCGGAAATTCGATTCGGAAGCGGACGGCGCCGCAGAGACAGGCTCCGAAAACGCTGGATTCGCTCATCGAGTCCTCCGCTGTAGGCTCTCCCACGTCAGTGGGAATCGCCGTAAGATATCATTTTGCGCGGCCCCCCGTGTGCTCGAATCAGGAGACTTTCCTCATGGCCGCCCCGGACCTTTCGACCCTTGCTCGCGAGCTTCAGCGCCTGTCGGACATCGAGGAGATCAAGCGCTTGCGGGCCGCCTATTTCCGGTCTCTGGATACAGCGAATATCGAAGAACTCGCTGAACTTCTGACGGAGGACTTTTCGTGCCTGTGCGTCGGTGGCGACTATGAATACAAGGCAGACAGCAAGGCCGAGTTCCTGAGCATGACCGAAAACAGCTTTCACCAGGAAATCGTGACGCAGCATAATGGTCACGGTCCCGAGATCGATCTCGTCGACGAGGAACACGCGACGGGGATCGTCTATTTTCACGATCAGGTCTACCACTTTCGATCGAAGGAATTCCTGATGGGGACCGGGATCTATCGCGATCGCTATCGGAAAGTCGAGGGGCGATGGAAGATCGCGTACGGCGTCTATGAGCGCATCTACGAATTGACGGAGATCCTCGAACGCGAACCTCATTTCACGGCCCATTATCTTGGAAAGCATGGCAAGAAATTGCCCGAAGATGCAACCTATGATTCGAAGACGGGTGAGTATTCCTGAATCGCCCACTCGGAGCGATGGCTCCGCCGCACATGGAGAGGATCCGGAAATGGCCGACCCGATCGAAAACGAAGCCGCTGCAACCTATGAACGATTCGTCGCCCAGCGTGACGAGATCGATGCCGGCACCCGGATGTGGTCGTCGCTCGCGGATTTCTTTTGCACGGACGCCGTCTATTGTGATCCCGGTTGGGGGCGCATCGAGGGACGCGAAGCCATCCGCGAGTTCTTTGAGAGGTCCATGGCCGGCCTCACGGGCCATGGTTGGTCCTCGCCCGAGAACTGGACGATGGTGGATGGCCACCGTCTGATCAGCCAATGGGATCAGATCCTGGGTCATCGAGAAGACGGATCGCCCTGGGTGGTGCCGGGACTTTCGATCCTCTACTACGTGGGGGACGGACAATTTTGTTATAGCCACGACATGCTCAACATGACGCATATCGGGCAAGTGATGCGTGCAATGGAGTGGCGGCCACCGCCGGAATTCAACGCCCCACCGCGCGATCCGAACCGCGATGTCTCGCTTCCGGCTGCATGGGCCCATCTCGCTGAAAACCCCAATCCCTGATGATTCGTTAGGCTAAAACCCCCTTTCAGACGCCGGGCGATGACGAGATCGGCCGGCTTCTCGGCGAGATTCCGCCTGCCCCTACCGATTTCGGGCCCATTGCACGGTGGAGGCGCTCTTGCACGGAGCGTGTTTGGGCTGTTGAATCAGTTCGTGCCGATTCCGTCATCGGATTGGGAGGAGAGCCGAATGGGAAAGCTGGACGGAAAGGTCGTGATCGTGACGGGAGGGGGAGGCGGTGTCGCGCGAGGAATGACGATCGCCCTGGCCAAGGAGGGCGCGGACCTTTCGATCGTGGAGTTGCGTGCAGATCGTGGTGATGAAGCGGCGAGGGAGGTTGAGAAGCAGGGGGGGCGCGTGGTCTCGATCGCTTGCGACGTGAGCCGACGCGATCAAGTCGACGCCGCCGTGGCTGAGACCCTCGACCACTTGGGGCGGGTCGACGTTCTCGTGAACAATGCGACGGGCGTGTCGCTGGCCACATCGAATCTGGCCTTCATGGATCATGGGGAAGCCGATTTCGATCATATTCTCGGGGTCGACTTAATGGGAAGTTTCCATTTCATGCAAGCCTGCTTCCCCCACTTCAAGAACCAGGGCGGGGGAAAGGTGATCAATTTCTCATCCGGGGCGGGGACCGAGCGCCTGGCCGGTTATGTGGCGTATGCCTCCGCCAAAGAGGCGGTCCGGGCGCTCACCGGTGTGGCCGCGCGTGAATGGGGTCGTTGGGGAATCAACGTAAACGCCGTGTGTCCCGCGGCGATGACGGTGGGGATGAAGAGTTTCGTCGAGAATCATCCCGATCCAGATTTCGAGAAAAAGGCCTACGGAGATCGCCCCATCGCCCGCCTGGGAGATCCGGAACAGGATATCGGTCGGGTCGTGGCGTTTCTGGCGAGCGCCGAATCGGATTATCTGACGGGCCAGACATTCTGGGTCGACGGTGGTGGTTCGATTCACGCGTGAGGGGGCGGCCGGTTCGCCCTCGGAGGCCGAACGTAGCAAGGAGTTTTTCATGCCCGAAGCAATCGATTACTTCCTGATTCAGAATATGCTCAACCGCTATTCGGAGGCCGTTGATCGTGGCGCCTTCGATGAAGTCGGAGAGATGTTCAAGGCTGCGGACGTGTATTTTCCGGGTGAGGACAAGCCATCCGTCGAGGCGGGTACGGGTGATTTCGGTGCGCATCTCCACAGGTGGACGCGGGTCTATCCCGAGACCGGCACGCCCCGGACGCGGCATCTGTGCACGAATCTGATCATCGACTTCGACGATGATACGCATGCCCGGGCCCGGACCTATTTCGTCGTTTTCCAGGGAGCAGATGATTTGCCGCTACAAGCGATCATCACCGGAAGCTACCACGATCGGCTCGACAAGATCGATGGCGAGTGGCGATTCGTGGAGCGTCGCGAACTCGTCGGCGAAACGGGCAATCTGTCTGCGCATCTCCTTCAGTCCTTCGATGGCCCGACCGGCGAATAGTGGCCGGTCGCGCGCGACGATCGATCGCCAGCCTGGCGTCGAGCGTCGACTCGAGGTTCCGAGGCGCTCGATGAGATCGTTGTGTGGAGCCCAGACCTCGAGGGATACGATGCCGACCAGGTTCCCTCGCAGATTGGAGTGGCTGGCATGAGCCCTTTCCGGCCTTCCGCGGTGTGGGCCGCACTTTTCCTCATCACACTCGTGGTATTATTCGCTTTTCAGTCCCGGCGGAGGGCTCTCAGTCCGGAGCCTCTCTACGTGATCGAGAGCGATCTCGAAATCGAAGCACCGGCCGCTGCGGTGTGGCGAGCGCTTGTCGATTTCCCCTCCTATCCAGAATGGAATCCTTATGCGATTCGGGTCGAGGGGAGGCTCGCGCTCGGCGAGACGATCGAGCTGACCCTCGTGCAGGAAGATTGGGCCGAGCCGATGACCCTCCGACCGAAGATCGTGCGTCTAGAGAGCGGACGGGAACTCGGCTGGCACGGTCGCGTGATTTTTGCGGGCCTCCACGAGACGGATCACTATTTTCAACTCGTCGCCCTCGGCGCGAATCGGACTCGGCTCTATCACGCGGAAGAATTTCGGGGTTGGCTGCCCGAGCATGTCCAGGGTCCCACCGAACGGGCGTATACGGAGAAAGCGTTTCGGGCGATGAACGAGGCGCTGAAGCGGCGCGCCGAAGGGGACCGATAGAAACCCGTTCAGAGCTCGTCAGCCCGGCGTCTTGTCAAACGCGGGGACGCCCTCCGGCAGCCGATGATAGGCCTGCTTGTCACAGGTGTAGATCGCCATCTGTGGGCCTTCGAAGACCTCGGGATCGTCGAGCGTTCCGACTTTGATCATCACCATGCCCGGCATCGCGCGGGTCGTGATATGTGTTCCGCAATTCGGACAGAATTCACGGGTGACACCATTTTCGATATCCGTCCGCTTGAAGGACTTGAGCTCTCCCTGGGTGAGTTTGAAGCCATCTTCTGGGACACCCATAACCAACACCGAGTCGCCGCCCGCGATGTATTGGCACTCGCGACAGAAACACTGTCCCTTCAACCCGATCTCACCAGTCGATTCGTAACGGATTTCCTTGCAATAGCAGCCGCCTTCAAGCTTCATCTGTCTTCGTTCTCCGTTGGGAGCTCGTGCTCGGGTCGCTCTATTACACCGGAGGCAGGGAGGATTGTCGACAGGGCCTTCGCAGCGAAGGGAATTTCCTCTGGAAATGTCGCGAAGAGCGGTGAAGGGTTATCCTGCTCTTCCCATGGAAATCCTTCTTGTCCGGCACGGGGAGCCGGTGATCGCCGAGATCTACGCGGACATCACCGCGGGCCGCTACGAAAAGATCGGTTGGAATTCCCATGACGCCTTCCAGGAGCGGGTGACGCAGGCCTGGCGGGAGCTGCTCGACAGCCTCGCGGAGAACGTGTTCTCGTCGCCTACCATGGGGGGGACGACCGGCGTGGTCCTGAGCCATGTCCTCGGCATCAGCACCCACGCGCTCTTCGACGCGACCCCCTTCGCCTCGATTACGCGAGTCCAGGTGGACGGAGGTGGGGCGCGGCGGCGAACGCTTCACGAAATCGCGCCCTTCGATGGGCAGCGTGACCGTGCGCTCGGGCCGAAAGGCGAGGGCTTCTCTATTTGGTCGGCCTCGCGATAGTGGGTCCAGTCTCTGAGTCAGCCTTTTTGGCTGATCGGAGACGAGATGAAGCGGAAGCGATTCGCGGAAGAGCAGATCATCGGGATTCTGAACGAAGCTGAGCAGGCCGAGAGCCTCTCGATCATCACGCGCTGAACGCCGTGGTCTATCTTCGAAGCCGACCACCGTCGCGTTAAAGGATGGCGCGACATCGAGAAGCTCATCCGAGCCCTCGATGCCAAAGAGCAGAAGCAGGAGGCGATCGCAAAGCGCGTCGCCTAAGCTGAATTAAAGAGCCGCCGCTCAGAGAAGTTCAACAGCGGGCGGGACAATCCCCTGAGTTTGGGAACATGAGGACCTGATCAACAATGGCAGCCAACGGGAAGAATGATTCGGAGGTGATCGTCGATGATCTAGACAAGCAGATAATCGAGTTACTTCACGAGGACGGGCGCATGTCGATACAGGACATTGCCCAGCGGTTATCGTCGACGTCGTCGACCGTGCGCAAGCGCATCCGCCGCCTCGAAGACGAGAATATTATGCGCGTGGTCGCAGTCACCGATTTTTCCGCAGCTGGCTATGAGTTGTTGCTCGCGGTCGGTATACAGGTCGAGAATCGGCTCCCGGAAGATGTTGGCCAGGAACTCGCGGAACTGGATGAGGTGTTCAGCGTCAACCTGACGACGGGCGTATGCGAACTCGATGTACTCGTGGCAGCAAGGAATTTCGCTGAGCTGTCTGAATTCCTGCACGACAAGTTGCCCAGGATCTCCGGCATTGCGAAGCTCGCTCCTGGCCTGACAGTCGACGTGATGCGCTATGAATCAGAATGGGTACCCATAATATGAACAAGCGGCTGCTGGATGACGTCGACGTCCGCATTCTCGAGCACTTGTCACGCGACGCGCGCCTCAGCAACCGGGAGATTGCCGAGTCGCTGGACCTGGTCGAGGGTACGGTACGCGGCAGGATCAAACGCCTGCAGGCGGACAAGGTCATCAAGATCATGGCCGTTGCCGATGTGCGGGTGCTGACCCAGCATGACAACCCGCTCATGGCGTACATCGGTATCCACGCCCGGCTCGAAGGCCTGCGTGAGACTGCGCAACAGATCGCGGAGCTGCCCTTCGTGCGTTTTACGGCAACCATGCTCGGCCGCTACGACATTCTCGCTATTTCCTTCGTCGGCTCGTCTGAGGATCTGATCGAGCACGTCAATGTTCAGGTCATGGGAATCGACGGCGTCAAGCACGTTGACACCACGTTGGCCATTAAGTCATTGAAATATGACTATCGCTGGGGCCGAATTATCGATTAAGGCGATTGGGGTGATGAAAGATTACGCAAAAGTGGAGAATGATTCCGAAAAGGTTTAGTATTCGTAATGCTAGACCCTGGAAATGATTAGAAAGGATAGTGCAGCCATTTCCGAGACCCTTAGGAGATCAGCATGGCCACATCCGCCGAGGCCGTCAGCGCAGCCGCCAAACGCCGAATCGACATCGATCCGTACCTTGAGAATTTTGCCAGGCGCGGTCCCGATGGGCGCAAGAATCGAAACGTGCTCACCGAGTCCGTCGACGAAATGAAAAAGTCCGGGCTCATGCGGGCATTTGTGCCGAAGAAGCTCGGCGGCCTCGAGGTGACACCTCAGGAGTTTTTCGAGGCGCAGATCAAGATCGCCGAAGCGGACATGAGTACGGCCTGGATCGCAGGCGTCATTTCCGTGCATGCGTTCCAGATCTCGCTGATGGACGAGCAGGCACAGCGTGACGTGTATGGCGAAGACCCCGACACGCTGGTGTCCAGTTCCTACAACCCGGTCGGCGGCAAAACCGAAGTCGTGGACGACGGGATCATGCTGAGCGGGCGCTGGGGTTGGAGCTCGGGATCGGAGCATTGCAGCTGGGTGCTGCTTGGCGCAATCGTGCCTGGAGAAGGCAACCGCACTTTTCTCGTACCACGTTCGGATTACAGGATCGAGGACACGTGGTTCGCGATGGGGCTTGAGGGTACTGGCTCCAACGATATCGTGATCGAGGAGCCTGTGTTCGTGCCGCACTATCGTACTCATAAACAGATGGACGGTTTCAACTGTTTGAACGATCAGGAGAACCCGCTGTACAACCTGCCGTGGGCGCAGGCATTCGCACGCGTCGTGTCGACCCCGGCAATCGGTGCGGTCAAGCACGCGCTCAGGCTGTTCATCGATCACGCGAGCACCAGCAGCACGGATCCGACCAAACTCGTTGGCGATGTCGATATCCTGCGGCGCGTCGCGGAAGTGACCGACCTTGTTGACCGGACGGAGGCCATCCTGTTCCGAAATTTCGATGCCATGCTCCAGCACCTTCAGTCCGGCACGGAAATTCCGCTGATCGATCGTGTACGATATCGCTACCAGGCCGGGACCGTCATCGAGACCATGGTAAAGGCGATCGACATGCTCTTCGACGCTGCGGGCGGCCGCAGCGTGTTTATCGGGTCCGAGATCCAGAACATCTGGCGCGATATTCACATTGCTCGTTCACACGTCGCCAATAACCCGGTTCCGTTTGCGCGCAACTGGGGCAATCTGTTGATGGGCAGCGAAAACCAGGACGTCTTCATCTGACGGCCATCGGAGCCCGGCAATGACAAGTGCTGCACCGCCACGCGGCGAAACAGCTCGTGCTGGCGACCATGAGATTCACTACCTGAGCTACGGCGAAGGCCAGGCTGTCGTGTTGCTGCACGGCAGCGGCCCCGGTGCGAGCGGTTTCAGCAACTTCAAGCAGAACATCGATACGGTCGTCGCTGCCGGGCACCGTGCCATCGTCATGGATATGGTCGGTTTCGGCTACTCAAGCAAGCCGACCGACTGTGATTATACCACCGAGTTGTTCGCGAGTACGGTCAAGTCGACGCTGGATACAATCGGCATCCAGCGTTGTGCGCTGCTTGGTCATTCGCTGGGTGGAGCGATCTGTATTCGTATCGCGCTCGATTCCCCCGACTTCGTAACGGGCCTGATTATGATGGCGCCGGGCGGCATAGAGGAGCGCGAGACGTATTTCGCGATGCCCGGTATCGCCAAGATGGTCAGCACCTTTGTCGGCGGTGAGCTGGATCGTGAGGGCCTGCACAAGCTGCTGCGAATGCTCGTGTTCGACGACGACCTCGTTACAGACGCGCTTGTCGACGAGCGCTACGCGATTCTCCAGATGCAGCCCAAGGAAGTCTTGTCGCGCATGATCATCCCGTCGATGGATGATGAGCTTGGCAATCTCAAGCGCCCGGTCATTGGTTTCTGGGGGCACAACGACGAGTTCAACCCGGTCAGCGGCGTCGGCAAGTTTCTTGGGCGGTGCAAGGATTGCCGCTTCACGATTGTCACAGATTGCGGCCACTGGGTGATGGTAGAGCATGCTCGCATGTTCAATGCTCAGCTCCACGATTTCCTGGTGAACCGCTGAGGATCTGCGATGCCTGACGATTCCACGATAAGCGCATACGGGGACGAATTGTTCAATTGCATGATGACGCGATCGGTCGTGCAACCGCTGACCGAGCGCGAGTCCGAAATCACTATCGAAGATAGTTACCGTATTTCGCAGCAATTTCTGAGGCGGCGCCTCGAGGCGAATAACGAGACCGTCGTTGGCAAGAAGATCGGCGTTACGTCCAACGTAGTGCAGTCGATGCTGGGCGTCTTCGAACCGGACTTCGGGTTCCTGACCGATGCCATGCAGGTCGGTGAAGGCGAGATCTCCATCGGCCAGCTGATACAGCCGCGAGCCGAAGCTGAAATTGCGTTTCGCCTGAGTCGTTCATTGAAGGGGCCGGGCGTTACTGCCGACGACGTGCTCGCGGCGACGGAAGCCGTGTTGCCGTGCTTCGAAATCGTGGATTCACGTATCGATAATTGGCAAATCAAGATACAGGACACCGTTGCCGACAACGCATCGTGTGGCATCTTCGTCCTGGGCAGCGGTCAGGTTGATGCGCGGGACATTGATCTGCCGGCGTGCAAGGTTACGGTCAAGAAAAACGGGCAATTCTTGAGCGAGGGCTTCGGCTCAGCCGTGCAGGGTTCGCCGCTGGAGGCGGTGGCGTGGCTCGCCAACACGTTCGGCCGGCTTGGCATGTCGCTCGACGCCGGCGAAGTGGTGCTGTCGGGCTCACTCGTACCACTCGAGCCGATTGTGCCAGGCGATGTAATGACGATGGAGATTCCGGGAATTGGTACGACGACGGCGCGTTTTGTCGACTGACCCAGGTAAACAGGAACAAAGATGAGTAAAACGAAAGCAATGATCATTGGCTCGGGCAATATCGGCACCGACCTAATGATCAAGATCCGTGACACGTCGGACGTTCTCGATATTGCGGCCGTCGTCGGTATTGACCCTGATTCGCAAGGCCTCGCGATGGCGCGGGATTCGGGCATCGCGACCACTCACGAGGGTATTGACGGCACGCAGAAACTCGATGTCTGGAACGACGTGCAGATTGTCTTTGACGCCACTTCGGCCGCGGCGCATGCGTACCACGACGAAGTGTGCAGGGCGGCTGGAAAACAGATGATCGACCTGACACCGGCCGCGATCGGGCCGTATTGCGTGCCCGTAGTGAATATGTCGGAACACCTCGATGAGCCAAACGTCAACCTGGTCACCTGCGGCGGTCAGGCGACGATTCCGATGGTCCACGCGGTGCGTCGAGTTTCGGAATCGCTGCCGTTTGCGGAGATTGTGGCGTCGGTGTCGTCACGTTCTGCCGGCCCCGGCACGCGCGCCAATATTGACGAGTTCACGCAAACGACCGCTCGTGGTATCGAGATCGTCGGCGGTGCCGAACATGGCAAAGCCATCATCATCCTCAATCCGGCGGAGCCGCCGATGATCATGCGAGACACTGTGTACACGTTGTCAATCGGGGCAAGTGAAGAGGATATCGTGGCGTCAGTGAACGAGATCATCGCTGAGGTACAGCGCTACGTGCCCGGCTATAGGCTGAAGCAGGACGTGCAATTCGAGTTGTTCGGAATCGATCGGGAACTGAACATACCTGGCTACGGCCCGACGGCCGGGCTCAAGACCTCGATCTTCCTTGAGGTCGAAGGCGCGGGGCATTTCCTGCCGAAGTACTCGGGGAATCTGGACATCATGACGTCGGCTGCACTCGGTACCGGTGAGCGCATTGCCGAACTCAAGCATGGAGTAGCAGCATGAGTGCGACAATCTCAGACCCGACCAAAGAAAAGATATATATCCAGGATGTGACTTTGCGTGACGGCATGCACCCGCTGCAACACAACTACACGCTGGACCAGACGCGCGAGATTGCGCAAGCCCTCGACGAGGCCGGCGTCGACGCGATTGAGATTGCGCATGGCGATGGTCTCAACGGTTCGAGCTTCAACTACGGTTTTGGCAGACACACGGACTGGGAATGGATCGAAGCAGTTGCCGATGTCGTCGATAACGCCGTCATAACGACTCTGATTCTCCCGGGCATTGCTACCGTGAATGAACTGAAGCGCGCCTATGAATTGGGCGTTCGTTCCGTGCGCGTTGCAACGCACTGCACCGAAGCGGACGTCTCGAAGCAACATATCCAGATGGCACGTGACCTCGGCATGGACACGATCGGTTTCCTGATGATGGCGCACATGTCCGAGCCGGACGAACTTGCACAGCAGGCGAAGTTGATGGAATCCTACGGCGCGGAGTGCGTGTACGTTACGGACTCGGCTGGTGCGCTCGACATGGATGGCTTTGCCGCCCGATTCGATGCCTACAACCAGGTTCTCGACCCCGCCACAGAACGAGGGGTGCACGCGCATCATAATCTGTCACTCGGTGTTGCCAATTCCATCGTCGCGGTACAACACGGCGTCAAACGCATCGACGCTTCGCTGACGGGTATGGGTGCCGGTGCTGGTAACGCGCCGCTCGAAGTTCTTGTTGCTGCGATCGATCGTAAGGGCTGGCAGCATGGCTGCGACCTGTACAAGCTCATGGACGCGGCTGACGATCTCGTGCGACCGTTGCAGGACAGACCGGTTCGGGTCGACAGAGAGACCTTGTCAATTGGCTACGCCGGCGTGTACTCATCGTTCCTTCGGCACGCCGAGAAAGCGTCTGAGCATTATGGGATCGACGCACGCAAGATCCTCGTCGAACTGGGAAGGCGTCGTATGATCGGCGGCCAGGAAGACATGATCGTCGACGTGACGCTCGATCTTCTGAAAGAGTACGAGGAAAAAAAGAAGGCGAGGCGCGATCCGCCTGATAGATCCGCGATAACACAGGCAGGATAGAAAATGACGATTGCAAGACTCGGATACCTCGGATTGCAGCCGCAGGAAGCGGAGGCGTGGAAATCATTCGGCTCGGACTTGCTCGGAGCGATGTCCGTTGAGGGCGAAGGCGACAGCGTGTACCTGAAAATTGACGATCATCCATTCAGGCTCGTCGTCGATAAAGGTGAGGAAGACAAGCTCGCGTTCGTCGGGTGGGAAGTCGATGACGCTGCATCTTATGAGCAGACGATTGCCGCGCTCGAGGCTTATGGTTCAATCGTCACGCGAGGCGATGAAGCGGGCGCTAAAAAGCGTTGCGTCAGGGAATATTGTGTGTCGGCGGATCCGGCCGGCAACCCGTTCGAGGTCTATTACGGCCGCACTGGTGTCGGTGGTGAATTCAAGTCGCCACAAGGCGTCTCGGGTTTTGTGACGGGCGACATGGGGCTCGGTCACTATGTCGTTCCGGCACCCAACATCGACGAGACACACGAATTCTACAAGACCGTACTCGGTTTCGGTGACAGCGATGACCTGACATTGCCACCGCCGACGGAAGGCGCGCCGGAGATGCGAATCGTCTTCATGCACGCCGGTAATCCGCGCCACCATAGCATCGCATTGTTCAACTTCCCGGTAGCGTCGGGTTGTGTTCATCTCATGTTCGAGGTGCAGAACATCGATGAGGTCGGTGCGTGCATGGATCGCATGGAAGCAGCCCATATTCCCCTGATGTCGACGCTGGGCCGTCACGCCAATGACATGATGTTGTCGTTCTACCCAATCGGTCCCGGCGGGTGTGTCGTCGAGTACGGCTGCGGCGGCCTGCAGCTGAACCTGGATACGTTTCAGCCGACCAAGAGTACGGTTGCCGATATCTGGGGTCACGCCTACGCGCCCGTAGACGTCTGAACCGCCGTCGCCGTGAACTCCGAGCCGTTGTCCGAACGGATGCAGGTCGGCGCCCCTCGCGTCGTGAAGAGATCTGTGAGCCCTTCGAGCACGTTCTCCGAGTCGAACCTCCGCTCCACGTCGATCGCTAGGCACTCGCGCGTGTATTCGCCCACCATCGTCCACATCTGAAGAGGACGACCGTCGTGGGTGCGGTCTGAGACGAAGTCGTACGACCATACGTGGTTGCGATGCTCGGCCCGTCGTCGGATAGAGGAACCATCGCCTAGCCACAGACGACCCCGCTTCGGTTGCTCCTTCGGCACCTTCAGGCCCTCCTGACGCCAGATGCGTTCGATCCTTTTCGTGTTCACTCTCCAACCCTCTCGCCTGAGCAACGCTGTGATGCGGCGATAGCGGCAGCGGCCAAATTGTTTCGCCAGCTCGATGATCCGGGACACCAGGCGGAGCTCGGCGTCGTCGCGCCGGGCTCAGAAGTTTCCCGTGGCGGATTCATTGAGGATCGAGGTGTCGAGCGCCTGCTCGGCCAGGAGCCTTTTCAGGCGGGCGTTCTCCTTCTTGAGTTCTTTCAGGCGTTTTCCCAGGTCTCGATCATCTCGTCCAGCGTGACGGTGTGGATGACCTTCATGTCGTCATCGAGGAGTTCGTACATACGGCCGTCGGTGGTGTGGTGGCCGTAAAAGATGAGCGCACCGCTGTCGCCGGCGCGTTCCAGGTGTGGATGAACATCGCCCGTCGTGAGGTGATGTTCACCAGCTCGCCGAACCTTCTGCCTCGTCTCGCCACCGGGCAGCAGGTCGGTCAGGTGCTGCTCACCCTCGAGGACAAGGATCGTTGTGGTCGTGATGTGGCGATGGCGGTTGCAATGCCCGCCGTTGCCCTTGAACCGCAAGATCATGTCAAAGGTTCCGGCGTCTCGGTCGTAGCCGAGGACGGTCTGCTCGTGATCGACCGTATATACCGGTGAGCTGTCATCGAAGACGTGAACCCAATGATATTGGACTGGATCGAGTCGGGCCATGGTCATCGAGACCTCCTGGTCGGCTGGTCGGCTTCCGGGAGCCGGGGCGGATCGACGCGGCGTCATCGCACTCGCCGATCAGCCCAGCAAATCGGCCCGGGTAGAAAAGCTTCCCGCGAAGGTCGCGTGGGCGCCCGGGTCGATCCCATGGAAGACCTCCAAAGGTTCTCTGGAAGCGAAATACAACTCGGCTCTGCCTGCCCGACTGGCGCCGTATTCAGGCCCTGCGCGGTTGCAGAAACGCAGCCCTCCATTGACCCCATCCCGCCCCAAGACCTCGACGAAGCGCGCCTCGTCTTCTTTCGTCAGCTCCGCAGATTCGCCCAGACGCAGGAAGACTCCGCGGTGACGCCGATAGGGCAAGGCCGCCGTCGAATGCGGAACCTCCCCGGAGACCTCGCCCCCCGCGCACTCGAAGACGCTCCCCAAATGAAGATCGCGCTCATCGAACATTCGTCCCTGTGCCCGCAGCTCCTGGGCGAGCCCGTTCCAGCTGGCCAGGGATTCGTCGATGGGATCCATGAAGAAGTAGGTGATCAGGAACTGCGCACGGGCCAGGCGCTCGTCGCCCACGAAGCGAGCTGCCCGGTGAGCGTCCTCTGCGACCCAACGATTCGCATAGACGACGCCCGGAAGTGCCCAGTTCTCGGGTTGGTGATCGTCCGCATGCCAGTCTTGATAGGCCCGAACGCCTTTCCCCTCAGGCGTCTCGACCAGACCAAAGAAAGCTGCGTGCGCCGGTACACTCATCTCCGTTCCCCTCCGTACACTCCACCGCCAGCCGTTCCGCTCTGCCAGTGCTGCCCGGGCGAGTGCATGCTCGGATGATGACGGTAGCGGGCAGAAATTTCAAAGTGCCTTCACGCCTGGCCAAAGCAAGGGGCCCGTTTCGGGGCGGGCGTGCCCCATCGGCGTATCCACAAGCTTCCGCCTGACGAGTTCGAGGCGTCGGTACGCGGTTGGGTCGAGGGTCTCGGCGACGGCTTCGTCGTGGCGGGTGGCTGCGCCGTCGGGGCGCTCCTCGACGACGAGCGGATGCGGGTGGTGCGGGATTTCGTGGGGGCGCTGGGCTGAGGCGCTGCCGGGCCCGCGGGCGACCTGGCGCGGTCCTCCTTCGACTCGCAGGAACCGGAGTAAGTGACTGTGAATTCGTTGGACTTTTGATCGCCAGGGGCTTGTCTGATGGTGGTCTTCTAGCCGGCGCCTCGAAGCGCCTTCTACGGAGCTTGGCGCGGAGTCCTGTTCAAGCGGAACTCGATCGACACGAGAGCCCTGGATTCGATGACTTCGCTCGCCTTCGCCGAGACGATCGGCCTGGCTGGCGTAGGAGAGGTTGCGCGAAGCGTCCAAGAGGTGTCGTGGAGTCGCGATGAAATCTGAACGATCGGAAAGCGAATCGATGGTGCGCCGGGTGTTCCCGATCGCTGCAGCGCCGATCCTCGCTTCCATGCTGGCCCTGATGTTGCTCCCGGGCTCTGCAATCTCACAGGGCCTGACGACCAAGGTCATGGTCGATGCCCGGCACGAAAAGGTGGTGTCGGAACTCGAGGAGGCCGGCGCGTCCGTGATCGCACGTCGCGGCGCGTGTGTCGTGATGGCCGTTCCGAGCGGACTCGCCTCGGCGGTGCTGTCGTCGTCGGGAGTTGTCGTGCGCAACGATTTCGACGAGATCCGTCTCTCCCGCCAGACGCTCTCCGCGACCGGTGCCAGGATCGTGCAATACGTTCCCCAGAACGCGTACCTGCTCTGGGCTCCGAGCGAAGAGACCACCGGCGCGCTGCGTGGTCGGCCGAGATCCAGTACTACGCCGATTACCTGCCGGATCACGCGCTCGCCAGGTCGCTCGACGTTCGCAAATCCATGGCGCCGC
>PBFW01000040.1 GCA_002719955.1 Deltaproteobacteria bacterium | reverse complement strand
GATCGACGGCCCCGGGCGCGAGATCGCTCGTTGAAACGATCGATGTCTTGCGGCCCTCCCCGCCATCGACGAGCACGCGAATTCCGAGCGACCGTTCCTGGGCCTGCTTGACGAAGTCGATCTCGTCGCCGCGCACGCGGACCTCGCGGTCGTCGCCTTCGGCGAGCAGGACATCGGCTTGGCTCGCGCCTGCTCGGCGCGCTGCTTCGAGGGCCCGGGAGACGACGGTTTCCATCGCGGCGGGGGTCTTGGTCCTGCTGGGATCGGGGCTGAAATGGCTCATCCTTCGGTGCCTCCGACCGTCAGATCATCGACTCGGATCGTCGGCAATCCGACACCGACAGGGACCCCCTGACCGTCCTTGCCACAGGTTCCCACCCCTTCGTCGAGGGCGAGGTCGTGACCGATCCGACTTACTCGCATGAGGACGTCGGGTCCGTTTCCGATCAGCGTCGCGCCCTTGACCGGCGCACCGATCTGGCCGTTTTCGATACGATATGCCTCGCTTGCGCTGAACACGAACTTGCCGCTCGTGATGTCGACCTGACCGCCGCCGAAGCTGACTGCATAGAGGCCGTTGTCGACGGATTTCAAGATCTCCTCTGGATCTTCCTTGCCCGCGAGCATGAAGGTGTTGGTCATGCGCGGCAGGGGCATATGGGCGTAGCTTTCGCGGCGACCATTTCCCGTCGGTTCGACGCCCATCAATTTTGCGTTCAGGCGGTCCTGCATGTAGCCGACGAGCACCCCGTTCTTGATCAGGACGTTGCGCCGGGTCGGCGTCCCTTCGTCGTCGATGTTGATCGAGCCGCGGCGACCGGCAATCGTGCCATCGTCGACGACGGTCACGCCCTCGGCGGCGACGCGTTCGCCGAGCTTGTCGCAGAAGGCCGACGTCTTCTTGCGATTGAAATCGCCCTCGAGGCCGTGGCCGATGGCTTCGTGGAGCAAGATGCCGGGCCAGCCGGGGCCCAGCACGACATCCATCGCTCCGGCGGGGCAGGCTTCGGCGTCGAGGTTCAGGA
Source organism: Deltaproteobacteria bacterium (assembly GCA_002719955.1). Taxonomy (GTDB): domain Bacteria; phylum Myxococcota_A; class UBA9160; order UBA9160; family UBA4427; genus UBA4427. The sequence goes on along the minus strand of PBFW01000040.1, from coordinate 88,341 downwards.
GGGCCATTCGGACGGCTTCGTCGACGAGCCCCTGCCAGCGAGCTGGATCGCGCAGTTGTTCGAGTTCGAAGCGTCCGCCAGCTCCCTGATACCCGATCTCCCGGCGGTTTCCATCAGCGGCGAGGATCTGGACGTTGATGCGAACGAGGGGCAGGGCGTCGGCTGTTCGCGAGCCGTCGCTGGCGGCGACGAGCGTGTGCTTGTGTTGGCAGACAATGCTCGCCATCACCTGGCTGACCTTGGGGTCGCGGGCTCGGGCGTAGGCGTCGATCTCGTTCAGCCAGTCGACCTTGGTCGCCACCGGGACGTCGGTGGGTGCCACGGTGACGGGATAGAGATCGCGCCCGCCGGATGACGCGGCGATCGTGACCGGACCCTGGGGACTCGTCTCGTTCGCGATCGCGCGGGCGGTTCCGGCCGCGAGGCGCGCGCTCTCGAGACTGATCTCGTCGGAATGCGCATATCCCTGGCGCTCGCCTCGCACGGCGCGAACCCCGACGCCCTGTTCGAGATGACGATCCCCCGACTTCACGAGGCCCTCTTCGAGGGAGACCGAATCGGTCGTCGTGTACTCGAAGTAGAGGTCGGCGTAGTCGACCCGTCGCTCGAGGGCGGTGTCGAGGGCAGTGGCCAGGCTGGAATCGCTCAACTCGAAGCGGTCCCGGAAGAAGCTGAGGGCGCGATCGGAACTGGACGTTCCAGCATCGCTCGAAGAATCGGAGGCGCTCATGCGGGCGGAAGCCTTTCACGGCAGGTGGCTAGGGATCGATCGTCGGAGTCGTGGAGGGGAGCGTAGCGGGGGCGGTGGATTTCGAGGGGCCCAAGAGCAGATCGAAGAGCGTGGCCGATTCCTGAACCTCACCGATGTCGACGACGCGAAGTCCATGGGTGGTGAGGGCACGCAAGATTTCGGGCGGGTCATCGCCGACGTAGACCAGCGAATCGATCGGCCGTCCCGCCGCCTGCGCGACGCTTTCGAAGACCGACCTTTCGGGTTTGGCCCGTGCCTCTTGAAAGGGGATTTCCATGATCGAAAAAAAATGATCTAAATCGAGTGCTTCAAGAATTTTCGGGAGGCGATGGTCGAAGTTGCTCGTGACGGCGAGAAAAGAGTCCAGGTCGTTCAGGCGGAGCAGTGTCTCGCGGATGCCCGGTCGGGCTCGCCAGGCTTCACCGCTCTCGTAGCGATCGAAGAGGACCCGGGCGAAGGACCGGAAATCGTCGAAGCGCGCGCTGCTGTCGGCGGCCTGGAAGGTCTGGCGGATCCTCTCGAACCACCACTCGACCTCGTTGGCGCGACGTTCGTCGCGTGTCGCACCCTCGAGCCCCCGCGGCGGTGCATGCCGCAGCACCCGGCGGAACGCATCGTCTAGACGCCAGGCCGGCAGATCGACGCCGTGAGCGCAGGCGACGTGGTGATACACCTCGCCGACCGAGGCGGTCGCTTCGATCAAGGTGCCCGTGGCATCGAAGCAGATCGCCGGCGCCGTCGAGCCCTCGGTCATTTCCGACCGGGGCCCTGGCCGGTGCTGGATGCGGGCTTTCGCGCCGAGGCGACGAAGCTGGCCGGCAGGTCGTGTTTCGCATCGGATTCGTAGGGCTGGATCCGCGAGGCCTCGAGACCGGCCTCGTCGAGCCAGACTCGCAGCGCATCGGGCTCGAAACCCAGCCAGAGCAGCCCCAGGTCCTTCTCCATCCAGGCGTGATCGTGGAGGAGGAAGTCGACGAGGATCACCTGGCCGCCGGGCCGAACGATGCGCGCCATTTCCGCGATCGCGCCCCCCGGCTCCTCCAGAGAGTGGAGCACCATGTGTGCGAAGGCGGCGTCGAGGCTGTCATCGTTGAGGGGAAGGTCGTGGGCATCCCCGTAACGGAATTCGATGCTGCCCGCGGTGTTCGCTTGGGTGGCCTGCCATTTCTCTTGCGCGGCTTCGAGCATTCCCTCGGACCGATCGATGCCGATCACGTCGAGTCCGAGGCGCGCGAGTTCGAGCGCAAGCACACCCGTCCCCGTACCGATATCCGCGACCCTGAGCCGGGGTGGGACGAGGGCGGCGGTCGCGCGGGCGCGCAGAAGATCGTCGCCGAAGACCCTTCGAAGCGCGTCCCATTCGGGCCCGACCGCATCGAAGAAGCTGCGTCCGGTGCCCGTCCGCGATCTGCGGGCGGCGAGGACGCGGCGTAGCAGCGTGTCGTCGCGCTCGGCGGTCGGATCAGCCGCCAGGCTATCTCGGGCGAGTGCCCACGCGTCGCGCCAGGGGCCCTTTTCGGGCAGGATGAGTCGATAGGCGACAAAAGTTCCTTCGCGCCGATCACTCAACAGGCCGGCCTCTCGCAGAATCGCGAGATGCCGAGAGACCCGCGACTGAGCCATCGAGAGGATCTCCATCAATTCACCGACGATCAGCTCCTCCTGCTCGAGCAGGCGCAGGATCCGCACCCGGGTCGGGTCGGCGAGTGTCTTGAAGACCCTCTGGAGCGCTTCCGCTGCGGGTGTCGTCATCCCGCCCGCCGCTGCGTCCCCGGGATGATCCTCGGTGCATCCAGGGTGCCGCCCACGCGGAGATCTGCCTCCCCCGCGCTCGACAGCGGCAGCCCCGCACCGGGTGCGAGTTGCCGAAGCGTCGCGTCGAGCACACGGAGATGGGCGGTGAAGTCGATCGGAGGGGACTGACTTCGATGGACGAGGCCGATCTCACCGCTCAGGTCGGCTTCGACGATCTGGCCCTCGAGGACAACGGAATCGACCCGGGTCGCCCCGGTCTCGAGGATCTCGATCGTGCCATGGGCCCGCGTGAAGGGGATTGCGATCGGCCAGCGATCCGACTGAACGTTCAGTGATGTGCTTTCGAAATCGATACGTCCGTGCAGTGTGCCGCCCGGGTCGAGCTCGACATGCGCCTCCGCGGAAAGCATGCCCCTGAATCGAAGGCGGCTGGTGTCGAGGCGCAGCGGGAGGCGTGAAAGCTCCACCTCGCTCACCTTTCCGACGTAGGCCGCCTTCCTGCCGAGCCGCAAGAGGCCATCGATGTCACCGAGGCCGCTGCGAGCCCACAACCGGAGCGTCGGCTCCCCGCCGAACCAGGAGGTCGAGAAACGCGGTGAGATCTCGAGCTCGAAGAGGGGAACGCGGTCGACGGCCGGGTGTTCGATCGTGACATCGCGAGCACGCAGCACAGGGCCGCGGGCGGTCAGGGCGGGCGAGAGGTTCGGAACATCGACTCGGGCGCCGCTGACGTTGCTGATCTCCCAAGCGATGCGTCGCCCGAGGCTCTCCCACGGAAAGAGCAGAACCACGAAGAAGAGGATCAGCAGGGCGGCGATCGGAAGGCCGATAGCGATGGGCAGGGAGGCCCGCCGCGCCACACCGGTGGAGAGTTTGGATTCGGGCACCCGCCTACTCTACCGGGGTTGGACGTTCTGTGCTGGAGGAAGCGGGGCGAGGAGAGGGCTGTGCTTCGGTCATGGTCCAGTCATGCTCTGGTCATGAAAGTGGTTTGAAACCCGAAACGGAGAAGGTGACGTCGATCAGATCGGGCCCGGATCCACCGTCCTTGCTGGCTCGGCTCGGTCGCCGCTTCACCCGCAAACTCTTGACCGACAGCGGTTGGTTCGCGCCTTCGATGCTCGAGAGATAGTTGACGGCCTGTTGGAGCGTGATGTTCTTCAGGCTGACCTCGACTTTGGTCTCTTCGTAGTCGTCGCTTTCGCCAGATTGCCGCTTTTCCATCGAATTCGGCTTCACGCCTGCGCGGGTCGCGAGGGACTCGAGCAGGGTCAGAAGATTCTGCTGCTCGCGCGCTTCCTGAATTCGGCTCTCGACTTCGCTGAGGCGACCGTGCAGCCCGTCCCACTCACGCTTCATCCGCTCCATGATCAAGAGCTTGCGCTCGGCGATGTCGGCGGAATTCGTAGCCTTCTCCATGGTCGCGCGGATCGGCATCACGATTCCGAGGAACAGGATCGTCAAGAGGAGCGCACCGCCTGCAATCGATACGAGGACTTGCTCGCGAGGCATCAGCCCGTCCCACAGCACCCGGATGCGTCCGATCAGTTCGTTCACGCTTCACCTCCGGGTGGGGCCAGAGGGATATTCACGTTGAAACTCACGCCGCCGCTCTTGCGGTCGGTCTTGATCGACCCCGCGACCTCGGCACCCTGGAACGGATCGGTCTCGGACAGTACATCGGTCAATCGATCCGCTGCTTCATATCCCTCGGCCTCGACGTCGAGCCGGATCAGGTTGCGGTCGATATTGACCTCGGTGACGCGAACGTCGAGGTCACTGGGAATCGCGTTCGAGAGTTCGGCGAGCAGCGCGAGGGCGGAACGATTGCCACTGAACAGGCCGAGGAACTCGGCACGCTGCTGTGCGGCGGCGAGCTCGCCGGTGAGCGCCTCGGACGGGTTCGCCGGAGCGATCTCGCGGTCCGGAAAGGCCTCGCTGTAGAGCTGGGCAGCGGCTTCTTCGTGGCGATGGGTACGGCGGTTCTGGAGGGTGATCGTCGCGAAGGTACTGACGAGCAGGAGCACGACGAGCACGGCGGCGAGCGCAGCCGTCGGTCGCAGTTCGCGGTTGAAGAAATCGACGAAGTTCTGCCGGAAGGCGAGGTCGCCCTGGCGGAAATTCATGCGCGTGATGGCCTCGCCGGAGAGCCGGAGCGCGAGCGCGAGGGCCGGGCCGAAGAGGACGGGGTCGATGCCCTGGACGAGATTTGCGTGGCTGGCGTCCGCTGGCATCCGCAGGTGCTGGGTTTCGAGCCCGGTGCGCCGCGCGAGGATTTCGTCGATGCGCTCCAGACGCGCACTGCCGCCGACCAGGGTGATCGTTGCTTCACGCGCGACGGGACCTTCTCCCTGTCGTGCCTCCGCCGCCTCGAGCGTTCGCATGGCCTCCCGGGCGATTCGGTCGAGGACGGCCAGGACGCCCGGGGAGGCGCCGGCACCGGGACGCCCGAGGACACCGCCTTCGCATTTGTGTTGTTCGGCGTCCTCGTAGGAGAGTCCGAATTCGGCCATCAAGGCTTCGGTCATCGCGCGTCCCGCGACCGGGATACTGCGTGCGAGCGCGGGGCGTCCGTTGATCAGCGCGCAAAAGGTCGTGGTCTCGTGACCGATGTCCACCATCAGCTGGGTGCCCTCGAGTCCGAAGACCGGGGCGAGATTCGCGAGGACGAGTCCCTCGGCCTCGAGGACCTGCGGCACACAGCCCGCCGCTTCGAAGCCTTCGAGGAGCGAGGAGACATGCTCCTTCTTGGCGAGGCTGGCCGCTACGACGCCACGGGCTCGTTCGGCGACAAGAATATTCCAGTCGACGAAGATGTCCTCGAGGTCGAAGGGTGTTTCGGCTTCGATCTCGAAGGGGATCGCCTGGGCGAGTCGTCGCTGATCTGAAAACGGGAATTCGAGGCGGCGGGTCGAGAGTTGGTGTGCGGGCAACGCACAGGCGACCTGATCGGTGGGGAGGTTGTGCATGCTGATGAAACGCTGGAGGTGATCGGAGACATTCGATGTCGCGTCGACGCGTGGATGGATCCGAAACTGACCGGGGGTGAGGTTGCGCGGGGAGACTCTGAGCTCCACTGCCTTGAGGCCGTGGCTGCCCGCGTCCAGGCCGAGCACGCTTCGCTCGAATAGGGCCGCCATCGCCTCTCTAGGTCTCCCTTCGTTCGCAGCGGGCCGCGTTGATCGCGCCGGGGTTTTCGTAGGAGCCCGACCCGGGTGCCGCGCCCCGTGAATAACCGTTAAAAAATCCGCCCAAAAGAAGTGGGCGGCTCAATCCTTTTCGTCTCTTGGACCCCAAACCCTGTGGTCTTCGTTCCCAGCAAACCCGTCCAGCACTAGTCGATTCCCCGCAGGCGTCGCCAGGATAGCAGCTGGGGCTCCGAATTCGGTCGCGTATCGTAGATCGCTTCGATGCGCCGCACGATGTCACCGACCTCGGCGGTCGCGACGACGCGGAAGACCAGCGGTTGGGCCGGGAGCACGGCTTCGGGGTAGATGCTCCCGTTGCCCAATTCGCCGTTCCCGACCTCGGACCGGCTGATGCAGTGGCGATTGGCGCTACTGTCGTCGCACACGAGCTTGTTCTTTTCTCGCAGGTCGTAGAGGTCCTCGACGAGCCGATCATCGATCAGCCGGCGATTGCCGCTGGTTCCGCTGTAGACGAGCTTCAAGACCCAGGGCTTGGCCCGGTTCAGGTTGATGCCGGCCCTGCCCGCGATCGGATGGACGGTCATGTAGTGGCGCAGCTCCGCGAGAAGCGCGGGGTCGATATCCTCCACCAGGCCGATCTGGTCGATCGAGACGAGTGGGCGATTCCAGGCGGAGTAGGGCGGGTCCTGTCGGCTGTAATAGTCGTCTTCGTTGCGTCCGCTGATGGCGATCGAATCCTCGTCGATGAAGTCGAGCAGATTTTCGGCGATTCGGAGCGTGTCGTAGCGCCTGTCTTCATCGGGGTTCTCCATGCCGTCCACGATATATTCGAGGACCTCCGCGAGATATTCGACGGCCTCCTCATCGGCTGAGCTTCCGTCCTCGTCGGTCAATTCATCGGTAGGGATCTCACCGCCGTCCCCCACCGATGCGGCGCCGAATTCGGTGGGGACGAGGGCGTTCAGATTGAGCTTGGCCCCCTCGTCCTCGATCTCGATGTGAAGCCTGCGATCGCCCTCGAGTTCGATCGGAAAATCCTCGATCCCCTGCCAGAGTGCGTCGATCGAGTTCGCCCCGCTGGAAAGGCTCGTGGAGGTCGGGGCCTCGGTTTCTCCCTCCCCAGCCGCCGTCGCGAGGTGTTTGGCGTGGGCGATGGCCACCAGCGCTTCGGCAATTCTCAATCCGCCCTTGGCGAGTCCGTCGGCCTCGGCGGCGTCGAGGCGATTGCGGCTGATCGTGGCGTCGATGATCGCGCGGCGCTGAAACGCGTAGACGGCAGTGATCAGCGTGAAGATCAGAACCAGGACGATCGCCAGGACGATTCCCCGCGAATCGCTTGGCGGGCGGGTGCCTCGAGCAATTTTCGGTCGTGGGTCGATTCTCATGGCAAGGTCTCGCAGGCCGCGGTCGCTTCGCTCGCGACACTGGGCCAGTCATCCGCGATCTCGGCCCAACAGGTCGTCCCTGAGGCCTCGAGGGCCGCACAGAGTTCGTCGTCCCCATCGCAATCGCCGTCGAGTTGTTCGAAAAACCATTCGTCGTCTCCGAGAGCCAGGCAATCGTCGACTGTCGAACAGGTCTCTTCCTCCATCTCGGGTTGCGCGCTCGCGATCAGCGCGTCGAGATCGATCGGCTGATGCATCGGTAGGCTCACGTGCCGCACCTGGGCGGCGGCCGGGATCTGGAGCTCGTCGTCCTCCGCCTCGCCTTCGCGTGCATCGCGATAGAGCGAGAGACTGATCTCGGCGGCGACCGGAATCGGTGCATCGCTCGCGTTGTAGCTCGAATCCCATTCCTCCACGCGCTCGCCCGCCACGTCGACGAAGGCCACGCCGAAGTCGGCGATCCCTTCGACCACCCGCGCGGAGCGCCGATCATCCATGTCGGGGTCGCGTCGGTCGGAGTTGCTCGGAGGGCGGATCGAACGCCAGCGCCAGAGCGTGAACCGCTCGCCCGAGGACTCCTCCTCCGGCTCCTCCGTGGTCAAGAAATAGACGACCTCGACCCATGTGGAAGCGTGTTCGCCGAGGTTTGCGCGGGTGACGTTCTGGGTCGGGAAACGCAGATAGGTCGAACCGAGGGCTCCGCTCTCCTCGGCGAGGAAGATCCACGGATGGTCGCGGGGCGCGCGGGTCTCCGGTCGGGCGAGGAAGATCGTCCCCTCGAGATCCTGGGCAATCAGGTCGAGGGCGGCCGCCGAGGTCGTGTGCACGCGCATCAGTTCGCTCGCGGCGTTTCGCTGACGGCCATTCTCGATGAAGATACCGGTCACGAAGGTCAGGATGACGGCCATCATGAAAAAGGCGCCGATCACCTCGACGAGTGTGAATCCGGGTTGCCGATGCGGATTCATCTACCCGTCCCCAATTGGGGCAACTCGGGGGGCCGGCCGGTCGGGAGCTCCGGTTCGCCGTCCTCCCCCAAGGCACTGGAATCCGCCTCCGATTCCTCTCCGAAAAGATCCGGGAGGGCCGCGCGGGCGCCCTCCCAATCGAAGGCGTAGGTCGTTCTACGAATGGTCTCGGGCGAGGCGCCTTCGATCCACTCGACGCGGATCTCGTAGCGGAGAAGGAAAGCCTCGACGCCCGGCGCCTGGGTCGCGAGGATCGCGGCCACGCCGCCCGCCGCCGTCCCCTCGCCGTCGGGCAGGTCTGCCCCCGAGAAGTTCTCGAGTGCAGGCTCGGAGTAGATACGAATCGCGAATCGATCTCGGGTCTCGTCCCGGTCGGGAGGCGGCGTCCGATGGAGGCTGAGGTCAGCTTCGAGCAAGGCCAACTCCTCTTCCGCGATCAGGCTCGCCTCGAGGCGACTGGCGGAGAGTCCGGCGCGGTGCACGGCACTGGAACTCGTTCCGATCAGCACCGTGACCACCATCGCGAAGATCATCGCGGAAGCCAGGACCTCGAGCAGGGTGAATCCGTTCTGGGATCGCGTCGCCGCCGGCTTCACGACCGCGCGCCGCCTTCTCGGACGTGGACGCGCTCGAGAATCGGCTCGATCTCGAGCGTGATGTGCTTGTCGGAGGAATCCGCCATCTCGAGCGCTGCGGGGTCGGTCGTTCCATCGACGTAGAAAACGATCGCGTAATCGCCGCCCTCGACCCAACCCGAGGGACCCTCGACGCCGACGAAATAGAGCGCATCATCGAGCCAGGCAAAAGAGCCCAGTTCGCGGTGGGGGATCGGAGAATAGTCTCGTTCCCGCACCCGCGGCGGCGAGAGGTCGATGGTCGGCTCTTCGTCCAGGGGGGCTGTCTCGCCGGGAGCACCGAAGAGCGTCGCGGCGAGGCCATCGTCATCGCCCACGGCGGTCAGGGCGCGCTCCTCGGTGACGAACCATTCGATCCGGTAGCCCCCCTCTTCGAGGTCGATCAGCACGCGATGGGGAATCCCGGTCATGATCGCCCGCTGGCGCGCGAAACGCAGACTCTCGGCGAGATTCTCTGCCTCGTGGTTGAGCGGATCCCAGTTCGAGCCGCTGAGCCGGGGAATGCCGATGGCGAAGACCATCGAGATGATCGCCACGACGGCGATGATCTCGATCAGTGTGAAGCCTGCGCGCGGTTCTGCGTTCGCTCGCTCTTGGCGTTGGGTCATGCTCTTGGCTCGGCGCCCGGGTAGGGAAGATTTCGAGAGGAAATCAAGGGAGGAAGGGGTCGCAGCGAGGCGAAATCCGTTCAGGCGCCGTCGTCGCTCTCCCAGTTCTGGATGTCGTCGCCGCCCTCGACGCCGTCGGGACCGAGCGACCACAGGTCGAAGGTGTAGGCATTATGCTCGCCGGGGACGGTGTAGTTGAAGGGTGCGTCCCAGGGATCCATGAGCTGCTCGCGTTTCATGTAGCCGGCGGGGTTGTAATCCCTGGGGACCGGCGGGGCGCTCGGTTTCGCGATCAAGGCATCGAGCCCCTGGTCTGCGGTCGGGAAGCGCCGGTTGTCGAGTTTGTAGAACTCGAGCGCCTGTTCGATCCGCGTGATCTGGATCCGGGCGTTGCTGATCGACGCTTTGTCGAGCTGGCTCGAAATCCCGACGGCCAGTGTGGCCATCAGCATTCCCATGATCACCACGACGGCCATGATCTCGATCAGCGTGAAGCCCCGCCGCCTGCGTTGGAGCCGGTCGTTGGCATGGGGCGGATTCGAAATTCGTTTGTCGGTCTGGTTCATCGGAGTTCTCCGGGGCCATGTGCGGGGGCGGTCTGGGGTCTCGAGTGAGAGAAGTGAGTGGGAGGGTAGTGCAGCACCAGCGGTTCTAGCCGATGCTTTCGGTCAATTGGAGCATGGGCATCAGGACGGCCATGATGATGATGCCCACGATCCCGACCATCACCAGGATCAGGACGGGCTCGAGCAATGAGGTCAGACGGGTCACACTGGTCTCGACCTGCTCCTCATAGGTATCCGCGACCTTGATCAGCATGCCCTCGAGGTCGCCCGATCGCTCACCGACCTCGACCATCGTCGTCACCAGGGGCGGAAACTGGCCGCTCATTCGCAGCGGCGTCGCCAGCGCGGCACCTTCGAGGATACTCTCTTTCGCTGCGTCCGCGGCTTGTTCGAAGACGGCATTATTCGAGACGTGTCGGGCGATCCCCAGGGCCTGCACGATATTTACGCTGCTGGCGAGAAGCGATCCGAGCGTGCGGGTGAAGCGTGCGATCGCCAGGAAACGGATTACCCGGCCGACGACCGGAAAACGCAGCCAGAACTGGTCGAAGAAGAGTCGGCCGCCCTCGGTTCGCGCGATCGCGCGGTAGAGCATGGCGATCCCGATCCCCGCCAGGATCAAGAGCCACCAATACCCGCGCAGGACATCGGAGCTTCCGATCACCATTTTGGTGTACCAGGGCAATTCGAGATTCTGGGAGAGCAATAATTCGGTGATCTGAGGGAGCACGAGGGTCACCATGACGCCGACGACGACGGCGGCGAAGAGCAGCATGAAGAGCGGGTAGGTCAGGATCGACATGACTCGGCTATTGAGCCGGACCTGGTCCTCGAGATAATCAGCGACGCGCGCCAGCACGGCATCGAGGGCGCCACTGGCTTCGCCGGCCCGCACCATCGATACGTAGAGATTGTCGAAGCGCGAGGTCGAGACGAGTGCATCCGCCAATGAAGATCCTTCGTTCACCTTGTCGCGGACCTGGGCGAAGACATTCTTGAGGCCGCGGTGTTCCGTCTGCTGGACGAGCGCAGACAGGGCTTCGACGAGCGGGACACCCGCGGAAACCAGGGTCGCGAGCTGCCGCGTCGACATGGCGACATCCATCTGGGGGATGCGCTGCGGGAGCTTGATCTCGAAATTCAGGCCGCGGCGCCCATCGCGCGTCTTCGACTCTTCGGTCGGGCCGCCATCGGATTCGTTCAACTCCGTCAGAAAGACACCCGCGGAGCGCATCTGCGCGCGTGCAGCCCGCGGACCCTCGGCGCTGATCGTGCCTTTGGTCGGCTTGCCCGCTTGGTTGACACCCTTGTAGGCGTAGACCGGCACGTGCTCTCTCCATTCGAATTCGAGGCGAAGGGGCTAGACCTGCGCCGCGCTGCCTTCTTCTTCCGTTGCGCGGATGACCTCTGCGACCGAAGTCGCACCGGAGAGCACCTTGCGCGCGCCGTCGGCGCGGAGCGTCCCCATGCCCTTGCGCGTCGCCGCCGCCTTGATCGTCTTCGAATCGACGTTCTGGCTCACGAGTCCGCGGATTTCGTCGTCGATGATCATGAGTTCGAAGATCCCGAGTCGGCCGTGGTAACCGGTATGACTACAAGCGGGGCAACCCATGCTGCGATAGAGCGTGACCGGGCGCCCGGGCGGTTTGACGCCGATCTCCTGAAGCTCCTCGTCCGTCGTCGTATAGGCCTCACGGCATTCGAGACAGAGCACGCGAACGAGGCGCTGGGCGAGGATCGCGACGAGCGAGGAGCCCACGAGAAAGGGCTCGACGCCCATGTCCACCAGTCGGGTAATCGCGCTCGCTGCATCATTCGTATGGAGGGTGGAGAGGACGAGGTGACCCGTGAGGGACGCCTGGATCGCGATCTCCGCCGTCTCGACGTCGCGGATCTCGCCGACGAGGACGACGTTCGGATCCTGGCGCAGAACGGCACGCAATCCGGTCGCGAAGGTCAGCTGGATCTTCGGGTTGACCTCGATCTGGCCGACGCCCTCCTGCGTGATTTCAACGGGGTCCTCGATCGTGATGATATTCTTGTCCGGACCGTTGATCGTGGCCAGGGCGGCGTGCAGCGTCGTCGTCTTGCCGCTCCCGGTCGGTCCCGTGACGAGGAAGATCCCGTTGGGACGGCGAACGATCCGATCGAGGGCGGTGAGCTGGGTCTCGTTGAAGCCGATCTTGCTCAGGTCGAGCAGCTCCTGGGTGTCGGGCAGGAGTCGCAGTACGAGGCGTTCGCCATGGGCGACCGGCACGGTCGAGAGGCGCACGTCGTAATCGCGGCCGGCGATCTTCAGGCGGATGCGGCCGTCCTGGGGGAGCCGCTTCTCGGCGATGTCGAGGTTGCCCATGATCTTGATACGTGAGGCAATCGCGGCTTGGAGTGCGCGCGGCAGCGGTTTCATGGGCTCGTAGAGCACGTCGTCGATTCGGAAGCGCAAGCGGATCTCGTGTTCGAAGGGTTCGATGTGGATATCGCTCGCCCGCTCCTTGACGGCGTGCTGCATCATCGAGTTCACGAGTCGGATGATCGGTGCGTCGTCCGTCGAATCGAGCAGGTCCTTCGGTTCGTGGGAGAGCTCGGTCGCCAGGGCGTCGAGATCGTCCTCGGCCTCCTCAGCGATCTGATCCGTCGAGGCCACTCCGCGGTCATAGGATAGGTTGATCGCATTCAGGATGACCGGCTCACGGGCGAGCACGATCTCGATCTCGGCGCCGTCGAAGAGGAGGTGCAGATCGTCCAGCGGTGAAACGTCGAGCGGGTCCGCGACGGCGACTCGCAGAACACCCTCTGACGCCCAACCGAGGGGAAGCACCCGGTGTTGTTTCGCGAAGGTGATCGGGACCGCGGCGAGCAGGGTCTCATCGATCTCCGCTGAATCGATCGTCGCGACGACCGCTAGTCCCTGCTGATGGCCGAGGGCGTGGAGCACCTCGTCGGCATTCAGGAAACCCTCTTCCACCAGGACGTCCGCCAGGCGTTCATGGCTCTCGGTTTGGCGTATGCGGGCCCGCTCGAGTTGCTCCGGCGCGAGCCGCGTCTCGCGCACGAGGATCTCGCCGAGGTCCAGGCTCTCGCCCGGAATCCAGACCGGCGGATCACCGTGGGGCCCAGCGTTCACGGCGAGTCTCCACGCAGGACCGTGATCGAGGATTCATATCCGTAGGACGCGTCCACGGCCTGGGCCGCACGATCGGCCTCCCAGAGATCCTGAAAGGGGCCGATCTGGATCGTGAAGACGATCCGGCCATCGGAGTCGCTCGACACGAGGGTTCCGTCGTAGCCGCCATCGACCAATGTCATCAGGGCCTCGGTCGCCTCGCGCTCATCGAAGTAGGTCGCGATGTAGACGGCATAACGCTGGGCGCTGGCCGCCGCCTCGCGCTCGGCATCGCTGTCCCGTTCGGTTCGGGCTTGGGCCCGTTGCTCTTCCAGCTCGCGCATGCGGTCGATCGGGTAACGAACGCTGTGGAGCATCAACTCCTCCGCGACCGCGAAGTCCTTGCCCGTCTTGGGTCGCTCCCACTCGGCGAGTTCCGCGAAATCTTCGCTGTCACCGAGCCGATGTTCGAGCTCGAGTCGTTTGCGGATCGTCTCGCGCTCGAGGTCTTCGGCGCTGCGGATGATATGCGGCGTCAAAAAGATCAGAAGATTGGTTTTTCGCAGATCCTCCGTCTTCGTCTTGAAGAGCCACCCGAGCCATGGAATGTCGGACAGAAAGGGGACGCCAGCGACGTTTTCGGTGTAGGTCTCGTCGATCAATCCACCGATCGCGACGGTCTCGCCGTCATTGACGACGACGGTGTTTTCGATCTTGCGATTGCTGAGGGCGACGCCGACCTCTTCGGGGTCGCCGAGCCCCGCGATACTGCTGACCTCGGTGATCTCCTGGAAGATATTCAGTCGCAGGGTGTCACCCTCGCTGATCTGTGGGGTGACGCGCAGCGTGACGCCGACGTCCTGACGTTCGACGTTGACGGACTGCGATAGGTTGTCTCCGCCCGTCGCGGCATCCGTTCGGCCGGTCACGATCGGGATATTGTCGCCGATGATGATCTCGGCTTCTTCGTTGTCCGAAGTCAGGATATGTGGCGCGGAAACGATGTTCACGTCGTTGTCGCTGGTGGTCGCATTGATGCTGACCCCGACGCTCGCACCGTCGCTCTGCGGCGTGAAGAAACCCGCGCGCGAAGAGTCGAAGGCGTCTCGTGGGTCGTCGAATGAGCCACTGCGAGCGACCTGGGCCAGTGCGGATCCGCCCGGGACGAAGGCGGCACCGGTTTCAAAGAGCAGGTCCGTGTCGCCATTGACGATGCGATAGGCCGCGTCGAATCCCAGGCTGAGGTTGTCCGTGATGTCGACCTCGACGATCAGCGCTTCGACGAGCACCTGAGGTCGTGAAACGTCGAGTTTTTCGATGACCTGCTTGAGGGTTTCGTAACCCTCCTTGCTGGCTTTGATGACGAGGGCATTCGTGGCGGGATCGGCGGTGACGGTGATTCCCTCATCGAGCGGGGTCACGGCGGAGCGGATGCTCTGGCTCGCATTGGAAGCGGCACCGGGCACGGAGGAACGCGCGGGGCCGCCGCCCGAGCCGACCAATGAGTTCAGGGTCTCGGAGAGTTCTTCGGCGTCAGCGTGTCGCAGGTAGTAGACCTGGATGCGTCCCTGACCCGTTACGGGGATATCGAGCTTGCGCACGAGTTCGCGGATATCGGCGAGCTGTTGTCGCGACGAGAGCACGAGCAGCGAGTTCGTGCGTTCGTCGGGCAGGATTCGCACCGTCGGTCCGACTGCGCTGCTCGCGTCCGTTGCGGCTGGGGTCGTTCCCTTGGTTCGTCGCCGCGAACGCGCGCGGCGCTGGGCTGCGGTCGCGCCCCCGGCCTGCGAGGTCAGCTCCGCGCCGTAGATCTCGGAGAGCTGCTCCGCGAGGGTGTTCGCATCGGCATGTTCGACCTTGAGGACCGCCAGCTCAGAGCGGAAGCTCTCGACATCGATCGCATCCAGGATCGAGAGCAGCCGGCGGATATTGCTCTCGCTGTCCGTGACGATGATCGTGTTTGTGGCTTCATAGGCGACGAGCGATGCATCTTTCGAGATCAGTGGCTTGATCGTCTGGGTGATGGCCTTGGCGTCGATGAAACGGAGCGGCACCAGCCGAGTGACGAATCGGTCGCGGTTACGCGATGGACGATTATCCTTGATCGTATCGATGCTCGATTCCTTGACGTCGCGAATCGGGATGATCTTGTAGGTGTTGCCGGGCCCGAGAACGAGTGAGAAGCCCTTGACCTTGAGAACAGACTCGAAGACGGCGAAGGCCTGGTCGACGGTCACCTCGGTCGGTGAGACGATCGTGACGCGGCCGCGCACGCGATCGTCGTAGATGAAGTTGTATCCGGTCATGCGAGAGATCGTGTCGACGACCACCGGGAGTTCGACGTCGGCGAAGTCGAGGGAGACGAGCTCGTCCCCGGAATCGCCGCTCGGACGGTCTTGCGCCCGGGCCGGGGTCACGATCAGGAAAGTCGCGAATAGGGTGAGCATGAAGATCGTGATGAGGGCCGACATGAACGACGGGACGAAGGCCACGCGCCTGGGTCGGGCTGCGGAGTTCGATTCATCAGCCATTCGTCTACTGCTCTGAGGGCCCACGTTATTTCGGCTCCAGGAATTCTCTGACGGAACCAGAGAGGATGACGGATTCGCTGCCGCGTTGCGCTGCGACGCTGACTTCTTCCGCGGTGGCGAACTCGTCGAAAATCGCGCTGGTCGCTTCCAGCCGGTCGACGACGATTCCGTTCACCTCGGTAATCACGTCGCCATTCACCAGTCCCACTTTTTCAAAAACGCTATCGGCTTTGATCGAATCGACTTTCATGCCCCGCATTTCGCCCTCTTCATTGTAGTCCGGGATGATGCGCGCGGAGGAGAGGATGCGGGATAGGCCCTGACCGTCCTCACCGTTGAGGGATTTGAGGCGATCGTTGAGGCTGTTCGCCTTCGCTCGCGGCTTGCGCCGTGCCTGGCGGGCGTTGCGTTTGGGCTTGGCCTTCGGGGCACGCGGGGCGTCTTCGTCGAGTACGAGTTCCTCGGGGTGGCCGGCATTGTCGAGGATGACGCGAGTCCGCTCGATCGCCGTGACCTTGACCCGATTGTGGCCCTCCAGACGATCTCCGACGGCCACGACGAGATGCTTGCGCGTTTTCTCGTTCTCGATCGCCGCGCGGGAGCGGCCTTCGTTCGTAGAGGCCGCGGTTCCGAGCAGACGCAGCGGGAGCTTCGTCGCCGTGAGCGGCACGTCCGAAGGGGAGACGACCTCGGCGAGCTGGGTGTCGCCGGCGAGTTGGGCCCCGAAGAGGTTGCGCGCGAGAATCACGCTGGGCGCGATAGCGGTCGCTGGGGAGGCCGACTCGGCCCGAGTCGGAGCCTGCCGTACCGCAGAAGGCTCGAGCGCTTCGGCACCGATCTCAGTCACGACGTTGGCGACCAGGTAGCAGCTGGCCCCCAGTAGCACGACGTTGAGCGCCTTGATTAGCCAGGGACCCATCCCGCTCTTCATCCTCCACGTCATCGCGACCGCCGATCACTCTCGCGGGCGGCTCGGATCGCTCGAATCCCGAAATTCTCACGGATCGTTCGCGCCCGGTCGATCGGCCGCTCAGGAGCCGGCGCAATATAGCCGTACCCCGGATCCATCTCCATTCAAACCATCGGAAATTCAGGCGGTTACTGGAGATGTTTCATAGTCGTCGGCGACTCAAATCGATCCGGATCGAGCACTTCTCTGTGGACACCGGCAGGATTGGAGGGTTCCGAGGAGGTGTCGGGGTGGCGGAATGCCCAGCGGTGGGGATCCCCCCGCGCTCTCGCCTCGAAATCGGGGGGTGTGCGAGGTCACAGGTTGGGCCCTCCGAGGAAAATCGGGTCGTCGGATTGACATCGGCGGCCTCGGCCCGAGGTTTCGCGCCGAATTCGAGGGCGGTGAAGTGGATCGGATCCCCACCGCGAACGGACGGGGGCGGGGCCTCCGGCAACGCAGACAATCAGTGACGAGGCGGAGAAAAATGGCTGACGACGGCAAGATCATCGGAATCGATCTGGGAACCACCAACTCGGTGGTGTCCGTGATGGAAGGCGGTCAGCCGACCGTGATCACGAACGAGGAGGGCGGTCGAACGACGCCCTCCGTCGTCGGGTTTTCCGACGACGGAGAGAGACTGGTCGGGGCCATCGCTCGCCGCCAGGCCGTCACCCACCCGACCCGAACGGTCTATTCGATCAAGCGATTCATGGGGCGGCGCCTCGACGAGGTGCCGGAGGAAACGAGTCTGGTTCCCTACGAGGTCGTCGAGGGCAAGGACGGGAGCGTATCGGTCAAGATCGATGACCAGCTCTTCGCTCCCCCCGAGATCTCGGCGATGATTCTGGGCAAGCTGAAGGCCGCGGCCGAGTCCTATCTCGGCACGACCGTGACCGGTGCGGTGATCACGGTTCCGGCCTATTTCAACGACGCCCAGCGCCAGGCGACCAAGGACGCCGGCAAGATCGCCGGACTCGATGTCAAGCGCATCATCAACGAGCCGACCGCCGCTGCGCTCGCCTATGGACTCGACAAGAAGGAAGACGAAAAGATCGCCGTCTTCGACTTCGGCGGTGGCACCTTCGATATTTCGATCCTCGAAGTCGGCGAGAATATCGTGGAGGTGAAGGCGACCAATGGCGACACGCATCTTGGCGGGGACAATCTCGACCAGCGCGTGATCGATTATCTGGTGGCCGAGTTCCAGAAGGACCAGGGAATCGACCTTCGCAGCGATCCGATGGCGGTTCAGCGCCTTCGGGAGGCCGCGGAGAAGGCCAAGATCGAACTCTCGACAGCCCAGTCAACGGACATCAATCTCCCCTACATCACCGCCGACCAGAGTGGTCCAAAACATCTCACCCTGAAGCTGTCGCGGGCGAAATTCGAGCAGCTGATCGACGATCTGGTCGATCGCAGCCTGGGCCCCTGCCGCCAAGCCCTGCGTGATGCAGCTCTCAAGCCCAACGAGATCGATGAAATCGTGCTCGTCGGGGGCTCGACCCGCGTTCCGCTGGTGCAGCAGAAAGTGCAGGAACTCTTCGGCAAGGAACTGAACCAGACGGTGAATCCGGATGAGGTCGTCGCGATCGGTGCGGCCATCCAGGGCGGTGTGCTCGCCGGAGACGTCAAGGATGTCCTGCTTCTCGACGTGACGCCCCTTTCGCTCGGAATCGAGACGCTGGGGGGCGTGATGACCAAGCTGATCGAGCGCAACACGACGGTGCCGACGAAGGCCCAGCAGGTCTTCTCGACGGCGGCGGATAATCAGCCCCAGGTCGAGATTCGAGTCCTCCAGGGCGAACGCGAGATGGCGGTGGATAACCGAGAGATCGGGCGATTCATCCTGGACGGAATTCCGCCCGCCCCTCGCGGTGTGCCGCAGATCGAAGTGGCCTTCGACATCGATGCGAACGGCATTCTCTCCGTCGCTGCCTCGGACAAGGCGACCGGTAAGGAGCAGACGATTCGAATCGAGGGCAGCGGCGGTCTCGACTCGAGCGAGATCGATCGCATGGTGAACGAAGCGGACGCGAATGCCGGCGCCGACGCCGAACGTCGCGAGGCGATCGAGAAGAAGAACCAGCTCGACAGCCTGATCTACCAGGCGGAGAAGACGATCGAAGAGAATGGCGAGAAAATCGAGGAAGCCGACAAGACGGCGATCGAGAGTGCGCTGACCGACGCGAAAGCCGATCTCGAATCCGGTGATGTCGCGAAGCTCGATGCAGCGCGGCAGCGGGTCGAGACCGAGCTGCACAAGATCGCCGAAAAACTCTACAAGAGTGAAGCTGCGGGAGCGGAAGGTGGAATGCCTCCGGACGCGGATAACTCCGGAGCGGATGCCGGTGGGGCCACTGGTGCGGATGACGATGTCATCGACGCCGAATTTACCCAGGAGAGTGACGATTCCTGAAAAGAGCCGTCCTCATCCCCTTGTCGAACTCTATGGTGAGTTCCCCGACCGTTTGCGCGGGGATCGTTGGCAGCCTTCTGCGGATGTCTTCGAGACATCGACTGAGGTGGTGGTTCGATTCGAGGTGGCGGGTGTGCGGGGCGAGGATCTCCGCGTAAACGTCGAGGGGACGGTGCTGCGGCTACGGGGGGTGCGGCGGACGCCGCACTCCGGTGCGATCGACCGGTTGCAGCAGATGGAGATCTCCTTCGGACCCTTCGAGCGGGAGATCGCGATCCAGACGTCCTTCGACGCGGATGCGGTCAGGGCGCGGCTCGAAGACGGCTTCCTGGAAGTGCGTATCCCAAAACGGAGCGCCGACAAGCGAACGCTCGAGGTCGAGGCGGAATAGTCACACCCGGGAGGGGTGGCGAATCGAGAACGAGCGGAGTCGGGGTAATAGAGATGCGACGGCGAGGCGGAGCAGGTCATGGCGGATGAGGGGATGATCGAAGAGCAGCCGGGCGGGATGGAAATCCATGTCGGGAGCGGCTCGGATGAGGAAGCCGATGATCTGATGGAGCTGCCCGACGAGCTTCCGGTTCTTCCGCTCAAAAACACGGTGCTCTTCCCCTATCTCCTTTCGCCCCTGTTGGTGAACACGCCGGCTTCCCAGCGTCTGATCGACGATGTGCTCGTGCGGCCCGATCGCCTGATGGTCTGCACCGCAGTCAAGCGAGAGGTCAGCGGACCGCCCGGCGCCGATGATGTCTATTCCGTCGGAACCGTTCTGCGGATCGTGAAGATGCTGAAATTCCCGGACGACTCATATCGCCTCCTGGTCCAGGGCGTCGCTCGTGTCGAATTGGGTCGATTCACGGAGACCGATCCCTTCCTGCGGGCGGAGATCTCTCGCATCGAGGAGGTCGGTGAAGAGGACGAATCCGTAGAGATGACGGCCCTTCTTCGCAGTGTTGCCCAGCAATTCAGCACCCTGGTCTCCGAGAGTTCCCGGCTCTCGGATGAACTCCAGGTGCTCGTCGCCAATCTCGACGACCCCTCGAAGCTCTCGGATCTCGTCGCCTCGAATCTCGATCTCGACGTCGCTGGGAAACAGCAGATCCTCGAAGCTCATCATGTCGGTGTCCGGCTGCGTCTGGTGCTCGACCAGCTTTCGAAAGAGACCGAGGCGCTGCAGATCGAGACAGAGATCAAGCAGAAGGTCCAGAACGAGATGGGCAAGACGCAGCGCGAATATATGCTGCGCCAACAACTCGATGCGATCCGCCGCGAACTGGGGGAGAGCGAGGATGACGAGGAAGAGGTCGAGCGGCTTCGAAAGGAGATCGAAGAGGCGGGAATGCCCGAGGAAGCCCACAAACAGGCGACGCGTGAACTCGAACGATTCTCCCAGACCCCTTCCGCCGCAGCCGAGCATGCGGTCATCAGAAACTACCTCGAGTGGATGGTGGCTCTGCCCTGGAACGAGTCGTCCGAGGACGAACTCGATGTGAACGCTGCTCGCGAGGTTCTGGATGCCGACCATTTCGGGCTCGAAAAGATCAAGGATCGGATCATCGAATATATCGCCGTACTTTCGTTGAAACGCGACCTGAAGGGGCCGATTCTGTGTTTCGTAGGGCCGCCGGGAACGGGCAAAACATCCCTGGGCAAATCGGTCGCCCGAGCGTTGGGTCGCGAGTTCGTTCGGATTTCACTGGGCGGTGTCCGCGACGAGGCCGAGGTTCGAGGTCATCGCCGGACCTACGTGGGAGCGCTGCCGGGACGCTTCGTCCAGGGCCTCCGCAAGGCCGGCACCCGAAATCCGGTCATCGTCCTCGATGAAATCGACAAGGTGGGCGCGGACGGCCGGGGCGATCCCTCCTCCGCATTGCTCGAGGTCCTCGATCCCGAACAGAATTCCGAGTTCAGCGATCATTACTTGGAGATTCCCTTCGACCTCTCCCATGTCCTCTTCATCGCGACGGCGAATATCATGGACACCGTCCCGCCCGCACTGCGCGACCGCATGGAGGTGATCGAACTTCCCGGATACACGCTCGAGGAGAAGGTCGAAATCGCGAAGGGTTTCCTCATTCCGCGACAGGTCGAGCGCAATGGAATCGGCGAGACGGGCTTCGAACTCACCGGTGCGGCCATCCAGAAGATCATCGAGCGCTACACGCGCGAAGCGGGTGTGCGAAACCTCGAACGCGAGATCGGGGCCGTCTGCCGCAAGGTCGCGCGCAGGGTCGCCGAGGGCGAGCGCGAAGGGTCGGTCGTGGTCGACGAGGAGGACGTGGGTGAACTGCTCGGCCCGATCAAAGCCGAACCCGAGTTGGCGGAGGACGATATCGTGCCGGGCGTGGCGGTCGGTCTTGCCTGGACGCCCACCGGAGGCGATATCCTCTTCATCGAGTCGACGCAGATGGGCGGACGAGGCGAGCTGAAGCTCACGGGCTCGATGGGCGACGTGATGCGCGAATCCGTGGAGGCCGCGCGATCCTGGATCAGAAACCACGCCGAGAGTCTCGAACTCGAAGCCGAATCCTTCGATACCCACGATATTCACGTCCATGTGCCCCAGGGCGCGGTGCCGAAGGACGGGCCCTCGGCGGGGATCGGGATGGTGTCCTCTCTGGCGTCGCTTTTGACCGGGCGGGCGACGTGTCCACGCGTCGCCATGACGGGCGAAATCACCCTACGCGGGAAGGTCCTGCCGGTCGGTGGAATCAAGGAGAAGGTCCTGGCGGCGAAGCGAGCCGGGATCGAGCGCGTGGTCTTGCCCGAGCGCAACCGGCGCGATGTCGAAGAGATCGCGGACGGACTTCTGGAGGGGCTCGACTTGCAATTCGTCGGTACGATCGACGAGGCTCTTCATCACACGCTCGCGCGTGAGTCGTTCAGCCCTGGGGTTGCGTCCGGGGCCTAGGCGATCGGGGTGCGAGGTCCGGAGGTTTTCTTGTCGCGAGTCGCTCTGTTATTGGCTCTCCTCGCGCTCGGTTGTGTCATGCGCTCGACGTACGACACCCTGAACACGGAACACGAGGCGACCGTGCGGGAGCGCGACGGGCTCGTTGCGGATGTCGGGCGACTCAGGATCGAGCGCGATGGGCTCGAGGAGCAATTCGTCGGGGCCCAGGAATCCTACGAAGACGAGCGCATCGCCCGAGAAACGCTCGCGGGCAATTTTGCCCAGCTGAGGAAGGAGGCGAACGCCCTCGATGAGGATCTCGGTGCGGAGCGGATCGCACGGATGAAGGTGGTGACGGCCCTGGCCACCCGGGAGACTGAGCTTGCGGGGATGCAGTCGACGTATGACACGCTCGTTTCGGATCTAGAGTCCGAGGTCTCCGCCGGACAGATCGAAATCGAGCGGCTCCGCGAGGGGTTGCGACTCAACGTGTCCGATGACGTTCTCTTCGCATCGGGATCCTCCGAGCTGGATGCGATCGGGCGTGAGGTCCTCGAGAAGGTCGCCGGAAAACTGAAGGAGCTGAATGATTTCATCGAGGTCCGGGGTCATACCGATGATCGGCCGATTCGGGGTGCGCTCGCGAAGCGGTTTCCGACCAATTGGGACCTGGCCGCTGCCCGTGCGGCCCGCGTCGTGCGACTCTTGGAAGAGCGGGGCGTGCCCGGGGCTCGACTCGCCGTGATGTCGCTGGGCTCGAACGATCCGATCGTACCCAACGATTCGCCCGACAACCGCGCGATGAATCGGCGCATCGAAATTCGCCTCGAACCCCGCGATGAACCCACTCGGGCGGTGGAGAATGCGGGGGGCTGACGGCGGCATGGATTCCGTCTCCGTCATAGGCCCCTCCCTGTTTTCGCTGGTCTCGCGGGCCCTCGTGTTGCTGACGCTGATCCTGCGGGCTGCGTGGCTCTATCTGATATACCGCGTCCACCGGCAGGGTTGGATCGAGCGCGGCGACGATTGGCTCATTGCTCGTTATGCGGATTTTGCGGCGCGCTTCGTTCTGATCGCATCGGAATTTCGGGGGGGGCTGATCAAGCTGGGACAGGTCGCGAGTCTGCGGGTCGATGTGATTCCCGACGCGATGACGGAGCAGTTGGTCCGGCTGCAGGATCGCGTTCCTGCCCACCCCTTCCCGGAGATCGCCCATCAGATCGAGAAGGAACTCGGCCGGCCGCCCCGGGAGGTTTTTGCTGAGATCGGAGAGACACCGGTGGCCTCGGCGAGCTTGGGCCAGGTCCATCGAGCCCGGGATCATCAGGGGCGAGACGTCGCTGTGAAGGTGCTCTATCCCGGCGTCGAACGATCCGTTGCCGTCGATCTGCGTATGGCGAAACTGGCGCTCTGGCTCTTCAACCCCTTCGTTCCGCCGGACCTGATGTCGATTCACGCTCAGCTCGCGGCATCGATTCGCGGCGAGATGGACTATCTGGCGGAGGGCAGGGCGGCGGAGCGGGTTCGCGAAAATCTCTCCGCGGATGCTGCGCTCTTCGCGCAGCTTCGTCTGCCACGAATCGATTGGGAGACGACGGCACGTCGGGTGCTCACGATGGAGTTCATCGAGGGGGACAAGATCAATGAGCGCGA
The DNA here is from genome assembly GCA_002719955.1 of Deltaproteobacteria bacterium. Taxonomy (GTDB): domain Bacteria; phylum Myxococcota_A; class UBA9160; order UBA9160; family UBA4427; genus UBA4427. Next base: position 64,976 of record PBFW01000040.1, on the reverse strand, counting down.
GGCGCTCGAGGCGCGCGGGATCGACGTTCCCGCCGCCGTGGAACTCGCCACCCGGGCATTCCTTCACCAGATGTTTCGCGACTATTTCTTCCACTGCGATCCACATCCGGGCAATCTGCTCGTCGACCTCGAGGGTCGGGTAGCAATCATCGATTTCGGGATGAATCAGGCGATCGAACCCGAGATCATGGACGCGATTCGCCAGAATGTGCTCGCCGCCGTGACCCGGAACGAGGACCTCTGGGTCGACAGCATGGTGCAGATCGGGATCCTGCGAGAAGAAGATCGCGAGGCCGCCCGGGAGTTGGCGCAGATGTCCTTCGATCCAGCCTATTACAACCTGACACCATCGGAACTCTCGGAACTCGATTTCGGGGACTACTTCGCGAAGATTCGGGAGCATATGTGGATGCTGCGAAGTTTCAGGATGCCCGACGGGCTCGTTTCATGGGGTCGGGCGTTTTCGCTGCTCTATGGCCTCGCAGCGGAGTTCGCGCCCGGAATTCGGCCACTCGATCTCGTGGGTCCCTATGTCCTCGGGTTTCTGCAGGGTCTGCCGCCTGTGCCTCCCGAAGCGCCGCGGACCTGAGCAGACGCGCCGAGGCGTGTTAGCCTTGCCAGCTCGCTTGAGCCGGCGAGCGATCGGAGGTCCTTCGGGCGGACCCTCGACGCGAAGCGAGGGCGGGACGTAGAAGAGTCCCCGACGCATCGGGCTCGGACATCATCAGAGGGAGCGCGCTCGCATGGGGATCAACGCAGAAGAGTTTCGCCAGGCGATGGGGGCATGGCCGAGTGGCGTCACGGTCATCACGTCTCGAAATGGGGAGCAGGTCCACGGCATGACGGTGTCGGATTTCAGTGGCGCTTCGCTCGAGCCTCCGCTCGCGCTCGTCTGCGCATCCAAGACCGCGGTCACAACGGGTGTGATCGAAGAGGGCAAATGCTTCGGCGTCAACGTGCTGCGTGCTGACCAGGACGCGCTTTCGAATAGATTTGCGTCCAAGAAGGAGGGGGTCGACCGCTTCGAGGGGGTCGAGACCTTCGATGGCAAGACCGGGGCCCCGCTTCTCTCCGGGGCGCTCGTCAATCTCGACTGCCGCTTGGTTGCGGTTCACGACGCGGGCGATCACGTTCTCTGTGTGGGCGAGATCGAGGAGGCTCATGTCCGGGAGGGTGAGCCCCTGCTCTTTTTTCGTGGCGGGTACGGCCGCTTCGAGCCCGCCGGCTGAAGTTTTTGGTGCCCCGGATCGTTCGCTTCATCGCGTATTCGGATTATCTGTGTCCGTGGTGTTGGAATGCCTCGCGGCGTATCGGGCGGCTGGAGGAGGAGTATCGAGGGCGGATCGAGGTGCTCTGGCGAAGCTATTTGTTGCGGCCCGACGAGAAGGGCAGCCGGGATCCGGAAAAATTTCGACGCTACACGCAGTCCTGGGCCGGTGCTGGCGCGGAAGCGGACGCGGGTGAGTTTCGCGTCTGGTCTTCGCAGGATCCGCCGCCCACCCACAGCCTCCCGGCCCATCGCGTCGCCAAGGCGGCCGCGCGCGTCGGGTCGGACGCCTTTCGGAGGGTGCACGACCGGCTGATGGTCGCGTATTTCACGGAGAATCGAGATATCTCGTCCTTTGATGTTCTGCTCGAACTGTGGCTCGAGCAGGGCCTGGCGGCGGCCGACTTCGAGGTCGCTCATCTCGACGAGATCGAGGCGCAGGTCCTTTACGAACACGACCAAGCACGGGAGTGGGGCGCGAACGGTGTCCCCGCAATCCGGCGTGCGGACAACGATGCCGTCATCGTCGGTGCGCACCCCGAAGAACTCTATCGACGTTGGATCGATCGGAGTCTCGAGCGCGGGGAGGGCCTGGTCGAGGCGGGGTCGCCGAGCGACTAGGCTTCTGCGCCACTCGAGTTGAGCGTGAGTTCCCGATCCACGCCTTGCTGGAGCTGCTGGAGGCTTTTCGGAATGTGCCCGGCGAGGTCCCACGCGTCCGGCACGAGCGACGGATCGTGAACGATTCCGAAATGGAGCTCACCGCAATAGCTCAGCACCGTGATGTTCAGCCCCTGCGTCGGGGCGAGGAGCGAGATCGGAACGACCTGTTCGATATGTGCCCCCGCGCAGTAGAGCGGAAAGGGTGCCATCGGCACGTTCGACACCACGGCGTTCGCCGGCAGCGGCAGCTTGTCGCCGGCCGCGGCCGCTCCGAGCATCAAGAGCTGCAACGCGCCCGGAAGCAACGCTTCGCTCATCATGCCGATCAGGTCGAACGACGTCCCATCATCGGCTTTCCGCTTGGCCTCCGCCGCACTCTTGTGAATCTGGAGCAATCGCTCGATCGGATCCTCGACGTTCGTTGCCCAACCGACCGCAAACTCCCGGATCTGGTTGCCGAGAGTCTTGTCGCCCGCGATTCGTGTGGAGCAGGGGACGGAGGCGATCAGGGAGGCTTCCGGCAACTGGTCCCGCTCGTCCAGATAGTCTCGGACGGCGCCGGAGGTAATGGCGAGGACGACATCGTTGACCGTCGTGCCCATCGTATTCTTGACTTGCTTCACCTGGTCGAGGGAGACCGCCGACCAGGCGATCCCGCGATAGCGACCGACGATATCGTTCCAGGGGGCGGTGGGAGCGAGGGAGGAAGTTTCGCTGGCCTTCCTGGGCTCGCGATCGGACTGCCACGCAGAGAACGCCCCACGGAGCGCCTCTCCAATATACTTGGACTGCTTTCGGGGGAGCTCGGCGGCGTTGCGCAGCGCGCGCTCGACGATCGCGCGCTGATCGAATTGTCCGGGGATCCGCGCAGCGTCTGCGACCCCGTGAGCGTCTGCGACCCCGTGAGCGTCTGCGACCCCGTGAGCGTCTGCGACTGGGTGTGTGTCTGCGACTGGGTGTGTGTCTGCTTCCGTGAATTCAGCAGCGGCGGGGCGGACCGCATCCGGAGTCGGGTCGAAGAGTTGCTCGGTCAGGCTGGCACCCGATGCACCGTCCATCAGACAATGATGCATCTTCCACAACAAGACGTGGCGGCCACCCGGCAGGCCTTCGATCAGCACCATCTCCCAGAGCGGCCGCGTGCGATCGAGGGGACGCTCGAAGAGCCGTCCAACCAACTTGCTGAGGGCTTCGGGGGAGTAGGGGGCGGGAAGCGCGATCTGCAGAATATGTTCAGCCGGATCGAAGTTCTCGCGGGGTACCCAGTAGGGCCGATCCAGGCCGAAGGGGATCTCTCGGAGCTGCCATGAAAAGCGTTCGCAGGGGCCCAACCGATTGCGAATGAACTCGACGAATGAATCGAAGCTGAATGCCTGCCCCGGCGTCGGGTTGAGGAAGGCGAGTCCGCCGATATGGGCGGGGAGTTCCTGGGTTTCCATCGAGAGAAAGACGGCGTCCTGGGGGGGAAGCTGTTGCATCTCGTGTCTCCTGGCATGAAGCCATGGGAAATTGTATTGCGCAAATAGGAAAATACTTATTATCTAAATAATATCAAAGGTTTTCTAGCAACAGATGGCGGATTTTCTATCTGTCAGTCACAATTTCTAAGTTGCGAGTGAGGGGGGGCCAGAATCGTGGCCTGGAAGCTACGACTGGGTTGGGACCGTCGGGTAGGGGCGAGCGAGGTCTCTGGGCGGCGGGCGATGAAAGATTGGGGGTCGAAGACAGTGGCGAGGAGCGGAGCAGCAGAATCGAACGGGCCCAAGCCGAGGAAGAGGGCGGCCGCCTCCCGCCTGGACGATGCGCGTGCGCGCATGTACCAAGAGCTGATCTTCGAATCGGCAGAATGCGTGTTTGGCGAGAAGGGATTCGAGGGGGCGACGATGCAAGACATCGCTTCCGAAGCGGGCGTCTCACTCAAGACGGTCTACGCGGCCTTTGCCGGGAAACAGGAACTCTACGGCGCGATCATGCATGCGCGTGGGCGGGCGATGCTCGAAGCGGTCGACGCGGCGCGTCTTCCGTTGAGCGACCCGATCGAAAAACTCGTCGCGGGGACCCGCGCCTTCGTCCAGTTCCTCTTCGACAATCGTGACTGGATGCGGCTTCACGCTCGCAGCCGCCACTCCTGGGCCGTCCGTCCCGAAGACGAAGAGGCGGGTCAGCTCTGGGACGAGGGCCACAAGAGCCATTCCGAATTGCTTCGGGCGGGGATCAAGTCGGGGGTCTTCTGGGAGGACGATCCCGACGAGACCGCGGTGATGATCCATGGGCTGATTCGCGTGCACGTGGCCCACGCCCTCTCGCGCGACGAGACCGACGCGAAGACGGTGGCCAATCGCTTGATCGCGCGCCTGCTGCGGATGGTCTGTCGAGACAGCGTCAAACTCCGGGAGGTCGGATGAGCAGCCTGATTCGATGGTTGACGGCACCGGTGATCGAAATCGCATCGATGGTGAACGATACGGCGGCCGTGTTGCGCGGCGAACAGCGCTATCGCGATGTGCCCGCAGTGGAACCGACTGCGGGTCTGGTGGCGGAAGCGCTGGTCGATGGGAGTTTCTCGCTGCTCGTCAGCCTGCTCGTCGGCGTACCGGAGTCCCAGATAGTTCGGCACGGCCACCAAGAACTCCTGGCGATGCGGGAGTTCATCGAGAGCAATGGCTGGTATGGAGATCCGACCGGGTATCACCAGACGCCGCCCGAAGTGTGTGCGCCACAGCTGTCTCGGAAGTCGGCGCGAGGATTGCGTGGTCGCTCGGATTATCTCGAGATGACCTTCGAGAGCGAATACGAGCCGCATTCGGGTGAGCCTGGCCGCGAACGTTGGCTGGCGCATGAGGACAACGGGACGGCGGTCGCCTACGTGATGGAACACAAGGGGGAGGATTGCCCCTGGCTCGTGTGCACGCACGGCTTCTTGATGGGGCAGGCGGTCTCGAATATCCAGGGGCTTTCCGCGGATTGGATCCACGAGGAGCTCGGGCTGAATGTGTTGATGCCGGTACTTCCGCTCCATGGCCCACGCTCGAGCACCCGCTTCAGCGGGGGCGGACTCCTGCAGCCCGAATTCTCAAACGTGCTGCACATGTTCGCCCAGGCCACCTGGGATATCCGGCGGCAGGTCGGTTGGATTCGAGCGCGGAGCGACGCGCCGATCGGACTCTACGGGATCTCGCTCGGTGGCTATGCGGTTTCGCTCGTCTCGGGCTTCATCGACGACCTCTCCTGTGTGATCGCAGGCATCCCGGCAGTCGATTTCACCTCACTCGCCCGGGACAACGAGCCCTGGGCCTATCATGCTTATGGCGGAGGGCTCCAAAATGACTGGGGGCTCGTTCGAGACGTCATGCAGCCGGTCTCGCCGCTGACCTTCGAGCCCCGAATGGCCGTGGGTCAGCGATATATCTACGCCGGTGTCGCCGATCGGGTCGCCCGTCCCGACCAGGCACGCGCGCTCTGGCGCCATTGGGGCAAACCCGAGATCGAATGGATGGCTTCGGGCCATGTTCTCGCGTCGATGAAATCGGACCTCAAGCCCTTCGTTCGGAAGGTGGTCGGTCGGCATCTCTTCGAACCCGGAGAAGCGCCCTTCTTGAATGAGTCGAGTGAGCCAGGGGACGAAGAAGACGGATTGCGGGTCAGCGTCTAGTTCGCGATAGAAGGCGGTGGGAAGCGTCGTCGACCCCATTGCAGGACGAGGCCGCAGAGGAGAGGACCGTTGGCAAGAGTCTACTACGAGCGACTTTCTGACGAGAGCGCCGGATTTCTGGAATATGAGAATTCGCGTCGTCGCGCGCATATCGCGATGGTCCTCGTGTTCGAGGCGGGTCGCCTCGCGACAGAGGGCGGGGGCATCGACTTCGAGCGGGTCCGGGAGATCGTTTCGTCTCGGCTGCGTGAGCTGCCGAGGCTGCGGACAAAGCTGCGAAGAATCCCGCTTGACGGGCACCCCGTCTGGGTCGATGATCCGGAATTCAATCTCGACTATCACTTGCAGCAGTCGAGCCTGCCGCGCCCGGGAAACCAGGACCAGCTCTGTCGAACCGCGGCACGCATCGCCGCAACGCGCCTCGATCGATCACGCCCCCTGTGGGACTGTTGGGTCATCGAAGGACTCGCCGAGGGACGCTTCGCGCTCGTGCTGAAAATGCACAAGGCCCTCGCTCTTTTCGAAGGCGCAGATCTCCTGCGCGCGATCCTGTCCACGACGGAAGGGCCGACCCGGTGCGGCATGGGGCGTTACAGCCCGCGGCCCGCCCCCTCGCCGGTGGAGCTCTTCAGCCAGGAGGTGCTTCGTCGCTGGAGTCCATCCAGGCGGACGATGGGAGGGGTGTTCAATTTTCTCCGAAAGCCGAGTCGAGCCGGCCGTGAACTGAAGGAGCAGGCCGAGGGCATGCTTCGGGTCATGGGCTACAGGCTGCGGCCGGCCGGCGAATCGCCTTTCGACGGCAACCTGGGTCCCCATCGCTCCTTTTCGTTTCAGGAGGTCGATCTCGAGAGCGTGCAAGCGATTCGTCGAGCGCTGGGCGGGACGGTGCACGACGTCGTACTGACGATCCTTTCCGGCGCGTTGCGGCGCTTTCTCGGGGAGTTGCACGTGAGCCCCGTGACGGTCGATCTCCGAGGGGTGACGCCGATTCTGGATTCGCTCGGGGAGGAGGCCCACCCGTGGTTCGTCGAATTGCCCATCTGGGAGGAATCCGGTCCGGGCCGCCACGACCTCCTTTGTGAGCAGACGCGACGGATTCGGGCAGAAGCCGACGCGGCCTCGGGTGAGATGCTGGCGGCGGGGGACGAGTGGAATGCGGCTCATCTCTTCGCCATCGGAGCGCGAGCGCTCAAGGAGATCGAGGCCGGGCAGCTCGCGATCCTGCAATGCCCGGGGCCGCAGAATCCGCTTTATCTGGACGGAGCGCGTCTCGAGGAATGCTATGGGATCCTTCCGCTCAGGGACTCCTCGGGACTCGGGATCACAGCCATGAGCTATACTGGCTCGATCTTCTTCGCGTTCAACTGCGATCCCGATATCGTGCACGACGTGCGGCGTCTGCGCGATGCGGTGGATAGCGAGGTGGCGGAGCTCCTGGGAGTCTCGAGCGAGCGCGGTCCCGCGCTGCGGGCGGTCGGTGGAAGCGACCCTTAGTCGGCAGCCTCGATCCTACCCGGAAAGGTGGACTCAATCCAGGAAGCTAGGCTTTCTCAGGGAGTTCACGATGGCCAAGGAGAAGCGGATACGAAGAAGATTCACGGATGAGTTCAAATCCGAGACCGTGAAGCTGGTGAAGTAGAGCGATCGTTCGACGGTGGACATCTCGATGGAGCTGGGCATCAGCGCAAATGTCTCGTGGCGCGGGCGTCGAGCCTTCGCGTGGTTTCGATGATCGGCGGTGTTCGCGTTTCTTGGATCGTGCGAGCGTCGTCGTCGGATTGGAGCGGGTGGGATGAGACGTTCTGTTCTCAGCGCCCCCGCCGGCGGGGCGCTCGATGTCGAGGAACTGGACGTCGCTCCTTCCCTCGCTGCGGCTGAGCTGATCGTCTCAGAGAAAAACGCCTGGAGACGAGACCTGCTCCTCGGAGTGCCTTTGCGCCTTCGGAATGGGAGGGTCTTTGGCTCGTCTATCGCCCGGGTCGCTCTCTCGGGACCGGGGAAGCGGAGATCGAGAGTCGGGGTTTCTTCGACGTCGCGGATCGTCCTCCGCTCGCGTCGTGGTTCGAGACGGTCGCCTTGCGCAGCTTCCGGGACCAGGTCGCATCGATGCGACCGTCGTTCGAGATCTCGACCCTAAGCTTCGTGCCGCATCATCGGGTCCGAGTGGCCCGTGCGCGCTGCCGGAGTTGGGCGCTCCACCCTGCTCGACAATTTTTTCGAAGCCTTGGCGGGGGAGGTACGAGAATTCGGCGGCCGAGTGCATGCCTCTCGGCGGGGAGAGATCGGAATCAGATGACCTGTGTCGGCTGCTCGCCGATCGCCTGGACTCGGACGCGGTTCTCTTTGTCGTAGATCATGACTTGGTTCATGCCCTGTTCTCGGAGGCGCCGGACGATTTCGCGAGCGACTTCGCCGCGCTCACGTCGTGGCAGCGCGGTCCAACGATCGTCGATCGTCCCGACGAAGGAGGCGCCGGTCCCCGCTCCATCGCGTTTGCCGTCGACGAGATACGGGGAGAAGGTGACGAGTTGCTCGTCGTCTAGGCCGTCGAGAGGGCCGCCGGCTCGGATCACGAACATCGTGATGAGCGCAAGGAGAGCAGCGGCGACGAAGAGGCGCTGTATCAGCCGGGGCCAGGGGAAGTCCGCGAACACGATGCGATCCCAATGACTCCGCCCTCCGGCGTCGTCGCGATCGTAGTCCAGCGCATCCTGCATGAGTTGCTCGGCCCGATGAGCGGAAGATTCAGCTTGAGTCTCTGCTCCCGGGACTGGTACCGATGCGGGGTCGAGCCGCAAGGCCTCGCCGCATCGCGATGGGGTCGAGCGGCTTTCTCGTGAAGCCCTGGGCAGGAATTTTTCCTTCAGATCGGACAGGGCACAGGCGACCTGATAGGCGTCCTCGGAGAGATTGGAGTTGATCTCGTCCTGAAAGATTTCACAGAGTTCCTCGATCCAGACATCTGAAATGTTGTCCGGTGGGATCCCTACCTCCTGCAACTCGATGGATAGGACCGCGCTGGACCGGCTCAGCAGCCCCACCAGGATCGCGGTCCCGAGCGGATCGTCGCGCGTGGAGATCGTCGGGCTGCAAAGCGCGTTGCGCTCGTTGTCGTTGAGACAGTCGAAATCGAGGGCCGCTGCGATGCGATCCTCTGGGGTCGTGCCGGGAGAGTTTCCGTCGGCACGCCGGCGAACCGCATGGCCGAGCCGCTGCAGGGATTCGCTCGAGAAGACGGAAGGGCAGGGTTCCTGTGGCTCTGGGGTGTTCTCTGCCAAGCTCGCCCACGACTCGTCGCCGGCGATTTCGCTCGAGCCGCGAGTCAGCAGCGCCGTGTTGTAGGTCACGATTGCTCGGAGGATCCGCGGTGCAAAAAAGTTCAGGTTCAGCTCAGCCTTTCGCTTCCGCATGGAAGCTTGGTGGCTCTCACCGCCCAGCAATTCGGATTCGAGGTTGGCTGCGATGAAGAACTCCGCTTCGATCTCGGTCAATCCGTCGTTGCTATTCGCTGCGGCGGATTCGCAGAGTCGTTGGAGTCTCGGAGTGAGTGTGGGCGGGTCGAAGTCGATCGCTCCGGGATGCGACCCGCCGTGGGTGCAGAGAAGCGTGATGAGATAGTCGATCGCTCCGATCCGCTCCGCGAAGCGCCGAGAGACGGGGGAGTCCTCGCCGATCAGGACGTCTAGGAGGTCGAGCAGGCTTTTTCGGTCGCACTCTTGAAAAGAGGGTATCGACGATCGCAGCTCGGAGAGGGGAATCTCCGTCGCGCGGTGCCGAATCGACTGCTCGAACTCCTGGAGGAGCGTGTCGATGCTCTGGAGTCCGTCGGTGGAGACGTCACTGTTGGATCGGATGATTCCAGAGAGATGGTCGAAGAGGGCGCGTCCGGTTGCGCCGATTTCGTCAGTCTCGGATTCGTCTCGCGAGGGTTCGAGGACCTGCCACGCGGACCGCAATGAGCGAAGGTTCTCAAGGAGAAGCTCGATTTCTTCTCGGCTCGAGGTCATCTCCTTGGGCTTGGCAGGTAGGCGTTCGAGCGGCACACGGAAATCCGGCAAGCCGGGCTAGTAGACCGAGCCGCTGAGGTTGCAGGAACCGATCACTTCCGGGGGCAGGCGTGTCGGATCACATCCGAGCCCGCCGGTTACGAGGTTGCCCAATCCGCTTGGCTTGGCGTAGCCCCAGAGCTGGATCAGGCCGTTCGCATCGATATCCGCTGCAGCATCTGCCGTGTAGCCACTTTGATCAACCGAGACTGCGACAGCATAGGAGAAATACACCCGCCCTTCGGGTGCCCAGCCCAGGGAGGCGTAGTCACTTCCGGCTGCGTCGAACGAGACGGGAGTCGACCCCGGTATCAGGCTCGGTTCCGCGACCGCGGCGACATAGAGGCCGGTCTCGGAGAAGTTTGCCTCTTCCACGACGCGGATCGCAGAGAGGTTCGTCTTGGCCTCCGTGCTCTTCGCGCGGAGTTGGTGGCTGATGAACATCGGAATCGCGATGGCGCTCAGGATTCCGATGATCGCAACGACGATCATCAACTCGATCAATGTGAATGCACTGCGCGACTTGGGGCGGTTCCTGATAGGCATCTTATGAGCCATATCGACCGTTCTCGTACGAAACTGAAGTACCCCAGATCACCGACCCCTTCGATTCTCGAGTCATTTCGTCGCTGCGCGGCAGACCACCGGCAAGAAGGCCACAGCTCCGAGTGGTCTTCTTGCCCTTCGGGGGGCGGGGAGAAGGCTGAGGTCGTGCCCCCTACCACTCGCCCACTATGCACCGCTACGTACACGGCCTACGGAATCCAAAGTCGAACCTACCCTTGGTTTGGCCGCGCCGTAGCGGATAGGAATTGACCCTCCCCGGAAAAGTGGTGACCTTGTTCCGGAAGAATGGACACCCTCTTAGTTACGCGGCGCGGGCCCTTGTGGCCTGATCCATGTCCTCGAACGTCACTGGACTGACGTTCCCAATCGTCGAATGCCTTCGGATGCGATTGTAGAAAATTTCGATGTGTTTCCCGTCTTAACGATTCGGACAAATGGGTGATCTAATCTAAGAGACACATCGCGGGGATTTTGTCCCCGAGGAGAGTGTCTTTATGGCGAGCAGAAAGAAGCAAACGAGCGAAGTGGCAGTGCGGGAGATCCGACGGAAGACGCGTCGTAGGTTTGCTCCCGGAGAGAAGACCCGAAGCTGAAGGAGTCCTTCACCAGCTTGGCCACGTGGCCTCACATCGAAATGAACCCTGGCGTTTCAGGGAAGGCTGCACGGTGAGACGTATTTCCGAGTGGAAGGTTGTCCGGCCCAGGCGGGCTCAATTTTCAAATCGAACGCTCAGTACGAGGGAGCGCAAAACTACAAATCCCCCGCCGCAACCTTCGTCGAGAACGAGGTCGTCCCAGCCTCCCCTCCCCGCTTGCTCATATTGAGCACTGATGGCTCTGAAGAGACTGAGATTAGTCTATAGGTCGTGCAGCCTGGAAGGACGAGGAAGAAATAGTCGCGAGGCTCGCGAGTTTCGCGTTCATTAGTACCTCCTCCTTTTTGGCCGAGTCAGATCTGTACGCTTATCAGGAAAAAAGGGCCGCGCATTTCAACATTCCCGATACTAGGTAGGTGTCGAGGGAGGCGATCGTCCCCTTTTTAGGGGTGCCAGACTGGATTGTCTAGAGCCCTGGCTCGTTGCGAACTCTCGGTTTGTATACGGCGCCCAGTTCGCTATTGATCGAAGTGGAAATGTTCACGAGATTCGCGGCAATCAAGAGAAGGGGAAAGTATGACAAGGACAGCTCTCTCAGTAGTTCTATCCTTTTCGGTGTTATTGACGGGCTGCGCCTCGATGTTTAACGGCTCGTCGCAGCAAGTTGCGATTAGGAGTAATGTCGATGGAGCAGAGATCTATGTCAACGAGGCGTACCTGGGAAAGGGCAACGCAGTAACGACTTTCAAGAAGAAGGAGAACTACGTAATCTCGGCTCGAAGAGAAGGCTGCGATTCCGTTTCTCTGCCCGCGCCGAAGTCTTTTGATGCAACCACGCTCTTGGGCATCTTTTTAGATTTTGGAATTATCACTATTTTGGTCATCGACGGAGTGGCAACGGGGGCGTGGCAGCAATTTGATCAGACTAGTTATGTCGTTGACCCTCAGTGCACATAGGAATATGTTGAACGGATATTTGCTATGTCCTCCAGTCAGCAGGGTGCGGTTGAGGGCGCTGGTTTCTCTGGATGTACGTCGGTAAACCACCTGGGACAACGACCGTCTTTTGCTGTACGTCGGCAGACCAACTTGGACAACGACCGCTCTTCGCGAAGAGACAGTTTCGGTTTCTGACTAGGCACCGCTGGAACCTGTCCGTTTCCAGCGCACCTAAGTCGGTCCATCCGATGGCCACCCCATCATCCATCAGTACCACTCGGGGTTCAGACTCCGGCGACCAAGGTTCGTTCTCCGGTACGGGTTCCCGCTTCCGCCAAGTTCGTCTAAGCGTCCCGACTGCTTGCCGCTTGCCAAAGCTGTTGGCGTCGGGTACTTCGCTCGATCCTGAATCGCGGCGCAACCCGGCCACTTGCGAACCATCTCGGGAGAGAGTTGATTCGCCGTCGGAGTGGCGAGCAACGATCCAAATTCGTTCGCGCCGATGGGGAGCGTTGACGGGTCTGGCATTCGCTCCCATGACTCCCCACTCCGCATCGAACCCCAACGAGGCCAGGTCTCCGAGAACGGTTCCGAGTCCCCGAGAAGTGAGAACTGGCGAGTTCTCCACGAAGACGAAGCGGGGTCGTACTTCGCCAATGATGCGGGCCATTTCCGACCAGAGTCCCGACTGGTCTCCTTCGATGCCTGCGCCTTGACCGGCGCTCGAGATGTCCTGGCACGGGAAGCCGCCAGACACCACGTCAACACGGTCCTTCCAAGGTCGTCCGTCAAAGGTGCAGACATCACCCCAGATCGGGAACGCTTCGAGGCATCCACCGTTCTGCCGAGCCATGAGAACGTCTCGGGCATAGGGATCGTTTTCGACAGCGCAGACGGTTCTCCATCCGAGCCCGAGCAACTGGCCGCCGAGGATGCCTCCACCAGCGCCCGCGAAACGTGCCAGCTCATTCACCGCGCCCCTCGCTCGACGCCCCGGTGCGGAGGGGAGGGGGTTGCCCGGGTATTTACTTGCCGTCCGCCCCCGGGCCGAGGCTGTCCATGGGCGTCCCCACGGTTGACAGGGTAGAGGGCGAGGATCAGCCGTATCAGCCGGCGGTCAGCGCGGATTCTGCTAGTAACTTGGGGAGCTAAATAGCTGGATTTGTTGGATTGAGAGTGGTGCGGCGAAGAAGACTCGAACTTCCACGGGCCGAAGCCCACCAGCCCCTCAAGCTGGCGCGTCTACCAATTCCGCCACCGCCGCACACGGCGCGCGCATCATACCGAAGCCTCAAGGGGCCGCCCAGGGGGCTGGACGGGAGAAGTGAGCTCCGTCTGCGCGGATCCTCTGGGCTATTCGGGTGCTTCCTTGGCGTCGCTGCCGGTCGCCTCTGGGGCGGGAATCTCGACCAGGCCGCCGGTCTCCTCGCCGACTTCTTGCAGACCCGTTGGCGCGTCGCCTTCGGTCGCCGCCCCGTCGATCGGAATTTCGATGGGTTCGGAGCCGTCGAAGAGCTTCACGTCGGAGGCCTGATAGCCCAGGTAGGCGAGGGTGAGCGAGGTGCCCATGAAGACGACCGCGCTCGCGGTCGTGATCTTGGTGAGGAAATTGCCGGCGCCGCGGCTGCCGAAGATCGTGTTGGCGCTGCCGCCACCGAGCGAGGCCCCCAGATCCGCGCCCTTGCCCCGCTGGAGCAGAACGACGCCAATCAGCACGAAGCAGGCGATAAAATGAAGGGCGTAGACGAAAGTCTGCACTAAGACATCTCCAAACAGGCGAGGGCGATCCTCGCAAAAGCCTCTGGATCGAGGCTGGCCCCTCCCACGAGGGCGCCATCTACATCGGGCTGCGAGAGTAGATCTCCCGCGTTCGACGGTTTGACGGAGCCGCCGTAGAGAATTCGAATGCGCCCCCCCCCCGCCTCGCCGAGACGGTCGCTGAGAACCTTTCGGATCGCGGCGTGGACTTCCTGAGCCATGTCGGGGGTCGCTGTGCGTCCCGTGCCGATGGCCCAAGTGGGCTCGTAGGCTACCACCAACTCGTCGGATAGCCCATCCGCCACGTCCAGGACTTCCAAGATCTGTGTCCCCACCACCTGAAGGGTCGTGTCGCGCTCGCGTTCGTCCAGGGTTTCGCCGACACAGAGGATCGGGCGCAGGGCCGAGCCCTGCAGCCGGAGCGCCTTTGCGGCGACATCAGAGTTCCCTTCGCCGAAAAGCTGACGGCGCTCGCTGTGGCCGATCAGGGCATATCGGCAGCCGAGATCGATGAGCATCGCGAGGGAAACCTCGCCGGTGAAGGCGCCAGATTCGTCGGCGTGGAGATTCTGGGCGGCGAGTTGGATTCCCGAACCCGCGAGGGCCCCGCCGAGTCGGTCGAGGACGGGGTGGGGGGGGGCGATCGCAACCTCCACCTGCGCGTCGAGGGCATTGCGCGCGGCGGCCATCTCCGAGAGGAAGATCTCCGCGAATCGAGTGGCCTCGCTCGCGGTGTAGTTCATCTTCCAGTTCGCGCAGATCAGCGGCAGTCGACTCATGAGGGGCGATCCAGTGCGGCCACTCCGGGCAGTTGTAGGCCCTGGAGGAATTCGAGGGAGGCGCCGCCCCCGGTCGAAAGGTGGCCGATGCGGTCGCCGACTCCGGCCTTGTGGACGGCTGCGAGGGAGTCGCCCCCTCCGACGATGCTGCGCGCGCTCGACGCGGCGACGGCCTGTGCCACGCCCTCGGTTCCGAGCGCGAACGCGTCGATTTCGAAGACACCCATCGGCCCGTTCCAGAGGAGGGTCCGCGCGCTCGCAGCGGCTTCCGCATAACGTGTGGTCGATTTGGGTCCGATATCGACACCGAGCAAACCATCGGGAATCGTCTCGATGACCCGGCCCTGCGCGCCCTCCTCGATGCGATCGCTGACGACATGGTCCGTCGGCAGCAGGAAATCGCAGCCGCGCTCGCGTGCGCGAGCCATCATGCGCCTGGCGTCTTCGAGTCGATCGAGCTCGACGAGCGAGTCTCCGACCGCCTCCCCGCGAGCTGCCAGGAAGGTATAGGCCATCGCGCCACCGACACCGATCGTGTCCGCCCGCTCGATCAGCGCTTCCAGCACACCGAGTTTGTCCGAGACCTTGGCGCCGCCGAGGAAACAGACGAAGGGGCGTTCGGGTTCGAGCGCGGCGGCGAGGGCGTCTAGCTCACGTTGGAGGAGAAGACCTGCGGCGGCTCGCGGGACGTATTCCACCATTCCGGCGGTCGAGGCGTGGGCGCGGTGGGCTGTTCCGAAGGCGTCGTTCACGTAGAGATCGGCGCCCTGGGCCAGCGCACGGGCAAAGTCGGGATCGTTTTCGGTCTCCGCTGCGTGAAAGCGAAGATTTTCCAGTAGCAGCACCTCACCGTTCTCGAGGGAAGCGGCGGCGGCTCGAACGGTTTCGCCGATGCAGTCTTCGACAAAATGGACACGCGTGTCGAGGGCGGTGACCAACGCCTCGCAGACGACGGCCAGCGATAGCTCGGGTCGGCGCTCACCCTTGGGCCGGCCCAGATGCGAGGCGAGGACGATGCGGGCGCCGGCCTCGATCAGGCGTGCGAGGGTTGGGATCGACGCGCGAATCCGGCTGTCATCCGCGATCTGTCCGCTGGCGGAGAGCGGAACGTTCAGGTCGGCGCGGACGAAAACCCGTTTTCGAGCGATCTCACAGGAATCGAGCAGGGCATCGAGGGATTGAATCGGCAAGGAGGTCCGCCAGCGAAGCGATCGCCCCGAATGGGCGCGATTCGGAGCATGGGATCAGGGGTGGGGCGCGCGCAATGTACCGACCCTCGGGTATGCTCTCAAGTACTGGACTTAACTTCCCTTTTCGGTCGTTCGATGAGAAAGGGAAGTAGCGGTGGGTGCCGCGACCGTCCGGGCACCTCCACGAGGGGTGCGGGACGTGGGACCAGGGGTTCCGCAGATCCACGAGGGGGATCCCGTCGATGTCGGTGAGCGAGGGTCCGCAAGCGGAGAGCGGCACGCCGGGGCTTTCGCAGCTGGGCGTTCGGATGCTCGTCGGGGCTCTGATGGTCGTGGCCGCGTTGCTGCTCGCTCAGCAATGGGGCGCCGGGGATCGTCGCGAACGCAAGTCCTTCGCTCTGGTTTCGGGCACGATTCGGCTCTCCGATCTGGCTGCACCGATCGAGATCCTGCGCGACGATCGGGGGATCCCGCATCTGATTTCGCGTCGCGAAATGGATGGCTGGTTCGCGCTCGGGTTCGTCCACGCGCAGGATCGGTTGGCTCAGATGGCCTCGTTCCGGCGTCGGGCGATGGGCACCAGCGCCGAGTTGAACGGCGTCGCGAGCCTGCCGGCGGATCGTCTGGCGCGCTTGCTCGAGATCGGTCGCGCTTCGCATGCCGCGCTGGATGCACTGCCCGCCTTCTCGCGCAGAGTGCTCGCCGCCTACGCGGCCGGCGTGAACGCGCGCATCGCGCGGATTCGGCAGGGTCGGGTCGGCCCGCCCCAACCGCTCGAGGGTGGGCTCGAGACCCTGGACGACTGGCATCCGGCGGATTCGATCGCTGTCGTGAAACTCCTCTCATGGTGCATGGGCGGCACCCTCGAGACGACACTCCTGCTCGACGATCTGATTCAGCGCCTCGACAGCGTGCCCGCCCGGCCCTTCTTTCCCGGCCGGGCCTCGGTCGACTTCGGGGTCGCCCCCGACATTCCGCGCCATGCTCTCTCCTCTGAGGGGTCGAGTGGGGCGATGGCGAAGGCGCTCCTGGGTTCCACGCGCGCGCTGTGTCGCGGTATCGGGATCCCCTCCGGTGGGGCCTGGGTGCTCGACGGCTCCAAGAGTGAGAGTGGCGCCCCGATCCTCGTCGCGGACTGGCATTTCGATGCTTCGGTGCCGGGGCTCTTCTACGAAGCCCACCTGGTGGCCGGGAATCTCGAGGTGGCGGGAGCGACGATGCCGGGCTCCCCGATTCTCTGGGCCGGACGCAATCGCAGCTTCGCCTGGGCGAGTGTTCCCGCGAGCGCGCCGATCTCCGATCTCTTCATCGAGACCCTGCGTGAGGATCGCGGTCTGTATCAGAACGGGACGCTCTGGGTGCCGCTCGAGACGCGGGAGGAGAAACTCTTCTGGCGCGACGCGCGCGGTGCGCTGCAACTGTCGGTGATGTCGATTCGTTCGACGCGGCACGGCCCCTTGATCGATGCGCTCTGGAACTCGGAAGGGGGGAACGAAGCATCCGCCCAGTCCGATTCGGTGGGCCGACACCGCTCCGCACGCGCCATCGCCTGGACGGGGGCTCGACCGGGAGATGGCCTGACGTCGATGCTCGCCCTGCTTCGGCTCGAGTCGGCCGCGGGCGTCGTCTCGGCACTCACCGCTCATCACGAGCCCGTTCTCGCCCTTGCGTTTGCAGATCAGGCCGGGAACGGTGGCGTCCAGGTCGCGGGGTGGCTTCCGAATCGTCCGCTGCCGACGGGCCTCGTTCCGGTCCAGGGTCGCCTGCGGAGCTTCGACTGGCGGTCGCCTGTTCCGATCGAGGCGCTTCCCGGAGACGCCCTGGGCGGGCGCAAGCGCCCTTGGGTGATGGCGCTCGATCAGCCTTGGTCGGATCGTGGCGGGCTGGATCAGATCGAGTGGCTCTGGCGCCCCGGCGATCGGGCCGCGCGCCTCGACACCGCGCTCGGACGCCTCACCGCTTCGGCCAAGCTCGATCTCAGAGCCGCCGCTGAAATCCTTCAGGACGAGCGCGCCCAGCGTGCGCCGCGGATCGTGGCCGCGATCGTCGGGATGGCCCGCCGACCCGGTCCGCTATCCGCCGAGGCCGAAGAGATTGCAACGCTGCTCGAACGCTGGGATGGCGGGATGGAGGCGGACAGCGCCGCGGCCGCCGCCTATCACCTCGTGATCGAGCACCTGCTCGAGGGACTGCTTCGCGATCCCTTTGGGTCGGCGCTTTTCGACCGTTACCTCGCGGCGCCCCATGTGCGCCCGCAGAGCGCGGTGGAGCGTCTTCTCCTGAGAGCTGCCAAATTGCGGCGATCCGGGGGGTGGACGGATGAAGAGCGGGTTACGAAGGCTGCTCGCAGGAGCCTTCGTTCCGCCTGGGTGAGCTTGAACCATCGGCTCGGCCCCACGCGCGACCGCTGGGCCTGGGGAGAACTTCACCGGCTGCAATTCACCTCGCTCGGGCGAGGGTCGGCCGCGACCTTCGATGGGATCCGAAGCCTCGCAGTTCCGGGAAGCGGTCAGACGCTCGCCTTTGCTCGCCACCGACCCGGCCTCCGGTTCCAGGTCGAGGGCGCGGCGCTCTATCGGGTCGCGATGGATCTCGGGGCGCCGGATCGGTTGTTGAGCAGCCTTGCGCCGGGCCAGACCGAGCATCCAGGCCACCCGCATTCGACCGACGGCATCGCGCGCTGGGCTGCGTCTCGCCTCTCGCTCTTCGCGACCAATCGACTCGTGATCGAGGAAGAGAATATCGAGCGGCTGGTGCTGGAGCCGGCCCCGTGAAGTCGGCGAGCGGCGGGCAGAATCTCGTTGGCTACGCCGAGGTGCCGGAATTCCATGTCGAAGTGGTGCGCCAGACGGATTCGACCCTGGCGGACCGGTCCATCCTGGTTGGAGGCGATCCCAGCAAGCGAGGCAAGGTCGTGGCCGCCAGCGCCGATCTGCGCGAATTGGGGATCGTGGACGGGATGGGTCTCGCCGAGGCCCTGGACCGGGCCCCGCGCGCGCATTGGGCGCGAACCGATCTTCGGACCGCGCGGGAGGTCTCGGGCGAGTTGCGCGCCGCCGTGCGCGCAGAGGTCGCAGAGGTCGAGGTCGAGGCTCTGGCCGGCTTCTATTTGCGCGCGCCTCGGGAGGGTGCCGCGGCGTTGGAATTGGCGGGTCGCCTCGAAGCACGGGTGATGGAGCGGACCGGTCTGCCCCTGCGATTCGGGATCGCTCCCGTCCGGTTTGCGGCGCGCTGGGCGGCCGAGGATGCCGGGCGTTGCGGGACGCGGGTCATCGCCGATCACGATTTCGAGTCCTATCTGATGCGTCAGCCCCTGGAGCGTCTGCCCGGTGTGGGACCCAAGACCGCGGCCCGGCTGGCCGAACTTGGCGCCGACGATGTGCCGGGTCTGCGTGTGCTCGGGTTGGAGCGGCTCGAGGTGCTGCTCGGCAATCACGGTCGCTCGTTGTGGCATTTCGCGTGCGGTGAGGACCCCAAACCGCTTCGGGTGAAGCGACATCCCAGCACGCTCTCCCGGGAAGAAACCCTCGCGCGCCCGACATCGGATCGGATCGGGCTGCTCGCCAGCCTCACTCGTCTCGCCGAGAATCTCGAGAGAGCCCTCCGGCGAGATGGTCTCGCGGCGGGTCGAATCGCGCTTCGGCTGACGGGGACCGATGGCCGTACAGTGACCCGCAGTTGTGCCCTCCAGGCCTCGGTCGGCACGGCCGTGGATCTCTCCCGGGCGGCCCAGAGCCTGCTCGACCGGAGCGATCTCACGGGCCGCGCCGTTCGCCGCACGGGTCTCGTATTGAAGGGACTCGAAATCAGGGGCATCGAGGATCGGCAACTCGACCTCTTTTGAGCGCAGGCGGATCACGAGTGCCCTGAACGGGGCCCTTTACGGAGTCCGCTCGCTCAAGACATGCTCCGACCCCGCCGAAAAACTCCCTGAGCGCGCGATCTGGGCGCGCGGCGGGAGCGATTTGGCGATGGGGCAGGGCGGTGGCGCAGAGCGCCGGAAATACCACCGGATCGGGACCGATCAAGTCATCTCCTTCAGCGAGGTCGACCAGACCGATCAGCTGGCCGTATCGAAGAATCTGTCGACAGGCGGAATCAGCTTCGAGGCCGTGGGCGTCGAGATCAACCTGGGCGAGGTGCTTCGCGTGACCTTCAACGTCGGGGATCACACCGTGGTCGCGACCGGAAGAGCCGTCTGGGTGACGGATACGGATCCGATCACGCAGGAGGTCGGGGTCGAGTTCCACGAGATTGACCCCGAGGCGGTCCGGCTGCTGGAAGAGGTCGTCGAACCCGCCCTCGAGCCGGTTGGGCTCTTCTGAGAACCCCTTAGAATCACATATGGATCGGCCCTCGCGGCTCCTGAGGCGCGTGCTTGACACCCGAAGGGGACGAGTGCGAATGTCGCGGCCATGGCGGATTTTCATCAGACAGGGGTGATCACCTCTCTTCACCGACTGGGCGAGCCTGATCTCGGCCGGCTGGAGAATGAGCTCGTCCTCCACACCGAGGAGCGGCCCGTCGCTCTGGTGCTGCCTTCGCTCCATTCCGAGATCCATGGTCCGGCGCTGAAGCGGATCGTGGAGGAGCTTTCCCGGGTCCCCTACCTGACCCAATGCGTGCTCAGCCTCTCGGGGGAGGCGGATTTTGATCAATTCCAGGAGATGCGCGCGCTCTTCGATTCGGTTCGCGCGCGTGACGGGGGACCGACGACGGTGATCTGGAATCAGGGTCCGCGCATCCAGGCGCTTTTTCGGCGGCTGCGTGACGAGGGGCTCGATCCCGGGGCGGAGGGCAAGGGCCGCGCCAACTGGATCGCGTATGGCTATGTCCTGGCGACCCATCGCGCGCGCGTCGTCGCGACCCACGACTGCGACATTCTCGACTACAGCCGGGCGCTTTTGGCGCGGCTGGTCTTTCCGACCGCCAACCCGAATATGAGCTACGAGTTCGCCAAGGGCTATTACAGCCGCGTCTCGGATCGCATGCACGGGCGCGTGACCCGACTCTTCATGACGCCATTGATGCGGTCGATGAAATCCGTTCTGGGGCCGGTCCCTTTGCTCGACTACCTGGAGTCGTTTCGATACCCGCTTGCGGGTGAGTGCTCGATGACAACCGAGCTGGTTCGCGCCAATCGCATCCCTGCAGATTGGGGGCTCGAGGTCGGCGTATTGGCCGAGGTCTATCGCAACTGTTCGCTGAAGCGGATCTGTCAGGTCGAGTTGGTCGAGAATTACGACCACAAACACCAGGAACTCTCCGAGCACGACGCGAAGGCCGGGCTGCACAGGATGGTGCGCGATATCGCAGCCTCTCTGATCCGAAATCTGGCAAGCTATGGCGTCGAGTTCGACTCGGGCTTTCTGAATACGATGATCGCGGCCTACGTCCGTACGGCCCAGGATGCGATCGCGCGCTATAGCGACGACGCCAAGCTGAACGGATTGATCTTCGATCGGCACGAGGAGGAGGTCGCGGTGGAAACCTTTTCGGGTGCCCTGCGAGCGGCGGGCCTCGATTTCGTGAGGGACCCGATGGGTTCGCCGCAAATTCCCAACTGGAGCCGCGTCGTGTCGGCGATGCCCAAATTCCTGAGCGATCTGGCCGAGGCGGTCGATGCCGATGCGCTCGAGGTGAGCTGAAGAAGATCGTGCGTCCAGTTCTGCCAGAGCACGGAGAGATGAAAACGGGCGGCTTGCGGGATGGGGTGAGTCTTGGGGTCATCCTGGCCGTGGCGGCCGCTCTGCGCGCGTTCGCTTGGTGGCGCACGGTCGCGATCTTCAACGACGGGCCCATTTTTCTCGGCATGGCCCAGGCAATCGACGCGGGGCGCTGGGCCGAAGTACTCGCCCATCCCTATCACCCGCTCTATCCCGCGCTGATCGCCTTCGTCGCGCAGGCGCCGATCAGCTTCGAGACCGCCGCCATCGTCGTTTCGATCGCCGGGGGGCTCCTGTCGATTCTCGGCATCTTCCTCTTCGTCCGTCGGGCGTTCGGACGCGATCTCGCCTGGTCATCCGCTTGGATCGTGGCGCTGCACCCTACCGCGATCGATTTCTCGAGCGACGTGATGAGCGACGGACTCTATGCGGGCTTCTTCTTGCTGGGTTTCGCCGCGATGGCATCACTCATCGAAGCGCCGCGGCTGCGGACGGCTCTCGGCTGTGGAATCGCGGTCGGCCTCGCCTATCTGGTGCGACCAGAGGGCGTGGGTCTGCTCGTCGTGTGCGGCCTTCTCCTGACATTCAGGGCCACCGCCCGCGGCGCAGAGCGAAAGCAGATTCTTGTCGCCGTCGTCGGACTCGTGCTCGCGGCCGGAATCGTGATGGCTCCGCTTCTGGGCTCGATCTTCCATCAGACGGGCGAGTTGAGCCTCACGCGAAAGAAATCCCTGAGCGGCCTGGTCCTGGGGCGTGCAGAGGTGCACTTCGGGGGCGGTCCCGCGCTTTCGTCGGGGCGAGGCGATGGGAGTCCGCCCATCCCACTTCCGCAGTTTTCTGAGCGCGCGGAGGGCGGCGGTGCGATCCGCCCGGCGAGGAACGTCGCCGGGATGGCCGAAGCCCTATGGCGGACGGGCGAGGTCTCCCTCCTGGCGCTCCGATACGAGGTCGGTCTGATGGCGCTGATCGGGATCTGGGCGCTTCGTTCGGGGAGGCGCCGCATCCTCCGCGAAGCGACGGTCGCTTCGACAGCGATTCTCTATTCCGGCCTGCTCGTTCTGCTCGTCTGGGGTGCGGGCTATGTCTCTCATCGGCACGCGCTCGCGGCGCTCCTCCCGCTCTGTGTCTACGCGGCGGTTGGTTCGCGGGCCCTGTTCATCCATTTCATCGATCGCCTCGGGCGCGACCGTCCGCGGCATCTGCGGCGGTTGAAGACTCCCGGGTCTCTCGGTCTCATGCTCGTCGTCTTGCTCTGTGTGGTTTGGGGCGCCCGGGACCTGCGCGCGAGACGACCGGAATGGGAGCCGGTTCGTCTCGCCTCGGAGTGGCTTCACGACAATGCCGGGAACGCCGCACCCGTGGCCGCCCAGAAACTTCGCGTCGGATATTATTCGGGTCTGCCCTTCGTTCCCCTGCCTTCCGGAAACGATGGACAGATCGAGAGAACTCTGAGAGCGAATGGGGTGAACTGGGTAGTGATCGACGAAGCTCGCCTCGAGCATCATCGGGGGCTCGCTGGAGGTGTCGGCGAATGGCTCGTTCCGATCCACTCGGTCGAGGCAGCCGGACGACGAGCCATCGTGTTGGAGTTGTTCCCGAAACCTGCGATCTGATTCCAGATCTGGCATTCTCTCCGTCGAGGGTGGGGGCCGGGAAGATGCTTTACCGCTATAGCGAGGTCTTCAGGACGCTCCTGGCGGTCGCGGATATCAGTCTGATTGCCGCGGCCTGGCTGGGTGCCTATCTGTTGCGTTTCGAGGCCGGGTTGCCCGTGCCGCTGGGCGTGGCGCCGCCGGAGCCCTATTTCTACGCGCTCGCGGCGATCGTGCCGCTTTTCCTGGTGATCTTGCGTTCGCACGGTCTCTACGAAACACGACGCATGGACTCGCCGCTCGGTGAGGCTTCCGCGGTGATTCGCGCGACGGCACTCGGCGTTCTGCTGCTCGCCGCGCTCACGTTCTTCGCCCGCAACTATTCGTATTCGCGGGGTGTCCTCGCTCTGTTTGCGTTGCTGGCCCCCATGGCCGTCATCACGCTTCGCTCGGCGATTCGCTTCGTTCTACGGCGGGCGAGACGGAGAGGGCTCAACCTCCGTTACGTACTGCTTGTCGGCTCGGGCCCATTGGCGGAATCCGTCGCCGCGAGAATCGTTGGAAGACCCGACGCGGGGATGCGGATGATCGGGGTGGTGGCGGATGGCGCGTTCGGCGGCGAAGTCGCGGGCGCTCCGATCGTCGGTGGCTACGTCGACCTGAAGAGCATCCTGCGAAGCCAACGCGTCGATCAGGTGATCATCGCGCTCTCCCGCCATGAATCCGATCGTTTCGAGAAGGTTGTGGCGGAACTGGCGGACGAAGTCGTGAACGTCAAGATCGTGCCGGATCTGCTGCACGGCTTCAGCTTGCGCAGCACCGTCGAGAGCCTCGACGGGATCCCCGTGATCGGTCTACAGGAAACGGCGCTTTACGGTTGGGCGGCACTGGGCAAGCGGAGTTTCGATTTCGTTGCGAGCGCGACCCTGCTGCTCGTGTTGTCGCCGCTGCTCGGGGCGATCTCGATCGCGGTCCTCGCGATTTCGGGGCGGCCGATCTTCTATCGTCAGGCCCGCATGGGACACGACGGGCGTGTCTTCGACATGCTCAAGTTCCGCTCGATGCGGCGGGATGCGGAATCGATGGGGCCGGGTTGGACGACCGAGGGTGATTCGCGCAGGACGAGTGTTGGAGGATGGCTGCGTTCGCGGAGCCTCGACGAATTGCCCCAACTGATCAACGTCGTGCGCGGAGACATGAGCCTGGTCGGTCCTCGCCCCGAGCAGCCGACTTTCATCGAAGAGTTCCGTCGCGAGATCCCGGGCTATATGTTGAGACACAAGGTTCGCGCGGGCATGACGGGTTGGGCTCAGGTGCACGGCTGGCGTGGAGACACATCGATCCACGAACGCCTGGAGCACGATCTCTACTACATCCAGAAATGGTCGTTCTGGCTCGATCTGCGCATTCTGCTGATGACGCTCGTGCGTGGGGGGCGGGATCATACCGCCTACTAGGCACGGTCAGGTCCAATAGGGGGCCGATGAGGTTCTCCAGCCGGATCCACCGAAAGGACCGGTGTGGAGGGGGCCGGATCGAGGTCGGTGCTTTTCCGCCTCTGCGAGAGGCGGTTCGGCTCAGACCTGTGCTGCCTCGAGTGTGCGCGTGACGACTCCAATGACGCGCTCCACGCCGTCGGCGCCGAGTTCCGGGAAGAGCGGAAGCGCCAGCGTCTCGCGGCTGGCGCGCTCCGTCTCGGGCAGAGGGATCTCCGGTCGGTAGGCCTGGAGGGCTGGTTGCTCGTGGAGGCCTCGGTGATAATAGATCTCGCTCGCGATCCCCTCCTCTTCCAGGGCTCGAACCAGGCCCGGGCGCGTCTGGGCGTCGACCCGTACGACATAGCGATGATAGGTATGACGCGCCGGGTCGCAGGCGGCGACCGGGGTCTGGAGTCTCAGCCGCCCGGCCGAAATGCGCTCGTTTCCGGGCGTGGCCCCGCGCTCGGCGAAGAGGGCGTCGTACTGGAGCGCCAGGCGACGGCGGGTTTGCGTCCAGCGTTCGAGATGGCGGAGTTTGACGGACAACGCGACCGCTTGGAGGGCATCCATGCGGGAGTTGATGCCGATCTTGCCGAAGAGCCCGGGCTCGATTTCACCGTGTACGCGCAGTCTTGCGATCTCATCGCGAAGATCCTTATCCGAGGTCACCAGCCCGCCGGCATCCCCGAGCGCTCCCAGATTCTTGGTTGGATAGAAGCTGAAACAGGCGATCCGAGTCGCCTTGCCGATCTTCTCGCCCTGGGAATCGACCGCACCGATCGATTGGGCCGCATCCTGGATGATCGGCAGGTCGCGATCTCGGCAGATTTCGGCCAGTTCCCCGAGTTCGCAGGCGCGCCCAAAGAGATCGACGCTGATGACCGCCCGCAGATTCGGGGTCGTTTCGATGCGCCGGATCGCGTCTTGCGGATCCAGGTTCAGGGTGGCCGGGTCGATATCACAGAAGATCGGTATTGCCCCGACACGAACGATCGTGGCGGCGGTCGCGAAGAATGAATATGCGGGGCAGAGCACAGCGTCCCCATCACCGATCCCGAGTCCACGCAGCGCGAGCCACAGGGCATCTGTGCCCGAGTTGCATGAGAGGCCATGACGGACCTCGCAGAGCCTTGCCAGATCGGATTCGAAGGCTTGTACAGAATCGCCGAGCACGAAATGACCCATGTCGAGGATCGACGCGAAGCCGGAGAGCAATTCCTCCTTGATATCGGCATGCTGGGCGGCGAGGTCCAGCATCGGAATTCTGTTTTCGGTTTCGCTCACAACGTTGATCTCATCGCCGCTTCGATCTCATGATCGAGCCCCTCGTCGAAACGGGCGGGTGAGAAGCGCTCCGCCCAGCGCCGGAGTCGCTGCGGATCGAAGAGTTCCTCCCGCTTCTCGAAACGTTCGATGGCGGCGCGTAGGGCCACGGGCGTCTGCTCGCCGAAGAAGACGCCCGTGGCGTCCTGAGAGCCCGCGCTTTCGCCCGGCTCCACCTCCACCTCTTCGTTTCGCAGGGGGCGAACCGTGTCGAGAATTCCTCCGGCGGCGAACCCGATGATGGGTCGCCCCGCGGCCTGGGCCTCGAGCGCGACCAGACCGAAATCCTCGCGTTGGGGATAAAGGAGTGCGCGGCATCCGCGATAGAGCTCGGCCAGGGTGGCCTCGTCGACGCGACCCGTGAATTCGATATTCGCGGGGGCTCGCCGTGCGAGTCGGGCACGCATCGGACCATCGCCCGCGATCACGAGACGACGGTCGAGCCGGCGGAATGCTTCGATCGCCAGATCTTCGCGTTTATAGGGCACGAAGCCGCCCACCAGCAGGTAATAGTCCTGGGCGGGGCCGCGCGCGCACTCGATCCAGTCGATGTCGACCGGGGCCGGAATCACGCGGGCGTGGCGGCCGAAATGTCGACGGATACGGTCGGCGACATCGGTTGAAATTGCGATGAAGCGGGTGACGGATTCCTTGCCACTCGTTGCGACATCGAAACGGCGGAGCCTCCGGATCAGCGGGCTGGCGAGGCGCCGCCGAGCACCGTGCCCCAGATAGGCGTCGACGTGGTCCCAGACATAGCGCATGGGCGTGAAACAGTAGTCGATGTGGGCGACGTCCGGTGGGGTGCGCACACTCTTTGCGACGGCGTGGCTCGTCGAGAGAACGAGGTCGTAGCCGCTCAGGTTGAATTGCCGAATCGCCCATGGAAAGAGCGGAAGCAGCTTGCGGTAGTGATGGGCTCGGCCCGGAATGCGATCCAGCGGGCTGGTGAGGATTCGACGTGATTCGATCTCGGCGGGGACGCTGCCACGCTCATGGATCAGGGTGAAAAGATCTGCGTCTGGATAGCGTCGCGCGAGGTGGTGAAGAACACGCTCCCCACCCCGGTAGCCGGTCAGCCAGTCGTGTACGAGGGCGACTCTCAACGCGCGCATTCTAGCAGTCCTGGGCCCATCGCGTGGCGGAGTCCGCTTCGGGGGGGGCACAGATCGGAAATCTGGATTCGTAACCGTCGCGAGCTTCAGGCAGAGGCGGGAATCGACGCGGAAGAGGTCGTGCTGAGAGTGAACGCGAGGGCTTCATCGATCGTGTCCACCAGGTGGATTCCGAGCGATTCCTTCACTTCATCGGGAACCTCGGCAAGGTCTTTCTCGTTTCGTTTCGGGATCACGACAGTATCGATTCCCGCACGGCTCGCCGCGAGCAGCTTTCCCTTGATTCCGCCGACAGGAAGGACCCGGCCTCGCAGGGAGATCTCCCCGGTCATTGCGACGTTGCTCTTCGCGCTGCGATCGGCGAGAAGCGAGACCAGCGCCGTGACGAGTGCGACGCCCGCGGAGGGGCCGTCCTTCGGAACAGCGCCGGCCGGCACGTGGAGATGGATCTCGCCGGGGGCCAGGGCGTCTTCATCGAGGCCTAGATGGTCGGCGTGGGCGCGGACCCAGGACAGGGCAGCCTCTGCCGACTCGCGCATCACGTCGCCGAGCTGGCCCGTCAGACGCAAGCGGATTCCCTTGCCGCCTCGATTCCCGGCGGCTTCGATGAAGAGGATATCGCCCCCGTGTGCGGTGACGGCGAGGCCGACGGCGACACCGGGCATGCTCGCTTGTTCGGCGATCTCGGAGAGATGGGGTGGGGCTCCGAGGGCTTCCGATACGAAGCCGGGGTCGACTGAGATGGTCGCTTCTCGATCCGCCGCGATTTTTGTTGCACTCTTTCGCATCAGCGAGGCGATATTGCGTTCCAGGTTTCGCACGCCGGCTTCGCGGGTGTACTCGACGACAACCTTGTCGAGGGCCTCCTCCGAGACGCCGACCTGTTCGGCTTCGAGTCCATGGGCTTCGAGCTGACGGGGAACCAGGAATTCCTGGGCGATCACGAGTTTTTCGCGCTCGGTATAACCGGAGAGTTCGATGACCTCCATGCGGTCGAGCAGCGCCGGCGGGATCGTCGAAAGCGTATTCGCCGTGGCGATGAAGAGCACACGAGAGAGGTCGAAGGGCGCCTCGATATAGTGGTCCGAGAAGGCGTGGTTCTGCTCGGGGTCGAGCACCTCGAGCAGGGCCGAGGAGGGGTCTCCTCGGAAATCTGACCCGACCTTGTCGATCTCGTCGAGCAGGAACACGGGGTTGTTCGAGCCCGCTCGCTTCAGGCTCTGCAAGATGCGTCCGGGCATCGAACCGACATAGGTGCGGCGGTGGCCGCGGATTTCGGCTTCGTCTCGGACGCCGCCGAGAGATGCTCGGGTGAAATTGCGTCCGATGCAGCGAGCGATCGAACGGCCGAGCGAGGTCTTTCCCACGCCCGGCGGGCCGACGAAACACAGGATCGGGGCCTGGGCGTCGGGGGCGAGTTTGCGGACCGAAAGGAATTCCAGGATCCGGTCCTTGACCTGGGCCAGCCCGTGATGGTCGGCATCGAGAATTTCGCGCGCCTGATGCAAGTCGAGATCGTCTTCGGTTCGGGTATCCCAGGGCAGGTCGACCATCCAGTCGAGATAGGTGCGGATCAGGTGGCGGTCGGGCGCGTGCTGGGGGAGCGAAGCGAGTCGTCGTAGCTCGCGGTCGGCGAGCGTCTCGGCCTCTTTTGGCAGCTCGAGGGCGTCGAGTTTTTCACGCAATTCGTCGACCTCGCGCGCGCCGGCGTCGGTTTCGCCGATCTCTTTCTGGATCTCGCGCATGCGCTGGCGGAGCATCCTTTCACGGCGTTTCGGGTCGGTTTCTCCTCCGGCGCCATCGGTCAGGCTCCGCTGGGTTTCGGCGATCGTAACCTCTTTCTCGAGATGCCTCTCGACCAAGGCCAGGCGCGTCTCGGGGTTCGCTTCCTCGAGGAGTTCGATCTTCTGGACGGGTGTCAGGGCGATATTCGAAGCGACGAGGTCGGCCAGGATTCCAGGCGTCGGGATCCCCTGAATGAAAGCCTTCCACTCGTCGGGCATGTCCTCGCGCAGCTCGACGATGCGTTGGGCCAGCATGACGACGCGCCGCCAAGCGGCGTCGAGCTGCGGCGACTCCGCTTCGGGTTCGATGAGCGGCTGGACTTGGGCGCGTAGCGTCGGCTCCCAGGCGACGGTTCGCGTCATCACGGCGCGGGCGAGGCCGACGACCAAGGCCTGCTTGCCCTCGCGCCTCGCGTCGATGATGCGCATCACGCGGACGATGGTGCCGACTTCGTAGAGATCCTCGAGTCCCGGGTTCTCCGTGAGCGGATCGCGCTGTGAGACGACGAGCAGGTATCCGTCCTGGTCCGCTTCTTCGAGCGCAGCGAGGGAACGCGGCCGGCCAATCGCCAGCGGCATCGTGACGCCGGGGAATACGATGACGTCGCGGACGGGGAGAACGGGCAGGACCGCCGGAATCTCGAGGGTCTCGGCGCCCGGGACCTCGATGACGAGCGAGGCGATCTCGCTGCTGCGCGATGAGGTCTCTTGTGGGGTGGATTCGTCGTCGTGGTCTTCGTGGTCGGACACGGAACTCCTTGATTCTGATCGTCGGCGCACCGGGCGGGCCCGTCGCACAAGCGAGGCGCGATCGATTGCAGAATTGGAGCGAACGTACGCCCCGCCGCCTGCGCGTCAACCGGTGAAGGCATTTCCTAGGGAGGCTGACCGAACTCGGGAAAATTCTTGAAAATCCACGTACTTAGGGGTTTTTGAAGGAGATCTGGGTATCTCCCCATGTTCGGCTGGCCGCCCGCTGGCATTTGCTTGGGATTTCTACCGAGGCCATCGATCGAAACCGCTTCGAGTGCATCCGTACCGCGTGGGCTGCCATCCCGGTTGGGATGAAACCGGTCCGGGGATGAGCCCTCGCGATTTTCGAATCCGCCTCAGCGGGTTCGACGCCTCAATCTTCGGGCCACTTCGGCCAATCCCGACCGACGCGTAGACTCCAATTGGGTTGGCGGCGTTCGACGTGGGCGACCGGGCCCTCGATTGCGTCCGGGCGCGACATGATGTGTTTGTGCAGTTCTGTCTCCTTGGCTTCGACCTGTTCGGGTGTGAGCGCAGCGGATTCCCAGAGCAACTTTTTCGAGACGGCGATCGAGAGTGGGGCCGCGTGGATCGCGGTGTCCCGGGCGATCGCGAGTGCGGCGGGCAGGACCTCATCCGAGGGAAGGACCCGACTCGCCACGTTCAGTTGTTCGATCTCGCCGCCGGTGAATATGCGTCCGGTCAGCATGATCTCGGCGGCCTTCGACAGCCCGACGAGGCGAACCATCGTCCAATGTGAATAGGCGTCGCCCATCACCCCACGGCGAACCTGGACGATTCCGTATTTCCCCTCGAGCGCGAAGATGCGAATGTCGCATTGCATCGCGAGGGTCATCCCCAACCCGATCGCGTGTCCGTTCACGGCGGCAACGACGAGCTTTCGAATCTTGAACGCCGGGACCGCGCAGCCCGCCGCGCTGAAATCATCGAATGCGCTGCCTTCCGAGAGTTCGAAAGTCTTCGCCGCATCCGTCATGTCGGCGCCCGCGCAGAAGGCTCGCCCCGCACCGGTCACGACGACCGCGCGAATCTCGTCGTCCTCGTCGCAGCGCGTATAGGCGGCTGCGAGCCCCTCGAGCAGATCTCCCGAACAGGCGTTCAGCTTGTCCGGCCGATTTAGCGTGATCGTTGCCACGCCGACATCGTCTACCTCGAAGAGAATCGATTCGTCACGCATGGCGCGACTATAGCTTGTGCAACAGCCAACCCGGGCCTGCGGCCCCCCAAAGAAAATAGCGAGATCGGGTCGCGGTAAAAAACCGCCGCGGCCCGATCGGACGCTGAAACCGGGACCACGCGGCTGAACAGCTAGTCTGTATCGAATTCGACGGAGAAGCCTCTCCATCCCATCGAAAAAAAGTGGTGCCCGGAACTGGAGTCGAACCAGCACGTCCTTACGAACACTGGATTCTGAGTCCAGCGCGTCTACCAATTCCGCCACCCGGGCAGCGCGCCGCAGGGTACGGTGGGACCGTGTTTCAGTCAAACCGAGAATGAAAGGGGTGGTGTTTGGCGAATCGGGGCGGCTCCGGTGGGGGTGGAAAGAAAGGACCGGGACGCCGGATTGGGGTGGGCGCCGGGCGTGGGAATTCTGGGCGACGAGGGCGGAAGGGTTCGCGCGGAAAACCGCGATTCGCTCCGACAGGAGCCCCGAAGAGGCGAACTGTGGGTTCGAAGGGCGGTCGCGAGGCGATCGTGCGCGACGCCGGGCCCCCGGGCGTTGCCGGGCAGTGGCTCGAGGTCGAGGATCGCGAGGGCGTTCGCTGGGTCGTCGAGTGTCTCGGTGAACCCGTTGAAGCCGGAGCGCAGATTGGCTTCCAATCGATTCCGCCCGAGGAGGCCCGTCGCGGACAGCTCGTGCGGGTGATCGAGGCGGCGCGCATCGATTGGGTCTGCCGGGTCCGGCGGCCGCGTGGCGATGTTGGCCCCTTTGAATTGACGCCCTTCGGTGGTCTGGCGGCCCCCGAGCTTCGGCTCTCCGAGCGGGACGCGAAAGGTGCGGTGGACGGGGATCGGGTCCTCGTCGTTCCCCTCGACTCGGGGAAACGGGGTCGAAACCGCAGCCGCGATCGGCACGCGGATCGCGCTGCGGCCGGGAGCCGACGCTCGGGCCTCTCCGTCCGCGTGGTCGAAGTGCTCGGACCGGCGGGTGATCCCGACTCGGATCATAGAGCGGTCGCCTGGAAACATCGTCTGCCCCAGCGCTTCTCGCGGCGGGCGAGGCTCGAGGCCGACTCGATCGATGAAGAATGGACCGACGAGGGGCTACGCGGTCGGGCCGACCTGCGGCACCTGCCCTTTATCACGATCGATCCCTCGTCGGCGCGCGATCATGACGATGCCCTTTACGCCGAGGAAAGGCCTGCCGATCCGGTGCTTCGGATCGAAGGAGATCGGCCGCGCTCGCGGTCCCCGCAGCCTCCGACCTGGACGCGACGGCTCTGGGTCGCGATCGCGGACGTGAGCCATTTTGCGCCAGTCGGCGGCTTCATCGATTCGGAAGCCCGCCGTCGGGGCAACAGTTTCTATTTTCCCGATCGATCGATCCCGATGTTGCCCGAGCGCCTATCGAGCGATCTGTGCTCGCTTCGGCCCGAGGTCGATCGGTTGGCCCTAGTCGTCGAATTGCGGATCGGTGCCGATGGAGGAGTCATCGATTCGCTTTTTCACGAAGCCGTGATTCGCAGCCGCGCGCGGCTCGCCTATGAAGAGGCAGCGGAGTGGCTCGCCCGATCGGAGGAGGAGGGCGAGGGGGCGTCGGAGTGGGGGGGATCGCTGCGTTGCCTCGACCGGATCGCACGCGACTTTGGGCGGGTGCGAGCTGAGCAGGGGGCGCTGACCCTCGATCTGCCCGAGGTCGAGATCGTGACCGATTCCGAAGGCCGTCGGGTCGACGCGCGGATTCGTTCCCGGAATCGTGCCCATATCCTGATCGAGGAAGCCATGTTGGCCGCAAATCGGGCCGTCGCCCGTGCCCTCGATCGGGCTGGACGTCGGACCCTTCACCGTGTTCACGCGCCGCCACCGCCTAATAAGCGCGCGGATCTCGTGCGTCTCTTCGAGGGACTCGGGGTCGAGGCCAGTGGTGATCTCGATGATGCCGGCGTACTCGCTGCGGCACTCGAGGCCGTTCGGGGCCAGCCCACACAGGAGCGAGTTCATATCGCCGTGCTGCGGTCGATGAGCCAGGCCCGCTACGAAGCGGAATCGGCGGGGCATTACGCGCTGCACTTCGAGCACTACCTCCATTTTACTTCGCCCATTCGTCGTTATGCGGACCTCGAGGTCCATCGCGCCCTGCTGCGGCTGATTCGCGGGGAACCCGCGAGTCCCGAACCCGCGAATCAGGAGGGCGAGCGACTCGCGCGGCTCGGACTCTGGCTCTCGGGCCGCGAGCGCGTGGCGATGGAGGCGGAGCGAGACGCGGAGGCGCTCGCTTGTTGTGCGCTGATGGCGGGGCGAATGGGTGAGCCCTTTCGGGCGGAGGTCACGGGGGCGACGGAATACGGGCTCTTCGTGCGCTTGGAGTCGCCGAGCGTGAGTGGGCTGGTGCCTATGCGCGAACTCAAGGGGCGCTGGGCGGTCGATGAAAATGCGCAGGCGCTGGTGGCGGAGCGCTCGGGCGCGCGGATCGCGATTGGCGACGTGCTGGATGTCTGCCTGCTCTCGGTCGACGCCGATCGGGGGCGTTTGGCGTTTCGGCTCGATCGAGGGGAGCGCTCCTCGGAGATGCGCCGGAACGTGCGTTCGCGAAATCGGATAGCGGCGCGGCGCGCCCGCTGATTGCTCGCGCGATCAGCGCTCCTCCGCTTCAGCGAGTTCGCCCAGCGCCTCGGAGAGCGCTTCCCATTCGCTGTAGAGCGAATCGATCGTCTCCCCGACCTCGCGTTCCTGCACCTGGATCGCCTGGATTCGCTCGTGATCCGGGTACACTGCGGGATCCGCGAGCTGGTCGGTGATCGCCTGTTTGCGCTCTTCCTCCTCGGCGATCCTCTCCTCGAGCTTCTCGATCTTGCGGGTGATGCGGTCATGGCTTTTTCGCCGCTCACGTTCGCGGAGGCGAGCCTGCTTGTCGTGTTTGGGCGCGCCGCCCGGGACCTCGCGCCTCGCCGAGCCCGCAGGCGCGGCCAGTCGCGTCTTTGCGGACGCGGCGTCGCTCGACGCGCCATGCTCGTTCTTCCGAGCCTTGCGTTCCAGGTACGCATCATAATTGCCGAGATGTTCTTCGAGCTGGCCCTCGTCGACCTCGACGACCCGGGTGGCGAGCGCATTGATGAAGGATCGATCGTGGGACACGAAGATCAGTGTCCCCTCGAACTCGCTGAAGGCCTCCTCCAGGACCTCGCAGGCTTCGATATCGAGGTGGTTCGTCGGCTCATCGAGGATGAGCAGATTGGCGGGGCGCAGCAAGAGCTTCGCCAGTGCAACCCGCGCCTTCTCGCCGCCCGAGAGGATCGAGATCTTCTTTTCGACATCGTCGCCGGTGAAGAGGAGGGCGCCGAGCAGGCCCCGCAGACGGGGGAGCTCGTCCGTTCGGGCATCCCGGGCGACCTCCTCGAGGACGCTCAGGCGCGGGTCGAGGGACTCGAGCTGGTGTTGTGCGAAGAAGGCGATCTCGACGTTGTGGCCGAGCGTGCGTTCTCCGGAGTCGAAGTCGATCGCCCCGGCTGCGATCCGCAGCAGCGTGGATTTTCCGGCGCCGTTCGGCCCGGCCAATGCGATCTTCTCGCCCCGTTGCACATGGAAGTCAATGCCTTCGTAGACCGGGTCGTCCGCGTATTTCTTGTGCAGGTCCCGCAGCGTGAGCACGCGATCACCGGAGCGCTGGGGGGTGGGGATGTGCAGGCGAATCGCTCGTCGTCGATCGGGCTCGACCTCGACGCGCTCGATCTTTTCGAGGGCCTTGATCCGGCTCTGGGCCTGGCGCGCCTTGGTGGCCTTGGCGCGGAAGCGTTCGATGAAGCGCTCCTTTTCTGCGATCACGCGGTCCTGATTCGCTTTGCGGGCGATCAGCTCTTCGCGGTGTTGTTCCCGCTGCTGCAGGTAGCGGTCATAACCGCCCTCGTAGAGCCCGAAGCCCCCCCGGCCATCGAGTTCGATGATGCGATTGGTCTGACGTCGCAAGAAGGTTCGATCGTGAGATACGACAAGGACCGCCCCCGGAAAGCGTTCCAAGGTCGCTTCGAAGAACTGGATCGAAGGCAGGTCGAGATGGTTCGTGGGCTCGTCGAGAAGCAGGATATCGGGTTGGCCGAGCAGTAGCTTGGCCAGCTCGACGCGCATGAGCCAGCCGCCGCTGAAGGTCGACAGGGAGCGGTCCGCGCGCGCATCGTCGAAGCCCAGGCCGGCCAGGATTTCGGCGACACGAGCGTGACGTTCAAAACCTCCGCCCTGGGCGAAGCGATGGCTGATTTCGTCGTAGCGTTCGGTCAGGGCCGCGGGCAATGACTCGCCCGCCGACCCCTTTTCGCTCATTTCCTTCTCAAGGTGTCGAAGATCATTCTCGAGTCGGTCGAGTTCGGCGAGGGCGGTCTGCGCCTCTTCGCGGACGCTGCGGGATGCGCCTGGGTCGATCTCCTGACGGAGCAGGCCGAGCCGAATTCCGCGAGCGTGGTGGATCCGTCCGCCGTCATGGCTCTCGTCGCCGATCAGCGCCCTGAGCATCGTGGTCTTCCCGGCGCCGTTCGGGCCCACGATGCCGATCCGGTCCCCCGCGCGGACGACTGCGGAAGCGCCCTGGAAGAGCACCCGGTCGCCGATTCGCTTCTCGAGCTCATCGAGTCGCAGCAGCAGAGCGCGATCCTCCAGAGAAAGAGGCCGGAGCCCCGAAACGCGGCAGAGGATGCCGGCGTGAGGCGGTCGGGGCAAGTCGGTCGGGGCAGGAGATTCGGGCAGCCGTTGGCGAGGGGCATGGGCGTCGTGCATGCTTGCACGCTCTATGCGTCTTTCACGCCGCGCTCGCTATGCCCTCTGTGGGATCTTCGACCTGGCCTATAACGGCGCGGGAGAACCCGTACGCGTGCAGGCGATCGGTGAACGCCAGGGCATTCCCTTCCGGTTCCTCGAACAGATCTTCCAGGATCTGCGCAAGGCGGGCCTGGTGGTCGGCAAGCGTGGGCCGGGCGGGGGATATGTGTTGAACCGACCGCCCGCGGAGATGAACCTGCGGGAGGTCATCGAGGCGATCGAAGGCCCACTCTCTTCACGCGACGATACGGATACCGAATCCTGGCGCGACTCCGTTCATCGTCCAGATTTTCTGTGGGGCGATCTGTCGGATCGGATGGCGGGCCTGTTGGGCGAGATCGCCGTTTCGGACATCTGCCGGGAAGCTGTGCGTCAATCCGTCCAGCGGGATCTGCCCGATGGCCTCGACTACCAGATCTAGGGTGCGGCGCGGCGCGTTCGCGCCGATCGGGCGGCTCGATTAGACTCCTTGCCGGTCGAACCCCCCAAAGCTGACTATGGCCCAAAGACGGATGGGCTGGGACGGAGATCGTGCCCGAACGTGTCGACCTGGATCCCGAGCTCGAGAGCCGATTCATTCCGAGCGATGTCCTCCACGAAATCTGCCAGCACGCCCTCGATGTCGCACCCGAGGAGTGTTGTGGGCTCGTGATCGGAAACGAGCAGGAGCCCATGCTGCGCGTCGTGCGGGTGACCAATGTCATGACGAAAATGCACGTTGCAGATTCAGAGGCCTTCCCGCGTGATGCGCGGCACGCCTACTACATGTCCGAAGCCGAGTATCTGCATGCGATTGAGCAGGCCGAAACGCACAAAGAAAAGGTGTCCGCGATCTACCACTCGCATTTTGGTCAGGGCTGTTATCTCTCCCAAGACGATCTGGCCTTCGCGTCCCACCCGCTCTTCCCCTTTCCCCGGGCGGACCAGATCGTGGTGTCCCTCTTGGTCGATCGGGTGCGCGAAGTCGGCTTTTTCGAGCCGGTCGAGGTCCAAGCGGGTGAATTCCGGGGCCGACGGGTGGAGGCGGCCCCGTGAGCGCAGCGCATTCTTCTTGGCTGCGCCGACCTCTTGTGGTCGTCGGGTTGGCCCTTTTTCTGGGATCGGCGGCGTGCGGTACGGTCCGGCTCAGTCCGGAGGATCTTCCGGCGACCCCGATCGCCTTCGTGCATTGGCCCGACAAGGCCGGCAAGAAACGGGGTGAGATCTTCGCCAAGGCCGCCGAGGTTCCGCCGCAGCCCCCGGACAAGGTGGATCCCGAGCGCCTGGAGGAACATCAGATTCGGGCCTATCTGCGTGCTGACGAGATGCTCGTCCTGCGCGCGGAGTTCGCAAAATATCCGGGGCGATTGATGCTCGTCTGGCCGCGCACGGGTGAACTGGAGCGGATCGAGGCCGCGCCCCTCGATTCGATTCCGCTGTCCTGGTCGCCGGACCGAAAACGCTTACTGATCGCTTCGGCGCAT
Source organism: Deltaproteobacteria bacterium (assembly GCA_002719955.1). Lineage (GTDB taxonomy): Bacteria > Myxococcota_A > UBA9160 > UBA9160 > UBA4427 > UBA4427. The sequence goes on along the minus strand of PBFW01000040.1, from coordinate 28,357 downwards.
CGCGGCGGCAAGGAGCAGCTCTACGAGTATCACCTCGAGCGGAGGGATCTCAGTCCGGTTACGGTCGGTCCCCTCGAGCATTCGAGAGGCGATTATGACGCCGAGGGTCGCATCCTGGTCCACCAGATCGAGCGGCTGGGGAGCGTCGGACGCTCGGCGAATACGCTCCACCGGGTCGCTTCCGGGGGCCGGGTCGGTCGCTTGCTGGCGGATCGGGTGCCGCCCGGAACGCTGCGCGTAACGCCTGCTGGGGACCGTGTCGTCTTCGAGCAGGTCAACCTGCGGCCAAGGCGAAATGGAGCCACCGTATTCGAGTCCGTGATTGCGATTCGCTCGCTCGCCCTGGGCAGCCGGGAAAGGCAGCTCATCAAGGGGCGGGAGCCCGCGCTCACCCCCGACGGTCAGTGGATCGTATTTGCATCTCCGTCCGCGGCGGGCTATCGACTTCGGCGCGTGCGGACCGATGGCACCTCCAGGGTGCCGATTGGCCCCGGGGGCAAAGAAGAGCGCATGCCGACCGTCTCACCGGACGGGCGTTTCGTCGCCTTCGTGCAAAGCTCGAATGGTCGCCGGCGCTTGGTGGTGCGTCGCTACGATGGCAAGGACGATCGCGTCCTGGTCTCGTCGGGCTGGTGCGAATTCCCGGTCTGGTAGCTCGGGTCAAGCGGTGCGGACGACCGGATGATCCGAGTCACGAACGAACGAAAAATGAATAGAGCCTTTCGCTCCGAATCTCGAACCCCCGATCCCAGGATCCGGGTCGCGGACGGGGCGGATCATCGACATCGAAACGACGCACCGCACTTGCATGCAGGGGCGGTGATTTCGTCGACAGCGAAGAACGACAACCTATAAAGAGGAACTCCTTCCGATGAGCCAATCACTTCAAGACCTCGTCCCCGTTCATGGCGGCCTGACCGAACTGGTCGACCGCGTCGTCCCCCTCAAGGATCAGGCCGCGTTCCTGTCCGAGGCCGAAGACCTGCCCTCGATCCGGGTGACCGCCGCAGATCTCTCGACCGTTCACCGGATCGCGGACGGTGCGCTGTCCCCGCTGACCGGACCCATGAAGAAGGAGGCCTTCGATCTCGCACTCGACGAAAAGGTCGTGCTCTCCGAGGGAGGGCGATACGCCTGGACAATCCCGATTTCACTGCCGATCACAGACGCCGAGGCCGGTGCGATCGGGGCCGGTGGGGCCTGTGCGATCAGGACGGAAGAGGGCAATGTCGTTGCCATCCTCGACGACTGCGAAGTTTTCGACTGGGACAAGGCCAGATACCTGAAGAGCGTCTATGGCACCGAGCGCATCGATCATCCCGGCGGTCGCATCGTCGACAACGACGATCGCGCAAAGCTCGTTGGCGGCACGATTCGCGCGCTGCCCCAGCGGGCGAACAAGGAATACGGGGAGTTCATGCTCTCGCCGCGAATGACCCGCGCGTTCATTCGCGACCGAAAATGGGAGCGAGCATTGGCCTTCCAGACACGCAATCCGCTTCATCGCGCTCACGAGTACGCGCTCGTCTACGGTGTCGAAACGCTCACGGCCGAGGGGCATTTTACAGGTGCGGTATTGAACCCGCTGATGGGTGAGTTGAAGGGCGACGATGTTCCCGCTGCCACCCGCATGCTCTGCTACCGCCGGCTGCACGGCGAAAGGCTGCTCGGTGAGGGTGACAAGGATCAGGCCATCTGGGATGCGGCCGGCTACGACATCTCGGACATCTTCGAACTGATCGGGCTCGACATCAAGATGTTCTACGGCGGCCCCTCGGAAGCGATCATGCACGGCATCTACCGCCAGAATTACGGCTTCTCGGACATTGTGATCGGCCGCAAACATGCCGACGCCCCCTTCGAGAATGGCGAGGCGATCTGGGGCGATTTCGATGCGCATGAGATCTTTGACGCGCTTCCCGGCGAACTGAGCATCCGGGCCTGCAAGGTCGGGTTCGCGGCGTTCTACGAGAGTCTCGGCCGCGTCGACCTGACCGAACGCCACAAGGACGAGAAGCCCTTCTCGATTTCGGGCACGAAAGTTCGTTCGATGTTGCAGGAGGGCGAACGCCCGGACCCGCGCATCATGCGGCCCGAAACATCGGACGTGTTGATCGAGGCCTACCAGAAATAGCACCTGCACGCGCGGCACATTTTCGAATCCCCTGGAAGGGGGCCGCCGGCAGCGGTGGCCCTGCTCGGGTGGGTTCCGTTCTTTCGTGGGGTGCGCTCTGCTGAAGGGTCGCCGATCCGTCGCGGCGCGGGCGCGTCGGGGCCCTGGCGACGGGTGTGTGAGCGGAGTTCCGGAGTGGCGGCGAGCTAGACCATCCTGATCCGAGGCTCCCGGGCGTGTGCGAGCAATGCTTCGCGATCGGTTCCGTCCGCGGGATGGCTCCCGTAGCCGAATGCGAGACCGATACGAACGGGCTGATTCAACGACTCGTTCTTCGAGACCAGATCGGCGACGGCGCGTGCCAGTTCGAAAACGCGTTCACCCGGCGTCCGACCCGGCTCGGGCATCAGGACTGCGAACTCGTCGCGATCGATACGAGCCAACACGTCGAATTCGCGCAGATTCGTCTGGAGCGACTCCGCCAGGCATCGGATCACGCGACCCACGTGTGCGTTTCCCGCCTCGGACAGGAGCTCATCGCGGTTTTCGAGTCTGCAGACACAGACGGTGAGGGCATTCTCACGCCCCGCGGCCCGCGCGATCTCTTCGCTCAGACGCTTGCTGAGGTAGCTCTCGTTCGGCAACCCCGTCTCTTTGTCGAAATTCCGATGCTGCTGGTTCTCGCTGTGGGAGAGCGCGTGGTCGAGGGCGCGTTCCACGTAGGAGACAAATCGGCCGAAGACCTGCAAGTCCTCGTCGTCGAATCGACTGGCGAAGAAGCGGTCGAGCGCGACTTTGTCATAGACAGCGATCGAGCCCACGATCTCGCCGTTGCGCTCGAGCGGCGCGGTCAGGACCGAGCGCATCTCATCAACGAGTTCGCCGAGCTTTGGATCGAGACTCGCATCCTGGATCAGATGGGGAGCGCGGCGTCGAATCGAATCGACCGTCACCGCTTTGTCGAGTTGGAAGAGCGATTCCTGGCCACTTCCTTCCGCCGCACCGAAATACGAGCGGATCGAATAGCGGCGGGTCGTCGGGTCCTGGAGACGTAGAATCGCGTGATCGGCCTCGAGGATCATCGCCGCGGAAGAGGTCGCCAAGCGCGCGACTTCGTTGGGCTTCGAGCAGGAGAGCATTCGAATCGAGGTTTCGTTGATCGCGTTGACCCGCTCGGCCCGCGTGGCCATTCGGGCCTCGCGATCCGATCGGGTGATGGTATCGGCCGCGGCGGCGGCAATCTCCTGCCAGCTCTCGAGCGTGCTCCGGCTCTGTTCGCAAGTTGGGCCCGCCTGGATCGACAGCAAGCCGACGAGCTGGGAGCCCGCGACCAGGGGAATCGCGGCGTAGCCGATGCGACCGTCCTCGTGTCTCAGGACGCTGGTCTGTTGGTTGCGAATGGCGTCTCCGTCGACGCCCGCGCCGGGCGCGAGCCGGTATTCGCCGCCAAAACCACCCCCGACGAGCGAGGTCGCCATCATGCGCAGGCCCCCGTCGCCCTCGCGCAGATAGAGATGGGCGATGCCCTGACCCGATCGCTCCGCGACGAATTGACAGAATTCCTCCAGGCGGTCGGAGAGGATCGCGGACCCTCGGAGGACGCGTTGGACTTCCCGGACGGCGTCGTATCGCGCGGCTTGTGTGCGTAGGCTCTCGTGCTCCTGAGCGCGGGCGATGATCTGGGCATCGAGGCTCGCGAGCTGCTCCATGAACTGGAGGTCCTCGTCAGAAAAAACATCGGCGTGTCGGGAGTGATGGACGTTGAGCACGCCCAACACCTTTCCGTGATGGATCAGCGGAACACAGAGCGCAGACTCGACATCGACGCGGTTGCGGACGAGATCGTAGGTGCGGGCGTCGGCACGGCCACGGATATGGATCGGGCGACCTTCGGTGGCGACCTTCCCCGAGATCCCCTGGCCGAGGGCGACACGAATCTTGGGCCAGAGCTCGGGCTCGACTCCCTGCGCAACGCGAATCCTGAGCACCTCGGCGCCGGGATCGATCAGCATCAAGCTGCCTCCCTCGGCGCCGGTGACCCCCACGGCGATCTCGAGCATTCGCTCGAAGAGTTCGTCTGCCTCGACCGTCAGGTCCACGGATTCGACGACCTCGTGGAGGGCCTGGAGGAGTTCGGCCTTGCGATCACGGGGGGCCACTCCGTAGCCCCAGAGCAGACGAGCGGTCAGAGGGGTGACGACCTGAAGCGCCGATCGCGGGCCGGCGGGGACGTGATTCGCAAAATCACCACTCGAATCGACGATCGCGTCGAAATCTTGCTCCGCGAAGAATGCGGCGGTGTCGTCGACGAGCAGCGGCGCGATATGGTGTGCGAGCGCTGCCCCGAGTCCGCGTGCGCGTTCGAGAGAGTTCGCGACCTCGGTGTCGAAGATGCGCGTGACCTCTACATCCGGGTTGCCCGATAGCAGGCGCAGGAGTCGCAAGGACTCTTCTGTTGCGCCCCATATACCGAGTCGCCGGCGCATCAGTCGCGACCGTCGCCTTCGAGCGCTTCGAGCGCTTCGAGTCGGAGTGCGAGTACGACGCTACGGGACTGACCGGATTCATCTCCGAGTACGAGAGGGAGGCGAATGCCGCCGTCCGCTTCGAGCGCGGCTTGGCCGACGGAGACGATCCGCAGATCCCCCGCCAGATTCATTTCGGGCTTCGAAGCCTCGTCCTCCTCGGCGCCCCAGTCGGGGGTGCCGTCGGATCTCAGGTCGGGCTCGGCGGCGTTCGCCATGACCTCGAGGTCCTCGGCTTCGCCCTCTGCGAGAATCGCGGCCTCGAGGAGTTCGTGAGCCGCGGGAACGAGGTCCTCAGCGGATTCGACTTCGAGGAACGCGGTCTCATCCTGCACGGGCTCCGCGATCTCGACCGTGGGTTGAGTGATCTCCTGCGGCACGGCTGGCGTGATCGCGGCGGCCGGCTCGATTTCCTGGCTGTCGCCTCTGAGCGAGCGAACGACATTCTTCGCGATCGTCGTAAGGGTGGCGAGCACGCCGTGCCCCGTCGTCGCGATCGTCTCGAAGACCGCGGCCTGCTCGAGGCCGATGCGCCGGTGCAGGTCTTCGATGGCGAAGGGGTCTGCGATGTCGCGCTTATTGTACTGGAGAACGATCGGGAAGGAATCGAGACTTCGGCCATAGGCCTCGAGCGAGCTGCGCAGTTCGTTGATCCTCGCGCGATTCTCGCCGATCCGCTCGGCCGAGCAATCGAGCACGAGGATGAGCCCATCGACTTCGTCGAGCAGCTGTTTTCGGGTCATCATCTGGTCATCCGCGCCGGGAACCGCGATCAGCTCGAGATGGGTCGCCACGTCTCCGACTTGCCCGAGGCTGATCGGGAGTGTTTCGTAGTGGACGCTCGGATCGAGTCGGGTCGGTTCCTGCCGCAATTCGCCGCGGAGATCCGGTTGCAGCTTCGAGTGGATCGTCCGAAGGGTCGTGGTCTTGCCACACCCCTCGATGCCCCAGAGCAGAATTCTTGCGTTGACGTTGGGCATCAGATCTTTCCCTTCTTGGTCAGGATGCGTCGTGCATGGGCGCTCACGTTGCTCGAGACGTCCTTGCTCTTCATCAACATCCGAAGGTCCTTGTCCTGGACATGGTTGATGAAGCTGATGGCGGTCGGTTGGGGTGTCTTCGGATTCGTGACGAGCGCCAGCTTGATCTGATAGCTCTTCGTCCAATCGCGCTTGCTCGCGATGATGCGCAAGAGATCTTCTCCGATCGATCGGTTCTGGGCGAAAGCGATGACCTCCGTCTCCGTCAGCTTGGGGCTACCGAGCACTGCCGCCGAGACGATCCGGTTGCGATCCTTGATCAATAGGGACCGGGCTTCCTTGCCGCCCATTCGGGTGAGCTTGATCTTCTGCATCACCGTCATGTTCTGGATCGCCGCGTAGAGGCTGCCTTCGACGACTTCGTCCTCGACCTTGTCCGCGCTCTCCTGCGCGAGGAGTCGGGCCACATCTCCCATCTCCTCTCCGAGCATCTCGAGCACGGCCGCTTCGGCTTCGGACTCGTCGAGGGGGTCATCATCGTCCTCCGTTGTGGCGCGCTCTTCGAGTCCGAGGAACGAGAGGATGCGTTCGATGACCGCGCGCCCGGTGAGCGGGTTCGCCCCGAGCGCGTCGACGATCTCTTCGGTCCGCATCATGCGTTCCTGATTCTGGCTGATGATATCGACGACCCGGCTGTGGGGCAGTGTGGCGAGCCAGGCGATGGTCGTGTCGTCGGTCGCATTGTTCAGGGCGATGGCTTCGCAGTGGGCCTCATCCTCCTTGTGGACACGGGCGAGGAAGGAGAGCAAAGCGGAGTGGACCGGACCGCTGAGGACCGTCGAGAGAAGATGCGGGGGCAGTTCTTCGAGGCTCCGGCGGGCGGTATCCTTGACCGTCGCCTCCGGATCGTTCGCGAGCACGAAGAGTACGCTGGCGAGTTCGATGGGGTCGAGCGGCAGGGCGCCGCGGGCGGCCATCTGGCGTGCCTCGATCGGCGCGTCACGGCGGGTATATTTCTCGGCCTGGGCGGAGAGCTTGAGCTTGACCTTCTGTGTCCCCGAGGTGTCGTCCGACAATGTGCAGCTTCTCCGGCCGCCTGGACCGACTCGGCCAGGCGGATTGAACGGGCTGCGATCGGTCGAGAACACCCGTATCTCTCTGGACCGCAGCAAAACTTCCCGCAGAGTGCATCGGTCGCGCAATAAGATGACTTGATTATATGGCATTTCGGCTACATGCTAGATCGCTGGGACGGCTGCGAGCGTCGTCGCGGCCCGACAAGCGGGGAGGGGCCACCCAGGTGTGGCCGGCGCGGCGATCAGTCCCGCTCGCTGCGATTCTTCTCGAAGAGGATTCGCAGCCCATCCAGAGTGAGGAAGGGAGCGACCTGTTCGATCGCCTTGGATTCTGCTGCGATCCGGCGGGCGAGCCCCCCGGTCGCGATCACCTTCGCGTTGGCACCGAGCTCCTTGCGAATCCGCTCGACCATCGAGTCGACCAGGCCCGCGTAGCCGTAGAGCAGGCCCGACTGCAGGGCGCCGGTCGTGGTTCGGCCAATGACCGACCTGGGCCGGGCGATCTCCACCCGGTGGAGTTTCGCGGCGCGCTCGAAGAGCGCCTCCATCGAGATATGGATCCCCGGACAGATGACTCCGCCCAGGTACTCGCCGCGGCCGGAGATGCAGTCGAACGTGGTCGCGGTCCCGAAGTCGACAGCGATGATCGGTCCGCCGAAGAGCTCGAAGGCGGCGACGGCGTTCACGATCCGGTCGGCACCGACCTCGTGGGGGTTTTCGTAGCGCACCGGCATGCCGGTGCGCATTCCGGGCCCGACGATCTGGGGCTGTTGTCCGAAGAGCTTGTTCGAGACGCGTTCCCAGATCGGGACCACCGGTGGAACGACACTCGAGAGAATCACGTCCGTGACCTCCCAGGTTTCACGCTCCTCGGTCGCGAAGAGGGCGGAAAGGGAGATGACGAGTTCATCGGAGGTCTGCTCTCGATGGGTCGAGACGCGCCAATGCTGCGAGAGCCTGCCCTCGGACTTTTCCGGGGCATCGTCGTAGTCGTAGATGCCGAGCGAGACATTCGTATTTCCGACGTCGATTACGAGTAGAACGGGCGTGCTCAAATCAGTCATCCCTTTGCGGCGGAACGGATCGGTGAAGGGCCACGAGCTATTCTCCGCGAATCATGCGTCAGAGCGGGAATCATCGCGCGTCCTCGGTAGGCTTCGCCAGCGTGACGTCCCCGGCCATCACCCGTACGATTTCCCCCCGCCGGGGTCCGTCCACGATTTCGATCTCGAGCGCGCCGTCCGGTGCGATGCCGAGCGCGATCCCATCGATGCGCTGGCCACCGATCTCCTCGATGCCCACCGGTTCGCCGGCCATTCGAAAGAAGGCCTCGAAGCGGGGGCGCACCGCGTCGAATCCGCCGCGGGCGTGGGCCGTCAGCTGGGTCTCGAGGCGTTCGAAGAGCGTCCGAGCGAAGGCGATTCGGTCCACCGGCGCCCCGATCTCGCTCGCAAGACTGGTCGCGTGCCGCCGGAATTCGTCTGGAAAGGTCTCGCGGTCGATGTTCAGGTTGATGCCGATTCCGAGCACGGCGAACGCGATCCGGGTGCCCTCGGCACTGCTCTCCATCAGGATGCCCGACGTTTTTCGGCGTCGGATGAGCACGTCGTTGGGCCATTTGATCTCGACGAGAGCATCGTCTCCGACGAACGCCCCGACCGTCTCCGCGACGGCGACCGCGGCCCCGAGGATCAATGTGGGCGTGTCGGCGATCGATCCCGTCGGGCGCAGCAGGATCGAGGTGTAGAGGTTCTTGTGGGGCGGAGAGTAGAATGGCCGGCCGAGGCGTCCGCGGCCGGCGGTCTGACTCTCGGCGACGATCACCGTGCCCGCCGGCGCACCCTCCCGCCCGCGCTCGAAAGCCACGCGATTGGTCGAGTCGGTCTCTTCGAGGTGCTCGTAGGCGTGAGCGACCCACTTGGTGGAAAGGCCAAGCTGGACCTCTTCGGGGTAGAGCCGGTCGGGCAGTGCGCCGAGGCGATAGCCGCCGCCGGGCTCCCCCTCGATTTCGTAGCCGCGCTTTCGCAGGGTGCCGACATGCTTCCAGATCTGGGCTCGACTGACCCCGAGCCGGGCCGAGAGGGTTTCACCGGAGAGCGGCGCCCCCGATTGCTCGCGCAGCGCCGAAAGGATCGCAGCGGCGCCCTTTCCAGGGGGGCTCATCGCGCCTTCGGCCCCGCACCCTCGGCGGGCAGGAGGTCGACTTCGAGGGCGACATCGGAGGCGATGACCGAATGAGTGAGGGCGCCCATCGAAATTCGAGCGACGCCGGTCTCGGCGAATTCCCGCAGATTCGTCGCTGCGATTCCGCCGGAGGCTTCGAGGACGGTCTCCGCGGCGTGACGTTCGACGATGCATCGAATCGTCGCGGGGTCGAGATTGTCCAGGAGCAGGAAGCGGCAGCCCAGCTCGATCGCGCGATCCGCCATCGCTTCGGACTCGACCTCGACTTGGACCGGCACCCCCTGCGGCGCCTTCGCGAGGGCGCGCTCGACGGCGGAGTCCAGACCTCCGGCGGCGGCAATGTGGTTGTCCTTGACGAGCAGTGCGTCGAAGAGGCCGATTCGGTGGTTCAGTCCGCCCCCCACAGCGACGGCGTATTTTTCTAGGATCCGCCAGCCGGGAGTCGTTTTTCGCGTATCGACGAGGTCGGTTCTGAGATCGCGCACCGAATCGACCAGCCTACGCGTCTGACTGGCGATTCCGCAGAGCCTTCCGAGGAAATTCAGCGCCGTTCGTTCCGCGCTGAGAATCGACGCATAACGCCCGTGAATTCGCAGGAGCGGCTGTCCGGGCTCGGCGAGGACACCGTCTTCGACGCCCGGGATCCCCTCCAGATCGATGTTCTCGTCGACCCTGTGGAAGACCTCGCGCGCGACGGGCAGGCCGGCGACGACCAACCCTTCGCGAGCCTCGATGCGGGCCCGCCCGCTTCGATCCGCGTCGACCACGAGGGTGCTGGTGAGGTCGCCGGAACCGATATCCTCGGCCAGCGCGAGATCCAGAAGGACGGACCACTCGGAAATCGGTGGGACGGACGCGGCGTGAGGTTGGTCGGACACGGCTGAACGAGGCTCCTGAGCGCGGCCGCGACAAGGGGACGCCGGTCTGGGAGTCTATCGCAGCCTCGCTGTGGGCGGGTTCAGTCGTCCTCGCCCTTCATCTTCCGGATCTCTTCGCGCACCAGGGTTTCAGCCATTTCGGGAATCACCTCCCAGGCGATCTGCTCCACGCGGCCCATGACCTGCTTGACGATCGATTCCGAGAGATCCGAGAAGGCTTCCCATGCGACTTTCTCGAGGGTCTCCTGGATGTGCTGCTCCATCACGGGGGTGAGGTCCGGGATGCGACGATCCCCCCGCGGAGGACTCGACCCCACGATGTTGCCGACGAGACTGGAATCGCCGCGGGGTACGGGCTTGGACCCGATCGCGAAATCCTCGTCCAGACCGGGATCGGCGTCCATCGTCGACCGGGTGGTCGGATCCGCGCTGTTCGTATCCTCGCTGAAATCGGACTCGAGCAGGTCCTCGGCGGCGTCGAGATCTTCCGAAACGTTGAACTCTGCCTGCGCCTCGACTTCCTCGAGGGGTGAGCCCGTTGCCAATTCGTCGAAGAGTTCGGCCGTCCCCATGATCGGCAGGTGGGCGCTCGGAAGTCTGGGCAATTCTTCGAGCTCTTCGGGTTCAGGGGGCGGCATCGGATTCGGCGGATCGTTCCGGGCGATCGAAAAATCGGCCGTCGCGAGATCGCTCGAGGAAACGTCGTAACTCGCCGAGGCGTCGTTGCTTGTAGAGGCGTCGCGACCCGTGGAGGCGTCGCGACCCGTAGAGGCGTCGCGACCCGCCGAAAAGCCGTACGCGGCAGAGAGATCCTCGGTCGAGAGGAGATCCTGATCGGAGGCTTCCCGGCCGGAAGAGGGATCCAATCCCGCGACGTCATTTTCGACAGTGGGCTCGGGTAGCTCGGGGAAGGCACCCAGGATCTGTGATTCCGAGATATCCATGAGCGATGAAAAGGAATCGGCTAGCGTGTCGGTTGCATTCTCGGCGGCGACCTGCTCCGAGACGTCGAAGGCAAAGTCCAGGTCCTCCGAGGCGATGCTCGCCGGGCCGAAATCCAAGGGGTCCGAGGCGTCCGGAATCTGGACGACCGTATCGCCGCCGGTGGCGACTCCGCCCGTCTCCGGCGGGGAAACCGAAGCGGCGGGTGAAGCGAAGACTTCCGGGGCAGCATCGAGCCTGGCGTCGAGATCTGCGACGACCGACGGACTCGGGGGACTCATTTCGCCGCCGCCGTCCGGCTCCGGGCTCGGAGTCGTTGCTGTCGTACGGGTTGAGATGGGGGTCGGAGCTGGGGTCGAAATAGGCGTTGAAGTAGGCGTTGAAGTAGGCGGTGGTGAAGGAGCCGCTTCGGGCATCATCGCGATCGTCTCGTCGTCCTCCGCCGAGGCTTCGGAACCCGCATGTGGCGTCATCGCCTGGCCGAGCACTATCGTGCCGTCTTGGGTAGCGAGTTCGTCGTGCGCGTCAGCGCCGGGTGCGCCGAAAAGATTGGAAGTGGTGATCTCGTTGGGATCGCCGCCGGCGGGGAAGGCGGGTGACGCCGACGGGTTCGGGGTCACGTCCAGCGAGAGGTCGTCCACGCCCATTTCCGGCGTTGCATCAATCGCCGCGAGGATGTCCTCGTTTTCGCCGAAGAACTCGCTCGCGTCGCTGGCCGAGACGGCCGCGATCGGCTCGAGGTTGGGCTCCTCGGCCGCGAGGGGGGTGGCTGGGGCCGGATCTTCGACCGAGGTCGTCTGCACCAGTTCGACCGTCGCGTTCATCACCTCGTTTACGCGTTCGACGAGGGCCTGGGCCTCGAAAGGCTTGGTGATCTGTCCGTCTGCACCTGCGCTGGTAGCTCGGGCCTCGTCGAAGGCCTCGAAGGTTCCGGTGAGCAGGAGTACGGGCGTGTGTGCGAGGGCGGGGTCCTGCTTGATGGCTTCGCAGACCTCGTATCCGCCGAGGCCAGGCATGACGACGTCCGCCAGCACGATATCCGGTTGGATCTCCCGCGCCTGGATCAAGGCATCGTCGCCATTATCCGTCGAAATGATTTCGATGTTTTCGTTGGCGAATGAAAGCCCGACGAGCTTTTGGATGACGACCGAGTCGTCGGCCAGCAGAAGCTTCTTGGACATGAGTCCCCCCATTCGGACCCAGAGGGTCCGTCCCTACGGCGAGCGTACCAATCAAGGGTCTTATCGTCTCGGTCTTGCGCATGATTGAATGGTTTTTTGCGTGTTTATGAGGGAAAGCCAGTGTCGTCTCATGGTCAAGCCGCGAGGCGGCCACTCCGATAGAGCGATGGGCGGGCACCTGCAAGGAGGCCCTGGGAGGGATGAATGCTGCTTCGATCTGCAGCCAATACCCACGTGGGTATGCGCCGTCAGGCGAACGAAGACCGCTACGCGATCGCGCCCGAACTCGGTCTCTACCTGGTGGCGGATGGGATGGGCGGTCACAATGCCGGGCAGATCGCGAGCCAGCTCGCCTCCGAGGCGGCGATTCGTGCGATTGACGCGCTTCAAGACGCTTCCGCGAGTCTGGCGGAGCGGCTGCGGCATGCTGTCGCCTGCGCCAACCGCGAGATCTTCACGGCCGCCCAGGCCAAGCCCGAATTCTCCGGAATGGGGACCACCTTCGTCGGGATGCTCTTTGGTGGCGATCGGCTCGCTCTCGCGCACGTGGGCGATAGTCGCGCCTACCTCCTGCGCCACGGGCGCCTGTGCGGGCTCACCGATGATCACTCGATCGTGGGCGAACTCCTGCGGCGCCAGGAAATCAGCGAGGTCGATGCCCGCGAACATCCCCATCGACACGTCTTGACGAGGGCCCTCGGCGTGCGTCCGCGAGCGGAGCCGGATCTGGCCGAGATGACTCCCCAGGAAGGGGATGTGCTGATTCTGTGTAGCGATGGCCTCACGACACATGTCGGCGATCGGGAGATCGCAGAGCGGCTCGGCGACGAGGAAGACCTCGAAATCGCAGCCGGCGGCCTCGTCGACGCAGCCAACCGGGCGGGCGGTCTCGACAATATCACGGTGGTATTGGTTCGCTACGAGAGCGACGAATAGCGACCCCTCGAACGATTCCCCGAGACCGACCGGGGTGTTCTCGCCCGCTGTGGCGGGGCGACTCAGCCGGCGACCATCCCCTTGAGCTTGGATCGCAGCCGCATCACCGCCTTGGCGTGGATCTGGCAGACGCGCGACTCGGTGATTCCGAGGATGCCTCCGATCTCCTTCATGTTCAGGTCTTCGTAGTGGTAGAGAGAGATCACGAGGCGCTCCTTTTCGGGGAGCGAACCGATCGTGTCGGAGATGACGTGCTTCGTCTCCATGAGCTTCATGGACGCGAAAGGGTTCTCGGAATGAACGTCCTCGATGAGGTCGGCGAAGGTGCCGGTGCGTCCCCCATCGGAGTGGGGCGAGGCTCGCGCCCTTGATGCGGAACTCCGCGTAGGTCTTGAATGGGTCGGGCAGCGTTTTTCGGCCCGTTTGACGCGGTGTTCCGAAAAATCGTTGAAATTCCTGAAGCTTGGCGCTCAATGCGCCCATCGCGTGGAGGTTGGGAATGGCAACGGCGGCCGCCGACCCAGTCGGCAGAATTCGTGGCACACGAGCAGAACCGTCAACGGGCCGACACCTGCACGGAACCCACCCTGCAAGAAGAATCGCCGGTCTTTCCAAGTGCAACGCCGCCATGCAGGGTCCCCTTCGCGCTGGATGATCGGAGGGGATCGCGCGGGAACCTGCGGGTGAGCGTGGGGAAGAGCGCGGCTAGGTGCCGTCCTCGGGTGGTGTGATCCCGCGCTTCTTGATCTTCTCGATCAGGGTCGTTCGATTGAGGCCGAGCAAGCCGGCTGCGCGATTCTTGTTCCAATGGGTATGGTCGAGCGCTTGCTCGATCAACTCAGATTCGAAGCGCCCGACGACGGTATTGAAATCGAGGCCCGTCGAGGGCACGCGTGGCGCCCAGGCCTGTGTCGTGGGTTCGGAGAGAACCTGCGCCGGCAAGTCTTCGAGTTCGATGTCGCCTTCACCGATGAGGATGGTCAGCCTCTCGGTCAGGTTCTCAAGCTCTCGGACATTGCCGGGCCAGTGGTAGTCCATCAGGCGTTGCATGGCCTCGTCGGTGACGCTCTGGATGCGGGAACCGCGCTCCTGGCGAGCGATGTCGAGGAAATGGTGGACCAGGAGCGGCAGGTCATCGATGCGTTTGCGTAGGGGAGGAACCTCGATCGGTAAGACGTTCAGGCGATAGAAGAGATCCTCTCGGAAGCGTCCCGCTTCGATCAGGTTGGGCAGGTTCTGGTGGGTCGCGGCGATCACCCGGACCTCGACCTTGACGGTCTTGGAGGAGCCGACGGGTTCGAAGGTCCGTTCCTGGAGGACGCGCAGCAGCTTCACCTGGAGATTGGGGCTCATGTCCCCGATTTCGTCGAGGAAGATCGTGCCCCCGTTCGCGGCGGCGAAGCGGCCTTCGCGGTGGCTCACGGCGTTGGTGAATGCACCCTTGACATGGCCGAAGAGCTCGGATTCCAGAAGCTCTTCGGGGATCGCACCGCAGTTGACCGTGATGAGCGGGCGTTCGGAGCGGCGGCTGTTGTAGTGGAGGGCACGTGCGACGAGTTCCTTGCCCGTGCCGCTTTCGCCTGTGATCAGAACGGTGCTCTCGGTGTCAGCGACCTTCTCGACGATCGCGAGGGTGCGGCCGAGGCTGCTGCTCTTGCCGATGATGCTGTCGAATTTGTGACGCGAGCGAAGTTGACGCTGGAGATGGCGGTTGTTGGATTTTAATCGTCCGAATTCGATGGCCTTCTCGACCAGTTGCCTGACGACGTCGAGCCGCTCCTGTTCGAAGGGTTTCTCGAGATACCAGAAGGCGCCTGCCTTGAGCGCCTCCAGCGAGTTTTCGGGTGTGTTGTAGCCGGTCATCACGATACAGGGGAGATCCGGTTCGAGTTCATGGATCTGCCGGACGAGTTCCAGGCCGTTGATGCCCGGCATCTGGATATCGCAGAGGACCAGATCGACCCGCACCGAGGCGATCACCTGGAGGGCCTCGGTCGCATCAGCGGCCATAGCGACCTGGTGACCCACGCGGTGCAGGATGCGTTCGATGGCGCGGCGGTAGAGTTCTTCGTCGTCGACGACGAGGATCGTCGGCTGAATTGGGGAAGGCGTCTGGTCTCGCAGGGTGGACTCCGCATGGCGGAGGGGGCTCATCCAGTGTAGGCAATGCGGGACATCCGGTCAGCCCCGGTTGGAATCGATCGCCTGGGCGGGGTCGATCGGCTATTTTGGTTGGCCCCCGCCTTTCCCGATTGGTTTTCGAACCCGATCGGTCGGAGTGTCGCGACATCACGATGGCTCAGCACGAGCGGGGTTCCTCCAGGCTTCCCATGAATATGAGAGCGGGATCGCCCGAGCGGGGTCGATCGGGGCAGATCGCTGCGTCGTCGCGCGGCGAGAGGGGGGAGTCCCTGGCCGCTCAACGGATGGGCGTGATCCGAATCGTCATCGTGTCGACCGGTGAGGATCCGCTCGGTGGTCCGCCGCCAATGTCGGTCGAGACTACAGCGGGTCTTGCGCGACTCGGGGACCCGGTCGAATTATTGCGCGCCGAGGTCGCGGAAGAAGTCCGCGACCTCGCCGCCGATCCTTCGGTCGATCTAGTGTTATTCGATCGCCTCGAGACCGCGGAGATGCTCGCCGCGATTCCCGGCGATGGGCCGCCCTCGGTCGTTGTCATCGATGGCGACTCAGAGGCCGAGGCGTTAGATGCCTTCCGTGCCGGGGCCTCTGACTGTGTTCATTTCGGACCAGAGTACGAGCACGTGCTTCCGGTGGTCCTGCTCGAACAGATTCAGCGCTGGCGAAACGAGCGCCAGCGGCAGCTCTCCGAGGATCGGATTCGTTGGCTCGAGGATCTCTACGCCGCGATCGTGTCCGAAATGCCAGCGGGACTGGTCGTGATCGATCGCGATGGGCTGATCGTCGCCGAGAATCCGGAATTCGGCCGGCTCTTTCCCTCGCGTTCCGCGCTCGCGGGCGAGGCCAGCGAGTTTCTGGCCGCGAGGCTCCCCGCCGAACTCAGTCTGGCCTTCGAGCGCGCGGAGCGGACCGAGTCCGAGCGCGGATCGCATTTTCTCGAATTGGTCCGGGTCGATGATCCGGAGGCGGCTTCGCGTGCCTACGAGCTTCGCCACCGGCGTCTCCCGGACGCCGAACGTGTGCTGCTCGTCATTTCCGATGTCACGGAGAGCGAGTGGCTTTCCGAGCGCCTCGAGGCGCTTCGTCGAGACACCCGCGACATCATCGAGAATATCAACAGCGCTCTGATCGTCGTGGATCTCGGCGGGCGAATCAGCTTTGCGAATCCCGCGGCCGATCTGATCCTGGGCGGAAGGGACGGGGATCTCGTGGGGCGTCAGGTCGAAGACTGGTTCGCGCCTGCCGGCGAAGACGTGAGCCCGATCGAAGCATGTCTCGAGAGTGGCGTGCGCAGCCGGGGTGCCGAGACCTTTCTCCAGCGAGGTGATGGGCAATGGATTCCGGTCGGAATTTCTTGTTCGCCACGCCTCGATGCCAGCGGCCGTTCCCAGGGGGTCGTCGCGGTCTTTCAGGATCTGTCGGAGATCAAGGAGCTGGAGCTCCAGGTTCGTCAGACAGAGAAGATGGCGTCGATCGGTCAGCTCGCGGCAGGTGTTGCGCACGAGGTGAATAACCCAATGGGGTTCATCCACGCGAACCTGCACCAGATGTCGGAATATCTGGGTGACCTCGAAAAATATTTCGAGGCGACCCAGTCTCTGCAGCGGGCCGCGATCGAAGGGGATCTCGAGGTGGTCCGTACAGCCGCGGAGGATGTGGCCGCGATCGCGCGTGAGATCGATCTCGATTTCGTCCGTTCGGATTTCGAGAAGGCGCTGCTCGAGTCGGGGGAGGGCGCTGAACGGATCCGCCATATCGTGAAGGACCTGCGGGATTTCTCGCGGCCCGATCTGCCGGTGCGTACTCCCGCGGATGTCAATCAGGCGATCGATTCGACGGCGAATATCGTCTACACGATGATGAAGCATCGGGTCGAGCTCGAGAAGGATTATCACGCGCTCCCGGAGATCGAAGCCTATCCGATGCAGCTCAAGCAGGTCTTCATGAACCTGCTCGTGAATGCCCATCAGGCGATCGAGGCGCGGGGCGAGTCGGAACCGGGCGTGATTCGAATCGAGACAGACGTGGTTGGAGAGGAGATCGTGATCCGCATCTCCGACACCGGCATCGGGATCTCCGAGCGGGACCGCGCGCGGATCTTCGAGCCCTTCTTCACGACCAAACCGCTCGGGGCGGGGACCGGGCTCGGGCTCTCGACTTCGTTCAATATCATCGAGCGTCATGGCGGCCGGATCGTCGTCGAGAGCGAGGTCGGACGGGGAACCCTCTTCGAGATCTGGCTGCCGACATCGCCTCCGGAGGCCGGGGGGTCGCCGAGCGTGCTCGATCCGACGGAGACCTGAGGCGTGGGAGCGGCGCCAGTCGTTCTGCTCGTCGACGACGATGCGCGTGTGTTGTCGGCTCTGCGTCGCGCATTGCGTCGTGAGGCTTACGATCTCGAGGTCGCGGGGAATGCCGCGCGCGCACTTGAGCGACTCGCGATCGATCCCCCGATCGCCCTCGTGATCTCCGACTACAAGATGCCGGGGATGAATGGGATCGAATTATTGACGAGGGTTCGTTCCCGCCACCCGGAGACGGCTCGGATTCTGCTCAGCGGATGGGCTTGCGAGATCTGCGCATCGGACCGCGAGGCAGCCGGATTGGTCGCCCTGCTCGCCAAGCCCTGGGACGACGGGGAACTCAAGGACTCGATTCGCGCAGCCCTCCCGCTCGTCTGATCGCCCCTTGGGACGCGGCGACGAGAGGGCTGGATGGCTAAGGTCCGGCCATGCGAGTCGTCGACCTCGACCGAGACATGAGCGACGTGATCCCGACCGGGATGTCGCCGGATAGCGAGTTCCTCTTTGCGCGCATGAC
The DNA here is from genome assembly GCA_002719955.1 of Deltaproteobacteria bacterium. Classification (GTDB taxonomy): domain Bacteria; phylum Myxococcota_A; class UBA9160; order UBA9160; family UBA4427; genus UBA4427. The sequence goes on along the minus strand of PBFW01000040.1, from coordinate 10,580 downwards.
CGAGGCCACCTTGCACGCGACCTGTGCGGATCCCGGGCGCCTGGTGCTCGATGTCGCGAGCGGATTCGGGCAAGACTCGATTTCTCTTGCACGCGGGGGGGCGCGCGTGATCGGTGCGGAGCCCTCAGAGCGGATGACGGCGATGGCCCAGCTTCTCGGCGGCGAAGATCTCGAACAAGGCGATCTCGCGCCGGATTGGGTTCGCGGGTGGGCGGATGCGCTGCCCTTTGAAGACGCCTCGTTCGACGCGACCTTCTGCAAGGGCGCAATGGATCATTTTGACGATCCCGAGGCCGCGATCGCCGAAATGGCGCGCGTGACCAAACGGGACGGACGTGTGGTGCTCGCCATCGCGAATTTCGATTCGCTGGCCTGTCGCGTGACACGCGCGATCGACGAGTTCCGAGAGGATTGGCTCGGTTGGGGCCCCATGCGCGGGCGCCGCGGCTATGACACGCCGAGCGATCATTTCACGCGCTACGAACTCGATCTGATGAAGGAACAGGCCGCAAGGTACGTCGAGATCGAGCGCGTTCAGGGGGTCTCGATCGGATGGGGGCTGCCCGGCTGGGCGACTCTGGCCTGCCTCCTCCCGCGCCCGCTGGTCGACCCGATTCTCCGGGGGCTCGATGCCCTGGCGCGTCAGTTCCCGACCTTGGCAGACGTGATCGTGGTCGTCGGGCGGCCCCGTCTCGATCGCTCGACCAGTTCACCGTAGACCTCGGCGGTCGCGGCGGCGACACCGGGCCACGAGAGCATCTCGACAACGCGTTCGCGTCCGCGCTTGGCCATCAGAGTGCGCGTTTCGGTGTTCCCGATCAGGGTTTGCACCCCCGCTGCGATCGATTCCGGGTCGTCGCGCTCGGCGAGGACGCCGCCGCCCGTCAGGTCCATGACCTCTGTGAGCGCTCCCGCGCGGGTTGCGACGACCGGCGTGCCGCAGGCCATCGCTTCGACCGCAGGCAATCCGAAACCCTCGTATCGCGAGGGGACGACGACCGCGGTCGCCTTTCGATAGAGCCGCACGAGTTCCTTCGATTCGACGCGTCCGGTGAGTCTCAGTCGCTCGAGGACACCGACCTCGCGAGCCCATTGGCGAACCTGATTGTCAGGGCTCTTGTCATCGACCAGTGTTAGGGTGATGTGTTCGGGCAATCGCGCGAGCGCGTGTATCAGGGTGCGGATCCCCTTGTTCGGGTCCGTCGAGCGTCCGACGCAGAGTAGATTCGAGTCGCTCTTCTCGACATCGGAATCGGGTGAGAAGAGTTCGGTGTCGAGCCCGTTGCGGACATTTCGGAGTCGTTCCGGATGGACACCAAAATCCTGCACGATCTGGCGCGCGCTCATTTCCGACGAGGTCAAGACGCAGTCGAGTCGTCGCGCGACGAAAGCCTGCATTCCGATCGGGTAGAATTTCATGGTTCCGACCGCGTCCTTGAGCGTCTCGTCACGAATGAAGGACGCGCGACGATCGACGGAGAGTGGATGATGCACCGTCGTGACGACCGGGAGCCCCAGCGCCCGAATTCCCAGCAGTCCATAGCCGAGACACTGAACGTCATGGACGATGTCGAAGCCTTGTCCGGCTCGCAGATGCTGAGCGAGTTGGCGGAAGGCTCGCACGCTGAAGGCGAAGGGCTCCGGAAGAAAGCCGATTCGGCTCGCGGCCAGTTCGTAGAAATTCAAAGGGGCGAGGACCTGGAGTGGGTCGTCCTTCGGCAGGAGCTCGTCGGTCTGGTTGAGGACCCATTTCGCCCAGAATTGCTGGTTCGGGAGTTCGACGACCCGGGCAAAGGGCATCGGGTCGGGATAGGGCGGTCCGACGAAAATATCGATCTCGTGCCCCATGCGCGCGAGTTCGCGCGCGAGGAACCACAGATAGATCCCCTGACCGCCCGAGTTCATATTGCCTCGATAGGCGACGAAGGCGATGCGCAGCGGCCGCGCTGAACCCGAAAGCGGTGCTGCCGTCACTGGGTCAGGCCGCGGCGGAGAGCGTCGCGTTCTCCTGGGCGTTCGAGGCTGAGCGCGCGGGGGCGCGCTTCGCTCCGTAGAGGATGACGCTCTTCGGACAGACGAAATTGAGCAGCCCCTCGAGCCGGTCCATCCATCGTGAAGCGGTCGCACGAATCAGGAACTCTCGATAGGTGCGGACGAGGCGGCTCCGGTCGGCGTCGGGTAGATGCATCACGCTGCGGAGCACCCAGTAGGGCGTATGGAAACCGTGCGCGAAGCCGCAGCCCACGGTGTCGAAGCCGGCGGCCGCCATTCCTTCGGCGAGATCACGGGGGCGAAAGATGCGGATATGGCCGCCGGGGCTCTCGAAATATTCGTCGCCCAATCGCAGGTAGAGGTGCTCGCTCGTCGCCGTCGGGATCGTGATCGCGACCTTCGCATCGGGTTTGGCGACCCGAAAGAGTTCACGCAGAGCGCCGCGGTAGTCGTGGACGTGCTCCATGACTTCGCTGCAGATGATCCGATCGAAGCTCGCGTCTGCGAAGGGCAAGTGAAAGGCGTCCCCCTGGAGCATCGCTCCCATGCGCTGGTTCTCGACGCCACGCTTGCGCAGGTTCTTGGAGGGCTCGCGCATGGCGTCGAAGTCGAGGTCGAGGCCCACGACGGTGGCGCCGCGGGCCATGCTGCCGAAGCAGTGGCGTCCTTCGCCGCATCCCGCATCCAGCAGCCGGTGGCCCGGCTGGATGTCAAGCCGCTTGAGATCGACGGTGAGCAGCATGGATCACCTCCTCGAAGACATCGACCATCTCGGCGGCGGCCTGATCCCACTGGAAGAGCCGTTCGACGCGTCGTCGGGCCGCGCGGCCCATGCGCTCGGTCTGCTCGGGGTTGCGAAGAATCGTTCGCATCGCATCGGCCATCGCATGGGCGTCGCGCTGGGGAACCAGAAGCCCCGCGTGTCCGTCGCTTCCGACGACTTCGGGAAGGGCGCCCGCCGCGTTTGCGATCACGGGAAGTCCACACGCCATCGCCTCACTGGCGGGAAATCCAAAGCCTTCGAAGAACGAGGGGACCAACGCGACGCGTCCGCTCGAGTAATGCTCGACGAGCTCCGGCACGCTGAGCATCCGGTCGACGATCTCGACGCGCTTCTCGAGGCCGAATCGTCGGGTGAGCCGAGGCACGAGTCCGTGTCCCGGAATGCGACCGTCGACGATCTTCAGGGTGACGTTTTCGGACAGCATCGAGAGCGCCTCGAACATCGTTCCGATGCCCTTCTTGCGATCCTCGGTGCGACCCACGAAGAGCAGATCCGCCGCCTTCTCCACCCCGGGGACGGGATGGAAGATCTCTGTGTCGGTGCCGTTGTAGACGACGGAGACCTTCTTCTCGGGGATCTTGAAATATTTCTCGATCGCGCCCCGAGAGGCTTCCGAGACTGTCACGATCTTCGCGAGTCGAGGCGCGACGGCCTGCTGCATCATGAGTGGGAAATAGAGGGTCCGCTCGACGCGCTTCTTTAGAGAGGGGTCGATCGTGAAATCCGCTTCGCGGTCGATATGCAGCGGGTGATGGATCACTGACACGACGGGTACGCCCATCGCCTGAATTCCGAGCAAACCCCAAGACAGGCATTGGTTGTCGAATACGACGTCGAAGCGAAAACGCTTCTGGATCTCCCGCCAGCGGCGCATCAACCGGAAACCAAAGGTCTGCATTTCCGGGAAGACGCCGAAACGCGACACGCCCAGCTCCCAGAGCGAGAGCGGCTTGAGCATCGAGAAGGGGTGGGCGGGGTCGACGGCCTCACGCGGCGTCTGACCGAAGACGTTGTCATTTGGGATCTCGTGGAGCGGAATGCCCTCCTCGAGTTCGGGAAAGGGAGGACCCGCGAACACGTGGACATCGTGTCCCGCGCGTTTCCACTCCCGGGCCAGGTAGGCCGCGTAGATTCCCTGGCCACCACAGAACATGTTGCCGCGATACGTGAGCAGAGCGATTCGCACGAGTCGAACCTAAGCCACGTCTTCGGCCGTGCGGGTCTGTGATGTGCCGGAAGCATCCGGGGCATCCGTTGCGAGAATTTCGGGCGCCGCATCGGCCTCGACCTGAATCGTGGCGATCGTGTACCCCACCCAAGCGATCAGTCCGAGCGCGAAGAGGGTGACGATCGCGACGGGGATGGCGATGGCCCAGTAGCTGCCGTTCAGGATTCCGAGCACGAAGAGGAGTGCCGCGACGCCGGCACTCGCGGTGATGGCCCAACCCTGGGCACGGGAGGTCTCGTTCATGGTTCCCTCATGCATTCGATTCTCGCCGACGCTTTCTGCGCTTGTGTAGAGAGAGTTCGGGCGAGGCGGGGGGGGCGAGGAGCGGGGATGTGAGCTGGGGTCCGCAGCCGCGGCAGTATCCCGGATTCCCCTTGTCTGTCAAGCTGTTGACGCGTGTTCTGAAGGCGCTCGATGCCTCCGCGAATCCGGGCACGAGCTCTTCTGGATCCGTGAATTGAAGGGTGCGAGAAGCGCGACGCGGCCTAAGCTTCGGGCCATGCGGGTCGCGGGACTGATGTCGGGCACTTCAGCGGACGGAATCGATGCGGCGCTGGTCGAATGGCCCGACGGGCCGGAGGCCCGCCCCTTCGAGCTGATCGCCTATCTCGAACGCCCCCATCCCGAGTCCCTTCAGGCGGCGATCCATCGTCTGGCGGCGGGTGAGCTTCCCGCGGATCGGATCCTGGCCGAACAGATTCGCTTGGATCGTGTGTTGGCCGACGCCTTTGCTGACTCGGCCCTCGCCCTTTTCGAGGCGGCGGGCGCGGACTCGGGCAGCATCGCGGGCGTCGCCTCCCACGGCCAGACGGTCGCCCATCGCCCCGAACATGGGGGCAGCCTGCAGATCGGCTGTCCGGCTCGGCTGGCGGAGAGGCTGGGCCGACCGGTGATCGCGGATTTCCGCCGACGGGATCTGGCGATGGGCGGCGAGGGCGCTCCGCTGGCCCCCTTCTTTCATCACGCGGTCTTTTCGGACGCCGCCGAGAATCGAGGGGTCCTCAATCTGGGCGGGATCGCGAACCTGACCTGGTTGCCGGCCGGGGGGGCTGCAGAGGGTGTGATGGCCTTTGACGTAGGGCCAGCGAATTCCCTGCTCGATGGCGTGATTACTCAGGCGACCGACGAACGCGAACGATTCGATCGCGACGGGGCGTGTGCTCGGGCTGGGAAGGTCGTCGAAGGCTGGCTCACGGAACTCCTCGACGATCCCTATCTCCGGCGTCCGCCGCCAAAATCGACGGGGCGCGAACAGTATGGCTTGGCGCAGGCGCGCGGCTGGCTCGCCCGAGCCGAGCGCGAGGGGGTCGCTCTGGATGACCTGCTGGCGACCCTGACGGCGTTCGGCGTCCGGGCGATCGAAGCGGCGTGGCGAGGGTTGCCGGTCGCGTCGGACGCGGGATCGAGTGCGCGGCTCTTTGTCGGCGGGGGCGGTGCGCGAAACGGCTTCATGATGGAGTCGCTTGCGCGAGCGATTCCGGGTGCGGTCGTCGAGCCGATGGATGCGGGTGGTGTTCCCGCGGACGCGGCGGAAGCGATGGCTTTTTCGCTGATGGGACGCAACACGCTGCTCGGGATCCCAAATCAGCTGCCCCAATGCACCGGTGTCGCTGAGGCGCGCGTGTTGGGCGTTCTCCACGGCGCGGAGTGGCGCTAGAGCTTGACGGTCATGCCATCGTCGGCGGTTTCGATCTCGATCTGACCCCGCTCGCGCGCCATCTCGTTGCCGAGGTGGGTCAGGATCAGTCGGCCGCAATCGAGGTCGTCTCGATGTTCCCGGAGTTCCTCGAGGCTCAGGTGGAAATCGAGTTCCGCGTTGCACTGCGTACATTCGCAGATGAAGAGATCGCTCCCCGCGACATGACCGGGCAGGCCCCCGAACCAGCCCGTGTCTCCGGAATAGGCGATCTTTTCACGCCCGAGCTGGATGCGGTAGCCCTGGGGATTCGATTCCAGCTGGTGCTGGGTGGCGAAGGCCTCGATCTGGGCGGGGCCGGCGGAGCGGCGCTCGCCGGCATGGAGCTCGTGGAAACCGATCGGGAACGACCATTCGCCGCCGTCCAGGGGATGGCCGAGCGCGGTCGCCAGCGCGCGCACGCGGGCCTCGATCTCCGGTGGCCCCACGATTTCCAGCGGTTCTTTTCGGGCGTCCGTGTAGAGCGAGGCATAGAGGAAAGCGGGGATGCCGCCGAAATGATCACCGTGAAAATGCGAGATCAGGATGACCTCGATTTCCTCACGATCGATTCCGAGCTGAGTCAGTCCGGAATTCGTCGTGCCCCCGCAATCGAAGAGCATCCCGCCGCGTTCACCGCGTGCGAAGACTGCGGACTGACGTCGCCCGCCCGCGCCGAACGCGTCACTGGTTCCGATGAAGACGACTTCGCTCACTCGGGACTCCGGCAGGGGTGGAAGGCGTTGCCTGCGTAGACACCATCGCGTCCGCGGAAGCCGTCCGGCACACGTTCGCGATCCCAGACGACACAATGGTCGAGGCTCGCATCCGCCGGGACCTCGGCGCTGCCCGCGATGACGTTGCCGTCTTCGGTCGGCGAGGGTCGCAGATCGCCTCCCCAGGTCTTCACGTCCCCGCCTAGAGAGGGCAGACAGGGTGGGCAGAGGTTCACGTCGAGATACTCGGCGGGCGTCCCCACCGGTTCCCAGACGGAAGTCGTCCCGTCGACGATTTCAGCGCCGACCAGGATCTCTCCCGCCTCGATCCGCGGTGCGAGCCAATCGCGCAGATCCTCGAAGGCGACCTCTTGGGCGGCGTCTTGTGCAGCATTCGCACTCTGCGGGCAATCGAGCGTGGGCCAGCCGCTGAGTGCCGTGTTCGAAAAGAAGCGCACGCCGGTGAAGAGACCCTTTCGCTGTTCGGGGCCGACGCTCCGGTCGCGGTCGCTCGATTGGCTGACTTCACGTTTTCCGATGCGCGTCAATAGGCCCCTCGCGTCGATCCCGATGGTACCGAAATCGCGACCGCGGGAGTCCTCGCGCAGGATCAGGGTGACATCCCGACCGCTCCTTCGATGGAGTGCGAGCAGGCGGCTGAGGTCGACGTCGAGCAGCATATCTCCGGCCATGACGATGCAGTCATCCGAACCGCTCAGGAAGCCCGCCGCGCGGCGGATGCCGCCCCCGGTTCCGAGCGGTCGGGGTTCTTCCGACCAGCGGATCGTCATGCCCTCGGGATGGTCGCCTGCGACCGCGTCCCGGATCGTTTCGGGCAGGTGGTGGAGGTTGATCAGGACCTGATCGACCCCGTTGTGCGCGAGGAGTTCGAGCAGCAGGCTGACGACCGGCCGACCCTGCACCGGAAGCGCGGGCTTAGCGCGATAGTTGGTGAGCGGGCGCAGGCGACTCCCGAGACCTGCGGCGAGAATCATCGCACGCACGTCGTCGCTCCTCGCCGTCTGTGTGCCCGTTGGCTCCATCGGCCGCCCCGCGTCGTCCCCACGTTCATTCCCAGTCTCCACTATCGGCCCGCAGGACGGCAGGGGTAAGTGCCCTGATCACAGAAGTGAGCGCCTCGATTTCTGGAAAAGTGGGTTCTAGTCGCCCCGCCGCGCGCGCGATCAGTTCAAGCCCTCGCGGGATCTCGTGCCATCTGCGGAGATCCCCCCGCACGCGTCCCGCGTGCACGACGTGGGAGACGTCTTTGCAGAGTCGTGCGATCGCGATCGCATCGAAGCGAAGCCGGGCTTCCTCGCGCGCGGGCGCGTCCGGGAGCGCGAGGCAGGTCGATTCGAAGGTGCCCTCGACGAAGGCCTCGTCGAGATCGACCTGGAGGTCGTAGAGCAGACAGACGAGGTCGTATTCCGGAGGGGCCAGGAAGGCCCCTTGAACGTCGATCATGACGAGGGCGTCGCGCGGGGGCGGTGCCAGGTGCAGGTTTTCCGCCTTGAAATCGCGGTGACTCAGCCGCCGGGGGGCGGCTTCGACGAGGTCGGCGATGCGCGCGAAGACGCGCTCGGTCTGCGCGCGTTCGTCACGACTCGCCGCGCGCTCGAGCAGCAGGGGAATCGTCCAGTGAAGCCATTTCCAGGCCTTTGTCTCGAGCAGTTTTCGATCGAACTCCCGGCCGAAGGCGGGGATCGCGGAGGCGTCGGCGTCGAGTCGCTGCAATCGCGTGACTATCCCACAGGCTTCGCGGTAGAGATCGTCTCGACGCGAATCCGGCGCGTCGGCCAGCGTGATGTCTCCGACATCCTCCAGTAGATCGATCCCCGCCTCGGGCCGGTGGAGATGGCTCCGGGGAACTGGGAGCCCGGCCGCTTCGAGAAATCCGCGCAGGGGTTCGAGGCGAGGCTCGGTGAGCCAGACGGGCGCCTCGGGGATCGCCGGGGGAGGGGTCGCCCGCGCGGTCGGGTTCGCCTCCGTGTCTTGGATGCGCGCGATGAGCGTGGACGGATCCTGGCCGTCGAGGAAGAGGCGATGAAAACGTCGCGTGCCGAGGCCGGCGGCCATCGCTTCGATTCTCGTCGGTGTCCAGCCGAACTCGGCCCGCACGAGTTCGGCGAGCGTGGCATGGTCCTGGGCGATGAGATCCAAGGGAACCGAAGGCCTATCCGAAGAAGAAATGGCAGGCGGCGACGGCGGCGAAGAAACCGCTCACATCGCCCACCAGGCAGGCGAAGAGTGCGTGTCGTCCATCGACGACCCCCGCTGCGCCGAGGTAGACCGCCAGGATGTAGAAGGTGGTTTCCGTCGAGCCCATCAGCGTGCTCGTCAGCATTCCGATGAACGAGTCCGGGCCGTGTGCGGCGAAGATCTCGCTCATGACGCCGAGGGCGCCGCTGCCGGAGAGGGGGCGGATCAAGGCCATTGGGAGCACTTCCGCCGGGACGCCGATCCGGCTCGTCCAGGGATCGAGGGTTCCGATGACGACGTCGAGGGCTCCGGAGGCGCGGAACATCGCGACGGCCACGAGGATCACGACCAGGTAGGGAACGATCATCAAGGCGACGTCGAGCGCGTCGCGCCCCCCTTTCACCATCGAGTCGTAGACCCGGACCCGTTTCGAAAAGCCGTAGAGGAGGACGGCGATGAGCAGGGCCGGCAGCGCCCAGAATTGAAGGACCGTCCGGACGGCCATGACGAATCCCTCACTTTGATAGGCGCCCCGGAAGCTGTTGCCGATCGAGAGCAATACCCCGAGCGCGATCGCGAAGACTACGAGGGAGCGAAACCTTGTCCTGAGCGGCCCTTCTGGCTCGAGGCCCAGGCTCAGATCCGCGGGCGCTTCCTCCGGGAGCTTCCAACTCTCGGCGCTCGAATCGCCGGGCGTCTCCGGGCGGTGTCGAAAGACGGAGAGCCGACCGAGCAGGATATAGGCTGTCACGGCGGCAGCCGTCGAGCAGGCAGTCGCGAAGAGCGTCGGCATCCAGATCGCCCAGGGATCGACGGAATTTGCGGCTGCGCGCACGCCGACCGTTCCGAGCGGGGGCAGGAGGGTGATTGCGGAGGCGTTGATGGCGAGGAAGAGGACCATCGCGTTCGATGCCGAACCCGAATGATTGTTGAGTTTGGCGAGTTCGCTCATCGCCTTCAGACCGAAGGGTGTCGCGGCGTTCCCCATGCCCAACACGTTCGAGGCCATATTCATGATCATCGCGCCCATTGCCGGGTGGTCGGCGGGGACCTCGGGGAACAGGCGGCGGGTAATCGGGGTCAGCCAGCGAGCGATGACGTCCCGCAAACCCGCATCGAAGGCGATTCGCATCAGGCCGAGGAAGAAGACCATGACGCCGACCAGCCCGATGACGAGCTGGACCGAATATTTCGCGCTCTCGAAAATCGCGTCGCTGACGAGTTTGAGCGCGTCGTTTCCGCCGAGTGCGGCGACACACAGGGCGCCCGTTGCGAGGATCAGCCAGATGGCATTGAGCATGGGACTCCCCGATCCCGGTGGTGGCGAGAAACGCGTCCGATCCCCCCTGGTCGACCGCGATTGCTCCAGGGCAGGCTCCCCGATAACCTCGTCGGCGTCAAGCGCAGCAGCGTTCCCCCCGACAAGTTCGAGATGTCCGGATTCCCGAAGATGAAGTGCGATCTTCAGCGGTCGGACTCGCCTCATTGGAATCGAACGAGATGAACGGAACCGACGCGGGATGGGCGTCGCGGAGGGAGCGATCTTGCGGGGGCCTCGAATAATGGGACGAGCGGAGACGGAGTCGAACCGCGCGAGGTTCGGACGCTCGCGTCGCCGGCGGGCGCTGTGCCGGATCGTGCTGGCCTCGATGCTGCTTTTCTCGGGCCTCGCGCCGGAGGCGTCGAGCGAGGCGCTGACCCTCGAACAGCGTCTCGACGAATTGGTGGCGCGGGCGCCGCTCGCGAAGGCCAGCGTCGGGATTCTCGTCCTCCGCGCGTCCGATCTTTCGGCCGTCTATGCGCGGGGGGCCGACCGGCTGATGATCCCCGCCTCGAACCAGAAGGTCCTGACGACGCTCGCGAGTCTGGATCGATTCGGTCCCACCCATCGTTTTTCGACCCGGGTCTGGGCGTCCGCCGAGCCGGATGCCGAGGGCCTCGTCGACGAGTTGCTTGTCGAGGGCGGAGGGGATCCGGCGATGAACT
>PBFW01000039.1 GCA_002719955.1 Deltaproteobacteria bacterium | reverse complement strand
GCTGAGCCATGGGCAGCGAAGAGGGAAGCGAGACGACCTCCTTCAGTCACCCTAGCGCCCGCCCTAGCGCCCACCCTAGCGCCCACCCTAGCGCCCGCCCTAGCGGCGCCGTCGCCGGACTCGTCATTCACGCGTGCGCGATCGGGCTTGCGCTCGCGACGCTCGTTCTTGTCGGGCAGCCGATCTACGCGAACGACACCTGGGTTCATCTCGCCATGGGCCAGGCCTTCGCGGCCGCGGGGCCCTGGCTCGAGGTCGATCCCCACCTCTTCGCGGCGCCCGGCCCGCCCGCCCCATCGTCCTGGATCGGTTCGCTCGCGCTCTATCAGGCCTGGGCCTATTTCGGCTTCACGGGGCTGCGCGTGCTTCACGTCTGCGGGGTGGCTGGGATTCTCGGCCTGGCATGGATCGTCGTGCGGCGGTCGAGCGGATCGCGGTGGATGGCGAGTGCGGGACTCGTTCTCTTCATTCTCCTTTCGACTTATCGGCTGGTTCAGCTGCGCCCGGCCCTTTTCAGCATGGCGGCGCTGCTCGCGGTGTACCTGCTCCTCGTGTCGCCGCGGGAGGGCCCGCGCCCGGCCGCCATCTGGGGCGCTGTGGCGCTCATGGTGGTTTGGGCGAATACGCACGCTGCTTTTCTGCTCGGGCCCCTGCTCATCCTGGGTGCGAGTGCCTGCCTCTTCCTTTACTCGTTCCTTGGAGCGGGGGATCGATCAACGAGAGAGCCGCTTCGGGCGGGACGTCTTGCTCGCGCGGGTGGGCTGATGTTGTTCGCGGGGGTTGCTACCCCCCAGGGATGGCACGCCCATCTGGCCTATTTTGCGGCGGGCGGAGAAACCAGCGCGCTCGGCGTCGTGGCCGATGAGTGGAACGCGACGAATCTTCTCGCCCTGCCCCTTCCGAATCTTCCGCCGACCTGGGCCGCTTGGCTGGTCTGTTGGCTATGTACAGTCACAGTCGCCGTCGCCGTTCTCAGCTTGCTGCGGTCGCGACCCGACCAGGAGGGGGGACGGGACCTGGCGGATCGCGCTATGGGGGGTGGAATCTGCGCTGGGGGGGCCCCGTCCGACGACGGTACCCCCTCACAGGCGCTCGATCCGGCGCTCGTTTCGATTGCGCTCGCCGGCGTAGCTGCCGCCATCCTGGCTTCACGGTTCCTGTGGCTGGCGGTTTTCGCGTTGGCCGTGGCGGGCGGGATGCTCTCCCGGGGAAGTCGATCGGCCCGGGCCGAGCACCGCTTGGCCGCGACGATCGCCGCGCTCGTGCTGGCTGCGGTCGGGACGCATTTCGTCGCGGGCGACTGGCCCCTCGTTTCGAGGGTGATCACTGCGCCGGGATCTGATTATTCGCGGCCCTATGATGCGGCGAAATTTCATGGTCATGCGATGTGGTTTCTCGCGGATTCGGAGGTCGAGGGGCGAATCTACAACCCCTATCAACTCGGTGGGTTCATGAGTTTCTGGCTTTCACCGCGTCTCCAGATGGCGTCGAGCGGGACCATGAACGTCGAACGCGAAGCGATGGAGGCCAATCTCGCGATCGCGGCCCGCACTTCCCTTGGCGCGGGTGAGTCATTTGCCGCTCTGTTGGACCGGCAGGGCTTCGATCTATTCCTGGGCGTGGGTCTGCCGATCGGGACGGCCCCCGGGCAGCCGATCGCGACCTCGGTTCGGCACCTCGAACACGAGGAAGGCTGGATGCCTGTGTTCCGGGGCCTTCGGAACGTGATCTATCTGCGTCGGGCTCCGAGAAACGACGAGAACCTGGAGCGGATTCGAGCGTATTACGCTCGGGCCGGCGTGCCCTTCGATCGGGAGCGTGGCTTCGATGTGGAACGAGCGATCGTCGAGGCGCCGCAATGGTCCGTCGACCACGGTCTGATCCCCGCCGATTTTGAGTTCCTGCTCGATGAAGTCCGCGCACTTCGCGCGCGGGATCAGGTCGGGCCAGCCAGCCACCGGCTGGCGGTGCTCTATTCGGTGCTCGGCCTCTATGAACGAGCGTTGACCGTCGAGCGGTTCAACCGTCGGCTCAGCCCCGGGGATCTGCTCGTCGCGCGGCGGCTGCTCTGGGATCTCGTCCAACTCGGGCGGGTGGACGAGGCCTTCGATACGGCGCTCAAGATCGAGCGCGGGCGGCTCGGCAACTTCCTGGGGGACGATTGGAGCTCGGCGATCGAGGAGATCAGAGGGGCTTCGGAGGGCGATCGCCGCTCGAGAATCGCGTTGATGGCCCTCTTCGATCCGGTGAAGGCTAGATTCGCCCGGATCGGCCTCGTCGCGCCTCGCGCCCGCCACGAGTGACCACCGGCGACCCTGATTCCGTGGGGTAGTGGAATCGGGCGCCCATGCCCTCCGGCAGCCACCCCTGGGAAAGCAAAAAAAGCCACACGCTGCCTAACTTTTCCCCAAAGAATCTTGCGTTCATAGTAGGATGGCCCTTGATCTGGGAAGGTCACGCGCAGGAGCGGTTGCTTCGAGCGCGTGGGAGGATATCGGCAGAGCAAGACTCCTCGAGTCTTTTCGTCCAAGCAGAGATCGAGAATGAGGTGTCGGGAAACACCTCGCGAGTTCTCGGTCGCGGGTTCTGTATCCGTAGGCAAGGGCGATTGCTTTATCCCTCGAACAGATCAGAAGATGGTATGAGCCGCTGCGGTCGCATGGTGCGTCCGGGCTCTTCATGCCCACGCCTCGCATGAGCGGTGGCGACGCTATCGGCGCTATCGCTGTGGCACTACTGAAGTAGAGGTAGAAGCAAATGATTCGATTTACCAAGGCCCTCGTGGCCACCGCGGTTGCACTTCTGCTCCCGACAGCGGCGAGCGCGCTCGGAATTTCCATTGTCGGGACCCCGGCCGAGTCCGGTACGCAGGACGGGGTGCTGCAGGTCGGGGAACAAATCACATTCAATCTGGTCCTCGAGAACCCGTCCAATACGGTTGTCGCTGGTCTCGATGTGATCGCATTTGGTTACGACGAGACCGCGGATGTCTATGGCACGATTTCGAGCGGTCTGACGATGGTCGGCGGAGCCGTCACCCAGAATGAGGTCTTCTTGCCCTTCGCGCTCCCTGGAAGTGCCACTTTTGGGCTGACCAACCAGTTCTCGGCTCCGACGGACCTTTTCACTGCGAATGCCATCAATCCCGAACACGTTCGCACCGCGCTCTTCCGTGGGCTCAATATGGGGTTTAGTGCTTTAGGCACCGGGGAACATGACCTTGGCATTGCGAATGGGGCGATTCCGTCGGATGTCCACTTCCAAGTCGTTTTTGAGAACCAACCGACACAGGCGGCTACTTCCGCGATCGACGTGACCTTCGGAACGAGCGCTTCATTGTTGGCGATCGCGATCGGCAGCTCCGCCCAGACGCTGGCTTTCAACAACGCCAGTTACGCTCTGACGCTGATCCCCGAGCCGGGAACCGCCCTGCTCATGGGTCTTGGCCTGGCCGGTCTGGCTTCGACTCGTCGACGCTAGTTCGAGGAACACGCTGATTCGGGTCGGATGCTAGCATTTCGGCGCGAAATGCCTCGGACGGACGCTCTCTTTTCGGAGGGAGCGTCCGTCTCGCGTTGGAGCACGGCACCTGCTCAGGCGAAGCGCCCGATCAACTCGTCGATCGCCGTATCCGCCCAGGCGATGAGCGTTTCTTTCGGTGTTCCCCCGATCGGGTGCGCGACCCGCGCGATCCGTGCCTCGGGGATCAGCAACTCTTCGGCGACCTGGCGAGCGAGATCCGAGAAGGCCTCGCTCGCGATGACGAGGGTTGGGATGCCGCGTGCCTCGAGGGTTTTCGTGTCGTGGAGACTCCACGACGTGCAGCTCCCTCAATCGGCTGTGCCGGTCAGAACGAGGTCTGCCTCGCCCACCAGAGCATCCAGCAGTCCGGGCTCACAGGGGGTGGCTGCGCTCCCCTTCCGCCGGATGCCGACGTACTCGCCGCGGATGCGTGCGGCGAGCTGTTCGCCCATTCGAGCGAGAAGGGTGTCGGCGCCCGATTTGCCGTTGTCGAGGACGGCGATGCGCCGGCCGGTCAACGGCGTGGAGGAATGGATGGGCGTTTGGCCGACGCTCTCGTCCGCGAGCCCAGTGGGTGAGTAGATCGAGATCTTGGGCACGTATTCTCCTCGTCTTTTCCGGTTTATATCAGCGTTCCGACGCCCGCGCCCCCGCGGGCGAGCTGCGTATCAGTTTTCGAGGGGCAGTGTGGCGCTGGCGGTCATCCCCCAGCTGGGAACGACGCTGGAATGCTTGCCGGCGCCGCCGATCACCATCACGCGGATCAGACCGGGGTCGCGCATCATCGGTTTGAGGTCATCGTCGGCGAGGGTTCGCTCCCAGTCCGCGTATTGCGTGATTTCGAAGGCGCGCCGGAAGCGCGCGGCGGGAAGACGCGCCTTCTCGTAGAGGAAGATTTGAACGTCGCGGCGGCTCCAGCCCGCGTCCGCGAGGCTCGCGGCGTGTTCCGGACCGAGGAAGACGAACCACTCCGCAGACGAGACTGGGGCGTTATTCGATCCGAGCGTGGCCATCACGCTCGCGATCTGTTCGAGGGTATGTGCGGGCGTCGCGCATTCGTGGTCCTGGACGTTATGCGGGTTCTCACCGCAGGTGACGGTGATGGCGCTCCGGGTCTCGAGACCGAGGGGGATACCGACGCTCGACGCATAGCTCTCCCAGGGGCTCTCGGGGAGATTCTCGGCGACACAATAGCTGTATTTCGAAGGCTGGCCCTGGGTCGCGGCATCTCCCGCGCCCGGTCGCGCACCGGCGACATTCTGGAGGACCAGGCGCATCGCCCGTCCGACGCTGGCATTGGCGCGACATCCGGGGCCGAAGGCGCCGAGCCCCGCGTTGAAGCCCAGCGCTTCGACGGCCGCGCCGTGAACGATGATCAGGGGGGCGACGGGGTGGGTGGTCGCATTGACCCCGCGCAGGTTGAGTTCGGGCCGGGCGAGGGCGCGGACCGCAGTGGTGAGGACGGGGAGGGTGTCGGGGCGGCAGCCGGCCATGACCGCGTTGATCGCGAGCACGCGCCGCGTGGCGAGTCCACCACGTGGCGGCAGGTGGGCGATGACCTCGTCCGGGTCGAGCGCGGGCGGCAGCAGATCGAGTGCGGCCTGGACCCGCGCCGGTGTCGGCGGGATCAGCGGGAGCCCGTCGCCCCAGCCACGCTTCTCCGCGAAATCGAGCCAGCGCTCGGGATCGTCGTCGGATAATTCGATATCGGGGGTGACCTCGGCCAAGCCCGAGTTCACCGGTTGGGCGCCCGGTAAATCGCAGACGTCGTCGAGACAGTCGACATCTGTGGCCCTCCCCGCCCCGATTTCTTGCTTCGCCCACTCGCTCATGGCGCGCCTCCCTTGCAGGCGAAGAACGTAGGGCATCCTCTCAGCCCAGTCGTCGAGGTTGGTCGCGGCCGGAGGCATTTGGGTTGGAATTGGGTGGTCGTCGCCGCGTATGTGGGTCTAGTGGGCTCGCTCGGATGAGCCGAGGGGGCTCGCGCCGCATCGTACGGGAATTTCAGCACGACCCCGAGGGACGGTCTCTTTCGAAGACGTCCCGGACGATTCGGGGGGCCTTCGGGGAGCCGACACCGACGGCGAACGGGCTCGAATTCGGCCTCCATCAGCTCTCCGCGAGTTGTGGAGCCGTGGCCGAGAGCTGATCGGCGTCTGGATTCGAGAGTATATCGGAGGGGTTGCGCTTCGAGATCGCGGCGGATGCGCCGAGTGCGATCGTGATCCGGCAGAGGGGCAGACGACGATGCTCGCGCCCGGTGCGGAGAACGCGGCGATCACGACCGACGATCTGGAGTTCATCTTGGTGCCCCAGCCGAGCGCAGCATTATTGCTTGGCCTCGGTCTGCTGGCGCTTCACCGGCGTCGGGGCGGTCGCGTCTGATCTGCCGATCGGGTGGTTCGCGCGAAGGATATGATGTGACGGGGACCCCGCCGGCGGCCCGAGTGGCCAGGTCTGGTCGTGCTGGTAGCGTTCGAGGGTTGCCCCTCAACACCATCGATCGAAATCCTCGAGAGGAGGATCATGTCTTCAAGTCGCTCCGCCCTGGCATCGGTCGCTTCTACGCTGATCGCGATCGCCGCTTGCGCCACTTCACCGTCTCGCATCCCGGCCGTGCCCGGCTGCGAACCGGAGGGGCCCGCGCGCCCGATCTGCCTCTTCCAGAGCCCCGAGGATCTTGTGGCGCTGCCGGGTGGCGAGGCGATTCTCGTGAGCGAATACGGCGCGATGGATGGAACCCGGGCCGGACGATTGGCGCTCTTCACCCTGGGCAGCGAAGAGCGCAGGGTGCTCTTCAGCGGCGGTGAGGCCGACGGCGCCGAGGCGATCTGGGGAGATCCCGCCTGCCCCGGGCCGCCGCCGCCGGCCTTCAGTCCGCACGGCATCCATCTATCCGAACGCCCCGATGGTGCGCTGCAGTTGCTGGCGGTCCAACACGGCGGCCGCGAGTCGATCGAATTCTTCGAGGTCGTGGGCGGGGGCAGCGAATTCTCGGTCCTCTGGCGTGGCTGCGCGGTCGCACCCGAGCGGACCTGGATCAATTCCGTCGCCGCGATCCCGAGCGGGGGCTTCCTCGCCACGAATATGATGGAACGTCTATCCGCGGAGGATGACCTTGCCGCTGCCTTCAGCAGTGGGGTCGCCTCGGGTTATGTCGTGACCTGGACGCGCGAAGAGGGTTTTGGCCGGCTTCCGGGGAGCGAGGGCGCCATGCCCAACGGCATCGAGGTTTCTGCGGATGGTCGTTTGGTCTTCCTGAATAGTGCCGGGGACGGAGAGGTCCGCCGGATCGTTCGCGCGACGGGCGAGGTCGAAGCGACCGCTCAGGTGCTCGGGCTGGACAACGCGCGTTGGGCGCCCGATGGACGACTCGTTGTCGCGTCCGTGCCCGCCGACGAGGATGTGGATTTCGGGCTCTGCGCGGCGATCGAGAAGGGTTTCTGTCCGATCGCGTTCGAGATCGTCGCGATCGATCCGGTCACGATGGAGACCGAGGTGCTCTATCGCAACGAAGGCCCACCCATGGGCGGGGGCACCGTCGGTCTCGTGATCGGCGACGAACTCTTCGTGGGTTCGTTCGCTGGGGATCGGATCCTGAGGATCGCGCTCGACTGAGCCGCATCGAATCCTACGGCGAAAATCGACGGCGCGATCTCGGGTCAGCGCTTCGTCACGACGTCTTCGGAGCGGATCCCACCCTCCGACAGGTCAAAGCTCAGATGTTCGGACAGGTCCCCGAGTTGATCGACCCGGATCAGTCGGTCGTCGAATCGCCACTCGCCGCCGGCGCGGACGAAGTGGTCCTCGTAGCGGCCGCCGACGATCGCCTGGAAGGGGAGATCAGGGGTCGACTGGAGGACGACATAATACGAGCGCGCGGTGGCCGAGTCCGCCGCCTCGTCGATCTCGATCTGCACATTCGTCGCCAGGTGTCTCGTGCGAAGCGTGCCGTCCTCGTGGACCCGGTTGGTGGCGGCGTAGAATCGACCGACCGCTTCGCCCCGCATTCCCTCATCGGCCTTCTTGGCCGAGGTCGAACGGATCGTCCCGTGGGCGAAGAGTTCGGAGAGCCCGTCGAAATTCGCTTGATCGACGCACTCGGCATAGCGGAACATCAGCGTCGAAATCGCGTGGTGACTCTCCCAGGTGCCAGCGCCCATACCCTCTCCCGTTTCCTTTTCGCTCGCGAATATTGTACATCGCGCGCAACCGGCCCCCCGCGGATTTCGCTGCCTCGGCTAACCCGTGGCCTGGCTTTCCGGCGGCAGCTTCGCGTGGTCCCAGGAGATGACCCTGTCCGGCCGCAGCCGGACACCGACCCGGTTGTGAAGCACGGCCTCGACCGCGGCGCGGCGTGATTCCTGCCAGGGCCCCTGCCGACGTTCGTTCAGGTGGATCGCGATTGTCCAGAGCGACTTCGCATCTTCGAGGATCTCGGCTCGGCCCGCCAGGTTCACACCCGCCAGCTCCTCGTAACGGTCACCGCTCTCGACGTGGATCGAACAACGCGGATCGCGTCGAAGATTGACAATCTTCTGGGCCCTCTCTTTCGAGAGGACGTGGAGCGCTCCGTCGAACCAGCCGAAATACATCGCGACCTGATGGATCAATCCATCCGGTCCGAGCGTGGCCATCGTGGCGGCGCGATGGACGGAGAGATAGTCGTCGATCTCAGCATCACTCATGCGGACCAGGGATCGCTGATTCTTTCCCATCGATCTAATGTCCGAGGACAGCGGAGACGGCTTCGACCGTCTTGCCGAGGACGGCTCGATCGGAGAGGTCGAAGAAGTAGAGACAGAGATGCGAGGCGCCGGCCTCGACGAAGGCGGCCGCATTGTCCGCTGTCTCATTGAATTCGGCTCCGGCGATCACATGGGTCGAGCAGACGATCTCCCTGGGGTCGCGCCCGACATCGGTGCAATGTTCGTGCAGGACGTCGATCTTGTGGGCGAATTGTTCGGGCGTTCCACCGGGGAAATTCCAGTCGTCTGCGAACCGTGCCGCGATACGCAGGGTTCGTTTCTCGCCCTGACCGCCGATCGTGAGCGGGGGCCCGCCCGGCTGCCGCGGCTTGGGTTCGCAATAGGCGTCGCGGACGGTGTAATGAACGCCTTCGAAGTTCGTGACCTTCTCGCGAAACAGGCTCTTGATGAGGGGGATCGCTTCTTCGAGTGAATCGAGACGTTCTCCCATCGTGCCGAAGGGAATGCCGTAGGCATTGGCCTCGAGCTCGTTCCAGCCCGCTCCGAGACCGAGGTCGAGCCGTCCCTCTGAAAAGACGTCGTAAGTCGCCGCCATATTCGCCAGGACCGTGGGGTGCCGATAGGGATTGCCCGTCACCATCAAGCCAAGCCGCAGGCGTTGGGTCCGCCCGGCGAGATACGAAAGCGCGGTCCAGCCCTCGAAGCAGGGGCCGCTGGGGTCGCCGTAGATCGGATAGAAATGGTCGAAGAGCCAGCCGCCGTCGAGGGCTTCGATCCCTTCCGCTTCGAGCCACCAGCCGAGCAGCGTCTCCCACTCCGTTCCGCTCGGGAGGGTCTTGAAGGTCAGGCGGACCGATTCGGACATCAAAGGGACTCCTCGTTCCGGGCGCCTCGACACGGGCGCTCTCGGACCGAGTCTAGACCCGCTCGATGATGACCGCCGGCGCCATGCCCCCTCCGGTGCACATCGTGATCAGGGCTTTCGAGTCGCCACGCCGCTCGAGTTCATCCAGCGCCGTTCCGATCAGGATCGAACCCGTCGCTGCGATCGGATGACCGAGCGCGATCGCGCCGCCATTCACGTTGACCTTCTCCGGATCGATCTCGAGATCGCGCAGGAACTTGTAGGCGACCACTGCAAAGGCTTCGTTGACCTCGAAGAGATCGATGTCGTCGAGGGAGAGGCCCGCCTTCTCGCAGACCTTGCGCGCCGCGGGGCCGGGCTCGTTCAGCATGAGCGTCGGATTTCCGGCGGTCGTGGCCATCGCGACGATTCGGGCTCGGGGCTTCATCCCGCTCTTGGCGAGATAATCCTCCGAGGCAAGCACCAGGCCCGCGGCGCCGTCGACGACGCCCGAACTGTTTCCGGCATGGTGGACGTGTTTGATTTCGAGATCGGGATAAGCGCGCGCGACGAGTTGGGAAAAGGTCTCGCCGCTCTCATCGATCGGTGCGCCCATGAACTGATCGAAGACCGTCTTGAGTTCGCCGAGCGTCTCCATGGTCGTTCCGGCGCGCGGAAACTCGTCCTTGTCGAGCGCCAACTCACCATCGTCGTGATGGACCGGGATGAGGCTCTTGTCGAAGCGGCCTTCTTCGATCGCGATCTGTGCGCGCCGCTGGCTCTCGCAGCTGAGTTCGTCTACCTCCTTGCGACCGATGCCGTCGAGGGTCGCGATCATGTCGGCGCAGATCCCTTGATGGGGCTGGGGATGGAGCTCGCGCAGATGGAGATTGCCATTATCCATGGTCGCGACGCCACCGGGTCGCTGAAGCGATCCCGTGTAGGACATCATCTCGACGCCACCGGCCACACAGAGGTCGGCCATTCCGCTCATGATATTTGCGGCGGCGAGATTCACGGCGGTGATGCCGGAGCCGCAAAAACGGTCGAGGGTGAACGCGGGTGCCGCGGTGTCCCAACCCGCATCGAGTACGCCCATGCGACCGATACAGGCTCCCTGCTTGCCGATCTGCGCGCTGCATCCGATCACGACGTCGTCGACCTCCGCGGTCGCGAGCCCGTTGCGGTCGCGCAGGGCGGCGAGCACGCTGCCGAGCAGACGCTGGGGGTGGATCTCGGAGAGCGCACCTCGGCCGGGTTTCCCGATTCCTCGGGGTGTGCGCGCGGCGTCGACGATATAGGCGGTGGACATCTGTGTTGGCTCCTGCCCGTTCAGGCGCTGGGGGATCCTCCGGATTCTAGGCCTTCACGACTTCGTTGCGTGGTCCCCGAGGTCGCTTTTTTCGCGTCCTGGCGAAGCGAGATTTCGTTGTGCCCGTCTCTTGGGGCGCGACGTCCTCCTCGCACCGAATGCGTGGGCGCTTCGTGAGACTCGGGGCGGCGGTCGACGTGCTGACGCGGCTGCCCATCGGCCAATGGAATCGAGGCCCGCACGGGTGTAGCCTTCCCGCGAACGAGCGATACGGGAGGAGCGCGTGATGGGACGATGTGACGGGAAAGTGGCGCTGGTCACGGGGGCGAGCCGGGGGATCGGAAAGGCGATCGCCCGACGATTGGCTTCCGAAGGGGCCTCGGTCGTCGTCAACGCCTCTCGGATGGGGGCACACGGGAAGCTTCCGGGCACCCTCGAGGCGATCGCGACGGAAATCCAGGACGCCGGGGCGAAGGCGGCCGCGATCGCCTGTGATCTGCTCGATCCCGGCGCGCGAGAGGATCTGATCAGCCGAGCCAGTGAATTCTTCGGTCCGATCGATATTCTCGTGAACAACGCGGCCGCCGGCTGCATGAAGCTCCCGAGCGAGACCACCAACGACGAACGCAATCGGATGTACGAGCTGAACGTCAATGCGCCGGTCGACCTCGCCCAGCAATGCCTGCCGAATATGAAGACGCGGGGTGGCGGTTGGATCCTCAATATCGGCAGTGCGACCTCGAGCCAGCCCGAACTGCCCTATCGCGACTCGAAAGAGGCCGCCTGGATCATTGGCGCCTACGGAGCGACGAAAGCCTGCCTTGACCGCTACACGGTTGCCCTTGCGCACGAACTTCAGGCGCACGAGATCTTCGTGAATTGCATGATGCCCACGTCGATCGTTCTCACCACGGGCGCGGATTATGTACGCGATATCGCGCGCAAGAACCCCGACTGGGTCGAGCCCGTGGAAATGATGGCCGAGGGTGCACTCGAGCTGTGCACGGGCCGACATGTCGGAAGGGTCATCACGAGTCGTGACATCGTCCACTACGCGGCGCGCAAGGTGCATAGCCTCGACGGCACGCAGGTATTAGGGGATGCCTTCATGTTGGCGGACGTCGAGTCGACGGTTTGATCGGATTCTCGTTCCCGGCGGCTGATCTTCCGCGAGTTCGAGGATCCGGGCTCGCCTCCTCATGAGCGAGGAGGGGCTGCGGACCGGCGCAGGGCGCCCCAAGATCGTCGTCGTCTCGGGTCTGCCTCGATCGGGAACATCGATGATGATGCAGATGCTCGAAGCGGCCGGACTCTCGTTGTTGACGGACGGAGCGCGGCCGCCGGACCCCGATAATCCGCTCGGCTATTTCGAGTTCGAGCCGGTCCGGAAGCTTCCGACCGACGCCTCGTTTCTGGCGGAGGCCGTCGGGCGGGTGATCAAGGTCGTCGCTCCGCTCCTCTTCTTGCTCCCCTCCGATTACGAGTATTTCGTGGTCCTCATCGAGCGAGAACTCGATGAGGTGCTCGCTTCTCAACACGAGATGCTCGCCCGCCTCGGTGAGCGGACGAGCGCTGAGCAGGAGGCGGCGCTTCGTGCGGCCTTCGAGGGGAGCCTTCGCGCGGCCCGGGATTGGATCGCGCGGGAGGAGGGCGTGCGAGCCTGTTTCGTGTCGCATGCAACAATCGTCGAATCGCCGGAGCGCGCGGCACGCGACGTGCTGCGATTCCTGGAGGTGAATTCGAATCTGGCGAGCGGTCTGGTCAGAGGCGGGGCGGGCGATGGGGGCGAGGAGGAAATCGTCGAGCGGATGATCTCGGTTTTCGATGATTCGCTCTATCGCCAGCGCGGGACGAAGGCGACCTGATCTCCGACAAAGAAGGCTAGACAGCCGCCGCTCTCTGATACGCCGGCCTCGCCATCAAGCGATCACAGTAGTCCTGGACCCGCGGAGTCGCATCGTTCACGAATCGCAGGTGCCGCGCGATATTCAGCCCGAAGACGAGCATGATGTCCGCCGCGCTGAATGCATCGCCCAGGATGAAGGGTTGGTCGCCGAGGGCCCGCTCGACGACACCGACCAGCGCTGGGGCGATCGCGCGGCCGCGATCGACCAGGGCGGGGATCTTCATGTCGTCGGGGATCGGTCCGCCATGGGCCGCTACTTCGCCCATGATGATCGTGAGTGGATTCTCCCCGTAGCCGATCCATTGAGCAGCGCGCGCGCCCGTGTGGGTATCGTGCGGTGGGATCAGCGCGCCATCGGTGTACCTCGCGACGAGGTACGAAAAAATTGCGCCCGTTTCCCAGAGGACGAACCCCCCGTCGTCGATCGCCGGAACCTTGCCCAGGGGATGGATCGCCAGATAGTCGGGAGTCTTCATCTCCGGCGTGAACATCGAGAGAGTTTCGAGGGTGTAGGGGACGCCGATCTCCTCGCAGAGCCAGACGACGCGCGTCGAACGAGACTGTTTCGAGTGGTAGATCTTGAGCATGGCGGCAGTCTAGCCCGAGGCATCCAGCGAATTCAGGTGGCCTGCGTTTCTGCTCGAACCCCTGGTGGGTCAGGCCTGCCCCGCATCCTCCTGCGCCGTGATCGCCGCCTCGCTCGCGCGATAGAGCTCGCCGCTCGAAGGTGTGCCGACGTAACTGACGAGGTGGATGACGACTTCGCGAACCTGCTCCGGAGTGAGCTCTCCGGTTTCGAGCGCCCGCTTGAACTGGATCTCGAGGATGTCGAAGCGGCGGGTGGCCGCCAGGACCCCCATCGTCAGGAGTCGCCGGGAGGGGATCGCCAACGCCCGGCGGGACCAGACCTCCGAGAATTGCTGGTCGATGATCAGCAGGTCGAAGAACTCGGCCGAGTCGCCGGGCGGGAGGACGGCATTTTCTCCATACACCTCCCTGTACATCGTGAGTCCACGCTCGCGTCTCTGCTGTGTATTTTCGTCCTGGTCCATCGGCACGCATTCTCCTATCTCGTTCGAGAGGGTCGAGGAATCGCTCGCCTCCGACAGGGCTTCGCGAACCCTCTCGGCCGCGCCCGGCGTGAGGCGATCTTCCAAGCGCGGGCGGATCGCGCCCGCTCAGTCGAAGACGATGACCGAGCGCGCGACTTCGCCGCCCCTCATGGCGTCGAAGGCGGGGTTGATTTCGTCCAGCGAGATGCGCTTGGAGATCATCTCGTCGAGGCGGAGTCGCCCGTCGAGGTAGTAGTCGACGTATTGCGGCATGTCGCGGCGGAACGCGTTCGAGCCCATGAAGGAACCGAGGACGCGCTTCTCCTGAAGCGTGATCTCCGATGCGCTCAGCGAAACCTCCTGGTCGATCGGGAGCACCCCGACGAGGACGGCCGCGCCCCCCTTGGCGGCCATGCCGACGGCCTGCTTGATAGTAGGTTGGAGGCCGATGCATTCGAACGCATAGTCGACGCCGCCGCCGGTCAATTCCTGGACCTGCGCCACCGCGTCCCCCTCGGTTCCGTTCACGACGTCGGTTGCGCCGAGATCCCGGGCGAGCTCGAGTTTCCAGTCCATCGTGTCGACGGCGATGATCCGGCCCGCACCGGCGATCCGACAACCCTGCAGCGCCGAGAGTCCGACGCCGCCGCAGCCGATGATCGCGGTCGTCGCGCCGGGTTCGACCTTGGCGGTGCGAAGTGCGGCTCCGATTCCGGTCGTGACACCGCAGCCGATCAATGAAGCGCGATCGAGGGGCATCTCGTCCTTGATCTTCACGAGCGCACGCTCGTGGGTCAGCATCTGCTCGGCGAAGGAGGAGAGCGCGAACTGAACGACGGGCGAACCGCCCTGGGTAAGACGAGACGTTCCGTCGAGGCGCATGAGCATCTCGGGCGGCATGCAGAGGTGGGGCCGGCCGGTCAGGCAATAGTTGCAGGTGCCGCACCAGGCATTGAGGCATCCGATCACGTGGTCGCCGGGTTTGAAATCCTTCACGTCGGAGCCGACCGCTTCGACGATGCCCGAGGGTTCGTGGCCGAGGATGCAGGGCATGGCCATCGGGATACCGCCTTCGATGATATGGAGGTCGCTATGGCAGATGCCAGAGGCGGCGGTGCGGGTCAGGACTTCGTTCGGTCCGGGCTTGTCGATGTCGACGTTTTCGATGGTCAGGGGCGCATTGAGTTCGCGCAGAACGGCGGCCTTCATGAGATTCTCCGGTCTTCCTGTCGGGAAGCACTGTTAGACGGGTTGTTCTTCGACCGGTCGCCAGCGACCGTGTCCATCGCGCGGCTGGATCGTTGAGGGTCTTCTTCCTCGCCGATCTCTTGCCACGACCGTCCGATTCTAGCCCCGTCGCGCGCGTCCATGCGAGCCCCCCCCGCCGCGGGCGCTCGGGCGGTGTTTTGGGAGGCGTCCGAGCGTTGCTACGCTGTGCCGATCTGTCCAGAGATTCAGGGAGGAAGCGTGTGGAGGATTGTCCCATCGAAATCGGGAGCATGTTGCTCACCCTCGTCGATCCGAATCGGGGATCCGAGATCGCCTATAACCGTTGGTACGAACGGGACCATTTCTATGCGGGTTGCATGGTCGGCCCCTGGCTCTTTTCCGGGAGCCGTTGGGTGGCGACCCGCGAACTGAAGGATCTGCGGATCTCCGATGGCCGCGGCGAAGTCGCCAATCCCGTCGACGCCGGCTCTTATGTGGCCATCTATTGGGTTCAGGCGGGCAAGGGGGAAGAACATTGGAAATGGGCCGGGGAGCAGGTCCATTGGCTCTACTCGAATGGTCGCGGTTTCCTCGAGCGCACGCACGTGCACACCGTTCTCTTCGATTACCTGGCGACCGCCTATCGTGATGATGATCCGGTTCCGATCCAACTGGCACTCGATCATGGCTATCCGGGAATCGCGATGATCGCGACGGAACGTGCGTCGGGGGTCTCGCAGCAGGAGTTGCTGGCGTGGACGGCCGAGTCCGGCAGGTTCGAGGGCGGGGCGATTGCGTCGATTTCGAGCTGGTGTTCACGGCCCCGCGACGAGATCACTGGAAACGCGCCGATGGATCTCGGGACGGGGACGGGGGGGCCGGAGCGGACGATGCAGCTGGCCTTTCTCGAGGGGCGGCCTCGGCAAGCCTGGGATGATGTCCGATATTATGCGGAGGCGATCGACGCTTCCGGGATGGGGCATGTCTGTTTCGCCGGACCCTTTCACAAAACGGTCGTCGGGACGAATACCTACGCCGATCAGCTCTGGTAGTCGATACGCGGCGGGATGGCCTCTAGGACCTTCGGAAATCGCGTAGCCAGCCGGCGAGATCGGCGGGCGTGAGATTTCGTGCGGTGCCGCTCGAAACTTCGAGGGTCCGGTCGGCCATCCGGATCCAGCGTTGGATCGGGTCCGCGCAGTTCGTGGGTCGCAGGATCGCCCAATGCGCGATGCTCTCGATCTTCATGTCGTCGAGGATATCGCGGTGGTGATCGAAGTGGCCGACATTGATCGTCGTATTCGGCCACATCGAGAGTTCCTTCGCGAGGGCGCTCGCCTTTTTCATCTCGCCCAGGCGCAGGCAGTCGCTGCACCAGGCGGCCGAGAACTCGACCAGAATCGGACGGCTCCCACCCGATTCCGACGGTGAGCCGGCCTGGGTCGCGCGGGTCATGGCGGTTTCGCAGAGCGCGCTCAGCTCCGCGGCCAGTTCGGCATCGCTGCGGAGCGGAATGCCATATGCGTGTCCGGACTCCGCCGTCTCCTGGATGCACGCGGCGGTCGACCCGGTCAGCGCAGAGAACGCCATCCACAGGATCAGGATTCTGGGCATGCTCTGTGGTCTCTCCTCTTTCATTGTCCCCGTCGGCCTCGATGCGGCCGCTGCTCGAAGAGTCTAGGCTTGACGACGCTCGACGGCTCCCGGTGGAGCGCGACGGCGAACTCGGAGGGGATCGGCATGGCTCTCGAAAGGCCGCTCAAGATCATCCAGTGGGCAACGGGGAGCGTCGGACGCTACGCGATCGGCGCCATCACCGAGGACCCCCAACTCGAATTGGCGGGCGTGTGGGTCCACGGTGAGGCGAAGGAGGGTCAGGACGCGGGGACGATCGCGGGGATCGCGCCGATTGGTCTCGAGGCGACGCGAGACATCGACGGGCTGCTGGCGATCGACGCGGATTGTGTCCTCTATGCGCCGCTTCTCGCAGACGTCGGCGAGATGTGTCGTATCCTCGAATCGGGCAAGAATATCGTGACGCCGACCGGCTTCTCCTTCATCAAGGATCCGATCCTGGCCTCGCGTCTCGAATCGGCCTGTCGCGTCGGCGGCGTTTCCTTTCACGGAAGCGGAATTCATCCGGGCTTCGCGGGCGATCGGCTGCCCCTCGTGTTGAGCGCCCTGTGTCGGCGGATCGACAAGGTCACGATCCGCGAAGTCTGTGACCTGTCCCAGGGCAGCGAGAGCCCCGAGATGATGATGGAACAGCTCGGCTTCGGAATGTCCGCGGAGGACGCCGCAAAGGAGCCACCCGCGCTGATGGGCGTGATGAGCACGATCTTCTACGAGTCGATGGATATGCTCGCGGCGGGACTCGGCTTCGAACTCGACGGCTATGAACATCATCACGAGTTCTCGGTCGCGACCCGCGACATTCCGGTTCATGCTGGCATGATCCAAAAGGGCCAGGTCGCGGGGCAGCATTTCGAATATATCGGGAAGCTTGGCGAGCGTCATGTCATCGAGTTCCAGACCTACTGGAAGATGTCGCGGGACCTCGACAAGGATTGGCCCTATGACGCGCCGCTGGAATATACCGTCGAGGTCGAGGGCGATCCTTCGGTGCGCTGCACATTGAGTGCAATCGATTCGCATACGACCGAGCCTGGGCTCGTCTGGACGGCGATGAATTGCGTGAACGCGCTTGCCCCGGTCTGTCGCGCGGAAGTCGGTATTCGAAGTTCCCTCGACCTCCCGATCATCTGCGCGACCGGGCGGTTCGCTACCTGACTCTCCCTCCGAGGGAGCCACGTGAGAGAGAAAGACCATGTTGCTCGAAGGCAAGGTCGCGATCGTGACCGGAATCGGTCCGGGCCTCGGCCGTGAGATCGCGCTCCTCTACGCTCGCGAAGGCGCCGATCTCGCGATCGCCGCTCGACATCAGGAGCGACTCGCGGCCGTCGCCGGCGAGATCGAGGCGCTGGGTCGTTCGGTCATCGCCATCGCGACGGATATCACCGATCGTCGAGCGTGCGAAGCGCTGGTCGAGGCCGCACTCGAGCGCTTCCGTCGTGTCGATATCCTGGTCCAGAACGGCCACTACGATGGCGATTACAAGCCCCTGGGTGAATCCGATCCCCAGGATTGGCGCGACATCCTGGAGGTCAACCTCTTCGGCGCGCTCCATCTCGTTCAGGCGGTGATCCCCTCCATGCGCGAGCGCGGGGATGGGCGAATCGTGTTGGTGAACTCCGGAGCGAGCACGGATCCACCGCCTACGCTCGGCGCCTATGCCGCCTCGAAAGCAGCGCTGGCCAGTCTGGTTCGCACGATCGCGGTCGAGTTGGGTCCCGACGGGATTCGCGCGAACGGGATTCAGCTCGGCCCGATGGATGGCGAGAATTTCCGTCTCTACCTGGAAGACCTCGCCGCCGCGGCCGGTAGAACCTACGAAGAGGAACTCGCGGTCTACAATGAACAGTTCGCGCTTCGCTATACCCCCACGACCGAGGAGTGCGCCGGCACGGCGCTTTTTCTCGCTTCGGAGCACGCGCGACCGATCACCGGCCAGAGTATCGCGGTGAACGGGGGCAAGTGGTTCCTCACCTGAACGGTTTGGGGAGTTCGCGCACTTCGACAACGATTGGTTTTCGCGACGACTCGCCGGCCGGGTCGTGTGCCTTTCTGGAGATTCTGCCCGTGCTCGACGTCAACGAATATTTCGGCGGCCACGTCAAATCGATTGGCTTCCAGAGTTCGACCCTGCGTGCCTCGGTCGGTGTCATGGCACCGGGTGAATATGAATTCGGGACGAGCCAGAAGGAGACCATGACGGTCGTGAGCGGTGAGCTCAGGGTCTGCCTCCCGGGTGATTCCGAGTTTCGTCCCTATGCGCCGGGCGAGAGCTTCATCGTCGAAGCCAACCAGAGCTTTCAGCTCGAGGTCGCTGGCGACACGGCTTATCTCTGTACATACGAGTGATTTGCGCGGTGATCCCGTGTCACCACCTTCTGCTCGCTACGTGTTATCGACGCGCCGGACCGATACCGGAAAGCCGCCCATCCAGGGCATCGCGTTGATCGTCTCGCGGGCACTCGTGTCGAGGCTCGTGAGCCAATTCGTGGAGACGCCTACGTCGGAATAGTCCGCCTTGTCGCGTGGCAGCCCACCGAAGCCGTGGACGATCGAGACGACCCCCCGGCGAAGCGTCGGGTCGGCGGTCGCGAGGGCGCGAATCGCGCCGTGTCGCGAAGCGATCTCGATGGCATCGCCCTCGGCGACCCCTTCCGCCTTCATATCCTCCGGGTTCATGAAGGCCGGGTTGAAGGGGATGCGTCTCTTGATGGAGGGAAGCCCGAGCCCCGCAGAGTTGTTGGCCTCCCGGATTCGGCGTACCGCCAGGCGATAATCGAACCCGTCTCCACCCAGCGCGGGCATGGCGAGCACCGCCTCGAATTCGCGGAGTTCTGAAGCGACATCTTCCGGTAGGAGGCTGAAGCGATGGGGACTATCCGGGTCACCTGGTTCGACGAATTGTTTTTCGTGGTCGAAGAGGATCCCGCGCTCGGCGGACTGGATTTGCTCGAAGGGAATGGGCGCGTTCTTTGCGGTGCGTGCAAGGATCTCGTCCGTCGTAGGCGCCGTTTCTATATCGAGCGGTTCGCCGAAGAGCTGCAGTGTGAGCCCGAGGCGCTTCGCAATCGCCCAGAAATAATAGTGGTCGTCGCGAACGCAGGATCCCTCGGGCGGCCTGGCGAGGGCCGGCGTGTAGCGCGTATAGGGTTCGGCGGAGATCAGGCTTTCCCAGAGCCACATAGGCAGGTCCGCACGTTCGTATTGAAGGGTGGACGGGAGGACATAGTCGGCCATCGCCGTGGTCATCGACGGGAAGGGCTCGATCGCCACGAGGAGATCGAGCGCTTCGAAGGCCCGCTCGACCTTTTCGATCTCAGGGATCGCCGAGGCTGGGTTGCCCCCATGTGAAAACAAGCAGCGAACGCGGCCCGGGCCCGGTTCGAGGATTTCGTCGGGCAGGGTGCCGGTCGGGAATTCTTCCGAGAATTGTCCGAAGCCACCGATCCGACTCTTGAACCCGTGCTCCCACCAACGCGCTGCCGGGATCACTTCGGCCTTGATGAGTTGTCGCGCATGGATGGCACCGGGGTGTTCGATCTCATCACCCTCGCGCAGGTAGCGACCACAGATGACGTTGAGACATTCGATCAGGTGTTCGGCGAGATTGCCGCCGGGCGACATATCGGGGCCGGTCGCGCCCGCCGCTGGACCTGTGCTGCATTCCTGCGCGAAGAGTCTCGCCGCCTCGCGAAGAGTCTCGACGGGTACGTCGGCGCGTCGCGCGACGGCTTCGGGGGTGAAAGGCGCGACCGCGCGCTCGAACGCCTCGACGTCATCCGCGTAGCGCGCGCAGAATTCCTGGTCCTGCCACCCCTCGGCGAGGATGATGTGAAGGAGTCCGGCGAGGAGGGTGCAATCCTCGCCGGGAAGCGGTTGGAGATGGATATCCGCCTGCTGGGCCGTCTCGCTGCGCCGCGGGTCGACCACGATGAATTTCATTCCGCGCTCACGGGCGGCGCGGAGCCGCTTGGTCGGGTTCCGCGTGTCGAATCCGTTGGCACTGACGGAGACCAGCGGGTTCGATCCCACGAGTAAATAGACGTCGCTTCGGCTGAATGGCGTTCGACCGGGGGGCCAGACGCCGAGGCGGCCGGCGGTGACCTCCTTGGCGGATTGGTCGATCGTGATCGAGGAGTAGGCTTTGGGAGTGCCGATCGCCCGGAGAAGAGCCGGCAGCATCATTACGGAGGACGAGGAGAAGAAGGCGCCTCCGCCGCGATAGCCTGCGATCGATTCGGGCCCATCGCTCTCGAGGAGCGCCGCGATCTTTTCCGCGATTT
Organism: Deltaproteobacteria bacterium; assembly: GCA_002719955.1. Lineage (GTDB taxonomy): Bacteria > Myxococcota_A > UBA9160 > UBA9160 > UBA4427 > UBA4427. The sequence continues at coordinate 36,739 of PBFW01000039.1, read as the reverse complement.
CGTCGAGGGCCGTTTCGAGTTCGACCGGTTCGAGGCGGCCTCCCGGCTTTCGCTTCATCGGCTGCAGGAAGCGATCTGGACTGTTATGCCCCTCGCTCGCATTCAGACCCTTGAAACAGGCATATCCGAGGGTCGACGGATCGTCGTGATCGCCGCGAACCGAGACGACACGATCGTTCGCGTCGAGGGTCACGACGGTCCCGCACATCCCCATGCATTGGCGGCAGAAGGAAAGGGCGTCACGGGTCTCGGATCGGGGGGGTTCACGCATCGTCATGGGACCTCTCGAATCGCGGGTGGATCATTATATCAGAGTGAATCGGACTGCCGGAAGGCTTGTGCACGCGGAGATCGGAGGCCATCCGAATCATCGTACCCGGGCCGTGGGGCACCTCGACCCTCTTCGGGATTCCTCGTTCGGTTCTAGCCTTCCCTTCGCTTGCCCCATTCCCGCCGGATGAAATCGTGCCCCTCACGGGCCAGCTCCTCTTCGTCGTCGAACATGCGGCGCCAGATCTTGGTGGCGGCGGTCAGGGAGGGCAGGGCACTGCCGAAGGCTTCGATCGTGAGCCAATCGTCGTAGCCATGGGCGACGAGCGCATCGAAGGTGGCGTCCCACGCGACCTGTCCTCGCCCGGGGGTGCTTCGATCGTTCTCCGAAATGTGGACGTGGCTGATCGCGTTCGCGTGCGCCCGGATCGCACCGGCCGGGTCCTTCTCTTCGATGTGGGCGTGGAAGGTGTCGTAGTGGATCCCGACGTTTGGGCGATCGAGATCGGAGACATAGCGGGCCGTGTCGGCCGTCGAATTCAGCAGGTAGATCTCGAAGCGGTTCAGGAACTCGAAACTGAGGTCGATTCCTGCGCGCGCGGCATAATCCGCAGCCTGCTGGAGAATGGACACGCTGCGGCCCCACTCTTCTTCGGTCGGTCCAGCTCCACTGAATTGGCCGATCGCCGCATAGAGGGGTCCGCCCAGGAGTGTCGAGCCCACGGCTTCACAGCAGTCGAGGACTCTCTGGGTGAGCGTGAGGGAGGCGTCGCGGGTGGAGGTGTCGGATGAGATCGGGTCGTCCTGGGGGGTTCGAACGGTGATGGCCGTTCGCTCGAGGCCTAGATCGTCGAGGCGCTTGCCGAGGTCAGCGAATTTTTCGGTATCGGCGTCGAAGATGGGAACTTCGACGCCGTCGAATCCCATGCCCTTGAGCCGTTCGTAGAGCGGCAGCCATGATTCATCGACGGGATCGTCGGTCCATAACAAGAGGTTCATTCCGACTTTCATGCGGGCTCCTTCATGGATCTCTCATGGGTTCTCGTTCGGACCGGGTCCGCTCGACGCGTTCTCGTGCGACCGCCTGGGTTGCTCTACACTTTCTCGATGCGGATCAGTTTCTACGCCACTCTACGCAAGATCGTGGGCGAAAAGCATATCGAGCTTCCGCTTCCCGAACCGACTTCACTCGCGGAGGTCCTGGAGGCCGTCGTTCTAGCCCACCCGGACCTTGGAGCGGAAATGCTCGACGAATCCGGCGAACTCGACCGCGGCATCCATCTTTTTGTCGACGGGCGGAGTTCCAGATTCCTGTCCGGAGAGATGGCGACCGTCGTCGACGGCAGCCAGTCGATCGAGTTCTTTCCCGCCGTCGCGGGCGGATGACTTGCGCGGGTTTGCCGAATCAAGGAATCTGGAGTTCAGCCAGCTTCGCCTCCGGAACGACGCCCGCCTGCCAACCCCGTGCTGCGTAGTATTCAGCGAGCATCTGGTCGAGCTCCGAGACGTGGCCTGCCGAGCCCGATAGGGTCGAGGGCTCCTCGGTGAATCGTTTTGGCAGCGTATCGCTGCCTTCGCGAAAGCCGGCCAGATTATTGTAGTGGCGTTCGAGGTTGTAGACGCGTTCGCCCGCCTTCATCACGTCGTCCGCAGTGCAGTCGAGGCCCGTCGCAGCGCTCCATTGTGCGGCATATTCCTCGGCACCCTGTGCGAAGGCGGTGAATTTGCAGAGGTCGAGGCTGTCGGAAAAGGCCGCCAGATCCTGGAAGATCATCACGAGTTCACCCTTGCCTCGCCATTCGAGCGGGTCCGCTTCGATTCCGATCACGCCGAGTTCGGCCGCGGCGACGTAGGCGCGAAGATGGCAGGCACCGCGGTTGCTCGTCGCGTAGCCGAGCCCCATGCCCTTGAGTCCGCGCGGGTCATAGGCCGGCACGGCTTGCCCCTTGCAGGCCATGGCGATTTCGGGTCGGCGGAAATACTGCGCGGCAATCGCCGCGCCATCGGCCAGTTTGTCGCCGATCCCCTCGCGTAGCGCGATCTTTTCGGTCAGGGCGACCATCCTTGCGTCGTCACCCCATGCGAGTGATTCGCCGTCCGTCGTTCCGGTCGCGCCGACTTCGGTGCATTCCATGAAGACCGAGAAGACGTTGCCGAGTTCGATCGGATCGAGTCCATGATCGTTGCACTGATCGATCAGTTTTGCGACCGAACGGATATCATCCACGTCACAATTCGCGCCGAGCGCCCAGGCGGGTTCGTATTCGATGCTCTCCATCTTCAGGCCCTTCCAGGCGCCGTCCTTGATTTCGACCTCCTTTTTGCATGCGACGGGACAGGCGTGGCAGGTCGGGTTGCCCGAGAGGATATTCTGTTCGACGTGCTCGCCGGAAATCGATTCGGCGCGCTTACCGAAGGAGGTGAGCTGGCTGTTCCGGACCCCGAGCGCGCCGATGCTGTTGGTCACGTTCATGAGCACATTCGTTCCATAGATCGACAGTCCCCCCTTCTTGGGGCTAGTGATATTCTTCTCATCGCGGATCGCGTCGAGGGCGCGCTTTCGAGCGGTCTGCCAGGCGGCCTTGTCCGGCACGACACTCTTCTCGTCGCCCGCGCGAACGACGATCGCCTTGAGGTTCTTGCTGCCGCCGACCGCACCGGTTCCGCCACGCCCAAAGGCGCGATCGTCTTCGTTGACCCAGGCGGCGAATCGGGCGAGGTTCTCGCCGGCCTGGCCGATGGCGTTCACGCTCAGGTTCTTCGCTCCATAGCGTTTCCGGAAGAAGGCGATCGTCTCGTGGATTCCCTTGCCCCAGAGTTCGCTCGCGTCGCGAATCTCGATCTTGCCGTCCTCGATGAAGACATAGACCGGGTGGTCCGCCTTGCCCTCGAATACGAGACCGTCAAAGCCCGCCCAGCGAATGCGCGCGGCGCTCCAGCCACCCTGGTGGCTGTCGGTGACGGTTCCCGTGAGGGGTGACTTGGTGACGGCGGCCCAACGACCACTCATGCTGGTCTCGCTTCCAGTGAGCGGACCATTCATGAAACAGAGGATATTATCCGGAGAGAGCGGGTCCACGTCGGCTCCGTTCTCGAGCACATAGCGAACACCGAGTCCGCGACCGCCGACGTATTTCTTCACCCACTCTCGCGGGGCGGACCTCGTCTCGATGCTTCCGGTCGAGAGGTTGATGTGCGCGATATCGTCACCGAAGGTTCTTGCGTCCATGGCGGGTTCCTCGTCGAGACCGGGTTCGAAGGGGTCGGGAAGGCGGCTTTATTCTAGACGCTTCTCTCGGCATGCAGGTAGGGGAATCGGAAAATCGGGCTGCTTCCGCTCACCGCATGTGGAGAATCGCTAGTCTGTCGTTCGAGGCAGTGAGATCATCGTGGAGATCCATCGCGACCGCGGGACGGCCGACGGGATCGAAGGGCGGAGCAGTTGAGCCGAGAAGGAGATGCCGAGGCACTCGTGTCCTCTTATCTGGAGCGGCATGGGCGCAATGATCTCGAGGCGGTGGTCGCGCTCTTCGAGGAGGAGGCGACGGTGGAGGATCCTGTCGGAAGCCCGATCCACCATGGGATCGATGCGATCAGGGACTTCTATGGGGCGATCCATGCGAGTCTTGGGCCGATGAGGATCGAGCGGGTCGGACCTGCGCGGGTCGGGGGAGAGGAGATCGCGTTCCATATTCGAGCGGGTCTCGAGAAGCCCGGAAGCCCGCCGGCGATGGATGTGATCTACGTGATCGAAGTGGGCGCGTCGGGCCGAATCGCGGGACTGCGCGCCTGGTTCTAGAGGCCGGAGGCCACCGGGTTCCAATGCTCGACCTCGCCTCGTACCAGAAGGACGCCGCCGAAGAGACCGGTGTGGGCCGATCCTTCTCGAGTTCGAGCGAGTGTGGAGGAGGCGGAGTCCTAGAAACCCGAGGTGGGCGCCTCCGGGTTCAGGGCGGCACCCAGGGCACCGTTGTAGGCCCGGAAGGCGAGCGTCGCTGTTCGGTCGTCCAGCGGAGGCGCACCATGATAGGCGTTGGGACAGTTGTAGAGCTCGACCGAGACACCCGCGGCGAGAAGCTTGAGCGCGTATTCGATGCCCTCGTCTCGCAGCGGGTCGAGCCCGTTGGTCTGGATGAAGGCGGGCGGAAGGTCCGCGAAACTCTCGGCCCGGGCCGGCGCGGCATAGGGAGAGGTCTTCTTGCGATCGTAGTCTTCGCCCAGATAATGGAGCCACATTCCCTCCGCTCCCGCGGCATCGAAACCGGGTGAGTCGATCGCCTGGCGGAGCGAGGGTGTTTCGAGCCGGTCGTCGGTCACGGGGATCATGAGGGATTGGTGGGCGATCTTCGGTCCCTTGCGGTCGCGGGACATCAAGGCGAGGGCTGCGGCCAGGGCTCCGCCGGCGCTACCACCGGTGACGACCAGCCTGTCAAGGTCGATCTCGAGTTCCTTCGCGCTCGCTGCGACCCATTCGAGGGCGGCATAACAATCTTCGGGTGCAGCGGGAAAGGGATCTTCTGGTGCGAGTCGATAGTCGACACTGACGACGACACATTTGTGGCCGAGGGACCAATTGGCCTCCATTCCAGCAAAAGTGTCGGGGTGCAGATAGCAGAACGCTCCGCCGTGAAGGTGAAAGAGGATCGGGAGGAGTCCCTTCTCCGCCTTCGGTCGGTACACGAGTACGCGCACGTCGGGTCCTCCCTGAGGACCCGGAACGAGCCGTTCGTGCATGTCGAGCTCGGTGCGGTGACGCTCGGTGAGCTCCATGCCGGGCATCGGCGCTTCGGGCTCGTTTCGATCGGGGATGGGGAGAAGATCGTGGGCTCGGGACATCGGCTGCCTCCATCTCGATCCTAACACTTTGGGTGGCGCCGTCGGTGTCAAATCAGTTCTTCGAGAATTCAGATTCTGGCGTCCCGGTCGAACGCTCAGAAGCCCTCAGCCTCGAGACGGGTCGACCGGATCAGCCAACGACCGTCCACCTTCTCGTAGTCGTCCCGGTAATAGCCGGCACCGTCGAAGATCATTTCGCCTTCGGCCGTGCAATGGTCGTAGAGGGCCCAGATACCGACAGCGGTCGTTGGGCTGGTCAATTCGATCTCGGGCATATGGCCATGGTGGGTCGATCGCATTCCAGCCAGGGACTCCCGGATGAAGGACACGACGCCCTCGCGCCCGTTTCCGCCACCGATGGGCTGATCGGGTGCGGCCTGCCAGCTCTGTTCGCAGTTCTCGGTGAAGAGTTCGCTGAATGCATCCCAGCGCTTCTGGTCCATCAGCCGGAAATATTTCGCTTTGAGCTGCTTGATCAGCTCGATCTCGACCAGATCATCGGGGGTCATCTCGGGTCTCCTCGCGAGGATCCGAAGACCCTTCATCGGAATCGGGCGGCGAAGGGCGTCATCCTGCGGGCATTCGGCGACAAAAAGGAGAAAACATGGAGGCGATCGGAATCCTTCGGCCGGCGATCGTTCTCGTCGGCTGGACCGGGGGGATGCTGGCCTGGCTGCTCGCCACGCGCCTCCCCGCGCTTTCAAAGGCGGGTATCGAGCCTCAGCAGGCACAGGATACGTCGCGACTTCGCGATCTCTTGCCCGCCGAAGCCCAAAGGGTCGCGAACAACTATAACCATCTCTTCGAACAGCCGACACTTTTCTATGCGCTCGTTGCGATGATCGCGATCCTGGGTGACGTGGATTCGCTCCATGTTCAGTGCGCGTGGGCTTTCACGGTCCTGAGAATCATCCATTCCTGCGTGCAAGCGACCGTCGATATCGTAGCGATCCGTTTTGGCGTCTTCCTACTGTCATGGATCGCGCTGGGGATCATGATCGTACGCGAAGTCATGGCGGTCTTCTGAGCCCCGGTCGCGAACCCCCTCGCTTCTCGTGCCAGGCGCGCGGGCTCGGTTGCGGTCGTTCGCCCTCGGCGCTCGATTCAGCGGCAGGAGTACCCGCCATCCACCGGAAGCGTATGGCCCGTGATGAAGGAGGCCGCGTCGCTCGATAGGAAGACGACAGCGGTCGCGATTTCCTCCGGCCTGCCGAGTCGCCCCATCGGGTGGAGCTGCTCGTACTCGTGCTGGATCTGAACGTCCTGCCTGATGATTTCCGTCATCGGCGTGTCGATATAGCCGGGGGCGACCGCGTTCACACGTACGCCGCGCTGTCCGTAGGCGATCGCGTATTGGCGCGTCATCCCGACAACGGCATGCTTCGAGGCGATATAGGCGATCCCCCCGTCCCGGATCATTCCGGCCTCCGTACCTTCGAGCATGTCGAGCGGTGAGACGAGTCCCTGCAGTCCAGCGATCGAGGCGGTGTTGACGATCGCGCCTCCACCGCGTTGCGCGAGGAGTTCAGCGCCGTGACGCAGACCGTAATAGACGCCATTCTGATTCACGTTGAGGGTCTGCTCATAGTCGAGACCGCCCACGCCCGCGTTGTTGAAGAGGATGTCGAATCCTCCGAGGGCGTCGAGGGTCTGCTGGAAGCTCTTTTCGACGGCGGTCTCATCGGTGACATCGAGTTGAAGTGAGGCCGCCTTTCCGCCCGTTCCGTTGATCGATTCTGCGGTGACCTTCGCACCGTCGGCGTTGATGTCCGCACACATGACGGCCGCGCCGGCCTGGGAGAAGCGAAGGGCGGTGGAGCGTCCGATTCCGGATCCGGCACCGGTGACGAACGCGACCTTGCCGGCGAGATCGATCGTTGGTTGGGCTTGACTCATTGGGGAGGGCTCCTCGGGGGGGAAGGGGACGAAGGCTGGTTGGACCGTTGGGAACTCGCGAACGAAGCCGATGCCTGGGCTTTCGCGCGGGCCGGGCTTCAGTCTGGCACTTGGGGAGGAGGTCGGCAATCGCTGCCGGATCCGTGCTTCGACCCCCAAATGGGTGGCTCACGGGGCCGTCCGCGCGCGGGTGGCTATCGTTGCCGATCGAGGGTGCGATGAAGAATCGGGAAAAGGGAATCCGACAGGATCTATTTCCGTCCGCGCAGGACGCGGGGCTGGCCGAGACGCTCGACGATCCGGAGGAGGTCCTCGCCTGCCTTCTCGACGCCGAACGCCGCGGAGAGCTCTATCCCTTCTATCACCGGCTCCGAACCCTCGCGCCGGTCCATTCGACGCAAGTCGCGGGATTGCCGCCGGGCTGCTTCGTCCTGACGCGCTTTCGCGATGTGGACCGCGTGGCGCGCTCGTCGAGCGCGGTCAACGACCCGCGAACGGCGAAGGTCTTCGATCACGACGGGACGGGCGAGGGGGCCTTCTATCGAGTGATGAGCAATGCGATGCTCTTTCTCGAAAAGTCCACTCACGACCGGGTCCGTCGCCTTGTCTACAAGGCCTTCACGCCGCTGGCCGTCGCACCTCTTCGCGATCTGGCCGAAACCGTTGCCAATGAGCTGATCGATGCGGTCGAGGCCGATGGCGTCATGGATTTCGTCGGGGATTTCGCTTATCCCTATCCGCTTCGCGCCATCATGCGCCTGCTAGGTCTGCCCCGGGAAGCGGAGTCGACCATCGAGACTTGGGCCTGGGATTTTTCCCGCGCCGGAGATCCGATGTCGGCGACACCCGAGATCATCGCGCGGGGAAATGCGGCCGCGGTCGGTTATTACGGATTCTTCGAACGCTTCCTCGAGGAGAAACGTCGGGCACCGGGCGACGATCTGACGAGCATGCTGATCATGGCCGAAGACGAAGCCGGCGCGCTCAGCCGAGCGGAGGTGATCTCGACGCTTGTCTTGCTCATCCAGGCGGGGCACGACACGACCGCCGATCTGCTCGGGAATGCGATGGTCGGGCTCTTTCGTCATCCGGATGAGTTCGAGCGGTTGCGAAGATCACCCGGGCTTCTGCCTCGGGCGACCGAGGAGCTGCTTCGCTACGACACGTCGGTTCAGATGTCGATGCGGCTGGTTCGGGAGGAGATTATTCTGGATGGCGTGAAGATTTCGGCGGGCAGCATGGTCGTGCTCGGGTACGGCGCTGCCAATCGCGATCCCGAGATCTTCCCCGATCCCGACCGGCTCGACCTCGACCGTGATCCCACGCATCTCTCCTTCAGCTCAGGCGCCTATTTCTGTCTGGGCAATTCGTTGGCGCGCACTGAGATCCAGACCGCCCTGGCCGCGCTCTTCACCCGGCTTCCGACGATCCGCCCCGAAGGGGGGGATTTCGTCCAGCGCTGGACGACGCGCTTGCGCGGACCGCTCGAGTTGCGGGTCGCTTGGGATTGAGCCGGATTCTGCTCGAGGCCGGGTCGGGAACTCGGATGTTCGGCTTCCGGGTGCTCTACGACTGCGTCCCCCCGGCGGGGTCGATCATCGATTTCTCGAGGTAGAGCGAGTCGGTATACGCGCGGACCGCCTGGATCAGCCCATCTTCGACGTCGAAGGCGAGACAATGGTCGGTCTCGTATTTGTTTCCGTTCAGGCCGATGGAGTAATGCGTCATCTCGACGACGACGTGATTGCCCGAGGTCACGACGAGACGCGTCTCCAGATCGTACTCGTCCATCCCGGTCGTGAAGAGCCCCTTGTCCACCGCGAAATAGCCGTCGAAGATGTCGCGCCGGCCTCGTGGGCCCTACCGATTCAGCTCTGGACTTCGACGTCCGTGATCGACGGGTCGAGGGTCATGACCATATCTTTGATCATGCCCGCCAGCGCCTCGGGTGTCATCACGCAGGTCTCGCACTCTTCGTTCTTGCCCGGCGCATAGCGTACGCGGAGTATCCCGTCGTTGGCCGAGACGAAGCTCACGCTTCCGCCATCCGGCTTCACGATTTCGTTGAATTGCGAAACGACCTGGTCGACGACTCCGTCGGCGGTTGCCGTCATGGTTTGCTCTCCTCGTCAGCTGGCCGTCAATCGCGCCCGCACCTGTGGTGCGACCTCGCGCGCGAGATCCCGAATTTCATCCTTGCTCCAGAGCGCCGTCGGGATATAGGGATAGTCGACGATCACGAACTCGAAGTCGGGAACTCCGGATAATTTGGCCATGGCTTCGGCCGAGCCTTGCACGGCCTTGTGAATGATTGCGGCAGTCGGAATTCCCGCCCACTCGAGCTCGATCGCGTCACGCAAACTGCGTGCAGAGCAGCTCCCTCAACCACCGAAGCCGGCAATCGCCAGCGTCGTCTCCGAGGTGAGGTGCGCCCAATCTCCGGGCTCCGGTGCGACCGAGACGCTCTGCTTGAGCACGCGTACGGCTGCGACCGTATCGTCCTCGCGCAAGAGTTCGTCGTAGACCGCGTCGATGAAGGACTTGGATTCTCCGAGTCCATTCGCCACCAGGCCGAGGACGGAACCGTTCAGGTTTGCCGGTCGTTCGGGCAGCGCGCGGTCATCCTTTCGCTCGAGCGGACCGCTCGTCGGATCGAGACCGATCAATTTTCGTTCACTCATCGTGTATCTCCTTCCGTCGCTTCGCCGGGTCGGCGTTGGTCGACAGTCGTTGAAACTGGGTTCAGCCGGGCAAGACGACCGGCTCGGTGATGGCGAGGCCGAGATGGGGAAGCAGGACCCAGGTCTGGGCCATGCCGTCTCCACCGGCGGCCGCGATCAGGATTCCCTCCTGCTTCCCGACGCCAACGGTGCGTCCGACGGGGCCGGGGTCGGCGCTGAAGCGGGGGAAGAGGTATTCGCGGACATCGTTCTTCGACCAGCCCTTCTCGTCGAAAAAGCGCTGATGCTCCGGCCCGACGACGAGCATGATGTTGTTTTCGTCGCCGAGCCACTCGTCGCCGGCGACACCATTGGTTCTCAGAGTGAAGAGGACGGAATCGAGAATCCCTTCGGGCGTGCGTGACATGAAGTCCGTAGCGGCGGCGACATTCATGATCGAATGAATCGTGACCGCACTCTCGTCCGGGCGGAAGCCGCGTTCGACATGCATGGGCGTCCAGCTGCTGCCTTCCTCGTTTTCGCCGAAACAGAAACTGAAGCGGTGAGGGCTCGAGAAGCTCGCCCGATCGAGGACGCCGGGAATTGCGCGGCAGACGTTGCGGATCACGAGGCGGAGGGCGCGCCCGATCGAGGCGTTTGCGCGAAATCCCGGACCCATGCAGCCGGCGCCGCATTCGATCCCGATCCGCGGTCGGATCGGCCCGTTGACGATCACCGCCTGAACGGCCCCGGAGAGCGTGCCGGTCGTACTATGGCAATTCGCCTTCTCGTGGAGATGCGCCCGGACCGCGGCGACGACGACGGGGAAATAGTCGGGGAGACAGCCGGCCATGACGGCGTTGATCGCGGCGTGTTCCGCCGTCACCCGGACTTCGCGCGTGGGAACTTCGCCGAGCAGCTCTCCCGGCGCGAGTCCAGAGGCCGCCAGGAAGGCTTCGACCCGCTCCGGTGTTGGTGCGACGATCGGCAGGCCATCGGTCCAGCCATTGGCGTGGTAGGCCTCCTGGAGATCCTCTTCGTCTCGGAATTGGTGGGGTTCGGCTGCCAGTTCTGTCGCAAATGCAGTTGCCATCGAGAGGCCTCCTCTCGGAACGGTCTCACAGATCCGTCGCGAATACCAGCGAGGATGAACCCCGCGAGCGCGCGCGCAGAGAGCACCTCGGGCGACTTCCAGAGAGCGCTGGATCACGTCGAGGAGCGCTCGCGAGGCCTAGCCGGGAATCCTCGACTCCGCCCGAGGCGGATGTCCGTATTCCGGGCTCGCACAGGATCCGGAGGCGGCGAGTGGCCGCATCCCTGGAACTCGATGTGAAGGAGGAGATTTTGACCGCGACGCGTCACCCTCAGCGATTCTTCGACGTCCCCAGAAGCCCGCCACCACCCGTATTGCGCGGCGATGAGAACCCCTATGATGGGGCCCGTCCGAGAAAGCGGAGCCAGCTTGTCCCATATCGAGCCCGATACGTCGCTTCCCGAAGACACGCAGCTATATTCCGAGAGATCGAAGGGGGAGGCGGGAAGGACCGGCATCCAGGAGGCGATCGAGACCTTCCGACTTCCTTTTTATGGTCGGCTCTGGTCGTCGAACCTCATCCAATTCATTTGCTTCCACGTGCTCTTTCTCGCGATGCAGTGGCTCGTCACCTCGCTGACGGATCTGCGAATGGCGGTGGGATTCATCGCGTTCGTTCAGGGTGGAACGATCGCCCTGCTTTCCCCGATGGCCGGGGTCGTCGTCGATCGTCAACCCAAGAGGAACCTCATCGTCTTCGGGCGCCTCGGCCTCGCGTTGGTGGCGATGACGATCGGTCTTCTCGTCTGGGCGGATGTGATCGCTTATTGGCAGCTTCTCCTCATGTCGGTCGTGGGGGGGCTTCTTGCGTCGGTCTTGAGCCCTGCGACCCAGACCTTCGTCGTCGACGTCGTCGGGCGAAATCGAACCGAGCACGCGATCTCCCTGAACGCGATCGGGTCCTCGTTCGGGACGATCGGCGGGGCGGCGCTGGCCGGCGTATTGGTCGGAGCCGTCGGGTTGGTTTCGACTTTCCTGTCCGCGGCGTTGGGCGTCGTCATCGCCGCACTGATCGTGGTGACGATTCCAATCGAGGGTCGGGCGAAGCGCTCGGAAGCAACCTCACCTCTCCGGGATTTCAAGGACGGTTTCGCCTACGTGCGGGCGCGCCCACCCCTGCTCCTCGCGCTGCTCTGTTGCGCGATGGCGCTCTTCAATGGCGCGATCAGCCCGATGCGGGTCGTCTTTGCTCGCCATGTACTGGAGGTGGGTGCGGAGGCCTTCGGCATGATGTCTGGCGCCCATGGGATCGGCACGATGGTCGCGGCGCTCGCGGTTACCTTGCGACCTCCCAGTCGAAATTTCGGACCCCTGATTGCCGGGACGATGTTCCTCTACGCGGTCGGATTGCTGCTCTATTCGTTTGCTTTCTCATTCGAGTGGATCCTGGCGGTCGAGGGGTTGATGGGCTTCGCGGGCCAGCTCTGGCATATCTGTGCGCTGATCGGCTTCCAGCTCGCGGTTCCCGCGGAGATGCGTGGGCGGGTGCTTGCGATGGTATTCACCCTGGCCCAACTGGGCTTCGTGGGTGGCCTCGTGGTCAGTGCTCTGGCAGACCTCGCCGGCGACCAGCTGGCGCTCGCCATCTTCGGTGCGATTCCGACATTCCTGTTGGGCGGGATTCTCGTCTTCGGGTGGAAGACGCTCAAGCAGATGTAGAAGGCGGAATTGTCGGTCTTCGCTAGAGATCCGCGTACTCGAAGTTGCGGATCGGATCGCGGCCATTCCATTTAGCGGCTGCTGCGATTCCGTCTTTGAAGATCGTGTGCAGATCCGGATACGACTCGAGGAATTCGATCCACACGTCGGGCATCGCCGTCGATTGGCAGTAGTAGTAGCGGTAGCCGCCCTTGTCGCGCATGGCGCAGGTTCGGTCAAAGCCCTGGCGTCCGGCCTGTTCGACCGCCGCTTCGATATCCGCGGCAAAGAACGCCATATGGTGAACGCCCCAGTGGCGGGCGGCGATATAGGATTGATAGGGCGTGATCGTGTCGGGCGGGTCGAGGGATTGCACGAGTTGGATCTGGAGTTCGCCCATATAGGCGAGCGCTTCGTGGATATGCATCGTGAAATCTCGCCCCTCGAAATGCGTGTCGAGTTCGATATTCCTGAAGCAGGTCCAGGGGCCGAGGCCGGCGTTTCGGAGCCAATGCTCCATCGCGACGTCGATTTCCTCGACGAGATAGGCGACCTGAACGATCTCACCGAAGCCCTTGCCGATCGGGATCATTCTTCTTCCCTTCGAAGGGCCGACGCATCTCCGAGGATTACACGCGTGCCGTCTGTTTTTTCGACCCAGACATCACAGTGGGCCCGTGTGGCCATCCCCTCCTGCGACTCGTCTCGAATCTTCGCGCGCGCGGTCACTCTTTCGTCGACCCATAACACGTTCGTCAATTTGACCGACATTCTGCCTCCCTCGAGCCAGCCCATCCCAAAATGGTCTTGCATGACCTGTGACACGAAACACGTCGACATCATCCCTTGGACGACGATATTCGGGAAACCCAGCTTCTTCGCCTCCTCCCGGTCCGTATGATAATTCTTTCCCGGACCCGAGAACATCCAACAGCGCCGATCGTCGATCAGCTTTTCGATCGAGCCCAGCTCTGGGCCCTCCGCGGTCGGAAAGGGTGGGCGGGTCTTCTTCTTGGCAGCACTCTTCTGGTCGACGACGAATCCGTCCTCCGGGATTTCGTCCTTGGGCGGAAGGAAGGATTGGTAGGTTCGACCTCGGACGAAGAGCTTGCCTTCTTCTCCGGGCTCGGCACTCGAGAGGTCTGTTTCATTGACGATCCAATCTCGACCGCGACGCGAATAGCGATCGATGATCGTCGAGCGGGTTCGCACCTTCGCGCCGATCGGAATCGGCGCGAAGAGCTCCCAATCCTGTTGTCCATGGAGATTTCCGAAGAGGTTGGTGAGGTACCACTCGCCGAGAAAGGCGTAGCATTCGGAATGGTGGAGCAGCGGGGGGGCGAAGTGTTCGTGTAGCGGATGGACGTCGTCGAGCGCGTCCTGGTAAAAGCGTACGGTCTTCGGGTCGATGGTGTATTCGTTCGAGCCACAATGCCGGCCGACGGAGGCCGGTTTGCCTTTGAGGTTCATGGGGGGCCTTTCTGGGTAGCGCGCCCTTCGGTTGAGTCGAAAGAGCGCAGAGGTCGGCCGGGTTGCTCGTTCGCGATCGCCCGAGGATACCACTCGACTTCCCTCGGCGAATCTTCGGCCACGCGTGCGGCTTCGGGCTGTGGCATCGTTTCGAGGCCGACTCGCGCCCTCCTCCTCTGCTTCATCCGAGCAGTTCGGAAGGCGCGCGAACCAGGAGTCGAAAATGATGACGACAATCGAGCCCCACGCCCCCGATCTGAGCCTGCGGCTCATGCGCATCGCAGTCGGTGGATTCTACGGTCTGAGCCAACTGATGCGGCGCCCGCCGAAGGCGCCTGGCGCCGTCACCGAGCACGCCTACGGACCGCATCCGGACCAGCGCGTCGAGTTCATCGAGCCGCGCGAGGGTGCTTCGGCTCGAGCGCCGATCGTCTATTTCCACGGTGGCGGTTGGATTCTCGGCAAGAAGGAGTCCTATACGCGCTATCTCTCGTTTCTCGCCGAAGCGGGCTATCCGGTCTTCAACGTCGAGTATCCACTCGCCCCGGAGAACCCGCATCCAGCGATCCTGCGTTCGCTCTTCTCAGCGCTCGACTGGATCGAGACGAATCATCCCGAGCTGTCGGGCTATCACGTGATGGGCGATTCCGCAGGTGGGAACCTCGCCATGATGATCGGGCTGCTGGCGACCCATCCCGGTCTGGTAGCGGATGTCGATCCCGCACGGAGCGATGGGCTTCCCCTTTCCTGCCACAGTGTCGTGTCGCTCTACGGCGTACTCGATCGCTTGAGCTGGATCGAGGACGGATTTCCGGGGTCCGAGAATATGATGGAGTCCTATGCGGGGAAGGGCGCATTCGAGGCCAAAGTCGGTCCGGAACTCGCGATCACTCCGATGGATCTCGAATTCGATTCGGCACCGCCGAGCTTGCTCACCGTGGGCACGGAGGATCAGCTCCTGCGCTCGTCGCGGATTTTTGCGGATCGACTGAGCGCCGGACAGGGCAGGGTCGTTCTGCGGGAATATGTCGGCGAGGGCCACGGCTTCTTCAATCTTGGCCGGTCGAAGGCGGATGTGCAGATGAACGCCGATATCCTGGATTTCCTCGAAGCGGAGGATCCGAACTCCGCCTAGAACCTATCTGGCTTCGCTCGGCGGCAGCTTTCGGATCTTGATATTCCGGTACCAGACGAGATCGCCGTGGTCCTGAAGCGTGATATGGCCGCGCTCGGCGAGACCGAACCCCTCGGTGTCGGCGAATTTGCTATTCGCGACGGCGCTCCTCCAGTCGGGGCTGCCGCGAGTGATGTCGACGATCGGGCGGTCGTTGAGCCAATGCTCGATATGGCTGCCCTGCACGCGAATTCGCGCGCGATTCCACTCGCCTACGGGGTTTGCTGCGTCGCGGACGAGCGATTGGAGATCGTAGAGATCTCCGGCGCGGTGGCGCTCGATCTGGCCGTCGCTGTGGGCCGCATCATCGAGTACCTGCATTTCGAGTCCCAGGTCCCAGGCGAGCGCCGAACGCTCATCGGGGACGAGGTAGAAGATCCCGCTATTTCCGCCGGGCGAGATCCGCCAGTCGATGGATAATTCGAAATCGCTGAAGCGCTCTTTCGTCATGAGATCTGCTGCAGCCCGGGAAAATGGATTGAGGTGGTTCCAAACGAGGCCTGCGAGAGAGACGTCTCGGGTGAATGCGAGCGCAGCGTTCTCGATGCGCCAGAATTCGATAGAATCATCTTTGGCGCCGTAGATCTTCCAGCCCTCGAAACTTCGGCCGTCGAAGAGCAGGCGCCATCCCGCCTCCTCTTCGGCGAGGGATAATATATTAGGCGCCTCGTCGTGTTTCCTTGCGTTCGGGCTCTCGGCGGTCGGCAACACGTTCATCGTGTACCAGGCCTCGTTGACCCAGAGCGATTCGCCCCGCTCGGATCGAATCGCGGGGCCGAAATGGAGATAGACCACGCGCTCGGGCAAGCGGTCGCGGACGACGATCGATGCCACACGGCGATCGGCGGAGAGGTGGACGTGTTCGATGGCGAGATCCCGCAGATCGTATTTGGGCCCGCCGTAGATCTCCGACGGAACGTAGAACCAGTCCGACAACTGGAAATCGTCGGGTGTGAGGACGAGATCCGGGGCCAGGGCACGACTGAAGTGGATCTCGAAGCCTTCGGGCGTGGCGGAGACGCGCATGGCCTCGAAAGCGGCCTCGTCGCCCATCTGCACGAACTCGAGGCCGAACCAGTCCTTGCCCCCCTCCCCCCAGTTTCCGCGGCTGCCGATCTGTCCGACGATGAACCCACCCCCCGGTGCTTCGAGTAGGCGATTGACCGGGCCCTCGAGGCCTCCCGAGAAATGGAAGGCGGCACCCTGCAGTTGGCCGCCCACTTCCTCGACGATGGCCCGCTTGAGTCCGCCATTATAGATATCCCCGAACACGATATGACCGGCGTAGGGCCCCTCGGTCAGGACGAGGGGTTGGGTCGGTGAGTTGCCGACTTCGTTCTGGGGGAGCCACAGGGTGGGGGGGGTGACGGGGCCGAGATCACGTTTTTCGCCCGGGGCACGCCACCCGTAATGACCATCGGGTCGCACTTGGATCAGCTTGCTCGCGGGAAGCCAGTCCCCCTGGTTGTCGGCGACGAGGAGTTCGCCGCCCGGTGTGGCGGCGAGGCCATTCGGTGTCCGCAAGCCGCTGGCGATAAATTCGATTTCGCCGCTCGCGAGTGTGAGCCGGAAGATCTTGCCCCGGTCCGGGGTCTGATCGCGGCAGCTCTTGCCCCCGACCAGGACACAGACGGAGAGGGAGCCGTAGAGGTCGCCGTCGAGTGCGACGAGACCGAATCCGAATTCGTGGAAATTCGAGGTGACGCTCCAACCCTGGGTGATGGTTCGATACTCGTCGGTCCAACCGTCGCCGTCATGATCGAAGAGCTGGGCGATTTCCTGCTTCTGCATGATGTAGAGGGCGTCGTCCACGACGGCGAGGCCCAGGGGCTCGTGGAGTCCCTCGGCCATTCGCTCGACCCGAACACCCTCGCTCGGCCCCTGCCAACCTTCGACGGCGAAGAGCGAGCCGTCGCGATCCCAGGTCGCGACTCCGAGTCGACCATCCGGCAGCCACGCCAGGCCCCCGACGCGGGGTGTGAATTCGGGTGGGTCGATCGGAGTCGACTTGAGGGAGGGGTGGAGTCCGTCGGGCGGGGCCTCCGTCGGGGATCCGAAAGTCCAGGTCGCCTCGGCGCCACCCGCGTCGACGACGAGGATTGGCGTTTCCGAGGGCTCGGTTTCGAGGATGATGCTCGCGAGTCGCGCTGCTTCGGAGCGGTCGAGGTCGGGGTGCGGGATCATCTCGATCGCCCCCCAACGCCCGCTGCTGCCCTCGCGGATGCGCGCGGCGAGCTGACCGATCGTGATGTCGCGATTCGCACCCTGATAGCGAAGTGCAATTTCGCTCCATGCGGGGCCGACGACGCGCTCCCGGAAGTGATGGCAGGTGTGGCAATCGTGTTTGGCGAAGGGGTCGTTGGCGAGGGTTTCGGGAATATTCTCTTCGATGGGAATCGTGGGGGCTTCGTATCGGTGGACGATATTCGCGGTGTTCGCGGTGAAGGAGAGCAGGCCACCATCGATCGCGGCCCCCGCTTCGATCTCGATCGTTCCGCGCTCGGGCTCGACGAGCAGCGCCACGGGCGGACCCGGCGTGAATTCGAATCGGCGCTCGAGGGCGACACGCGACGAGTCGCCCTCGAGAAGGCGCTCGGGCCACTCGGTCACCCGCCGCACGTGTCGGCCCGCCGCGTCACGAAGCTCGAAGCGAATCCAGAGGGCATCGCTCGCCGGATCGAATCCGTGCCCCCGCCATCGTATGCGCGCCGGCGTCCATTCGTTTCCGTCTCGAATGCGCCACGCGGTGGGCGTTCCGGGTCGCGCGTAGGCGATTCCGCGACTCGTCGGCTCGAAGCCGTGTTGGGCGTCGAAGACGGGCCCGGTGAAATCGATATCGCCTCGCCAGAACTGATGGATCGAGGCCGTTTCTGTGCTGTAGGCGAGCCAGAGTTCTTCGGCGAGCGCGATCGAGAGCATTCGCGGTCGCCCATCGAGGCTGCTGCGCATGACCCAAGGTGAGTGTCCACGGCCGGGATATTTCCGGCGCCCCCATTGGGCGCGATCGGGCAAGGCACTGGGAAAAGCGTGATCGTAGATGACTTCGAGGAACTCGAGGGGGGGGAAGGCCTCGATGCTCGCGCGGAAGGCATCGGGTTGTTCCGCGAGCCAGAACCGAAATCCGCCCCAGGCGAGGAAGGGAATCACCAGGAGGATGATCGAGCCGATCTTGAGTAGACGAACCAATGGCGCCCTCGGATCTCGGATAGCGAAGCGTGCCCGGGCCGAGAGCCTAAACGAGCCCTCAGCTCGCGATCAAGAGCCGGATTCGATTGCCCGTTCGTTCCGCGTAGTCCGCGATGTCCCCGATCCAATTGATGATCTGGTACCAGTAGTAGCTTCCGACGCCGATCTCGTCCTCGATCGAGAAGAGGGCCTTCAATGCCTCCTCGCCGCGTTCGTCCGCTTCGCTCTCGAGGTCGTTCAGTCTCGAGATCATCTCTTCGACCCGCGCCACCTCGTGTCGGCCGAAGCCGGTTTCGATGAGCTCGTCGAGTTCGTTGACGACGGATTCGCTCTGGCCGCAGGTGGCAAGTGCAGAGTTTGCGAGGGCGGCGAGAGGTTCTCGGAGGGCGCTCGGTGTCTTCATCTGGCGAAATGCGGCCATCTCGGCGACGTCCTGGGCCACGTCAGCGATCGAGTCCTGGCTGTCGAGGATTTCGAGCATGTCGTGGCGCTCGACCGCCATGAAGAGGCGCTTGGGGAGATGGATGCGAATCTCGTGTTTGAGTTCATCGGCCTGATGTTCGAGCTCGTTGATCGTCGTGCGGGCCCGATCGATCGCCGCCAGATCTCCGGCGGCCATCGCCTCCAGCAGGCTCGGAATGACCCGTGCGCAATCCGCGGCGGCCTTCATGTGGACCTGCATCGGGCGAATCGGGGACCGGCCGAAGAGATTGGCGATCAAGCTCATGGGAAATACCTCGCTCGGAGCGCGCATTTGCGTCGGGCGTCAGGGCCCGAGAAGCCCCTTGAAGAAGAAGAAGAAGAAGATCGAGAGTACGGCGGCGATCGGCAGCGTCGCGACCCATGATACGAGAATCGTGCCGATCACGCGCAGGTCCAGTGCCCCGATTCCGCGCGCCAGGCCGACTCCAAAAACGGAGCCGACCAGGATGTGGGTGGTCGAGACCGGAATGCCAAAATGCGAGGCGAGCACGATCGTCGTGGCGGCGGCGAGTTCTGCGGCGAAGCCGCGACTCGGCGTCAGCTCCGTAATCTTGTTGCCCACCGTCTCCATGACGCGATAGCCCCAGGTCGCGAGCCCCACCACGATTCCGAAGCCACCGACGGCCAGCATCCAGGGCTGGACGGCGGACTCCGTGCCCGCGGCGCCGGTCGTGACGATACTGTAGACGGCGGCCAGCGGACCGATCGAATTGGCGACGTCGTTCGAGCCGTGGGCGAAAGCGACGGCGCAGGCGGTCAAGATCTGCAGCACGACGAAAACCCTTTCGACGCGTCGGAATTGATCTCCATTTTCGGAATCGCCCGCTTTCAGGACGGCGCGGCGCAGGAGGACCTTTCCGAAGAGAGCCCCAATCGCCCCCAGCAACAGGGAAGCGCCGATCGCCTGAGGCAGATTGAGGTCGAGGTGCAGGTTCTTGAGACCCTTGAACAGGGTTACGAGGCCGATGATGAAGAAGACGTAGAAAAAGAAGAGGGGTCCGATCCGGTCGAGTTCCAGGATCGGCTCGTCGCGATCCAGAATCAGGGCGCGGATCAGGTTGAAGATGAGGAAGGCGAGCACGCCACCGATCAGAGGGGAGGTCAGCCAGGAGGCGACGATCTGGGCGACCTTGCCCCAGGCGATGGCATCGACGCCGAGTCCGACCGATCCGAATCCGACGATCGCGCCCACGATCGAGTGGGTCGTGGAAACGGGGAGCCCGAAGCGGGTCGCAGCGATCAAGAGCGTGCCAGAAGAGGCGAGCGCCGCGAGCATGCCGTAGAGGACGAGTTGCGGGTTCTGTTGAACTAACGTGACATCGAGCATGCCCTTGCGGACGGTGTCGGTCACCTGGCCACCGGCGAGGAAGGCACCGGCGAATTCGAGCACTCCCGCCACGAATACAGCGCCCGCGATCGTGAGCGCCCCCGATCCAACGCTCGTGCCCATCGCATTGGCGACGTCATTGGCCCCGATGGCCCAGGCCATATAGAGGGCGAGGGCAGCTCCCAGAAGAAGCGCGAAATCAATTCCGAAGAGTCCAGCCTCCAAGGCCTACCCCGTTTGCTTGGTTTCTCGCGCGGGATGGTTGCAGCCGCTCGGCTTCCCTGGAAGGGGCTGGGAAGAGATTCTTCGGGGTGCATCACACGGATGCGCAGCGGGCGCAGGCTGGAAGCGCCGCGCGCGCGTGACCTCTAGGAGGCGATGTAGGCCGGGTCGGGGGCACGCCCGGGGTCGAAAAAGGGCGCCTCCCCGTCGACGGTGCAGCGTCGAATCACCCGTCGCTGAGGAAAGTGGTCGGAGACGCCGCGATGAAGCGTGGTCCGCCCGTCCCAGATGGCGAGCTGACCGGGCGCCCATTTCCAGCGGACCTGGAATCGCGGCTGGTCGACGTGTGCTTCGAGGAAGCCGAGGATCGCGTTGCTCTCAGCCTGCGGGAGGCCTGCAATTCGGTTCATGACGCCGCGGTCGGTCATGAAGAGGCTTCGCTTGCCACTCTCTGGATGGGTCCGGACGAGGGGGTGTTTCAATTCGGGGTACGCCTGCTTGATCCGCTCGCCGAGTCCTTTGATCCCGGATTTTCGTTCGGCGATCTCGACGAAGTTTCCGTGACAGGAATGAACGGTCTCGAGCCCGTCGAGCAGGCTCCGCATCCGAGGCGAAAGCGCATCGTAGGCCGCGCTCGTCGAGGTCCACATGGTATCGCCACCGTATGCGGGCACCTCGAGGCAGGTGATCAGCGCAGTTACGGGCGGTCGCTCGAGCCACGAAACGTCCGAATGCCACATGTCCACGCCCGGGTAGTTCTCGGCGTCGTCGACGATGAGCTGGTGGCCGGGTTCGACGCTCCCGAAGAATTTCTCGATGGGGTAGAGGGTGATTTCGCCGAATTGGCGGGCGAGGGCGAGCTGTTCTTCGGCATCGAGGAATATGTCGCGAAAGAAGAGAACCTCGTTCGAGACGAGCGCGTGCCTGAGTTCGGATAGCGCTTCGGAAGCCAGGCTCTGCTTGAGTTCGAGGCCGGTGACGATGGCACCCAGGGCACCGATCTTTTCGACTTCGAATGCAGCGTAGCGGCGAGTCATTCCTGGGAGCCTTGCAGGACCGCTGTCGCCTTGATCTCGACCAGGGCACCGGGGATCCCGAGCTCAGCGACGCCCACGGCCGTCTCGGCGGGATAGGGCTTCTGGATATAGTGGGCGCGAGTCTTGGTGAAGGTCTCCATGTGGTCGAGCAGGTCGATATGGAAGGAAGAAATCTCGACGATGTCTTCAAACCCACCGCCGGCGGCCTCGAGGATCTTTCCGACGGTTTCGAAGGCCTGCGCGAATTGTGTCGCCGGATCGCTCGAAAGCGAGCCGTCCGGTCCGATGCCGATCTGCCCCGAGCAGTAAAGGGTATCCCCTACCAGGAGGCCGGGGGCGATATGCCAATCGTCGTATTGCGTCTGCATGGCTTCGGGAATCACGACTCTGCCATGGGCCATTCTGCTCTCCTCGGGGTTCGCCCATTGGGATCGATCGAAGGGTGGTTCGGCTCAGTCGACGATCCGGGCGCCCTTGATGTAGTCGAGCTTCGGGAAATTCTTCTCGAGGAAGGCATTGCCCATCGTCTGGATCCGATTTTGGTTCGGTCCTGGGCCGCGCGGGCGTCCCTCGCCGACCTTGTAGATCTCGTCCACGACATCCATCCCCTCGACCACCCGTGCGAAGGGAGAGAAACCCATGCCGTCGAGGTTCGTGTTGTCTTTGAAGTTGATGAAAATCTGCGTGGTTCGCGAATGGGGCCGGCCGGTCTTCGCGAAGGAGAGGGTGCCGCGCGTATTCGACTCGACGACCGGGTCGTCCTTGATCGTGGCGCGCTGCCATACGCGGCTGACCCCGGGGTCACCGTGGATTCCGAACTGTGCCATGAAGTTCTCGATCACGCGGAACACGGCGATCTCGTCGAAGAATCCGATCGTGACAAGGTTGTAGAAACGATCGGCCCCCATCGGTGACCACGCTCGCTCGACTGCGAGGATGATCTTGCCCCGGGTCGTGTCGAGTTGGACCCGGAAATGGTCTGGAGCCTTTTCCTGTGCGAGGGCCGGATTTCGGAGCGGGTCGGGGGCGGGCGGCTCCGCGGCGGGCGCCTGGGCGGGGGCGGATTCGGCTTTCCCCGGGGAATCCTGGGCGTCCTCGTTGCAGGCGGAGACGAGCGAGAGTCCTGCGAAGAGCATCAATATGAGAAGTCTGCGCGCAAGGGTCGCTAAGGGCTGGCTGGGTCGCATGTAGCGTTCTCCGAGTACCGGCGACGAGGTTCCCGCCGCGCGAATTTGGATCGGGAATATACCCCCCCTCGTCGGGGGTCGCGCGAGAATCGCGCGTGATCAGGCGCGTGCGGAGATCGTCTTCACGACGTCCATGAAGACATGCTGGACTTCTTCGAGTTGGAATCCAGCCGCCTTGACGTTCTCTACGGTCGTTCGGTTCATCTCAGGCCCGAGGCGGCGGGAGAGCGTCGTCATGAAATTCAGCATGAGCCTGAAGGGAAAATAGTTGCTTCCGGTGTGTTCGAACATGTGGAGTTCACCACCGGGCTTGAGGACGCGCCGAAGGGCCTTCAATCCTTCGACGGGGCGTGGGACGGAGCAGAAGGTGCAGGAGGTGAAGACCTGATCGAAGCTTCCGTCTTCGTAGGGCATTTCATGGACGTCCATCTGTTGGAGTTCGATCTCGCCCTGGTATCGAGCCACCCGGTCACGGGCCTTCTCGATCATGCCATCGCTGATATCGATTCCCGTGATGGAACATCCGGGCGGAAAGAAGCGAACGTCCAGGCCGGTGCCGATGGCGAGGAAGAGAATCCGTCCCCCAGCCATCTTGGAGAAGAGTGCCCGCTTGACCGGCTCCCATCTCTTTTCGGGGCCATAGCCTGCCATCAAATCGAAATTGGCCGAGGCCTTGTCCCATTTCGCCTTCGTTACGCGGTCCATCGAGACGTCCTCCCACGGATCCAGAGGTTGGCGACATAACAGGCGGCCAGCGTCCCCAGGCCGCAGTAGAGGCCGAGCGCCGCCCCCCGTCCCAGCGAGAGGGGCTCCGCCATGGTGGCCATGGTCGCAGACATCGAGACGACCATTCCCGTGACCATGCCTGTCGTCATGACCGGAATCATGACCTCCATCGCTCCGAAGAGGGCACCGAGCGGGAGGGCGACCGGCAGGGACACGACCATGCCGAGCGCCATGCCGACAAACATCGCGAGGATCATGTTCCAGCCGGGCCCGAAGAGAGCCGCCACGGCGAGACCGACGAGCACGCCCGCGAGGCTGTTGGCGAACAGATCTCCCAGGACGAAGTAGGGGCGGGTCTCCATCACGATCCTCCGGTTGAATGGTCCATGAGGCTACCCCAGGTGTGAATCCGAGGGTCGGAGCTCCTCTTCGCGGCATTGACAGCGGCGGGCCGACTGGCCTACAGAAACGGGTCGAGCAAGAGGAGAGTCGAAAGATGACTTCGAATAAAAAAGAGGGCGGTGATCCCAGGATTGCCATCATGGGCGCGGGACCCGGTGGCCTCTGCATGGGGATCAAGCTCCGCGAGGCGGGCTTCGAGAATTTCGTGATTCTCGAACGCAGCCCGCAGGTCGGTGGGACCTGGAATTTCAACCGCTACCCGGGATGCGCTTGCGACATTCCGTCTCATCTCTATTCCTTCTCCTTCGAGATCAAACCCGACTGGAAGCGGCCCTACGCGACGCAGCCCGAGATCCTCGAATATTTGGAGGGGGTGGCTGACAAATACGGAATGCTTCCTTTCTGCCGTTTTGACGACGGCGTGGCGTCCGCGGCGTGGAGCGATGAACGGGCCAAATGGATCCTTCGCCTCGATTCTGGCGAGAAGGTCGAGGCCGATATCGTCGTCAGTGCGATCGGCATGTTCAATTCGATTGTCATTCCGGAGATCGAAGGGCTCGAAACCTTCGAGGGCACGCTCTTCCACTCGTCGCGATGGGACCAGGAGCACTCGCTCGAGGGTGAGCGGGTCGGCGTCATCGGTGCCGCCGGGAGCGCTATCCAGTTGATTCCCGAGGTCGCCAAGATGGCCGGCCAGGTCCATGTCTTCCAGCGCTCGGCGAATTGGGTGCTTCCCAAGGAAGACACTCCGTACACGGAAGAAGAGTTGGAGCATTTCCGGAAGGATCCGAATGCCGCCCAGGAAGTTCGTGACGGAATCTTCGAGGGGATCGAGAGCGGACAGGCTTTCTACGACGGCGCCGTCCGCGAGGATATGGAAGCGACCGTTCGAGAGGCCATCGAAGTCGTCGAGAATCCCGAAGTTCGTGAAAAGCTCGTGCCCACGCATATGTGGGGATGCAAACGCCCGCTCTTTTCGAACGACTATTATGTCGCCTACAACCGACCGAATCTCGAATTGGTCACCGAGGGGATCGAACGGATCACCGCGGATTCGGTCGTCACGGATGATGGTCAGGAACGAAAGATCGACACACTCGTTCTGGCAACGGGCTTCTCGTCGATCGAATTCCTGACGGCGATCGACGTGATCGGCCGCAACGGACTCGACCTCGAAGACGCCTGGAAAGACGGGGCACAGGCCTATATGGGGATGACGACCGCCGGCTTCCCGAATCTCTTCATGCTCTACGGCCCGAATACGAACCAGGGATCACTGATCACGATGATCGAATGGCAGGTGGATCATATCATCAAGCATCTAGAGCGGATGGTGGACGAAAACCTGGCGTGGATCGATGTCAAGGGCGATCTGCAGGCCGAGTACAACGTTCAGATGCAGAAGGACATCGAAGCGGTCGAGCCTTGGATGGATGGCTGCACCGGCTATTACCGTGCTGCGAGCGGCCGCGTCGTCACCCAGTGGCCGAAGAATATGACGGCCTTCAAGCAGATGATCGCCGAGTTCAATCCCGAGGCCTACGAGACCGGGTCGATCTGATCAGGGGCATCTGCGCGACCGTCCCAGGAAAAAGGCTGAAAGGCCGGCGAAGAATCCGAGGATCGCGGTCAACACTGGCTGACCTCCTCTTTAACGAGGCCGAGCCCGGAAGGCTTCCGGACATAGCGCGTGTAGCCAGGCGGTGGGCCGATACCGAGAGTCGCGCGAACGTCGTCGCTTGGTTCCGTGAGCAGAGGCTCCCATCCATCTGGTGGCGATCGAATGTCTTGACGAGTCGGGCGCCGTGGGAGGTTTCGTCGCCGATATCCGCTTCGCCGCACCTTTTGACGCGGTCGTTGGATCGGCGTCGGATCTCGACCGTCCGCTGCCCCGTTCCGACGCGGTTCTGTGTTCTCTTCTCGAGCGTCAGGCGGTCGAAGCGCTCGCGCGCACACTGAGGGTTTCGAGTTTTGCCGAGGCGGCCCGGGGACAGATCGCGGGTTCCTTGTCGATCGGCGATACGAGCGCCGAAGGCGTCGCGCGGGCTCTTTGGCTCAGCAGTCGAACGCTGCGTCGCCGACTGAGCGATTGCGGTGTCAGCGACCAGGTGTTGTTCGACGGAGTGCGCTGGGATCTGACGCGACCCGGTTCATCGGTCGGCGAGGTGGCCTACTCGCTGGGATTCTCGGACACGTCGGCTTTTCACAAGGCCTTTCGGCGCTGGGCGGGAAAGCGGCCGAGTGATCTCACTAGCGGGACGGATGGGTTGCGGACCCTCCATGATCCGACGGACCAAACGAAAAGGGGCTGAAGGACAGGCGCCCTTGCCAGTCGGGCTTCGTCTGTGGGCGACATCGTCCACGAGAGCGACTCCGATGCTCCCATTGATTGGTGGGCTCGGCGTCATCGACTTGCAGGGGCGGACGCTCGCCGGGATCTATGCAATCGTCGGTTGGGCTGCCGAAATCCCCCATCCCACGACGGAGACGCCCGATGAAATTCGCTCTTTTCTACGAGATTCCGGTTCCCGCTCCCCTCACGCGGGAGAACGAGAACGCCGCATTTCAGAACACGCTCGAGCAGGCCATCTTTGCCGACGAGATGGGCTGGCACGGATTCTGGACCGTCGAGCATCATTTCCTGGAGGAGTTCTCGCATTGTTCGAATCCCGAGGTGCTCTATGGCGCGATCGCAGCGCGCACGCAGAATATCCGGATCGGTTACGGCGTTCGCCTCTCGCCCAAGGGTTATAATCATCCGGTGCGTTCGGCTGAGTCCGCCGCGACGCTCGATCATCTCTCCAGGGGGCGCGTCGATTTTGGCACCGGGCGTTCCTCGACCCGGCTCGAGCTCGAAGGCTTCGGGATCGACCCGGACCAGACCCGTGGTATGTGGCGTGAGTCACTCGATCATATCGTCGGGTCTTGGACCCATGAGCACCACGAATTGCAGGGCGAGCATTGGCAGGTTCCGAAGCGTCGAGTCGTTCCGAAACCCTACCAGGATCCGCATCCGCCGATGTTCGCCGCGACGGGCAGCGATCCCGGTCACAAGATGATGGGCGAACTCGGCCTGGGCCTCTGCTCCTTCTCCGTCGGCACACCACCCGACGATGTAGCGCGTCGGGTCAACATTTACCGCAAGGCGTTGGAAAGCTGCACGAACCCCGTCGGTGCGACGATCAACACTCAGGCGGCCGCCTTCACGATGGTCAACTGCGCTCCGACCAGACAGGCGTCCTACGAGATCTCGAAACCGTCTTTCGAGTGGTATCCGAAACGCTCGATCGAACTCGTGACCTCGGTTGCTGCATGGCTCGAAGAGATGAAGCAGGAACTCGGGACCTATGACTACCTGGAGGAGCAGCTGAAGGTCGTCGATTCCGGTCTGCACGACCAGCTCACCTTCGACTATCTCCACGACGCGAAAGCGGTTCTCTGCGGAGATCCTGACGAGGTGACGCGCGCTGCCAAGGAATACGAGGCGGCGGGAGTCGATCTGCTTCTCTGTTTGATCAATCCGTGGAACATCTCTCACGAGGACTGCATGCAGACGATCGAATTGATGGGCAAATATGTCCTCCCGGAGTTCGATCAATGAACCGAGAAAGGGAATTCCGCGGCGGTTGATCTGGTTCCCGAGTCCCCCGAACCCGCTACGGTCAAGGGTCCTAAGGAGGTGCGCGATGGATATCGGGCGAGTGGGCGTGTGGACGCGGACGGATGGGATGGCGATCGGCGAGGCCGGCGATTTCGCGAAACGCGTGGAAGGGCTCGGATATGGGGCGTTGTGGATTCCTGATGCGTTCGGAAGGGATCCTTTCGCCCACGCGAGCTATCTCTTCTCGCATACTTCGACGCTCGTCATCGGCACGGGAGTGGTCAATATCCACCTTCGTGAGGCTCAGGCGACCGCTTGCGCCCAGAAGGAACTTCACGATCAATCGGGGGGGCGCTTCCTCCTCGGTCTCGGCGTCTCGCATTCGACCATGATCGAATCGGTGTTCCAGCGCGTTTACCCCAAGCCGGTTCCGAGCATGCGTGCCTACCTCGACGCGATGGAGAATTCGATGTGGTGGGGACCCGAACTCGAGGGCGATCCGCCGATCGTGCTCGCCGCACTCGGCCCTTTGATGGTCAAGCTCGCCGGGGAGCGGACGTTGGGGGTACATCCCTATTTTGCACCGCCGGAGAATACGAGGCGTACGCGTGACATCCTCGGGCCGAAGCCGTGGCTCTGCCCCGAGCAGAAGGTGCTCTTCGAGACGGATCCCGAGAAGGCACGAGCCCGCGCGCGGGTGGCCATGGCCGGGCCGCTGACGATGCCCAACTATCGGCGCAACCTCATGCGAGCGGGTTTCGAAGAGAATGAACTCGATGACGGAGGCAACGATCGGGTCGTCGACGCGGTCGTAGCCTGGGGTGATCTTGAGGCCATCGAGCGGCGCATCCAGGATCATCTCGATGCTGGAGCGACCCATGTCTGCATCCAGCCGCTGGGCACCACGGATCCGAGCAAGCCGGATCTCGAGTTGCTGGAAGCGTTGGCGCCGCGACTCTGTGGCGGGTGATGATTCTGGCCTCGGAATAGAAAGCGGGTCGACGAGTCATGGCGAACGAATTCGAGGACAAGGTCGCGATCATCACGGGTGCCGGGAACGGCCTCGGGTTCTGTCACGCTTCGTATCTTGCCGGGCGGGGCGCCAAGGTGCTTGTCAACGACCTCGGCGGGGGCACGCTCGGCCTCGAAGCCCAGGGAATCGATGGCGGGACGGCAGAACGTGCCGCCGAGAAGATTCGGGCGGAGGGCGGCCAGGCGATCAGCAATCACGACAGCGTCTGCGAGGCTTCGGCGGCCCAGGGAATGGTCGATCAAGCGCTTCAGGAGTGGGGCCGACTCGATATCCTGATCAACAATGCGGGGATCGCGAGCGCGCAGTTCTTCCCCGAGGTCGACGCGGAAGAGATGCAGCGGCATTTCGATTTGACGCTGATGGGTTGTCTCCACTCGATGAAGGCGGCATGGCCTCAGATGGTCGAGCAGAAACGCGGTCGGATCCTGAATACGGGGTCCGCGGCTTGTTTCGGGAATCCGATCGCATCCTACGCTTCGACGAAGGCCGGGCTCTGGGGGCTCACGAAGGCGGTTGCGATCTTCGGACGTGAACACGATATCAACGTCAACCTACTCCTGCCGGCGGCGTTTTCACGGCTGACCGACCAGCTTCCCGAAAGCGACTTCAAAACGAGGTTGAGAGATGATTTCGGGCCGGAGAAGGTTTCACCCCTCGTCGGCCACCTCGTCCACGAGCGGTGTCAGATTTCGGGGGAGGTCTTTTCGGCGGGCGCGGGGAAATTTTCCCGGGCCGTCTACGCCGTGACGGATGCGGCGCCGATCGATCTCGAGATCAAATCCGTCGAGAAGGTGATGTCCGACGTGATGTCGGCGACTCGGTTGAATATTCTCGGCTCGACCCACGACGATATGGTGAATCTCGGTTTTCCACCGGAAGAGTGAGCCGTGCTCTTCGAGTCCACGAGCGCGAGAAGGAAGACATGTCCGAACGGGATCAGGATTCAACGGTCTGGCTGATCACGGGCTGTTCGACGGGAATCGGCCGGGAAATCGCGCGGGCCGCCCTGGAAGCAGAAGAACGTGTCGCCATCACCGCGCGCAAGCCCGAGGCCGTCACGGATCTCGTCGAGGCCTTTCCCGGCCAGGGGATTGCGCTCGCCCTCGACGTGACGGACCAGGCAGAGATCGATGCCGCAGTCGCCGCTACGGAATCGGCCTTCGGCCGGATCGACGTGCTCGTCAACAACGCGGGTTATGGTTATGTGGGTGCGGTGGAAGAGGGGGTCGACGAGGACGTCCGCAAGATGTTCGACACGAATTTCTTCGGGGCGATCGCGATGATCAAGGCCGTGCTTCCCGGAATGCGTGCGCGCAAGGACGGCTATATCATCAATATTTCGTCGATGACCGGATTCATCTCGAATCCCGGAAACGTCTATTACAGCGCGTCCAAATTCGCGCTCGAATCGCTTTCCGAAGGGCTGTCGAAAGAATTGGCGCCCCTCGGCCTGCGAGTGAGCGTGGTCGAGCCCGGGATTTTTCGCACGGATTGGGCGAGTCGTTCGATGCACCAATCGAAACCGACGATCCCTGATTACCAGGCGACGATCGGTGTTCGGCGAGGCCTCTTTCGTGCCTCCGTGGGCAACGAGCCGGGCGATCCGCGCAAGATCGGAGAAGCCGTTGTGATGTTGAGTCATCTGGAATCGCCCCCCCTTCGCCTGTTGCTCGGTGCAGACGTGCTTGGGGCGGTTCGTGCGAAGCTCGCGGATCTTGAGGCCTCGATGGAAGAATGGGAATCCATCACGCTGGACGTGGGCTTTCGCGATGAGTGAGAGAATTCCTTCGATCTTCGATCTCGAGGGCCGCGTCGCGGTCGTCACCGGGGGCAACCGTGGCATCGGTTTGGCCATGGCGCTTGGTCTCGCCCGTGCCGGGGCCACCGTCTCGGTCTGGTCGCGGGACGAATCGAAGAACGCGCAGGCGGTCGAGGCGATCGCAGCTCTGGGCGGGCGCGCGGGATCCGTGCGGTGTGACGTTTCGAGCGAGGACTCGGTCGTCGAGGCATGTGCGCGAACGATCGAGCAATTCGGCCGGATCGATGTCGGGATCGCCAACGCCGGCTTCGGTGTCTACCACGATCCGATCGAGCTGAGCCTCGAGCGCTGGCAGCGAGTCCTGTCGACGAATCTCGACGGCACCTTTCTCACGTTTCGCGAGATCGCCAAGCATATGATCGAACGCGGGGGCAGCGGAAAGTTGATCGCAGTGTCATCGATGGTCGAACTCTTCGGCGCGCCCAAGCAACTGAATTACGCGGCGAGCAAGGGGGCGATCGGCGCTCTGGTTCGATCCTATGCGGTGGAGCTTGCCCGCCACGACATTCAGGTCAATTCGATCCAGCCGGGCTGGATCTCGACGGAAGTGCTCGAGCCCATCGTCGATGACGAGAAGACTTCGAACGTGCTCCTTGCGCGGACACCCGCGCGGCGATTCGGTGAACCGCGGGATCTCGAGGGGATCGCCATCTATCTGGCTTCCGAGGCCTCTCGCTACCACACGGGCGATTCGATTCGAATCGATGGTGGGTATTCGGTCTTCTAGTGGACCGCGCGAGAGGCCAATCCAGAGTCGTCGAAGAAGGCGTCGGGGGGTCTACCGCATGTCCCGGGGCCGAGAAGATACCCGGCGGTGCCATCCCGCAGTCTGCCAACGAGTGCGCTTCCCGCCGCCCGGTTTCCGGATGGGCGGCCCTTCTGCAGGCGCCGACCCGCCTAAGGAATCGGCCAGGGATTCAGTTCCAGGCCCGGCGTCGGGACTCCTTCGATTGCACAGACCCGGCCCGGGGCCAGCTCCGTCGTGAAGAGCGTTCGTCGATCGGCCCCGCCGAAACAGAGATTCGTGGGGTAGGCATTTTTGCCCAGATCGACCCGATCCACCTCTTGGCCGTCGGGATCGAAGATGCGAATGCAATGATCCATCGGGCAGGCACAATAGAGGCGGCCGTCGACGTCGAAGGCGAAGCCGTCGCCGGGAGATTCTCCCGGCAGCTGCTCGATCCACCATTCCTGCTCGCCACTCGCGGGATCGATCCACATGAGTCCCCGCGCTTCGACGATCAGGAGACGACCCTCGGGCGAGAGAGCGACGCCATTGTCGAAGTCGAAGCCACTGGCGATCTGGTGCAGGCCGGCATCGATCGAATAACTCCAGAAGCGTCCCTCGCCGCCTTCGGTCTGGGTGCCACCATGAGGCGGTGGGTCGGTGAAATAGATCAGGCCGTTGGGGGCGACGATCAGGTCGTTGGGCGCCTGGAGACCCTCCTGGGCGAGGGTGATGACGTCGCCGTCGGGAAAGACGCGTTGCAGGCCTGGCGGTCCGGGGTTGTAGGCGACCTTCTCGACATCGAGACCGAGTGCATCGGCGAAGCCCGTAAAATCGATTCCGCCGTTGTTGGCGATGATGAATCCACCATCGGCTGCGAGTTGGGCGCTATTGCAGCCGCCCAGGACCGATACGACGATCTCGGATTTCCCACTCTCGGGTTGGATCCGACGGAGGCTTCCTGGCGACAGGTGGGAGATGACGAGGGTGCCGTCCGGGCACCAGACAGGCCCCTCACCGAGGGGCGCTTCCGTGGTCACGACTTGGTATTTCATGCCCCGAGCATGCACCAGTCGATCCGTTCTTGGCCAGGGGGGGCAGGTGGAGATATCGGGCGGGCGGCCGGCTGGGGTATCGTTGGCCGCGAGGCTTCCCGCCCGGTGCGTGGCGACCCCGCAGAGTCGAATCGGTCTGATAGCCTAGGTCCGCTGGCTGTCACGCGGCGCACGCCACAAGCATCGTCATGAGGGAGTTCGAGACATGGCTCATCAGGAAGCGGACACTCGTTTCGAGGGGTTGGTCGGCATCGTGACGGGGGCGTCCCTGGACCCGAGCATCGGACGCGCGACGGCTACGCGTCTGGCCCGCGAGGGCGCCGCGATCGTCATCAACGGGCGCAACGCGGAGCCGCTTCACGAAGCCGAACGCGCCTTGCGGGAAGCGGGATTCTCGGTGGCTTCGGTCGTGGGTTCGACCGAGGATGAGCAGACGGCGAGGCGACTCGTCGCCGCTGCTCACGATGAATTCGGTCGGCTGGATTTCGTCGTCAACACGGTGGGCGGGAATCGTTTCCTGGGTTCGCCACGCGAGATGGAGCGGGAAGAGCTCATGGGGACGATCGAGTTGAATACCTGGAGTGCACTCGCTCTCGTTCAGGCCGCGATCGAAGGGGGTCTGGCGGATGGAGGCGGAGCGGTCGTGAATGTCTCGAGTGGCACCGTCCACAAGACCACCCCCAAAATGATCGCCTACGCCGCGGCAAAATCGGCGCTCAATGCGATCACGAAGACCCTCGCCCGTGATCTGGCTCCGCTGGGGGTGCGCGTCAACGCCGTCGCACCCGGGCTGACGCGGACCTCCGGGACGCGGGAAATATGGGAGCCGGACAATGGTCGAGCTGCCGCGCAGAATCTCTTGCTAGGCCGGATTACCGAGGCTGAGGATATCGCGAATGCTTGCGCCTTCCTCCTTTCGAACGATGCGCGTCAGATCACGGGACAGATCCTGGATGTCGATGCCGGAAATCACCTCATGGGAGGAGGTTGGACGCCGATGACCGATGAGACGATTCAGGGGCGAATTCGTTAGGCTCGCCATTCGCTCAGACGAGAGCCGGCCAGCGTGCCCGCCACGGCTTCGCCTCCTCGAGCTGGGCGGCCAGGCGTAGCAGCACGCCCTCTCCGCCGAGACGTCCCGCGAACATCGATCCGATGGGAAGCCCCCCTTCGTTCACGTCGAGCGGCACGCTCATCGCGGGCTGTCCCGAGAGGTTGTAGGCCATGGTGAAACCCGTCATCGACATCGCGGCGTTTGCAAAGGTCTCGTCCGGGTGGGCCGGGTCGAGCACGCCCAGCTTTGGGGGCGGGCCGGCCAAGGTGGGCGACAACACGGCGGCGAAGCGCGACTGGTGGGCGACGACATCTCGCGCCCATCGATAGACGAGCTGGCGCTGGGTTTCGTGATCGATCGCCGAATAGCCAAGCGCTCGTTGATATTCGGACCAGTTCTGGGGTTCGAGATCGTCGGGTGTCGCTTTGCGCCCGAGTTCGCGTTCTCGGGCCTGGACGAGCATGGCGATCGAGGTTCCCCGCATCACACCGAAGGTGTACCAGAGTTCGGCACCCGGCAGCGGAGGAGGTTCGATCTCCTCGAGCCGATGGCCGAGGGATTCGCAGAGATGTGCGGTTTCATCGAGGGCCCGCAGGCAGTCCGGGTGGGTCTCGGTGGGGAGGGTCGCGCGTCGCTGGATTCCGATCAGCAATGATCCCGGGTCGCGCCCGACCTCGTCGAGATAGGCGCGCTCCGGTGCCGGCGCGAGATAGGGATCAAAAGGCGCTGGCCCCGCCGTTGCGTCGAGCAGGGCGGCACTGTCGCGTACTGTTCGGGAGACCGCATGGTTGATCGAGAGCCCCGCGTTCTTGTCGAAGAAATTCGGACCCGTGGGCGTGAGCCCGCGGGTCGGTTTGAGGCCGAAGAGTCCGCAACACGAAGCCGGGATCCGGATCGATCCTCCTCCATCGCTGGCATGCGCAATGGGCACGACGCCCGCTGCGACGAGCGCCGCTGATCCGCCAGACGAACCGCCGGAGCTGTATTCGGTCTGCCAGGGGTTATGCGTCTCGCCCCAGGCGAGGGACTCGGTGGACGAACTCGAACCGAACTCGGGGCTTGCGGTCTTGCCGAAGATCACGAGGCCGGCTGCTTCATAGCGCTCTACAAGCGTGCTCGTTCCGGTCGCGACGGCGCCCTTGAAGAAGCGGGAGCCGTGGGAGGTGACCGTCCCTTCGAGCGTGATTCCGAGATCTTTCAGGAGAAAGGGAACGCCGCGAAAGGGTCCCTTCGGAAGGCGACCCTTCGCCGCTCGATCCCGCGCGTGGTCGAAATGCTCGATGACGAGCGCGTTCAATTTTGGATTCACCGCTTCGGCGCGCAAGATCGACCACTCGAGGAGTTCGCTCGGAGTGACGTCGCCGCGCCGAATAAGCGTTGCGAGATCGGTTGCGTCGACTCCCAGAAAATCGCCGTCACCGGGGACGCCCGAAGAGCCACCGAAGCTCGCACAGCCGGAGAGCGCGGTGCCGACCATCACACTTGCACTCGTGGTGAGAAAATCGCGCCGATTCACGCCGGGTCTCCTCCGAAGGCGGGTCCTGCCGGGCCGAAGCCTAGTCGCTCGACGCCGGGCGAACCAGAATCGTAGCCGGGGCTCGGGTCACCGGCGCTCGCGCTCTTGTGTACCCTTTTCGAGAGGAGCACGCAGAGGCATGGAACGCGAAGCAGAGCTCGATTGGATCCGGCGCTTCCTCGCTCATCTGGAAGCGGGAACCACCGATCTCGCTCCCTCGGAACTGCGCCTTTCTTCTTCTCTCTATACGAGCGCCGAGCACTGCGCACGAGAGCGCGATTTCGTGTTTCGCCGCCGTCCTGTCGTCGCGTGTTTTTCCTGTGAACTCCGCGATGTGGGCGATTTCTTCACGCTCTCGATCGGGGGCGTTCCCGTCGTCGTCGTTCGGGAAGCCGCCGATCGGGTCGGAGCCTTCGTCAACCTCTGCCGCCATCGTGGGGGACCTGTCGCCGAGGGGCGTGGCCGCGTGGAAGGGGGGCATTTCCGATGCCCCTTCCATTCGTGGGCCTATTCGACCTCGGGTGAGCTCGTGGCGATTCCCGAAGGCGAAGCGGGATTCGATTCGATCGAGCGCGCGGAATGGGGGCTTCGACGGCTGGCATGCGCGGAAGAGGCGGGCGTGGTTCTCGTTCGGATCGAAGGCGAAGATCCAATCGACGCAGTGGAGGCGTTGTGTGGAGTGGGTCCTGATCTTCGTGCGATCGATCTGCCCAACTATCATCATTTCGAGACGCGCGAAACCGAGTGGGAATGCAATTGGAAGCTGCTCCTGGCAACCTTTCTGGAGTCCTATCACGTCTTTTCGCTGCACCGCGAATCCGTCCATCCCTGGTATTTTTCCCATCCGATGGTCTATGACGCGTGGCGCGGAAATGTCCGATTCCCGGTGGCGCGCCGAACACTCGTCGACCTCGCGACTCTGCCCGAAGCCGAATGGCGCTTGGCTGATCACGCAACGATCCAATGGTTCATCGCGCCCAATGCGCTGATTTCCTATACGCGGAACTATTTGTTGTTGTGGCGTTTCTATTCGCCGGTGCCGAATCGATCCGAAGTCGTGACGAGTCTCTATTGCGCGGAGTCGGTCGAAGCGACGGGAACCCGGAAGCGCCTGGCGAATGCTTTCGATGGCCAGATGCGAATCGCCGGTGCCGAGGATTTCGTCTTGCAGGAGACGATCCAACGTGGCCTCGATTCCGGCGCGCTTCCCGAGGTCGTTTTCGGGCGCAATGAGGTCGTCGCCCAGGCCTTTCAACGGAGCCTCACCGACGCCGTCCCCGGCCGCCGAGAAGGGGAAGGAGGAAACTGCACGTGAGTCCGTCGATTTCGCTTTTGGGTGGCTCTCGGAGTAGATGATGCACAACGTCGTTCGTCACTTGATCTTTCCCGTCACGCTCGTCGCTTCTCTCCTTGCGGCCCGGGAAATCATGGCTGAGGGGGCCGCGCCGGAAGCCGTGATCTTGATCTGGTTCGGGCTGATGCCGCTGGTCGCTCTGCTCGAGCGGCTTCTTCCTCGGCATCCGGATTGGAATCGGTCACACCACGATCTCCTGACCGATATGATCTACTTCCCGACGAATCTCGTGGTTGCCGGCAGCCTGACCGCTCTCTGGGGCGGTCTCCATCTCGTGCTCGCGACCGAACTGCAACGAGCCGTCGGCCACCCCGTCTGGCCCTCCGCATGGCCACTTCCCCTCCAGATTCTGCTCGCTTGCGCCGCAGCCGAGCTCTTCGCCTATGGGTCGCATCGCTGGATGCACGAGAACGCGTTCCTGTGGCGCTTCCATTCGATCCACCACAGCTCGAAACGCGTCTACTGGCTGAACGGGATTCGCGCGCATCCCGGAGAGCACGTCTTTCGGGGATTCATCAGCTCGATGCCCCTTGCGATTCTGGGTGCACCGCCCGAGGTGCTTGCCTATTGGATGGTCTTCAGCCGCGTGGGGGGACTCTTCCAACATGCCAATATCGACTTCGCACTCGGCCCCTTCGCCTGGATCTTCAGTATCGGTGAGCTTCACCGCTGGCATCATTCCGCTCTCCGCGTGGAGGCCGATCACAACTACGGCGATACCTTCATCTTCTGGGACACGTTATTCCGAACCCGATACCTGCCTCGGGAGATCGAAGCGCCTCATGACGTAGGAATTGCCGGGCTCGAGGCATTTCCCAATGGCTGGTGGCAACAGCAGCTCGCACCTTTCCGCTATTCGGAGATCGAATCCGAGAGTCTCTCGCTCGAACGCCCTGGAGCCGTGGAGAGCCGAACCGAGGGTCGCGGCGGTTGACTCATCCTGCGTCGGGGGCATCCGGGGCATCCGGGGCAT
>PBFW01000038.1 GCA_002719955.1 Deltaproteobacteria bacterium | reverse complement strand
GCCTGTCACATGGGGCCGATTCAGATCGGTCTGGCACCTGGAGCGCTACCACGACACCAAGACCTCGGATGCGACGCTCTATCGGGTCTGCCGACGACACGGCATGCGCAGACTCCCGAACCGGGTCGGACGATGGGCCGTGCATACCCACCGCTACGAGAAGCAGGGCCCGGGTCATCACGTGCAGTCTGCGCACGGATGGGGAACTGAGCGCCCCGTCGCTCCCTCCCACCATCGCTACGAGTGACGGGCAGCTGCCTACCCCTTACCGCCGTTTGCGCGGGGAGTAGGAAGAATGAGCCCCGTTTTCCGCCCCACCGATACGAGTCATTGTCATGCGATATGCGTGATCGCCGTGGTCACCCTTTCGGAGGGCGATCTCACGCTGGGGGGTGGGTGGGTGGTTCGCGGTGACTCCAGCCCCACAGAGCGCATCATTCCACCAAGCGCTCGAAGTGTCCGGGATTGTTGGGTAACTTGCCCTCGTATCAGATCGGGGGCTAGGGCCGGTTCTGCCCTCGGATTCCGTTCGGACGCTGGCCGACTCGTGTCGGGTCGACGGGGGAGCGGATTGGACCGGATGCAACGCTCTCGACTCGGGCCGGATGAGACGCTTGTCGGGCGAGTGGAGGAGAGGATCGATCGGCCCTCGATCCGACGCCATCGGGTCCGGGTCGGCAGGCCAAGGGCGTGATGGCGAAACCTCCTTCCCACTCGCGATCCGATGAATCAGAGGCCGGTGGTTCGTTCCGGGGATTCGTGCCGGGTGGCTTGGCTGCCCTCGTTCTGGGCCTTTTTCTGACTGGTGCCTTGACGGCCTTCGTCCATTCATCGGTGCTTTCCGCCCAGGCGCAATCCTTCGATGATGACGAGTTCCTGACCGGGAATGTCCTGGTCCAGAATCCGAGCTGGGATTCCGTTGCACGCTTTGCCACCGAGGTGCTCGAGCCGTCGACCGTGAGCGGCTATTACGCACCGCTCACCATGATTTCACTGATGCTCGACTATGCGCTCGGTGGGCGGCCGGATGATCTGACGCAGTTCCACCGGTCGAATCTCGGCTTGCACGTCCTGAACACGATGGCCCTGGCGGTACTCCTCTACGTTTTGTCTGGCCTGCTGATTCCGGCGATGCTGATCGGTCTGCTCTTCGGCTTGCATCCGCTGAGCGTCGAGCCGATCGCCTGGATCGCAGAACGCAAGACGCTGCTCGCAACCTTTTTCGGTCTCGTCGGACTGCTGGCTTATCTGCGCTTTGCGATGGGCACTTTGCCCCGCTGGCGTTGGGTCGCGCTGATGGCCTGCTTCTTCGCATGTCTGTCGAAGCCGACCGCGGTGGTGCTGCCGGTACTGATGCTGACCTTCGATGGCTGGCCGCTGCGACGCCTCGGCCGAAATGCGCTGGTCGAAAAGATTCCCTTCTTTCTCATGTCGGCGTCGTTCGCGGTCGTCACCCTGGTCTCCCATCAGAGGACCGTGGGGATCGAGGTCGCCGGCGAGGGGATATTCGCGAGCCTGCTGACAGCGTGTCATCTCGTCGTCTTCTACCTGACAAAGGTCGTCTGGCCCGTCGATCTCACCTCCGTGTACCTGCTCCCAGATCCCCTGTCCCTGGGAAACCCGACCGTCGCCAAGGGGCTCGCGACGTTCCTCGCGCTCGTTGTGGCGACGCTCTGGCTCGCCGTGCGCGGGATGCGGGCGCCTCTCGCGGGCGGACTCTTCTTCGTGTTGGCGCTGGCACCCACACTCGGCGGGCTGCGTTATAGCTGGGTCACCGCCTCGGACAAATATGTCTATCTGCCGGGCATCGGTCTCGCAATGGTCGCCGTCTGGGTGGCGGCCCGAGCCTGGGATTCCCCGGGCCGCGGGGGTGCCGTCGCGAGAGCCAGCCTGGTCGCGGTCGTCACTGTTCTGGCGGTGACGGAGGCGCTCGCGACGCGCGATCAGATCACCCATTGGCGCGACACTGAGACGCTTTACGAGCATATGCTGGTCCACACTCCGGATTTCCCCCTCCTGCACCTGAATCTGGGGGAGATGTTCTGGCGGTCCGGTCGGGTCGAGGAGGCGAAGCGGCATTATGGCCGGGCGCTCGAGTCGGATCCGAATTATGCCAAGGCCCACAATAATCTCGGCGTTCTTCTCTGGTCTACGCGACAGCCCCGCAAGGCCATCGAGCACCTGTCGCGGGCGGTCGAGATAGAGCCCGAGCTGGCGGAACCCCACCGCAACCTCGGCATCGCGTTCAACGGGATCGGGCGCTTCGAGAGGGCGATTCGCGAGCTGGAGCGTGCACTGGCGATCGATGCGAAGGATGGTCAGACGCATTGCGCGTACGCGCTTTCGCTGGGGCAGCTGGGGCGCTTCGCGGAGGCGCGCAAACACTTCGAGGAGTCGAGGCGCCTGGTATCGGGCTGCACATTGCCGCCGGGATCGCTCGGATGATCAGGGTCTTCGGTTCTGCATCGAAGCGGCTAGGATCCAACCCAACTTGGAGGCACGATGGAACCGAAATACAATTTCGACAGTGAGCATATCGATTGGACCCATATTCAGGACCCCGAGGCCTGGTACCCGTGTGATTACAAGATGGCCATCCTCCACGCGGACCCCGAACTGGGGCGACTCGACCTGATCGTGAAATGGCCGCCGAATTCCTATTGCCATTTTCATCGACACGTCGCCGATACCACGGTCCTGGTTCTCGAAGGGGAGCAGCATCTCACCGACATCCTTCCGGACGGCTCGGAGGGGCCGAAGAAGGTGCGCACGGCCGGGACCTATGCGAGTTCTCCGCCCGGCAACGCCCATATGGAGCACGGCGGACCCGAAGGAGCGACCGTCTTTTTCGCGCTGCACGCGGCGGACGGAAAGCTCTTCGAAATGCTCGACAAGGACATGAACATCCTTGCGACGTCGACGGTCGAGGAGATGGCTCAGAACGTGACCTAACGCTCGAGCAGCCGGGGTGGAGGGTTGCGTCGACGGCCTTCCCGGTTGCGCACCGGCGAGGCCTTGTCGCAGGCCGGTCGACCGCGGCGG
Source organism: Deltaproteobacteria bacterium (assembly GCA_002719955.1). Lineage (GTDB taxonomy): Bacteria > Myxococcota_A > UBA9160 > UBA9160 > UBA4427 > UBA4427. Next base: position 32,261 of record PBFW01000038.1, on the reverse strand, counting down.
CGGGAGCGGATCTCGACGCCATGCCCGAGGACGAGGCGGATTGCGTTGGCGCCCTACCTCCGTCGACCGCACCGGTGCCAAGACACTCGAACACGCCCGCGAGGCGCTCGCGATCGAGGATAAATTGCTCGATCTGATTCGGGAGGAGGGTGCCGCGTAGATGGAATCGCTGGCGGCGGCCAGCCCCGCCTGATCGCCCGCTCAGCGGCTGGCGCCTCCGCATGATTCGCCCCGGAGTTCGCCGCCGGGGTTCGACCTGACTTCCTCGGCCGTCTTCCATACGTTTTGGTGCATGGAAAAGCTATCCTATCTCCTTTGGAACGACGCTCCCGATTTCGGCGCCGATGCCTTTCGCGACCGGCTGCTCGAAAATCTTCCCGAAGCGCTGGCGCAGAATGGGGCGATGCAGCTCAAGATCAGTGTGACCGATGCCGACGTCGCCGCCGGTGCGCGGCTTCATCTGGGGGCGCTCGCTCCGGATGCGTTCGTGAGTTTCTGGATCGAGTGCTGTCAGGATCGGGCGCCGGCCGAAGCCGTCCTCTCGGCGGTCTGCGATCGGATGGCCGGGTACCTCGTCGTCGAGTCTCATCCGCTCAGGACCGAAACGCCCAAAGGGGGAGTCGGAAAGCGCATGCCTGGTTTCAGCCTGGTGGGCTGCATCGAAGCGAAAGAGGGCGTCTCGCAGGCCCGATTCGTCGGAATCTGGGAGAGCGTGCATCGCGATGTCGCGGTCGAGACACAGAGCACATTCTCCTACGTGCGCAACGAGATCGTTCGCCCGCTGACCGAAGGCGCGCCGCCCTGGGGCGGAATCGTCGAAGAGGGATTTCCGCTCGAAGCCCTCGAGAATCCCGAGGCTTTCTACGACGCGGTCGGCGATCCTGAAAAATACCGCCGACACCTCGAATCCATGATGCAGAGCTGCGACGCCTTCCTCTCGGTCGAGAAAGTCGACTCACATCCCATGAGCGAGTACCGCTTCTACGTCTGAGGGCCGGATCCCTTCGGATCATCCGCTTCGACCGATGCGGACCGTGGTGGATCGGGCCTTGGAGTCGATCTCGGCGGGGTTCTCGGAGCTTTACTCGACGATGGGGAGGCCTTCGATCCCACCGGAGCGGCTGCTTCGCGCCCCTCTTGTGCAGATCCTGTTCTCAGTCCGCAGCGAACGTTGGCTGATGAGCGCCCCGCACGCTTCGACGACGGATCTCGAGGAAGGTCGACTGGGTGTTCACGTTCACGGCGGCGGCGTACAACCTTGCACGACTGCGGGTCTGGCGGCTGCCCCCACCTCACCCATGGCACGGGCCGGCCACACGCGAACCTCATTCGTTCCGTGTGATCCGGCCGGGTGTCGTGTCGCGCGCATGTCAAATGCTGGGCGCGCACGGCTGGGCCGCCGAGGCAACCAGCGGGACCGTCAGCGCGCCGAGCTGAACCGGAGCACGACACGGCGCACGGTCGGATCGCCTGGCGAGGCAGACATCGGCGTTTTTTCGCGGCCTGCTATCGGAGTGTCGCTTCACGAAGCCCATCGAGTGCTTCCTGAAGGCCGAGCACCCTCGAGTTCACGACGTCGACGGCGCCATCGACCCGTTCCAGTGCCGCTTCGGCTCCATCGGCCCGGGCCGTCTCGATCTCGACCCGCTCGATCGCGTCGCTGAGCGCGCGCTCGAATTCGGCGCTCTGCATTTCGAGCGTGGCGACGTCTCGAGATTGTTTGAGATTGATCACGACCGAGCCCAGGAGCAGCGCCGCCAGGAGCAGCGCGACCGGACCGGAACGCCGCCTCGATGCGTCTGCCGAGGGCGTCACCGAATCCTGCGTGCCGACCTCATCGGTCGCTCCGAAGGCTTCGTGGCCGTCCATCGTGGCGTCGGTCGAGAGATCCGCGGAGGGATCCTGCGAAGGTTCAAAGTCGGGTTCGATGGCATCGAACTCCAGCAGCGGTACCGATGTGTCGCCGTCGATGATCTCGTCGACCTCGAGTCCCGGTTCATGGCGTTCGCTCTTGGATTCATCTTCGGGGAGGGTCGAGATGGGGTTGGACATGGGGGGCTCCTCGGTTCGTGTCGATCGAAGGGGGTGGTCAGAAGGGCCAGCGAGGCCCTGCCTGTTTCGCAGTCAGACCTCGCCGTCGGGCTCCGAGTGCCGGGGTAGCAAAGACTCCACGCGGATGCTGCGCATGACTGAGATTCCGGTCGCGATCGGCGTTGTGTCACGAGCGACCGGCTACCCTGGTTTCAGCTCCGAAATCGAACAGGGGAGCACCACCCATGTCCATTTTGGCTGCGTTCGTACTCGCCGCCCTCGCGATGCTCGTCTGGTTCGGGTTCGAGAAGAGCCGGCGGAGGACCCATGCCGTGCCCGCTGGCCTCCAGCAGGACATCGTATTCGCGCATGAGGAGCGTTTCGAGCTCTATCACAACGCGTTGTCGCTTTGTTCGATGAAATCACGTGTGTGCTTGGCGGAGCTGCGGATTCCCTACAAGAGCCACCCGATCGATCTGATCGAAACGGGTCGTTACGAGAATATCCGACCGGCCTTTCTCGCGGTGAATCCGAGTGGAACGGTCCCGGTCCTGCTCCACGACGGACACCCGGTCTACGAATCTCACGAACAGATTCGCTACGTGGCGCGCTTCGCGCCGGAGGGCGTGGCTTCTCTCGTGCCCGAGGACCCGCACCTGAGAGCTGCGATGGAGACGTGGATCGACCGATCGTCGCTGACAGAGGATCCTCTGGCACACGGGGACGAGAGCGCTGGCAATGCGATTCCGGGACAGACGCTCCCCCTCTTCTGCACGATGATCGAGAAGATTCCCTTCTCGAGGATCGCCGAGGGGCTCCTCTTTCACTTCGAGCGGTTCCGGCCCTTCCTCTTCGCGATTCTCAAGATTCGAGGGATCGAGAACCTGCACAGATTGGCACCGGCGGCGGCGGTCATCCAGAAGTCACGTGATCAACTCGGGGTCCACCTAGATGCGCTCGAAGCACAGCTCGAGCAAGCGGGTGGGTCCTGGATCCTGGGGGCGGCCTATTCCCTTGCGGACGTCAGTTGGCTGGTGATCTTCGAGCGCTTGCGGCAGGTGAATGCCGAGGAGGTTTTTCTGGGCGATGGGCGACGACCGCTTTGTGGGGCCTATTGGCGCCGACTCCAGAAACGTCCCGCCTACGAGGAAGCAATCCTCGGCCACCCCCACCCACTCATCGATCATGGCCGCAAACGGATTGCCGAGGCGAAGGAAGCCCACCCGAACCTGCGGGTCTGCCTCGAAGGCTCCTAGCCAGCCCATGGGCGCGCGGTGGGTGGCTCCGATCGGCGGCCTCGTCCCCCGCTCACGTCGTCCCGGCCCTCGCCGACCGCGAGCGGCTCCAAGGATCGACGGCGAGAGGTCGTGGACGAATGGGAGATCGATCTGCGCTGCGGGCGAGGATCTTGCCGGTTTACGCCCGACTCAGGCCGCCTTGACGAAGAGCGCGATCATGCAGACGAGCCCGAGCAGGAAGGAGAGCGACCGAACCTTGTCGATGTCCCGGATATAAGAGATCCCGTGGACCACTCGGAGAACCACGAAGGCGATCGTGAAGGGGGCGGCTTCGGAGGGTGCGAGACCAGCGAGATGCGTGGTGATGACCGCAACGGAGAACATGATCGCGGCTTCCCAGGCGTTTTCCTGCGCCGCGTAGGCACGGGCACCGGCGTCGCTGAGCTGGGTGGCCTGGGCGCGGGGATTCTTGTTGTCAGCGGAGCCGAAAGCCTTGCTGCGAAATTGGCCGCCGACGGCGGCGAGGGCGATGGGGATGAAGATGACGGCAACAAGACACCAGAAAGGCGTGGTCATGGAGAAACCTCATCAAGGGGGAAGGTCGCGCTATTCTATCGCGCTCGTTCACGGTCACGATGCCGAGCACACTGCGATTTCTGGAATCGAGCAGGGGTTATGCCTCAGGCGGGGGTTCGAATCGAATCAGACGCGCCGACCCCGAGCAGAGGCCCGACCATGTTCCATCGACCTCGAAACAAGCGGTCGTCGCCGGCGTGAACCCGGCTCGCAGAAGGTCGAGATCCGACTCGCGCGCCGCGGCGAGCTCGAGACCGAGCATGCTCATGCCCGGGTTATGTGCGAGGATCAGCAGCGATTCGGCGGATTCTTCGACCTCGTGGAGGGCGTCGAGGAGGTCGCGCGATGACGCGCTGTAGAGACTCGAGACGAAATCGGCTTCAATCGAGGCGGCCAGGCCCGTCGCGACGGCGTCCCACGTCTGTCGACAGCGAAGCGCGGTCGAAGAGAGGACGTGTCCGGGGATCGGCCCGATCTCGGCGAGCCGTTCGCCAACGCGAAATGCGTCCTTTCGGCCCTCGTTTGTGAGCGGGCGGTCGTGATCTCGCACGGCGAGTTCGCTCTGTCGGGCGTGACGCATCAGGATCAGGGTCCGTGGCATGGAAGATGACTAGCTGATTATGCGCCTTCTGCCGAACGGGCTTTCCGGCGTTCTCGGTCGGCTATCGTCGAGGGCGAGCGGTGTGCCCCGGGGCCGCTCGTCGCGTTGTGCGCGTTGTGCATGGAGCTGGCCGGGAGAGGTCGATGGAGCGGATATGAGAGATGCGAAGTTCGGGATCGGGGAGGTCGTGGTCCACCGCTTTCGACCCTTTCGCGGTGTGATCTTCGATGTCGACCCCCTCTTCAATCACACCGAGGAATGGTGGCTCTCGATCCCCCAGGAGATCCGGCCGGCCAAGGAGCAGCCCTACTATCACGTCCTCGCGGAAACGGATGATTCGACCTATGTCGCCTACGTGTCGGAACAGAACCTGGTTCCCGACGAGAGCCATAGCCCCTGCCGCCACCCCCAGCTCGAAATGATCTTCGATCGATTCGAGGACGGGCGTTACGTGCCGAAGGACCGTGTCCAGAATTGACGACGGCTTCGATCGGCGGGGGTTCTCAGGCGCTGCATGAAGGGCGCGGCAGGGGCTTTGGCGCCGGGAAGCGCTGCCGCATTTCTGCGAGGGGCGTGTCCATGAATTGTTTGATGACGGCGCGCCAACCGGCGCGTAGTTCGTCCCCCGACCGTTCTTTGCAGAGTTCGGTCACCTAGGCGCTCACGTGATCGGATTTCGAAGGCGTCCGCTCACAGCTCGAGAGCGCGGCGATCGCGCACAGCGAGAGCCAGACCTCGGGGGGCAGCCAGCGGTGACGCATGCGTTGGGCCGACCGCGAGTATTTCCCGAGCTGCGTGCGGCGTCCCTCGGATCGTGGGCCTGCCCGGCTCGCTTTGTGACTCCACATGTCTTCGGTCCCTCCCGTCGTATTCGGAACGATTCCGGATCCGGTGTCAATTCCCATAGACCGTGGCCGGGAGCCAGGTTGCGAGTTCTGGCCACACAAAGATGAGGGCGAGGCCAACCAGCTGCAAGGCCACGAAGGGCAGGATTCCCAGATAGAGTGTTCGGACATCGATTTCCGGTGGGGCGACCCCCTTCACGTAGAAAAGAGCAAAGCCCACCGGTGGTGTCAGGAAGGACGTCTGCAGACAGACTGCGAAGAGCACGGTGAACCATACGAGATCAAAGCCGAGGTCGACGACGACCGGTGCGACGAGTGGCAGGACGATAAACGTGATCTCGATCCAGTCGAGGAAGAAGCCCAGCAAGAAGGTCATGAAGAGGATCGCGAGGACGACGCCGCTCGGGCCGAAGGGGAGGCCGAGGAGCGCGCGCGCGATCAATTCGTCGCCGCCGAGGCCACGAAGGACGAGCGCGAAGGCGGAGGCGCCGACGAAGATACCGAAGAGGTAGCCGGTCGTGAGGCTCGTCTCTCGCAGGATGTCTCCGAGCACGCTGCGATCGAGGCGTCTGCGCCAGCCCGCGAGTAGCAGGGCGCCGAAGGCACCGACGCCCGAGGCTTCGGTCGGTGTCGCGATCCCGAAGAAGATGCTGCCGAGGACGGCGAGAATCAGGGCCGCCGTGGGGACGATGTCGCGGAAGACAGAGAGGACGAGGTCGAGGTCGACGACCTCGGCGGTGTCGGGGGCCGGCGCGATCTCCGGGCGAAGTGCGGGCCAGATGACCAGGAACGCGACGTAGAGGCTTGCGAGCAGGAGGCCTGGGAGAAGGGCGCCCAGGAAGAGGTCGCCGACCGAGATGGCGAGGCGATCGGCCATCAGGACCAACATGATGCTCGGGGGGATCAGGATTCCGAGCGTGCCGATGGCGCAGACGGTCCCCGCGGCGAAGGTCGGCGCATAACGTGCCTCCAACATGGGAGGGAGGCCGAGCAGGGCGAGGAGTACGACGGAGGCGCCGATGATCCCGGTGCTGGCCGCGAGGATGATGCCGATCAGAGCGACGCTGACGGCGAGCCCACCGCGCATCCGTCCGAAGAGTCGTGAGACGTCGCGCATGAGATCCGCGGCGATTCCAGCCCGATCGAGGAATAATCCCATGCACACGAACATGGGCAACGCGACCAGAACCCAATTATCCATCAGGTCCCAGATTCGATCTGCGACGAGGGACGTGTAGTTCCAGTCGACACCCGTATAGAATCCGAAATCGCGCTCGACGATGATGGCGATGGCCGTGAAGAGAACGGCGACACCGCCGAGCACCCAGGCGACCGGGAAGCCGGTCAGGATGCCCAGAATGAAAGCGACGAACATCGCGACCGCGAGCCACTCCCGGATGCTCATTCGGCGACGCTCCCCATTTTAGCGGTGCTCCCCACTCGCATCGTTCCGCATTGGCGGTGCGGTCTTCGGATCGGAGCCGGGTGCATCGTCCAGGAGGCGATGCGCGAGCGCGATCAGGCGCGTCAGGCTCGAGACGCCGAGCAGGGCAAAGGCGATCGGCAGGATGGCCTTGAGGGCCCATCGGAAGGGCAGACCGCCTGCAGAGGCCGATTTCTCTCCCGTTTCGAAGCTCTCCGCCACGAAGGGCAGGGCGCTCCAGAGCACCAGGATCACGAACGGAATCTGAAAGAGGAGAACACCGTAGAGATCGACCCAGTCGCGGGTTCGCTGGGGGAGGCGCTCGCGGATCACATCCACACGCACGTGGCGATCACATGCCGCGCAGCCGACGATGCCGAAGAGAAAACCCAGGGCGTAGAGATGCCATTGGAGTTCTTCGAGTTCGATCCGTCCGATCCCGAACACGAAACGCAATACGACCGCGATCACGATCACCGCGATCAGTGCGAGCCAAAGCCAGGAAAGCAGTGCGCCAATCCGGTCGAGCAGCGCTTCCACCCGGCCCACGCGGTCATGGTGTTCAGCGTTCACCGGATGCCTCGCGACCCTTCGAACGCGCCGGCCCTTCCGCGGGAAGCGGGTCCACCCGCGGATAAGCGAGTCCTCGCCAGCGGGCATAGCCCGCGCGGAATGAACGCTGGTGTTCGAGAATTCGCGCGAAATCCCGATCCGCTGTCGACTCCTCCTCCAGAACTTCGGCGACCGCCTCTTCGAGCGCTTCGAGAAGCGCCGTCGAGAGCGTACGCGTTTCGACGCCTCTTTCGTTGAAATCTGCGATGACGCTTCCCTGACGCGCCTCGGCGATCGCCAGATTGCGATACACGCCATTGCCACAGGCCAGCTCGATCATTTCCCGGGTCGTCGAAGGGAGCGCGTCCCAGGTCGGTTTGTGCACGACGAGATGGAAGGCGGTATGCGGCTGATGCCATCCGGGAAAATAGTTGAAGCGCGCGACACGATCGAAGCCGAGCCTGGAGTCGACCTCCGGTAGCGAAAATTCCGTCGCGTCGATCGCCCCCTTTTCGAGCGCCTGGAAGATCTCGCCGCCAGGCATCATCGTCACCGCCGCACCCAGCTTCTGGAGCGCTCGCCCTCCGAGCCCGGCGAAGCGGATCTTCAACCCCTCGACATCTTCGGGCTCGACGATCTCCTTCCGGAACCAGCCAGCGGTTTCCGGTCCGATGATGCCACACAGAATCGGTTCGATCCCGATCGGGTGGTAGATCTCCCGCGCCAGCTCGAGTCCTCCTCCGCGCACCCACCAGGCCGAGTACTCCCAGGGCGTCATGCCGAAGGGTACGGCGCCGAATAACACGGATGCGGCGAGGCGCCCCTGGTCGTAGCCGAGCCAGGTATAGCCGGCCTCGATCTTGCCTCGGCTGACGGCTTCGACGATCGAGAAGGCGGGCACGACCTCTCCGGGGTCATCGATCGTCCAATCGATCCGGCCGCCGCTGGCCGCACGCAATCGGGCGGCGATGTCCACGGGGTTCTCGCCGAGGCTCGGGAGGTGGGTGCCGAAAGCGCTCGTGACACGCCACCGAAGGATGGGGCCCTTCGCATGGGCTTCGCTGCCTCCTGGCCCGTTCGCCGGGGAGGAAATTGCGTGATCCGCTCGGCCGAGCGATCCGGCGGCGAGCACGCCGACGGCGAAGGCGATCAAGACCGCGAAGAGCGCTTCCCCTTTCGACATCGTTCTCGGTTTCTCCCACGTCGCGGTGTCCCGGGATTCGTCAGCCCCCGATCTCCGTCAACTTCATCTCGATGGGCAGCGTTTCTTTTCCGCGCACCACCGTCAGGACGACCTCTTCGCCCGGCTGACGACCGTCGAGGGCATTCGCGAGTTCTGCGAAGCTCTTGACCGGCAGCCCGTCGATCGCCGTCACGATGTCGGCGGAAACGACGTTGCCGCGGCGATTCAATCCGATGGATCGGAGCCCCACGCGTGCAGCCTCGGAACCACCGAAGACTTCGCGCACGACGATGCCTGCGACCCCCCAGCTGCGCACGATGTGGTCGGGGACGACGGTGACGCCGATCCCCGCGTGTCGCACCTGTCCGAAGCGGATCAGTTGCGGGACGATCCGAGCGACGGTGTCGACGGGGATGGCGAAGCCGATGCCGGCGCTGGTGCCGCTCGGGCTGTAGATCGCGGTGTTGACGCCGATCAACCGCCCCGCCGAATCGATCAGCGGCCCGCCCGAGTTGCCGGGGTTGATCGAGGCATCGGTCTGGATCACGTCCTCGATGACGAAGCCGCCGAGCGTCGGAAACTCGCGACCGAGGGCGCTGATGACGCCCGTCGTGAGCGTTCGGTCGAGCCCGAAGGGGTTGCCGATCGCGAGCACTTTCTGGCCGACGATCAAGGGCTCGGATCGCCCGACCGGGAGCGGGGTGATCGCGAGTCCAGTGGTATCGAAGTGGAGGACGGCGATATCTTTGCGGGGCTCGGCGCCGATCACCTGCGCTTCGCGCGTGACACCCGACGGGAGGGTGACGGAGAAGGTTTGTCCGTTCTCGATCACGTGGTAGTTGGTGACGACGTGTCCGTGCGTATCCCAGAGGAATCCCGAGCCCGTACCCTGGGGTACCTCCGTGACGTTCATCGAGAAGAAGTCGCGTCGGAGCGCGTTGTTCGTCACGAAGACGACCGAAGGCCCCGCGCTCCGGAAGACCTGGATCGTATTCTTCTCGCTCTCGAGCAGGCCCGCCGGAACCGCTGCGGCGACCGCGCCGGCGGTCGCCGGGCTCGCGCCGGGCGGAATCGCTGTCGACGTCGGTTCGGCACCGGAGGGTGGGGCTCCCACGAAGAACGAGGATCCGGCCACCAGGCCGAGCAGGATCGCGGCGATCGCGGCCAGGCCGGCCGCGACGGAGCGCGCGATGGGGCATCCGCTCATGAGATCGCGTCCGAGTGCACGAGTTCGACGGCGGCTTCGGCGAGGGAATCGATCTGTGCTCTGAAGATTTCGGTGTCCGCGTCCTCGCCCATCACGCCCTTCAAGTAGCGCGAGAGCACGCCCTCGACGATCGCGGCCAGGCGCCAGTACTGGAAGGCCCGGTAATAGTCGATCCCCCGCGTGCTCTTTCCCGTCAACTCCTCGTAGCGTGCGAGCAGGATCTTCCGGTCGGGAAAACCGCCGCAGGAGACCGCGGATTGCCCCGTTCCGCTCGAGGTCGGGCGATCGTCGCCCGGGCCATTCCAATCGTTCATGACGTAGCCGACGTCGGCGAGGGGATCGCCGAGCGTGCAGAGTTCCCAGTCGAGGATGGCTTCGATTCGGCCGGCCGGACCATTGACCAGAAAATTGCCCATGCGAAAATCGCCGTGCACGATGGCCGAGCCCTCCTGTTCCGGCATTTTCGCTTCGAGGGCCGCATGGGCCTCCTCCATGAAGGGCAACTCACGCGTCTTCGATTTTTCCCACTGGATCTTCCATCGCTTCAACTGGCGCGCGAGATAGGCCTCGCGCCGCCCGAGATCACCCAGACTGACATCGTTGGGCTCGAGATTATGGAGATGGGCGAGGATTTCGATCACATCGAGCCCGAGCGCTTCGCGCTTGGCTTCGGGGACGATCGAAGCGGCCTGTTCGGGGGTCGTCAGGACAACGCCCTCGACGTAGTCCATCACGTAGAAGGGCGCGTCGTTGACCGAGGGGTCTTCGCAGAGCGCGAGCGTGCGAGGGACCGGGACGGCGCTATTGGCGAGCCCCGTCAGGATGCGATGTTCGCGCGCCATGTCGTGGGCCGTCGCGAGAACCGCTCCGGTCGGAGGGCGCCGAAGCACCCTCTTGCGACCCGCGGCGTCCTCGACGAGGTAGGTCAGGTTGGAGTGGCCGCCCTTGATCATCGAGATCGAGAGCGGTGGCTTCGATCCTTCGACGTGATCGGCGAAATAGCGTTCGAGAGAGTCTTGTTGGATGCCCTTCATGAACGCGCCAGTGTAGCGGGGTTGGCCCAGCGCGTGGATGCCAGCGTGTGGATGAGACGACGAATCGCACAGTCGCGCCGGGTGGCCGGGCATCAGTCGACGAGGTCGATCTGTCCACCGGGCATATCGCTGCCGGCCTCCCGGATCTGACCGACGCGGACGATCGATGGCTCGCCCTCCCGCGCAAAGGCCTCGACGATCCGACTCGTCTCATCGGGAGCCACCGCGAGCAGGAGTCCGCCGGCGGTCTGGGGGTCGAAGAGCCAGGCCTCATCCGATTCGCTGGCCGCCGCATCGACCCGGCCGCGAAATGCGTCGCGATTCGCAGGGTGGGCGGTGCTGCGAAGTCCCGCCGCCCACAGCCTTCGTGCGCCGGGCAGGTGGGGAACCGAGTCCCGTTCGATCTCCGCCACAAGACCCCTCGAATCGAGCAGTGTCAGCAGGTGCCCGGCGAAGCCGAAGCCCGTCACGTCAGTGGCCGCATGAACCCGGGCGTCGAGCGCGATTCGACCGCCGATCGCGTTCGTGCGCTGCATCGCTTCGTGGGTCGCGAGGACCCACTCGCCCGCGGCCCGGCCCTGCATATCGGCGGCGAGGACCACCCCGGTTCCGAGTGCCTGGGTCAGCAGGAGATCGTCGCCGGGCGCGGCGCCCGCCTGGGTCAGCAGGACCGATTCGCCGGGCCCCTCCCCACTGACCGAGAGGCCAACGGTTAATTCGTCGCCGATCGTCGTGTGCCCGCCGAGAAGCGAGACGCCGAGCCCATCGAGGGTCGCACGCAGACCCGAGAGCGTCTGGAAGAGAAGCTCCTGTGCGGCCTTCTGGGGAAGATCGGGCAGTCCGATGATCGCCTGGGCATGCTGCGGTCGTCCGCCCTTGGCGTAGAGATCCGACAATGCGTTGCTGGCGGCGACCCGGCCGACCAACCACGGGTCATCGCAGAAGGAACGGATGACGTCGACGTTGTGCAGGGTGATCTTTCCGCTCTCGTCACGGGTCGCGGCGACATCATCGCGGGCGTCGAGACCGAGCACGACGGATGGATCCGCTTTCGCGGCCGGGAGTTGGGCCAGGGCCGCCGAGAGCGGGAGCGCCCCCAGCTTCGCCGCACATCCTCCACAGGGCATTTCCGGGGCTTCGCCGCCCCCGGTCCCTCCGCCCGGTTCCGCCATGCCGCCCAGCGATTCGAGCGCTTCGCGGGGTAGACCCTCTTCGTCGAGGACCTGGAAGCGGCTCATGAAGCGGCGATCGATGCGATCCTTCAGGCGGTAGACCGCCCCGCCCGCGAAGGCGTGGCCCCATTTCGCTCCGAGCGCCCGGCGGTTTCCGAGATTGAGGAGCGCCAGGAAATCTCGCTGGGGGCGGTAGCGACGCATCGAACGGCCGCTGAGGTACGCGCGCAGGTTCTCGTCGAGGATCGGCCCCTGTCGCACAGCATAGACACCGGCACGCGGGATCCAGCGCGCGTTGACGAGTCGCGCACAGTCGCCCGCGGCGAAGACGTCGTCGAAACCGATCGCCTGGAGAGTGTCCCGGACCTCGATGAATCCGGCTTCATCCGTGGCGAGATGACGGGTGTCGGAGCGGTGGGCGAACGAACCCGGGGCGGCGCCCGTGGCCCAGAGGACGAGGTCGGCCTCGTGACGCACCTCCTGCGAAGATTCGGCGATGGATGGCGCGCGCGGGCCTTCGGGGGCGGGCGACGCGTGTGCCACGACCCCTCGCGCGTCGACTCGAATGACGCCCTCGCGGAGGCGGAGTTCGATTCCGCGCGCGAAGGCCTCGCGGGCGAGGAGCCGGCGCGTCCGATCCGACGCTCCTCTCGGGAATTCGTCGTCCGAACTGAGGAGTGTGATCTGCGGGACGAGGCCCGCTCCGCGAAGTCGGGCGTCCAGCGTGAACGCGATCTCCGCGCCCGCTGCACCGCCGCCGACGACGATCACGCGGGGCGGCCGCTCGAGACTGGCCAGTTCTTGCACGCGTTGATCGAGATCGCCTACGAATCGCGCGATCGGTCGAGTCGCAAGGGCGTGGCGGTCGACGCCGGGCAGATCGAGCCCGCGGACCGTCGAACCGATGTCGAGGCTCACGACGTCGTAGCGGAGCGGGGGGCGTCCCTCGATCGAGATCTCCCGTCGGATGGGATCGAGGCCCGTGGCGGCGGCCAGGATGACACCGGCGCCAGCGCGGCGGGCGAGGGGGACGACGTCGATCTCGAGTTCGTGATGGGCGTAATCACCGGCGACGAAACCGGGCACCATGCCCGAGTAGATCGCGACCGGGCGGTCGAGAACGATCGCGAGACGAATATCCCTGGGCCGTTTCATCGCCCAGCGGCGAAGCACCTGAACATGAGCGTGTCCGCCGCCCACGAGTACGATGGTCTTCGACGCGCCTTGTGTTTGGCTCTCGATGGGAGTGGACCTCGGCGATGCGGCGATGCCCCACCTCCTCGAGCGAAGAAGAGGCGAGGGCGCGAGTGAATCGAACTCAGAGCTTGTGGCGTTCGACGAGCTGTTCGATGTCGCGAACGGCGCCCCGGGCCGCACTCGTCGCCATCATGCCATAGGCGCGCAGGGCCAGGGACACCTCGCGTTTGCGGTTCGGGGTCCAGGCGGCGGCCCCCCGTTCATTCATCGCTCGCCGCCGCTTCTCGAGATCTGCGCCCGAAACGAGCAGTTCGATGCCACGATTCGGGATGTCGATCTGGATGCGATCGCCTTCTTCGACGAGGCCGACCGTGCCACCCTGTGCCGCCTCCGGTGACACGTGGCCGATCGAGAGCCCCGAGGTTCCGCCGCTGAAGCGGCCGTCCGTGATCAGGGCGCAGGCCTTGCCGAGCTTCTTCGACTTGAGGAAGGAGGTCGGGTAGAGCATTTCCTGCATGCCCGGGCCGCCCTTGGGTCCCTCGTAGAGGATGACGACGATATCGCCCTCCTTGATCTGATTGTTCAGGATCGCGTCGCAGGCGCTGTCCTGGCAGTGGAAGACCCGTGCCGGGCCCTCGAAATTCCAATTCGATTCGTCGACGCCCGCGGTCTTCACGACGCAGCCATCCACGGCGATATTGCCGTAGAGGATGGCCAGGCCGCCCTCCGCGGAATAGGCGTGCTCGACGGAACGGATGCAGCCGTTCCGGGTGTCATCGTCCGTTGCGTCGAAATACCTGTCCTGGGAGAACGCCTCGATCGTGCGGATCCCGCCGGGTGCTGCGCGTGAGAGCTGCCTGGCCGCATCGGTCGCGCTCTCGCGCCGGATATCGTGGGCGTCGATGGCTTCGCCGAGGCTTCGGGAGTGAACGGTGTGGACGTCGCGGTGGATCAGACCCGCGCGGTCGAGCTCGCCGAGGATCGTGAAGATCCCGCCCGCCGCGTGAACATTCTCCACGTGGTATTGGTCCGTCGCGGGCGCGACCTTGCAGATGCACGGCACCTTCCGGGAGAGCCGGTCCATATCCGCCATCGAAAAGTCGACGCCGGCTTCCTGGGCGATCGCGAGCAGATGGAGAACGGTGTTGGTCGATCCGCCCATGGCGATATCGACGGCCATGGCGTTCTGGAAGGCTTCGAAGGTTGCGATCCCTCGCGGCAGGATCGAATCGTCCGCCTCGAGATAGTGCTGATGGGCCATCTCGACGATCCTTGTTGCGGCGCGTTCGAAGAGTTCCCAACGCTGGGCATGGGTCGCGACGATCGTGCCGTTGCCTGGCAGGGCGAGCCCGAGCGCTTCGTTGAGACAGTTCATGCTATTGGCGGTGAACATGCCGGAACAGGAACCGCAGGTGGGGCAGGCCGAACGTTCGATCTCGAGCACTTCTTCATCGGAGACCGAGTCGTCTCCCGCCGCGATCATCGAATCGATCAGGTCGAGCTGGCGACCCGCCCGGTCATGGGTCCCCGCGAGCTTGCCGGCTTCCATCGGTCCACCGGACACGAAGATCGTCGGAATATTCAGGCGCATCGCGGCGAGCTGCATGCCCGGCGTGATCTTGTCGCAATTCGAGATGCAGATGAGCGCATCGGCGACATGGGCCTCGACCATATACTCGACGCTATCCGCGATCAGGTCGCGGGAGGGCAGCGAGTAGAGCATTCCGCCGTGACCCATCGCGATTCCGTCGTCGACGGCGATCGTGTTGAACTCGACGCCCCAGCCGCCGGCTGCGTCGATGATCTTCTTCACGCGCTGCCCGACCTCGTGGAGGTGGACATGGCCCGGGACGAATTGGGTGAAGCTGTTGGCGATGGCGATGATCGGCTTCTCGAAGTCGGCCTCGGTCATGCCCGTTGCGCGCCAGAGCGCACGGGCTCCCGCCATATTCCTGTTGGAAAGAGAGGTCGTCTTTCGGCTGCGATATCCCTGCATGGACGCGAGGATAGGGGCGAGTTCCCGAATCCGCACGAAGGTTTCATCCGGTTGTGAAAACAGGCGTGTGGCGCCATGGGCGGACCCTCCGGAGCGCCGCGGCGCCCGGTCGAAGGCGCCTCAGGGCCGCAATCGTTTATGCTCTTCAGATGCTCGATCGATACGACGAAACGGATTTTGAACACGATGGGCTCTGCCGACGGGTCTTCGTTCGGGGCGAGGGGCCGGGGATCGTGGTGATGCACGAGATCCCCGGGATCTATGATGCGGTCATCGAATTCGCCGATCGACTGGTGGCGGACGGCTATCGCGTCTACCTGCCGGACCTGATCGGGGAGGCGGGGCGTCCCTTCTCGAATGGCTATGTCCTCTCCTCGATGGCGCGGGCCTGCATCGCCCGGGAATTCCACGTTCTGGCCACCCGAGCGTCGAGCCCGATCACCGATTGGCTGCGCGCCCTGGCCCGCCAGGCACACGCCGAGTGCGGCGGCCCGGGCGTCGGCTGTATCGGCATGTGTTTGACGGGCAATTTCGGCCTGGCCATGATGGTCGACGAGGCCGTCATGGCGCCCGTCCTGTCCCAGCCCTCGCTGCCCTTCCCGTTCGGAGCGAAACGAAAAGCCGCGCTTCATATCTCGGACGAGGAACTCGCGATCATCAAGGAGCGGGTGGCGAAGCGCGGGTGCAAGGTGCTGGGGCTCCGCTTCACCGGGGACCCGATGTGCCCGCCGGAGCGTTTCGAGACTTTGCGCACGGAGTTGGGCGAGGGGTTCGAAGGGATCGAGATCGATTCCTCGAAGGGCAACCCCCATGGCAATCCGACTTCCGCGCATAGCGTCGTCACCAAGGACCTTATCGACGATGCGGGCCATCCGACCCGGGAGGCCCTCGATCGCGTGATGTCGTTCTTCGCGGAACGATTGCGGGTCTCGTGATCGTGTCGGATCGCGAACCGATCGCACTCAGCCATCTTTTCGACATCGATTTCGAAATCGGTCGGATCAACACGCTCGGCGTCACACCCAAGGGCACTCGCATCATCGCCGACCTCGGTGGCGGCCGATTCGAAGGCGAGCGGCTGCGGGGAAGGATCCTGCCGAGTGGTGGAGATTGGGGGCTTTTCATGCCGGACGGCACGCTGCGCGTGGATGGGCGATGCTGTTTCGAGACCGACGACGGAACGATCCTCTACGGGATCTACAAGGGGCGATGGAAGATCGCGCCGGAGATGATGGCGAGATTGGGGGAGCAGGGCGGAGTCGATCCGAGTGAATATTATCTGCGGATCGGCTTCGAATTCGAGGCACCGATCGGGGATTACGATTGGATGAATCATCTCATTGCGATCGCCCGGGGGCAGCGCGTCGAGGAGGGGATTCGCTACGAGGTCTTCGAGGTGCTCTGAACCGGGACGCTGCGGCTCAGTCGTCCTCTACGACAAACGCGTCGTAGATCGTTCGAACGGTTCGCTCGAAATCGTCGTTCTCGACCCCGACGATGATGTTCAGCTCGCTCGAGCCCTGATCGATCATGCGGATATTGATGCGGGCTTGCGCCAACGCGCCGAAGAGCATCGCGGCCGTACCCGGCACGTGGGTCATTCCCCGGCCGACGGTGGCGATCAACGCCATGCCCGGTTGGACCTCGAGAGAATCCGGCCGGCATTCCAGTTGGATTTCTTCGACGAGCGCGTCGAGCCTTCCCGCGACGACGTCGCTCTTGAGCACGATCGAGAGTGTGTCGATCCCGCTCGGCATATGTTCCCAGCTGATCCCGTGTTTCTCGAGGACGCCGAGCAGGCGCCGTCCGAAGCCGACCTCCGCATTCATCAAGGTCTTCTCGAGTGCGAGGATCGTGAAATCCTTGCGGCCGGCGATGCCCGTGATCCGCTCGGTCGGGGATCCTTCGAGACCACCGCGGGAGATGCGTGTGCCCGCCGCTTCCGGATTATTGGTATTGCGGATATGCACGGGGATGCCCGCTTCGCGAACCGGGAAGATGGCCTCGTCGTGGAGCACGGTCGCCCCCATATAGGCGAGTTCGCGCAGTTCGCGATAGGTGAGTTCTTCGATGGTACGCGGGGAATCGACGACCCGTGGGTCGGTCATCAGCAAGCCGGGCACATCGGTCCAGTTTTCGTAGACGGCGGCGCCGACGCCACGGGCCACGATCGCCCCTGTAACGTCGCTGCCGCCGCGCGAGAAGGTCTTGATCGAGCCATCGGGGAGGGCGCCATAGAAGCCCGGAACGACACCGGAAGGCTCTTCTCCGAGTCGCTCGGAAACCGCTGCCTGAGTTTCCTCGGGCAGAAATTGCCCGTGCACATCGAAGCGAATCATCGTCGCGGGATCGATCAGCGGCCGATCGAGAAGTTCTGCGATGACGAGCCCCGACAGATATTCGCCCCGACTGGCCGCGTAGTCCGCGCCCGCGCCCTGCTGGATCCGATCGTGGACCTCTGCGAGGGCAAGGTCGAGATCGAAGGAAAGCCCCAGGTCCGTGACGATCTCGTGGTAGCGCGCGGAGATCAGACCGAAGAGGGAATCGATCGATTCGCCCGCCGCGACCGCGTCGTGGGTTCGGTAGAGGAGGTCGGTGATCTTGATGTCCGCGGGTGATCGCTTGCCCGGGGCGGAGGGGACGACGAAGCGTCGATCCGGCTCGGCTCTGACGATGGCGCGGACCTTTCGCATCTGGTCGGCGTCGGCCACGCTGCTGCCGCCAAATTTGCTGACTCGGATCCCCATGCTCGCTCTCGATTCCACTCCGCGCGCACCGGCGCGCAACTCGCAGTCGTTTCCGTCACGCCTGGCCCCCGGCCATCGTCGCGAAAATCGGGCGCGCATTGTACTCGGCCAACCCCCTTCCCGAAAGCGCTGTGCGGGTGAGATCCGAGGGGCCCACGAGAAGGCCCTTCGCTTCGGATGGACTCGGACTCCCATGGTTTTCCGGCAATCGACTGAATCGCGTGGAATGCGTCTCGACGCCTACCTCGCACGGACGGGACTGGCTTCCCGCAAGGAGGCGCGGGGCCTGATCCGCCGGGGCGCCGTCCAGGTCGATGCGGAGGTGTGTCGCGAGTCAGGGTGCCGGATCACCTCGGAGCGGGTCACGCGCGGCGAGGAGATCGTCGCGTCGCCCGCCGAAGAGATGCTTCTTCTCCTCCACAAGCCGACGGGGCTCTCCGGTAGCCGAGACGATCGGGAGACGCCGCTGGTCTTCGACCTCTTCGACGAGGCGCTGCGCCGGTGCGCCCTCAAGATCGCGGGTCGCCTCGATCGCGCGACCTCGGGACTCCGCGCGCTGACGACCGATGGGGATCTCGTCCACCGTCTGACCTATCCCAGGTAAAAGGTGTCGAAGCGATACAGGATCACCTTCGAGGGCGTCCTCGCCCGGGACGCGGTCGAGCGATGCCTGAACGGAATCCCGCTCGGCGCCGAGGCGCGTCCGACGCGTCCGACGCGTCCGGCGCAGCTCGTCCTCGAGCGCGAGAGACGGGCGACGATGCTGCTTCGCGAGGGACGCACCCATCAGGTCCGTCGCATGATTCGCGCGTTGGGAGGCGAAGTGGCGAGCCTTCACCGCGACCGCTTCAGGGCCCTCGAGCTGCCCGAGGATCTCGAGCCGGATGCGTGGCGGTCCCCCGAACCCGAAGAACGCGCGCTTCTCTTGAGCGAGAGCAGTTTGTAGCCACGCGCCGATTGGAGGGTGTCGAGGACGCCGACCCTTTCGAGGGGCGTTTCGTAAGGGAGCGTGCGGTTCGCGACCAGAAGTGCGCGCCCCTTGCGTCCGAGCCAGCCGGGGAGGGAGTCGAAGATCGCGAGGGCGGGGCCGAGATCGACGTCCGGGCCGCGATAGTGGAAAGGGGGATTCACGAGCGCGAGATCGAAACGCGTGTCGAGGGGTTTTTCGCGGGCATCCCACCATTGGGCGCGCATCCGATCCACGAACCCGAGTCGCTCGATGTTGGCGCGGGCACATTCGACGGCACGTGCGTCCGCGTCCGCCAGCAGGAATTCCGCGTCGGGGTAGAGCATCGCTGCGGCGAGGCCGAGAACGCCGGTTCCGCAACCGAGATCGAGGACGCGCTTGGGTGGCTTGTAGCCGACGAAGCGGGCGAGCGCGTCGAGGAGCATCTCGCTCCCAGCATCGAGTTTCTTCGCGCTGAATACGCCCGGTCTCGTTTCGACCGTGAATTCGTGGCGCGCGCCATCGATGGCGTCGATACGGGCTTCGAAGGGTGGAGTCATTTCCGTTTCGGGGCCGGGGCCGTCGTCCCGTTTGAAACGAACGGCGCGTGCGCGCGCGCGATTGCTGACCACGATGCCCGACTGATCGAGTTGGGCCGCCAGACGCTTGACCGCCGAGACGATGCCGAGACGATTGGTGCCGGTGAGGAGCAGCTGGCCGCCGGGAGAGAGGATTCGCCAGGCCTGGGCGAGGTCTTCGAAGGTTGCCGCGCGGCTCTTCTGGAGATGGACGACCACCTGGGGGAACGTGGCCGTCGAAAGATCGCGCGCATCGGAGGCGGCATTCAGTTCGGCGGCTTCGGCCGCCCGGAACCGATCACGCCAGGGCGTGATGACCGTTCCGCCCCGGGCCTCGACTGCCAGGGCGGAGCCGAATTCGCAGACCGGTCCCTCACGCAGGACGCCGGGGTCGAGAACCAGAGCTTCGGGCCGTCGTTCTCGCGGACTCATGTGGAGGGGTCGGCGCTGGGGCAACCCGCGTATGGAGGCCGCTTCTCGACGTAGGCCATCCACATCGCATCGAGCATCGTCCACAGGATGTCGAGCTTGAACTGCAAGATCTCGACCACGCGATCCTGCTGCTCGCGTGTTTCGAAGCTGCCGAGCGTGATTTTGAGACCATGCTGGACATCGCGTCTCGCCTCGCCGAGTCGGCGCTGGAAATAGTCGTAACCCGCTTCCTCGATCCAGGGATAGAGAGCGGGCCAATTGTCCAGACGTTTCTGGTGAATCGTGGGCGCGAAGAGTTCGGTGAGCGATGACGCGGCTGATTCCTGCCAGGGGGCCGTCTGTGCGAAGTGAAGATATGCGTCCACGGCGAAGCGCACGCCCGGCAGCACGTGGCGCAGATCGACGATCTCCTCACGCTCGAGCCCGACCGCTTGACCGAGTCGAATCCAGGCCTCGATTCCTCCCTCCTCCCCCTCGCGACCATCGTGGTCGAGGATCCTCTGGATCCAGTGCCGTCTGACCTCCTGGTCGGGGCAATTCGACATGATGGCGGCGTCTTTGCGAGGGATCTGGATCTGGTAGTAGAAGCGATTGGCGACCCAACCGCGAACCGCGTCGGGATCGAGCCCGCCCTCGTTCATCGCGACATGGAAGGGGTGATGGATATGGTACAGGCGCTCCATTTTTCGTAGCCGTTTTTCGAAGTCCTCGCGGCTCTCGGGTGCGGCTGAATCGGATTTAGAATTGGGCGCCATCTAGAGTTCGATCTCCATGCCGTCAAAGGCGACTTCGATCCCGACTTCCGTGAGGCGTTTTCGCTCGGGAGAATTCTCGTCGAGGATCGGGTTGGTGTTATTGATGTGAATCAGGATTTTGCGACCTTTGAACTGCACGAGCCGCTCGACGATGCCCCCCGCGCCATTCTGGGAGAGATGACCCATCTCCTGGCCGGTCTTGTCCGAGGCTCCCCGGGCGACGAGTTCGTCGTTCTCCCAGAGTGTGCCGTCGAGCAAGATGCAATCCGCTCGCTCGGCTTCGGCGAGCACGGGCGTCGTCCAATCCCCCAGCCCCGGTGCATAGAAAAGGCGCCGTCCGCTCTCGCGATCGAGAAAGCCCACACCGATCGTGTCGTCCGGTGCGGGTTTGTGTCGGCGTGGGGAGTAGGGCGGGGCTTCGCTCGGCAGCGGGATCGCGATGATCTCGATCGAGGGCATCTCGGGGATCGAGAAGGGGACACCGCCGACCGCGTCGACGGGGTGCCAGTCGATTCCGCAATAATGCTCGAGCACGCTGAGCAGCGGATAGCCGGAAGTGAGATCGCTGTGGACGCTGGGCGTGCAATAGACCGGCAGACGTCCGGTGTGTTCGCGCAGGGTCATCAGTCCCGTCGAGTGGTCGACCTGGGCATCGACGAGCAAAACGGCGGCGATCGCCGTGTCGCGCACCGCACGTCCGGGCTGGAAGACCGGGCTGATCTGGAGTTGCGCGCGTAGGTCCGGCGAGGCGTTCACGAGCAGCCAGTCGGCACTGCCATCGGAAACCGCGAGCGAGGACTGGGTTCGTGCGCAGGCTTGAATCGATCCCGCGCGCAGGCCGCTGCAGTTGGGGCAATTGCAATTCCATTGCGGGAAGCCGCCGCCGGCGCCGGATCCGAGTACCAGGATTTTCATGGAGTCTTCTCTCTCATTCGTCGCGTCCCGTCGGCTCGTGGCGAAGGCCGGGGACCGGGGGGGTCAAAAGGGTTTCACGATCACGCAGAGGACGATGCCGACCATCAACAGGGTCGGGACCTCGTTCATGATGCGAAAAAAACGTGGAGGCCGTTGGTTGCGATCATTCGCGAAATCGTCGCGCCATCGTGTCATGAAGAGATGGGCCACGAGCAGACCCGCCACGAGCAAGAGCTTCAGCCAGAGCCAGGAACCCGCGTGGACGAAATGTCCCGGTGTGCCCGGGATCGCGATCAAGACGAGCCCGAATACGAGGGTCGCGATCATCGCGGGTCTCATGATCAGACGGGAAAGCTTGTCCTCCATCACTTTAAAGGTCTCGGATTGCGCACTGCCGACCGGGGCCTCGCAATGGTAGACGAAGAGTCGGGGGAGGTAGAGGAGTCCCGCCATCCAGGAGATCACGGCGATCACGTGGAGGGCTTTGACCCAGGGGTAGGCGACGAGCAGGGTTTCGGTCATTCGCGGAGCTCAGAGGCTGAATTGTTCGGCGAGGTTTCGCTCGGAGAGGCTCTGGCCCGCTTCGAAGAGCACCTCGATCGCGATGTCCCGATTCTCGGAGATCTGGACCTCGATGACCTCGCGGACTTCGGTCGAGTCCGCCACCGCACTGACCGGTCGTTTGTCGGGTTCCAGGACCTCGAGCCGGATCTCGGCGGAGCGCGGGATCAGCGCACCGCGCCAGCGACGCGGGCGGAAGACGCTGATCGGGGTGAGGGCGAGGACTCCCGCGTCCAGCGGCAGGATGGGGCCGTGGGCCGAAAGGTTATAGGCGGTGCTTCCAGCGGGTGTCGCCACGAGTACGCCGTCGCAGACCATCTCATCGAGTCGGGCGATGCCGTCGATCAGGACCCGGAGCTTGGCGGCCTGTCGCGTCTGTCGGAGCATCGAGACCTCGTTCATCGCCTGCAGTTCGACTTGGGCTCCGCTCTTGAGCAGGGCGACCATGCGCAAAGGGTTCAGGTGAGCGGATTCGGCGCCTCGGATGCGGTCGAGCAGATCCACGGTGGAATACTGGTTCATCAAGAACCCCACGGAGCCCCTGTTCATTCCGTAGATCGGCTTTCCATGGGCCATGAATCGGTGGATCGTCTGGAGCATGAAGCCATCACCGCCGAGGGCGACGATCACATCGGCGTCTGCGGGTGGCTTCGAAGCGTGAAGCGACTCGAGCGTCTCGAGTGCGGCCTGGGCATCGGGCGTGGGCGCCGCGACGAAGGCGACGTGCTCGGCCTTGGCAAAGATCCGCGTCGCGCCACTCATTCGGCTGGCCGCTCGCTCGCGTTCTGCGTCGTCGTTGCTCATGGGATGCTGATTCACCTGGCCGATGGACGCCCTTGTCGAGGCGGATCGTGCGGCACATTGCCGCCAGCCCCTGCCCCCCCTCTGGCACCGAGTCTCTTTTTGGCCCCCGGGAGAATAGCAGCCGCCGAGGCCACTCTCAGAGCCCCTGATTCAGGGGTTGAGCCGGGTCTCCCGCAGCCTCCCGGAAGCCGCAAACATGCCCGACGCCTTTCTTTCCGCATCCCCCCGCCGAAGCCCGGATCGAAGTGGCGCCGCCTCGGGATCGGTGTTGTCGTCAGCCTCGTGCTCTATCTCCTGGTGGGATACTTCGCCGTGCCTTCGATTGCCGAGTTCGAACTCGTTTCGATCGTTGAGGCACACACCGGGGTCACGTCGAAAATCGATGAACTTTCCTTCGATCCCTTCGGACTGCGGCTCGAGTTCGTCGGCTTCGATCTCCGATTGCTGGAATTCTTGTCCGCAGATGTTGCGCTCGAAGAGGTCGTTCTGGTGGGGCCGCGGGTTTCTGCGACGGTTGACGAGTTCGGCCAGATGAATCTTCTCGCGTCGCTCCTGCTCGATTCCGACGAACGGCTCGGACAACTCTATCGCGATCGGATCGGGGAGCGCGTCCAGGATCTTGCCGATCGGGGCAGGGACTCCGAGTTCGGAATCCGCCCGGACGCGGACATGGACCGAAGCCGCGCTTGGCGCGCTCGCCGCACGGGTCGAAATCGCGGATGCTGACTGGCGTTCACTGGCGCGTCAGCGTGTCGCTAGCATCCGGGATGCGCTGCTCGAAATGACCCATATTCAGGCCGGTCGGATCTTCCTGATGGATGTCGAAGTCGGACCGGTCGACGGTGGGGCGTTGTCCCAACGGGACTCTCGCTTCGGGCGGATTAGTCGGTCGGGTTCCGATCGATGGGGATGATTCGCAAAGAGCAGCGCGACACGTCGGGCCTGAATTCGTTCCGGACGGGCCCCTCGACGACGTGATGGGTTGCGAATGCTTCGTTGTGCGATCCAGCCATTCCACGTTTCCCTGCTGGACTGCTCATTCAAAGGAAGGCCGCCGAATGATCGTTTGCGTGTGCCCGCCGCGGGTGAGGGCTAGAGTTGCCGCGCCTCACAGATCAGAGGGGAAGCGCGGCGGTCGTGTGAGCGAGAACTTCTCGGGAAGTAGCGAACCTGCATGGATCCGAACGAAATCAGCGAAGGCATGCAGGCGGCGATCGATACAGCGAGCGGTCTGATCATCGAATACGGGATAAGCGCCATCGGCGCGGTCGTCCTCTTCGTCGTGGGGCGGATGGCTGCCGGATGGGCGCGGAACCAGCTGGTCGCGGTCTTCGGTGCGGCCGGTCTGGCCGTTGGATTGGCGCTCCAGGGGACGCTCTCGAGTTTCGCCGCTGGTGTCATGCTCCTCATCTTCCGGCCGATTCGGGTGGGCGAGTTCGTCGAAGTCGCCGGTCAGAGAAGGGGACCGTCAGGGAAATCGGTATCTTCAGCACGATCCTCCACACGGGCGACAACGTCCGCATCGTGATCCCGAATGCCCAGATTTACGGCGATACCGTGAAAAACTACTCCTTGAATGACACGCGCCGGATCGACCTCGTCATGGGCATCGGCTACGGCGACGATATCGGCCGTGCGATCGAGATCATCGAGCGGGTCATCACGAGCGACGAGCGAACGCTCGAGGACCCCGCGCATACGATCGCCGTCGCGGAGCTCGCGGACTCCTCGGCCAATCTGGTCGTACGCCCCTGGCGCAACGCGGGGGACTATTGGGCCCTTCGTTGGGCCCGTGCCCGCGCGCTCAAGGAAGAGTTTGAGGCCGTCGGTTGCAATATCCCATACCCGCAATCGGATGTGCACGTGCTGGAGGTTCCGGGGAGATAGGCCGGCCATCAAGCGTCGTGACCTCTGCTGGAAGGCCTCTGCGGCATAATCGGTGCCATGCCTTCGAGTGTGGCGCCGCGATATCCACATCCGGATTCTTCGACAAGCGGAGAACCGGGTTATGGAAGGGGGATGATATGACCCGACTCTTCTCGCGCTGCGCGGCAGCCATCGCTTTCGTGATCAGCTTCGGCGTTGCTTCGTCAGCTCTTGCGGCTGACGAAGCGACGGGCTGGTCTGGCGAGGTCAGCTTCTCGGCCTCGGCGCAGACCGGTACCACCCGTACGCTGTCAGGCACCGTTGATGCGAAGACTACGCGAACCTGGGAAGAGGATGAAGCCGCGGTCCGCTTGACGGCAACCTACGGCACTTCCGATAAGGACGACTCAGTCCGGGAAACGACGAAGGACAGCCAGGCGCTTTTTGCCGACTGGATGCATACGCTCCACGAACGATTCTTCGTGGGCACGCAAGCTGAGCTCTCGCGCGACAGCACCCAGGATCGTCGGCTTCGATTCCGCGTCGATAGCGGACCGGGCTATCGGGTCTGGGAGGACCTGAACGGCGCCAAGAACCACTTCGACGTGTCGAGCGGTCTCGGATATCGATACGAAGTCTACGATGGCAATACTGGGACGTCGTTCGAGGACACAGATGTCGATCACTTCATCGACGCCGTTGCGGGCTTTGAATACAAGCATCTGCTCTTCGATGAAAAGATCGAATACACGCACACGGGGAACGTGGCGCTTCCGGCAAACTCCCCGAGCGCCTTCATCGTTCGAAGCGAAATCATCGTCGGCGTGCCTCTGACCGAGGCGTGGTCGTTTCGGACGAGCTTTTTGGTGGAATACACGAACGAGGTCCCGGACGAGGTGAAAGAGACCACGACGAATGCGACCGTCGGTCTCGGCTACAAGTTCTAGGTCTGCATTGGATCGGCGGATGCACCGCCGCGGCATCACGATTCGTTCGGGGCGGCGTCTCACCGCGCTGGACGCCCCCCGCCTCGCTCAGCCTGCTAAGATCGCGCGCGCTCGCCTTCAGTGGTGGAGTCAGGGGGATGGACCGGGCCGATGTATACGATTTTCATTGCAATGCTGATCGGCGCGACGAGCGGGGCGATCTGGACTGTGCTCGCGCTCTGGAAGACCTGGCAGATGGGGATCGTGCTCTTCGTGCTGGTCTCCCTGGTGGCGTTCATTGTGCTCTCGCGCGTCCTGGCCAAGCGGATCGAACCCCGATTCATGGGTATTCAGAAGCAGATCCAAGCCGGGCAGACCCAGATCGCCATCGCACAACTCGAAGAGATGATGCCGCTCGCTCGCTGGCAGGTGATGCTCAAGGGGCAGATCCACGCGCAGATCGGGCTGCTCGCTTTTGCGAGCGGGGACGAGAAGCGTGCCGAAGAACATCTGGCGAAGGCCGGCATGCGGGCCACCGAAGCGAAGCTGGCCCACGCGGCGCTCGAATACCGCGCCGGGCGCAAGGACAAGGCCCGCGCGGCGCTCGATATCGCTATCCGCGCGAATAAGAAGCAGATCATGCCCTACCACGTCTACGCGTGGATGCTCGCGAAAGACGGCGAACGTGACGCTGCGATCAATAAACTCGTCGAAGCCGAGAAGGTCGAGAAGAGCAACGAGTCGACCCAGGAAAACCTGGGCCGGCTTCGGAACGGCAAGAAGCTCAACATGAAGCGCTTCGGGATGGCCTGGTTCGGCCTTCAGCTCGAGAAGCCCCCGGCGCAATACCGCGCCGGTCAAGGCCAAGCGAGTCGCAAGGGTTTCCGTCAGAAGCCGCAACGAAGAAATTAGGCGGTCGCCCGCTCAGAGTTCGTTTTGGAGCATCTGTCCGAGGGTCTGGCGTCGACGAACGAGCCTCGCTTCACCGTCGGCATCGATGAGCACTTCGGCAGCTTCCGGAAAGGCGTTGTAATTCTTCGCGGCCATGCCCGACGCATAGGCACCGGCACCCTCGATCACAAGGGTGTCACCGATTTCGGCGCGCGCGAGTCGCCGAGGGGCCAGGCCCTCCGGATCACCGGGAGCCGGCGTCAGGATGTCGCCGGATTCACAGCAATGGCCGGCGACCAGATAGTCGGTCTCTTCGCTGGCGGCGGGGTGGCCGTGGGCCACGACGGTCAGAGGATGCTGCGCTCCATAGACCGAGGGGCGTAAAAGTTCCGTCATTCCGGAATCGATCTTGAGGAAGGTATGCCCGTCCGACCCCGCGCCCGTCGCCGAATGCGTGTCGACCACGTCGATGATCTCCGCGAGAATCGCACCGGCGTTGGCGACGAGGAAGGTGCCGGGTTCGATCTCGAGCTGAAAATCCTTCCGAGCGCCAATGAAGGTTTCGAGCGTCGGCCTCAGCGCCGCGCCGATCGTTTGCAGATCGGCACTCGTCTCTTCGGGCATTCGTGCGACCTTGAATCCGCCGCCCAGGGAGAGTCGATTTAGATCCGGCAGTCGCGTCGCGATATCGACCGTCATTTCGGCACATCGTTTCCAGACGTCCGGGTCACCGCCGGAGCCGATATGTGTGTGGAGTCCGCTGAGCGTCAGGCCGAATTCCTGTGCGATGGCGAGAGCCTCTTCGAGCCTTTCGTGCCAGATCCCGAAAGAGGTGGAGGGGCCACCGGTGTTGGTTCGGTTGTTGTGACCGCTGCCCAGTCCCGGGTTGGCACGGATCGAGAGTTCGCGCCCGGGACAGAGTTCGCCGAAGGCGCGGAGCTGGTGAAGCGAGCAGGCGTTGTAAAGGACGCCGCGCTGGACGAGACCCTTCAGATCTTTCGGGATTTCCTGAGCCGTGATTTGGATCCGCTCGGCCGCGATCCCGGCATGCAGGGCCCGTTCTGCTTCGAATCCGCTACTGGCATCGATATGGAGTCCCCTGGCTGACAAAATGTGCAGAACGGCGGCGGTCGGGCAGGCCTTCATCGCGAAGCGGCCGACCAGGCGACAGGGCGCCGGGAAGGCGAGGACCTCGTCCGCCGCGGCCTCGAGGGTGGCCTGATCGTAGACGTAGACGGGGGTGCCGAATCGCTCCCGGATCAGTCCGATCTGAGCTTCGTTCAAGAATCGCATGGCCGGGAGCGCCTGAGCAGCATCTGCTTACCTCGGGATCGGGAGTCAGGGAGGAGGGGAGGGCTCGGGAATCGAGCGCGCGAGAGCATAGCAGTCCGGCCCGCCGAATGGGTGTCCCGATGCCTCCGGTGACGCGGCCCCGCCGCCCTTTGCTGATGGGCGCACACATGCGAAACTCCCGGCCTCGTCGGGCCGTGAGGGCCCGTGCATGCGTTCGGGATGAGGGGTGTGGGTGGTGCGCGCAGACGATCAGACTGAATCGGGATCCGGCGGTGAGGCCGGTGCCCAGACGAGTGGCCTCGATTTCATCCGGACGATCGTTGCGGAGGATATCGCCTCGGGCAAGCACGACCGGGTCGTGACACGTTTTCCACCCGAGCCGAACGGTTATCTCCACGTGGGTCACGCCAAGGCGATCTGTCTCGACTTCGGGCTTGCCAGTGAGGTTCCCGACAGCCGCTGCCATCTGCGCTTCGATGATACGAATCCCTCGACCGAGGACACGGAATACGTCGATGGGATCCAGGAAGATGTTCGCTGGCTCGGGTTCGACTGGAAGGATCACCTCCACTTCACGTCCGATTATTTCGAAGAACTCTTTGGCTACGCGGTCGACCTGATCGAGCAGGGCAAGGCCTTCGTCGATGATCAGAGCGCGGAGGAGATTCGCGCCAATCAGGGAACGCTGACCGAGCCCGGGACCGAAAGCCCCGATCGCAATCGCAACATCGAAGAAAATCTCGACCTATTCACGCGAATGCGGGCCGGGGAATTCGCTGACGGCGAGTGCGTGTTGCGGGCGAAGATCGACATGGCCGCACCGGTCGTCGCCATGCGTGATCCGATTCTCTACCGGATCCAGAAAAAGACCCATCACCGGACGGGCGATCGCTGGTGCGTCTATCCGATGTACGATTTTGCGCATTGCCTTTCCGATGCGCTCGAGTTGATTACGCATTCACTGTGTACCCTCGAGTTTCTCGACCATCGTCCGCTCTACGACTGGATCCTCGATCAACTCGAGACGCCGAGTCGCCCGCGCCAGATCGAGTTCGCGCGGCTCAATGTTTCGCATACGATCACGAGCAAACGCGCGCTTCGCCGGGTGGTCGAAGAGGGGCATGTGCGCGGCTGGGACGATCCGCGGATGCCCACGATCGCGGCGATGCGGCGGCGGGGCTATCCCGCTCGAGCGATCCGTGAGTTCTGCGAGGCGGTCGGTGTCGCGAAGCGCGACAACCTGATCGAGTTGTCGAATCTCGAGTTTCACGTCCGGCAGGTGCTGAATCTCGAATCGCCGAGGCGCATGGGCGTGTTGAGGCCGCTCAAGATCGTGATCGAGAATTACCCTGCGGACCCGGAGGATCGGGAAGAATTTCTCGATGCGATCAACAACCCCGAGGACGCCTCCGCGGGCTCACGCAAGGTTCCCTTCGGGCGGGAAATCTACATCGAGCGCGACGATTTCATGGAGGATCCGCCGAAGAAATTCTTTCGCCTCTCACCGGGGCGGGAAGTCCGGCTGCGTTATGCGTATTTCATCACCTGTCAGGACGTGATCAAGGACGAGGCTGGCGAGATCGTCGAGTTGCGCTGTACCTACGATCCCGCGACTCGGGGTGGGGATGCACCGGATGGTCGCAAGGTGAAGGGAACTCTCCACTGGGTCTCCGCCCGCCATGCGGTCGAGGCGGAAGTACGCCACTACGAGACGCTCTTCAAGGAGGAGGAACCGGATCCGAGCGGGGAGGGGGGGCTCGAACGCGGCCTCAGTCCCGATTCGCTCGAGGTGCTCGAAACAGCACGGTTGGAGCCGGCGTGTTCGAATCTGGTCGCGGGCGACAAGATTCAGCTCGAGCGCCTCGGCTATTATTGCCTCGACATCGAGAGCCATCCGGGCCGGCCCGTCTTGAACCGCACGGCGACCCTTCGCGATACATGGGCGAAGGTCGCAAAGCAGGCCGGCGGGACGAAGGGGGGCGCCGGCAAGTCCGGTCACAACTCGAAGAAGAACAAGAAGAGATCGAAAGACGAGGGAACGAATTAGGCCATGGATCGCTACGGAATGACGATCCCGATGAACGGTATCCCCTTGAGCGAGCATCGCGATTGGTTTCGCGAGATGGTCGATCTCGGCTATACCGATCTGTGGTCTTCGGAGGCCGGTGGGCAGGATGGATTCACGCCCCTGGCGCTCGCGGCCGCCTGGGCGCCTGAGATGCGCCTCGGGATCGCCATCATTCCTGCTTTTACCCGGGGCCCCGCGCTGCTCGCCCAGAGCGTGGCGAGCCTCGCGGAAGCGGCTCCGGGTCGTTTCGTGATGGGAATCGGGACCTCCTCGGACGTGATTGTCGGGAACTGGAACGGGATTCCCTTCGAAGAACCCTACAAACGGGTGCGCGATTCCGTCGCGTTCCTGCGCAGGGCGCTGGCCGGAGAAAAGGTCGATGAAGAATACGAATCTTTCACGGTGAAGGGATTTCGGTTGCAGATGGGATCGCTCGCTGTGCAGCCTCCGATTCTCATCGCCGGGCTCAGGCAGGGGATGCTCAGGCTCGCGGGCAAGGTCGGAGACGGGGCGATCCTGAATTGGCTTTCCGTCGAGGATGTGAGAAAGGTTGTGCCCTACGTTCACGCGGGAGGCGAGGGCAAGGAAATCGTGGCGCGGCTCTTCGTGATCCCGACCGCCGACCGTGTCAAGGCTCGGGCGATCGCCCGCCGCGGGATCGCGGCCTACCTGAATGTGCCCGTCTACGCGGCCTTCCATGAGTGGCTCGGCCGTTCCGATCCGTTGAAAGGGATGTGGTCCCACTGGAGAGCCGGTGATCGCAAGGCCGCGCTCGAGGCGATTCCCGATGAGGTCGTCGATCAGCTCGTGATCCATGGTGCGCCCGAAGAGTGTCGAGAGCATGTCGAGCGTTACCGGGATGCGGGTGTGACAACGCCGGCGCTGGCGATCCTATATGCCGATGATCTGCGTCAAGCTGTAGGTGATCTCGCACCCCGCTAGCCACTCGGCCGCCCCGTCGGTCGGTCCGGCTGCGATCGACGTCACGCCGCCCCGGGAAAGCTCAGATCCAGGGCGGAAACGGTCGATGTGCTCGGCAGAGATTTACCCGGATTGGGTCCGGATGTGCAGTTGCCACGGAGCCGAGAACGATCGCCGAGGTCGAGCCGCCCCGCGAGAGTGCGGTCGCTGACTCGCTCCGTTCCTTCGAAGAGCGCACGCGCGGGCTTTCTCTCGACGCACAGATGGTGGAGTGCGTCGATCTTCTCCAATCCCCGGAATGCATCGTTGAGGGCCTGCTGCAGAGAGTCGTCATGGCTCAGGAGGTGGGGTCGTCCGCGGATCGGCCCGATTCGAAACACATCGAGGTCGTTTCTGAAGAGGGCGTCGGTATGGAAGCCTTCTTTCATTCATCGCGTGAACTCTTCGTGCAGGGCGATGGTTGTTCCTTCACCTGTCTTGCAACGGGAGTCGGTTTTCAGGAAGGGGAGTCATCCGCGGGCGGGGCGAGTTCTTCGTTGGTTAGGGCGTTGAATACGATCGACTTCGCCCCCTTGACCTGCGAGTCCCGGCCCGCCCCGGTGCTCGACTTCACTCAGCGCGTGGAGACCGAGAGCGCCTATCCGATCCTGCTGCGCGCCTTTTCCGGTCTGATCGAACTGATCCGCCCGCACCGCTTCGACGTCCTAGGTCGGGACGTCTACCGAGGTCTGCTCGGGCCGGCACCGGCCTTCGACCTCGCCCTGGTCCTCTGGGACGACGATCAGCCGATGGATCCGAGACGGCCGCTCTGCGAATTGACCCGTGATCTGGCCGAGGTCTTGAAAGATGCGCTCGCGTCGGAGCCACGATTTCTGCCGGTCTTGACCGATATCGTCTGCCTGCGGATGAACAACAAGCGCTTCGATGGTCGCCTGCGCATCGTCTGGCGTCTCTGATCGGCGACTCGGCATCCGCCTCGATGCATCGAGGCCCATGAAATCGACTTTTTCACAGGAGTCGTGAAGCGGGTTCGACGCAGAGGGTGAAGTCCGGTCCGCGATCGCTCATGCTGGGGCGATGAATCGAAGCGACCGCGAGCGCGGCGAATCCGAGATCGTGATCTTCGGGCGTCATCCCGTCCTGGAAGCGCTTCGCTCCGAGGGTGCCGAGGTCCTCGAAGTGAAGGTCGCGAGGGGTGTTTCGGCGGTGGATCGCCAGGAACTTCGTAGGCGGGTCGAGTCTTCCAACGCAGAAATCGCGGTCGAAGAGATTTCCCGTGATCGGATGAACCGATATACCGGTGCCCCGAGACACGACCAGGGAATCGCGGCCCGCGTGCGCCTTCTGCGCGTGACCGAGGTCGACGCCTTCCTGGACGGGGCGAAGGGGAAGGCGGCTCGCAAGCCCCTGCGACTGCTCGCGCTCGATGGCGTGACCAACTCCCAGAATGTGGGGATGGTCGTTCGGTCGGT
The DNA here is from genome assembly GCA_002719955.1 of Deltaproteobacteria bacterium. Lineage (GTDB taxonomy): Bacteria > Myxococcota_A > UBA9160 > UBA9160 > UBA4427 > UBA4427. The sequence goes on along the minus strand of PBFW01000038.1, from coordinate 31 downwards.
CGTGGGTGCCGGGCTCGATGGATTGCTCTGG
>PBFW01000037.1 GCA_002719955.1 Deltaproteobacteria bacterium | reverse complement strand
GTCGTCGGCGAAGACAATGTCCTTTTCGAGACCGACTATCCCCATCCGACCTGCCTCTATCCCGACGTGCAGGAATATATCGCCGAGATCAGCACCGGATGGAGCGAGACCCGCAAGCGCAAGATCCTCCAGGACAACGCGGCGGAGCTCTACGGAATCGAACTCCCGAGCTGAACCGCACGAAGGGGCGCGGAGAGATTCGAGCCCGGTCTGAATGCGGCCTGGGCGAGACCCCGGCGAAATTCAGGTGGGGGTCTAGGCGAGGTCTAGGCGAGGTCAGAGAAGGATCGCATTGGACCGGGGGACCCCCGCCTGCTCGCAGGACGCGTAGTAGTTCGCGAGGGTCAGAGCGGCATTGCTTCGCTTCACGACCTTTCCGTCCTCGTCGAGATATTCCGTATCTCCATGGACGACAGAAAGTGTCTCGGTGATCTCGTCACCCGGCAAGACGTGGAAGGTGTGAACCGAGTCCACCGGCTCGTAGAGATAGGAACCGGCCCGGTTCACGAATTCGTGTTCCAGATATTTCCAGGCGCCCGCGAGCGTGAACATCTGGACGGGGCCGGTGTGGCGATGGATCTCAACGCCGAGATCACCCGGAAGCCGGCCCGCCATCACGTGGAAACCACGCTTGACGTCCGCTTGGAGTAGTCGGAACTCTACACCCGGAAAGAGATGATTCGGAATCCAGGGGGAGTCCTCGACGCCCACATGACGCGCGATGGCTTCCAAGGCTTTCGAGACGATTGCGTTGCTCATCGGAATCTCATCCTTTCCTAATCCTCTTTTTCTACTTCTTGGACTGATCCGTCCAGCCCCCGATGCCGGCCGCGGGGTAGGTCATGAACTCGACCAGGTTGCCATCGGGATCGCGCGTATAGATGCTCGTCCCCATGCGTTGCCCCTTCTCTCCTCCGCCCGGTTGATCCATCGGGCCGTATTCGACTTCGGCGCCAGCATCCTTGATGAGCTGCTCCGCCTCGGCGATCGACCCGTCGAAGACGAAGCAGAAATCGCCGCAGCCCGGCTTTGCCGCCGGTCCCTTTGCGACGAATTCCGGGTCCTGCCACATCGCGGGCCCATGAAAATTCAGCTTGGCGTCTTCGCCGATCGCAATTGCAAAGAGGGGATAATCACCTCGCCGCCACTCCTCCTCATGAATCGTCGAAAAGCCGAGTCGCTTGTAGAAGTCGAGGATCGCTTCGGGATCGCCGGCGGGAAATGAGACGTGATCGAATCCAGTGATGGGCATGAAAAAGCTCTCCTGGTCTGGCGGGGTCGTCGGACGGGATAGTCAGGCGGGAACCTCGACAAGTCTATGGAAGTGGTCTCGCAGAGCAACGGGCCACCGGCCCTCCCTTCGAGCCACCCCCCTTTCCCGCTGGCCACCGAAAAGCCCGAGGGCGCCCGAAATCCGGGGCTGCGAGGGATCTCTCATGACCCAGCAGACTCCCAGTCGAGGATCGTGCGTCCCATCGTCTCCCGGCGCTCCATCCGCTCGAGTTCTTGCGGCAGCTCGGCAAACGAGGCCCGGCGGCCAACGACAGGGTGGATCTGATTTCGTGCGTACAGGTCGAGCAGCGCATCATGAATCGCTTCCCCACGCTCCCGCGGCACGACATGGATTCCGATCCGCCCATATTTGTCGGGGTCCCCGTAGGCCATGAGGACACCGACGAGCGCAAAATTCCCGAAGATGATCGAACGCGGGACGAGCCCGCTCTCGTCCTCGGCTTCGATCCCGCCCGAGAACCCCGTCATCATCAGGCGCCCACCGTAGGCCATGCAGCCCATCGTTTTGCGAGTCACCTCACCGCCCACGAGATCACAGGCGACATCGACCCCTCGGCCCTGTGTCGCGTCGGAAATCGCGGCGCTGAAGTCGCCGTCTCGATAGTTGATCGCCACATCCGCTCCGAGCTTACGGCAGAAATCGAGCTTCTCGGCGCTGCCCGCCGTCGCGATCACTCTTGCGCCCTGGGCTTTCGCGAGCTGGATCGCCGCCGATCCGACCCCCCCCGCCCCCGCATGGACGAGCGCCGTCTCTCCCGCGCGCAACCGACCCCTTTCGATCAGCGAGACGTAGGCCACATGAAAAGGGAAATAGAAGGCCGCCCCCTCTACATCGTCGAGGGTGTCGGGACAGTCGAAGGCCATCTCCTGGCCCCCGATCACATACTCTGCGTGAGCACCGGTCGCGCCGACACCGGTCAACATCACCCGATGATGAAGCCACGCCTCGGCACCCTCGCCTACGGCATCGACGACGCCAACGGCCTCCATCCCGAGCGTATAGGGCAGGGGCGGATCGACCGTCTGATAGCGACCATGACACCCATCGACTTCGTTAAAATTACAGGCGGTCGTCGCCACGTGAGCTCGAAGCTCGCCGGGACCGGGCTCGGGGCGATCGACATCGAGAAGTTCGAGTGCCTCGATCGGGCGCGCCTTTCGAACGACTCTCCAGGCTTTCATCCCATCTCCTCCCCGTGGTGCACGCTGGACTGACGCGTCTTTCGGCGGTGATCAGAAGTGACTCCTCCCCCGGCAGAGCCGGGGGGTCTCCCGATTGGTCTAGAACTCGAGGACGTGTCGGAGCCCTCGTACCGCGCGCATATCATCGAGACCGACATTGATATCCGCGACCGGATGACGATGTGTGATCATGCTCTCTAGATCGAGTGCGCCCTTGCGCCAGAGCGCCAGAAAGCGCGGGATATCCCGCTGACCATTGCAGGAGCCGAGCAGACATCCCTGCAATTTCTTCTCCTGTGTCAGGAAGAGCGCCGGAATCGGTATCTCGAGCTTCCCCATCGCCGCACCCACCATCGTCACGGTTCCGCCCATCCGCGTCGCGGCAATACAATCGGCGATCAGGGCCTCGTGCCCCGCTCCGTCGAAGGCATAATCGACCCCGACTCCACCGGTCAGTTCGATCGTCTTCGCAACCACGTCGTCCTCGTTCGGATCGAGAATATCCGTCGCACCAAAATTCGCTGCGTAGTCTCGGCGTTCCGCCACGGGATCGGAAACGATGATGCGCGCAGCGCTGGCGAGTCGGGCGCCCTGGACGATGGAAATGCCGATGCCCCCGAGACCGGTCACGAGGACCGTCGCACCCTCTTCCACCTGCGCCGTATTCAGGACCGCACCGACCCCTGTCTGGATCGCACAGCCCACCACGCAGGCGATCTCGAGCGGCGTATCGCCATCGATCTTCACCGCCCGGCGCTCGTCAACGACACTATACTCTCCCCAGCCGCCGAGCCCGAAGCCGTGATAGACCAATTCTCCGTCTCGGGAGAGTGGTGAAGTGCCGTCCGCCCGCAAGCCGGTCATGAAATTCTGACCGCCCACGCAGAGCGAGGGTTGATTGCGGCTGCAGTAATAACAGGCGCCACAGGTCGGGATCGGCGTCAGCATGACCCGGTCACCATTGGCGAGCAACGTGACGCCCGTGCCGATCTCCTCGACCGTCCCCGCCGCCTCGTGACCGAGCACGCAGGGCAGTTGTCCTCCGCCCGGCATGTCGACGATCGTCAGATCGGAGTGACAGATCCCGCAATGGGACACCTTGACCAGCACTTCGCCGGGTCCGGGATCCTGAACGTCGAGATCATCGACGATAGCGAGGGGTTGTTGATTCTTCTCGAGCAGTGCGGCGCGCATTCGTTTCTCCCTTTTCTTTCCTCGGTGATTCTCAGGCGGGTCGTCGTTCGGACAGGCCGAGACAATTATCGCGCATGACCCTCTTGACCTCCTCGGGCGTGAAGCCATCGAGTTCGTTTGCAAACTCCGTCGGATCCGCCAATCCCTCCGCATGGGGCCAGTCCGAACCGAGCAGGATATTCTCGGCGCCGAGCTTATCCTTCAGCCCGACCAGACTGTCCTCGTGAAAGGGTGAGATCCAGATGTGACGACGGAAGGTCTCGAGCGGATCCTCGAAGAAATAGTTCGGATCCTGTCCGTAGGTTCGTTCCAGCGACTGAAGGAGCCATTCCACCCAGAACGCACCCATCTCGATGCTCGCCATCCGAAGATTCGGGAAGCGCTCGAAGAGCCGATGCGAGATCAGCGCCGCCATCAGATCGAAGGGCGCCTTGTGGGTCATGGCGACGCTGCGCATCGGGGAGGAGGTGAAGGCTTCGATCGTGCCGCCCTCGCCCCAATCCGCCATATACTCGCCATAGCCGGTATCGGCGCCGTGGTACACGATCGTCACACCTTCGTCGTTCACGATCTTCCAGAAGGGATCGAAATAGGGATCGGCCGGCGAACGGCTGCCACCCTTTCCGTAAACAAAAGACGGTCGCATCACGACGAAACGAGCGTCGTTCTCGAGAACCCACTCGAGCTCCTTGATGCCGCGATCGAGATCCATCAGCGAGATATAGGGCGCGGAGTAGATGCGCTCCTGATCGGCCAGGCCCCAATCGTCGACAACCCATCGGTTGAGTGCCTCGAAAGCCGCATGCACGGCTTCCACATCGTTCTTGAGCGCCTCCTCCATCCCGACAGCCAATGTCGGAAAGAAGATGGCCTTCTCGATCCGCTGTTCGGTCATCTTCTCAAGGCGGAGGTCGCGATCGCGGTAGACCGGATCGATCGGCTCTAGGGCACCAAACGCCTCGCGGATATTCTTTCCCTCCGGATTGATGCCGCGAAAATAGTCGTCTAGGCAACCCGGGCGAGCCACTGGATCGAAGGTCGGGTTCGGAATGAAGCGATTCACCTGACCGGCGACGAGCAGCTCCTTGCGACCGTTCACGGTCGCCCAATCCATGCAGCGCCTCTTCATGCGCGGATCCATATGGCGAGTGAACGCGTCTTCGGCCTCATAGAAATGGTTGTCCGAGTCAAAAAGAAGGAAGGGAAGATCAGCCATCGAGACGGTCCTTGTCGTGAGATGAGGTTTGGGGCGCCTTGGCAACCCAGCACGAGGAATCGTGCCAGATCTCGAAGGCGGTCCAGAATAATAGACGGCTCGGGGCGGGCTCGGAATCCCCCAATTCGCTACTCCTTGGCCCCTCATGATGTTCACTTCCGATGACCCACTCTCCGATCTGCTGAGCCATCTCGTCCTCGAACCGGTGGGCCCGAACGCCGCGGGAAACGACGTCTTCCGAGGCCGCAGCCAACGCGCGGGGAATGGTCGAATCTTCGGCGGGCTCGTCTTCGCACAAGCCATGCGCGCGGGACAATCAACCGTCGAGGACCGCGCGGTCCATTCCGCTCATTCCTATTTCCTGCGCCCGGGCGATCCCGAAACGCCGATCGACTATATTGTCGAACGAATTCGAGATGGCCGCAGTTTTACGACCCGACGCATCATCGCACTCCAGGATGACACGCCGATCTTCAATCTCTCGATGTCCTTCCAGGTTCACGAAGAGGGTCCAGCTAGGCAGATCGATGCCTTGATCCCGACGGAGCCGGCGGGGGAGGAATACGAAGACGGATTGATTCGCGCGATGGCGACGAGGGGTTTCGAGATTCGTAAGGACATGCTCGGCAGCGGGCCGATTCAGATTCTCGTCGAGGACGGCCTCGACATGATTGGCGGGACGGATCGCAGACCGGAGCTCCGCGCATGGTTTCGCGCACGGGGCCCGCTCCCCGATGAACCCGCACTGCATGCCGCGATTCTCGCCTATACATCCGACCAGACGATCGTCATCGCCGCCCAGCATCCGATGGAGTGGGGCATCATGGACGAGGGCACGCAGTCCGCGAGCCTCGACCACGCGATCTGGTTCCACGACGATTTCCGGATCGACGACTGGCTCTACGCCGTCCACGACAGCCCGGTTCTCAAGCACTCTCGCGCTCTCGGACGAGCTCTTTTCTATTCGCGCGATGGACGGCTCGTCGCTTCCGCGGTCCAGGAGGGGCTAATGCGACGCCACGCCTGACCGCCCCGGAACCGACTCCATCAACATGCCCCTGCGATAGACTCCATTTCGTCCGAGGCAAACCCCACGCCGTCCGGGAGATTCCCAATCCATGACCGCCCCCACCCGCTCCACCGAGCCCCACATCGTCTTCCGATCCTGCCCGACCTGCGAGGCCAGCTGCGGCCTGCGCATCGAAATCGACTCGCAGACCCGAAGCGTCATTCGCATCGAAGGCGACCCCGCGGACCCACGCAGCGAGGGCTACCTCTGCCCCAAGGCCTACGCGATCAAGGAGATCTACGAGGACCCGGAGCGCCTCAAGAAACCCATCCGAAAGAATGCCGATGGAAGTTGGAGCGAAATCGACTGGGACGAGGCGATGGATCTGGCCGCCTCCAGACTGCTCGAGATCAAGGAAAAATATGGAGCCAACGCGAACGGATACTATATCGGCAATCCGACGGGACATAACGTCGGTGCCCAGCTCTATCTGCTACCCGTGATGAACGGACTCGCGACACAGCGCTCGTTCTCCGCCGCGACGATGGACCAATTCCCCCAGAACATTGCGCTGCACACGATGCTCGGAGATCCGTGGATGTTTCCGATCCCCGACATCCAGCGCACGGAATTCTTCGTCTGCATGGGAGGCAATCCGCTGGTCTCCCAGGGCAGCCTGATGTCCGGACCGAACGCCAAGAAGCGTCTGACCGCGATTCTCGACCGGGGCGGACGCGTCGTGACGATCGATCCGCGCCGAACCGAAACCGCACAGATCGCGAGCGACCATCTCTTCATCAAGCCGGGTTCAGATGCCTATTTCCTGCTCGCGGTCTGTCAGGTGCTCTTCGAGGAAGGACTCGTCGCCCCGGGCCGCCTCGCGGATTTTACAGACGGACTCCAGGAAATCGAAGCGATCGTGAATATCTATACACCGGAACGCGTCGCAGCGGCCACCGGAATCGCTCCCGAAACGACGCGCGGACTCGTACGTGATTTCTGTGCAGCCAAGGGCGCCTGGTATGGCCGTATCGGCCTCTGCACCCAGGAATTCGGTAGCCTGGCCAGCTGGCTGGTCTACGTGGTCAACGTGCTGACGGGACGCCTCGATGCCGAGGGCGGGATGATGTTCACGCGCTCGGCAACGGGACGCAGCGAGGCGGGTCGGCCCGCAGAAGCCTTCGAGCAGAGCCGCTACGAAACGATCGCCCAGGGCATTCCCGAGATCGGCGGCCAACTCCCATGTGGCCTGCTGGCGGAGGAAATAGAGGAGGCCAGCGCCGGTGAAAAGCGCATGCGCGGCCTCGTCACGACGATGGGCAATCCCGTTCTTTCGGCGCCGAACGGCGAACGTCTCGCCGCGGCCCTCGACGAGCTCGATTTCATGCTCTCCATCGATATCTACCTGAACGAGACGTCCCGACATGCTGACCTGATCATGCCGAGCACCGTCCAGCTCGAGCACGAAAACTACGATTTTCTCTTCGAGACGACGAGTGTCCAGAATTTCTCACGCTGGTCGCCCAGGCTCTTTGAAGCGGACGACGACCAGCGCGACCAGTGGCGGATCTACTGCGAACTGGGGGCCCGATTGGCGGGAGTCCCGTCCTGGGAAATCATCGATGACATGATGCTCAAAGGCCTGCTCGGCATGACGGTCGGTCCAGATACCGGCTGCCCGAATGTGACCCCCGAAGCGGCTTTCGACATGCTCCAGGACGAGCACGGTCCGATGCGTATGATCGAATGCATGGTTCGCACGGGGCCCTACGGCGACAAATTCGAACCTGGAGATGGCGACGGAATCAATCTACGCAAGCTCCGTGCAGCGGAGCATGGGATCGACCTCGGGGAGTTGAAAGCGGCGCGCCTGCCCGAAGCGATGCCACTAGACCGAATCGAACTCTGTCCGCCTCACATCACGGCCGATCTCCCTCGCCTCGAAGCGGCCCTCGATGAGCACAGCCGCCCCGACCGACTCGTCCTGATCGGCCGACGTCAGATCCGAAACATGAACTCATGGCTGCATAATCTACCGGCACTCGCCAAGGGCCCGAACCGCTGCACGCTGCTCGTTCATCCAGTGGATGCGAAACGGCTCGGCATCGAAACAGGAAGAACCGTGCGGGTGCGGTCGCGAATCGCAGAGATCGAAGTCGAGTGCCAAACGACCGACGAGATGATGCCCGGCGTCGTGAGTCTGCCCCACGGCTATGGCCATCGGCTCACGGGCGTAAGGCTCTCGGTTGCGCAGGCCAAGCAGCCGGGTGTCTGCTCGAATTATCTGACCGACGAAAACGTGCTCGACGTACCGTCGGGGACCCATGTCGCCAACGGCATTCCGGTCGAAATCTCAGCGACCTAGCAAACAGACAAGAAATCAGATGATGGAAATACCGGGTGGCCCGGTCGTGAGCCATGGCGCCCGCCCGGCATCCTCATTCTTTCAGGTGACCACGAACCGGGACGTGGTTGACTTCGATCCGGATTCCATCGGGATCTTCGAAGAGGATAGAATAATATCCCGGCGCAAAACCATCCTCCTGGGGGGGATCGGGAGTCGAAACGCGCAGCGCGCGCTCGACGTGAGAGCACTCTAGCTCGGCATGAGCTGCTCGATATTCTCCTCCAGCGTCGAGAGGATTCGATCGACGGTCGCCCCGCGAACGAGCCGCTTATTGTTCCGGAAAGCCGGCTGTTTGAGACCCGCCAGCTGCACCGCGACTTCGAGCGCCTCGGCTTCGACGCGATCGGGCTCGACCAGGCGATCGAGGAAGCCCGCATCGAGCGCCCCCTCCGGGTCGTAGATCGTCGATTGGATGATCGCGCGGTCCAGGTGGCGCTTCGACAGACAGGCACGAGCGAGTTCGGTGGCGAAGATCGGCAGCGTCATTCCGATTGCTGTCTCGTTCGCGCCGATCTTGAAGGCGCCGCGCGCAGCGATCCGAAAATCTCCCGCCATCACCATGAATGCACCCATCGCGATCGCATGTCCCGTACAGCCAAGGACGACGGGCTTCGGGTGGCCGTAGATCGACACGAGGAGCTGCCCTCCGGCCTTGACCATGGCGGCCGCAGCGACGGGTCCCTCCGCCATCGTGGGCAGATCGAAGCCTCCACTGAACATGCCTGGCTTGCCGAGCAGGATGATCGCCTGCACCTCCTCGCTCTTCTCGGCCTCTTCGAGCGCAGCAATCAGCTCCTCCGCAACCGCCTGTGAGATCGAATTGGGCTTGCCGTGATCCAGCCGCAGCACGCAAACCCCTTGCCGCATTTCACTCTTGACGAAGGGCATCCGCTCTCCTCCAATGACTCACTCGTGGCGCACGATCGAATAGCGAAGCGGCAGGCCGCCGAGCTCCAGCTCCTCCGCTCCGGCAACCCCGCCCACTTCTGAAAATTCTACCGCCAGGATTTCTCGAGCGATCAGATCGCCGTGCGCAGCGAGGGCGGCGGCAATTTCCGTCCCCTCACAGCTCCACTCGATCCGGACCCGATCCGAAACCTCAAAGCCCCTGTCCTTGCGAATCTTGTTGAATAGACTGATCGCATCGCGCGCGACGCCCTCACGCCGAAGTTCGTCGTCGAGAGCCGTGTCCAAGACGACCGTATACTCACCGTCCGTCGCCATCGCCGTCGCCGCACACTCCGTCGCCGAACGTTGGAGCAGCACGTCCTCGAGTCCGATCGCCTCACCGACCACCTCGATCGACTCTCCAGCTTCGAGTCGAGCGACCTCTTCGAAGCCCCATTCCCCAAGCGCGGGGCCGATCTTTTTCAACTTCGGACCGCAGCGCTTGCCGAGCGTCTTGAAATTCGGCTTGACCGCAACACTCGCGAAGGCGCTCTCGTCTGCCTCGACGGTCACGCTCTTGACGTTCAATTCTTCGGCGATTAGCGCGCCCGCCATTTCCACATCACGACGCACACTGGCATCGCGGTGAACGACGGTGAGTTCACGCAGCGGTTGCCGCACCTTGATCCTGTGATCCTCGCGCACGCGACGCCCGATCGTAGAAACGGCGCGCACCGTCGCCATTCGTCGCTCGAGCCCCGCATCGATCCTCGAGACCTCCGCCCGTGGATAATCGCACCAATGGATGCTCGCGGGCGAGGCATCATCGACCCTGCGGACCAACCTCTGGTAGACCTCCTCGGTCAGGAAGGGCATGAAGGGCGCGAGGATCTTCGAGAAGGTCGCCAGGACCTCGTAGAGTGTCGCGAAGGCATTCGTCTTATCGCGATCATCTTCGGTCTTCCAAAAACGCGCACGCGAGCGGCGAATATACCAATTCGTGAGATCGTCGATAAAACTCACGAGCCGTGGGACCACCGCATAGAGGCGATACCCCTCCATTTCGGAATTCACATCCCTCGCGAGGCTCTGCAGGACCGAAAGGATCCAGCGATCGAGTTCCGAGCGTTCCTCGAGCGGTGCCGCCCTCCAGGAGCGGGGATCGTAGCCGTCGATCGCCGCATAGGTCGTGAAGAAGGAGAGCACGTTCCAATAGGGCAACACGACCGTGCGCACGATCTCTTTGAGCCCGGCCTCGTCGAAACGCAACTCCTCGGCCCGCACGACGGGCGAGTTGATCATATAGGCGCGCAGCGCATCGGCCCCGAACACCTCGAGGATCTCATTCGGGTCGGGATAATTCTTGAGCCGTTTCGACATCTTCTTGCCGTCGCTGGCCAGGATCAATCCGTTCACGATGACGTTCTTGTAGGGGCTCTTCCCGAACAGGCTGGTCCCCAACACGAGCAGCGTGTAGAACCATCCGCGGGTCTGGTCGAGACCTTCGGCGATGAAATCCGCAGGAAAGAACGAGTCGAGATCGGGCACCCGACCCGCAGGGTCGGCGAAGGGGAAATGCTGTTGCGCGTAGGGCATCGAGCCCGACTCGAACCAACAATCCAGAACTTCGGGTGTGCGCCGATAGGTCTTGCCATCGCGTTCGATCACGACCCGATCGACGATATGCTTGTGAAGATCATCGACCGCCTCACCAGAGATTTTCTCGAGTTCCGCACGGGAACCGACACAGATTGTGTCAGTGGGATCGTCCACGTTCACCCAGACCGGAATGCACGATCCCCAAAAACGATTCCGACTGATATTCCAGTCATTCGCGTCCTTGAGCCAATTGCCGAATCTATTCGCTCCGACGTTCTGGGGGATCCAGCCGATCTCTTCGTTGTTCGAGACCAGGTCGTCGCGCAGATCTTCGACCCTGACGTACCAGGCTTCGATCGCGCGATAGATGAGTGGCGTGTCCGTTCGCTCGCAGAAGGGATAACTGTGCTCGATCGTACTCTGCTGAAGCAGCTTTCCCTCGTCCTTCAAGCGCTTGATGATCCGCTTGTCCGCCTCCTTGCAGAGAAGTCCGACATAATCCGAAACGGGTTCACGAAAGCGCGCCTCGCTATCCAATGGATCGACGAGGTCGATCCCCGCTGCGCGACACACTCGGAAATCATCCTCGCCGTAGGCCGGAGCCATATGGACGATGCCGGTACCGTCCTCGGTGGTGACGAAGTCGTCTTCGAGAACAACGAAGCTATTCGGTTGATCTGCGAAATAGGGGAAGAGTGGTTCGTAGCGCGAACCGACGAGATCCGATGCCAAGAGGCGTGAGACGAATCTGTATCGGGTTCCGGCGGTGCCCTCGCCCGCACCCTCCTGGGCCAGAGCCTTCCCGAGCTTCTTGTCGTATGCGGCAAGGCACCCCTCGGCGAAGACGAGATGATCGCCGCTCTCGAGATCTTCGACCAGCACATACCCGACGCCGGGGCCGACACAGAGCGCGAGATTTTCGGGCAGGGTCCAGGGCGTCGTCGTCCAGGCGGTCATGAAGAGCGATGCGTGTGAGGAAAGATCGGGCGCGATCCTTTCGGCCCCCTCGGTCACGCGGAGTCGAATGGTGATGGAGGGATCCTGAACGTCCTTGTAGTTCTGGTTTGCCTCGAAATTGGAAAGCGGCGTTGCCAGCTTGCAGCTGTAGGGCATGATCCGATAGCTCTTGTAGACCCGGTCCTTTTCCCAGAGTTGTTTGAAGACCCACCAGACCGTCTCCATGAAGTCGACGTCCATGGTCTTGTAGTCGTTGTCAAAATCGACCCAGCGACCCATGCGCGACACGGTCTTGCGCCATTCTTCGACATAGGTCTGAACCATGTCGCGACATTTTTCGTTGAACACATCGACGCCGCGATCGAGAATTTCACCCGTGCCCGCAAGACCCAGGGCCTCCTGAGCGAGGGCTTCGATCGGAAGACCGTGACAATCCCAGCCGAAGCGCCGCTCGACGTGATGCCCTCGCATATTCCAGAAGCGCGGGACGATATCCTTGATGGTTCCTGCCAGCAGGTGACCGTAATGTGGCGTTCCGGTCGCGAAGGGCGGGCCATCGTAGAAGATGAAATCCGGAGTGCCTTCGCGCCGCCGATTGCTCTCCGTAAAGGCGTCCGCCTCCTCCCAGAAGGCGAGGATCTCCCGCTCCATCGCAGGGAAATCTGCGCTGGCTTCCACGCGTTCGAAGACGGCTTCACCTTCCTCTTTGCTCGGCGCGCTCATTTTGGGCCCTCTTCTTCGATCCGGGGGATCTGCGCCGGGAGTATGGAGGCAATTGCTCGGGGGCTCAATCACCCAGGCGCCTTATCCGCGACATTCGAGGTCCGCGAGCGACCTCGAATCGACCGGTTTCTCGGCTTCTCGCTGTGCTAAAACCGCTGGAATCCACACAATCCTTCAGATCGAACGGGAGACCTCGCAATGGACCTCGGCGCCCTTCTCACCGAAACCAACCCGCTCTTCACCGACGTCGCCCTCCTGGTGGGCCGGGTCGCGATCGGCATCTGCTTCATGATCCATGCCTTCGGCAAGCTCGGCCTGATCGGCGATGGCAATCTGGATGGTTTCGCAAGCTGGCTCGAGGAACTCGGTGTCCCGATGCCCGTCGTGCAGGCACGCATGGCCATGCTCTCGGAACTCCTCGGAGGAGCGGCCCTCGCCCTCGGTCTCGCAACCCGACCGGCCGCGCTGATCCTGATCTTCACGATGCTCGTGGCGGGCACGGTCGGTCACCGCGGTGCCGGATACCTGATCCTGAACGATCCGCCGGGAGCCGAGTACACGATCAATCTCGCCGTGGTCGCCTTCATGTTCCTGCTCTTGGGACCGGGGCAGATCTCCCTGGATGCGCTGCTTTTTTGAAACAGGGGTGTGATCCCGTCGAATAGCGCTTGATGGGGCTCGTTGGCGGCGCGGGTCCGATCGGGGAATCGATCTCTTGGCGTGCCGTGGATTCCGACCGCGGGAATCTCCGAGGCCTCGCACGAGCTTCCAGCGTCGAATGGGCTCTTCGTAAGGGCCGCGCTTTCCGAAGACCCTTCGAAAGGAATGGACCGATGCCGGATGCGATCGTCGAACGAGATGGACATATCATGACCCTCACCATGAATCGACCGAAGCGCTACAACGCGCTCTCTGGCGAGATGTTGATTCGAATGTACGACGCTTATCGCGAGGCCTCAGCGGACGACGATATCCGCTGCATCATCATCACAGGGGCCGAGGGGAATTTCTGTTCGGGTGCGGACCTCAAGGGCATGGCGGGGGACTCCGGCGACGCCGATCCCGAGATCGACGTCCAGGCGCGTATGGCCGAGGACCCCGATATCCACTGGAAGGCACTCTTTCGGGGTTACCGGCCGACGAAGCCGATCATCGCTGCCGTCGAGGGCGTCGCGATCGCCGGCGGCACCGAGCTTCTCCAGGCCATGGAGATTCGCGTCGCCGGTGAGAGCGCCCGTTTCGGCGTCTCCGAGGCCCGCTGGTCACTCTACCCGATGGCCGGCTCGGCCGTTCGTCTGCCGCGCCAGATCCCCTACACCCACGCCGCCGAGATCCTCCTCACGGGCAAGCACATCACAGCTCAGGAGGCACTCGAGATCGGCCTGATCGGCCATGTGGTCCCAGATGGCCAGGCCCTCTCGAAGGCGCGCGAAATCGCTGACGTGATCGCCAGCAACGGCCCCCTCTCGGTCGAAGCGATCACCCGCACGCTTCACGAAACGGATGGCATGACCCTCGACGAGGCCCTCGCCTACGAGTTCGACTACGGGCAGGCGGTCTTTCTGAGCGAGGACTCGAAGGAGGGGCCGAGAGCCTTCGCCGAGAAGCGCAAGCCCAATTTCAAACGGAGATAACGCTCCCAAGCTCCTCTGGGGAAGCATTCTATTTTTCGCGCGCGATCTCGAAACGCTCCACGTAGTCCCGCCAATCGACAGCGAGGCTGTCATAGGTCCATCCAAAATCCTTCGGATCGTAGGCGTGGCGGCCGAATTCAGTCTGGGGCTTCTCGGCGAGCCAGGCCTCGATCCGGCGTTCGTGCAGGCCGCTTGGCGCTTCACCGAAATGAGCATAGATCTTCCGCATAGTGGCGAGGGGATCGCGCATCATTTCGGCGTAGTGAACGTGAACACACCAGCCCTCTTCCGCCTGCGCATCGTATTCCATCCCACAGCGAACGGCGTGTCGAAGCTTGCCGATCCAATCCGCGCCAACCGCGATCGGATCGATTTCCCTGGTGAAGCTGCTCTGCATGGTCGAGTTGAGGCTCGAAACGGAGGTCGTGACCGGCCCGGGATCGCGATGGGTCCAGATCAGCCGCGCGTCCGGATAGAATTCGAGTAAGGTCTCGAGACACCAGAGGTGGTTCGGCGTTTTAAGGCTCCAGGCTTCCGTCGGCTGCCCGATCTGAAGGGCCTGAAGAGCCTTCTTGTGCTGAACGTAGGCCGGCGTCATATCGCAGGCCTGAAGCCAGGCCCCATAACTCGGCACATGTGCCTGGGTCTCCATCCCGAGGCAGCGCAGATCCATCATCATGAAGGGAATGCACTCCTCGGCGAGCATCGCGCCCATCGGATGCATCGCCAGAATCGCCGGATTCAGTTGATGAAGCCCGTCCATCCGGGCATTGGACGCGGCGATCCGGGGATCGTCGTAGCGGGTTGCCAGCGTCGAAGGCGGAACGACCGTGCGACCCTCCCATTGTCGCAGCGGCCGCACCATCGGGTCGAGCCCGAGCAGGATCGAGAGAATGCTCGTGCCGGTTCGGGGCAATCCGAGGATCACCCAGGGCCGACGAATCTCCTCACGAGCGGCCTGCGGATGGGCTTTCGTCCAATCCTGGAGGCGAATTCGGGTCGTCAGTTGGGAGGTCACCATCTTGCGGATCGCGATCCGCCCGAAGGTCGAAAGGTTCGCTTCCGACTCCAGGGACTCGATGAACCGTTCGAGGGGTTCGCGGTAGCTGTCGCCGCCGAAATCCGAGCTCCCGGCTTCTTGGATCGCATCCGCCTCGATCGCGTCGGGATCCAGTCCCGGCGCGATCCCTACCCGCTCGAGCGCCCCCCCCGCGGCGTTCAACATCCGTAGCGGTGGCGATTTCAGCCGCCCATCTCGATACGTATAGGCCCGAGTCATCGAGTGCGCAGGCTCCAATTCGATGCGAAGAGACATCCGATCGCCGCCAGCAGTCCCGCCGAAAAGACCAGGAGCGAGAAGCCATACCCCCCCTCGGCTTCGAAATTGGAAGCGGCCAAGAGAACCGCACCGGCCATCACCGGCAGCATGACGAGATTCGAGAGTCCCATCGCCCGCCCCAGCGAATCAGGCCCCATCCGTTGGCCTAGAAGCAGCATATAGAGCGGAATCACACCGCCGATCACAAAACCTGAAACAACGCAGAGCCCGGACACTACCAGGGGAGTCGGCCCCGCCGCAAAGCCGGCAAAGATCGCGGAAGCCGACCCCAACATCACCACGAACAAGGTCGTGATCGATGTCCGGTCCGCCAACAAGCCGAAAACGAGCGCCCCGGGCACACCCATCCAATACTGAACGGCGAGCAGGCTCGAGCTCTGGGCCTCGTCGAGTCCGAGCCCACCGAGATAGGCCGCCACGTGGACTGTCCACCCACTCGCGATGCCCGTCGCCAAAGCGAAGATCCCCGCCGACCACCAGAAGGTCGGCTGGCGCAGGAGCGTGCCCATCCCCTCCGGCGAGTCCGCAGATTTCGGCCCCTCCTCCGCAGCTTCGGTGGCCACCTCGAAGCGCGGGGGCACAACGAGCATGATGATCGGAACGAGCGTGACGAGCGCGACCGCTGAAAAGAGGAGATAGACCTCACGCCAATCGAAGAAGAGGAGCAGCCAACCAGAGAGCATAGCGAAGAGTCCGGACCCGAGCGGCGGCCCCATCGACATCACACCAATCGCCCGCCCGCGATCCTCGTCGAAGGTTCGAGTAATCAAGCTGGCCGCCGCCAGGGGGCCGATCGATGGAACGGCCAGCCCCGCCATCACCGCCGCCGACCCGAGAACCCCTAGATTCGGCGCCCAGGAGGCCGCGGCGAGTGCGAGAATGAGCAGAATGGCCCCGGTCAGCATCACGCGACGCGCGTAGCCTCGGTCGAGGAACATGCCGGCGGTGATGCTCCCCACCGTCAGCGCGAGCATCATCAGGATCTGCCCGGAACTGATCTGAGTGCGTGAAGCATCGAAAGCCACTTCCAGGGGCTCGAGAAAAACGGGCAG
This sequence comes from Deltaproteobacteria bacterium, assembly GCA_002719955.1. Classification (GTDB taxonomy): domain Bacteria; phylum Myxococcota_A; class UBA9160; order UBA9160; family UBA4427; genus UBA4427. Next base: position 84,287 of record PBFW01000037.1, on the reverse strand, counting down.
GATGCCGTAGGTCAGACCGACGGCGACGCCCTGCGTCAACAGCGCGACGACAAGAATTGAACTCTGGATGGATGTCATGAGTAGGCCCATTGTAGGGAGCCGGTCGCGTGGGCGCCGGACCGCTAAGCTCGTCGAATGCCGAAGCGACCCATCCGGAGACTCCTCGCACGTATTTTCCTCGCGGCGACGGGCTGGAAGCCGGACGGCGTTCGCCCCGAACCGCGCCAATATATCCTGATCGCCGCACCGCACACGACGAATTGGGATTTCCCCTACCTGCTCGCCTTCGCGGAGTATTTCGAACTCCAGATCAACTGGATGGGCAAACACACGCTCTTCGTTCCGCCCTTCGGATTCGTCATGCGAGCCCTGGGCGGGATCCCGGTCCGCCGCCACAGGCGCGAAAATCTCGTCGAAAGCCTCGCCGAACTCTTCGAGGAATACGACGATCTCGGCCTCGTCGTACCTGCGGAGGGAACCCGCGACCACGTCGATCATTGGAAATCCGGCTTCTACCATATCGCCCGAACCGCCAATATCCCGATCGTGATGAGCTACCTCGACTACGCGAAGAAGCGCGGCGGATTCGGCCCCGCCCTCCAGCCCTCCGGCGACCTGCGCAAAGACATGGACGAGGTACGCGCCTTCTATGAGGGTAAGCAGGGGAAATATCCCGAACGCTTCTGCCGCATCCGGCTGCTCGAAGAGGAGATCGAATAGAGCCGCCCAGAAGAACGCGTGGCAACCGATCCCCGCGCCGACTCGACGCCCCGATCAGCGAAGTTCGACGAGCGCGACGCCGGCACCCCCACCCGCACGTGCAGGATGGTCCACGAAGATCGGTGAAGACCACGCGCGCTCGCGCACATCGGCCAGACAATCATCTCCGGTTTCGCAGAGTTCGATCGACTCGACCCTCCCCTCGACATTTCGACGCGGTCTGAGCGGGTCCCCGAGGATCGCGGGGCGGGCCTCTTCGAGGGCCCGCACGTAGTAGAGTGTGTCACGACGCCGGTCGAGAAAATCCTCGTCGCTGAAGCGAATCACGCAGCCCTCCGGCGTGGACTCGCAGTCGTATCGTCGCCAGGGATCCTCGATCAGCGGATCGATATCCTCCCCGACCTCGACCTGGGTCGTGATGCGCACGACCTCGATCCCGACGATCGGCCGACGCTCATCGCTCGGGAAATAACATTCATCGTGGCAGAGATCGGCGATGCGATCGCCGCCGAGTCCCTCGCGGCTCCAGTCGGGGCAGCCGGGCATCGGTTCGAAGGAGCCCAGGGCGCGAACTTCGAAGGCCGGCGCTTCGGCCAATTCAACCTCGCTGCCCATCGGCACCGCTTCGCCCCCCGGCCCGTTCAGGAGATCGAACCAGAGCAGGATCCGCGGCCCACTCGTCGCATAGACCTCCCGGCGGTTCATCGCCTCCCAAAGATCGCTCCGCGCCCGACTCTCGGAATGAATGGCCGCGAGCCCACCCGGAAAGAGGAAGGCCTGAGTGCGACCATCGTTGCCCCGCAGGCCGATCTCGCCGGGTTGTGGTCGCTGCGGCATCTGCGGGTCGTTCATCGTCCCGCCGCCGATCAATTCGGAGGCACCGCCCCCCGGAACATCGTTCACATCGGTCATCAAACCGCGATCGACGCTCTTGTACCCGACACCCGGCCGAGCCGAGTGTTCGTCGCTCGACCCGATGAACCCATAGCGAAAACGGAGGGGCTTGCCCTCGTCGTCCGGCGCCTCAGGAAGAGCCAGCGACATCCCATATTGCACGGATTCCCGCGGCCGATAGTTGAAGCTCGGTTTGAAGCAGCCTCGGCATTGCCCACAGTCGAGCCACTCCTCCGGTTCCGCATCCGGGAAGACACGCCCCACACGGGTATAAGCCTCGGTCCCGTACGAATGCGCTAATCTCACACGCCGTTCGCATTCGTCGTCCTCGAGCCCATCACAACGACTTCGCATGATCTCACCAGCCTGCCAACAACAGGGCAGGTAGTCATCGGTGGGGGCCGGACAGATCCGGCGACCCTCCTCATCGACCTCCCATTCGCGCCAGCGCTGGTAACGCTCCGAGCTGCCATGTCCCGACATGATTTCGACGAGCCTCATCTTCTGCGCGTCGTAGTTCTCGGGTGCGAGATGCTTGTCCATCGTTGCCGTAGCGGGCGTGTATACACCCCAAGCGGTGCCGTGCGGAATCTCGAGTACATCGCCCCCCCATTCGTCAAGCTTGCGATGCAACACCTCGGGCGTCTCGGCGATCTCCAGGCATTCCTTCGGAAGATCCCCATTCGCGACGCCTTCCTCACAGACCGGATGCTCCAATTGGCTTTCTGCATAGTCGACGAATCCCGTATAACGAGACCAGTTGAGCGGGTCGCTCCACTTGAGCTGAGAGATCGAATTCGCGAGACCCAGAGCGTTCACCCGCCTGTCGGCGACCGCGATCGGGCGCGGCGGGAGCTTCTCGTCGGCCGTCTCGGGGAAGATCAGACAGCGGTGGCCGTAATGGGTTTCGGGGGTCAGCCCCATCTGAGACCACTCGAAGCCCATGAAAGCCACCAGGTCGGGATTGGCCGGATCTCCCGCACGTTCGTTGCACTCGCGGATACTCTGCTTCGAGATTTCCCAATGTTTCGGCTGAAGCGATTCCGCGTGATCGGTCAACGCGAAGAAGTCAAGATTGGCGCAATAGCGCGCGAAGTCGCAGGCATCCGCTGGCGGATGCGCCCCCTCCCCTCCGACGGCGGGGAGGGAAAAGAGATAGGCGTCCTGGGAAAAGGTCGTATGGACATGAAGATCTCCAAAGAGGATCTGTTTCCGGGGCAGGACGCGGGGCGATCCGGCGCGCAGGGCAAGGGCCTCTACTGCGACCGACTGACGCGTATCCAGATCGGCAACGACCAGCGCGGGCTTGGCCGCCCCCTGGATCTCGAAGGATTCCTGGGGCGCCTCCTGGCCGCAGCCGATCCAGGAGATCAGCGCGATCAGAACCACTACCCGTCCCGCACGGTCTTCCCTCTTCGACCCCGCTCCGGCCACTCCTTCACTCCTTGTCTCGAACCGCTCTCGGCAGATCCACTCTAGCGCGACTGCACGACACAGCGTCCCGCGATGCGGGCGTTCACGATCGTCGCTGCGACCATGAGGCGTTGCCCTGCGTTCTTCGCATCAGAGATCGGGGTGGCCATTCTCCGATTCCCCTAGACCAGAAACAGACCGGTCGCCGGGTTCTCGGTCTCATCGACCCAGGGAAATCCGAGGTCTTCGAGGAATTGCTCCAACTCGTGTGAGTCCGTGGCGGGGACTTCGAGGCCCGCCAGCACCAGACCGAACGCCGCACCGTGATTCCGGTAATGGAAGAGGCTGATATTCCGACGCCCGCTCACGCGCTCGAGGAATCGTGCTAGGGCACCGCGGCGCTCGGGGAACTCGAAGCGAAACAGACGTTCGCCCCTTCGCGTCGCGCGACCGCCGACCATGAAACGAACGTGAATCTTGGCCATCTCGTTCCCACTCATATCGACGACAGTGAAGTCAGCACGACGCAACCCCTCCATCATCCGCTCGCGTTCCATTGCTGCCCCGGAGAGACCGACCCCAATGAAAACATGTGCCGCATCCGAACTGCTGTAGCGGCAGTTGGACTCGGTGACAGGGTGATCCCCGAGTGCGAGGCACAGATCCTGAAAGACGCCGAGGCGGTCGGGAATCGTGACGGCGAGCAAGGCCTCCCGGTTCTCACCGATCTGTGCGCGCTCGGCCATATGGCGCAATCGATCGAAATTCATATTCGCGCCGCTATCGACCGCGACCAGTTCTGCTCCACGAACGCCTTCGCGCGCCACCCAGCGTTTCGGACCCGCGATCGAAAGGGCTCCTGCCGGCTCCGCAATCGACGCGCTCTCCCTCCGCGAGCGCGCGCGCCAGACAGGCCGCGTCGTCCGGCTCCACTCCAATCACCTTGGTTTCGGGTGAGATCCGCTAGACGTACGCAACCGTTCCGGCGACCAGCCCAGCACCGCCGACCGGAACGAAGATCGCGTCCAGGGAACCGCGATGTTGGCGCAGGACCTCCACCGCAACCGTGCCCTGCCCCGCGATCACATCCGAATCATCGTACACGTGGACGAAAACACGCCCATCCTCCTCGCGGATCCGTCGCGCGAGGACCAGCGCCTCGTCATAGCTATCGCCTTCGAGCACGGCCTCTCCACCGAATCGCTCGACCGCCTCGACCTTGCTGCGAGGCGTCGTCCGTGGCATCACGACCCGCGAATGGACCCCGAGCCGCGAGGCAGCCAGCGCCACGCCCTGGGCATGATTGCCGGCGGAGGCGGCGGCGACCCCGACGGCTCGCTCCGCGTCGTTCAGTTGGCCGATCTTGTTGTAGGCCCCCTCAGCTGGAAGGAGAAGACCGGCTGCAGATCCTCACGCTTGATCCAGACGCGGTTGTCCAGGCGCTCCGAGAGGAGCTGAGCCGAATCGAGGGGCGTCTCGACCGCCACGTCGTAGACCGGCGCACGCAGGATTCGCTCGAGGAGATCGTCTCGATCCATCAGGTCTGCCTCGCGATCTGGTGTGCGACCGCGCCCGCGATCGCGGCCGTTTCTATGCGGAGGTTATGCGTCGCAAAGGATCGCGGAAGGGCACCCGCCTCGAGGAGGCGACGGTGTTCCGCTTCGCTGAATCCGGCCTCGGGGCCGATCAGCAGAAGCGTCGCCTCGGAATCGAGAGGACCGCCCTCGCCCTCCCGATCTCCGAAGAAGATCGGACCCACCGTAGAATCCAGAGCGACCCCCAGATCGATCGGTGCGCGCACGTCCAAGGACCACGCTCGACGGGCCACCTTACAGCTCTCGATCAGGATGCGACGCAGACGGGAAGCACCCGGGTCTAGCCTTCGCACGGCGGAATCATCGAGAACGAGCGGCTGCCAGGTTCCAATCCCCAACTGAGAGAGCATCTGGAGCATTGTCGATAGCCGGTCGCCCTTCGGAATCGCACTCGCCAAGACGAAGCCCGAGTCCGGCCTCGGCACCTCGCGGACCTCTTCGATCTCGACCACCGTCTCGCGCCGAGCGATCGATCGAAGGCGTGCGCCCGCCACCCGCCCGCGACCGTCAAAGAGCACGATCTCACTGCCCACTCGCAATCGCCGCGTCGCGACGTGACGCGCCTCTTCCGCGGATAGCGAGACCGCACCGATCGAGTCGACCTCTTCGACATGGGCCCAGAGTTCACTCACTCGAAACCGCCTCCATGCGTTCCGGATTCACGTAGACATCGAAGCGAACGAGCTTCGTCTCGATTTCGAAATTCGCCCCAACCACGAGGGGATCCGCATGATGGGGGCGTTTGACGACAACCCGCGCCGCCTTCTCGCGCGCGCGTTCGACGAGACTTACGGCGTCGACTTGTCCCCCCAGAAGGGCGCGCAGGACCTGGAGTTCGCGGCGGGGCTTGGCGCTTCGGCGCCGCGGCGGCGGGTACATCGGATCGACGTAGACGCCGAGATTGGCCCGGTCGAGCGATCCGATCTGGTCTCCGCCCTCGCCGTGAAAAAAGTTGAGTCGCTCGGCGATCAGCGGGGGAACCGCTCCGAGCCTCAGCGCACGCTCCCATCCACTGGCGAGGACGGCATAGATCGCCGCGTTCCTCTCGTACCCCCGCACCCGATGGCCCGCCTGGGCCAACCGAAAGGCGTCGCCCCCAAGGCCGGCCGTCAGGTCGAGGATCCCATCGACCCGCTTTCCGAAGGCCCGCACCAGCGGGTTCCGCATCCCACCCACGGCTTGCCTACCGCCGGGAGGCCCGTTCCGATCGGGGGGCCTCCGATCCGGAGGAAAGTCAGCCCGAATGCCGCGGCGTCCATGCTCTCCGGGTGGACGAAGATCCAGCGCACCCTGGTATTCGCCGACAAGGAAGGCCTCTTCGACATTCCCGACCGCGCTCTCCAGACCGAGTGTCCGAACGAGCTTCCACGTGGCGACTGCGGGATCGACGACGACCCGTGTGACACCCACCGATCCGCTCGGGGACTCACCGCCCGCGACGGAGGCCTCGTTCCTCTGCTCGAATTGGGAATTCACCCACCAGCCCCCATCCCTCGATCGACGCCGACACCCAGCGCACACCCAGGGTAGCGGCGATCAGCTGGCGGCGGTCTCCGCGCGGCATTGCGACCGTTGGATCCAGGCGGGCGACGGAAAGAAACTCAGCCACACCGACCCCACCGCGGATCCCGCGAGACCCAACAACACCACCCGAGCGATCGTGAGAATCAGGTGCGAGATCCCGCTCTCGCCCATCATCCGACCGCTCTCGGTTCCGCAGACAGCTCAGGAACGCAACGGGACGAGGGCGATGGGCAAGACCAGGAGCGCCCCATTCCAGATGGTGGCGAGCGCAAAGCGGTTGCCGACGACCGGATCGCAAAGGCCCAGCACGACGCGCCTCTTCATCCGAGCGTAGTCGTGGTACGTCTCGGCAAAACCCCAGACGAAGGGCAGCGCGCACGCAGTACCCACGACCAGAACGATGGGGTGCGGCTCGTCGCGGTCACCGCCGAAGAAGACGAGCGCGAGGGGGGCGAGGATCTCTACCCCGACCAGGAAGGCCGTCACCCATCTGGCCCAACTCGAGTCGGGGCGAAACATGCGGCCGATGAAGAGCGTGTAGGAACACATGACCGCGCTCATCAAACCGTGGCTGACGAGAACGAGCATGGACTCGAAATCGCCGAGGACCGGCTGATCCTGGGTCTGCCAGACCCACAGCGGCATCGAGAAGGCGGCCAAGAGAAAGAATCCCGCAAGCCAACCCTCGGCTCCAGACGTCCCCGGCAGCGTCCGGAAGAGCCAAAAACTCAGCGCCAGGAACACCGCTGCCACGATCGCGATCGGAACGAGCACGTGTCAAGCTCCGTTCTAGGAGAGAGCCTCCTCCGCAATGAATTGGCCTTTCACACGCAATCTTGAGCGGATCAGGGAAGCTCGGGAAGGTCCAGCCCGCCGAGCGACACCATCAGTCGCCGGAGCGTCCGGGCCCAGGCCTCCTTCGCGTCTTCGACGATGACCATCGCGGCGGGGATCATCAGCAGCGTGAAGAAGGTCGCGACGAGCACCCCGAAGCCGAGGGAGATCGCCATCGGGATCACGAATTGGGCCTGGGTGGATTGCTCCAGCATGACGGGGAGCAGGCCCGCAAAGGTCGTCGCCGAGGTCAGCATGATCGGACGGAAGCGGCGACCGCCAGCCAGAACCGCAGACGCTCGCACACCATGTCCCTGGTCCCGCATGCGATTCATGAAAGATACGAGAACGAGGCTGTCATTCACGACGACCCCTGCGCACGCCATGATTCCGATCATCGAGAGGAAGCTCATATGATAGTTCATGACCCAATGACCAAAGACCGCTCCGACATAGCCGAAGGGCACCGTCAGCACGATCACGATCGCCTGCGTGTAGGAGCGCAGCGGAACGGCAATCAGCGTGAAGATCGAGAGCACAGCGACGATCGCTGCGATCTTCAAGCTGCCCATCGCCTCCATCCGCTCCTTCTGCTCCCCTTCGAATCCCCAGCTGACGGATGGATATTGCGCGACGATCTCCGGCATGACGTCTCTCGCGATCGCCTCGGCGATCTCGACCGCGTTGGCTTGCAACTCATCGAGATCCGCCGTCACCTCGACGCGACGTTCGCCGTTGATTCGGCGAAGTGAAGCCGCTCCTCGACCCAACTCCGCACTCGCCACCGAGGGAAAGGGAACCGCGCGCCCATCCGGCAGCCGCACCCGGAGCGTCTCGACATCACGAAGGGAGCGACGCTCCTCGGCGGGATAACGAACCATCACCTTGACCTCGTCCGGCCCGCGCTGGATCCTCTGAACCTCGGCACCGTAGAAGGCCTGGCGAACCTGCCGACCTACGTCCTGGACCGACAATCCCAGACTCTCCGCCTCGGGTCGGATCGAAATCTGGAGTTCCTGCTTACCGTCGCGGTGGGAGTCCCGGATATCACTCACACCGGGATAGCGCGCGAGGGCGGCCGTCAGATCACCCGCCGCCGCCTTCAACTGCTCGATGTCATCGCCCCGCAGCTCGATCGCGATCGGATCGCCAAAGCTTCGTCTCTGCCCGGTATACGTGAGTTCCTCAGCGCCCGGAATCGCCCCCGCCAACGCCCGCCAGCGATTCGCGATCTCCTTGGCGCCGATCTCGCGTTGCTCAGACGGGCTGAGTTCGACCGTCACCTGCCCGAGATGGGGTTGGCCGATCGTCCCGGGGCGATCCGTCGGACTCGTACCGCGATGCGCCCCGACCATCGAGAGAACGTGCCGCACGATCGGCGGATCACCGGGGCGGACGCGCCCCGCGAGTTCGTCGCGCAATTGGTCGAGGGCCGCATTGACCCTCGCGACGGCATCCTCGGTCTCGTGCGCAGGCGTCCCGAGCGGCATCGTGATCCGCGCATAGACGTTGTCCGCTTCGCTCGAGGGCATCATCACCGATTTCACTCGCCCGCCCGCAACCAGCCCGAGCGCGACCATCAATACGGCCGCGGCGATCGCAACCGTCAAATAACGCCACTCGACAGCGTTCTGGACGGCGGGTCGATAGGCGTTTTCCAGAAACCACTCGAGCCCGCGGTTGATGCGAGCCTGAACCCGCGCCCAGGCCTTCGAAACGGGAAATCTCGGTTCCTGCCCGACGCCCGAACCGTGGGCGAGATGCGAAGGCAGGACGAGCTTCGATTCGATCAGTGAGAAAAGGAGTGCGACACACATCACTCCACCCATCGATCTCGCCATGAACTGCGCGTCGCCCTCGATCAGCGCGAAAGGGGCAAACGCCGCGATCGTGGTCAGGACCCCGAAGACGACGGGGGTCGCAACCTCCTGGGTCCCGCGAATCGCCGCGCCCATCGGATCGCCCGGTGTCGCCTCCTGATGCGTGAAGATATTCTCGCCCGTCACGATGGCGTCGTCGACGAGGATGCCGAGCGCCATGATGAAGGCGAAGACCGTCAGGATGTTGATATCGATTCCGATGCTGGGCATGACCATGAGCGCGCCCGCGACCGAGACCGGCAACCCCATCGCAACCCAGAACGCGACGCGGAATTTCAGGAAAAGCGCGAGCAGCCCGATCACGAGGAAGAACCCCATGCGCGCGTTGTTGAGCATCATGTCGATTCGTTCACCGAGATATTTCGAATCGTCGTCCCAGACCGTCAGCTTGGCCCCTGCGGGCAATTTCAGACGCGCCTCCTCCAGATAGGTGTGGACCTTGGCAGCGACGGCCAGGGCCTGCTGCTCCCCGACCCGGTAGACCTGCACGAAAACCGCCCGCTCCCCATCGAAGCGAGTGGTCTTGACGTTCTCTTCGAAGCCGTCGACGACCCGCGCCACCTGCCCAACGGTGATCCGCGTTCCGTCGTCGCGGGTGACGAGCGGGATCGCCTCAAAATCGCCGCCCCAATAGGCCTGGTTGTCGGTGCGCAGGAGGATCTCGCCCGCATCCGTTCGAACCGTGCCACCGGGCATGTCGATCGAGGTCCGCCGGATCGCGGCCACGACGTCGTCGAAACGCAGGCCGTAGCTCTGCAGCGCGCCCTCCGAAACTTCGATCGAGATCTCGTAGGGGCGTGTCGCGGCAAGATCGACCTGGGAGACACCGGGCAGACGCGCAATCTCGTCCCGGACGCGCTGACCGAGTGATGTCAGGCTCTTCTCGTCGAGTGGGCCGTGGATCGCGATGTCCATGACGCCCATCCGCATCTGGAGTTCCGAGACGATCGGTTCCTCGATCTCCTCGGGAAAGGTCGTGATCCCGTCGACCCGACTCTCGATTTCATCGAGGGCTTTCGCGAGTTCCGAGCCCGAGGCCAGCTCGATCATCAGATTCGTCGCGCCCTCGTTTGCCGAGGAGGTGAGCTCCTCGATTCCCTCGACGTCCTCGATCTCCTCTTCGACACGGATAGTGACCGACTTCTCGATCTCTTCCGGCGATGCACCGGGGTAGACGACGGTGACCGAGACGTAGTCGAAGTCGAAGTCGGGCATGATCGTCTGTTTGATGCGCGGCGCGGTCATCAGACCACCGATCAGGATCGCAGCCATCAACAGGTTCGCGGCAACACGATTCTCAGCGAACCAAGAAATCGCGCGATTCATGAATCGCCGGCCTCGACGAGGCGCAACAACATTCCATCGGAATGGATCCGCAGCGGCGAGATCACGACTAAGTCTCCCGCTTCGAGCCCCCCATCGATCACGACCCGATCCCGATCACGACGCAGGACCGATACCTCGCGCACGCTGAGTCGGCCCCCACGACCCACTCGTGCCCGCGGCCCATCAAGCGTCCGTGCCCCGTTGAGCGCATGCGACCCGCCGAGCGCCTCCGGCTCCTCCACCGACTCGGCCACGAAGACGCGATTTCCGTCGCGCAGAGCCATCGGGGGCAACACGAATACGCTGCGGACCGCTCGCCCCTCGATTTCCGCCGTCACGAAGAGGCCGGATGGGAGCGGCACCCTCGATCCGCCGGCAGTTCCCGGCGCTGGCCCCTCGATCGTGCCCAACGCATAGGGATCCTCGACACGTGCCACGATGTGGAGCATGCGGGTCTGCTCGTCGATCGCGGCCTCCGCACGATCCAATCGCGCCGGCCACACCAATTCCCGCCCGCCGAGCCGGCCCCTCAGGGTGATCCGAGCCCCCTTGACGGGATCCATTCCCGGCCCCATGAGTTCGACATCGAGGAAGGCGAGGTCGTCTGTCTGGATGGGCAGCCGAACCTCGGCGTAATCGACGGCAAAGATCCGCCCCAACTTGGTCCCCGGCGACACGAAACGACCGACATCCACGCTCCGCTCACGGACCCGCCCCGAGAAGGGCGCGCGAACGACCGTGCGTTCGAAATCGAGTTCGGCTTGCTCGAGGGAGGCGCGCGCCTCGGCGAGCGAAGCCGAAGCCACGAGTTCCCGATTTTCGAACTGCTCGAGATCGGACGCGCTGGCGGCGCCACGCTGTTCGAGTCGGCGGCGGCGCTCCGCCTCCGACGAGGCGAGTCGCGCCTCGCTCTCACGGAGCGTCACGTTGGCCCGCGCGCGGTCCCGCGCGATCCGATATTCCCGCTCGTCGAGACGCAACAGATCATCGTTCGCCTCGAAGAGCCCGCCCACGACGAGGTCCGGTGAGACCCAGACCACGCGTCCACGCACCTCGGACACGAGATCGCTCTCGGTTCGTGGGGCGACGGTGCCACGCGCCAGGACGGTGAGGCGTAGATCCTCGGGGACCACGGATCGCACGCGTACGAGCGGAGACGGGGGGACCAGATCACGGGTCTGGGGTTCGTCCTTCGTGACGACGAGCGCCGCATAGATAGCGAGCCCCACCACGATGGCGACCAAGGGGAGCAGCCAACGAAGCCACGATCGGCGCTGGCCCCCGGCACCTCGCAGAGCCTCCATGCGTTGACTCGCCTGGCTGTCGGAACGTCCCCCGTCTGGGTCCCGGGGCTGGGGCGAAACCGGCTCGATCGTCATCGCCGACACTCCCCGCCCACACCAACGTCATCTCCGACGGTCGCCGACACGATCGGATCGAGAGCGACGGGCTCGATCGCGAAGAAAGCGCCGAGAAAAACTCCGGCACCAGAAAAAGACAGATGCAACACGGCTCAGGAGATCCCGCCACGCAGGAGCACGGGAGCCGAGCGCCTCCGGGGATTCCGGTCCGCGATCGAGCTGCCGAACGGGCGATCGAGGCAGTGTGCGGGATGCGCGCTCTGGGGGCAACCCGGAGCAACCCGAGTGGGACCTGCCGAATCCTCCCGAGGCCACGACATGAAGCACTAGGGCGTGACCCGCTTTCGTTCAGATCGGCGCCCCCCCGCTCCGGTCAGCCCGGCCAGGCCGGCGACAAGAAGGCCGCGGGTTCCAGGCGCGGGGACCCGCTCCACGAATGGGGCTGTGACACGACGAAGCGAGGCGACTCCCAGTCCTCGGCGGCGATGAGGGCCTCTCCCACGTGCCCCACCGAGTCCGGCGCGATCGCCAACACATGCTGGGCCACGGCGAATGTCGAGACACAAGCGATCGCAAGAGCAAACTGACGCGTCGGGCGCTCCGTGAGAGTCGTGACGCGAATCACATCGCGAGATCGGGAAGCTATCGGCCCCGTGCGGCCAGGGTTTTAACCCCACAACCAATCTACAGGGAAGTTGTAAGAGGAACGCACTGATTCGCTCCCTCGCTCGTGTCGAAACTGCGATTCGAGTGCGACCAGGGGCCTCGGAGGTTCAAGACCCCCTCCGGGGCCGCTGGCCGGTTTCGACCTCGCGTCGCCGAGCGAGCGCATCATCGAAATCGGCCACGAACTCGATTCCACGGCCGACCTCGAAGGTCTGCTCGCTGCCCGAATCGACTCCCTGAGACGGGATGCGCGCAAGCGGGAGACGGCGCAACGCACCCGCAGCCCACTCGTCGCGCCCCACTTCGCGCACGCCATCGCCGACTGTCAGCCATGCCGCCACACTGACCGAAAGTTCTGGTGGTCGGCAGCCGCCTCGTCGAGAACGCAGCGCTTCAAAAAGAGTTGAAGCGCCAGGGCAGCCGAACGGCGACCGCCCGCAGCGAGATCGAGGCGATGGCACGGCTCGCGGGAACGACGCCGGACCTCGCTCCTTCGGAATTCTCGCTGGGACGGAGCGATGGCGCTTCGTTCGTCCAATCCACTCGCGCGCTCGCGGGAACCGAGGGCCTCCCGATCGTATTGCTCGACGAGGTCGCTCGCGAGAACCGACGGGCCGCAGCCCGGGCCGTGGGTGCGGCGGGCTATGTGATCCTTCCGCCCGAGATCAGCCGCGTCGTCACCCGTCTGGGCCACCTTCTGGACGAGCCGAAAGAACGACGATTCACCCGTTATCCGGACCGCCTATCCGCCCGGCTCCAGGGTCTGAACACACCCTGTGTAGCGACCGAGGTCGGACGTGGGGGCGTGTTCATCGCGACCGAGGTCGCGGTCGATCTCCACCGCGCTATGTCGTGCAGAATCGCACTGCCCGGGTTGGGAAGAGACCTGCATTTAGAAGGCGAAGTCCTCTACCGCACCCAGATCCAGGGGGCTCCGCTTGGACTCGGACTTCACTTCGCAGAGATCTCACCCGAAGACGAGGCGAACCTGATCGTGTATCTGATGCAGCTCGAGCGCAAACGCTGAACCCCGCGAACTCGCTCTCAACGTCGACCCAGAAAATCCGCTGTAGCCCTCGCCAAGGCGGGCCCGTCGTAGTCGACCGTCGCGACGTGTCCGGATCGCGCGAGCAGGAAAATTTCTTTCTCGGTCGAACCGACCTCGTCGTAGAGGCGGCGCGCATCCCGTGGCCGAGCCGTCCGATCCCGTTCGCCGTGGGCGACGAGGATCGGCACCTCGATGCGAGGAAGTTCCGGGATGACCTCCGATTGCAATCGGATCAGCTCTTGGATCGAATCGAGGGGCATCGCCGGCATCCCCGGATGGCGGGCGCGCGCCTCGGGATCCTGGATATCAGAGCTGCGCTTGCGACGCGCCGACACGAGTCGCCGCGCCAGCGGCAGAATCTGCGGGATCGGCGCAGCCAGGACGAGCGGGACGCCGACCACCACGAGGCCCTCGACCCGCTCCAACTGCGCCAGGCGAAGGCTGACGAGTCCACCCATCGAGAGGCCCACCAGAAAAACACGCTCGTGTTCGGCGCGCAGTCCCGCGAGTTCGGTGCGCGCGCATTCGACCCAATCGATCCGCGTACTCCGTGCCAAGGCTTCGAAGCTCCCACCGTGTCCCGCCATGCGGATTCCGCGGGCACGGATTCCGCGGGTGACGAGCGCTTCGGCGATCGGCCGCACCTCATAGGGCGTGCCGGTGAGTCCGTGGAGACAGAGCGCAGCAGCACCGGTGGCCACGCCCGGCTCGGCCATGAGATCGAAGGGTGAGTCGTCGACCGTCGCGAAGGGAGAATCACTCACGCCTCGAACTCCCGACGGGCTTGCTCGCGCACTCGCTGAACGATCTCCCGCAGAGGCAACCCGCTCTTCTGGGCGAGTCGCTTGCAGTCGTCGTATTCGGGTGAACACTCGAGACCGCCCTCCGGACTCCGAATCAGCTTGACCGAAACCGTTCCGTGCGGCGTCTTGAGGCGCCGCTTCGAGCGTTCGAGGACCAATCGATCCCATTCGGACACACGCACCCCGATCGCCGTCGATTCCGCGAAGAGGATTCGCGCGAGCAGGTCCTTGTCCATCGGACGCGCCAGGACCCGAACCAGAAAACCGGGCCGATTCTTCTTCATCTGCAGGGACTGGAGCGAAACGTCGAGCGCGCCGCCCTCGAAGAGTCGCTCCATCAAATAATCGAAATGCTCCGGCACCAGATCGTCGAGATTCGTCTCGATCACCGCGACGCGATCACTCGAAAATCCCGCCCCCTCGCCAATCGTCGCCCGCAAGAGGTTCGGCAGCGGCCCCTTGCGATCATTGCCGGCACCATACCCGATGCGCTCGATCGTCATCGCGGGCAACGCGGAGAACTCGTCGACCACCGTCCTCAGAATCGCCGCGCCGGTCGGGGTCAGCGTCTCCCACTCGACGCCCGCCGGAATCGTCGGAAGGCCTCGGAGCAGTTCGAGGGTCGCGGGCGCTGGCAGTGGCAGGCGACCGTGATCCGAATCGATCGTGCCATGACCGATCGCGATCGGCGAGCAGGTCACCCGAGCCACCCCGAGCTGATCGAGACCAATGGCAGCGGCGACGACATCGACGATCGCATCGACCGCCCCGACCTCGTGAAAGTGAACGTCCTCGAGGCAGGCACCGTGCACCTTCGCCTCCGCCCGACCCAGCGCCTCGAAGATCGCGAGCGAACGATCCCTCACGCCCCCGTCGAGCTTCGCCCCCGCGATCAGATCCCGTATCTCGACATAATGTCGACCATGGGAAGGCGAGCGGCGATGGGGCGGCGGCGGGGGATGAGCGCGCTCTGCCTTCTTCTGGGCGCGAGACCTGGGCACGCGGACGTCGACATAGCGCGCTGCGAAACCCGATCGGTCGACCTTCCTGACGATCAGCTTGAAATCCAGGCCCAGGGGCGCGAGCCCCTCGATCAGCGCCTTTCGGGGAAGCCCCAGGTCGAGCAGCGCGGCCATGAACATATTGCCCGCGGCCCCGGAAAATGCATCGAGATGGAGAAGCTTGTTTCGCAAGAGGACTCTCTGAATCCGATCGGTCGCTGCCCCGAACCCGTGGGTGCTGCCCAGCCCGTGTCGGATCCGACGAGGCCTGGTGGCTGGGGTCAGAGCCGGTTGATGAGCGTCGCGACATGCGCCGCGCCAAAACCATTATCGATATTCACGGCGGTCACGTTCGAAGCGCAGCTGGTGAGCATCCCGAGGAGCGCGGTGATGCCGCCCAGCGAGGCGCCGTAGCCGACGCTCGTCGGCACCGCGATGATCGGTTTGTCGACGAGGCCACCCACCACCGAGGGCAAGGCGCCCTCCATCCCCGCCACGACGATCAGCACCCGCGCCGAGCGCAGCAAATCGAGAGAGGCGAGTAGCCGATGGAGACCCGCGACACCGACATCCTGCAGCAGCTCGACCTTGTTGCCCAAACGCTGTGCGACGCCCACGGCCTCCGCGGCGACCGGCAGGTCAGCGCTCCCGGCGGAGACCACGAGGATCGTCCCCTTTCCCTGCAGCGGAACCTCGTTCGAGCCGATCCAGAGCAGCCGAGAGACCGGGTCGTATTCGATCTCAGGCAGGCGCTCACGAACCCCCTCCGCCTTGCCGGCTTCGACTCGGGTCACGAGCACGTCCTGGGCAGCCCGGCGAAGCGCCAGCGACGCCTCGACGATCTGCTCGACCGTCTTCTCGCCACCGTAGACGACTTCCGGGATGCCCTGGCGCAGCGCGCGATGGGTGTCGATTCTCGTCTGGGCGGTCTCCAGGAAGGGCAACTGGGCGAGACGACCCGCCGCGCTCTCGACGTCGACTCGTCCGGATCGAACCCCCTCCAGCAGATCGCGAAGGCTGTCTGAATTCAAGGCGCTCTCCAGGGAATCGATGATGGACCCTTCCCACGACGCTGGAGCGTATCAAAGCTCACCGGCCTCGTCGGCGACGCCGTCCGCGGGGCATCGCAGCGGAGTTGGGGACCGATCCCGCCCCAACCGGGGTACTCAGCGCATCGGGACGAGGACGAGTCGACCGATCAAACGGTCGTCCTCATGTGAGAGGCGGGACTCGATGCGCGGGGCCTCGCGGCCGGCAGCGCGATCGATGAACGTATCGAATTCGTCCTCAGCATGCGCCATGGCGAGGGAGGGAATCGAGGGAAGCAGGCGCGCCTCCAGCCGATCAGCGATCGCGGACGCGACGTGGGACGCGAGGATATTGCCGACCTCCATGAGGGCCGATTCGACGATCGGTGGCTCGAGCCCTCCCGTCTCGATGCCGACCACACGTCGGACGAGGAGGTCGCTCGCCTCACGCGAGAAAAGAACTCCGATGATCGCATCGAGGCAGCCCTCGAACTCGAAAAAGACCCCGGTCGCCTGGAGGTCGCGGCCCCCCGACGGTCCATTCCCCACGCCCGAGAGGACCGTGGGATCAGCAACCCTCACCGGACGGCCGACGAGCTGCGCGAACGCCTCGCCCGCTTGACGCGCTCCGGCGCAGGCGAGCTCCACCAGTCGATCCTGATCGGACTTGGAGAATTCGTCCACGATCAACCCAGTTGATTCAGGTCGAGCAGGAAGACGGGACTTCCGTCGTCCAGCACGGTCAACCCCGAAAGGATGCGAACGGGCGCCAGGAGTTCCGGCACCGGCTTCACATAGAATTCCTGCTGTCCGGCAAACCGATCCACACGCAGCGCAACCCGCTCTCCGCGCACCTCGCAGAGCACGAGCGGGACCGCGCGCTGCTCGACCGCGGCGCCCTCGATGCGCAGCTCTCGCGCGAGCGTCAAGACGGGAATCGGCTCATCCTCGACGAGGGCAAAACAGTCCCCCGCCGCCTCCTCGATCGAATCCGAGGGCACTTCGAGGATTCGTTCGACCTTCGCGATCGGAATCGCGACGCGTTCCTCGGCGATTCCGACGAGCAGCACGCGCTGAACCGCCGCCGTAATCGGAACGATCAACGTGGTGGTCGTTCCGAGCCCGACTTCCGTTCGCAGCTCGATCCCGCCACCGAGGCTCTCGACGGTCGCCTTCACGGCATCCATCCCGACGCCACGACCGGAGACTTCCGAGATCGATTGAGCGGTCGACAACCCCGGATGAAAGATGAAACGAGCGACCTCTTCCGGCGGCAGATCCTCGACGAGATCCGGATGAATCAGGCCCGCGGCGATCGCGCGGCGGCACACGGACGTGAGGTCGATCCCACGGCCATCATCACTCACATCGATCACGATCGAATCCTTCTGACGGCGCGCTTCGACGCGCAGGATTCCGGTCTCGGGCTTGCCGGCGGCGACACGATCGGCCGGTGCTTCGAGCCCGTGATCGACCGCATTGCGAACCAGGTGAAGCAGCGGCTCGCCGACACGATCGAGAATCGACCGATCGAGTTCGAGCTCGGCCCCGACGATTTCGACCTCGACACGCTTGCCGAGTTTCTCGGCGATCTGACGTGCGGTTCGGGGAAGGGTGTCGGTGACCCGCACCAACGGAGCGGTCCGCAATTCGAGCACACGACGCTGGAGTTCAGCGACGCGACGATCGACGCGATCGAATCCGTCGGCGACTTCCGGATCCTGCGCATAACGAGCGACGCCGGTCCGAAGCTGACTCGAGCTGAGAATCACCTCCCCCACAGCGGAGATGAAGCGATCCAGCGTATCGGTCCGAACGCGAACGGTCGGGCTGAGCGGTGATGTCGGCAGATCCACGGCCGCGGCGGGTGCACGGGCGCCCTCCGCCGACTCGGCCCCAGCCGGTTCCGACGCGACGCCCGCTGCCGAAGCGGCGGGCTCTAGCTCGGGACTTTTTTTGGTTCGCCCCCCACCGGCTCGGGGCCATCCGCGTCCAGACACGGGAGATCCGTCACCGCGCATTCCGCGGAGACGAGATCGCTCGGCAGCTCCTCGGAAAAGCCGGCCCATTGCGGTGCCGCCGCGAGCTGAGCGATCAAGTCATCGTCGGTCTGGCCGAGATCCTCTCCGTTCGCGACCGTCGCGACCATCGTCTCGAGTGCTTCGAGACTACGGAAGAGCAGAGCGAGTTCCTCGGGGTCCCGCACGCGACCCGCCGCGCGAACGCCCTCCATTCGATCTTCCATTCGATGGGAGAGATCCGCGACGGGGTCGTAGCCAAGGGAGGCCGCCATCGACTTGACTGAATGTGCCATCCGGAAGATGGTGTCGATCGCTTCGATGTTGCTCATCTCCTTCTCGAGCTCGATCAACGCGTGGCTGATCTCCGCGAGGTGGTCGCTCGCCTCCTCGAGAAAAATTCGCCGATATTTGGCCAGATCGAGCGTCACGCTAGTCGGCCTTCTCGACGACCTTCTTCAGCGTCGCGATGACACTGTCGGGCTTGAAGGGCTTCACGATGAAATCACGAGCGCCGGCCTGGATTGCCTCCATCACGAGGGTTTCCTGCCCCAGGGCGCTGCACATGACGACACAGGCGGCAGGGTTTTCAGCGAGGATCGTATTCACCGCGTCGATCCCGGAGCGCTTCGGCATGACGATATCCATCGTGACCAGATCGGGCTGGAGCTCCTTGTACAGATCGACGGCCTCGATCCCGTTCGTCGCTTCACCCACCACCTCGTAGCCTTCGGGCTCGATGATCTCGCGAATCATCTGCCGCATGAAGGAGGCATCATCTGCAATCAATACTCGCGTCATTTTCATTCTCCCGAAATGAGCACACGCCTAATACGCAGAGCTCTCGATTATCTCTTCCGCTCGCGCCACCAAGGCCCCAGGATCAAGGACATGAACGATACAGCCCTCGACGGGCCGCCTCTCGACGACGAGCTCAGCAGCGACCTGACGCGCTGCCACTCCTTCGCCATCGACCAGACCGACGACGCGATCGACCGGCATCCCCATGCGAGCGGTGCTGCCCGGCTTCGCCGAGACGACGAGAATTTGCTCCTGCGCATATCCCACGGTCGTAGCCGCTCCGAAAGGGGTCGCGCCGGCCTCGTCCCGATCTCGACCGAGCAACAATTCGGTTGCCACCAGGGGCAGCGCCTCGCCGTGCCAGTTCATGACGCCACCGACGGGCAGAGCCAGAGACGGCACACTCGTCACGCGATCCTTCTCCGCGACCTCTACGACCCAGGCGATGGGCAGCGCATACTGGACATTCTCGAACGTGAACATCAGCAGTCGATCACCGTCGCCGAGGGGGGCCAACGCCGCGCTCATTCAGTTTCTCCTGCCGCTTCACGGTCCGGGTCATCGGTCGCCGCATCCCCCACCTGCTCAGAACCGGTCTGAAAGATCGTCAGCGAGGTTTCGAGTTCACCGGCGAGCCGGCTGACGCTCTCGGCGGTGCGATGAATATCGTCGACCGTTCGCAACTGCCCGTTCATGGTCTCGCCGAGATCGGAGATGCTTCGACCGTTGCCACTGGCCACCTTCGCGATCTCTTCGATCGCCGCAACCATGCTCTGGGCGTTCAGCGAGTGGCTATCGGCACCGTGAAAGATCTCCTCCGAACGCGTCGCCGCTTCCGAAACGGCCATGCTGATCTGAGCCAATGCGCCGGCGATCGTGTTGACATCCTCACGCCCCTCCCCGATGACCTGGCTCGATTGCCGCATTTCGTCGGCGACCATCGCAGTATCCGCCTGGATCTCGTGCATCAGCTGGCTGATCTCGTCGGCGCTCCGACCCGCGCTCTCCGAAAGTTTACGAATCTCGTCGGCGACGACGGAGAAACCACGACCCGCCTCACCCGCGCGGGCGGCCTCGATCGAAGCGTTCAGCGAAAGCAGGTTGGTGCGGTGGGCCACCGAAGTGATGATTTCGGTGATCTGGTGGACATGCCGGGTCTTGGCTTCGAGCTCGAAAACCTTGTCGCCTGTACTCTCGGCGCGCTCGAAGACCGCCTTCATTTTTTCGATTGCGAGTCGCGCGACCTCCACACCGGTCCCCGCCTTCTGGTTGGCCTCGGCAGCGAAGCCGAAGGCCTCCCGCGCGCGACCGGCATTCAGGTCGATCTCACTCGATACCTCGTTCATGCGAAGCGAAGCCTGGTCGAGGAGCCCCTGCTCTTGGTCGACACCGCTGGCGACCTCGGCGACGGTGCTCGAGATATCCTCGCTGCTGCTGCGAAGACGAGCGAGCGAAGACTCGAGACCCGTCGAAGATCCGGAGACAGAGCTTGCCGTGTCCTGAACACGTGAGACCAGCTCACGCAGCCGGAGCAACATGCCAGCCAGACTCTGCGCCAGATCATCGACCTCGTCGGCCAAACGCGAGTCGGGAGCGGACTGGATCTCCACCCGCAGATCCCCCTCCCTGATCCTTTCGGTCGCGCTGCGAAGCGCATCGAATTTCGCGCCGAAAATGCGTGAGAGAAAGAACCCGATCACACCGCCGACGCCGAGCGCCACGGAGAAGCGAACCCCGCCGCCCCAGAAGTCGATTCCGAAGCTGCGAACGAGGAGCGGGATCAGCGTCGTCGATCCCGCAACGATCAGTGAACCCAGAACGAATTTGCTCGTCAGAGAGAGTCTCACCACCGGTCTATCGGCCCGGCGGCAGCGCGTCTTGACTCCTGCGGGGTTCACCGGACGTGCAAAAGCCCCATTCCTCGAGATCGGGTGAAGCTATGCTTGCGGCGCGAAGTGGTGACCTGGGTCGGTCGCGGGAAGACCTCGCACACCCTTCTCGACGGTGATTCGACCGATTTGCCGGACGGGGACACCCAGCCGCGCAGAGAGCGTCGCAGCGGTCTCCCGATTCCGATCGGAGCGGAACGCGAAGAGGAGCTCGTAGTCCTCGCCGCCCCCGGCGATCACTCCAAGCGGATCGAGGCCGAGGTCCCGGCAGCCCCGGTCGAAACCCCTGGCTCGAGGAAGCGAGGCGGGGTCGATATCGGCCCCCCATCCGTCGGCGGCGAGCAGATGGTCGAGATCCGTCGCCAATCCGTCGGAGAGGTCGATACAGCCACGGGTTCCCGGGAGACCGACGAGCGCCTGTCCCGCTTCGAGCCGCGGCGTCGGAACGCGCGTGAGCCGCGTCCCCGCGCGATCGGCTCTCAGGCGAGCGAGCGCAGCCGCACCCAACATGCCGGTCACATAGAGTCCATCGCCGGGTCCGAGCCCGCGGCGGCGAAGTGCCCCACCCTTTCGGCATCGACCGATGACCGTGACGTCGAGACTCCACTCGCCCGCGCTCGAGAGGTTCCCGCCCACGAGGGGACAATCAAAGCGCCGCGCCTCGTCGACGAAACCGGCGATGACGCCATCGAAGACCGAGACGCTCGCATCCGACGGCGCCGAGAGACTCATCAGCGCGCCAACCGGCCGCGCGCCCATCGCCGCCAGATCCGAGAGGTTCACCGCCAACGCGCGACGTCCGATCGTACGCGGCGTCTCGCGCCCAAACCTGAAATGCACACCCTCGACCTGGGCATCGGTGGAGAAGACGAGCTCTTCGCCGCGTCGGGTGGAGAGAATCGCTGCGTCATCACCGATTCCGAGCGCCCAGTCGCGACCGATCTCCCGGCCCGCGCGTCGCGTGATCCGTTCGATCAGGGCGCCTTCACCGAGATCCGAAAGGGTTCGATCGCGACGGGTCATTCCGGCATCGTAGGCGGCTGCGCCGCCGCTGAGCAAGCGCACATCGCAATATTCGCCGCGAGGCGAAAACCGGTCCGCTTTCACGAATCGACGATCGGCCTCGGCCGTGAATGACTCGCCTCAGCCACCCCGGGCGTCGATCTCGATCCGATCCAGCTATAGCGCGGAGTACCGAAGCTTTCGAACGTCTTCCTTCAGAACGAGAAAGGCCTTCTCGAGCCGCCAATCGACCGCGCTCGGCCGAATGGAAAACCCGAGCCGGAGTCGACCCAGGGAACTCGACTGAAAATCGAGTAGCGGCACACATCCCCAACTCCGCGATGCCCATTGCCGTTGTTTCCGCATCGATGCCCGAGTGCTCGATGAAATCCCCGGAAGATCCACGAACGAGCGTTCTCGCTCGTAGAGAATGGCTCCATCGCCGCGCTCGACCCTGAGCCGATAGGGCGGAATCCCCGATTCCAGGGTTTTCGCCTCCATTGAGCCGTCCTCGCCGGAGGGGGGCCGGGCCCCTGCCTCGAATTGGAATTCGAGGCGATGGGGGCGCCCACGGAGGGCGCGAAGCGCGAGATCGCGCTGTCATTCGCGAACCACGAAGTAGCCGGAAGCGACTGCGATCGGCGCGAGCCGGATGGACACGACGAATGGGTTGACTAAGCGCGTCGGTCGCGTGCATGAACCGGACTGCCACCGGCCGAGGACGCCGACGGCAGTGAGCGCGGCTGCCCTTCGAGGGGCGATTCGAGCACGTGATCGAGGACCTCGCGCATATGCTTCACCGGAATGAAAGTGATCCGCTTCTTGAGTTCCTTTGGAATCTCGCGCAGGTCGGCCACATTGCTCTGCGGGATGACGATCGTTGAGATCCCGCTGCGCAGCGCGGCCATCGCCTTCTCGCGCACGCCGCCGACCGGAAGCACTCGCCCGCGCAGCGTCACCTCGCCGGTCATCGCCACATCCGAACGAACCGCCAGATTGGTTGCGAGCGATGCGATCGCCGTCGCAAGCGCCACGCCCGCCGAGGGACCATCCTTGGGCGTCGCACCCGCCGGAACGTGTACGTGAACCTGTTGGCGGCCGAATTCGTGTTCGTCGACACCAATCTCGCCGAGAATCGAACGTACGTACGAGAGGGCGGCTTGACCGCTCTCCTTCATCACATCTCCGAGCTGCCCCGTCAGGACGAGCCCGCGACCCCGTGAGAGGTTCGCTTCGAGCGAGAGGACTTCGCCCCCCGCTTCGGTCCAGGCCAGCCCGTTGACGAGACCGATTTCAGACTCTTCAGAGGCGGCGTTATGTCGATAGGTCGGCGGACCCAACAGCTTGTCGAGGGTCTTCGTGTTGATGACCGCGTTCGCCTCGTCACCCTCGGCGCGTCGACGGGCAACCTTGCGGCAGACCGCCGCGACCTGCCGTTCGAGATTTCGTACGCCCGCTTCCCAAGTGTACTCCGAACACAGTGACGCAACGGCGTTCCGGGTCCAGCTGATCTGATCCTCCGCGAGGCCGTGATCGGTGACCTGGCGCGGGATCAGGAAATTCGTCGCGATCTCCGACTTCTCTTCGGGTGTGTAGCCGGAGAGCCAGATGATCTCCATGCGATCGCGCAGGGGTGCCGGAACCGACTCGAGCATATTCGCCGTCGCGATGAAGAGCACCTTGGAGAGATCGAAGGGTGTGCTCAGAAAATGGTCGCTGAACTCACAATTCTGTTCGGGGTCGAGGACCTCGAGCAGCGCGGCCGAGGGATCCCCTCGGAAATCTGCGCCCAGCTTGTCGAGTTCGTCGAGCATCATCACGGGATTGCTCGTCCCGGCCTGCTTGAGGCCCTGGATGATACGACCCGGAAGCGCGCCGACATACGTGCGACGATGCCCTCGGATCTCCGCTTCGTCCCGAACGCCACCGAGCGATACGCGGACGAACTCGCGGCCCATCGCACGCGCAATCGAACGCCCGAGCGAAGTCTTGCCGACGCCGGGCGGACCGGCGAAGCACAGAATCGGACCCCGGGAATCCTCGCGCAGCTTGCGCACCCCGAGAAACTCGAGGATGCGATCCTTCACGACCGAGAGGTGCGCGTGATCGGTATCAAGGATCTCCCGGGCTTCATCGAGGCCGAGACGATCCGGAGAACAGCGGCCCCAGGGCAGCTCCACGACCCAGTCGAGATAATTCCGCACGACCTGGGCTTCGGGCCCGTCAGGATGCATCCGCTCGAGGCGGCGCAACTGACGCGTCGCCTCCTCCCGCGTTTCCTCGGGCAGCGCCGCCTCCTCGACTTTCAATCGATACTCATCGAACTCCTCGGATCGAGGGTCGACCTCGCCGAGTTCGTTCTGGATCGCGCGAAGCTGTTCACGCAGAAAGGCTTCGCGATGATCTCGGGAGAGTTCGTCCTGTCCGGGATTCTGTCCGCCAGCGCGGAGGTCATCCTGGGTGGAGGAGATTTCGAGTTCGCGTTTCAGGAGCGAGTCGACCCTTTGAAGCCGCGTGGTCGAGTCCTGAATCTCGAGTACTTCTTGCGCTTCTTCGAGCCGCAATCTGAGATTTGATGCAACGAGATCTGCGAGACGACCCGGGTTCTGGACGTTGGTCGTAATCGAGAGCACTTCCGGGGGAAGGTTCTTGAGCGGGAGCAATTCTTCGACACGGCTGCGGACAGCGCGGGTCAGAGCCTCCCCCTCGACCGTCCAATCGTCGGCCCCTTCGTCTTCGCTCTCGATCGAGATCGCGCGAACCCGTGTGCTGTCACGATGCTCGATGACCGAGTCGATGCGTGCCTTGCCGAGGCCCTGGACGAGAACCTTCAGCCGACCATCGGGCATGCTCATACTGCGCATGATCATCGCGACCGTGCCCACCTGATAGAGATCGTCGGGATCCGGCTCGGTCGTGTCGGGGTTGCGCTGAGCAACCAGGAGAACGAGTCGATCCCCAGCCATGGCTGCCTCGACCGCGGCCATCGAGCGCTCGCGCGATATGAAGAGCGGAAGGACCATGTAGGGGAACACGACGAACTCGCGCAGGGCGAGTAGGGGGAGTTCTTCGGGAAGACCATCAGCCGGGGGCCTGCATTCCATAGAACCATTAACGGCTGGAAGTGCGATGACTTTAGGAACCAGTCCCGTCAACGGATTTCGAGTTGCAAAACACGCAATCCATGCCGTGTGCCGATCGGCAGCAAACCAGCAATTCAGATGTGAATTCGAGCGATGAAATGCAAAACCGTGCAGGAAGGCGAGTCAATCCAGCGGACGAAAACGGCGTCCGGAAATCTGCAGCAGGAAGGGACGCCGGCGCGCATTCCCGTTGGGATGCATCGTCAACACTCCCGTTGCACCCGGGTGGGCTCGAGTATCGAGCAGGCCGGCCCGAACGCCCTCGCGATCCGTCCGGCCCGCGGAGAGTTGAACGAGCACGAGATTCGTCGCATCGAAGGCTTCAGCCGCGTAGGCATCGGGTTCGGAGCCGAAGGTATTGCGATATCCCTCCACGAATTCCGCTACGAAGGGCAGATCGCTCTCGGGATAGAAGGGAGTGCTCACGACGGCGCCCGAAACATGCCGTCGAGCGACGCGCAGGAGTTCGTCGTCGACCCAATCGCTCGAGCCGAGCAGGCTTACGCCGCGAATCTCGTGAAAAGCCAATCCCGGTGCAATCAGGGCGATCTTGTCTGCCGCATCGGGAATGAAAAGAACATCGAAATCGATGATCGGCGGAAGCGGCTCCAGCTCGGGGCCAAGAATAGTGTAGGCCGCGTCACGCAGGAGCAAGGCGTCCGCGGGTTCGAGGCGCCGCGCCGAGCGCAGGAGTTCGTCCCGCTCCTGGAGCGCCCTCTCCTCCAGGTTCGTCAGGAATCGATATCCGATCATATTTCGCATGGCGCTCGCAAAATCCACAGCCTCGGGGGCGTAGCTCGAAGCCGCGACCATCTTCCCGCCTCGCGCTGTCACCGCATCCCAATAGAGCTTGCGCATCCCCCGCCCGTAGCGCGTCTGGGGATAGAGAACGGCAAAGCGCTCGGCCCCAAGCGCGTCGAAGGCATGTCCGACGAGTACGCCGACCTCGTCGGCGGGAGTCGTGCGCGTACGAAACGCATGGGCGCGACCGACGGGCACATCCTCGCGCGTCGAGAGCGTGACGAGGGGGATGCCGACCTCTTCCGCCGCATGCGCGGCCGCACTGGATTCCGCACTGAAAATCGGGCCGATGACAGCGACGAGATCGGCGTCTCTGGCGAGTTCGCGAATGGCCGCCGCCGCCTTCGCCGGATCGCCCTCGGAGTCCCGCACGACCAAGCGGATCTCCCGGCCGCGTCCCCCCGAGCCACCAAAATCTCCCTCGACGCCCTCGTCGGGATACTCGACGAGCGGCGCACCGGCGTCCTCATCCGCGAAGAGATCCGCCGCGAGGAGCACTCCGCGCAGACTGCCCCGACCGTAGTCCTCGAAATCCCCCGACAGCGGCAGGACGACACCGATGGTGCCACGCGCATCGTCGGTCCTCGGTCGTGGTCGATCCACGAGATCACGCAGGGGCGGGAGCTCCGCTTCGGCCTCGGCGATTTCGCGAAGCTGTCCGAGGCGGGACTGGAGCAGTCGGAACTGACCGAGATCGATTTCGCTCTGCACCAGCGATTCGCTTCGTTCGAGACGGCCCTCGGCGAGTTCGAGTTGCCCGGCGTCGAGTGCGCGACGACTCAGTTCGAGCGCGATGCTGGCTGCCGGCGGCCGCCCGTGCAACCGATCGATCATCTCCTCGAGTTCGACCGAGGCCGCGCGGCCGATGAACTCATCAATCTCCCGATCGACGGCTTCGAGTCGCCCGAGAAGCCGGTTTCGCGTGACGCGTTCGGTCTCCCCCTGGACCGATCGCTGCTCTGATTCCGCGACGAGCATCGCCCGAAGCGCGCTCAACTCTTCGAGGCGCGCGACCGGCGTCTGAGCGAGGGCGACACGTAGGCGCAACGCGGCGCGTCGTTCGCTGAGCGAGAGCCGGCTGAGGTCGAGGGGGGCGATCAACCGTCGGGCGACGACGCGCTTTTCCCGTGCGTATTCGAGCTGGGCGAGGCGAAGGCGCGCGGGTGCCGCCCGATCACCCTTGGCGTAGTTGCTCAGGATTCGCCCGAGCCAACGCATCCCCTCTTCCTGTCGGCCCACCGCAAAGGAAAGCTGGGAGAGCTGCTCTGCCGCGTCGTCGGCAAGCGAGCTATGCGGATAGATGGCGAGAAAATTCTCGAGCGCTCGCGCCGCTCCACCGGCATCCGCGGGCAGTCGGCCCATCGCCGCATCATAGGCAGCACGCTGTTCCGGCGGCACATTCGGCCCGGAGAGTCCGGTCAGCGCGCATCCCGATGCGGTGATCACGAGCATCACCGCCAGCAGCCAGCAATGCCGCAGAGCGCCGATTCGGCCGCGCCCTTTCCTCTCGGGGCGTTCTGATTCCACTGCCATGCGACCCCCTCGCTGACCTCGTTCGACCCAACCGGCGCAAGTCTAGTCTGGCCGGTTGGATCCGGTCACCTCCAAGGGACAATTCACATCGGGAATCGGTTCGAAAGAGACGCGCCGAGACCCGCTAGAAGAAGTCGCGGATCTTGTCGACGAAACCCTTGGTGGTCGGCGACACCTCGTGCCCGGATTGAGCGGCGAACTCCTCGAGAAGTTCGCGCTGACGACCGTTAAGCTTGGTCGGGATCTCGACGAAGACGCGCACATAGAGATCGCCGCGCATCTTCATGAGCTGGGCGTGCTCGAGACGCGGCTGCAGAGGCGTCAGCCCCTTGCCGCGCAAACGCAGGACACGACCGGATTGAGTACCCTCCGGAATCTGGAGCTTGACCTTGCCGTCGAGGGTCGGAACCTCGACTTCGGCGCCGAGCGCCGCCTGCACGAAGGGAACGGGCACTTCGAGGTGCAGATCCGTTCCATCGCGCTCGAAGAGCGGGTGGTCTCGCAGCACCATCACGACATAGAGATCACCGGGCTCACCACCCGCGATGCCCGCCTCACCCTCACCGCTGACACGCAGCCGCGCACCGTCCTCGACGCCCGGCGGCACCTTCACCTGAAGGGTCTGCTGTCCTTCGACGCGACCCGCGCCACGACAGCTCGAACACGGATTCGTGATGACTTCACCGGCACCGCCGCAGGCGTCACAGGGTCGATTCACGCGAAAGAAGCCCTGCTGAAAAAGCAGCTGCCCCGTCCCTTCGCAGCGCCCGCATCTCGCGGGCTTCGAGCCCTCTGACGCGCCCGATCCCGAGCAGGGGTCGCAGCGCTTCATCTTGGGAATCTTGAGGCTCGGCTCGCAACCGTTCAGGACGTCGTCGAGATCGATCTGGAGGTTGTACCGGAGATCCGCGCCGCGCTGCCCCCGCCCCCGCCGACTTCCTCCGCGACCGCCCCCACCGCCGAAGATGTCGCCGAAGAGATCGCTGAAGAGGTCTCCGAAATTTCCGAGATCTCCGAAATCCGCACCCGGATGCCCGCCGCCGCCCGGTCCACCGAGACCGGCGTGACCGAACTGGTCGTAGCGCGAGCGTTTTTCTTGATCGGAAAGCACGGCATAAGCTTCGGAAACCTGCTTGAAGCGCTCCTCCGCTTCGGAATCGTCCGGGTTGCGGTCGGGATGGCACTCCATCGCGAGCTTGCGGTAGGCCTTCTTGAGATCGGGCTCGGATGCGCCCCGATCGACCCCCAGCACGTCGTAATAGTCCCGCTTGCTCACGATTCCCCCTCTTCACCGCATGACTCGGCGACCCTGGGTCACCCTGAGATGAGCGACTGGCGCCTGACCCTCCCCACGGGACAAACAAGCCGCAATGCGCGCAAGCCTCGTCACCGCACGCGAAATGTCAAGCGAGGGGGGGGATCAGTCTCCATCGGCGGCGGAATCGCTGGATTCCGAGTCGCCGGCGCCCGCGCTCTCGGACGCGTCTGCAAAATCTTCTTCCGATGCACCGAGCTTCGCGTAGAGCTTCTCGGTCAACACGTACGAGAGTCTCGACAGCTCCTCGAGCGCCTTTCCGAGTCCCGCCGAGTCATCCCCGACGATGAGCGAGCCGGTCTTCTCGATCTGAGCAGAGAGATCCGCGGCATCCGAAGAATCCACGTCCTCAGCGAATTCCTCGAGGATCTTCGTCGCCGAGTACATCAGCCCGTCCGCTTTGTTTCGCAGATCGATCAGGGACCGCACCGCCTGATCGGCGATGGCACTGCCCTGGGCTTCCTCGACAAGGCGTTCGACCTCCTCCTCGCTGAGACCGCTCGATGCAGTGACCTCGATCCCCTGGCTTTGGCCGGTCCCGAGATCCTTGGCCGACACATGCACGACGCCGTCCGTATCGATCGCAAAGCTCACTTCGATCTGCGGAACACCACGCGGAGCAGCCGGGATCCCCACGAGCTCGAAGCGGCCCATCGTCATGTTATCCTCGGCCATCTCCCGTTCACCCTGCAGGACATGAATGCGGACGACGTCCTGATGATCCTCGGTGGTCGAGAAGACCTGACTCTTCGTACACGGGATGGTCGTGTTCTTGTCGATGATCTTCGTGGCGACACCGCCCTGGGTCTCGACGCCGAGCGAGAGCGGGGTGACGTCGAGCAGAAGCACCTCTTCGACTTCGCCCGTCAGCACACCACCCTGGATCGCAGCGCCCGCGGCGACGACCTCATCCGGATTCACACCCGTCGTGGGCGGTCTACCGAAGATCTCTTCGACCTTCTTCCGGACCAGTGGCATCCGCGTCATGCCGCCGACCAATACGACTTCGTCGATCTCGTCCGGCGAGAGACCAGCATCCGCGAGCGCCGTCCGACACGGTCCGTCCAGCCGCGCCACCATGTCGGCGACCAGAGTTTCGATTTCTTCCCGCGTCATCGAATGCACGAGATGCTTCGGACCTTCCTCATCCGCGCAGATGAAGGGCAGGTTGATATCCGTCTCTTCCGCTGAGGAAAGCTCGTGCTTCGCGCGCTCGGCGGCTTCCTTCAGACGCTGCAGCGCCATCGGGTCTCCGCGCAGGTCGACTTCGGTCTCCTTCTCGAATTGTGCCGCGAGCGCGTCGACGATCACGTTGTCGAAATCCTCTCCGCCGAGGAAGGTGTCGCCGTTGGTACTGAGCACCTGGAAGACACCGTCCCCGATCTCGAGGATCGAGACATCGAAGGTGCCACCGCCGAGATCGAAGACCGCGATCTTCTGGTCCTGGTCCTGGTCGATTCCGTAGGAAAGCGCCGCAGCGGTGGGCTCGTTGATGATGCGCAGGACTTCGAGACCAGCGATCTTGCCCGCCTCCTTGGTCGCCTGACGCTGGGCATCGTTGAAATACGCGGGGACGGTGATCACGGCCTTCTCGATGGGCTCGCCGAGAAATTCGGATGCGGTCTCGCGCATCCGGGTGAGGATCATCGCCGAGATCTCCTGGGGCGAACAGGCTTTGCCATCGACCTCGACCCAGGCGTCACCATTCTCCGCGCCGACGATCTTGAAGGGCGCAATTTTCACGAAGGATTCGACTTCGTCGGCGTCGAGCTTTCGCCCGATCAATCGTTTGCAGGCGAAGATCGTTCGATCGGGGTTCGTGACGGCCTGACGCTTCGCAATCTGACCGACGAGCCTCTCCCCGCTCTCGCTGAAGGCCACCATCGAAGGGGTCGTACGTGCCCCCTCGGCGTTCGCGATAACTTCCGTCTGATCGCCCACAATCGCCGACACACAGCTATTGGTGGTGCCTAGATCGATCCCGATAACCGTGCTCATGAAGTCCCTCTCTTCGCTTCACTTCACTTCGACGGGCTCCGCGGCCGACGAGGCCAACGGTGTCCGCCCTACCCGGTCCGATCGACCGGCGCCTCGGCGAAGCCGAAGGGTGAACCGAGAGGATCCGAGACCTATTCGCTGTTCCCCGTCACCTCGATCGATTCTTCATCGGCCGCTGGCGTCCGGGACACGATGACCCGCGACGGACGCATCATCCGATCGTGGATCGCATACCCTTTTTGGAGCACCTGGAGAACGGTGTTGGCAGGCGTATCCGCATTTGGGATCTGCCCCATCGCCTCATGAAATGCAGGGTCGAAAACCTGGCCGTCCGCCTCGATCTCCGAAACCCCGTGCTTGGCCAGCGCCCCGAGAATTTCTCGGTGCACCAGCTCGACACCATCGAGAATTCCCTTTCCTTCCGCCCCGGCATTCTGCGCGCCATGCTCCAGGGCGCGCTCAAGATTATCGACCGTCGAAAGCAGATCCTTGACGAGATTCTGGTGGCCAAATTTGAAGCTCTCCTGCTTCTCCTTGAGGCCGCGGCGTCGAAAATTCTCAAATTCGGCTTGCAGACGCAGGTGCTGCTCGGTCTGTTCCTCGAATTCCTTCAGCTTCTCCTCGTGGAGGCTCTTCAGGTCCTGAAGTTCCTGGGCGAGCAGCTCGATGGTCATCTTGTCCGGGGATGCGGCCTCGTCCGCCTCGGTCGCCTCTGCTTCTTCGGCATCGCGTTCTTCGAGCGCCTGCGCCGCCTCGCGCAGCGCCTCCTCGAGTTCGTCGCTGGCCGCGATCTTCGGGCCCTCGGTCTCAGAATCCACGACGTCGTCTTCGGGCAAATCACTCATTCGAGAATCTTCCATTCCGTGAAGCGGTCAGGTGCGGTTGGGAATAGACACGCATTGATTTTTATCCGACCCAAAGGGCGGGAATCCCAGGGGAAATCACGCGAGCAATTTTCGAGTCACCAACTCCGAGCAGTAGTGAACGAGCGGGATCACCCGCCCGTAGTCCATGCGCTGAGGACCGATCACCCCCAGCACGCCGAGAGCCTCATGACCCAGCGACTCACCCGAAGCCTCCTGCCCCGCGAGCGAGGGCTCAGTTATAGAGGATCCTCTGCCAGAAGATCCATACGGCACCGCGATCAGGACACAATCGCGCAGCGAGGGCTCCCCGAGCTCGACCCCAAGGGACATCGACAGACCGATCCCCGTTTCTCCCCCATCGGCCCGCGCGATCTGGCGCAAAAGGTCCAGCAGACGTTGATTGGTCTCGAGCGCCGCAAAGAGCGCCCGGATTCGCTCGGAATCAGAAAACTCGGGCTGGTCCAGGAGAGCCAGGCGTGTCGCGATGACCAGGTCCTCTGCAACCGAGGCGTCGGAAACTTCGCAGGCGCGTAGCCCGAGGGCCCAGGCTCGCCGCAGCAGGTCGTCGGCTTCGCCCTGCAGATCCTCACGTTCGCGTTCGAGGTGTCGCCGCAACCCGATCAGCGTCCGACCCTGGATGCGACGCGCGAGATGTTCGCGCACGCGCTCGAGTTCGCGCGTCGAGATCGGGCCGACGTCCTCGATGATCCTCTCGATGACCCCACCGTTCTCCGCGACCAGGACCGCGAGGATCCGCCCGGCCGCGACGGGCACCAGATGCAGCGTCCGCAACCGAAGGCGTTCAACGCGAGGCGCCACGACGAACCCGAGCTGGCGGGTGTGCTCTGAGAGCAGCTGCGACGCCTGCCGCGGCGTCCCCGCCGCGTCGAGGCCATCGAATTCTCGTTCGAGCAGACGCTGGTGATGTGGCCCCAGATCAGCGAGTTCGAGCAATTGGTCGACGAAGACGCGCAGACCGAGCGACGTCGGAACGCGACCGGCCGAGGCGTGCGCCTTGTCGATGAGGCCCGCATCGTGCAATTCGGCCAGGGTGTTGCGAATGCTCGCCGGCGAGAGCGACGTCCTCATGAGGTGCGAGAGCGCCGTCGAAGCCACCGGCCCTGCCTGCCCGACATAGGCAGCGACCAGCGCGCGCAGGACCATCGCCTGCCGCGGAGAGAGTTCATTCTCGAGCTTTGAGCCAGAGATTCTGGACCGCGCGGGGTCGCTGGAACGGGAGCGCCGGGATGCGTCGGGCATGCAGACCTCAATGATTTCGATGGATCATCCGGATCGTCAGAGAGCTTCGATCGGGTCTCTCACGAGCCTCCTTGGGATGAGTCATTGAATACCCTTGCCCTCAGGGAGCGTCAATTCCCGACGCGCTCGATCTCTTCCGCGGCGACGAAATCCGCGGCGACACTATCGGCAAAAAGACGTCCCTGCGCCGACAGCCGCAAGTCGCCCTCCGGGCCCTCGATGAGCCAACCGCGTTCCACCGCCGCCTCGATCTCGGAGCGAAAAAAGGCGCTAGGCGGGGCCCCGAACTCGGCCTCGAAACGCCCCGCGTCGAGACCCTCTCGCTGCCTGAGGGCGAGAAAGACCGCCTCGCCGCGAGCGGTCTGGACCGACAGGGATTCGAGTTCCCCAACGGCCGACGGATCCATAGCGAGGGCAGCCCGCCACTCCCCGATCTCGCGCGGATTGGCGCGCCGAGCGCCGTGGGGACGGGCGCGACCGCGGGCCTCCGTCGAGTGGGCTCCGAGCCCGAGTCCCAAAACGGCCTGCCGCTGCCAATAGCGCGCGTTGTGGTTCGAACGACGGCCGGGCTGTGCGTAATTCGAGATCTCATAGCGCTCGAACCCCGCCCCCTCGAGGCGTGTCTCGATCTGTCCGATCATGTCCGCCGCACGATCCTCGTCGCAGGCCTCGATCTTGCCCGCCGCGAGCGCCCGACCGAAGGGCGTCTTCGCTTCGAAGGTCAGCTCATAGGTCGAAACGTGCTCGGGCGACCATTCGAGCAACTCGTCGAGATCGCGGTCGAGGCCCGTCACGGTCTGGCCCGGACCCGCGAAGATCAGGTCCAGCGAGAGGTTCTCGAAGCCCGCCGCGCGAGCTGCCGCGAGGGTGGATCGTGCGACCCGCGCACGATGGGCACGGCCGAGGCGTTTTAGCTGGCCGTCGTCGAAGGACTGGATGCCAATCGACAGACGATTCACGCCCGCCTCGCGGAAGGCCGAAACACGCGCCTCCTCGAGTGTACTCGGGTTGAGTTCGAGGGTCGTTTCGATCTCGCCCGCCGGACTCGAGGGGAAGGCGCTGTGAACCGCATCGACGAGCGCGCGGATCGATTCCGGTCCGAAGATCGACGGTGTCCCCCCTCCGAAATAGAGACTCGAAAGCGTTCGATCCGCAAAATCCTTGCGGCGACCCTCGAGCTCCAACTGAAGTCCTGCCACGTAGCGTGCTTCGACCGCTGGCTCGAGGGGCCGAGCGGCGATCACAGCGAAATCGCAATAGGGACAGACGCGATCGCAGTAGGGGAGATGGAGATAGACCCCGACCTTTCCGTCATCGAAGCGCCCATCGCGCTGTGGCCCTTGCTTTGCGGACTCCGCATCCATTTGGACAGCCTAGCCCCGCAATCGGGAAGTGCGCGGGGAGCGACGCCACGCGGGCGGCGCGACCCGGCGTCCGGTAACCTCGCGGCGCTTTGACTCCGAATTCGGCTCCGAACAGTGATGCGCCCGACCCGAAAGGCACGGATTCCTCGCCCGAGCGCGTTTCCACGTTCTCACCCACCCATTACCAGAAATTGCCCAACGGGCTGACCCTCCTGCTCCGCGAGAGTCATCGCGCACCCGTCGTCGAACTCCAGATCTGGGCCAAAGTGGGTTCGGCGGACGAGCGCGCCGGCGAGGAAGGCCTCGCCCACTTCCACGAACATATGCTCTTCAAGGGCACCGGGCGCCGCGGGGTAGGCGTCGTTGCGGGCGATATCGAGGGTCTCGGCGGCCACATCAACGCCTACACCTCCTTCGACCAGACCGTCTACCACGCCACCCTGCCCTCGGCGGCCTGGCGCGAGGGACTCGACGTGCTGACCGACGCGGTACGTTTCTCACGCTTCGATGAAGACGAAATCGGACGCGAACGCGAAGTCGTCCTCGAGGAGATCCGGCGATCGGAAGACACTCCGGGGCATGTGCTAGGCGACCTCGCCTTCAGGGAATGTTTCAAGAAGCATCCCTACGGTGCCCCGATCCTCGGCCCCGCCTCCAATGTGGCCGGCTTCGATCACGCCCAGGTCCGTCGATTCTTCGAGCGCTGGTATACCCCGGAAAATCTGATGGTCGTCGCGGTCGGCGATTTCGACCATGACGAGGTCGCAACGGAAATCGAGCGACTCTTCGCGGATGCCGAAGCTGGGAGCGCCGAGCGGAAACGGCCCACCGAACCCTCACCGGACGGACTTCGCGTCGCCCTTCTTCGCCGCCCCTTCGAGGGACATCGAGTAGACCTCTCCTGGCCGGCATCGCGTTTCTGCGAGCGCGACGCGATCCACCTCGACGTGCTGGCCTACGCGTTGGGAGAATGCGAATCGAGCCGACTGGTGCGCTGCATCCGCGAAAGCGAAGCCCTCGTCGATCGCATCGACAGCGGTGCCTATACGCCTCTGGATCGCGGTCTGTTCAGCATCGGCTACGAAACCGATGGCGCACGTGTCCTCGCGGCCACCCGACGCATCATCGAGGAAGTCGATCGCCTCCGTCGCGAATGCGTCTCGGAATCCGAACTCGAGCGGGCCCGGGTCAACTTCCTCGCGAGCGAGCAGTTCGAGCGAGAGAGCGTCTCGGGCGTGGCTTCCAAGATCGGAAGCTACGAGGCAATCGGTGGCGGATGGCGGCGCGAGGGCGAGGCCCTCGAGATCCTGCGCACATCGACACCGGCGGATCTGCTCCGTGTCGCCGAAAAATATCTCGCCCCCGAATCCCTGACGATCGCCGCGCTGATTCCCGAAAGCGCCGACCCCGGGCTCGACGAAGACGCCTTTCGACGCGCCTTCGAAGAGGGCCTCGAGGCCGCCAGCGACGAGCGACCTGCGGCCGAAGAGGAGAAGGCCCCGGAACGAGGGACCCTTTCGGCGACCGAGTGCCGGGAGAGCCGACTCGCGCTCGGGCCGCTGCGCCCCGCCATCGATGGAGCGGGCGAGCGCCTGGACGCAACGCTTCCGAACGGGCTCGACCTGCACGTGATGCGACGCCCGGATGTGCCGATCGCAGCGGTGCGGCTCGCCAGCCCGGGCGGGTTGCTCGCCGAGACCGAGTCGAATTCGGGAATCACCCGCTTCCTGAGCGCGATGTGGACACGCGGCACGCGCTCCCTCACCGCCGCGGCTTTCGCCCGTCAGATCGAAGGGCTCGCAGCCGAGATCGATGGATTCTCGGGCCGCAACTCGATCGGCCTCACCCTCGACAGTCTCAGCGAGACCCTCGACCCCGCGCTCGCCCTCTTCGCGGAAGCGCTGCTCGAGCCGCGCTTCGATCCCGAGGAAATCGAAAGGGAGCGTCGCGAGACCCTCGCCGCCCTCGACCGGCGAGAGGACCGGCTCGGCCAACGAGCCTTCCAACTCTTCGTACGGACGGAGTTCGAAACCCATCCCTATCGGCTCTCTGTGTTGGGTGAACGGGCGGCGATCGAAGGCCTCTCGGCCGAAGACCTCACGCGTCATTCGGGTGCGCTTGCACGGGCGGATCGGGCGGCGATCGCCATCGTCGGCGATGTCGACCCCGAGAAGGTTGCGCATCTCGTCGAGCATCGACTCGGCGCACTGCCGTCGGGCAGCGATGCCTTCGTGCTCCCAGCCGCCGAGGCCCGGGGAATTGGCGTACGCGAGACGTCACTGATCAAGGATCGGGCCCAGGCCCATCTCGTCGTCGGTTTTCGCGGACTCACCCTCGACGACCCGGACCGTCACGCCCTCGAGCTGACCTCTCAGCTCCTCGCCGGCCAGGGCGGACGGCTCTTCCTCGAATTGCGAGATCGACAGAGCCTCGCATACACGGTTTCGGCATCGAATGTGGAGGGGTTGGCGCCCGGCTATTTCTCGATCTATATCGCGACCGCACCCGACAAGATGGAACGCGCGCGCCGCGGAATCTTCGAAGAAGTCGATCGCCTCGTGAGCGATGCACCGAGCCCCGAGGAACTCGAACGCGCGATTCGCTTCGGCACGGGCAGCTTCGCGATCGGCTCCCAGCGAAGCCATACCCGCGCCGCGCATATTGCCCTCGACTCGATCTACGACCTCGGCCCCGACCACACCGACACCTATCCGAGTCGGCTCGCGGAGATCACCCCACAAGATGTCTTGCGCGTTGCGCGCCGGATCTTCCGGGTCGACGCCTGCACCGTCAGCGCCGTGCATCCCTGAACACGCCCACTCACCGGGACCCCGAGCGGCCGCATCACCCGTCACCCGACCCAAGAGGGCCGGCTGGGCACAGCCTCTGGTCGAGTCCGCCGCCATCGCGCGCCCACGCAGGATCGGGGTGAACTCAAACGAGGACGCCCCCAGGCCTGGGGCCTGGGGCCTGGGGCCTGGGGGCGTCCGTGTCACACCACCAGCGGCGGGACCGTTGCGGGCGAGGCATCGCTCCCTGCGGTCCCCACTCAGATGATGCCCTCAGGCCCACCACACTCATGGGAAAACCGGAACCACGAACGCGAGGCGAAGCCGATTTCCGATCGTTCAGTCGTCGTTCGAAGCGCCCAGACGGATACTGGCCCAATGGGTCAGACCGATCTAAGGCCAAATAAACACGGCCGGGAGCACTCCATCTAAGGAGATTTGGGTGCTCACCGGCCGCATCACTTCCGCTGCTCCCCTCCTTCCCGAGAAGGGAGTCGCTACGCTGTTGGCGATTGATCCACAAAGGCCGATTAATCCCCTTGAAAGATCTGTTGACAAGTCGGATGCCTCGTTTCCGAGTCTCGTCTCTCCCAATCGAATCGTCCGCCCTACAGCGTGTAGGTGATAATATCTCAATGGTTCATCTTTAGTGGAAAAAACTTTAACATTTTCTTGACCTATCCATTCATCCTGCTGGACAAACCGCCGCCGCATCGATCGAGCGCCGGCTAAGAAACATGCAAACATCCGTCATCAAACATGAAATCTGTATTCCAGGATATTCGTCCGAAGCGAGTGATCGACGCCTGAGGGGGCCGAGAAATCGGAAGCCGTCAGGACTTTTCCATATTTCTTCGATTCTCGTATCAAAAAATTATCTTCCGAGGGTCGGTACCCGATCGCTGCCTAGCGCGCAGAACGCGTTGTTATACCCATGGCAGCGCCGTCTGTCCGAGGGTCTGCGCCCCCAAAATGAATTCCGGTCGCCGGGTCCACCACGATCACCTCGGCCGCCGACCAGCGCCGAGGGCTCGGCTCCACTTTGTGGCCACGCGCCTCGAGCGCCCCGATCACCTCAGCCGATGTCTCCGGTTCGAGCCAAAGCCGGTTCGGGTCCCATTGGTGGTGAAAGCGCGGTGCGGCGACGGCCGCAGGAGCGTCCATCTTCCAGTCGACCACGTTCAGGATCGTCAGCAGGGTCGTAGAAATGATGCGTGGTCCCCCCGGGCTACCAGACACCATGAAGAGTCGGCCGTCCCGATCGAGGATCGTGGGCGTCATACTCGAAAGCGGACGCTTGCGCGGCGCGACGAGGTTCGCACCCCTCGTATCGACCAGGCCATAGCTATTGGGCACTCCCGTGGCGATCGCGAAGTCATCCATCTGGTTGTTCAGGATGACACCGGTCCCGGGGACCGTGATGCCCGAGCCAAAGGGGGTGTTGATCGTCATCGTGAGTGCGACCGCGCGCCCCGCCGAATCGGTCACGGAGAGATGAGTGGTCCCTGCGTCCTCCGGGATCTTTCCCGGCGACATGATTACGGTCGCCTTCTCCGCCTCGATCCGGGCGCGCTGGCTCTGCGCGTATTCCTTGGACACGAGTCGAGAGATCGGGACATCGACGAAATCCGGATCACCCATATACGCCGCGCGGTCGGCGAAGGCGAGCTTCATCGCTTCGGTCACCAGATGGATCGCGGGCGCGCCGCCCGCTCGGAGTGCTCCGAGATCGAAGGCCTCGAGAATATTGAGCGCCTGCACGAGGACGGCCCCACCCGAGGAGGGCGGTGGAAAACTCGCGACCCGCAGGCCCCGATAGGAGCCGATCACGGGGGCGCGCCAACGCGGTTGATATTCACGCAGATCTCGAAGCGTCAACAAGCCGCCGCGCCTCCGCACTTCCGCCACGATCGCCCGGCCGATCTCACCCTCTCTGAACACACCCTGCCCGCGGCGCGAGAGCAACCGAAGCGTCTTCGCGAGATCCTTCTGCACGAGGATCTCCCCGCGCATCAGCGCCGGATCGAAAGGCCCGAACTGAATTCGCCAAGTCTCCGGAAATTCTGCCTCCGCGAATCGACGACGCATGAACCCCGCCATCCGCGCGTGGTAGCCGCCGATCTCGATCCCTTTCTCCGCGAGCTCGATCGCGGGTGCCAACACCTGCGCAAGCGGCATCGTCCCGTGCTTTTCGAGCAGTTCGATCATCCCGGGAACGAACGCGGGCACCGCGACCGCGAGCGGCCCTCGCACTGAAGCTCCCTTTGGCACACCGGGATCGGTGTACATCGTGGGCATTGCCCCCGCCGGTGCCATCTCCCGCGCATCGAGCGCACGAATCGAGCCGTCCTCGAGGCGGACCAAAGCAAAGGCCCCACCGC
This sequence comes from Deltaproteobacteria bacterium, assembly GCA_002719955.1. Classification (GTDB taxonomy): domain Bacteria; phylum Myxococcota_A; class UBA9160; order UBA9160; family UBA4427; genus UBA4427. The sequence goes on along the minus strand of PBFW01000037.1, from coordinate 45,034 downwards.
CCACGCCAGCGGAAAAGGGCTGTGCGACCCCGACGGCAAAGGCCGTCGCGACCGCGGCGTCGATCGCGTTTCCGCCCGCCGCGAGAATTCCTGCCCCCGCCTCCGCAGCCGCCCAATGGGTCGAGACGACCATCCCCCTCGACCCCGACTCGGAACCGCGAGGTGTGGCACGCGCGCGCCCCCCAGCAATCGAAGCGACCGCCATCACGAGGGAAACGATCAGAATCGCGAAAAAGGAGACACGCAGCTGCGCCTCACGTGCAGCCCCACTCGCGCTCGGCCCGGTCCCGCCCCGATGATCGACTTCCTGAACGCCTAAAGGGCTCAGCTCCTCCGCGACTCCGGACGATGAATTCCTCATGCGCGGCAAGCTATCACACCCGACCCGACCCCTTCGCTCCGGACATCCTGCCGCGCTTCGGCGAGGCTCCGAGGATCCGAGGCTGGGATCGAAGCGCGCTGGGCTTTCGAGCGGCCTGCTCGCTAGCACGGCGGTACTGCTCTGCACGGTCGCGTGTCATGAGATCGAAACCGGGACCGATTCCCCATCGAGCGCAACGAACACGCCCGCAATCGAACCCGCTTCTCACGCGGCGTACAGCTGGCCCGACGACCCGAGCCATCCGGTCCTCGAAATCAGCGTCGAATCCCCGGACTCGAAGGGTACGATCCTCATCGAGCTCATGCCTGAACTCGCCCCCGCGACCGTCGTGAACGTGATCGAACTCGCGAACGAGGGCTTCTACGACGGAACGACCTTCCACCGGGTCATCCCTGGCTTCATGATCCAGGGCGGCGATCCCAACTCTCGCGACCGCGACCCCACCAACGATGGCAAGGGCGCACCCGGACGCACCCTGCATGACGAATTCGGCCAGTCGCCCTTCGTCCGAGGCGTCGTCGGCATGGGCAATAAGGGGCGCCGCGACTCGACCAGCACCCAGTTCTTCATCATGCAGGCGGACAACCGAGGTCTCGATGGCCACTACACGCCCATCGGGCGCGTCCTTTCGGGCATCGCCCTCGTCGATGACATCACGCAAACGGCCATTGATCGAACGGGTCGATGGGGCCCCAAGGATCGCCCGATCGAAAATGTCGTGATGACGAAGGTCCGTACGGTCGGTCAGGTCCTGGCGGTCAAGCTCGCGTTGGCGCTCGATGCACAGAGCGACTCCCACGCACGAGTCACATCCGCCGACCTCGCCGACCTCAGAATGAAGCCGGCGAGCGAGCGCACCGGGCCGAGCGCGAATGACGACGGGGAGCGCCTCGAAGCCCTGGGTCGGTAGCCAACCCGCCCCGCCGCCGCCCACCGCGTTCGAAGCGGAATCACCGCATCGAGCGGGCCGCGGCCCCCCGTGGGAGACGCCCGACCTTCGGACGCTTTTCCGCCCTCCTCTCAGGACCTTCTCACGCCGAAGGTATAGACGGGGGCCGGCTGTCCGGTACTCTTCGGCTCCCTCGGTGGCCCGGTAGCTCAGTTGGTAGAGCACTCGACTGAAAATTGAGGTGTCGGCGGTTCGAGCCCGCCCTGGGCCACCATCCTGATTTTCGCCGAATTCCCCTCGCCGCGCGTGCCTCAACCCCGCGTGTTGCCGATCTTGTTTCGAGCATCGGTCGAGTTCCGCCCCCTATCCGGACGCGCTCACTCGTCGCGGCTGCCCGGTCCCTGGCGTGGGTCCGTCGCCCCCCCCTCGACCAATCTCCTCATTCCCTCACGCCAATCCACCACGGTCTCGCCGATCGTTTCGTGGAGCCGCGTCGTGTCACAGGGCGTACACGGGAAGAACGCGTCGCTGTACACGAAATCGACTTTCTTCCCCAGCAACTCAGCCATGTATTCGCACCATTCCTCGGCGCTCACGAGTTGACTGCCGCACCAGTTGATCAGGAGCGGTGGTGTGCTCGCCTCGCCTAACATGCCGACGAGCTGCCGAAAATAATCCTCTTCATGCACCGGGCTGAAGAGGTTGGGGCGGGCGCCATGGAGGTAGATCGGCTCACCCCTCTTGATCGACTCCAGATGCATCACCGGGAGTCCACCCCCGGGTCCGTACCCGACATTCATTCGCGCGATGACCGCGGGAATGTCGAATTGACCGGACACGAACTTGATGACCGTTTCCGCTGCAACCTTCGAAATCGAGTAGGTGGGGCAGTGGCCTCGCATCGCATCGCCCAGGGGATCCGTCTCCTTCAGGGGGGTCTGGCCCCTGGGTTCGTAGACCGAACAAGTCGAGCTGAAGAAGAACGCCTTGACCTCGGGAAAACGTGCCATCAGGCGGCCGGTCGCGACCGCATTCACCTCCAGTGCACGCTCGAAGTCCAAATCTCCCGGAATCTGCGTGGTCGCGAGATGGAGGACGTAGTCGTAGTCGTCGTCCAGTCGAGCGAGATCGTCGCTGACGTAGTCGAATTTGCGACATTCGAGTCCGGCCGCTTCGAGCCGCCTCTGACTCCCCTCCGCGCTGAAGCGGGCGATCGCATGAACCCGGTTTCTACCTGCGAGACTGCGACCAATCGAATAGGCGAGCTGGCCGGTCGCTCCCGTCAAGAGAATCTTCTGATCGGTCAACTCAGCCATCGAGCCCTCCTTTCCAGTACCTTTGCGCAGCCCCACCGGGCGGGCTCCGGAGGAGAGAATCGACGTTCTCGACGACTCCCCGTACGCCACGACCCGAAGAAACCGACGTCCGAAGGTCATAGCAGGCGCCGATGCGCCCTAGAACTTGATGATGATCTCACTCCGCCCTCCCGCCAAGCCGCCCCCTCCCCGCTCAATTCCACCAACCGCATCGAAACGCAGCACGAAGCGCCGCCCCAAAGCCCGCTCGAGCCGAGTCCGGGGGCCTCGAAAAGGATCTCGACGGGACCGAGCGGACCGCCCTCATCCGCGGACCGCGCCGCCGGCCTGTAGTGTGGGCCGGCGGCGGCGATCAAATTCACGTAGGCGACATCAAGGGTTCCCTGTGGCGCGAACGAGAACCCCATCACCCCGAGGAGTCCGCCCTCGACTTCGGTCACGAGTCCATCGCCGAGCCCATAGGAACCGAGCAGCCGAGACGACAAGTTCCATCGCCCCCTGATCCGGCGAATCGCGCTCACCCCGCCGAAGAGACCATCCGAATCATGATCGCCGTCCACATAGACGGCATCGACCGCCCAGGTCGCTTGCGCGCGATCGAGCTCACTGAAGAGCCCGACCAGGAGGCTGTCGCCACCGCGTGACTTGTCGCCCCGATGAACGCCATCCCATGCGGTGATCAGGGAGATGCGAAGATTCGAGGTGCCCACGACCGGAATCGAGTTCTGGACGAGTCCGAAGGCGGTCATCCGATCGTCGATCAGGAACCCGTACTGAAAGAGGATCGGGACACGACCCACCATGAATCCGAGATCGAGGGGCCGACCGTCGCTCCGATCGAGCCGCGGAAAGAGCTCACCGAAAGCTCCTTCGAAGAAAAGGGTAACCGGGGTGAAATCGAATCCGCTCGCGAACTCGCTCTCGGCGTCGTCGAGCCCAAATCGGTAGCCCGAGAATTCGTTCCCGCCCTGGAAGGGCTCGGGGCTCACCACGAAGCGCTCGGTCGAAGTGAGCGCGAGCTGTCCGAAGCGCTCGAACTCGTTGACCCACTGGGCCTGATCGAGTTCCTTGCCGGTCTCGGCCTGGAACGCGCTCCGCGCGCTTCCCCACAACAGAAACGGTGGCGGCCAGACCGCACCCGTCGGCAGGGTCCACCCCTTGGAAATCTGGCTCGGTTCGAGATGACCCTCGCCCCACTCGATCAACGGCCGGGGGCACTCCGGCAATTCGGCGAGCGGAATAGGCTCCTCCGGCAGCCCCAGCCGGGCTTCTGGGTCGGCGTCGGCAGCGCGAGCGACATTTGGCGACTCCGAGATCAACGCGACACCACTGGTGATGGCAACGAGAACCAGCAGCTGCCGAATCCGGATGAGCTCCATCACCGCCCGGCCTCATCCAACTCAATCGAGCGGGACCACAAGATCTGATGACCATCGAGCACGCGCCACGCCCCTCGGCCGCGCTCATCTGGGAGTCGAAGCCCACGTCCATGATCTGTGCGATCAGGTTGACGGGAATCATGGCGGCCTGGAGTTCGATCTCGACCCGATAGGGCGCGAGGCCTCTGGCCAGCACGGTCCGATCGATCCGATAGGCATGTCACGATCGCCTTCCCCTCCTCGGGAAGGAACCGTCTCAGGCGAAAACGAATCTCGGGGAAGCGGCCCGCTTCGAAGAAGCTCGTACAAAGGTGCCCGCCCCGGTAGCCGTTATCCGTGTCGACACTCGACACATCGATCACGACCTCTGCCGCAGTTGCGGCGGGCTTCGTCGCATCATATTCGATCTCACCAGAGAGATGCGCAAAACGCCCCCGCACCGGCCTCACGAATTCGCTGTATCGGATTTCGAAACGGACCCGCGATTTCTGCGATTGGATCTCGTAGGTGGCCGCCATCGTCGGCATGGCCGCAAGCGCCCAGGCGGCGGCCTCGAAAAGGACGCGAAGCCGCACCCGACTCACCGCGCGTGCACCCTCGCCGACACGGTCGCGGGGCGTGGACCGGATTGGGAAACCAAAGGGGGGATCCACTCGAGGGCGGAACTCCAGGCCGTATTCTATCGCATGTAAATGTGCAGTTATCCCATTTATTGACACTCGGCATGGGTTCTGGGTTCGATACGGCTGCGCAAGATCCTCAGAGCCCCCTCATTGCGATGGCACAAGGAACATCGGAGACCTCGACCTTCGTCGATGGCTGATTCTCATGCGCCCGCGCATCACGACGAAAGCGTTCGAGGACCGTCGGAGAGCTCGAGCGGCGGGCTGCCCATTCCCTGGTCACCCCCTGCCCTGAATCGGGCAGCGCGCAGGCTGGCCCACCTCGGTGTGCGACCGCGCCTGTCTCATTCCACTCTCACGCGCGCCACGTTCGGCGCACTTCTTGCTTATCACCCATCAGACCCCACTGGCTCGCGACGGGCCCCACCCGACCGCAGAAATCAGGTATGCCCAGCGGCCAGCAACACGAAGCCCTGAAAATGCTTTCGAAGCAAGGAGAACCAACCCAATGCCCATTAGGCTCAAGGCGTCTCGATTCGTGGCGAACACGTTTGTCGCGCTCGCCTTCTCGCTCGCGGCCGGCGCCGCGCGCGCGGAAGATGTTCTGAATACCGGCGACACGGCGTGGATGCTGACGTCCACGCTCCTCGTGCTGATGATGGCGCTGCCCGGACTCGCCCTCTTCTACGGCGGCCTCGTCCGCACGAAGAACCTCTTGTCGATTCTCATGCAGTGCATGTTCTCGGCGGGGGCCATCGGCGTATTGTGGGTCCTCGTGGGCTACAGCCTGACCTTCGGTGAGGGCAACGCCTTCATCGGCGACCTCTCGATGATCGGACTCACGGGCATCACCCCGGAGAGTGTGTCGGGCAGCATCCCCACTTACGTATTCGTGATGTTTCAGGGCATGTTTGCGATCATCACACCCGCACTCATGCTAGGCGCGTTCGCGGAACGCATGCGATTCAGCGCCTACGCGATCTTCATCACCATCTGGGTGCTCGTCGTCTATATCCCGCTGGCCCACATGGTCTGGGGAGGGGGATTTATCAGCGAAATGGGTGCGCTCGACTTTGCCGGCGGCCTCGTCGTACATATGTCGAGCGGCTTCTCGGCGCTCGTCGCCGCCATCGTCCTCGGACCGCGCAGGGGCTATGGCAAGGATCCGATGGCGCCCAACAGCCTTCCACTCACGGTGATCGGCGCGGCCCTGCTCTGGGTCGGATGGTTCGGATTCAACGCCGGCAGCGAGCTCGCCGCCGACGGAACCGCCGGCCTCGCGTTTCTGACGACGCAGACCGCAGCAGCCACGTGCCTTCTCGTGTGGGTGATCATCGAATGGGCGCACCGCGGCAAACCGACCATCCTGGGTGCCGCGACCGGAATCGTCTCCGGTCTCGTCGCGATCACACCGGCCTGTGCTTTCGTGAGCCCCCTCGGCTCGATCGCCATCGGCGCCGGCGCTGCTGTCATCTGCTACATCGCCGTCACGCTTCTCAAGCCCGCACTCGGATACGACGACTCCCTCGACGTCTTTGGCGTTCATGGCGTCGGCGGCGCCTGGGGGGCTCTTGCCACCGGCCTCTTCATCACCGAGGCGGCCCTCGATGGCGGTAGCTACGGCGACCAGATCGTCACGCAGATTGCCAGCATCGCGATCACCGCGGTCTTCGCCTGCGCCGCAACTTGGGTGATCCTCTTCGTGATGAAGTCGGTCATGGGCAGCCTACGGGTCTCCGACGAAGCCGAGCACGAAGGCCTCGACGTCGCCGAGCACTCGGAGACGGCCTACGGTTCCCCGTCCTAGCCAGGACGCTCGGCGATCCGGAGCCGGGGGACGGGCTTCGACCCCGTTCCCCGACTCCGGGATCGCTCGAAGATCCGCCCCCCACCGATGGGATCGGGTGCGAAGCCGCTCACCCTACGGCGAGCGTGTCGATGAGCGATTGCGGCACCTCGAAGCTCTCTGTTTCGGTCGGCTCCGGAAGCGATGCCAGGATCGCGTTGAGTTCCGGCGCGGCCTCGGCGAGACTTGCGGAGTCATCCTGGAGAAAGACCGCGTCGAAGTCCGCCTCACCTCTCATCTCCTTCGAATACGACTCGGATGAAGCCACGACCGTCTTCGATCACGCCGGTGCAGACCTCGAGCACATTCGCGATCTCCGTCGGCTTCAAGGTCACTAGCATGGAAGGAATTCCCCGGACGCGTTTCCACCGCGTGTCCTACCACGCAATCGATCAAAGGACTCGCTCGCCGCATCGCCGGAACATTGGGAAATTCCATCGAAAAACGCAAGCGATCCCGATCGACGTAAAGATTGCGGCGTGGGGGAGGACACGCCCCTCGACGCAGCCCGCCCTCTGCCCGGCGGAACCCCCATTCGCGTGAGCCCCAGCCGGCTCCGGAGAGAAAACCCCGAGCCGCTTGTCAAAACAAGGACGGCCGCCGACACTCCGGCCATGCAGAGCCGCGACATCCTCCGATCCGCACTCGATGACGCCGCGTCGACCCTCAAAGCGTTCGTCGCCGACGAAGAGAATCTTCGCGCCGTCGTGAAATTTGCCGAGACCGCAAGCGAGACTCTCGATCGAGGTGGACGAATCTATGCGTGCGGAAACGGCGGCAGCATGAGCGACGCCATGCATTTCGTCGAGGAGCTCTCCGGATGTTTCCGCCGACAGCGAAGCGCGCTGTCGGCGCTGGCCTTCTCAGACCCGGCGACGCTCTCGTGCATCGCCAACGACTTTGGCTACGACCAGGTCTTCTCGCGCCAGGTCGAGGCACACGGGCGGACAGGAGATCTCCTCGTGGCACTCTCCACGAGCGGCGAGTCGGAGAACGTCGTCGCCGCTACGCGAACCGCGCGCGAGATGGGACTGCGGACCGTCGGCCTGCTGGGACGCGGCGGCGGAAAGCTCGCCACCGAAGTCGATCTCCCGATCATCGTGCCCCGGGCGCAAACCTCCGACCGGATCCAGGAGGTCCACCTCCAGGTCCTCCATGCCGTCATCGAATCGATCGAGCGGAGGCTCTTTCCGGAAAACAACGACGTGGAAGACCCGGAAGTCTAACCACGCTCGGACTCGACCGAACAAGCGTAGGCTCGGTCTAGCCTCGCTCGATGCCGGATGAGTCCGCGGCACCATCGCGCGGCGGGAAGTGCTCGCCAGGTGTCGGCATCCCCCGTCATAGTCTCCATATCCCGTAGCAGAACGAACCCGAGGCGAAGAATCTCTCGCCGAAGACCTTCCCCTCGAACGAGAGATCATCGAACGCCGTGACGCGAAGGAGCATCGCGACACCACTCGCCGCATCGATGCCCTCGGCGGCGCCGAATTGTCCTCGATCGCGCGTTTCGCTCCCACGATCACGAGGACGGCGATGGTGCGGAAACACCATGCGGTCATCGAAGCCGTGGAGCGGGAACTCTTCCCGGAGAACTATTCCGGCTGAGCCGATTGATCGCGAACGAGGGAGGCGACGCGCTGGCTGATCAGACGACGCTTTCTCAACGCCTCCGGCAATTCATGCCACGCCTCTCGATACGCTCCGAAGAGCTCGCGTTCCCGGAGAATGACGAACCCGAGGCGTAGGATCTCCCAGGTGACCAGGGCCGGCGCATGCCCGAGAAGACTCACCAGCGTCTCGTTCTTCGCCACCTGCAGATAGTGATTCTTGAACGAATGGCGACGAATCGCGAGGGGGATCTCCCGGCGGTGAGCCCGCTGCCAACCCCGCGCGTGTACGGCGACCGCCCCGGGTTCGTAGAAGATCTCGAGACCAAATCGGTGTGCGCGCCAACACAGGTCCGTGTCCTCGTGATAGGCGAAGAATCGCTCATCGAAGAGCTCACCTTCGATCGAGAGCGTGTCGAGCGCCGAGACGCGCAATAGCATTGCAGCACCGCTTGCGGCGTCGACAACCTCGGCCCGATCGAATTGCCCCCGGTCGGGTCGTTCGCTTCCTCGATCGCGCGGACGGCGATGAAGCGGCAGGACGATGCCGGCGCTGTCGAGGGTCCGGCGATCGGGTCGAATCAGTTTGCCCGTTGCGATCGCCACACGTGGCGAGTCGGAGACTGAGGAGATCAGGGATTCGGCGTAGTCGGCTTCGAGTTCGATGTCCGGGTTCAGAACCAACACGAAATCGAGGACGCCCCCCCCCGACGCCGCACGCAATCGATGAATGACGCGGTTGGCACCAGCGGCGTATCCTAGATTCGCCCCCACCTCGAAGTCGGCGCGCACATGATCTCGCTGCAGCGTCGCGACGCGCTCCCGAGAGATACCCGTGTCGTAGACGACGATCGCTGCCGGTGGAAGCGACTGCTTCTCGAGCGACGTCAGACAGCGCTTCAGATCGTCGTAGCTTCCGTGATTCACGATGCCGGCGCCCCAGCTGCGTGCGGCGATCTTCATTCGATCCTTCCACTCGAATCGGTTCCACCCACGAACACCCGATTCACGTCTATCCGAAATAGCGTTCGAAATATTCGTCGATCTTTGATTCGAGCTTCGAGCGCAGGGGACGCAGCATGAGCGGCAACTCCACGTCGATCGAGATCGAATCGGCGTCATAGCCCACGCGAGCCTCCGCACCGCGCGATTCGCATACGGCTTCATCACCCTGCCAGGACCAGGATCCGCCGAGCCGGTCGCTGACCTTGTCCGCAAGGCCCTCGATCCGAGACCGCACGTCGTCCGCATCCTCGAAACAATGCTTTCGCTTCATCGAGATTTCGGCCATGAATGCCTTCCCTCCGGCCAGATCTGATTGGATGGCCCGCGAGTCTCCGCCCGCCCGGGAAGATCTGGCTCGTGGCGAAGACATGGCCCCGTCCGATGCGATCAGATCACCCGTGCGCTCCCTCACGTCGCGGGATCGAGAAATTCCTTGAATCCGTAGCGCTTGCTCGGACCGATATGGATCTGCTCCATGACGCCAACACCCTCTTCGCGACCTCCCTCACCCGAGATCGTCGCCTTCACGACGGATTGAATATGCTGGTTCGGCAGATCCATATTCTCACAATCATCGATCCGCCAGGAATCGCCGCCAATCGCGAGCTCGCCCTGCCATTTCCCGTGGCCCCATTCGGGATGGGAATATCCGATGCCCTTCATGCGGTAGACGAGCAGACTCTCGACCTCGATCTCCGTCAGCGAACCATCGAGATGTTTGAGCGAGACCTCGGCGCGGCGCGCCCGGCGCGACCCGGGGAAGAATTCATGGATTGCATGATCGACCCCGGCGAGCGGCTCCATCTTGGGGTCCTCGACGCCCGGGATCTCGCCGGGTTCGTCGTAGGTCGGCATGATCATTCCATCCCAATGCCAGCAGACCCCGTGCTCATTCTCGAAGATGCCCGCATGGGTGCAGCGATTCTTCCAGTGAATCGGGAACCAGAGGAAATTGATGGCTGGAAGTTCGAGGGGGGGGGCTCCGGGAGGGGCAGGGTCACCGACGGGCCGGATTCCCCAGGAGCGATCCTTTGTGCCGAAAACACGCGTCGGGTCGATCCTGACGGTCTTCCCCGCATAGCGGATTTCGCCCTGCCAGTTGCCGAACTGATTGAATCTCGTCGCCTCCATATGGCGGCCCGCACTCTCGGGCGTCCGCTTCGAACGCTGGTGTTCTTCCGCGAAACTGGCGGTCCGAGGGATCCAGAGCAGGTCGGCGGAAATCCCTGTCTCGTTGTCATCCAAGGTGACGCGCAGACTCATCATCGGCTCGATGATGTCGATCTTGAAGGGACCCACCTCCACTTCGCTTCGCTCTTGCGGTGCGCGCCGCGAAGCGTGAAAAGAGTGCTGTTCTCCGTCGTGGACGATACTCAGGCCGCAATCGAGAATTCCGAGATTCGGATAAACGGCGGCTCCGATTCCAAAATAGAATTCACCGTCGTCCTGGTAACCATTGAACCAATAGCGGTCGTAGGCGTGGCGATCCGAGGTCGCCACCACGGCCAAGGGCTCGGGTGTCTGGTGGATCGGGTAATCATCGAATTTCGTCAGCATGGCGGCTCCTCGTGATCGGGCTCGGGCTCGGGAATAGTGAAAGGGGGGTGGGAAGGATGCATCGGAGGGCGAATCGGAGGATCAGCCCTGAACGGACTCGACGGCGCGATAGAAGGTTTCGGCCTGACGCAGGAGATGATCGCCGGCCGGGGTATATAAGGATCTCGGTCGTGTCCGCCGCGGCGGATTCTTCCGCGCGTTTGCGCAAGTCCTCGACTTCACCCACCCAACCGTGCCAGGGGATTTCGTCTCCGAATGTGGCGATCGCCTTCCGGTCCGCTGTAGACAAGTGGGTACAATGACCGTAGTGGACGGCGAGGTGGCGCTCTCGTTCCTCTCGCTCGGTCTCGATTTGCGCGACCCAATCGGCACCACCGGGAATCGCAGGCAGGTTTTCCGGGGCGACTTCCCGGTCAGATGATAGGCACCGACCAGCCAGGCGCCGACGTCGTCGACCACGCGGGATGCAGACGGGGACTCCCCTCGTTCGAGAACCGTTCCGCGCACCCACTGCTCGGCCCAATCGAAGGCCTCTGGCGGTGGCGTCATCCCCATCCAGCCATCCGCAATCTCGCGCGCAATCGACCTCCCCTTCGGTCCGAAGGCCGAAATCAGGATCGGCACATCGATCGGGCGGGCCTTCGCGAGTTCCGGGCGATGGATCATCTGACAGGCGCGCCCATCCACATCACCCCGCAGCAGCGCGCGAAGCTGCTCGATATGGGCTCGCATGAATTTCCAGGTGAGCGCGTTCTGCCGGAGGACTCGACGAGCGGTATATCCGGTTTCTATCGCGCAGACCAGCCGTCCTGGCGCGATGCGATCGATCGTTGCGATCGCCGGTGCGGTCGTCATGACATGACGCAGATTCGGCACGAGGACGGCCGTTCCGATCCCGATCCGCTCAGTCGCTTCTGCGGCCCGGGCGATATGGATCCAGATATCCTCGTAGAGCGCAGCCGAGTCGTACATCCAGGCCCGATCATAGCCGAGTTACTCGGCACGCACCGCGAGTTCGACAACCTGGGCCCGGCGGCACGCCAATCGAGATCTTCGTCATATCCTCCATGCCAAACCCGCCCCTCGGTCGCGATCGGAATCCAGAGATCACCCCTTCCTCGTCCTTCGCGACGACGGTCTTTTAGGCGCTCGCAAATCAGTTTACTGGGATAGAATCCCGCCATGCCGCGCGCCCGGGCCTGGGAAAAATGTACGAACCAAGATCTCCTGGAGTGGCGGCTCTGCGACCTCGGCCTCAGCCTCGACGGAACCTGGCTCGAATCACCCATCGAACGGCTCCATGACGAACTCCGAGCGCGCAACCTGCGTGTCCAACCCCATTGTTGGCTCTCGGAGGAATGGTTCTCGCCCGAGGGTGTGCCCGGAATCGCGATCCCCTTCTATCTGGCCCATCCTCGGTTGAAGCGCCTCGAACGGGCCCAGATCCTCGAGGTGGAAGGCGGCACCTACACGGAATGCCTCCGCCTCCTCCGCCACGAAGCGGGCCACGCGATCCAACATGCCTTCCGCCTCCACCGCCGCAAGAAATGGCGCGAATTCTTTGGCTCTTCGACGGAGCCCTACCCAGACTACTACCAGCCGAATCCCGGCAGTCGACGATATGTCGTGCACCTGCCGCACTGGTATGCCCAGAGCCACCCCGACGAAGATTTTGCAGAGACCTTCGCCGTATGGCTCACCCCGGGCTCGCGCTGGCGCCGCAAATTTCAGGGCTGGCCGGCACTGCGAAAGCTTCGCTACGTCGATCAGCTGATGCACGAGATCGCCGGCAAACAACCGCCCATTCGATCGCGGGCTCGCCCAGACCCGGTCCATCGTCTGAAGACGACCCTTGGCGAGCATTACCGAGCCAAGCGCGATCGCTATCACGTGCTCGCCTCACGCGCCTACGACCAGGACCTCTTGCGCTTTTTTACTCCGATCGAGGAGAGTACGAGCCGTTCCCCGGCAGCGGCGACCTTCCTGCGCAAGCATCGAGCCGAGATCCGACAAATGGTCGCCCGCTCGACAGGCAAACACGAACTCGCGCTCGATTCCGTACTCGGTGAAATGATCGCGCGTTCCCGGGAGCTCAAGCTTCGGGCCGTCGGTCGCCAACGACAGCTCGTGATCGATTTCGCAATCCTCCTCGCTGCTCGAAGCGCGGAGTTCGTCTACCGAGGCAAGGATTGGCACGCCCTATGACGGCCGACAGGAATATCGAGAAATCCTCCGCGAAAGCGAGTGACTCGACTCCCGCGGTCAAGACGACACGCCGACAGCGGCGAGCACACCGCAAGAAGCTTCGCGTGCTCGCCCTCATGCACGAGGATCTCGTCCCCCCGGAGAACATCGAATCCCTCTCCGAAGGCGAGTTCCATCGCATCAAGACCGAAAGCGATATCCTCCAGGCGCTGAAGACGCTCGGACACGAGGCGCGCCCCCTCGGCGTACGTGACGCGGTCGCACCGATCCGGCAGGCCGTCGACGAGTGGAAACCCGACATCGTCTTCAACCTGCTCGACGAGTTCCAAGGGGAGGCGATCTACGACCAACACGTCGTCGCCCTGCTCGAACTCCTGCGGGTGCCCTATACGGGCAACAATCCTCGGGGCCTCGTTCTCGCCCGAGACAAGGCGCTCTCAAAAAAAGTCGCGATGTACCACCGGATCACCGTCCCGCGCTTCTTCACGGTCCGAAAGAAGCGCCGCGTCCGACGATTGAAAAACGTGAATTTCCCGCTGATCGTGAAATCACTCGTCGAAGAGGCCTCCATGGGAATCTCGAAGGCCTCGATCGTCCGTGATGACACGGCCCTGGAAGCGCGGGTGCAGTTCATCCATGAACGGATCGGAACGGATGCGATCGTCGAAGAGTTCATCCCCGGCCGAGAAATCTACGTGGGCGTCATCGGCAATGACCGCCTCGTCGCGCTCCCCCCCCGCGAGCTGATCGTAGACGAACTCGAACCCGGTGAAGACCTGGTCGCAACTGAGAGCCTCAAACATAATATCCACTACCAGAAGAAGCATGGTGTGCGGATCGCGGGCGCGAAAAATCTACCCGAAGGCGTCGCCAGCTCGCTCGAACGCGTCAGCAAGCGGATCTATCGCATGCTCTCACTCGAGGGCTACGCGCGAATCGACTATCGCCTCTCGAACGACGGCAAGCTCTATTTCCTGGAGGCCAATCCGAACCCCGAACTCGCAAATTACGAGGAACTGGCCCATGCCGCCGCGAAAGCGGGCATCTCTTACGAGATTCTGATCCAGCGGATCCTGAATCTCGGGCTCCGGCGCTAGCAGGCCGCGGAAGAACGCCGATATCTGCCTTGCCAGGCGCACAAGGTGGTACGCCGCCGCCGTGAACGTGAACACCCAGTCAACCTTCTCCCGACCTCGGTGACACACCGTGCGCATCCGGTTCGACGTGTTCTGCGCCACGTGGGGCGTGACCGCGAGGGATCGACACGCATCGACAAAGTTCTGCGCGTCGTAGTCAATGCCCCCGCCTCACCTTCTACCATGAAACACAGGGTTTTTCCTCAGCCTGCTAGAAGCCGGGTGCCAGCGGAAAGCCTAGATCGGCGCTTTCGTCGGTAATCCGTCGATACTCTCGGCGTTCCTCTCGGACCAGTAGTCGCGCAACCCCTGGGCGCCCTTCTTCTCGGCCCATTTCGTGAGCGCCGTCCGATCCTCCCGGTAATCCATCAAGGGAACCGAATAGCCGCAGGAAGTCTGGACGAGATCCACATCGATCGAGAAATATTGGCGGGCTCCGACGGCCGCGGGAAGACGCGCTGCAACATTCTCCCATTCGGCCTGCTCGGGATAGATCGCCCGCGCCGAGCCAAAGGCACGCAGGATCAGCGGCGGTCCCTCGAAGGCACACCACATCAGCGTGATGCGATTCGAGTCGATCAGGTGCGCTGCCGTCTCGTTCCCGCTGCCTGTGAGGTTCAGCCAGAGAAGCTTCTTCGGGGCGAGCACGACGACACTCGGCCCGCCCTTGGGCGAGAGGTTCGGCCGACCTTCCCTCGCCGCCGTCGCAACGAAGAACACCTTCTGCCGCTCGATGAAACTCTGGTGTTCCTCGCTCAGTTGGTCGAATTGCTCTGACATGAATCATCTCCGGGGCGTGAATACAAAAACTAACGAATCCGTTCTCCGGCCTTCGCACCCGAATCCGGGGAGAGAATGAAGAGTTCGGAATCGCCCGGCCCCGCTGCCAACACCATCCCCTCGCTCAATCCGAATTTCATCTTTCTCGGAGCAAGGTTCGCGACGACGACCGTGAACCGGCCGACGAGGCGCTCGGGTTCATACGCCTTCTTGATCCCCGCAAAAACCGTGCGCCGCTCGTTCCCGCCGAGGGAAAGCGTCAGCTCGAGCAGCTTATTCGCCTTCGGGACCGCCTTCGCTTCGATGATCTCGGCCACGCGAAGGTCGACCTTCGTGAAATCGTCGATCGTACATTCCGCTTCGATGGGTTCACCGGCGAGGGCCTCGGGCGAATTCCCGGTCACCGCCGCTTCCACCTCCGAGGCCTCCGTCGACTCGCGACTCGCTTCGATCATTGTCGTCACCTTCTCGGGATCGACCCGTTCCATCAAGTGCTTGAACTTCACCACTTCGTGGCCTGCGACCGGCGTCGCGGCGTCTTGCCAACTCGTCGGCGTGTCGATCGAGAGCAGGCGTGCGGACTCCCGCGCAAATCGCGGCAGAACGGGTGCAAGGTAGATCGTGATCTGTCTGAATAGATTGAGCGCGATGGCACAGACCTCGCGGAGCTCGTCTTGCTTGGACTCGTCCTTCTTGAGGTTCCAGGGCTCGCGCGATTCCACGAACTCATTGGCCCGATCCGCCAGCGCCATCACCAGACGCATCGCTCTATTCGAATCGCGTGCCTCGTAGGCAGCAGCGATTTCGTCCCCGGCAGCCGCCCCGGCCGCGAAGAGCCCTCCGTCCGTCTCGACGGGATATTCGGGAAGCGCCTCTCCCTTCATGAAGCGCGCCGTCCGGCTCGCGAGATTCACGACCTTGCCGACGAGATCCGAATTCACCTTCTGGATGAACTCTTCGAAGTTGAGATCGATATCGTCGACCTTCGCGGACAACTTGCTCGCATAATAATACCGGAGGTACTCGGGGGATAGATGATCGAGATAGGTTCGCGCGAGGATATAGGTCCCCTTGCGCTTACTCATCTTTTCGCCGTTCACGGTCAGAAAGCCGTGGACGTGAACGGCGGACGGAAGCTGATAGTCGACCGCACTCAGCATCGCCGGCCAGAAGAGCGTATGGAAATAGGCGATGTCCTTACCGATGAAATGATGGATCTCACTTTCGGGATTGCACCACCAATCCTCGAGCCTGGCTCCATTCGCGTCGCACCATTGTTTCGTCGTTGCGATATAGCCGACGGGCGCGTCGAGCCAGACATAGAAAAAGTTGCCCGGCGCATCCGGAATTTCGAAACCGAAATAGGGCGCGGCGCGAGAGATATCCCAATCCCTGAGGGGCTCCGAAAGAAACGTCGCCTTCAGCCAATTCGCCGTCTCCGGCGGAACCCGCCCCGGCGTCTGGGTCCACTCGTCGAGAAAATCGTGAAACGATTCGAGCTTCACGAAGAGGTGGGGATGACTCCGTTCCTCTGGAATGGCTCCGGTGATCGAACTCTTCGGTGCAATCAGATCCGAGGGCTCGTAGGTGGCCCCACAAACTTCGCAATTGTCGCCGTATTGGTCCGGCGCCTGACAACGCGGGCAGCCGCCGAGCACGAAACGATCCGCCAGGAAAATCCCGGCTTCGGGGTCAAAGAGTTGCGTGACTTCACGCTCAGCGATGTGGCCCTCGGCGCGGAGCGCAGCCCAGAACTCCGCGACGAGCGCTTCGTTCTCCGGTGAATGAGTACTGCCATAATGGTCGTGGGAAACACCAAAGCCGCTGAGGTCGGCAATATGCTCGGCCCTCATATCCTCCAGCAGCGCCTCGGGCTCTCGGCCTTCGCGCTGAGCCCGCAGCATGGTGCCGGTCCCGTGGGTGTCGTCTCCACAGAAATAACGAACATCGTGACCCCGCAGACGCTGAAAGCCCACCCAGAAGTCGGTTTGGAGATGCTCGACCATATGTCCGAGGTGGATGCCCGCGTTCACATAAGGCAATGCGCTCGTCACCAGGATCTGCCGCCGCTCCATCCGACCAACCTCTTTTTCGACGAAACCCGTTCGCCGACCCTTCCTGCCCAATCTCGGCTAGGCCTTGCCCGATTCCGAACCCCATCTTTTCTGGGGCGAGCACATTTGTCGACCCCATCGCCGACGAGCGCGGGAGAATAGGCGATCGTGGCGATTCGCCTGCCCCCCTCGATCGAGCCTCTATGTGGCGCCCCGGCATGACGCTACGGGTTATTTTCACCTCTACGCTCATTTCGGTAGACCCGGGGAATCCACACCGGATCTTGAAATCCCCCTAGATTCCGCTCGCGGGCCAGAATAGAATGGCGCACGTTCGACTTTGCCTCCGGAGAATTTCCGGAGCATGTTTCGCCTGGCCGGCGGAACGTGGAACCCTCCTCCGCGGGGCCGACCCCGATCAACGAATCAAGGAAATCGCCCATGGATCTCATTACGTCCGGAAACGGAATCGAAGTCCTGCTCCGCTGGATGCACGTATTCGCCGGGGTCACCTGGATCGGTGTCCTCTACTACTTCAACTTCATCCAGACGCCCTTTTTTGGAAGTGAACTGGGCGGCACGGCCAAGGGCGCGATGACCCGAGGCCTCGTGCCGAACGCGCTCTGGTGGTTCCGCTGGGGAGCGATGTTCACCTTCCTCTCGGGGTGGGTGATCGTGGGCTATCGCTTCATGGGCCTCGGCGTCCCCCTGACCGACGGCTACATGACCAAGGTCCTCACGGGCGGTCTGATGGGAACGCTCATGTGGGCCAATGTCTGGTTCGTGATCTGGCCCGCGCAACAGGTCGTGATCGCGAACGCTGAACAGGTGGCAGGGGGCGGCGAGCCCATTCCGGAAGCCGCCGCGCGCGGCGGCAAGGCGGGCATGGCCTCTCGGACGAACACCCTCTTTTCGATTCCGATGCTCTTCTTCATGATCGCGGCAGCGAATCTGCCCGGATTCCTTTCGGGCACCAACGACATGACGTATTGGCTGATTGCCGGCGCGCTCATCCTCGCCGTCGAGATCAATGGCTTGATCGGCCCCGGAGCCGCGACCCAGAAGCCGCTCACGACGGTCTCGGGCACGATCCACAGTGGACTCGCCCTGTGGCTGGCGCTCTATCTGGTGGGTGCCTTCGTCAATAGCTAAAACGCGATCCGGGTGAGAACGCCGGAGACAAGAAACCGCGAAAGAGCCCGCCCGGAAGATCCCGGACGGGCTCTTTTCGTTGAACTCATGGATTATATGGGGTGTTATTCGAGTGAATCGAGATACACCGCAAGTTCAGGAAGCTTCCTTTCGAGATGGGGTAGCGGAATCATCACCCGGGTATCCCTCTTTGGCACATAGCCCTCCGGATATTCACCGCGCAGGACACGCGCTTCGAGCAAGCTGATCGATGCGCCCGCGACCGCCGGACCAAGGGCGCCGTCCGCAATCGGATTCATGCTGTGGCAGGAAATGCAATTCGCGTTGTAGACCGAGCGCCCCGCCTCCACGAGTTCCTCGGGCGTCCGGTCGTCGACCATCGGTTTCTTCGAAGGCGGGGTCGGGATCGATGCGGGAGGAGACGGGAGGGGAGAGACGGGCGCATTCGCTTCCGACGTCGGCTCATCTGCGCTTCCGGCGTCGTGCGCTGAATCATCCGAACAACCGGAGCCAAGCGCGGCCCCCAGAACCGCGCCAAGGACCACGATGCATCGGGCTACACGCGCACTTCGTCCCACCTCGACCTCCTCCTATAATCTCGGGCGACCGGAGCATATCCGCGCGGGCGGATGGCGCCAATTCCCCGGCGAGGCCTCAGGTCCGACGGCAGCGCTTCGCCTCCGGAGCGACCTGAAACCGATCGACGTTTCCGACGTAGACTCCTCTGGGTGGACACTTCGAAAGCCCACGTGACGACGATGCCCTTTCTGGAGTCCGTCCCGATGACCGCTCATCCCACCCGCTCTGAAGTCGCCCCCTCCCCCCGACGAGATTCGCTTCGCCGTCTCTTCCGAGCGATCACGATCCTGGCCCTCGTGTCCTTCAGTGGACCCGGGCCGCTCCGTGCAGAAACCGAAGCGGACCTCGCGCCGATCGACCTCCCGCTCTTCGCGCGGATCCTGGAAGGCCATACCCGCGCCGCCGCCGACATCGTCGGAACCCGCGTGAACTACGAGAGTCTGAAGAAATCGTCGGATTGGGAGCAACTCACACTCCAGGTACGTCGGGCAAAACCGTCCCAGCTCGCGCGAAACGAGCGAATCGCCTATTGGATCAATGCCTATAATATCCTCACGATCGACCTGGTTCTGAAGCATTACCCCGTCGAGAGCATCCGCGACATCGGTTCATTCTTCTTCCCCGTCTGGGACAAGACCGTGGCGACGATCGAGGGGCGGGAGATCTCCCTCGGCTTCATCGAACACGAGATCCTTCGCAAACTGGACGAGCCACGGATCCACGCCGCGATCGTCTGCGCGTCGACCTCATGCCCGCCGCTTTCGCGCACCCCATTTCACGCAGACGCCCTCGACCAGGAGCTGAACACGGCGATGCGGGTCTGGCTCGCCAGTTCCGAAAAGGCGATCGCGATCGATCGGGCGAATCACCGCATTCGGCTCTCCGCGATCTTCGATTGGTTCGAGGAGGATTTCCGATCGCGGGGCGGCGTGCTTTCGGCGATCGCGCCCCATGTCTCGAACGAGGACGCCGAATGGCTCCGCGGATCAGGTCGTGACGCCACGATTCGGTATTTCGACTACGACTGGACCCTGAACGACTTCGAGTGATCGAGACCACGCGAAAAACACGTGCGTCGACGTCATCAGATCAGATGGCGGCCGCCGGATTCGCCAGAGCCACCAGTGCATGTTCGAAGTCGCCCGTGGCGCGGCAAGTGAGCCCACCACGGCGCTGATCGGTGCCGGGCTGAAAGGTCGTGAAGCGGATCGACTCGATGCGCGGCCCGAAGGCCGTCGCCGCTTCCACCGGATCGTCTGCGTCGAGGGGGACGAACGCGGCCGTACCGCCGATCTCGATCTGGATCCGATAGCGCGACTTGACCGTGACTCGGGTGCGACGGCTGCCCTCGGGTTGAAGGTAGATCGTTGCGCTCGCGTCGAGTGCGACACGCCTCTGCACATCGCTCACCCGGTAGCCTCCCGCGACGGCATCCGATTCGCGATATTGACTCGACTCGGCAACCACATACTGGAATCGTTCCTCCTTCTCCTCGTCCGCACTCGTCTCGCGATAGATCCGAAGGGTTCGTCCACAATCGACATAGCGGGCCGGCCTATTCGCGTTCGCTGCAAGATCACTCGATCGATTCAGATCGACGCGAACGAAACGCGATGCCTTTTCGAGCGTGGAGACCCGAAAAGAACTCTCAGAGAGGCGCCGAATCAATGCGCTCCAGGTGGCATCGAAGGGCCTTGCGACGACGGTCTCCACGACGATCGAGCGCTCCAACGGCGGCTCGTAACGGCTATTCGACTCGATCCTCCGATCGGCATCTCCACAGCCGAACAGGACGACCGCAACCAAGCAGGGGACGAAGTTCCCGAAAAGGAGGGCCCGGGTGCGAATGCGGCACAGAGGAAGCGGGACGCGTGATCTTCGAAACAAGCCAGGCTCCTCGCGGATGGATTCCGCCGAGACCCGTCCCATGATCCCCGAAGTCACCCGTCGCAGCTAGCGACCCAGGACCTTCTCGAACGAAGAGGGCTCCGCCCAACGAATCCACCCCCAACCTTGGCGTCCCGGTCGGTCTACCGCTGCCAGGAGAGCCAGCGCTCGAAAAGACGTTTGACCACAGGCGTGAGCCGCGTTCGGGTGTAAGCCCCCGCGGCGCGCTTGATCGCCTCGCCCTGGGTCGGATAGGGGTAGATCACGTTGGTGAAGGATCCGAGGCCGATTCCGTTTTGGATCGCCATCGTGAATTGCGTGATCAAGTCCCCCGCGTGGGCCGAAACGACGGTCGCACCCACGATCTCGTCACCGCCCCTCTTTACATGAACCTTCACGATTCCCTCTTCCTGACCATCGGTGACAGCCCGATTCGCTTCGGCCATCGAGACCTGATAGGTATCGATTTCCACGCCCTGCTCCAGAGCGTCCCGTTCATAGAGACCCACATGTGCGATCTCGGGCTCGGTGTAGGTGCACCATGGCATGATCAGATCCGAGAGCTTCTTCCGACCGATCGGCCCGACAGCGAAGAGCGCATTCTGAACCACGATCTTGGCCGCCGCATCCGCCGCGTGGGTGAATTTCCACTTCATGCAGACGTCGCCCACGGCCCAGATCCGCTGATTCGACGTGCGCAGATGATCGTCCACCTCGACACCTTGCTGGCGGTCGTAAGTGACACCGACGACCTCGAGCCCCAACCCCTCGACGTTGGGAGCGCGGCCCGCGCCCACCAGAATCTGGTCGACGACGAACTCGCGCCGAGCCTCTTTGGGACAGGTCAAGTGAAGGACACGTTCTTCCCCGCGGCGCTCTACGCGCTCGATATCGCATCCGAAAACCATCTCGATGCCCTCACGAACCATCGCTTCGCGCACGATCTTCGCGGCGTCGGGATCCTCCCGCGTCAGGATCTGATCCATCCGCTCTAGAATATGGACCTCGGAGCCGAGGCGTCGGAACGATTGTGCGAGTTCACAACCGATCGGTCCTGCCCCGATCACCGCCAATCGCCGCGGGCGCTCCGTCAGGCTGAAGACCGTCTCGTTGTCCAGATAACCCGCGTCCGAAAGCCCTTCGATCGGCGGGGCGACGGCGCGCGCACCGGTCGCGATGACCGCCTTGCTGTAGGCGAGCACTCGACCATCGACTTCGACGCGCCCCTCCCCAACGAAGCGCGCATCTCCCAGGTAGATATCGACACCGAATTCATCGCGATAACGCTCGGCGGAGTCCTCGTGGCTGATGCGCGCACGGATCTCACGCATCCGGCGCATGACCTCTCCGAAATTCCCCACATCCTCGGCCGATCCGGGCATCCCGAACCGCGCCGCCTCACGCGCCGAATGCACGATCTTGGCGCCTCGGATCACGGACTTGGAGGGGATACAGCCCACGTTCAAACAATCGCCTCCCATCAGATATCGCTCGATCAGCGCCACCCGCGCGCCGAGACTCGATGCGACCAGCGCCGTGATCAGACCGCCCGTGCCCGCCCCCAACACGACCAGGTTATATCGCCCCTGTGGCACGGGGTTTTCCCACGTGGGCGGGTGCACGTTATCGATGAGTTGTCGGTTCCACTCGTCAGCCGGTTCCATCCGGATTGGATTGGCCATCTTCGATCTCCTCGCACCCCAACGCTCGCATTCGGCAGATTCTTGTTTTCGACTCGAAGGTTCCGATCACTTCCCGACTACCGGCTCGGCGGAAACGTCTCTTCCGCGTTCGTCGCCGCGTCGAGCGCACGCTTAGCAAGCCGGGTGACATAGAACGTGACCCCCAGCGTCGCGACGAAACCAACGCTCAAAATCGACCACTCGACGAGACCGCGGGTGGTCTCGGCGCCTCCGGCGATCGCGGCGACATCGCCGGCCAGCTTTCCGGTATAGACGTAGAGAAGCGTCCCGGGGAGCATGCCAATCGAGGCGATCAGATAATCGGCGAGTCGCACCTGGGTCAAACCGAGCGCATAGTTCAACAGATTGAACGGAAAGACAGGAGAGAGCCTGAGCAGGAAGACGATCTTGCGCCCCTCGAGACCCACTGCCTGATCGATTGCCACAAATCGAATATCCCCTTCGATTCGTCTCTCGATCGACGCGCGAGCACCGTGGCGCGCGATCAGGAACGCGAGTGCCGAGCCAAGAACCGCCGCGACGAACACGTAGACCGTACCCTCCGCCACACCGAATATTGCACCCGAGGCCAAGGTCAGAAACGAACCCGGAATGAACGCGACGACCGCGACGGCATAACCCACGATGAAGGCGATCGGCCCGAGCGCGCCGAGCCCCCCCACCCACTCCGCGAAACGCGGCACATAGGCACCCCCGCTTCGACCGAGGTAGATGATCCCCGCAAGTGCCACTACGCCGAGCGCGATCCGCACATAGGAGGGGCCACCCCTCGAATAGGGGCGAGGCGTCGGCTCGGGAGCGGTCGGGGAGTCCATGGGGCGATCCTCGTTGTGGGCGCAGCATCCCTCTTCGCCACGCCATTTTCGTCGGATGTCGGAGGGTCCTACGCCACGCGGCACGATCTGGGTACATGTCTGGTGGCCAAATCGCGACCCCCGGTCATGTCGAGGAGCCGAATGCTAGCCCCGATGGGCGCGCGCGATCAGCTCGCATCCATTCGGAGCGGCATCGAGCTGAAAGACCCAACCCGCCCTTTCGAAGGCCGCGCGAGCGCTCATCGCCCCCGCTCCATCGACGAGCGTCTCGGCCAGGGCTGCGATCGGATGGATCGCGACGACCCGATCCGGCTCACCCGCCGAATCCGGCCTGGCGCGACCCGCGACCTGCCAGCGAATCGTTACCTGCCCGACCCCCAGCTGCGCAACGGGCGTGCGACCACGGCCTGCCGCGAGATAGACCTCACAGCCATCGGGCACCGTCGCAAAGACCAGATAAAATAATTCCCACAGCGCACGATCGAGATTCGCGTCTCGCACGAGCCGGAATCCCTCCTCGACCTCCCGATGGACATGCAGCCCGCGCCGCTCGATCTCGGCGAGGTGCCGCTCGAAGAGTTCCGCGAGCCACGAGTCGCCGGCCATGACTTCGTCCATCTGCAGCGCGGCGCTCCACTCAGTGGGAAAGAGCCAACGATAGATCATTCGCGCGACCCGATTCGCGACGCTAGGAAATCTCGCCTCGAGCCTTCGGTCGACTGGCGTCCCGAGCAACGATCACGCTCATCACGAGCGCGAGGGTCAGTACGCCCACTCCCATCGAGAAGAGCACGACCCGCTCCCCATAAAGATCGGCCACGATGCCGAGCGGAAGCGCCGTCAAGCTGAAACCCGCAAAGGCCATCAGCGTGAGGGACATGACCCGACCCATATAGAGCGTCTCCGTTTCACGCGCGATCACCGCCCCATTCAGCGAGTTGAATCCGCCACTCGTCGACCCGACCAGCACGATCGCCGCTGTTCCTGCGGCGAAACTCGGCGACCCTGCCAGCAGCATCAAGCTCATCCCAAAGCCGATCGCCATACAGGAATAGATTCGCGTCGCGTACCGAGAGTCCGCATATCGCGCCACCGCGACACTCGCGGTCAGGGCACCGACCGCTGAGAACAAGGCCATCTGCGTCAGGTCGACGGCCGAGCGATCCAGCTGGTTCTCGAGCAGACCGGTGAGCAGAGTGACGTGGGGGAAGCCGATCAGCATGACGCTCACGAAGAAGAAGAGCAGATGACGCAGCCGGACGTGATTCCACGCATAACGAACCCCCTCCGTCAGGTCGCCAAAGACATGGGTCTCATCGACGCCCTCCCTGACCACGGATGGGGGCAACATGATCAAGAGGAGCGCCGAGCCCAGATAGAGCAACATCATCGTTCCATAGGCCACCGCGGCGCCGATCTCATCGATCCAGAGCAGGAGACCGGCAAAGAAGGGACCGAGGACGCGGGAAGAGGTGTTCGCGACATTCGTGAGCGCCATCGCGTTTCCCCGCCTCGCGATCGGAACGAGATCCACGACGAGCGCCTGCCGCGCAGGGCCGATAAACCCGAAAGCCCCTCCGATGATGAATGAATTGACGACGAGATGAACGAGCCGAAGCGCGCCCTCTGCATAGAGCCAGCCGAGTGAGCCCAGCGAGAGAGCCGACAGGATCTGACCGGTCGCAATCACCCGCCGCCTGGGCAAGCGGTCCGCGTAGGCGCCTCCGATCGGACCCAGTAGGACCATGCCCAGGCCCTGCCCGAAGACCGCGCTTCCCACGGCGGTATTCGTTCCCGTCAATTCGAAGGCGACGATGCTCTGAACGACCGTCGACATGAAGAAGGCGGTAAAGGACAGGAGCGTTCCCGAGAAGAGGATGCGGAAATTCGAGATGCGGAGTGCGTCGAACGATCCGGCTTGGCCTTCGGGCATCGCCGAAGCGTATCAGCTTCCTGAGCGACCGCTCCGAAACGCTCGTCGCGAAAGGGACCGAAGCCGCGAGCGCCCACGACCGTCCGGAGATCCCATGGCCGACCCTCGGCCCAACTCGAGCCGTCCTCAGATCTCGCGCGCGAGTTCTCGTTCGCGTTTCTCGACACCGGCACGCCGTTAGGGGGCTGGCTTTTCGGCTCCAACCCGACGCGGGACCTGGCGAGTATCGTCGACTGTGCCGGCTCGTCGCTCGAATCCAAATTGCTTGCACATGCAACCAGCAAGAGAACCCCGAGCAAGCAAGTCATGAAAAGCGAGAAGAAGAAGACGGAAGGCGAGCGAAAGGGTGGGCGCGTAGCCATAGGAGGCTCCTCTGTGAGGAGCGCCCACGAGTGATCCGATTGGTCTCCGAGGACGGCAACCCGATTTCCGCCTCTGATGGTGGTCGCGCCCGAACGGTTCCAATCGCGCAGCAGCCACGGCCATCGGCCCTCGAAGAGACCCCGATCGACCTCTTTCGGGTCGCGTTGACACCCTACCAGCGCCCGGGTAAGTTGCGCGGCTTCGATGTGCGGTGGGCGTAGCTCAGTTGGTTAGAGTGCCAGATTGTGATTCTGGACGTCGCGGGTTCGAGTCCCGTCGCCCACCCCATCCATTCCCTCGCCCCTCTCTTGCAGCCCCCGAGACCGGCCCCGCGGCGCCTTGCCGATGAATAGGGAGCTCCGGCGGCGTGGAGGCCAGAGCGGATTCGGCCCTGACGAGCCTGGCGGTCGATGAGGCCGAGCGCATGCGGCTTCCGCAGAAGCCCACCCGCGAAGACGCCGACCTGGGCCGAAGTACCGAGGCCGGCCGCAATCTATCCGCCCCGGGCGAGGCCCGAGGAATCCCGCAGCAACCACCCGAGAATCCACCCGATGAATGGATCGACCGGGCATCCCCCGCTACTCGGGTCGGATCGAAACCGTCATCCTGTGGGTGCTCTACAGCGGGGTGATCTCCGTCGGGATCGTGGTCGTCCGGCAAACCCTTCGCCACGTCTGAAACGAACGCGCAGACCCGGATCGGGACTCGGACGCACGAACGCCCCGGGGCCCGCGACTGCGCTCCCCGAGGCGTTTTGAATCCAGTCGCGCCGGACGGTCGAGATCCGACACCCGAGTGCCCGAGTGCCCTAGTGCCCACCGATCGGATCGACCCAGATATATTTCGCGGGTCGAACGACGAGCTGCTTGAAGGGGATTCCGATTTCGAACGGTCGCGTGATGAGCACGATCGGCGCCGAAACAGCAAAAAGAGTCACCCCCACAACGAGGCTGATGAAGCCCGCAGGGCGCAGAACCAACGCGTCCACCACCGCCGGTGCGTTGGCTGCATCGCTCTGATCAACGCTGGTGGCCGCCATCGCGGTCGGTGCGAATGCCGTCGAGAACATCAAAAAGGTACCCATCGCCGCAAGAATTCGTCTGAGACGCTTGGACATTTCCGGTCCTCCAAATGCTAGTCTCCTGCCTCATCGGCCACCCCGATCCGTGGCTGAACCCCTCCCCTTCGTCCTGGAGCCAGAAACCCGGAGGCCAGCCAAACCGGGTTGACTCCCGAACTCGATCCATCCGTCCTGAGCCCGTCCGAGCACCCCATCACCCCCGGGCAACTGTGAACGAGGGAGGCTTTCAAAACATGGCGAACTGGCTTGCGTTCACCCGGGCCCATTGTGTGGTCTATCGCGGCACCCGGGGTTGGATCGGGGCAAACTTGATCGGAATCCACATGCTGCTGCTGACGACCCGCGGCCGAAAAACCGGAAAACCCCGAACGCTCCCACTCGCCTACATCGAGCACAAAGGCGACCTCGTCGTCGTCGCCTCGAACGGCGGAGCCCTCAACCCCCCGGCGTGGTGGCTCAATCTGCGCGACTCCGACAGCGCCGAGGTTCAAGTCGGAAATGAGCGCTTCGAAATCGGCTGGGCGCACGCGCCCAAGGACGAGCGCATGGAATATTGGCGCGGATTACAGGCCGCCATCCCCGCCTACCGCATGTACCGGCTCCGCACGGATCGTGAAATCCCGATCGTATTATTGCAGCGAAAAAGCGAGGGCTGGCCAACGAGGCGCCTCGAATCGGGCTCGATCGCACCACCGAGCTGAACCGTGCCGCCATCGCGTCGATGAACACAGCCTCGCTTCTCAGACAGGTCTGTGCAGCCTTCCACCGGAGCGTATTCGGGCCGACGACGGCGGCCAACCGCCCCCCGCTCAAGCGCGCTCGCCGCCGGGTCGATCAGGCGTTCTGGAGATCGATCCATGCGTATTCTCGTTTGTCCGCCCGACCATTTCGATGTCGACTACGTCATCAATCCGTGGATGGAGGGTCAGATCGGCCGCATCGACGTCGCACGGGCGCGATCCCAATGGGAATCGCTCTTCGAGGACGTCTCCGCGACCGCGAGCGTCGAGTCCATCGCACCACGCGAGCGCAGCCCTGACATGTGCTTCACGGCCAACGCCGGACTCCTCGAATCGGGTCGGGTTCTGCCCGCTCGCTTCCGGATGCCCGAGCGCTCGGGCGAGGAGGCCCCCTTCGCGGAATGGTTCGAGAACGCGGGTTTCGAAATCGCGGAGCCATCGGGAAACGATCCCTTCGAAGGCGAAGGCGATGCGCTCTTCCAGCCGGGCGAGCCCCTGCTCTGGGCTGGCTACGGCGTTCGAACCGCCCTCGAAACCCATATTGCCCTGTCCAGCCTCTTCGACGTCGAGGTCGTCTCGCTGCGCCTGGTCGACCCGCGTTTCTACCATCTCGACACATGCTTCGCACCGCTCCCAGGGGGTCGCCTCATCTACTACCCAGCGGCGTTCGATCGACGTTCTCGGACTGAGATCGAATCTCGCATCCCGGCGGAGAGGCGCTTGGCGGTGTCGGATATCGACGCGATGAATTTCGCCTGCAACACCCTGCGAGTCGGCGATCGACTCTTCATGAACGCGGCTACGGATGCGCTTCGCGACGTGCTCGCAACCTGGGATTTCGAGACGCGGATTCATCGGGTCGATGAATTCCTGAAGGCCGGCGGTGGCGTCAAGTGCCTATCGCTTCTGCTCGAACAGCCGGATTTCGACCGCAATGGCGCTTCTCGCCCCTCGCCCATCCGTTCCGCACAGATCCAGCTGCGTGGCCATCTGCTCGACGCCGGCCTCCTGCGACGCGGCCTCGACGTCGTCACCGAAGCAAACGGAAGCTTTCGTGTCGACGCACTCGATCTAGCGGAGCGAAAGGACCAGGAGTCCCACGCGATGCTGCATGTCGTCGCACCGAGCGAGGAAGATCTGGATGAAATCGTAGAAGGACTGGTCGAACTCGGTGCGGAACCAACCAAGATCCGCTGACCTTCGCCTAACGGTCCCTGAAGCGTGAGACCAGGTAGCGAACGATCTCCGTCGATTCGGGCAGCCACTCAGCCCGACCGTCCCCAGCATCGATGCGCAGGACCGGGACCGTGCCCCGACCCGTCGCCTCGACGACCGCGTTGCGATGATCGACGTTACGCAGGGTGTCGCGGAGTGGTATCTCCAACCCGAGCGACTCGATCGCGTGCAGGACCCGCGCGCAAAAGGGACATTGGGGGTAGCCATAGAGCATCAACCCCTCCACTCCCCTCGCTCCATCCCTCGCGCGCGTCGACGCCATCGAAGCCGCATCACTCGCAGGAGGGGAATCAGCCCGCTTCGCTTTGAACCAGTTCCGAAAAAAGGCGCTCATGATCCATCTGTCGGTGGGCATCGAGACGACTTTAGCGCCCCCCCCCGGCTGCAAGGAACCACGCCGACGCCCCCCGGCGCCCGCATTCGAGTGCGCGATCGACCGCCGGCCCCGTTCGAAAGGGTGCGCCTTCGACCACCGGCCGTCGGAATCCCGACGATCCCACCCTCCGACGGCCGGAGTGAGTCCACTCTAATCGAGTGAAGCGACCGCACAACTCTCCGCGGTTACAGCGTTTTCTAGATATCCGCCGATTCGACCCCACTCCGGACCGACTGGCACGCATCCTGCTTTTAGCCCTCCCATCAGGGGGTACAGGACTTGGACGATTTCACGAACGAGACCGCAACGTGGCTCGAGAGCCAATTCGAGGCGGAGCCTGCGGTCGAACTCGAGCTGGGCTCACTGATCGCGGCGGCCTCGGACTGGACCGAGGACGAATGCGAGATCGATGACCTCGTCTCGGGACTCTTCGAGAGCGGCCGGATCGGGCTCTCGATCGGCTGAACCCTCCACCCGCCCCAGTAAGGGATCTTCTCGGGGCGCACCGACGGCCGGCGATCAATCGCCCACGGCATTGGTGACGTCAGTTGCTTCCTGATAGCCTTGCGCCTCCTCATCGACCCAGCGCGCAAGCGCATCACGAGAAGCATCCCTATGGCACGTGTGAACGACCACTATTTGAAGCTGGCCGCCGGCTACCTCTTCCCCGAGATCACCCGACGTGTGAATGCCTTTGGCGAGGCGAATCCAAGCGCCGACGTGATCAAGCTCGGGATCGGCGACGTCGTCCTTCCGCTCTCCTCCGCGGTTGGCCAGGCGATGCACGACGCGATCGACGAGATGGCCACGAGCGACGGTTTCCGTGGATACGGTCCCTCCGAGGGTTACGACTTCCTGCGAGAGGCGATCGCCGAGAACGATTTCGGTTCCCGCGGCGTGCGCATCGATCCGAGCGAGATCTACGCCTCCGACGGATCGAAATGCGACAGTGCGAATATCCAGGAAATTTTCGCGGAGGAGGCGACCCTAGCCGTTTCCGACCCCGTCTATCCCGTCTACGTCGACACGAATGTGATGGCCGGCCGCACGGGCGATCCCGACGACGGCGGTCGCTATGGCGGTATCCAATACCTGCCTTGCACGGAGGAGTCGGGATTCATGCCCTCGCTTCCCGACGAACCCGTCGACCTCATCTATCTGTGCTCGCCAAATAATCCCACCGGAACGGTCGCACCCAAAGAAGAGCTCCTAAAATGGGTGGACTGGGCGCGCGCGAATGACTCGATCATCCTCTTCGATGCCGCCTACGAGCGCTTCATCACGGAAGACCTGCCGCATTCGATCTACGAGATCGAGGGCGCGCGCGAATGCGCCATCGAGTTCCGAAGCTTCTCGAAGACCGCCGGCTTTACCGGAATCCGATGCGCCTACATCGTGATCCCCAAGGAACTCCAAGGCAAAGACTCGGAGGGTGTCTCGGTGCCGATCTCCCAGCTCTGGGGTCGTCGAACGAACACCAAATTCAATGGCATTTCCTACCCGGTCCAGCGCGGTGCCGAAGCGATCTACTCCGAGGCGGGTGCCAAAGAAGTTCAGGCCAATATCGACTACTACCTGGCCAATGCAGCACTCATCAAGAACGGCCTGTCCAAAGCCGGCTTCACCACCTTTGGCGGCGTGAACGCACCCTATGTGTGGCTCAAGACACCGGGGGGCAAGGACTCGTGGCAATTCTTCGACGAGTTGCTCGAGAAGGCCAACGTGGTCGGGACACCCGGCTCGGGATTCGGCTCCTGCGGCGAGGGCTATTTCCGGCTATCCGCGTTCGGATTTCGCGAGAAGGTCGAAGAAGCCATCGAGCGGATCACCACGGGTTTCTGAAGGCACTGGCCAGAAGCCCCTCCCGGGTTGTTCACGGTACCCATAGCGATAGCGTTCGACGAACCCGAGACGCTCGTAGAGCCGACGCGTTCTCTGCTTCAACGGAATGGAGCGCGATTCCACTCAGGTCCAGAGGGGACCCGGGCGCGCCGGCGTCACTCACCAAGCCCCAACCGATTCGCGATGATCACCTTCATGATCTCGTTGCTGCCGGCGTAGATCGTCTGGACGGCGGCATCCGCATAATCCCGCGAGATCGGATACTCGTCCATGAAACCGTAGCCACCGAAGAGTTGGAGACATTCACTCGCCACCTTCTTCTGCAGCTCGCTCGCCCACCACTTGGCCATGCTGACCTCCGAAACGATGTCCTCACCGGCGACGTGGGCAACGAGCAGCTTGTCGACGAAGGCCTGCCCGATCTCGACTTCCGTAGCGAGTTCCGCGAGTTTGAATTGGGTATTCTGGAAAGCTCCAATGCGCTTGCCGAACGCCGTGCGCTCCTTGACATAGTCGAGGGTATCCAGCAATGAACGACGAGCGGAGGCGATCGAGCCGACGCCGATGCAGAGACGTTCCTGCTGCAGCTTTTCCATCAACATCTTGAAGCCACGGCCCTCCTGGCCGAGTAGGTTCTCGACGGGCACCCAGCAATCCGCGAAGGACATCTCGCTCGTGTCCTGGCCCTTGAGACCGAGCTTCTTGAGATTCCGGCCTTTCTCGAAACCGGGGGTCCCCGCCTCCACGAGAAGCAGGCTCATGCCGTCATGCGGCGGGCTGCAATTCGGATCGGTCTTGCAGACGACGATGACGAGATCCGCGTTCTGGCCACAAGAGATGAATGTCTTCGCCCCGTTCACGACATAATGATCCCCGTCTCGAATCGCCTTCGTCGAAACGTTGGCCAAATCCGATCCCGTCGAGGGCTCCGTCATCGCGATCGCAACCAGACACTCCCCCGCGATCGCCGGCACCAGCCAACGCTGCTTCTGCTCTTCGGTCGCGAAGGTCGTCAGGTAGGGCAGACAGATGTCTGTATGAAGCGACGCCTGCAGAGCATGAATTCGCAGGTCTGCGAGTTCCTCCATGATGATCGCGTCGAAAAGGAAATCCGCACCCGCTCCTCCGTACTCCTCGGGCTGGTTCGCACCGAGGTAGCCCCCCTCACCCATTTTGCGCCAAGCGGACCGATCCGAGATCCCAGCCTGATTCCATTCCTCGACGTGAGGCAATAATTCGGTCTCGGCGAAGCGGCGGAACTCCGCTCGAAAGAGATCGTGATCATCGCCAAAAATCGTCCGTTTCATCATCGTTCATCTCCGTTCAAGGGATCCGCGCTCGCCTCGACGGGGACGCCCAACATGTCTCGAATTCGATCCGCGACGCCTGCGATCTCGGACTCGAGAGCCGGCGCGAAGCGCTCGAGATCACCCGCGCGGATGGGCGCACGAAGCAGCCGCGCGTGTCCGTTGCGGACCAGGCGGCCACGAAGCGCCTCGACGTCTCGCCTCGGACGAACCCAGCCACGATCGATCAGTCGAGCGCAGATCAATTCGAGCCCCTCCTGGGGTCCCGTCGTACCGCGGTCGTTCGCTCGCCGCGCGTGGGCACGCCGCACGATGGCGGCGATCCAGCGATCACGCCATCGTGGCCAGAAGCGCAATCCGCCAGGCAGCTGTGGCGACAGGAAGACGGGGCGCCCCGTCGCGCAAACCTGCGCGAGGGTCGTCTCCCCGAGTCCCGCCATGACGAAGATGTCTGCCGCCTCGAGGATCGCGGGCCACGCCCGCTCGTCCACGCGCTGGTCCCGCGTCTCGTGGTGAACGAAGGCCGCTTCGCCCACGCCGCGAAGACAGCCCGCGAAGACTTCGCGTCGCGTGTGGCGACTCGCCGAAATCAACACGACAGCCCCGAGATCCGTTGCGCTCTCGGCCACCAGTCGGCCCAGCGCGTCGGCTGCCCGACCGTCGAGTCCGAGCCGATGCGTCCCACTGCCCAGGAGGAGCGCGATCTTTCGACCCGGGATCGCGCGAAAGTGCTCGCGCCAGCGCGCAGCGTCCCACGAATCCGCGCTGGGCCTGGCCGGAACCAGGGGACGATCCGTCTCCAGCCGTTTCGGATGTGAGAAGAGCATCGCCCCCCGCGGCGTCACGGCGAGGTCGACCTCCTCCGCCGGGGTCGCCGTTTTTGCACCGAGCGCCACCACCCGCGTTCGGCCACGCGACATCTCGCGCACCCATCGCGCGATCGGCGCCACGCGGCGCCCGGCGACGACGAGCAGATCCGGCCACGGCGGTTGCAGGCGCGAGCGTCCCCGGCTCTGCGCGTCGAGCCCTCGAAGATGGGCGCCGCGGCTGGCGAAAGGTAGGTGCGAAAGGAGCCCCATACGCGGTCGCAGCGGCTCGCCCGGCCAGCCGAGCGCTCCAACGAGCGCACCCACCTGCGTGTCATTGCCCGGCTCTCCATCGGTCAGCGTCCAAACGATGGGCGGATTCGAATCGGGCCAGGGCCCGCCGCTATGAAATGTGACCCGGTCAGAATCAAAGGAGTTTCCCCGCGTCGACATCAATTCCCAGCTGATCTCGGGGTGTCTCTTCGAGGCCGATTCGAAATGCGAGCGCCACCAATCGACCGTGTGGGTCGTGCCCTGGGGCGGGTAGAAAAATCGCCGACGGGGTGCCATCTCGGGCGTACGGACCGCCACGAAGACAAAGCGTTCCGCGTACTGGAAGAGTGTTT
This sequence comes from Deltaproteobacteria bacterium, assembly GCA_002719955.1. GTDB lineage: Bacteria > Myxococcota_A > UBA9160 > UBA9160 > UBA4427 > UBA4427. The sequence continues at coordinate 11,806 of PBFW01000037.1, read as the reverse complement.
CGACGATCCAGGGGATATCCCAGACCGGGAGACTCTCGAGTCCGTCCAGACATAACACTCCGTCGAATCGATCATCGTTCCCCAACTCCGAAAGCCACTCGAGGAACCCCACCCGACGCTCCGAGTCGAGACCAAAGCGCCCCGGACGCTGCTCGTCATCCCCGCGCAGATCGGGCTGGATTTCGAGCAGATTGCGAGCCTTCGCGCGGCGTGCGAGTCGCTCGACGGCGCCAGCGGCCTCCCCGGCCATATCCAGGCCGCTGCCCATCACGCTGCGAGGGAGCGCGCGAAGCGCCCCGAGCCGATCACGAAAACCGCGGCTCGGAGCTTCACGGCGGAAGAACTCGAATCCGGCGACGATCGCCTCACGCTCGAGCTCGTGCCACAGTTGAGTGTGTGCCCCCTGCTGATAAACGAAGCGCTCGGGGAAGGGACGCCAGGGTTGGGTATGCAGCGTGGTGTAGTGAAGGAGATGACTGCGTCCGGGTTCGAACTCTTCGTCCCGAGCGTTCCAACCCGGATCGAGATCACCCCGGAGCCCCGTCGCCCTGGTGGCCTTGCGCAGGAGCGCCCGCTTCCACGTGTGTTGGGCTTCTTGCAGCGACCAAGCTCCGGACATGCGTTCGCAATCGATCAACATGACTGACGACTCGGTGTCCGACATCGAGAGATGCGCTCTGCTCCCGAGATCGAGGTCGAAGAGAACACCCGGATCCGTCAGATAGATCTGGTCTTCATCGTTGTAGATGGCGCGCCCGCGCCCGCCCTGGAGCGCGGGGATCGCAAAACGAAAATTGGTGAAGCCGGTCGTCCAGCCCCGGCGATCGAATCCCGGCAACTCCGACAGGAGATGAATGCGAACCTCTCGGCTGGGGTCTCGAACTTTTTCGATCGACCAACCGAACACGCGGTTCGCACGATATTGCGCGGGCTCGGTCCCGAGAAAGATCTCGACCGGTGGAAGCGCCGAGGGGACGACACCCGGACGCGGCGGCAAGACGACGCATTCCATCGAATCACGAATCACCCTCGCACGATCAATGGCGGCGATTGAATCGGATCTCATTGAAGCATCGACCCTCGCAAAAACTCTCTTCGGCTTCACAGCACGCACCACCGGGCCCACCCGCACCTTTCGGGGCGCCCGAGTCTACCTCAACGGTCTCCGCTCCCCGCGGAGGCCGCCCCCAGCCGGAAAGAAATGAAAAAACATCGATTTTTCCAATAGATAGCGCCCTGCCGCTCAGCCAGCGACCGGTGTCCCGAAGCGGGTCCTAGACTCCTGGCTCGATCAGGTCATACTAGGGCGGCGAGGCGAGATGCAGGTGGGCCGTCAGGGGGTGTGACGATTCATTGGCCGGGGCGGGTGGGAACCCGCTGCCACGATCGACTCACCCTATTGCCAGTGGCCGGAGCTTTTCCGAACCAGCTGTGGTTCGGCCCGATCGAGGTCGATCCATCCATGCGTGGAGGGTCGGACTGTGAGGTTCAGGCGCGAGACCAGATGCGGTGGCGCCCCCTCGCTCGGGGGGGGGGGAAACGCGAAGAATCTGTGACCGGAGCGAGATTCGGACGGGCGTCCTCTGGAGGGACCGCAGGGTCCTCGATTCTTGGGGGGGACCAGGATCGCAACCGGCGAAGATGTCAGGCCGCAAACCCGAGATGGGAATCGGCCGCAGAGCGTGGAACAATACAATCCGCGCAAGGTTTGTTCAGTTTCAGGACCCACACAAGTCGTCCCGTTTGGGGGATACTCCCGCTAGCAAGGGCGGGCGTCCACGGATTTCGGCCAGTGGGACATGGGCAAGGCGCAGCAAGCGCCCGGCATAGGAAGCCAGGAGAGAACACGAATGCGGATTGGCAAGATTCCGGTCGGCGATGGAGCACCGCTGGTATTGATCAGTGGTCTCAACGTGATCGAGAACGAACCCGATACGGTCGAGGTCGCTCGTACGATTCAGCAACTAGCGGACAAACACGACTTCCCTCTGGTCTTCAAGGCGTCTTTCGACAAGGCAAACCGATCGCGCCACGATTCGTTTCGAGGGCCGGGCATAGACGAAGGCCTGCGCGCACTCAAGGCCGTCAAAAAGGAGACGGGGCTCCCGATCCTCACGGACGTCCACGACAACGAGCAGCCGAAACTCGCCGCTCAGATCGCCGACATCATCCAGATCCCCGCATTCCTCATGCGGCAGACCGATCTGATCGCCGCCTGCGCAGCGACCGGTGTCGCCGTCAACTTGAAGAAGGGCCAATTCATCGCGCCACACGACATGTGTCACGCCGTCGACAAGCTCAAGCATCACGGCTGCGAGGATATTCTCGTCACCGACCGGGGAACCTGCTTCGGTTACAACAACCTCGTCACGGACATGCAGGGCCTCGTCGGCATGCGGGATTTCGCACCGGTCTGCTTCGATGCAACGCACGCGGTGCAATACCCGGGCGCGAACGGGGGCTCGTCGGGTGGCGATCGTCGTTATGTCGCACCCCTCGCGCGTGCCGCAGTGGCCGCCGGGATCGACGCGCTCTTCATCGAAACGCATCCCGACCTCGAGGCGGCACCCTGTGACGGTCCCAGCCAGATCAGCTACGAAGAACTCGATCAGCTGCTCGCTGAGATCCGTGCGATCGACACCGCTGTGCGCGATACCGCTCGCGTCTAGGTCGGTGTCGAAGCCTCGAGGGCAAGTCCGGGGATGCCTTGCGAAAGGGGCGACGGGATGATGATGCGTGGCTGGTTCCGCGAACGCCATTCGCGGCGACCCACAGCGACCCGAGCAAGATGAATTCGTTGCAGTCGTTGCCTCCCGAGGCGCTGAATGACGCGATCCAACAGAAAACGTGCCGTGCGATCATTCTGGCGGGTCGAAGAAGCGCTGACGATCCATTGGCCCTCGCCGCTCGCGCGCCCCATCGCGCCCTCCTCGACATCGAGGGTGAGCCGATGCTATTGCGGGTGGTCAGGAGGATCCTCGCCCACCCCGCCCTCGAACACGTCCTGATCAACATCGACGCCCCGGAGCTTCTCGAGGAAATCCCCGAACTCGTCGCGCTGCGCAAGCAGGGGCGGATCGAATTCGTCCGGAGTACGGAATCACCCAGTCGAAGCGTCATCGAAAGTCTCGAACGCGCGAACCTCGACGCGGGCCCGGTCCTCGTCACGACAGCGGACCATGCCTTGCTCGACGACGAGATGCTGGACGCCTTCTTCACCGCAAGCGCAACGAGCGATGCCGACGTCACCCTCGCCCTAGTGCCGCGCACGCTCCTTCGAGCCCGCTTCCCGGAATCGCGCCGAACTTACCTCCGGTTCAGGAACGAGTCCTATTCGGGCGCGAATCTCTTCCTCTTCCGAAGGCCCGCCGCCCTGAGAGCGGCCCTCTTCTGGCGCCGCGTCGAGCGCCAACGCAAGCGCCCATGGCGCATCGCGCGTGCCTTCGGTCTGACGAACCTGATTCTCTTCTCGTTGCGCCAGCTGGATTTGAATGCGGCAATGGCGCGCGCTTCCCGGGTCATCGGCGCAAAGGTCGTCGCCGTTCCGCTGGCCATTGCGGAGGCGGCGGTCGACGTGGACAAGCTCGAAGACCTCGAACTCGTACGGCATATCCTCTGCGAGAGGCGCAACCGCTGACGAATGAATCGGCGGCCACCCGAACCGGCTATCCGGTTGCGAACCCGCGATCTAGAGAAGCGCCCCAGCCACGCGGCGGAATTCAGCCCGAGACGCGTCATACCCTCGAATTTCAGCGCTGAGTTCGAAGAGACCGGTACCCGTGGGCGCTCGCACGCTGTAGATATGGTACTGCGCCGGCTTCTCCGGCTGGCTACCGACTTCCGAGGTCGAGGGGACACCGATGATCGGCACCTCGCCGATCGGCCCGGGCACACGATTGATACGACGGCGATGTTTGTGCCCGTGCAGGACGAGTTCCGCTCCGACCCGTGAGAGAACGCCGCGCAGAGCGTCCCCATCCCAGAGCGCACGCCGCACGGGTTCACCCTTCGCGGCAACCGGGTGGTGGATCATCACGACACGACATAATCCTCTCTTGCCTAGCAATCCCAGAATACGCTCGAGGCGATCGAGCTGCTCGGCTCCGAGCGCTCCCCCGGCCCGAAAGATCGGAGTCGGAATCGAAGAGCAGAGGCCGATCGTAGCCAACCGATCGACGATCCGAAGCATCGGATAATCCTCGTAGCGCGGGGCGAGCCCGGCACCGGGGGCCGCGCAGAGGCTGGCGGTCAGGTCCGCGTCGAAGGTAGAGAGCGCGTCGCCTGAAAGATACCCGGCCCAATGATCCCAGGAGACCTCGGCAGGTGTGGAGACATAACAATCATGATTGCCCGGAACCAGAAAGACCCGTTCGGGGCTTCCAAGCGCTTCGAGTTGCTTCGCTGCGGCCAGAAACTCGGACTCCAATGAAACGTGCGTCAGGTCGCCGGTCACCAGGATCCGCTCGACACCCTGAGCCTGTACGTCGCGGATGGCCGCTGCGAGGATTTCGGGGTCGTGATGGCGTCGGCGATTGAGTCCCCAGGAGGCCCACCCCGAGATTCGCTTGCCACAGAGGAGCGCAGGCCCACCCCCCGCGAGGGTGGTGGCGTGCCAATCCGAGAGGTGGGCAAAACGAATCTCGGCGCTCAAACACTGGCCCTCCTGGAACCGGCTGCGTGACGGATCTCCCACACGCAGGTCACCCGGGATCGACCCAGGCCCTCTCCGACCGCGGACGACCGATGCGCGGAACGGATCGAGCGGGGGCGCACCTGTGATAGCCTCGATCGCCCTCGATTGCCGCTCGCCCCCGGCGTTCGTTTCGCTCCCTGCTGGGATCGGATCACGGGGCCCAGCCCCCATGATTCGCCCGCCATTGACGACGACATCCGACCTTTCCGCGTGTGTACGGCGAGGACATGACCACGAGGATTGAGCATGAGACGGAATGGCCAGGTCGATCGATGCGAGGAGGGCCCCGAGAAGAGGTTGCGCATCCCCCGGTGCGTCGCCCTCTCCACGTGGATCATCGTCGCGTTGAACGCTGCCATCGGGCTGGCGAGCGGGTCCGGGCCCGAGCCGGACGACGAGAAATCCGCCTTTCCCTCGTCGGTCACGGTCCCCTCGGAGCCCGAGGCGCGGCCGCCCCTGCCCGCGCCCGTCCCCTCGACCCCAGCGATGAGCACGTCCACGCCTGCAAATATCCGAGCGGTGTCGGTGCCTCGGCCCGTCCTCGATCCGGCGGCGCAGCTGCTCGACGGAAATGAGGCGAGCGAGGCCTGGACGCTCTATATCGAGCTCGAGAGCGGCCATCGCATCACGCAGCGATTTCTCGTCACGAACAGCGGACCGGGCAAACATAATGCTGTCGCGGTCGGCCACCTCAGCGAGCCAGGGCGCGCGCCCTATCGCTTCGAGAACGGGCGTCGTCGCTCCCGCTGGACGCTCTCGGACGACGGCCTCTTTTTTGACATCGCCGCCAGTCACCTCGACCTGCACCGCCCCAAGGGTGAGCTCCGCATCACCAAGGACGACATCGAGATTCGACTCTTCTTCGATTTCGCCGGGCACGATCCCTCGGCCAGAATTCCTGAGGCTCAGCTCCCCGCCGGTTACCAGATCGAGCTCCTGGCGGTCGGCGCTCCGACTCGCGGCTCGATCCAGGCGCCCTGGATGGCAGAGGCGATCGAGACCCGGGGCCACACCTGGCTTGTTCACGCCTGGACCGACGACGAGGAAGCCGCCCTCCTCGCACGCCGTGTAGAGGTCTTCGGCCGCGACGACAAGACGTCGTTCTACGGGATTCAATTACGCGGCAGAGGCGACTGGGAGTCCGCGTGGATTCTCGCCCTCGATCATGATCGCCGTGTCATTGAATCGTCGATCAACGTTCCCGCCCGCTGGAGCGAAGGCGGCGCTCGCCCCGGATCACAAAATTACCCCACCCCCAGCGGATTCGAGATCGCTGGCGAAGCTATTTCGGGGTCAATCACCCTCGGCCCTGACTGGCTTCGATATGATCCCCTCGAGGTCATTCCTCTGCCCTTTCGCTGGCTCATCCGAAGAAAGTCCAAACCCCGTGAGGTGTGGGCGGATGCCCAAATCGGGGTTAGGCTTCCCTCTTCGCCGCACACCCCGTTCCTCCCCGCTGCCAGCAAAACGTTGAGTGTGCAGGCCGAAGAGGCATCACGCTCCAAACGGGAGACTGAAGACGAGACTGTGGAACGCAGTGTGACGGGCGTGGCATCCATCACATATTTGAACCCGGTCGGTCGCCGTTGATGCACTGACGCGCTCGATCCTCAGGGTCGCTCAGAGGACTTCGGGGATTCGGCCGGTAGAGATCGAAAACGAACGCAGCATGAGCTTCACTCACGAACAGGTCGGGTCAATTTGCGAATCGGTGTTGTCAATAATTTACGTGCAGGGAAGAGCCGGGAACAGGTGAGCCGTATGCTCGGGTTCCTGCGAATCCATCCCGATGTTCTTCACGTCGAGACGGACAATGCCGGGGTGATCCCCGAAGCACTCGCCGAACTCGCTCGTCAGGAGGTCGACCTGCTCGTCGTCAATGGCGGTGGCCGCACGCTCCAGCAGGTGCTGACCGGGCTACTCGGCAGCGGTGCCTTCGGCGACCAGATCCCCTCGTGGCACCGCTGCGCGCCGGGCGGACGAATATGAGCGCGATGGACCTCATGGCGGATCACGACCCGCTCAGCGGCCTCGAATCGCTCATCGAGTGTGCCGAAGACCGCCGAATCGCTGAACGCGTGGAGCCCAGACGCGTTCTTCGCGTGTCCTATGGCTTCGGAATTCAACGCGCGGCCCAATTCGGCCTGCTGCGCAGCAGGCCGGCGAATTGGGTCACCCGGGAGAATGGCTATACCAGCCGGAATGTGGAACGCGCGGAGCTTTGCATGAACTGCGATTTCACCGTCGACGGCGAACTCTGGCAGCCTGACCCCGACCGCAGCATCGCCCTTTCCGCCGAGCGCGTTGTCCTCGTCCGCGCTTAGATTCTCCCCCATGAGAGAGTGTTCTCCCTTCCCATCGCCATCCGGGCAAGGGACTTTTCCTCGTCCTCGTCACGCGAGTGCCTCATGAGCGCTTCGGAGGCATCCCTGGATCCGATTCGGGAGCGAATCCGCTCGGAACTCCGCGAGCCGGTCCGGCCGGCCGTCTCGTGGCTCGCCGGGGAGATCGCAGCCCGGCACGGCCGGACGGTCCTGGGCGTGCTCTTCTACGGGTCGTGTCTGCGGAAGGAGACCGACGAAGGGGTCCTCGACTTCTGGGTCGTCGTCGACGATTACCGTTTGGCCTACGCCCACCCAGTCCATGCCTGGATCAATCCAATTGCCGCCCCGAATGTCTTCTTTCTCGAGCGTGAATTCGAGCACCGGCCCGTGCGCACCAAATACGGTGTCATCAGCCGAAGCGCTTTCGAGCGGGGAACGTCGCTTGCCGCCTGGCATCCCTATGTCTGGGCCCGCTTTGCCCAGCCTACCCGACTCCTCGCCTGTCGAGACGATGAGGCCCGCCACTTCTTCGAGCAGGCGATCGGCCAGGCGATTCTCACGCTCGTCGGACGCCTCGTCTGTCACCTGCCGAACCGCGGCGGTCTTCTCCGCTTTTCCCTTCCCGCCTTCTGGCGGGAGGCCTTTCGGCAGACCTACGACAGCGAGCGCCGCCCCGAAACCGAATCAACCATACGCGACCACTACCTGGCCGACGAAGAACGCTACGACGCCGTCGCCGCCGCCGCGCTTCACCACTTGACCGCCTCCGGTCATTTCGATGCGGCCAGCGAACACCCGCGATCGTTCTCCATCACGATTTCACCCGGGAGGCTCTCGGGAATGCGGATGCGCTGGAGGGCGATGCGCGCCTATTCGCGCCTGCTCGGACTCACGCGGCTCCTCAAGACCGCTTTCACATTCGGCGATTGGGTACCCTATGTGCTCTGGAAGCTCGAACGACACACCGGTCGCAAGATCGATCTGTCACCTCGCCAGCGCAGGCATCCTCTGATCTTCGCATGGCCGATCATCCTGCCTCTGCTGTTGCGACGAAATCTTCGTTGAGGCGGCGGCGGCCTCGAAGCCGAACGACGAAGGGCCGCGCCGATGGCTCGACGGAGAGAAAACGACCCTGCAACTCCAAGGGAGGGCCGTGATCGCCCCCTGGCGATCCCGATGGGTTCGGACATGACGTCCGGGCACGTCTTTCCGCACGAGGGCGGCGTCACAATCTCGATCTGACACCGTCCCAAAGGAGCCTGCACGTGTCCCAAGCGAAAACCGTCCTCATCACTGGTGCCTCCTCCGGCCTCGGTGCCTCTATGGCTGAACGCATGGTCGGCCTCGGCTGGCGAGTCTTTGGCACCAGCCGCCGGCCGCAACGCTCCGGGAACGGGATCGAGTGGATCGACATGGACGTCTGCGAAGATGCGTCGGTCGCGACCGGCCTCACCGCCCTCTTCGAGCGCAACGAAACCCTCGACGGCCTCGTCTGCAATGCGGGCTCGGGGATCTACGGATCGGTCGAGGAAACCGGGCTCGACCGTGCTCGCGCGCAATTCGAAACGAATTTCTTCGGGGTGCTCCGCGTTCTCGTGCCCGTCCTCACCCATATGCGAGAGCGGAACAGGGGGCGAATCCTGCTGATCGGCTCGCTCTCCGGTCGTGCGCCGATCCCCTTTCAGGCCCACTATTCAGCATCGAAAGCTGCGATCGAAGCACTGGCCTTCTCGCTCTCGAACGAGATCCATCCCTTCGACATCGATATCAGCCTGATCGAACCCGGCGACATCAACACGGCCTTCAACGACGTCATGGATTGGGGCCACATCTCCGCCGACTCACCCTACGCGGAACGATCCGCGATCTGCGAGCGATCCATCCGCGAGTCATTGCCGAAGAGCCCGGGGCCCGAGATCGTCGCCGACGCGGTGGTGCACGCGTTGACCGCCAAACGCCCCAAGCTTCGATACGCGGTGGGGCGGGAAGCGGGACTCGTCGGGATCGGGAAAAGGCTATTGAGCGACCGGATGAGCCTGAAGACCATTCGCGATCATTTCGGGATCTGAGCCCGCTCGACCATGGCTTCGAGCCCCGGAAGACCGGCTCAGCCGTCGACGACCTGCTCGTAGCCGAGATCGCGCAGCGCGCCACGAACGACGTCCGCCTCCGCGGCGACGCTCTCCGGCGACGCATTGCCGTCCGCGTTCCCGAAATCGAGGTCCGTTGGCTTCCAGATGCATGAGACATGAAGATGAACGTGGCGAACTTCGAGACCGAGGATCGTCAAACCGACCTTCTCGGGCTCGTAGACCTTGTCGAGCGCACGACCGACCGCATGGGCGACACCACTCAAGTGCTGCATCACCTCGGGCTCCAAGTCGGTCCAGGAATCGACCTCCTCGCGCGGAACGATGAGCGTATGCCCGGGCTTGAGCGGGGCGATCGTCAGGAAGGCGACACAGACATCGTCCTTCCACACGAAATGTCCCGGCATTTCGCCATTGATGATCTGCGTGAAGATACTGGCCATCGATCCCTCTCCTCGATCTGTCCGATCGCGGAGCGTGCCTCAATCCGAAGGGGGGGAAAAGAGCTGGAAGGGACTAACCAGGCCAAAAGATCGCTCGGACCTTGCCCCAGGTCTCCGGGAGCGAATTCCAGAGGATGAAGATCAACGCGATCGGAACGACGAAGCGCAGCAGGACCCTCCAGATTCCGTGAATCATCGACCCACCGGACCCCACACGCGCCTCCGCCACCGGATCATCCATCACCCACCCGACGAAGATCGTGATCCCCAGTCCTCCGCCGACCAGAAAGAGGTTGGTTGCGAGACTATCGGCGAGATCGAGCAGATCGATGCGAAACGCGGACCAGGCCCCGGCGAGCGTTACACCCGCGCCCCCCAGAAGGGCCGCCTTTCTGCGCGCCCAGCCGAACGCATCCATCGAGGCGGACACGATCACCTCGAGAAGCGAGATCGCGGAGGTGAGAGCACCGACGACGAGCGCCACGAAGAACGCGCCGCCGACGATGCGACCGGCGAAGCCCATCGACTCGAAGGCTTTCGGAAGCGCGACGAAGAGTGCACCGATCGTACTGCCGGAGATTTCGCCCTGCATACCGAGCGCGAAGATCAACGGGAAGATCATCAGCCCCGCCACGAAGGCGACTCCAAAATCCGCAAAGGAGATGACCACGGTCTCCCGCCCGAGGTGGCTATTGCGCGGCAGATAGCTCGCAAAGGTCAGGATCGCGCCCATCCCGAGGCTCAAGCTGAAAAAGGCCTGTCCCGCGGCGGCGACCGCGACGTCGATGGTCAAGGCCTTTTCGAGATCGAAGTTGAGATAGTAGGCGTAGCCCGCACCCGAGCCGTCGAGCCTCGCCGCGTAGACCGCGATCCCGATCATGATGAGAAAGAGCGCGGGCATCGCGATCCGCGCGACCCGCTCGATCCCGGCACCGATCCCTCCGGATACGACGGCGACCGTCAGGCACATGAAGACGATCTGCGTCCCAAGACTGTCGAACCCCGAGGCGACATCCCCGAAATGGGCACCCGCATCCGAGGCGAATCCGATGCTCATGGCCTCGAACGCGTAGCGCAGCGTCCATCCCCCGATCACGCCGTAATAGGACAGGATCAGAAATCCAGCCGCGACGAAGACCGCGCCGAGCCAGCGCCAGGCGTCGCCACCATAATGGGCGAGTGCCGCGATGGGCCCGCGTCGCGCGCCCCGTCCGATCGTGAGTTCGGCCAACAGGACCGGGAGCCCGAGCACGACCGTGAAGAGCAGATAGAGCGCGACGAAACCCGCCCCTCCCTTCTCAGAAGCGAGATACGAAAAGCGCCACATATTCCCGAGACCGACCGCCGAGCCAACCGCCGCGAAGAGGAAGCCCCAGCGACTTCGCCACTCCTCTCGGGGCTCGTGCTCGGAGGCCCCCTTCAACGAATCATCGGGCATGGCCCCTCCAATCATCGTCCACGCACGCTCGGCGCGAAGACCGACTGCAGCATACCCCTGGCCCCCGCCCCCCGCCCCGAGGCCCGCGCGCCGAGGGCAGGCTTCGAGGACTTCGTCCGGAGATTCGCGAGACGTCCGCTCGGCTCCGAGTGATTTCGATTTTCGGCCCCTCGTCTCGGACCACGATCTCGACCCAAAGGGGGAGAATGAAGAAGGCCACGGCGCTAGGCCTCGCCCCCGATCAACGGCGCGTTGCACAGCGCGATCGAAGGACCCCCATTTTTCGCAGACCCGCCGGTCTATGGCATGCTCTGGCCCCCCCCCGAACTCGAGCCACCAGGACGGGCCTCTCCTTGAAGAAGCAACGCTCCCGGCGCAAGACCAGCGCGGCCCGCCGTCCGACCGGGCCCCGCCCGCGACGAGTGTTGCGACTCGCTGGGCATATCCGCCCGCAGACGATCGAACTCCACTTCGACCTCGACCCGGTGCGAGAGGATTTCCGCGGGGACGCGCGCTACCGAATTCGCCTCGATCGATCCTGTCGACAAATCGAACTGCACGCGATGGAACTCGAACTCTCCGGGATCCGCCTGCACATGAAGGGCGAGTCGCTCACCGGCCGGGTCGAGGCCCACCCCGAATGCGAAACGATCATTCTTCGCTTCGGTCGTCTGATCCCGGCGGGCGAGATCGAACTCGAACTCCGCTTCTGCGGGCGTGTGCGAGACGATCTTCGCGGGCTCTATCGCTCGACCGACCGAGAACGGCCGTGGCTCGCGAGCCAGCTCTGCCCGACCGACGCGCGGCGCCTCTTTCCG
>PBFW01000036.1 GCA_002719955.1 Deltaproteobacteria bacterium | reverse complement strand
TCCTCACCCACTGCAACGCCGGTTGGCTCGCGACCGTCGATTGGGGAACCGCCCTCGCCCCCATCTACAAAGCCCACGAAGCAGGCCTCCCCCTCCACGTCTGGGTCGACGAAACACGCCCACGCAACCAGGGAGCCAGCCTGACGGCCTTCGAATTGCGGGAGATGGGAATTCCTCACACAGTGATCGTCGATAACGCCGGTGGCCATCTCATGCAGCAGGGACGCGTCGACGCGGTGATCGTGGGCAGCGATCGGACGACCGCGAGCGGCGATGTCTGCAACAAGATCGGCACGTACCTGAAGGCGCTCGCCGCCCACGATAACGGGGTCCCCTTCTATGTGGCATTGCCTTTTTCGACGATCGACTGGTCCATCACAGATGGCTTCGCCGAAATCCCCATCGAGGAGCGTGCTGCCGATGAGGTCCGCGAAATGACGGGTCGCACGAGCGCAGGTGCGATCGAAACCGTCGAGCTGTTCTCGGCGGAGAGTCCCGTCGCGAATCCAGCATTCGACGTCACGCCCGCGCGTCTGGTGACCGCCTTGATCACGGAGCGGGGCATTTCTGAAGCGAGCGAGTCCGGCTTGAGTTCGCTGAAAGCGCGCGAGGCGCCGCGTCTGGGTGGATAGGCGACGGATCTGAACAGCGTTAGGCGAACGCTCGTCGTTTCAGACTCGATAGAACTCGCGATACCAATGAACGAAACGAGCCATTCCCTCTTCGAGCTCGATCTTCGGTCGATACCCCACGGCCTCGACCAGCGCCGAAACATCCGCGTAGGTCGCTTTCACGTCGCCCGGCTGCATCGGGAGCATATTCTTGATCGCCTTGCGGCCGGTGCATTCCTCGATCACTTCGATGTAGTGCATCAGCTGGATGGGGCGTTCGCAGCCGATGTTGAAGATGCGCCAGGGCGCGCTGCTGCGCGAGGTATCGGGACGATTCGGGTCGTAGTCGGGATCGGGCGAGGCGGGTCGATCGCTCGTGCGGACGACGCCCTCGACGATATCGTCGATATAGGTGAAGTCGCGTTGATGGTCGCCGTGGTTGAAGACGTCGATCGGCTCGCCGGACAGGATTCGCTTCACGAAGAGAAAGGGCGACATGTCGGGTCGCCCCCAGGGCCCGTAGACGGTGAAGAAGCGCAATCCGGTCGTCGGCAGCGAGTAGAGATGCGAGTAGGTGTGTGCCATCAGCTCGTTCGCCCTCTTCGTGGCGGCATAGAGGCTGACGGGATGATCGACGGCGTCTCGTTCCGAGAAGGGCGTCTTGGTATTTCCGCCATAGACGGAGCTGCTCGAGGCATAGGTGAGATGCTCGCTTCGATGATGGCGGCATCCCTCGAGCACATTCAGGAAGGCCGAGAGGTTGGCGGAGCCGTAGGCGTGCGGATGGTCGATCGAATAACGCACACCGGCCTGGGCGGCGAGATGGACGACCCGCTGCGGGTTTTCGGATTCGAAGAGGGAGGCGGTCGCGTTCTGGTCGGCGAGATCGAATTCGTGGTGGCGATAGCTCGTGTGGCCGAGGAGGCGCTCGAGCCGCGCGCGTTTGAGGGAGACGTCGTAATAGTCGTTCAGGCTGTCGACGCCCGCGACTTCGTCCCCTCGTTCGAGCAGACGCTCGGCGACGGCGGCGCCGATGAAACCGGCGCTCCCGGTAACCAGGATCTTCATCGTGCCCCTCGATGCCTCCGCGGTCGACGCTCGTCTTCGAGAACGTGTCTCGATTCTATCGGTTCGCCCGGCCCAGAGAATGACATGCCGGGGCGGGGTTCGCTGATTCGCTTCGAATCGGCAGGTGCTCCTTGGGGCTCGGCCCGGGCGAAGGGCATCGCGCTCGAGGCTGCGACGCTCCGTTCGGGTCGGGAAAAATCCGCCCTCTGAATCGACGCGTCCGAGCTTGTTATCATGGAGCCCGAGCGAGGCGATCGAGAGACCCGCGCCTCGTATCGAAACGGGGATTGCATGTCGGCCCGCCACCACAGATCTTTTCAGAGTCGACCCGTGGAGAGCGCCAGCGGCGCTTGCAACGGCTGCGGCGCTCATAATGCCTGGGGTGCTCAGAATGCCCGCTGCGTCCGGATCGCGCTTCGGTTCGGTCTCGCCCTGACGATCCTGTTGGGCTCCGGAGCTTGCCTGTCGGGTCCCGCGCTGGTTTTTCAGGGAGCGCGGCATTACGCCACGGGCAGCGAGGCCCTCCGGCAGGGCGACGGCGCGCGGGCCCTCTCGGAGTTGCAACGCGCCGCCGAGCTGGTTCCCCATGCGTCCGAGATCCGGAATCATCTCGGTCTCGCCTACCTTCATGAGGGCGAGCGGGCTCGCGCGCGCGAGGCCTTCGCGCGCGCGCTCGAACTCGATTGCGAAAACGCTGCCGCGCGTCTGAATCTGGCTGGCTTGGCGGGGACCCAAAAAATCGATTCGAAGCGATCGGGGACGACGACCCGACGTGCGCATGACCGGCAGTCCTCGGAGCCGACGGACGTGGAAGAGGAGGGGGAACCATGGCGGGTGATGATCGGAAACTGACCTATAGCGAGCGCGATCGACTCCGCCGCGAGGGCGGCGGGGGGCGTCCGAAGAGCGGTCGCGCCCGTGCGGATGAAGAGAAGCGTTCGCATGCCGCATTGCAGGTTGCAGATGCGCTCTTCACCGACGAGAGAGGCGGCGCAGAGGGTGAGGCCCTCGCGACGGCCGTGCGCGATGCACACGGATCGGCGGCGCTCCCCGACGCCTGTCGCGCCTATTTCGATGCCCTCGGTGCGCCGACGACGGCGGAACTCGCGTCGATCTTTCTCGATTCGGGAGAGAAGGAGATGAGCGTTGCTGTGCTCGACGAACTTCTGCGCCAGAAGGAGGCGGAGAATCTCGAACTCGTAGGGGGGCTCAAGCGCCAGATTCGGCTGCTCTCCGAGGATTTCGATGACGACCTCGCATCGCGGGCGGAGGATCTTCTCGCATAGCTTCGCTGTGAATCGAGAAGCGACGTCTTCGGATTCGGCTCTCCCGTGTTCGCTGCGAGACTTCCTCTCGAGGAGTGATACCCTCGCGCAATGGCCCACGAAGCCGAGCTCAAGGCCCTCACCGGCTACCTCGAGAAGAACCATCTCAAGCAGACGAAACAGCGAGAGCTGATCCTGCACTCGTTCCTCGCGGCGAATCGGCATCTGACCAGCGAGGATCTCTACCAAACCGTTCGTGAGGAGTATCCGAATATCGGGTACACGACCGTATACCGGACGATGAAGCTCCTGGTCGAAGCGGGTCTGGCCGCCGAGCGCCATTTCGACGACGGCATCACGCGATACGAAGTCGAGCAGGGGCACCACGATCACCTGGTCTGCATCGAGTGCGGAAAGATCCAGGAATTCGGGTCCTCGGAGATCGAAGAGATCCAGAACGAGATCGCGAGGCGCCACAGCTTCCGGATCAAGCGGCATCGCCACGAACTCTACGGGCATTGCTCTTCGTGTCAGGACGAGGCGCCCTGAATCGGGCATCGCTTCGGCCGGAGGGCCGTGGTCGCGCGAAGGGTCGGCTGGACTAGAAGGGGGGGAGTTCGTCGTCGGCGAAATCTGCCAGGTTCCGACTCGCGGCGTCTTTGTCGGACAGCAGCGGTTCCTCGACCGGCCATTCGATGGCGAGTGCGGGGTCATTCCAGGCGATCGTGATCTCACCGCTCGCGTCGTAGAGGTCGGTACATTTGTATTGGAGCTCGGCGACGTCGCTCATGACGCAGAAGCCGTGGGCGAATCCTTGCGGGATCCAGAGTTGCCGAAAATTGTCCGCCGAAAGGACTACGCCGGTGTGTCGGCCGAAGGTCGGAGAGCCGGTGCGGATATCGACGGCGACATCGTAGATCTCGCCAACCGAAGCGCGTACGAGCTTGTCCTGGGGATGCACGAGTTGAGCGTGGAGCCCGCGCAGGGTTCCACGACCGGAGCGACTGTGGTTGTCCTGGACAAAGGTTGCCTCGAGGCCGTGCGAAGCGTATTTCTCGGCGTGCCAGGTCTCGAGGAAGAAGCCGCGATCATCGCGGTGGACGTCGGGCTCGACGATCAGGATTTCCGGTAGATCGGTGGGCGTGAACTTCAAAAGGGGGACGCTCCTCGCCGCGATCATGGCACGGATCGGGCGGGGTGACCGGCTCGATCATCAGGGGGGCTTCGGGCGGGTCCCGGCGGTTCAGTTGAAGAGCTTGGTGATGGGTGTATCGCGGAAGTTGCCTGCGAGCCGGACGTGGCCGGAGTTGAGCATGTAGGAGACGGTGGCGACGACCTCCCGCTTGGACTCGCTGACTTCGTTGACCGCATCGATCAATTCGAAGAGCGTCACCGGCTGGGGTTCCTCCTCTAGGCTCGTCTCGATCTGATGGATCGCGAGGTGGTGGTCGATCGGGACGGCGGTCGATGCTCGTGCCATTTTGAAGGCCCTCCCCGCTGCGTTGCCGCGCGGTCTGAGTCGTTCCCTTCTCATCGGCAGCGAGCGCCGTCTTTTTAACGGCAAATTGGCCGGTGGCGAAAAAACATTCCGCCCCCCCCCGGAATCGCCTGATCCATCCTCGGATGGCCGGTCGTTTCTGGGTCGCGGCTGGGCCGACGGGATTCCATCGGATGCGCTTTCCCGTTGTCGACCCCGAGGCGTCATCGCGTCACCCGCATCGCCAGCGCTTCGGCGACCGCCTCGCTGTCCGTCGTTTCTCGTTCCGCGAGATCCGCGATCGTTCGGGCGACCCGCAGCACACGCCGCACGGCCCGCGCGGAGAGCCTCAGACGGTCGACCGCGCGGCCGAGCAGGGCGAGTGCCTCGGATTCGGCGCCGACGAGCTCGTCGAGCCTCGAATCCGAGATGGCTGCGTTCGAGGCGACTCCGCGCGTGCGTTGAACCCTTCGGGCGCGCTCCACCCGTTCGCGGACCTCTCGACTCGTCGGTCCCTCGGACGGCCGACGCAATACCTCCCACGGGATTTCGGCGACCCGAACGTTGAGATCGATGCGGTCGAGCAGGGGGCCCGAGAGGCGTCTGTGGTAGCGCGCCAGCGCGGCGTCATCGCATCGGCAATCCCGATCGACGGTGCCGTAATAACCGCAGGGGCAGGGGTTTGCGGCTGCGATGAGCTGAAAGCGTGCGGGCAGCTCGCAGCGCGTGTGGGCGCGGGCGATCCGTACCACACCCTGTTCGAGGATCTCGCGCAGGGACTCGAGGCAGCGTCGATCGAATTCCGGCAGCTCGTCCAGGAAGAGCACGCCGTGATGGGCGAGCGAGACTTCACCCGCACGAATCGGGTTGCCGCCACCGAGCAGACCTGCCGCGCTGGCACTGTGGTGGGGGGCGCGAAAGGGTGGGGCGCTGGGGATCGGCTGGTTTTCGGAGGCGAGTCCCGCCGCGTCGAGGATGCAGAACGCTTCGAGGCGTGCCGGCTCGTCGAGGCTGGGAAGAAGGCCCGGGAGTCGCTTCGCGAGCAGCGTCTTGCCCGTCCCCGGTGGCCCGGTCAGGAGCATTCCATGCCCCCCGGCCGCCGCCACTTCGAGCGCTCGCTTGGCGAGCGGCTGCCCGCGGATATCGCTCAGGCATTGCTCCGGATCGGGTCGGGTCCGGCGATCCGCGTCGGCGTCCGCCGGGCGGATCTCGATTTCGGGGAGCACGTCCTCGCCGAGGAGATGGGCGACGACCTCGCGCAGATCATTGGCCCCGACGACTCGAATGCCCGGGGCCTGGCCGGCCTGCACCGCGCTCGGGGCCGGGACGATCGCCTCTCGAGCGCCGGCCTCGCGCATGGCGAGCACCGCGGCGAGCGCGCCCCGGGTGACTCGCAATCGGCCGTCCAGCGCGAGTTCGCCGATCAGGGCGCGTCCCGCGAGATGCTCGGATTCGAGCAGTCCGGTCGCGGCCAGCACCCCGATCGCGATCGGGAGATCGAGACCAGCGCCATTCTTGCGAAGCTCTGCGGGCGCGAGATTCACCGTCACCCGGCGGTCGGGAAAGGAGAGCGCGCTGGCGGCGATGGCCCCGCGTATGCGCGAGATGCTCTCGCGCACCGCCGCTTCCGGGAGGCCGACAACATCCACTCGGGGGAGCTGTGAGGAAAGGCGGACCTCGACCTCGATCGGAACACCGCTCACGCCGAAAAGTGCGGCGCTCCAGACGCGTGCCATGTGGGATCTCGCCGGGATCGGGCTGGGGGCTGGTTCGCGCAGCGAAGCGCGAGGGAATCTGCTGCAGAAGGGTCGGCATGGCAGCCGGTGAAGCGAGAATCGGATAGGAATTGGAGAGCCGCGGAGGGGTAGCCGACGGATTCGGGTGGCTCATCAGCGCGCTCGGGCGCCGGCATGCTGAGGGTCTGAACGCTATCGAGTCAGAGCAGGGCGGCGAGGCGGGGACAAAAGGGGAGGCAGAACCCTCAGGGTAGGATCCTGCCTCCGACTTTCGAAAAGCCCCGCGAGGAGCGGGCCTATGAATTGAATGTGTCTCCGGGTGCTCGAATGTGTCAAATATTCTGCACGGAAAACGCAGATTCCTGAGGTCATCCAAGAGGGTGATGGGTTGTGGCGAGCGTGGGATCGATGCCGAGAACACCGGAAAAAGGGCGTAGCAGCAACCTTTTGAGGGTAGTCCCTGCGTGTCTGACGGGAGTGTTCGTGCTCGCCTGTTCCTCGCTTCCGCCCTATCCCGAGATTTCGGGGAGGGGCGGGGATTTTCGGGCGCGCTTGCCCAAGCCCACCTCACAAACCTGGCCGGCCTGGGCCCCCGGGTTCCGGAGTCCGAGGAGGACGCGGCAGCCCGGGGTTATCTCGCTCGGGAGTTTCAGCTGGCAGGCGTGACGCTCGAGACGCTCGACTTCGAACCATCCCGTCATCTGGTGGACGAGATTCCCGGTGCCTCGGGTGATGCCGTCCTGCTCGTGGCGCCGTATTCGGCCCTGGGTTCCGACCGCTGGATCGACGATTCGGGTGCTGTGCTGTTGCTGGAGCTCACGAGGGTTCTGAGCGGTCAGTCCCGCCCCTGCACGGTTCGGGTCGCACTCGCCGATAGGCGTCCTGGGCCGGAGGCTGGGGCCGATGAGGCGTTGGCTGATGGGCCTCAGCCACCCGAGAATGCTCTGGCGCGACGGCGGGCGGCCCGAGCCGGGGCCAGCCTCGCGAGCGCGCTGGAGGCGAGCGGCGGGCTCACCGACCTGCGCGTTGTGATCGCGTTTGAGCTGCGCGCGGGAGCGGAGCCGAGAATCGCTCGTGGCCTGCGCTCCCATCCGGTCTTCAGTGCGGTTTTCTGGGCGGCAGAGGCCGCGCTCGATCACTCCGCTTCGTTTCCACGCGATGCCGGTTGGCGCTCATCCCCCGGTCTTCAAGGCGCCTTCCGGGAACGGGGTCTCGGCCAGGTACTGGCCCTGGTCGACGAAACGATTGCTCGCGCGGAGCTTCAGGCCGGGTTCGGCGCACTTCCGCAGGGACGGAGGGCCTGCGCCGTCGGATTGGAGCCGGTGGGGAGTGTGACCCTCGGGGGCCTCAAGCGCCAGATGCGTCGTTTCGAGCGGGCTGACGCGTTTCCCAGATAGCGGCTCCGGTCGTTTGCATCGGATCGGTTGCGAGTCGGCAGGGCCCGGATTCCGCGCCGCAACGCTCATCCGGACTCCGGCGGAAGGTCCATATCTAGCTGATTTTTAAGGGAGTTTTCGTTGCGTTTCAGTCTGAATCACGCTAGTCTCTCGCGTCCGATCTTTTGGGCCAGGAGCGCCGTTCGCCGGATTTACCACTGGCGGGGCCGCCCTCGCCGCCGAGATTCGACTCTGGTTCTCAGTTGATGTCTGGTCAGCGCGCGAGCCTGAATTGCGTGAGCAACGTGAACCGTGATGGTGGGTCGTGCGGCAATGGGGTGGATGGGTGGCAGACGATGTGTACGCTGATCGTTCTGCATCGTTGTGTTGCGGGACGGCCTCTGGTCGTCGCGGCCAACCGCGACGAGTTTCTCGATCGGCCGGCGGAAGACATGGCGCTGAGATCCTCTCGGACGGGACCGATTCTGTCCCCTTTGGATCTCGAAGCCGGCGGGACCTGGGTCGGATTGAGTCAGCGAGGGGTTTTTGCCGGACTGACGAATCTTAGGCCTTTAGAGGAGCGGCCTTTAGAGGAGCGGCCTCATCAAGAGGAGGAAGGTTCATCGAACCAGCGGGTCGTCGGTCAGGAGCCTCTCCGGTCGCGTGGTGGCGTCGTCATGGCGGCGCTCGAAGCCGAGAATGCAGCGGAAGCGGTGCGCGCGCTCTCGCAATTGGAGGAGGCCGCTTACAACCCGTTTCAACTCCTCGTGGCGGACGGACGGGATGCCTGGCTGATCGTGTACCGCGATCGCCCGCAAGCGATCGAGCTAGAGCCCGGGGCTCATGTCGTGGGGAATGTCGAGGATGAACGGATCGCAGCGGTGCTCGGAACCACTGGGATCCTGGAACGGCAAGCCAGCGGCTCGCAGAGGAGATCTGGAGGGACGGAGTTCCCGGGCTTCGAAGGAGTCGAGGGTTTGATCGACTCGGAGGAACCGAGGGTACTCAAGCTGACGCGCATCCGAGAGCGCGTGGAGAAGATGGTGACGGAACCGGGGATCGATCTATTCGAGGGATTGGCCCGGGTCTGTCGCGAACACGTGGACGACGAGGGAATACAGAACCCCTTGGAAGCGACGTGTGTCCATATCGCGGATCGCTATGGGACGCGCAGTTCTCTTCTGCTGGAGCTGTCGGAGCAACCGGATGCGAGTCGAATGTGGACGACGGATGGGCCGCCGTGTGAGCGACCCTTCGATAATCGATCGCCTCTCTTGAAGGATCTGTTCGAACAGAAGAGGGCGTGAGACCCGGTCTTGATGGAAGACCGAAACGATGCGAGGAAGAACCGTTGAGAAGAATTGGTAGCAATATCCGAAAGAAGAGTTCAGAGGAGCGGTCCCACCGCTTGACCAAGAGCATCATCCAGTATTCGGATTCGGAAACTCCCAAGAACGATTACCCCCGAAAGATCATCTCGCCGCCACGTGCTTCGAGCTGCTGCACGGACGGGAGCCGCCTCGACGTGGGTTCGGTTCGCGAGGTGGAGGGCTTCAAGTTCTGTTATCGCGTTTGCCAGGAATGTGGTCATGCGGTCAAGTATTTCTACCCGTCGATCGAGTCGACGAGTTCTGCGCTCAAGGCCTACCGCGAGCGCCAGAAATACATGCTTCAGTAGTCTGGATTGCCTCTCTTTCAGGATCGTGCGCAGATCTCGCCAGGCGAGTCGTTCGGTGTTCCTTCGGAGCCGAACGAGTGATTGCACCGGACGAAGTGTCGCCCTGATTCGATGAAGATGTGGCACATGAAAAGATTGAAGGCGGTCAAGGAATTGGCCGCCTTCTTCTTTTTTCGAGATGCTCCAACCGAGTGCGAGTCGCTCCATGCATGAATCCCCCAGACCGAACACGGCGGTCGAAGCACCGCTCGATTCGACCCTCTCGACCCTCGAGCAGGCGACCGCCTATCTCGAGGGCCTGATCAATCGAGAGCGGCGCGTGGACTACGCCTACGAACGGCTCGATCTGAATCCGATTCGCGCACTGCTCGACGGTATCGGTCGCCCGGATCGCGAACTCTCGGTCATCCACGTGGCTGGTTCGAAGGGCAAGGGGTCGACTTGCCTGTTCGCGGAGTCGGTTCTTCTCGCCCTGGGCGAGTGCGTCGGCACATTTACTTCCCCCCATCTCGAGAGTTGGATCGAACGCTTTCGAATCGATGGTGAACCCGTCGACGAAGCGCAGCTGGCTGCTGCGGTGGATCGCGTGCGACCGGTGGTCGAGGTATTGCGCGCGGGACCTCCTGAGACGCTGCCGAGTTTCTTCGATGCGACGACGGCGGTGGCCTTCCTCCTCTTTGCGGAGGCGGGGGTGGATCGGGCGCTGATCGAAGTCGGGCTGGGCGGGCGGCTCGACTCGACGAATATCGTCCAGCCCGCGGTCACCTGTATTACGAGCATCGAACTCGAGCACACCGACAAGCTTGGCGAGGTGGAGGCCGAGATCGCCGGAGAGAAGGCCGGAATCTTGAAGCCGGGTGTTCCGGCCGTGCTCGGCCCCCTGCGCAACGAGGCGTCCGGCGTGATCTGTGCGCGGGCGGCGGAGGTCGGTGCGCCGGTGACGAGATTCGGTGAGGATTTCGGTCCACCCAACGAGGGGAAGGAAGTGTCGACCGCATTCGAGCTCGATGTCGAGTTGGCCATGCCCGGCGAGGCGGCACGTCTGAACGCGACCCTTGCGGTCGAGTGTGTTCGAGCTCTGGGTGTCTATGAAGCCGACGTGATCGCGGACGCGGCGACCCGCGGCTTGCCTGGCTGTCGATTGCCCGCTCGGATCGAGGTGCTCGAGGTCGACCCTGCGGTGATCATCGATGCCGCCCACACGGTCGAGTCGGCGCGTGCCCTCGCCGGGGCGATGGTCGACCTGGCACCGGGGGGCTTCGACCTGCTGCTCTCCGTTTCCAGTGACAAGAATCTCGAGGCCATGCTCGAAGTGCTCCTGCCGCGGGTGGGTCGGGTGTGGACGACGTGCGCAGAGCCGATTCGTTCCGTGGAGGCGGATGTTCTTGCGAAACTCGTCGCGTCCAAGGCGCACTCCATGCGTCTCGCGATCGCGGTCGAGAGCGAGCCGGATCCCGCTCGGGCGACGATTCGTGCACGCCGAGCGCTCGATCCGGACCGTCATCTTTGTGCCGCGGGCTCGGTCTATCTGGCGGGTCTCGCCCGGCGGGTTCTCGGCGCGAGCGAAATCGCCATCGCGGAGCGCCTCCGTCTGGAATGATCGAAATCGATCTGGCCACGATAGAGGCGTCGTTGAGACCCGAAATCGATGGCCACATCGGGTCGTGCCTTCAGCGGCGCGCCATCCCGAATTCGCTGCGAATCTCGTTGAAGATCTCGAGCATCGTCAGCTCGCTTTTTTGCGGCGGGCGCGGTGGGCGATTCTCCTGGAGCCGTCGGGCACCCCGACGAAGGCTCGAGATCGAACGCTTGATTCGCCGGCTCGTCTTGTGAAACTCGGAGATCGAATTGCGTGCGAGCCAGAGCGCCCGGAGGGAGTCGAATTGCTCGCGCTGTCGGTCCGCGAGCGCCTCGAGTCGCCGGGCGAGTCCCTTTCGGGCGCGTGTCTTCAGTCGGGTCGGGTCTTCACGCCAGGCATTATATTCGATCGCTGCGAGCCCCTTCTCGATCGAAAGATCGGTCGCTTCGGTCGCCCAGGCGATCTCCCGTCGGGCCAGTCCCGTGAAATCGTCCCCGGCTTCCGCGAGGGTGAGCCTCTCGACTTCACGGCGAACGACATCGAGCTTGCGCGCGCTCGACTCGAGTGCACGCCGTCCACCGTGTTGAAGGAAGAAACTTCTGTCGAGTGCGTCGAAATAGAGATATTGAAGCGCTGAACCGTTGACGACGTTGAAACCGGTCGCGTGGATGGCTCCGAGTCGGCGATAGAGTCGTCCGAGCCGCGCGCTCTTTTCGCCGAAGACGTGCCGCGCGAAGGCCCGGTCGAAGGCGTTCGCGTCGAGTTCACCGGACCAGGCCTGTTGAGCGCCCCAGGCATAGCTGTGGAGAGAAACGCCGATCGCGTTGTAGTGACCGAAATCGCCCCAATCCGTATTGAGGAGGCCCGTCGCGCCATGTCTTCGTCCGGCATCGGCCCAGCCTGTGATGTTCTCACAGCTGTTCGCGACTCGCGGAAAGAGGCTATTCCAGCTCGATGTGCCGGGGCAGGCCCAGACTTCGAAGCCCGAGCGACGAAGTTTCTGGATGCGATCGAAGTCGAAATTCGCTTCGTACCACCAATCCATCAGGACCACGTCGCGTTCGATCCGATCGATCTGGTCGGGATGGCCGAG
This sequence comes from Deltaproteobacteria bacterium, assembly GCA_002719955.1. Classification (GTDB taxonomy): domain Bacteria; phylum Myxococcota_A; class UBA9160; order UBA9160; family UBA4427; genus UBA4427. The sequence continues at coordinate 60,588 of PBFW01000036.1, read as the reverse complement.
CGCGAAGTCGGCCCAGATCATCAGCTTCTTCTCGTGGCGTCCGGCCAGGCGTCGGAGTCTGGACACGTGATCCGCGAAGAGGCGCCCCGGTGACTTGCGGGGGAAGCGCTCTGCGGATTGTCCTCGGCCGAGATCGAAGGGCTCGTCGCAGTTCGCGTTGAAGCGAGCCGAACGGAAGAGCGGCAGGAACTCATCATAGAGATCGCCCAGAAAATCGTAGGTTTCGCTCCGACTCGGTGAAAGAGACCAGAGCCGATCGCTCTCAGCGAGCTTCGCATAGCGATCGAGCGAGAGCACATGTTCCATATGGCCGAGAGACTGCAAGCAGGGAATCAACTCGACGCCACGTTCCGCCGCGTAGGTATCGATTGCGAGGATCGTTTGCGCGTCGAGCGGGCTCGCGCCGGCACCGACCTCCGGGTGCGCGCGAAAATCGAAAGTGTGTTCGACGTAAAGCATCAACACATTCAGGCGCAGACGGGAACAGAGGTCGATCAGCTCTTCCACTGTGTGGCGTGAAGGGACCTTGCCGCGTGAGACGTCGAGCATGATGCCGCGATCGCGGAAATCCGGTTGGTCGAGGATCCGAACCGCCGCGATGCGACCGCGCGCGCTCACGAGCTGGCAGAGCGTCTGAAGTCCGTACCTGAGCCCGTCGATCGAAGGCGCGGCGATCTCGATCTCGTTTGCGCGAACGGTGAGCCGATATGCATCCCGCGCCGTCGCGAGGCGGGGGGCGATGGCAGCGGATCGATCGAGCACACAGCGGATGGTGTGTTTCTTCCCGGTCTGGGAATGCGGTCGATCGACCCCGAGGTCGCATCCGGTCTTCGCACGCAACTCGGCCTGTGCCGTTCTCGCAGCGAGCAGGAGGCGTTGATCGAGGGGCCCTTTCGAAGGGGGCAGGAGGATGGCGGTTTCGGGTCCGAGTTGGAACTCGCCCCGTCGGCGGGAGAGCTGCTTTGGCTTCGGGAGGAGCGGGACCGCCGCGCAACCTCGACTCGGACTTTTTCTGGATCGGCGTGCCCCCATCGCACCCGGAGTGTACGACGCCGCGAGCGGGCCGCGCGCCGAAGGCGAGAGCAAACCTGGATTTCGAACAGAAAGTCGCAAATGGGGCGAAAAAAAGCGCCCGAACCGGCTTCTCGCACAAATTGTGCGAAGGGAGGGGTAGCCAGCCCGGGCGCAGAAATGGGGGCCCGCTCCTCGAAAAGCGCCCCATTGATTTCGTCTAGGAGTAAAGCAAGGGCCATGCCAAGTGGGGGCGTAAAGCCCTCGGTGCTTTTGGTAGAGCGAGAGGGCATCGGGGTCGCTGCATTCGGAAGAGGAGGTGCATCGGCAGGGCGAGAAGCCGGTAGGGATCCCTGGCAGGTGACGCAAAAAGGGGCACGTGTGTGACGATCTGTGGCGTTCCGGGTCGTCGGTCCCGCCTCGCCGGAGGATTCTTCCCCCCCAGCGATGTCGGGTCCCATGCAATCGCGCTCGCGAGGTGCCCTCTCCGGGTCGCCTGAGCGCCACCGCGTGGGGCAGTGGGGCGTAGCGCATTCCCGCCGAAGCGAGGATGCGCTACCCACCCGTCCGGCGAGAAGGCCGATCCGATCACTCACCAAAACCCGCGAAAGTGCAGGATAAAATGGCGATCCCCCAGCATCGACCGCTCGCGATCTTCTGTGATTTCGATGGGACTTTTTCGGTCCAGGACGTGGGCTCGACTCTCGCTCAACAATTGCTTCCGGAAAAGCGGGCCCGACTCTGGAGCCGCTTCGTCGACGGGGAATTCACGGCCTGGTCCTACGCGATGGCGCTGCTGGATGGGCTCGAACTCTCCGAGAAGAGGCTCGACGAATTCCTCGAGACGATCGACCTCGACCCCGGCGCCGAGACCATGGTCGAATGGTGTGAGGCCGAGGAGGTCCCGTTTCGAATCCTGTCCGATGGCTTCGATTGGAATCTCGAGCGACTGCAGACGATGAACAATGTGCAGTTCGAATACAACGCAAACCATCTGGACTATGAGGGCGATCGATGGCGCCTCGCTCCCGGCCGACCCAACGAGGCCTGTGGTTGCGGGACCGGGAGCTGCAAACGCGGATTGATCTCGAGCTATCGCGCCGAGAATCCCGATGCCTTCTGTATCCACATCGGGAATGGACGCGTTTCGGATCTCTGCGGCGCACTCGAGGCGGACCTCGCCTTTGCGAAGGACACGCTCGCCCCCGCGCTCGAAGAGCTGGGCGAAGAGTTCGTTCCCTTCGATACGCTGCATGACGTGCTCGATTTTCTGCGCGCGCGCGAAGTGCCCGATAGCGCTCGATGACCTCATCGCCCCTTTCGAATCGACGTGTCGCGGTGCTGGGTGCGGGGCTCGCGGGGCTGCGTGCGGCGACGGAACTCGCGCGATCCGGACTCGAAGTGCGCGTGTACGAAGCGCGCACCCGGGTCGGGGGGCGAGTTCGCGGCGAATGGTGCGCCGGTCATTGGATGGATTCCGCCTGGCCCGTTCTCGCCGGGTGCGACGTCGCGCTCGCGCGTTGGGCGCGTGAAGTCGAGTTGGGTGATCTTCTATCTCCACTCCGACCGGTCCAGACGACCTTGTTGCGGGCCGGTGAGGCGATCCCTGTCGACGGTCTGACCCTGCGCGGTGCCGCGCGAATTCCTGGACCGCCTCTATGGGAACGCGCCAAGCTGCTGCGTTGGGGCCGACTCTTGGGGCGTTATGCGGAAAAACTCGACCCGAGCCTTCCCGAGCTCGCGGCGGACCTCGACTACCGAAGCGCACGGGACCATGTCGCGCTCTATTTCGGGCGCGGCGCGCTCGAGTTCTGGCTGACGCCTGAAATCCAGGGCGTTTATGGCGACGGCGTGGATGAACTCTCTCGGGTTGCATTGCTGCTGCACGCGAAGTCGCTCGGAGTCGGGGATCGCAGGCCCGGCCTGCCCGGGTTGCCGCGCAGGCCCTTGCTCGAGTTGGCCCAGACCGCGGCCGAGGGATTGGAGATCCGCCGAGCGACGGTGGTGCAGCGAATCGACGAGCTGCCCGCCGGCGGCTTCGGGGTCGAAGCGATCGATGCCGATGGGCCCCGCGATCCCGAACACTTCGACGCGGTCCTATGCGCCCTCGGACCAGGCGAAGCATCAAGGATCACGTCGTCGCTGCTGACCGCCGCCGAGCGCGACTTCTTTCGTGATGTTCGAGAGCGACCCGTTGTGAATCTTTCGATCGCCCTCGAAGGGGTCCACACGGGCCTTCCCCAGGAAATACGGATTCCCCGGCGCGAGGGGTCGGCAATCTCGTCGATCGTGATCGAACCGGGCCAGCCGGGGGGGCGCGCACCGGAAGGCAGGAGTCAGCTCATCGCGCGCGCACGGGATGCCTTTGCAGAGCGCTGGAGCGAGATGGCCCGTGACGTCGTCGCGAAGAATATGTTGAGCTCGCTCGAGCTCGCCCTGCCGCGAATGGGTGACCGGGTCCTGACGACCCATCTCGGCCGATCGATGCAACCCTTCTTCGCGGTCGGGAGCTATCGGCGTCTGGCTAATTTTCAGAAGGTCCAGGTCGATCGCCGCGGTGCCGGTCGCAGGCTCTACTGGGCGGGCGACTATCTCGCCGGCCCCTCCTTCGAGTCGTCTACGCGATCCGGCCTGAGGGCCGCCCAGGCGCTCGTAGCCGATCTGGCCCTCGAAGAATCATCCTCTCACGGCCGCCCGGTCTTCATCTGAACGCGATCCCCGTCCACAGGGCGAGCGCCGAGAAGGCGAGGGAGGATGCCCAGAGGAGCCCGACGAACTTCTTGATATTTCGAAAGCCCTCCTCGCGGCGAGCGCGCAGGCTCACGTCGACCGTCATCCCGGCGACCAGGAGGAGCGCGACACCCGCGAAGGGGTTGCGATCGACGATCGTGAGGATCAACAGGGCCGCCCCGAACGCGCCGCCGCTTCCGAGCGCGACGATCAGGACGGGCAGGAGTGAGCCCTCCGAGAGAAAACTTGCGAGCAATTCGTCGACGCCCGGGAACGCGTCGCCGTCTTCTTCGCGGGGGTCGGGTTCCCGATCTTCCTGGTCACTCAAGAGATCAGTCCTTTCTGAGGATCGCGCGGATCGCGCCGGCCCCCCCCTCCTCGCGACCGGCTTCGATGCACTCGACGACGTAGCGGGATTGCGGCAAGAATTCGCGGACGGATTTTCGGAGTGCGCCGGTTCCGATGCCATGGATGATTCGCATCTCGTCCCGTCCTTCGGCCGCCGCCAGGTCGAGTGCGGCCTCCAGCCGGTCCTGTGCTTCGTCGACGCGTAGGCCGCGGAGATCCACTTCGGTGATCCCTCCGATTCGAATGGGCGGGAGCGGATCGTTTGCTTCCCTGCGGGCCCCCTCTCTCGGAGGGGGCGAAGGGCGCGTTGAGTGGGCGGCCAGTTGGTCGCGCCCCACGCTGAGCTTCGCCCCCGCGACCTGAACGGATACGCGTCCCTTGCGATCCGGAAGCGAGAGCAGTGTGCCCTGGCCTCCACCCGGTGTACGAACGAGGTCGCCGATTCTCGCATGCGGCCAATCGATGGCTTCGGCCTCGGAGGTCGCGGGGATGTGTTTCGGTTCGAGTCCGCCCTCGCTCTGGGCCTTTTCGGTCCGTTCGCGGAGTGATTCGAGTTGCTCGCGGGCGCCGGCTGCGTGCCGGGAGGAGGGGGCTCGCTGGAGTTCGGCGATGATGCGCGCGACCTCCGAGTGAGCGGTTCGGAACGAGTTGTCGAGTTCGCGCCGCATATCAGCGAAGAGCTTGTCGCGTCGTTCCTGGAGCCGCGCAAGCTTCGTCCGATACTCTTCGCGCGACTCTTCGCTCTCGACGCGGAGCGCGGTCGCTGCGGCCTGCTCCGATTCAAGCAGCGCGCGGTTCGCTGCGAGCTCGGACAACATCCGATCGAGTCGCCGATCCTCCCGGTCGAGCAGTCCAGATGCTCGATCCAGTACGCCCTGGGGCATCCCCATGCGAGCGGCGACCGTCGTTGCGGAGGAGGCACCCGGTGCACCGATGCGTACGCGATAGGTCGGCGCGTAGGTTTCCGGGTCGAATTCGACGCTCGCGTTCTTGAAGCGGTCGTCGACTTCGGCCATTTCCTTCAGGAGATTATAATGGGTCGTGGTGACGACCCGGGCCCCCGCGTCCGCGAGGGCCTCGAGGGTCGATTGCGCGATTGCGGCCCCTTCGGAGGGATCGGTTCCGACTCCGATTTCGTCGAGACACACGAGGGTGTCGGGGCCAGCGGAGCGTAGGATCCCGGCGAGGGTGGCCATCGCAGCGGAAAAGGTGGACAGGCTCTCCCGGATATCCTGATGGTCACCGATATCCGCGAGCACCCGATCGACCAGGTCGACCCTCGCGCCGGGATCCGCTGGGACATGCAGGCCGGCACGCACCATGAGTGCGGCGAGTGCGAGAGATTTGAGGGCAACGGTCTTGCCCCCGGCATTCGGTCCCGAGAGCAGCAGGACCGAGAAATCCCGGCCGAGGCGAAGGTCGTTGGCGACGCATTGGTCCGGCGTGATCAGCGGGTGTCGAATGCCGGGTAGCTCGAAGATGCCCTCGCGGCCGACCTCGGGTTCGATCCCGTCCATTTCGCGCGAGAGCAGGCCTCGCGCGATGGCGAGATCCAGTCGCGCGAGCCATTCGAGGCTCGCCCGGATCGCTCCGCTGTGGTGCGCGACCGCCGCGGACAGATCTCGCATGACGCGTAGGATTTCCCGCTCGACGGTCAGCTCCGCCTGCCGATGGCGGTTGTTCAGCTCCACCATCGCGTCGGGCTCGACGAAGAGGGTGGTGCCGGAGCGCGAGGCATCGTGGACGATCCCGCGGACCTGCCCCTTGGCGTCCGCCTTGACGGGAAGAACGAAGCGGCCGCTGCGCACGGTGTAGTACTGATCCGAGAGATGCGGCTTGATGTCGGCGTGTTGCAGACTGCGCTCGATCCGGGTCTTGAGATCACCTGCGAGTCGGCGCGCGTCGCGGCGCGCGTTCGCCAGCGCCGCCGAAGCCATGTCGCGAATCTCGCCGCTGGAATCGAGACATCGCGCGATCTCGGCCACGAGGCCGGGCGCCTCTTCGATGTGGTTTGCGAGTTCGGCCAGGCCCGGAGATTCCTCGCGCCGGCGCTCGAAGAAATGCAGGGTCGCATGCATCGCCTCCAGCGTGGCTCGCACATCGATCAACTGAGTGGCTTCGAGGCCCCCCCCCTTTTCGGCCTGGGCCAGCGCCGAGGCGATGTCGGCGCAGCCGCCCAGCGGTGGGATCGCATCCGCGTCGAGAAGAGCGCGGGCCTCGCTGGTTTCGCCGAGTCGCGCCCGTGCGCCCTGCTCGGAGCCCTCGAAGAGGCTGGCTGCGGAAGCCCCCGATACCAGGAGAACACCGAGCGGCGTGCGGCAACAGGTGCGCAACGCGTCGGTCACTCGCTCCCATTCGAGGCTCTCGAGCGTTGATTCGGCGACTTCGAAGGGCATTGGGGGAGTCTAGAGGGCCGTGTGGTCGGACGCCGCGCGGGTCCGCTTCAGTTGGGCCGGGAAGGACCGAAACGAAGGGGGATGGCTAAACGACGTCCAACCGAAGCAGCGCTCGAGCGCTCCGATCGCCTCGACGAGTGTGATTCGGACGAGATTCTGCGGCTGATCCACAGCGAGGATGCGATCGCCCACGCAGCGGTTGCGGAGGTGTTGCCGCACATGGCAGAAGCGGTGGATGTGCTCGCCTGCGCCCTGACGGGCGGCGGCCGCTGGTTCAACATCGGGGCTGGAACGAGTGGACGGCTCGGGGTGCTCGACGCCTCCGAGATTCCTCCGACCTACGGACTCCCGCCGCGCTACGTGCAGGGAATCATGGCGGGCGGGGATCGGGCACTGCGCTGCGCGATCGAGGGGGCGGAGGACGATCCGGAAGCCGGCGCGCTCGAACTCGAGGAAAGAGGCATCACCCTGGGCGACGTCGTCGTCGGGCTCTCGGCGAGCGGGACGACGCCCTATGTGTTGGGTGCAATTGACGCCGCGGGAAGACTCGGGGCGCGGACCGTCGCGATCACTTGTGATCCCGATTCGCCGCTCGCGGAATTCGTCGAGATCTCGATCGCGCCGCGGGTCGGGCCGGAGGTCGTGACGGGCTCGACGCGCATGAAGGGCGGCCTCGCCCAGAAGATGATCCTGACCGCCCTCTCGACGGCCGTAATGGTGCGGATGGGCCGAGTCCGGGGTCATCACATGACGCATATCTCGCCCGGCTCGAGCAAATTACGGGGTCGTGCCCTACGGATCTTGATGGAGGTCGGGAAGATCGACCCCGAGCGCGCTCGGGATCTGCTCCGCACGACCGAGGGTTCGGTCGAGGCGGCGCTGCAATTGGTCGAAAGCGAACGACGCCGCGCGGCTCGGGCCTGAGCGCTCCGCTCACGCGAAAAAGAAAAGAGGCCCGAGCGGGTCACCGCTTGGGCCTCTTCATGTCTCACGGCTCCGGAGATGTCTGATTCACCTTCGACGAAGCCGGAGTATCGAGAGCGGGGGCGGGCGTCGCGGTGGGTCGAGCTCGGGCTCGCTTGCGGCGCCGCAGGCCTGATCAGGCCGCCTGCTGCTTCTCGAGGGTGCGGAGCTTCTTGTTCAGTTGGGCGATCTTGCGCTCGAGCCTCTTGACTTCATCGAGTCGAGCGAGCTTGAGGCTCGTGTAGACACGATCGGCGCCCTCTTCGAGGTTCCTTTCGACACGCTCACCGAGCTCGTGGCGAAGCTCTTCGGCGCGCTTGACGCCCGGGACCTTGCGAAGCTCGTCCTGCACCTGCTGGACGCCCTTCTCGATTCGCTTCTGGCTCTCGCTGCGAAATTTCTTGCTGCGGGTCTGGAGCTCGTCGTTCCATTTTTCGAGCTCGGCGCTGATCTTCTCGATCCCTTCGCTTGCCCACCCGGGTCGGAACTCGTCCCAGTTGAAATCGCTCCGGCTGCTCTTCTTCCTGGACGTGGTCTTCCTCGTCATCTCTTCGTCTCCTTTCCTGGGGCCTCTTCGGGGGCTCTCTCGAAGCGCCGTCGAGTTTGGCTTCCCGGTTGGTTCGCTAGAGGCTGGCATGCGGCTGACGCGCTGCGTCTAAGTTCGCCTCTGAGCCGCTTCCAGGGGTTCCCTGCGGTATCCGAAGGTTTAGACACTGTGCGTCATTCGTCAATAGTGCTTCATGAAAAATATAAAACACGTGGAAATACAGCTATTTGCAGGTGATGCGGTGCGGCAATTCTGGGTTTGCGAGCGCGCGCGGGCTCTTGGCGATCATGTCGCGACGCGTCGTACAGCGTATCAACCCCAACGCAGAACCGCGGATCCCCATGTGAAGCCCGAGCCAAATGCGGTCAAGGAGACGAGCTTTCCAGGCTCGAGCGCACCCTCCCGGGAGGCTTCGGCGAGCAGGATCGGGAGCGCCGCGGCGGAACAATTGCCCAGCCGCTGGATGTTGTTGAGGATCTTCTCCTTCGGGATCTCGAGCTTGTGCGCGATGAATTCATTGATCCGGAGATTCGCCTGGTGAAAGAGGAAGAGGTCGATGTCCTCGAGCTTCAGGCTGGCCGCGCTGAGGGTCTCGAGCAGCACCTCGGGCATTCGGGTTACGGCGTGTTTGAAAACGAAACGGCCATCCATGTAGGGGAAATGCTTGCGCGCTTCGATCGTCGCCGCGTCGATGCGCGGGGACAAGGCGGCCCCCGGTCCCTCGGTCCACAGCCTGCGCGCGTGTTTGCCCTCGGCGTGGACGCGCACTTCGATCAGCCCCGGCCCGGCGTCTGCGTCGACCGCTTCGAGCAGGACCGCCCCGGACCCGTCGCCAAAGATCACGGTCACGTCGCGACCAGCCGTACTCACGTCGAGTCCGGTCGAGTGGACTTCGCACCCGACGACGAGCACGCGTTCGTGCCGGCCCGCCACGATCAGCGCGTCGGCGATCTGAAGCGCGTAGAGAAAGCCGCTGCATTGTGCACGGAGATCGATACAGGGGATTTCGCCGGCGTCGATTGCTTCGTGAAGAAAGAAGGAGGTGCCGGGGAATTCGTGCTCCCCGGAGAGCGTTGCCAGGAGGATGCAGCCGATGTCCGACACATCGAGCTCCGCCTCCTCGAGGGCGGCGAGCACGGCCTGTCGCGCGAGATCGGACGGCTTCTGGCCCTCTTCGATCCAACGGCGCTCGAGGATTCCGGTGCGCTGCTCGATCCATTCCTCGGTCGTGTCCATCCATTGGGTCAAATCCAGGTTGGTGACGACCCGTTCCGGCACGCTCATTCCCGTGCCGACGATGCGTGAACGTAGAGCCATGATCTTCCTCCTGTCCCTCCCGGGCTCATTCGGGCTGAATGCCTTCTTCAGCGCCGGTCGGTCGACTATCCGCTTCGCGCGGCCAGGTCGACGAAGCCATTTTTCTCGCCCGGATGATGGGCGTCGTCGTCCCAGAGGATGTCCTCTGCGTGGGTCAGGAGCTCACGCAGTCCTCGGCCCTCGAGCGCCGAGATCGGGATCGCCTGGTAGCGCCGGGCAAGCGCTTCGATTTCGGCCTCGGGCAGCCGGTCGATCTGATTGAAGACGAGCAGCTCGGGTTTCTGGTCCAATCCGAGTTCGCCGAGTACCTCGCGGACCGCCTTGATGCGGCGATCCATGTCGGGGCTCGCGGCGTCGACCACGTGGAAGAGCAGGCTGGCATCGCGCAGTTCCTCGAGCGTCGCATGGAATGCGGCGATCAAGTCTTCGGGCAGATCACGGATGAAACCGACCGTGTCGGTGATGATCACTTCGCGTTCGCGGGGGAAGCGCAAGCGACGCGAGACGGGGTCGAGGGTGGCGAACATCTTGTCCTCGATATGCACGTCGCTCTGGGTCAGCGCACGCAGGAGCGTGCTCTTGCCCGCATTCGTGTAGCCGACGATCGAGAGCACCGGCACATTGCGGCGGTCGCGCCTGCGTCTCCGCCCCTCGCGCTGCTTGGTGAGCCGCTTGGTTTCGCGCTCGAGGCGGGTGATGCGATCGCGGACCCGACGTCGATCACTCTCGAGCTTCGTCTCGCCGGGGCCGCGCCCGCCGATTCCACCGGCGAGTCGCGAGAGGGATAGATCGGCCCTTTGGGCCAGGCGGGGCAAGCGATATCGCAACTGGGCGAGTTCGACCTGGAGTTTCCCGTCTCCGGTGCTGGCGCGCTGGGCGAAGATGTCGAGGATCAGCTGGGTGCGGTCGATGACCCGCAGCTCCATTCGCTCGGAGAGATTGCGAGCCTGAGCGGGGGCCATGTCCTGGTCGAAGATGACCAGATCGATATTGCTCTGGAAACATCGAATCACGAGATCCGAGAGCTTTCCGGAGCCGAGCACCGTCCGTGGATCGACCTTGGGTCGGGACTGGGTCACGACATCGACGACCTGGACGCCCGCGGCGCGCGCGAGCTCTCGCAGCTCCTCGACATGCATCTCGAGGGTTTCGCGATCGCGTCCCGCGGTGACGGAAACGAGAATCGCGCGTTCGCCCGCCTCCGTGTCCCGGGTCGAGGTCGACTGGGCGAGCTCGTTCTCGAGGTCGCGTATCCAGAGGCTGAAATCGAAATCGAAGTCCGCCGGGTGGCAGGGCGGCAGCTTCTCGATCGATCGCCCCTCGTCGTTCGCCGCACACAGCGAGGCGGCGTGGGCGAGCCCGGGCAATCCATCCTCACCGACCTCGATGGACACGACCGCATCGAGGCGCAGCAACGCCAGGTCGGTTTCATCGTCCCGGGTGAGCCCCTCCGCGGCGAGGTGGGTGTGTACCAGCCGAAGTCCGCGCAGTCGGCCGCGTCCCGCGCGCAGGCGCCCCCAATCCGGCAGCTCGGTGCCCGACTGGCTGCCGAGCATGACGTGCTGGACGTTGCCCGTGCGATCGAGCAGAACCCCCACTTGGCGGCGGATGTCATTCGACAATGAGGTCAGCTCGCGGGCGAGGTCGTTTGTGATGACCCGGTCCTCCGAGAGCCGACGTCGTCCGAGCCGCTCGAGCGCCTTGACCTGGCTCGACTTGAGGCCGGTCGTATTGCCGTGAACGTGAATGGCGAAGCTCTCCGGGACGGGTTCGGAATGGGGAGGAACCCGTCGAATCGCGGGTTCGATTGGTTCTAGGGTTCCCGGGGAACTCCGGGATTCATCGGTTCGGGGTCCGTTCGCACGCGTGGGTGCGGCGATCGGCTCCCGTAAGGGTAGGGGAGCCGGCGGGTGGCGAACAGAGCACGCGGCCAATCCGATTCTCGGGCACCCCTCGTGATCGAGATGCCCCGGAGGAATCGAGGGGTCTGACATCCAACCCGGGCGGCGTGGGGACTCGGCTGCGGGGGCCGGGCGGCTTCATTCGCAATACCCTCCGCTTTCTGGAGCCGTTGGCGCGGGGCTCGCCCTGCCTGCGGATTGCATGGGCCCTGCGCGGGCAAAGCATGGGCAAGATCGAGGCCGGATCGGCCGATACGAGAAGGCCGAGAACCCCTGCGTCCTCTTGGTCAGATGGGGCACTCACTCAGGTGCCGTCCCGCGTAACGAGTCGATCCGGAAAGCGCGTGACGGAAGGAGTTTCGAGTTGAGCGACACGACGGTCATCATTCTGGCGGCAGGCCAAGGGACGCGAATGAAATCGCGGCGGGCCAAGGTGCTGCATGAGCTGTGTGGCGTACCGATGCTCGGGCACGTTCTGCGTTCGGCGAAGGCGCTCTCGCCCAGCCGGCTGCTCGTCGTGGTGGGGAAGGACGCGGGCGAGGTCGAGGCTCGTTTCGAAGGCGAGGCCGAGTTCGTTCTGCAGGCCGAACAGAAGGGGACCGGGCACGCGGTATTGGTCGCCCAGCCGGCCCTGGGCGACGTTTCGGGCGATGTGTTGGTTCTTTATGGGGATACGCCGCTCTTGTCTGCAGCGACACTCGCGCAGATGAGCGCGGTCAAGCGCGAGCGCGGCGCCGATCTCGCGGTCCTGACCGCGAGGACCCGGAATATTCCGGGACGCGTCGAGCGCGGTGCCGAGGGTCGCGTCTCCCGCATCATCGAAGCCCAGGACGCGACGCCCGCAGAGCTCGAACTCGAGGAGCGCAACACCGGTGTCTACCTGTTCAGTGCAGACCTGCTGCGCGAAGGCCTGGCATCGTTGCGCGCCGATAACGCCCAGGGCGAACTCTACATCACGGACATTGTCGGCTTCGCCGTCGCTCGAGGACTTCGGGTCGAAGGTGTCGAGATCGAAGATCCCGATGAATGTATGGGGATCAATACGCGCAGTGAGCTCGCGGACGCGACGGCCTACCTGCGCCGCCGGATCACCCGGGAGTTCATGGAGGGGGGAGTCACCTTCATCGATCCCACAAGCGTTTATATCGATGCGGATGTTCGGATCGGACAGGACTCGATCATCGAGCCCGGCGTCGTGATCACGGGTGCTTCGACGCTGGGCGAAGGTGTTCATGTAAAATCCGGCTGCGTCATCGAGGAGAGTCAGCTCGAGGATGACGTGACGATCGGTCCGTCCGCGCACCTGCGACCCGGCAGTCATCTCGGCGTCGGCGTGAAGATCGGCAACTACGTCGAGATCAAGAATTCGACGCTGGGTCCGGGCTCGAAGGCAGCCCATCTGGGTTATATCGGTGATGCCGACGTCGGTGCTGGGGTGAATTTCAGCTGTGGCGCGATCGTGGTGAACTACGACGGCTACAAGAAGACTCGCAGCGCGATCGGAGACGGCGCCTTCGTCGGCTGTAACGCCAACCTCGTTTCTCCCGTCGAGATCGCAGCGCGGGCATTCATTGCGGCGGGTTCGACGATCACGAAAGACGTTCCCGAAGACGCCCTCGCGGTCGCCCGGGACAAGCAGCGAAATATCGAGGGTTGGGTGGCTCGAAGAGAGGGCCGCGCCTCGTCCGGAACCGCATCTCGACCTGCAGAGTCTGGTGCGAAGTCCTCTTCGGCCGCCAAGAAAGCAACCCGTGTGCGAAAGGCGGCCCGGAAGAAGGCCACGAAGAAGAGGACGGGCAGAAAAAAGGTCACCAAGAAAAAAGCCGCCAAGAAGAGCACTTCGAAGCGGCGAAGTCGCTAGGGAGAGATCTCATGTGTGGAATCGTCGGTTATGTGGGGCGCGAAGTCTGCGCGGTGGACGTTTTGATGGACGGACTGCGCCGCCTCGAATATCGCGGCTACGACTCCGCTGGCGTCGCGATTCTCGAGGGGGATTCCCTCGAGGTGCGGCGAGCGAAGGGCAAGCTGATCAACCTCGAAGGCAATCTGCGAGAACGTCCGCTTCAGGGACATCTCGGAATTGGTCACACCCGATGGGCGACCCATGGCAAGCCCTCGGAACGAAATGCACATCCCCATCGTGCGGGATCGATCGTGATCGTCCACAACGGTATCATCGAGAATTATCGCGAGCTGCGCGCCGCCCTTGAAGGACGCGGGGCCGTGATTCGCTCCGACACGGACACCGAGCTGATCGCCCATCTGATCGAAGAAGCCGTGGAGCAGGGCCGCGATCTACTCACCGCCGTACGCGAAGCCTGCGCCCAGCTCACCGGTTCCTATGCGTTGGGGGCCCTCTGCGAGCGAGAGCCCGACCTGCTCGTGACCGCCAAAAATGGTGGGAGTCCGATCATCGTCGGTCAGGGAGAGAAACAGGCCTTTCTGGCGAGCGATATTCCAGCCGTCCTGCCCTATACCCGCGACATCATTTCGCTCCACGATGGTGATTTCGCCCTTCTTTCAGAGGAAGGGATTCAGATCGTCGATATCGAAGGGCGTCCGATCGAGCGCGAGTTCACGATGATTCAGTGGGACCCCGTCTCCGCGGAGAAGGGCGGTTACGACCATTTCATGCAGAAGGAGATCTTCGAGCAGCCCCGCGCGATCACCGATACGATCGGCACGCGAATCAACGAGGTCGAGCTCGATGTCGATCTCGACGGGATCGAATTCTCGAAGGATGAGCTCGACGGATGTCAAGGCGTCACACTGGTCGCTTGTGGGACGTCCTACTACGCATCGCAGCTCGGCAAATATATGATCGAGCAGCTTGCGGGGATTCCCTGCGAGGTCGATTTGGCGAGCGAGTTCCGGTACCGCAAACCGATCGTGGGATCGAAGCGCATCGTGATCCCGGTCTCACAATCCGGGGAGACCGCGGATACGCTGGCCGCGCTGCAGGAGGCGAAGCGGCAGGGCGCGCGGGTTCTCTCGATCTGCAATGTTCGCGAATCCACGATCTCGCGTGCCAGCGATGATGTTCTTTATACCCATGCGGGCCCCGAGATCGGTGTCGCCTCGACGAAGGCCTTCGTGACCCAGGCCGTGGCGCTCTACCTGATCGCACTCAAGCTCGGGATCGTCCGGCAGCGACTCGGGAAGAGCGAGATCCGCGATCGCTTGCACGATGCGATGCGTCTGCCGCGTATGCTCGAGAGCGTCCTCGCCCTCGATCGATCGATCGAGAAGATCGCGCGGCGCTATTTCAAGGTGCAGGATTTTCTCTTTTTGGGGCGTGGAATCATGTTCCCGATCGCGATGGAGGGTGCGCTCAAGCTCAAGGAGATCTCGTATATCCACGCCGAGGGATATGCGGCGGGTGAGATGAAGCACGGCCCGATCGCGCTGATCGACGAGAATATGCCGGTGGTCGTGATCGCCACGAAGGGTGAACTCCATGACAAGCTCCTCTCGAATCTCGAGCAGGTTCGCGCGCGTGATGGTCAGGTGCTCGCGATCGCTTCCACCGGAGACGAGGAAATCGCGGAGAAGGCCAACGAGGTGATCTATATCGATGATCTCGGTGAATTCCTGACTTCGATCCTGGCGGTTGTTCCGCTGCAGCTCCTCGCGTATCACATCGCGACGCTCAAGGGTACGGACGTCGATCAGCCGAGGAACCTCGCAAAGAGCGTGACCGTCGAGTAAGTTTCGACATTCCTATTGCTGCGTCGCGGACCAACGCGCTCGACCGACTCGGGTGAATTTCACCGGCGGGAGGCGGTGTCGAGTTCTCGCGCGCTCACCGGATGAGCCACGCCCCCGAATGACCCAAAGTGACCCTCTCGATCAGGACGCACTCGCCGACTCGATTTTCGAGGGGCTGAATCCTGCGCAGCGGAAGGCGGTCGAGACGACCGAGGGCCCGCTGCTCGTGCTCGCCGGTGCCGGTTCGGGCAAGACACGCGTGCTCACTGCGCGGATCGCCTATCTGATCGGTGTACTCGGGATCCCGGCCGAACAGATTCTCGCCGTGACCTTTACGAACAAGGCCGCGGGCGAGATGAAAGAACGCGTCGAGAAGCTCCTCGGCCCGGCGGCGAGCGAGGTCTCGATCGGCACCTTTCATTCGATCGGCGTGCGCATCCTGCGGCGCGATATCGGGCACCTCGCTCGAAACCGCGGATTCGTGATCTACGACGACGCCGATTCGATCGGTGTGATCAAGGATGTGCTGAAAGGGGAGGGACTCGATCCCAAGGTCCATGAGCCTCGCCGCATTCGCTGGCAGATCGATCAGTGGAAGAATGCGGGCCTCTTGCCGCCGGCCGCTGCAGATCGCGCCCGGGATCTCGACGAAGAACTCATTGCCTCGCTCTACGCCAAATACCAGCGCAAGCTCGCTGATGCCGAAGCCCTCGACTTTGGCGACCTTCTGCTCCTGACCGTCGAACTCTTTCGCAAACATCCCCGCGTGCTCGACTACTACCGCAACAGATACAACTATATCCTCGTCGACGAATATCAGGATACGAACGGTGTCCAATACGGCCTGATCGGTCAGCTCGCCCAGGTCCATCGCAATCTCTGCGTGGTCGGGGATCCTGATCAGTCGATCTACGCGTGGCGTGGCGCGGATATCCGGAACATCCTCGACTTCGAGCAGGATTACGCCGACTCCGAGACTGCGGTCAAGGTGATCAAACTCGAGCAGAATTACCGCTCGACCCAGCCGATCCTCTCCGGTGCGAGCGCGGTCATCTCGAATAATTTCGACCGCAAGGACAAGGATCTCTTTACCGATCGTGAGGGCGGTTCGCCGATTCGCTTCTTCGAGGCGGAGGACGATCGGGAAGAGTCCCGATTCGTCATCGATAAACTCCTGAACGCAAATCGCCGCGAGGATGTGCCCTTTCGGCATGTCGCGATTCTTTATCGTACGAACGCGCAGTCGCGTTCATTCGAAGAGGAGCTGCTCAAATACGACGTGCCCTACACGATCGTCGGTGGACAACGCTTCTACGATCGTGCCGAGATCAAAGACATCATGTGTTACCTGCGGCTGCTCGTGAATCCGCGCGATGATCAGGCCATCCGTCGGATTGTCAACAAGCCCACCCGCGGAATCGGAAAGGCCAGTTTCGAAAAGGTCGAGAGTCTCGCGGCGGGTCGGGGGGTTCCGCTGATGGAAGCGATGCGCATCGCCGTCGAAACCAAGTTGGTGGGGCGCTCGACGGGGAAGTTGGCCGCCTTTCTGGACATGATGGATGGCTTCAGCTCTTCGCCGGCAGGGGGTCTCGCAGTCGGCGGCAGCCTCGATGGTTTGGCGCTGGATGACATGATCGCCCGGGTGATGGACGGCACTGGCTATATCCGGGCTCTCGAGAAGGAGGACACGCCCGATTCGGAAGCGCGTCTCGACAACTTGCGAGAGCTGCTGTCGAGCGCGCGCGATTTCCACGTCGTGAACGAGGAGGAGCTGGAGGGTGAGGAGCGCAGCGAGCTCGAACTCTATCTGGACCAGGTGGCGCTGATTTCGGATCTCGACAGCTACGAAGATCGGGAAGATCGTGTCTCGTTGATGACCGTTCACTCGGCGAAGGGGCTCGAGTTTCCGATCGTATTCCTCGTCGGGATGGAGGAGCGGATTTTCCCCCACGCGTCCTCTATTCGCGACGAGACGGGCCTCGAAGAGGAGCGTCGTCTCTGTTATGTGGCGATGACCCGCGCGATGGAGCATCTCTTCTTGACCTGTGCGGCGGAGCGTTTCAGGTACGGCGATCGTACCTACCAATCCCCGAGTCGGTTTCTCCAGGAGATCCCGGACGAATTGATCGAGACACTGGGATCCGCGAGCCGTAGCGCTCGGTCGCGCGTCTCGAGTGCGGGCGGGTCGAGCTCACGCTTCGACTATTCCTACGCGCAGGGCGAAGCGAGCGAGGGGATTGCACTGGGTACGCGTGTGCGACACCCCGTCTTCGGTCGCGGTGAGGTGCTCGCTGTTCTGGGGAGCGATCTCAACCAGAAACTTCGAATCAAATTCGAACGCGCTGGTGTGAAGACCGTGATGGTTCGATATGCAAACCTCGAGCTCGCCTGATTTCGCGATTCGCCGAATCGAGGTCTGCCCTTGCAGGGCAATGTCATTGCCCCTGGTCTGAGACGAGGTTCCGATGAAACTTCGCAGCGAAGTGCGTGATGGTGTTCTCGTGGTCACGATCGCGCGCCCCGAAGTCCGCAACTGCGTTGATCGCGAGACCGCCGAAGCGCTCGGGGAGGCCTTTCGCCTCTTCGCCGAGGACGACTCCTTGCGGGTGGCGATCCTGCAGGGCGAGGGTGGCTGCTTCTGCGCGGGCGCCGACCTGAAAGAGGCGAGCGTCGGCGGCGCGCGTGCGAACAAGGTTCTCGAAGAGGGTGATGGGCCGATGGGGCCCACTCGGATGTTGCTCGAGAAGCCCGTGATCGCCGCGGTCGAAGGATATGCAGTGGCGGGGGGGCTCGAGCTGGCGCTTTGGTGTGACCTTCGGGTGGCCGCGAGCGATGCCGTCTTCGGTGTCTATTGCCGGCGTTGGGGAGTTCCCCTCGTGGATGGTGGGACGATCCGGTTGCCGCGACTGATCGGGCAGAGCCGCGCGATGGACATGATCCTAACCGGTCGCGGTGTGTTCGGGGAGGAGGCCCTATCGATCGGCCTGGTCAATCGCATGGTCGAGAAGGGAGGCGCGCTCGAGGCTTCGGTCGCGCTGGCCCAGGAGATCGGCGAGTTCCCGCAGCGGTGCATGCGCTCCGATCGACGGTCGGTGCTCACGCAATGGGGAATGGAACTCGACGATGCCCTTCGCGAGGAGACCCGCCTCGGGATCGAAGTCATTCGTTCGGGCGAGACTCAGGAGGGCGCGACCCGCTTCGCGAAGGGGGCCGGCCGTCACGGGTCGTCCGCCTAGCGCCTCGATACGCGTACCTATGGGCGTCGTCCTTCGCAGCCTCGATATGCTCGATACGGACGGATAGGGCCCGACTTTCGATCGGAGTGGAGTACGATGGATCATTGCTCCGACCACCCTTCGTTGACCAGTGTGCTCGTGACGGGGGCAACGGGGCTTGTCGGGGCCCGGTTGCTACCGGTGCTCGCGGAGCGATTCGCGCAGATTAGGGTCCTCTCGCGATCGACGTCGAGACACCGTCCCGCCACGGACACTGGAGCACATTCGGATTTTTGGGTGGATGTCCGCCCTTGGGACGGTGTCGATCCCGGGGCATCGGCGCTCGAGGGGGTCGACACGGTGATCCACCTCGCGGGAGAGCCGATCTTCGGAGGCCTCCCGACCGCCGCGCGGCTATCCCGCATCCGTGCGAGCCGCATCGATTCGACGAGGTGGCTCGTGGATCGCTTCCTGGAACGCCCCGTCGGAGATCGACCTGCGAGATTCGTATCCGCCTCGGCCGTCGGGATCTATGGCGACCGCGGGGAAGAGCCACTCGATGAATCTTCGTCGGTCGGGAGTGGATTTCTCGCCGAGGTCTGTCGCGATTGGGAAGCGGAAGCCGAACGAGCACGGGGTGGCGGGATTCGCGTCGTCCGAATGCGGATCGGCGTCGTCCTCGCGGCGGAGGGCGGTGCGCTCGGCTTGATGAAGACCCCGTTTCGTCTGGGCCTCGGAGGCCGCCTGGGAAAGGGTCGGCAATTCTTCCCGTGGATTCAGATCGGGGATCTCGTGCGATCGATCCTCTGGTGTGTCGAAGGGCCGATCGAGGGTGCGATCAACGCCGTCGCGCCCGAAGCGATTCGCAACGCCGATTTTACCCGGGCCCTGGGCGACGTGTTGGGCTGTCCGGCGTCGATCCCGATGCCTGCCTTCGTTTTGAAGACGCTGCTCGGTCCGATTTCGGGGGAGCTGCTCGGAAGTCGCCGTGTGGTGCCGGCCCGGCTCGAAGAGACGGGATTCGTTTACGCTCATCGCACGATCGGCTCGGCGCTCGAAGCTGAACTCGGCTGAGCGGGGCCGCCCGCGGATTGCGTTTCAGTGGCCTCGCGCGGCTCTCTCGACGAGATTGATGAGTCGGAGCGCCTCTTCTGGGCTGCGGCCCACGACGACCAGTCCGTGATTGGCGATCAGGGTGGCCGCTCGGTCGCCCAGCAGGGCAGCGACGGATTCGCCGAGTTCTCCGCTTCCCGTTCCGTGATAGGGCGCGACGGGCACGTCGCATCCCACGTAGTATTCGAACTCCTCGAGCACACAGGGGATCGGTTTCTGGGTGACGGCGAAGATCGATGCATGGACTGCGTGTGTGTGAAGGACGGCTCCGATCTCCGGATATCGGCGAAGGCAGGCCAGATGAAGATCGATCTCGGTCGTGGTCGCACGAGTCCCCGCGATGACCTGACCGTCGAGATCGTCGACGGACATTTCGGGACATCACATGGCTGTTGGCGTGAGGACCACCGCTTCGGTGACGCAGTGCACAGACACGTTTCCGGCCATTCCCCCCGTCAAACCCGCTCGGTCCATGTCGTGAACGACATCGACCACGCTGCCCTTGATCTGCTCGAACTCCTCGGAGTGGGCGAGGTCCGAAGACGCGCTCACGGCGCGTCCCGCTCCGGCTGCTCTCGCTCCACGACCGATGGGGGCGCGTGGGTTTCGAGTTTCGATTGGCGGTCGTGTCGTTCGAGCGCGAGCTCGATCAATCGGTCGAGGAGCTTTGGATAGGAGAGGCCCGTTGATTCCCAGAGTTTGGGATACATCGAGACGTTCGTGAAACCGGGCAGGCTATTCAGCTCGTTGATGTAGAAACGATCCGTTCCGCGCTCGAGCAGGAAGTCGACGCGCGCCATGCCCTCGGCGCCCAATGCGCGGAACGCCTCGATCGCCGAGGCTCGAATCGTCTCGCAGAGTCCGGCGTCGAGCTCCGCCGGGATGATCAGCTCTGTCGAATCGTCGCGATATTTTGCGTCGTAGTCGTAGAAGGTCTGGGTCGTGCGGATCTCGCCCGGAACGGAAGCCCGCGGTTCGTCGTTTCCGAGAACGGCGATCTCGATCTCTCGCGCATCGACCGAGACTTCGACGAGGACCTTTCGGTCGTAGCGCTGGGCCTCTGTGATCGCGGCGACCAGCTCCGCGAGCGTTTCGACGCGTGCGATGCCGATCGATGAACCCGAGTTCGCGGGCTTCACGTAGGCCGGGAATCCGATCTCGGCCTCCGCCTGACTCGCGGCCGCAGGGATCCCGTTGCGATCGAGTTCTGCCCCGGAGAAAGTGATCCAGGGGGTGACGGGAAGACCGGCCTGGGCCAATAACCGCTTGGCAAAATCCTTGTCCATCTGGACCGCCGAGCTGAGGACTCCGGATCCGACATAGGCGAGGTCGGCGGACTCGAGAAGTCCCTGGAGCGCGCCGTCTTCACCGCCGCGACCGTGGATGATGGGGAAGACGACGTCGAGTCGACCGGCTTCGATCGTCGCGAGATTCGGTATTTCTTCGTTTGCGGATCGCAGGGCCGTCGGGCCCGAGGTCGCAGGAAGAAAGACGCCCGGCTCATTGATGACTCTTGCAAGCCCCGCATCGGCATCGCCGCCCTCTTTCGAGGAAGGAATGGCTTCGAAGACCTCGGCGGCGATCAGGTGCCAGCCGCCCTCGGAGTCGACCCCCACGAGGGAGACGTCGTAGCGGGTCCGGTCGAGCGCCCCGAGGATCGATGTCGCTGAAACGATCGACACCTCATGCTCGACCGAGGGTCCACCAAAGAGCAATCCGACCCGCAACTTTTCCATGTTCCCCCCATCGACTCCATGGGGCACCGAATCGCACCTCCGGGTTCGACGAGTCCGATGATACGCCCGGGCTCTCTCCGCCGCTTGACCCTCGCTTGACCGTAGGGGAGTGCCTCCGTAAGCTCGCCCCGTGTCCCCCGCCGCCGACCAGAATCTGCCCCAGCGAGGGCTCTCCACCCGGGCCGTCGCGTCCGAATCCGGCGTGCGGTCCGCCCTTTCTCCCCCCGCCGCATCGCTGCCCGGCTCGCTGCGCGCGAAGGAAGCCGCACTGAGGGCGCGCTTCTTGGAGGCGGGCAGGGTGATGGTCGCCTTCTCGGGAGGGGTCGATTCGAGTTATCTGGCCTGGGCAGCCGATCGCGCCCTCGGTTCCGACGCATTGGCGGTGACCGCGCTTTCGCCCTCCTATCCAGAGAGCCATCGCCGTGTCGCGGAAGACCTCGTCGAACGTTTCGAGCTGGCGCATCGCTTCGTCGACACCCACGAAATGGAACGCGACGAGTACCGGGCGAATGCGTCGGATCGCTGTTACCACTGCAAATCCGAACTCTTCGACACGATGGACCGATTATGTGGGCAGCTCGGCTTCGATCGCGTTTCCTATGGTGTCAACACCGACGACACGGCAGATTTTCGGCCGGGACACCGCGCCGCCAATGAACACGGCGTGATGGCACCCTTTCTGGAGGTCGGGCTTTCGAAAGCGGAGATTCGCGATCTTTCTCGCGCGGCGGGTCTTCCGACCGCCGACCTGCCCGCATCCGCTTGCCTCTCGTCGCGACTCCCCTATGGCACCGAGGTGACGACCGAGCGCCTCCGTCAGGTGGAAAGAGGTGAACAGGCACTTCGCGATCTCGGTTTCAAGCAGCTGCGCTTGCGACACCATGGGGAGTTGGCGCGGGTCGAGATCGACCCCGCCGAACTCCCGCGCGCGCTGGAATCCGAGATGGCCAGGCGGATCGTCGAGGCGATCAAGCCCCTCGGCTTTCGTTATGTATCGCTCGACCTCGAGGGCTATCGAACGGGCTCGTTGAACGAGGTCCTGCAGATCCAGGCAGAACCGATTCGCTGAGGGTCGCGCGGCCATCCGCGACGTTCGTGTTCCCTCTCGTCCACCTTCAATCTCCAACCTCGAGACCCTCCAGCCAATGTTGATGTCGATCGAATGTGCGGGGCATCCGCGCGATATGGGCCTGGCTCAGGGTGCTGCCGCACGAACCGCGATTCGGGCAGAGGTCGCGCGCCTCGGCTTGCCCGAGCAGCGTTCCCGGATTCCGAACCTGGCGGCGCTGACGGTCGGTGCACTGCGCGGTTTCGGGGCTGGCCGCGAATGGTTTCGCCAATTTGCTCATCAGGCCGAGCGGCTCGAAGGGCTGGCGTGCTCCGCACAGCTCCCGGTGGATTCGATC
The DNA here is from genome assembly GCA_002719955.1 of Deltaproteobacteria bacterium. GTDB lineage: Bacteria > Myxococcota_A > UBA9160 > UBA9160 > UBA4427 > UBA4427. The sequence goes on along the minus strand of PBFW01000036.1, from coordinate 38,197 downwards.
CTGGAACTCCACCTGCGCATCCGCGCGGGGGGTGAGCAGGGAGGGTTGCTCGCGCGTCGATCGGAGGTGCGCGCGAGGACGGTCGGCGGACCGAAGGATGAAAAACGCTTGCTGCTAGAACGAAGTCTGCCGCGTGCATTTGCGGACGAAGTCGGCTGGATCCTGCGTGAGAGCCGTCCGGAGGTCGGATTTCGGTCGATCGAAATCGGATTGCCTTGGCTCGTCTCCTCGGTGGCGGGTTTGAACGAAGCCGGGCTCGCGGTCGTCGCCGGACCTCTGCTTTGGGGTGCGCCGGGTCGCGAGGGTTGCCCGACTTCGCTTCTTCTGGTCCAGGAATGTCTTCAGCGATTCGAAGATCTCGATGGCGCGATCGACTGGTGTTGCAAGCGGCCCGTCGAGGGCGAGCAATCCCTGGTCCTCGCGGACGCTTCGGGAAATGTTGCGACCGTGGTCTCGAGCGGGCGGGAACGTCGCGCCCAATGGGGGGAGGGCGAACTCCACCTCGAAAGCGGGGAGCTTTCGGAAAGCGAGGGCGCCCTTGCGTCGCAGACGAGTGACGCTGCGGATCGAGTCTGGCTCGATCCGCGCGGGAAGCGGCTCCGGGTCGAGTTGGTGGGCTCGAGGATCGAGGTCGAGTTGGGCGACGAATCGGCCGTGTCTATTCCAACTTTGCGCTGAGGAGCGTCATCTCTCCGGATCCCCACCACCTGCCGGCCGAGGCGGCCTGCGAACATCGTCTCGTCGTCGAGATCGTGCATGTGGCCGACGCCGTGCGAGCGTTGGTGGGCGGTGATACTGCGGCGGATGCGCTCGTCTACCCGGTCGATTCGATGGTTCTCGACAAACTCGGGATCGCTTCCAGCGAACTGGCCGAGATCATCTGCGAGGTCCTCACGCAATGTGACCCGATGATCGCCGCGCGCGTTGGTCCGGAGCGACGCGCCGGCAGGCAATCCCAAGGAGCTGGCCACGGCTCGAAATTCTGCATCTGGCATTACACACGGGCTCGCACCGATCGAGGCGTAGCTCATCGTGGCTGTTCCCAGACAGCCTGCCAACGCCGGTGCCGCCGGCTGTCTTGCCGTTCAGGGTTCTCGGATCGAAAAGAGCCGCGCCTGCGTCTTCCGAACGCGGCAGCCATCGAGCAGGTTTGTGAGGTCAAGAATGCCACTGCCCCCATGGAAGCCGCCGACCAGCGCCTCGAGTTTGCTTCGCCCTTTCGCGCCAGCCATCGCCGGAGCCATCGCCTCTTCGATCCTTCCGAGCATCCACATTTGGTAGGGCACGACCATCCGCTCCGATTCGATGCCTCCGATTTCGAAGCGATGAGTCAGGGCGCCCCCCTGCGTCTGGTATTCGAAGAAGTCGGGGGTCGCCGAGAATGTCTTCCCGGGAAGCTCGCCGCCGGTCTCGTGTGAGTCGCTGGCAATAAAGGCGCGCAGTTGGTGCGCGCTGCTTCGCAGGACCGGCCACATCTCTTCGAAGAACACACCCAATAGGGGGAGGAGGGTCTCGGGGATCGCGTCGTCGGGTAGCCACTCGCCGCCATCGCGATTGGCAATTCGCCCGACGAGCGCCCCGGACGCGTCGAGCGCGTAGAGTTTCTGTCCGTATCGGCGAGCGTTCAAGGCGCCTTCGCCATTCGTGCGCTCGACCCACTCGCAGACGAGCGGGAAATGGATGCGAAGCGCGAAGCCCGGGACCGCATCTCGATAGAGGTGCGCGTAGAGGGGGCCGAGCAGCCCGAAGTCGGCGAGGCTCGGACGTCCGCCAAGCAGGTAGTCGTGATGAGCGAAATGCGCTTCGAGGAGAGTCAGGATTCGGTGCTGACTCGCCTGCCAGGCTCGCTCGGTACGCGTGTTGCAGCCGAGGTGGACCAGTCCCGCGTAGACACCCTTGGGCGAGACGCGCGTGTCGGAGATCCCGAAGGCCGCTTCGAAGAAGCCCGCCCCGGCCCTTCGCCGAGTCGCTCCCTTCTTGCCGGCGGCCAGCACGGCGCCCCATTGCTGTTCGTTGAAGCCTCGGTGGCTGGGCTCGCGCCCGTCCTCGCTGAAATACCAGCGTTGCCAGAAGGCGGGCACGACGACCCATTCGTCGGCGAGCAGCTCGATCAGGTAGGCAGCGAGTCGTTGGCGGGGGCACGTCTCCGCGTCCGGAACGATGGCTGCGTTCGGGTGCGCCATTTCGCAGTAGTCGAGGATCTCGCTCGAGTCCTGGATCCAGGTGCCGTCGGGCGCCTCGAGCTGGGGAATTGCGCCACTGCCGGATCGGGGTGCGAGCAATCCAGCGATGATTTCCGGGGTGGCGAGGATATCTTCGTAACCCGGGCCGAGGGCGCCGCTGCGTTCCTTGTACCGGAGATAGGCGCGGACCTTGCCCGAGAAATAGCTGTGTTCCCAGGAGAAGAGGCGATACATGGCGGCAGTCTAGTGGCGCCGGCGTCCGGTGGCGATGCGCCATCGCCTGGGATCGAGGGGCGATGTCCGGTCGTTTCCAGGGACGGGCGACACGTCGGGTGCATCGCCAGGAATCATTGGACAGGGAAGGGGGCCTAACCTCGGCGCCGTCGTGACCCGCCGCCCGACCCGCCGCCTCGACCATTTCGACTTCGGCGTCGCGGGGGGCGATCCGCGGGATCCCTGCCGGCTTCGCGGTCGAGCCGCGCGATCTCTTCGTCTCGGGTTTCGACACTGGGACCCAGGTCCTGATCGTCTTCCGGTTCTGGGGCTTCGGCCTCGAATGTTTCGGTCGGCCCTTTCAGGAGATAGGCGGCCGCCACGCGAGCGAGCTCCTCGAGCCCCTCGGTGTTTTCGGCGAGCGTCTTCACGAAAGGCAAGATCCGTTCGACACGGGCTTTGGCCTCCTCCTCCGGGAGGGCTGCGAGATCCGCATTGGCCTTCTGCTTGAGCGAATTCAGTTCGGCTTCCTTCTCGCTCTCCGCGGCCCGCGCGTCTTCTTCCTTCTGACGCTTCTCGGCTCGTCGAGCCACGGCGCGGTCCGTCGGCGGCTTCTTCTCCTGGATCTCGATTCCGATGACGGTCTGCATGAACTTGAAGTTGCCGATGTCCAGGCCGGAGATCAGGGAGATCGCGACGCCCGATTTGCCAGCGCGACCGGTTCGGCCGGTTCGGTGCACGTAGATTTCCGGTGTGTCGGAGGTGGTGTAGTTGATGACATAAGCGAGGTCGCTGATGTCGATTCCACGCGCAGCGACATCGGTCGCGACCAGGAAGCGCAACTTGCCCGACTTGATCCTCTTGATGGCCTTCTCTCTCGCCGACTGCTGCAGGTCGCCGGAAATCTGGTCGATGTTGAAGCCACGCTTCGAGAGGTAGGCGGTGATGAAACGGACATCGGCCTTCGTATTGCAGAAGATGATCGCACTGTCCGGATCTTCATATTTGAGGATCCGAGCGAGAATCGCCTCCTTGTCCGCTGCGGGGCACACGTAGTAGAAATGTTCGATTTGCTGAGGGCCGCCCTCCGCTTCGATCGTGACGTCTTCCGGATCGTTGAGGAAAAAGCGGGAGAGTGATCGGACCTTCTCGGGCATCGTCGCGGAGAAGAGGTGCGACTGCCGCTTGCGGGGGAGGTAGGCCGCGATCTCCTTCATGTCAGGCCAGAAACCGAGGGAGAGCATCTCGTCCGCCTCGTCGAGCACGAAAACCTTGGTCGACCCGAGGTCCATGCGATCATTCTTGAGGTGATCGAGGATTCGGCCCGGTGTGCCGACGATGATATGTGCGCCCTTTTCGAGTCCCTCCAGCTGGGGGCCATAGGCGACACCCCCGTAGATCGGGAGCGTGTTCACGCCTCGGTATTGCCCGAGCTGGTCGAGTTCGACGGCAACCTGGTTCGCGAGTTCGCGGGTCGGCAAGAGCACGATCGCCTGGGTCTTCTTCAGGCTCGTGTCGATCGCCTCGACGAGGGGGATTCCGAACGCGCCGGTCTTGCCGCTGCCGGTCATCGCCTGGACGATCAGGTCGCCCCCGGCGCGCATTTTCGGGATGGCCGCGGCCTGGACGGGGGTCGGGGTTTGCCAGCCGAGGTCGCGGATGGATTGTTGGATATCGGCGGCGACGTCGGCAAAAAGCTCAGATAGTTCAATCATATGCGGGCGGCACGCTACCCCCGGTGCGGGATGGGCGCAACGGAAGCGGGCCGGACCGGTCAATGCGGGGGCTCGGGTCCGAAGTGCCGCCGCTGGGGCCGGTGTCCCCGGAGGCCGTGCTAATGTCGCCCGAATGTCAGGAATCGGACTCTCGGATGTGGCCCATGTGGCCGCCCTCGCCCGGCTCGCTTTCTCGGAGAAAGAGGCCGAGGCGATGGCGCGGGATCTCGAGCAGATTCTGGAGCACGTCCGCTCCCTGGACGCGCTGGACACCGAGGGGGTGCCGCCCACGGCCCACGGCTTCGAGCTGGCTACCCCGTTGAGGCCCGATCACCCCGTCCCCCCCTTCGACCCGGAGCTTGCCGTGTCGAATGCGCCCGAACGGCAGGGCACCGCCTTCCTCGTGCCGAAAGTGCTCGAGGAGGAGGGCTAGCGATATGAGCCAGGCCGAGACCCTTCTTGCGGGCAACCTCTCCGATCAGCGGGAGGGTCTGGACCGCGGTGATATCAGTGCATCCGAATTGATCGATGCAAGCCTTGCGCGAATCGCGGCGTGCGAAGACCTCGCCGCTGTCGTCTCGACTCGAGACACCGCGGCACGGGCGGAGGCCGAGGCCGCGTCGAAGCGGATCGCAGAGGGCAAGCCGCTTTCCGCGCTCGACGGAGTTCCGATACTGCTCAAGGACAATATCGTCCAGGCGGGGGAGCCCGCGACCTGCGCGTCGCGCATCCTCGAGAACTTCGTTTCGCCCTACGACGCGGGCGTGACCGAGAAACTCAAGGTCGCCGGGGCGGTGATCGTCGGCCGCACGAATATGGACGAGTTCGCGATGGGCTCGTCGACGGAAAACTCGATCCACGGGCCGAGTCATAACCCCTGGGACACGACGCGTGCGTGTGGCGGAAGTTCTGGCGGAAGTGCAGCCGCGGTCGCGGCGGGCCTTGTTCCGCTCGCGCTCGGTTCGGATACGGGTGGGTCGATCCGGCAACCGGCGAGCTTTTGTGGTGTCGTGGGATTGAAGCCGACCTACGGGCGCATTTCTCGCTGGGGCCTGGTGGCCTTTGCGTCTTCCCTCGACCAGATCGGGCCCTTCGGACGCACCATCAAGGATTGCGCGACGATCTTCGACACGATCGCCGGACACGATGAACGCGATTCGACCAGTGTTCCAGAATCGATTCCGGCGTTAGGCGGATCCATCGATGGGAATGTAGAAGGGCTGACGATCGGGTTGCCCCGCGAGTATTTCGTCGAGGAGGGGGTCGATCACGGCGTTCTCGCGCGGGTTCGGGAGGCGGTCGCGGAACTCGAGGATGCCGGCGCGCGCGTCGACGAGGTATCCTTGCCGCATACCGAATACACGATCGCGACCTATTATCTGATCGCTACCGCCGAGGCTTCGAGCAATCTGGCGCGTTTCGATGGCGTTCGATACGGGCGCCGCGCGGACAAGGCCCAAGACCTAGCAGACCTCTATCAGCGCTCGCGCTCGGAGGGATTCGGAGCCGAGGTGAAGCGTCGGATCTTGCTCGGGACCTATGTCCTTTCAGCGGGTTATTATGACGCCTACTATGCCAAGGCACAGCGCGTTCGTACCCTGATCCGGCGCGACTTTGATGCGGCTTTTGCGAATTGTGACCTGATCCTGACACCGACGGCCCCCGAGACGGCTTTCTCGTTGGGCGCAAAGGTTGGGGACCCCCTCTCGATGTACCTCTCCGACGTCTATACGGTGTCGGCCAACCTGGCGGGCCTCCCGGCGTTGTCGATGCCCTGTGGGCAGAGCAAGGGAATGCCGGTCGGGCTCCAGCTGATTGGAAAGCCGCTGGATGAGGCCACGATTCTTCGTGCGGGTCATGCCTTCGAAATGCGGACACCCCATCATCTCGAGCATCCCCCAGTATTTTTCAGGTCGGAGTCGTCGAGCTGATGTCGGACTGGAAGGATCGATACGAGACGGTGATCGGGCTCGAGGTGCACACCCACCTCAAGACCCGCTCCAAGCTATTCAGCCCGGCGCCGGTCCAATACGGGATGGAACCCAATCATTCGGTGCATCCGATCGATCTCGCGCTGCCCGGTGTTCTGCCGGTCCTCAACGAGCACGTCGTCGACTTGGCGATCCGTCTCGGGCTTTCGATTCACGCGACGGTGAACCCATACTCGGTTTTTGCACGTAAGAATTATTTCTACCCCGACTTGCCGAAGGGCTATCAGATCTCGCAATTCGAGGAGCCCATCGTCTCCGGGGGTTGGCTCGAGATCGAGTTGGAAAGTCGCGGTGGCGATTCGTGCGGGACGCGTCGAAAGAAGAAGGGCGCTGCGGGGGCGGATGGGGCCGGGGTTGCACGCAAACGGATCGGCATCACCCGTGCACATATCGAGGAAGACGCGGGCAAATCGATTCACGACATCGCGATCGCCGGGAGCGATGCTTCCTGCATCGACTTGAATCGCGCGGGCGTTCCGCTCCTCGAGATCGTCTCCGAGCCCGACCTGCGGTCGGCTGAGGAAGCGACGGCCTATCTGCGCGCGCTGAGGTCGATCCTCCGCTACATCGGTGTTTCGGACGCGGATATGGAAAAGGGGCAATTTCGCTGTGACGCCAACGTTTCGATTCGCGAGAAGGGCGCTGCGGAATTGGGAACGCGCACCGAGATCAAGAATCTCAATTCCTTCACCCACGTCGAGGGCGCGATCGAGGCCGAGGCCATTCGCCAGGTAGAGCTGATCGAAGAGGGGGGTGAAGTCGTTCAGGCGACGATGGGCTACGACACCGAACGACGTCGCACCAGCGTTCAGCGTCTGAAGGAGAATTCGGACGATTATCGCTATTTTCCGGACCCGGATCTGATCCCGTTGCGAATCGATCCCGCCCGAATCGAGGTAATTCGAGCGGAACTTCCCGAGCTCCCCGAAGAGAAGCGCGTGCGATTCGAGTCGGAATACGGGCTCTCGGCCTATGATGCCGGGGTGCTCACCGCGAGCAGGAAGCTCGCCGATTTTTTCGAGGAGGCGGCGAAGGACTGCGGGGTACCCAAGGCCGCCGCGAATTGGATGACGCGAGATGTTCTGCGCGAACTCAAAGAACGCGAATGCGAACTCGAAGATCTCGCTCTGACGCCGACGATGCTCGCTGCCTTGATCGCATTGATGGAGGAGGGGCGACTGACTGCGCGTAGCGCGGCGGAACTCTTCCCGGATCTGGTTGCCGACGGGGGGGACCCGGAGGCGATGATGATCGAACGCGGGCTCGAGGCGGTCTCGGACGCGGGTGCGATCGAGGGTTTCGTCGACGAGGTCATCGGGAGCAACCCCGAGGTCGTCCAGCAGGTGCGCGACGGGGATGACAAACCGCTCAATTTCCTGATGGGGCAGGTCATGAAAACCAGCCAGGGAAAGGCGGAACCCGGTCATGTGCGCAAGGCACTCGCAAAGAAGATTCGCGGCTGACACGGATTCGGGTCGATCCTTCTCCGGGGCGCCAATGGGGGGACAGTGCTCAGACTGATTCCGAAGCTCCTCGCCGCGCTCGTGGCAATCGCTCTTCTCCTGATCGGGGTGATTGCGGTTTCCCTTCCCCGCCTCGTTAATCGGGAGGAGTTCCGTGTCGCGCTTCACGGGCGTGCGGCGGAAGCGCTCGGTACCCCCGTCGAATGGACGAGCATCGAGGCCGGCCTCGTTCCCCTGCGATTGACCGTCCACGAGCCGGTACTCCTGGCGGAGGCCTCGAAACGCGAGGATGCGCGACTCAGGGCGGAGTCCCTTGAGCTGCATCTCTCCGCGCTGGCGATGATGGATCGGCGGCTCCAGGTTGATTCCCTCATCGTGCACGGTCTCGAGCTCGTCGTCACGCGAAGGGCCGATGGCTTCGTGCTGCCGATCGAGAAGGCTGACGCTGCGGCTGGCCCCGATGCAGATGCGGCCCCATCGCCATTCGGGCCGAGCGACGACCCGAGAGAAGCGGGGGCTGGCGTTCCACCAGAGGAGGGTTCCGAGGGAGAGTTCGAACTTGCGGTGCGTAGGATTCTCATCGAGGAGAGCCGCCTGATCATTCACGACCGCATGTTGCCCCGTCCGATCGAATGGCATTTCGAGGACCTTCGACTCGAAGCGAAGGGCGATTCGATCGAGGAGCCCCTGGCCATCGAATTCTCTTCACGTCTGGTCAAGGAAGCGCGCGAAATCGGGGCTCTCACTACGACTGGCGAGATCTCTTTCACGGGTGTCTACGATCTCGAGGTCGGGCTCGAGGAGGTGCTGCTTGCCGAACTTCAAGCCTATGTTGCCGACGCCACCCTGGCCGGAACGCTTTCTGGTCAAGTGTCGATCGAAGGTGCGAGCGACGTGGTGTCGAAGGTCGAGACCGATCTCAGGGTCGAAGACATGGCGGTCAAGACCTTCGGGCTCGACCTCATGGGTCGTTTGGATCTCGAAGCGCGCCAGACCCGCGGAGACCCGATCGAGTTCGAGGCAGGGCTCGACCTGGGGCTGGGGGGCAAGGCGGTCATCGCGGGGTCGATGAGCCTGGACGGCGCCGTCGACGCAGGCGTCTTCTTGACCTCGCTCGAACTCGAACCCTACGCTCAGCTGGCGGGTGACCATGTGGCGATCTCGGGGCGAGCGTCGGGTCGTGTCGATCTCGAGGCGAGTGCTGGTCGCGGCTTGTCCCATTTGACGACCGATCTGAATATCGTAGACGCGCGTTATGCGGATGCCACGGTCGACGTGGGTGGGGCACTCGATCTCGTACTCGATCTCGAGGGATTGGCCGAAGACGATCCCGTTCGGTTCGACGTGGCCATGGCGCTCGACGGCGGCGGGCGGGTCGATGCAGAGGGCGTGGCGACATTGGCGGGGGCGATCGACGCGAAGGTCATATTGGGGGAGATCGACCTTTCTCGCGTGGCGCCCTGGGTACCGGAGGGAACGGAGATCGGAGGAAGACTGACCGGCGATGCCGAATTTCGTGTGACGGCCGAGCAGAGGGTCGAGCGACTCGCGGCCAGGATGAGAATCGATTCGGCGCGGATCGCGAGGGACCGGGTGGGGGCTTCCGGTGCATTCGATCTCGAGATCGGTCTGCAGCCTGAGGGTTCGATCGAACTCGACGCGGGCCTCATCCTCGAGGATGGAAGCCGGATCAGCGTCGAGGGAACCTCGACCATCGACGGAATCGTCGATCTTGAGGCGGAGCTCGCGAGCTTCGATCTGGCGATCCTGAGGTCCTTCTTGCCCGATCCCGAGATGCAGCTCGTGGGTTGGGTGAGTGGAAGCGGACGTTTCATCGGGGATGTGTCGGCGCCCGAGTTCCTGTCGTTGGACGTCGGGGTCGACAAAGGATTCATCCAGACGACGGACTATGCCCTCGAGGGGCCCTTCCTGGTTGCCGCGAAGGTCAAAGAACCGTTTTCGCGACCGCGTGGCCGAGTCGATCTGGATCTGACCGCGGCACGGGTCGGGGTTCTCGATCAGTTCACGAAACGCGCGGGGATGCGCGCGGAGATGACGACGCGCTTCGTCCCCGAAGAGTCCGGGGAGATCGTATTCGAGAGCCAGCTCAAGCTCCGCAACATCGAGGAGATCCTGCTCCAGGGCGCGCTCGGCGAGACGACCTCGATCGCCGTGACGACGACCGATTTCAATCTGAAGGGTTGGTCGGAGGTGCTTCCCGTTCTCGCGGAATACGAGGCCGACGGAGTCATCGCTTTCGATGGCGTTGGGGTCGAGCTGATCGACGGTGTGGCGACTCGATTTGGGGGTCGGATCTCGTTGCGTGGCGTTGGGTTGAGCGTGCCGGACGCGGGGCGTGTTCGCTTGCGCGGCTCGATTCTGGGGGAGGGAACACGGATCCGGACGAAGGGCCTGAAGGCTCACTTGGCGGGAGCCACGATCGGGATAGAGGGCACCGTCGAGGATCCCATCGGCGAGGGGCGATTCGATCTCGCGATTCAGACGATCGGCGAAGCCGAGGTGAACGATCTGCTGACCGAGTTGGCTGCGTCGGGCGGGACGGTCTTCGGTCTTCTCGACCTCAAGGGAAAGGTCCACGGGATATGGGGGACAGGGGAGAGCCTGACCGATTCCCTGGCCGGCGAGCTTCGTTTCAGCATCGGCGAGCGGGGGGGCGGGGAGTTGCGCGGCGTTTCGTTGCTGCAGGCGATTCTCGACCAGATTCCGCTCCTCGGGGGGGCGGCGCGGCTTTCCCGTCCCTTTCGGGGCGGCCGATCGGTCGGTGACTATTTTGTCCAGCGCTTCGACGTCATCGAAGGAGATTTCGAACTCGGTCGCGGAAAGGTCGAGGCCCGCTCGCTGCGGCTGGCCTATCCCGGTTACGAGGCGCGTCTCAGCGGACCGATGCAGCTTCGAAATCTGCAGATCGACATGAGCGGGGAGGTGCTGCTCAAGGGTGATCTCGTTTCGGCGCTCGGTGGTTTGGCCGGGGCGGAGATCGAAGGTCGCAAGCCGATTCGGATCCCCCTCGCGCGGGTCACGAATACGCTCGATGACCCGAAGGTCGTGATGACGAAGGAGACGCTGGCGGCCGTTCCGAAGCTCCTCCTCCAGGCGACCGGGATCGACACCATTACGCTCGGAATCGGCAAGGGCGTCGGAAAGGTGCTCGATCGCGTTCTCGGCAGCGGCAAATGATTGGCAACGAACGTGTAGCTTCTGCAGCGGACTCCACCTTGCCCGTTCGCTCCCGTGACCCGGATCACACCCTTCGCCCAGCATAGGATGGGGACTCTCCGATCTTGAGGCGGGGCCTAATCCCATTGGGAAAGAAGCCGATACGGAAGGCAGGGAGCCCTCTATGTCCGTCAGCATTCTCTGTGTCTATGAAGACCGCGAGCTCGCTCGGGTCCACGCCGAGACGCTCGAAGCCGAAGGCTTCGAAGTCATCTGCGCCCACGACGGCCGCCAGACCTCTGAAATTCTGCGCAGTCGACATCCTGATTTCATCGTCCTCGACGCCTATCTCCCCAGACAGGACGGTTTCGAGATCCTCGCAGAGATACGCAAGCTCGAAGCCCTTCGCTTGACTCCGGTCCTCATGCTGAGCGAAGGCGATATCACTCCCGAGATCTCGCAACGCGTCGCAGATCTGGGTGCGATCGGTATCGAATCCTCGCCCCTCCCGATGGACCGACTCGTCGCTCGGGTTGCGGAGTTCGTGAAGAGGAGCGAGGGGGCCGTGGAGCCCGAATCCGCCCTTCCCATATCCGGGAGCCTGTGTGAGATGCCACTGCCCGAAATTCTGCACGGACTTCGTCTCGAGCGTCATACCGGCGTGGTGCTCTTCGAACACGGCAAGAAGAAGAAGGCCGCTGAATTCAGCGAGGGATGGCCGATCTCCGTCAAGTCGAATCTGGTCTCGGAATGCCTGGGCCGCTATCTGCTTCGGAACCGACTCTGCGGACAAGAAGAACTCGACGAATCCATTTCACGTTTGCAGGCGGGAGAGGGGATGCAGGGGCAGATCCTCGTCGCGATGGAGGTGCTCGACGAAGCGGCGATGGCCGAGGCGCTCCACCAACACGCGCTCGAGAAATTTTTTGAGCTCTTCGGCTGGCGCGATGGAAATTTCAGTATCCGCCACTGCGCGCATATTCAGGGCGGATCCACGATCGCGATCGAGGGACATCCGGAGAAGCTGATCATCGAAGGCGTCAAGCGAAATTATCCCTTGAAGCTGATCGATCGGTACCTTGCCGCACACATGGACCAATGCGTTGTGCCGGTCACTTCGGGCGAAGAGTATGTCACTGAAATCGGGCTCGACGCTCGCGAGTTGGAGTGGGTGGCGGGGCTGGATGGTTCGACGACCTTGGGCGATCTGAGTGCAGCACCGGAATGGGTCAAGCGCCTCGCATTCGGATTCATCTCGATCGAGTTTCTCTCGGTCGAGGCCATAGCTGATGATCAGCGCGACGCGAGAGGAATCGTTGGACGTGTCGCTCGGGGGCGCGAAGCGTCGGCGCCGAATGGAGATGAGGCCGTGCGTATCGAACTCGCGGATCTCGCAAGTCGGATTCAGGACAGGGATTGTTTCGGCGTTCTGGACGTGCCGCCCACGGCCGATGACGACGAGATTCGTATTGCCTTTGCATGCCTTGCCAAGCAGATCCATCCCGATCGTTTCCATGGATCGAGCAGCTCCGTGCGTCAGCTCGCCTCGAAGGTCTTCGATCGCATCGCGATGGCGCATGAGGCGATCGCGACCGCCGACGTGCGGCGAGTCTATGCGGAAGAACTCGCACAGGGCCGACGGCTCGAGGCGGTCGAGGACGAGGGGCGTCGCGCCCTGTTGGCAGAAACGGAATTCCAGAAGGGCGCGGTGAAGATGGTCGAACGCGACTACCAGGGGGCGCTGCTCTGCTTTGGCCGTGCGACGGAGAATTTTTCCAGTGAGGGTGAATACCGTTCGTATTATGGATGGTGCCTCCACCTCTGCTATCCCGACAACGATTTGATGCTCGGGGAGGCCGTCGAGCATTGCCGCGAGGGCGTCAAACTGGCGAAGGGTCGGGAGAAGCCCTACCTCTTGTTGGGCCGACTCTATAAGGTCATGGGCAAGATGGGTGCGGCCAAGAATATGTTCTCACGCGCAGTCGAAATCAGACCGCAATCTGTCGAGGCGATGCGCGAATTGCGGATCATGAATATGCGTCGCAACAAATCGCAGGGAATCGCTCAAGGGATCGTCCAAGGAATGAGCGAGGGCGTACTCAAGCGGATCTTCCGGCGCTGATGCGATGAACAGTGGCAGAGGGGCCTGAACAGGCGATGGGAAAGAACGCGGCGAAGGGTGTCAGCGGAGAAGAGATCTGGCTCGACGGGAAGTTCGTCAAATGGGCGGATGCGAATATCCATATCCTCACGCATACACTTCACTATGGGCTCGGTGTCTTCGAGGGTATTCGTTGTTATGCGGGAGTCGACGGACGATCATCGATCTTTCGACTGCCAGAGCATATTGATCGTCTCTTCGATTCCGCCAAGATCAACTTGATGGAGATTCCTTTTTCTTCCGCTGAGTTGGTGGAGGCCACGCTCGAGTCGTTGCGGCGAAACGGCCTGACCGAGGGCTATATTCGTCCGCTCGTCTTCATCGGCGATGGTGCGATGGGGCTCCATCCCGGGGACAATCCAGTCCGTGTGGCGGTGATCGCCTGGGAATGGGGCAAATATCTCGGCGACGAAGGAATGGCCAGGGGCATCCGGGCCAAGGTTTCAACCTTCTCGCGACACCACGTCAACGCGAAGATGACCAACGGCAAGACCTGTGGCGATTACGTCAACTCGATCCTGGCGAAGCGTGAGGCTCTCCTGGACGGGTTCGACGAAGCCGTCATGCTCGATACGCAGGGCCTCGTCTCGGAATGTACCGGCGAGAATATCTTTGTCGTTCGAAATGGCCAGATCAAGACGCCGCCGCTCTACAGCGTCCTCGACGGGATCACCCGCGATTCGATGATCGAAGTGGCGCGTCGCTCTGGCTACTCCGTCGAAGAAACGCAGATCACCCGCGATGATCTCTATGTTGCGGACGAGATTTTTCTGACAGGAACTGCCGCCGAGGTCACGCCGATCCGCGAGATCGATCACCGCCAGATCGGCGAGGGCAAGCGCGGACCGATCACCGAAGAATTGCAGACGGCCTTCTTCGAGATCGTGACAGGTGCTGACGCCCGCTACGACCATTGGCGCACCTTCTTGTAGCCTCCCCGAAGCGCTCCATCGACTCGTTCCACCGACCGACCGTCTGCGGCTTTCTGCAATCCGCTCCTCAAGAGCCGATTGATGCCGTCGAGTGCTGCGACCCGGTAGATCTCGGAGAGGGTCGGGTGGTTGAAGACTGCGCTCAGGATCTGATCGAGCGTGGAGTCCGTATGGAGCAGCATCATGCCGATATGGATTAGTTCGCTCGCAGCGACGCCGATCATGTGGACACCCAGGGTGATCCGGGTATCACGCCGAAAGGCCAATTTGACGGGCCCTTCGTCCCGGACGATCTGGCCTCACGGCGTTTCTCCGGCACGGGCGATGCCGACTTCATAGGGTAAGCCGCGTTCTCTACACTCCTCTTCGGTCAGACCGACGGAGGAGGTCTCGGGGATCGTGAAGATGGCCATCGGAAGCGGGGCGGGGGGGCGGGATCTCTTCTCCCGCAATATGCAATACGGCAATTCGACCCCGATGCATGCTCGTAGAGGCAAGTGCAGGGAAGCTGACCACATCGCCAATCACGTAAACATGATCGCCGGGGGTTCGATAGGTTTCGTCGACCTTGATCAGTCCGCTCTCGAGGTAGGTGACGTCCTCTTGGTTCCGCATCTGTTTTTCGATGCGGTGCCCGCTGATTTCCTCTTCCTGCATGACGCGAATTCCCGTGTTGCGCATCGCGTGGCAGCGAGTGTCGAGGAATCTCGGCAGCACTTCGCGGCCGTCGCGGGCGGCTGCCTGTCGCGATGATCAGGTGTTTCGCTTCGACGATTTCTTCGCCGAGCCGATCGGAGATGCGGACATGATTTGGGTCGATGAAGGAGGCCGACCCCGTCAGAACCTGGACCTTGTTTCGCTCGAAGAAGGATCGAACGGTCTGTTGATGGCTCGCAACCGATTGGTTGCGAGGGCCGCGCAGGTCCTGAATGGCGAGCGGGCGAAGATGGGTGGTGTGGATGCCGAGCTGGACCGCACGTCGGCTATTCGCCAACTCGAGGGCCGTATGTCGCAATGTCTTGCTCGGTAGCGTGCCCGTACGAACGTAGGCTCCGCCTAGCATGAGCCCCTTCTCGATCACGCTGCCGCTCATTCCGAGCTTGACCCCTTGAAGGGCCGCGGGCCATCTGGCTGGGCCGGCGCCGATTGCGGTGAGGTCGAAGCGCATTGAATCCTCCAGAGCGGTCGTCATGGAACCCCGCCGATGCCTCCCCATCATCGGAGCGGCTTCGATGTGGTTTGACGGCCAGGGCGAAATCAGAGAGCGCTTCCCCATCGGACTCGCTTCTTTTTCTTCCGGATTGCCCGCGAAGATTGCATCAGAAAGCCGGAGCCCCGCGGGGAAATCTTTTGGGGTCGGCTCTGCGGGGATTGGGGTGCAGGAAACCCATGGCATTGGAGAATGCATCACGAGGTATCACAATGTATTACATGACGATACGAAAACCCGGTTGCGGTCCAGACGAAACCCAGAACGACGATGACGGCGCCGGCCGACGGGGGGCGAGACCACGGGGTCGAGGCGCTCGCAAGGAGCGTGTCCTTCACACGCGGATCTCCGAGCAACTCGCCGAGGACATCCGAATTTTCGCCGATGATCTCCGCGTACCCGCCTCGAACCTCGTTCGAAACGTCCTTGAAGAGGTGTTTACGATGGTCGATAGCGTCTCGGATGATATGGGCGGAATGATGGATGAGCTGATCGACGAGGCGGAAGGGGTACGCGAGCGCGTTCGTCGCCAGATCCGCGCCCGACGAGAGCGTCGGCCCATGCGGTCACGCAGAAATTCTGCGCGCCGGCGCGGCGTCCGCGAGGCCGACGTCGAGGAGGAGTTTCGCCGGGACGAGGCCGCAGAAGCAACCGCCCGTGATCCGGAGAGGAGCCGACGAGGGGATGTCGAGGACGGGGAGGCTCCCACGCCTGCGGACGGGCGCTCGGGACCGAAGGCGGAGCATGCCCGGCGCCCTCGAGCGGCCGACCTCTTCCCGGAGATTCTCGGCTGGCAGCCGCTCGTTCTCAACCGTGACTCTGCCTGCGGCCGTTGTGAGCGCGCGCTCGGGGCTGGCGAGAGTGCGTTCCTCGGGATCGCGAAGACCGGTCTGACAGAGATCGCGATCTGCGGCGGATGTGCCTCGAGTGCCCCCCCCGCCTAGCCGAACCCCTGTGGCACCCCGGTCGAGGCTCGCCATTTCGGAGGCCCCTTTTTCTATCCGAGGGCGCTCTTTATCCGAGGACGCTCTTTATCCGAGGACGCTCTTTATCCGAGGACAAAGGCGCAGACCGCCTCCCGAAAGCCCTCGGGATTATCGGTCGCAACGGAATGGGCGGCCTGGGCGACGACGGCGAGTGTCCCCTTCTGGAGGACTTCATCGACCATGCGATCGGCGATATCCGGGGAGAGGATGTCTGAGGCCGCGCCGCGTATGACGAGGGTTGGGCAGGGGAGTTTCGCGAGCGCGTCCCACTGCCGTTGGGCGAAGAGCTCTTCCTGCGTCCTGGCCGCTTTGTCGTCGGGCCGTTCGCTCCGAAGTTTCGGATCCATCTTCAGTTCGAAGAGCCCGTCGTCGCGTTGTCGAAGGCCGAATTGCGCCATGCGATGCAGCGCCGCGGGTTGCCCGGCCGGGTAGTTGAGCGAGAGCATCCGCGCATACTCTTCGATGCTCGTGAAGACCGGAGCGCGTTGCTCGGACATCTCGTTTCCGATTCGCGCGATTCCACGGGCGTCGAGTTCCGGGGCGATATCGACGAGCACGAGGCCCGCTAGGCGTTCGGGATGGCGACCCCCGAAGGTCATGGACACCCGGCCGCCCATCGAGAAACCGATCAACACGAATCGATCGATCCCGAAATGATCGAGGAGGGCCTCGAGATCGTCGGCCATCGTCTCGGCGTCGTAGCGCCCTTCGACATCCCAGTCGGAGTCACCGTGCCCGCGCTGGTCGACGGCGAGGACGCGGTAATGCTCCGCCACGCTCGGTACGAAATCGTCCCAGAGATGGGCCTCGTTGCCGTGCCCGTGGAGGAGGACGAGGGGGACGCCTTCGCCGCTCCACTCGAGGACATGGAGTTCGAGGCCGTGGCTGGCTTTGACGCGATGGGAGGTCGGGGTCATGCAGGAAGACTATCACGCTCGGGATGGGCGCCGAGGGGCAATCCCGCTCGTACGGGGCGGGGCGGATGTCATGTCGCCCGCGCCCGTGATCCGCGCGCCTCTCCCGGGTTCGCCGGACTCATCCGCGCTGCGGCAATTCGATTTTCGGTTCCTCGGGATGGGGTCGGTAGAGGACGACCGTGTGGCCGACGACCCCGCAGAGCCCCGCCGAGGTGGCGTCGGCGAGCTCTCTCGCGGCCTCCTTCTTGTTCTGGGGTTGGCGCAGGCGGATCTTGACGAGTTCGTGGCTCGTCAGGGCTTCGTCGAGGGCCTTGAGCACCGCCGGGCTGATTCCGCCCTCGCCGATGAAGACGATCGGTTTGAGCCGATGGGCGAGGCCGCGCAGATGGCGGCGCTGGCCGCCGTCGAGGGTGGGGGCCGGATTATTGGGATGGCCGGGCACGGGGTCTCCGAGATCAGGGGCGCGCTGGGCGCCGAGGCGGGCGCGACCGTAGCCCACTCTTCCGACCTAGACGTTGGAATGGACTTCTCGTACCGCTGCGAGCGATCTAGGACGATCTGGAGGGGCTCGGGGCCTGCGGAAGCCTAGGAACGAGACTCAGGGGGACCATCGGGGATGCCGATGGAGACTCCGATGACCGACAAGAAGCCGATACCGTTGGTGGGACGCCTCGCGATCCAGCTCAAGATGTTGACCCCCGGCGAGGTGGCTCGAGCGATCGTCGAGAGCGCCTCTTCTGGGAACTCGGGGCTCGCGCAGGTTTTCCTGCAGACGGGCCTCCTCGATCGTGAGCAACTGGCCAAACTCCAGAAGATCCAGAAGGACCTCGTCGAGAAGCATCGCGCCAAGAAGGCGGCGCCCGTTCCCGAGCCGATGCCCGCGTCCGGTCCAAGCCCCGCCGAGATCCACAACGCGGCCGAACATGCCGCGACCGTGGACGCGCCGATGACCTCACGGGATGTAGAGCGATTACACGTCGCACCCCCCTCCCAGGGCGCGGGCCTCCCGGCGGCCGCCTCCCCTGCTGCGATACCGGAACGGGTCGTTCCCTCCCCGCCCGCGATCGAGCCGCCGGTTCCGATCCCGGCGGCACCCCCCGTCGGCGAGGCCGCGCCGCCGGCCCCACCCGAGCCCGTGACAGCACCTGCGGTCACCGAAGACGGTCGCGTGTCACTCGAATTGGCGATTCCGGAGCCCGGGGGCCCGGATCGGGACAAGCTCGAAGCCACGCTCCAGGCCGGGGTTCAGGCGAACGCGTCCGATCTCCATTTTCACGCCGGCGGCGCTCTCAAGCAGCGGGTGAACGGTGAGCTGATCTCGACCGAGGGATCCATCGATCCCGCGCTCGTCGAGCGGATGGTGTCGTCCGCCCTCACGCCCGAGCAACGACGCATCCTCGGGGACGAGGGCGAGATCGATTTCTGTCTGGATCTGCCCGGCATCGGTCGGTTTCGAGCGAACGCCTATCGCCAGCAGCGCGGGCTCGACGTGGTCTTTCGCACGATCTCCGAAAAGCCGCCGACCCTCGCAGAACTCGGCCTGCCCGAGGAACTGAAGAAATTTACCGACTATCACCAGGGCATGGTCTTGATCACCGGCCCGGCCGGGTGTGGAAAGTCTTCGACGCTCGCCGCATTGGTGAACCACATCAACGAGAGCCGAGACGATCATATCCTGACCGTCGAAGATCCGATCGAGATCATCCATTCCTCGAAACGCTGTCTCGTGAATCAGCGCCACGCGGGCAGTCATACGGCGAGCTTCTCCCGCGCGCTTCGCGGTGCTCTGCGAGAGGACCCCGACATCATCGTGATCGGCGAGTTGCGCGATCTGGAAACGATCAGTCTGGCGATGACAGCCGCCGAAACCGGTCATTTCGTGTTGGCGACCCTGCATACGGCCAATGCGGTACGGACCGTGAATCGCATGATCGGGGCCTTTCCTTCGAACGAACAGGATCAGGTGCGCGCCATGCTGTCGGAGTCCTTGCGGGCGGTCATTTCTCAGCGGCTGGTGCCCTCCGCCGACGGCGGCGGCCGGATTCCCGCCCTCGAGCTTCTGGTGATCAACCGCGCGATCGGAAACCTGATCCGCGACGAGAAAACCGTCCAGATCCGTTCGTCGATGCAGACGGGTCGAGCCCATGGCATGTATCTGCTCGAGCAGTCCCTGAATGAGCTCGTTACCGAGGGTCGGGTCACGCGAGATGTCGCGCTTTCGCTCGCCGAGGAAGAAAAGTTGATCACCGCCGGAGCGTGAGGGTCGAGACGGACGACTCTGGGCCGTCCAGCTATCTCCCCGACGAACGAGAGGATGGGTCCTCTCGAGGAAACGCATCTCAACGAAGGAAACGCAGTGGCTGCAATCGATCCCTTGCTCATTCATATCAAGCAGAACGATGGTTCCGACCTTCACCTCGTCGCCGAAGAGCCACCGCGCTTTCGCGCAAAAGGCGCCGTTCGGATCATTGAGGGGCAAGACATTCTGCCTAATGGTTCGCTGCGCGCGATGATGCGGGAAGTGGCCTCGGGACGGGGCTGGGAGGAGTACGAGGCGACGGGGGATCTCGACTTCGCGTTCAGCCTCGATGGCGTGGCGCGCTTTCGCGCCAATTATTTCGTCCAGCAGACCGGTGCCGCCTGTGTTTTTCGGCTCATTCCCGAAGAGATCATTTCGCTCGAAGACCTGAATCTGGCGCAGGCGATCTGCGATCTCGCCGACCTCGAGGAAGGGCTCGTCCTCGTGACCGGTCCGACCGGTTCGGGAAAGTCCACGACCCTTGCAGCGATCATCGACAAGATCAACAAGACCTATTCGCGACACGTCGTGACGATCGAGGATCCCGTCGAGTTCGTCCACCAGAATCGCAACTGTCTGTTTTCTCATCGGGAGGTCGGCTTGCATACGCAGGGCTTCGGGCCTGCGCTCAAATCAGCGATCCGTCAAGACGCCGATGTGATCCTCGTCGGTGAGATGCGGGAGATGGAAACGATCAGTCTTGCTGTGACGGCCGCCGAGATGGGGATGCTCGTGTTCGGGACGCTGCACACGAACAATGCCGCCAAGACGATCGATCGCATCATCGACGCCTTCCCCGCGGAAGAACAGAACATGATTCGCCTGTCACTCTCGGAGTCACTCGCGGGCGTCGTGTCACAGCTCCTGCTCCCCCGCGCCGACACGGGAGGGCGAATCGCGGCGAATGAGATCTTGCTGAAATCACCCGGTCTCCCAAACATTATTCGGGATGGCAACACCCCCATGCTCAGCCAGATCATCCAGGCGGGGAAGAGCCAGGGCATGCAGTCGATGGACGATGTGCTCTTCGCCTTCGCCAAAGAGGGCAAGGTCACGCCTCAAGACGCCTATATCAAGGCGACGGACAAGGCACGCTTTGAGCCGTTGCTCCAATCTGTAGACGGCGAGCCCTCGCCAGCGAGTTGATCTCCCCAGAGGCGATCTCCCTCGCACATCTCGGTCGAGCAATGTGTTCCAGGACGTGGATTCCGACCGAAATTGATTCGTTCAGTGCTCTATTCCCGACTAACGTGAACTTCTGGTTTCACGCGCATTCGATTGCCGGGCTTGCTACACATCATGGGCTACCGCACGAGGTACCCGGCTCGTCGCAGATATCCGCGAAAAAATCGAAGACGGTTTTTGTTGGTGGTCCGGCATCGTCGTGCGATACCGCTGGATCTGGATCGTATTGGTCCTGGCGACGACGGCGGTCCTCGCGACCCGCATCCCCTTGATGGAAATCGAGACGTCGAGCGAAGACTATCTCTTCGACGGCGATCCCACGAAGACCGCATACGATGCGTTCCGCGATCAGTTCGGCCGGGATCAGCTGATCCTGATCGTTATCGAACCGCAGGAAGTCTTCGATCTCGAATTTCTCGCCTGGCTCGAGGCGCTTCATCGCGACATCGAGGATTCGGTCCCCCATCTCGACGAGGTGAATAGCCTCGTGAATATTCGTTCGGTCTACGGGCGAGGGAACGAACTCGTCGTCGACGATCTGTTGGAGGAAATGCCCAGGGACGCGGTCGAACTCGCTGCGCTTCGCACTCGCGTACTCTCGACGCCCTCCTATATCGATTCGGTCATTTCTGCCGACGGGCGGGTGACGGCGTTGCAGGTGAAATCCTTCGCCTACTCGACGGCCAAAGCCGACGAGGAGGGTGGCGGCGAACTCGTGGGTTTCGCAGAGGCGGAAGATCCCGCGCCGCGTGAATTTCTCAGCGCGCGCGAAAACTCTGAGTTCAGTCGTGCCCTGATGGAGGTCGTCGATCGCTATCGTCGCGAGGGCGCGACGATTCATCTGACCGGACAGCCCCTGGTCGCCTTCGCGTTGACGCGTTCGATGGCGGAGGATATCCCGCTAATCTTCGGAGGGGCACTCACACTCGTCGGTCTGATGATCGTCGCCCTTTTTCGCCGGTTGGCGCCGCTCTTCCTGTCCTCGGCCGTCGTCGTTCTCTCGCTGATCTCGACGCTCGGTCTCGCTCAGCTCATGGGTTTTCCCATCAGTCTGCCAACCCAGATTCTGCCCTCTTTCATGCTCGCGGTGGGGGTGGGCTATGCCGTCCATCTGCTCACGATCTTCTTTCGCGCGCTCGCGGTGGTCGACGACCGAAGCAGTGCACTCGAAATCGCTCTCAGGCATGTAGGCCTGCCCATTCTGATGACCGCTCTCACGACCATCGCGGGCCTCGTGTCCTTTGTCGCCGCCGAAATGGAACAGGCCTATCAATTGGGGATCACCGGTGCGATTGGGGTCGCGGTGACGGTCCTTAACACACTCATCTTTCTTCCTGCATGCTTGTCACTCCTTCCGCTGAGCGCTGCACGTGCCCGGTCGGGGGTCGAAAGTGGAAATCCTCTTCTTTCGGCTTGCGCTCGGGCCTCGATTCGTCATCCAAAGAAACTCATGGGGGCCGCCGTCCTGTTGGCCGTGGTCTCTCTCGCGCTCTTGCCGCGACTCGATTATTCCGCGGATCCGATGAGCTATTTCCCAGCGGATCATTGGCTGCGGATGGGGACTTTCTATACGGATCGAGAGCTGGGTGGGATGCAGTCACTCGAGGTCGTCATCGACACCGGCAGAGTGAACGGCCTGCACGAGATCGAGGTCCTCGAGCGAATCGAGGAGATGGACGAACTCGTCCAGACGCTTCGTTCCGAGGGAGAACTCGTGACGCGGACCTGGTCGCTCCTGTCGATTCTGAAGGAGACCCACCAGGCGCTCAACGAGAACCGAGTGGACCATTATGCGATCCCAGGGGACCCTGCGCTGGTCGCACAAGAACTCTTGCTCTTCGAGAATAGTGGTGCGGACGACCTCGGGAATCTAGTCGATACCGAGTTCAGCAAGGGCCGGATGATCATCCTGACCAAATGGGAGGATGGTGTCGAGAAGCAGCGCTTCATCGACCGGGTCGGCGATCGGATCGTGGCCACGATGGGTGACACGGCGGAGGTGACGCTCACGGGAGCCGTCGCAATGATTGCGCGCGTCGCTTCCGCGAGCTCCGAGAGCCTGCTTCAGAGCTATTCGCTCGCTCTCGCCCTGATCACGCCGATCATGATCATCCTGATCGGTAGCCTGCGAGCGGGCCTCGTGAGCATGGTGCCGAACCTGATTCCGATCCTGTCCTCGCTCGCCCTGATGGTCGTCGTTGGAATCGAACTCGACATGTTTACGATTCTCGGCGCCTGTATTGCGATCGGCCTCGCCGTGGACGACAGCATCCATTTCATATCGGGGTTTCGCAGGCATCTCGTGCAGACGGGAGACCCCGAGCGCGCGGTGGAGCTGACGATGGAGTCGACCGGGCGGGCGCTGCTCTTCACGTCGGTCGTGCTGGTCGCAGGCTTTGCGGTGCTCGGATTCTCCTCGATGGCGAATCTGGGGTATCTCGGCCTGACGACGGCCTATGCAATCGGCCTGGCTTTCGTGCTCGATGTGACGGTGACGCCTGCGCTGCTCATGCTGACCCACCGGAAGGTCGGTTCCTCCGCCGCAGCGCCACTCGAATCCTCCGGGGCCCGATCGCTCGAAGAGAGGAGTTGAGTTTTGATCACCGGGCGTGCGAGAATGGGATCGGGGGAGGGGAAGGACGCAAGGGATCACACCGATGCTGAATCATGTTGCTGCGCGACTGGAACGCCCTGTCTGGAAGCGCGCACCGCGCCTTCTCGCTGCCACCCTATTCGCCTCTTTTTTCGCCTCTTTCGCCGTCCCGTCCCCGGCCGCTGCGCTCGAGGGAATCGATCTGAGTTCCCCCCCAGAGCAGTCGACCATCGGGGGCGAGTGTTCGCGACTGGTCCGGATCAAATACCCCTTCATCCGTTGTTCGGGCGGCGAGATCGGGCAATCCGGTGTGGATGAGAACTGGGGCAACACGCGTCAGATTCCGATCGGAAGTGATTTCGTCGAGGGCAACGGATATTTCGGGGACGAACTGAACTCGGACTGATTCGCTGCCCGAGGCTCGAGTGAGCGCCTCGATTCGGTAGGGCCGTCGTTCCGCGCGCAGGGTTGCGCGCTCGAAGTCCGAGTCCGGGGGCGAAGGGGCGCAGATGTCCAAACGAGATGCCCCGGCGACCCATCGAAATCGTGGGCCGATTCTCGAAGTGCTTCGTCGTTGGCTCGTCGATCCGGCGCGAGTGCTCGAGGTCGCGAGTGGGACGGGTCAGCACGCCGTCTTTTTTGCGGCGCAGATGCCCCATCTCGAATGGCTGCCGACGGATCGCGATCCGTCCGGGCTCGACTCGGTCGCGAGCTGGGTCGCGGAGTCTGGGCTCCTCAATATCGCTGGGCCCGTGGCGCTCGATGCCTGTCTCCGGGATTGGCCGGTCGACGCAGCTGGGGTCGATGCGGTCTTCAACGCGAACATGATCCATATTTCGCCCTGGAGCGTCGGGCTCGGTCTCTTCCGCGGGACGGCTCAGGTGCTGCGGAAGGATGGATTGTTCTTTCTCTACGGTCCATTCAAGGTCGCTGGCGAGCATATCTCGCCAAGCAACGCGGCCTTCGACTTGAGTCTCGCCCGGCGCGACCCGGCCTGGGGCGTGCGCGATCTCGAGGCGGTAATCGAGACCGCTGGCCGCCATGGCCTGACGCATGTCGAGACGAACGACCTGCCGGCCAATAACAAGTTGCTCGTCTTTCGTCGGCTCTGATTCGGCGCCGACTAGGTTTTGGTCTCGCCGGTTCTTCCCGAGGCCCAGGCGCGCTGGATCGGGCCTCCGCTTCGCCACATATAACAGCTATCGGAATTCCCACCGAGGTCTGTGACCGCAGGTTTGATTCCCGCCTTCCGGTTGCCGGCCTTCTCCCGATTCTCGAAATACTCGTCCATCAAGGCGGCGGTGACCTGGAGGAAGGCCGGAGCGAACATCAGCAGGTTGTCCAGAATCGGCCGATATCGGGTCTCTCCGCCCAAGAGCTTGAAGACTCGTCCCGCCATTCCGGGAATAATACGGGCGCCGGTGAGCGAGGAAACGAGCTCGGTCCGATCGATCCACTGGGCGTGACCGACGTCTTCATGGTTTCGCTCACGCTCGCGAATCTCGAGGCGGACGAGGGTGAATCGTTTGCGGTCGATCGATGCGAAAGTCTTGACCTCGTGGGAGAGGGCCAGCCGTTCGGTGACTCGCGACCCCGCTATCAGGGGACGTGCATGTGTATCGGCGAGTTGGATGACGACATCGAGGAGTTCGGCGCTTCGTTCGTGTCCGTCGATGAATACGCTGCGACGGAAGAAGCGCGCGCCCAATTCGGGGATGGAATTCTCTCGTTCGCTGCGTGCGCGTTCGAGCTCGACCGCGCGAGGGAGAGTCGAGGCCATCAGCTGGAAGAGCGTCAGGAGGTGGGAGCAGCCGATCGCGCCACCGAACAGGATTCCCAGCTTCTTCGCAAATCCCGGGTCGAGTTTCTCTCCCCTGAGGTCGAGTAGGCGCGGCGCGGGGTCGCGACAACATTCGCCCTTCGTGGCCTTGGACGCTTCGACCGCGACGAAGGGCTGGTCGATCCTGATTTCTTCGATCGTCAGCGTATCGGGATCAAAATCGAGCTCGATACTCATCATGTGGATGACGCCCGAGGGTTGGAGATCGTGATTCGAGGGGACGAAGCCATTTTTTCGCAGGTCGATCACGTCGCCACGGGCCTGCCAAAGCCTTTCGGAGAGGCGCTTGACCGCGACCGTGAGCGAACGTGTGTGAAGGGGCAGACCCTCGAGAGTGGGCAATCGTGGAGCGGGGGAGAAGGATTTGGGGGGCGGCACGAAGGCTCCGAATCAGTTGTGTGGATAGGTCGTCATCGTCGGCCGGCCAGCGACGAGGACGAGTACATCCCTGTCGGTGACTTTCTTCGAGGCCCCCCGAAGATCTGTTTTTCGCCGGGAGGGACGAAACCGTTCCTGTCGATCGTGATCACAGATCTCTCCACGCGAGCACGGGGTCGGCGAGCATAGCGGGACGGTTTCGGGATGGAGGACCGCTTCGATGCTCGAACCCTCGAAATTCGACTCGCCCTCGGGGAGATCGCTGCTCTGTGCCGGACGGATCCTCGGCGCAGTGCGCGGGGTGCAGTCTTCGTCCGGCAGTGCAGTATTCTTGCTGCATATCATTGCCCCCTTTCGGGAGGCCTCACCGGGATCAGCGTCTGCAGAGCCGATTCCGGATCGGGCACGGCGATTGCTCTAGGGGATGGGCATGAACCGGTCCCTCCATCATTTCGAGTCCGCGCGCCCGCCCGCCCGGGCCGGCGCGCTTTGCGATGAGCCCCTCGGAGGACCTGCCATGAGCGATGGCCGTAGGATGCTCGACGCCCTGCGCGACCTCTTGCGCGACGGGATCGACGGTCTCGAAGCGTCCGGTTCGCGGGGGCTCGGTCGACTACCTAGCGGGGGGGGGCTCGGGACGGGCGGGGTCGATCCAAAGGTCGAATGGGAGACGGAGCCTGAAGCGCGACGGCCTAGACGCAGCGAGCGAAAGGTCCGCCGTCGCGCGCGCAGATTTTGTCGTGGGGGGCACCGCCGTCGCCACGCGTCGGATCTCGGCCCCGAGGAAAGGGAGCATCGCCACCGGCTGCGCCTCGCTCGCCGCCGGGCGAATCAGCGTCTGGGTTTCCTGAGCCATTTCGGGGTCTACGCCGCGACGATCGGGATCGTTCTTGTCGCGACCCGCAGCCTGCGGGTCGCGATACTGGTCGCCCTGGGTTGGGGCATTGCCGTCTTCTGCCACTACCTCGTCGCGTTGGCCGCACCGCGGCTGCGCGATCGATGGGTCGAAGAGGAGGTCGGCACCCGATCCGCCCGAGGCGTCAAGACGGAGCGTCGCGAGGTCGAGACGCGTAGCCGACGTTCCCTCGAGGATCTTTCCGCCTCGATCGCCCACGAGATCCGCAATCCGATCACCGCCGCCAAGAGCCTGGTCCAGCAGATGGGCGAAGATCCCGCGGCGGACGAGAACCTCGAATACGCCAGTCTTGCGCTCTCCGAGCTCGACCGCGTCGAAAGGTCGATCTCCCATCTGTTGCGTTATGCGCGGGACGAGGAGCCGCATTTCGAGTCCATCGTGTTGGCCGAAATTGTGCGCACGGCCGTTGAGGGATTGCGAGACCGAGCGACCTCGCGGGGTGTCGAGTTGGTGCTCGACTGTGATGGGGCCGGCGAAATGCGGGGCGATCGGGAAAAGCTTCGACGCGTGATCGAGAATCTGATTTCCAACGCGATCGACGCGGTTCGAGAAGTCGGAACGGCGCTCGGTAGGGTCGATGTGATCGGCGGCGAGAACCTGGCCGGGAACGAGATCTGGCTACGCGTCGTGGATAATGGCTCCGGGATTTCCAGCGAGGATCGAGAGCGGATCTGGAGTCCTTTCTATACGACGAAGGACGCCGGAACCGGACTCGGGCTGGCGCTCTCTCGTAAGACGATCGAGGCCCATGGCGGTCGCATCGAATTGCTGACCGATGAGCGCCAGGGAAGCGAATTCATCCTTTCGTTTCCGAAGGACCCGAACGCAGAATTTCGCCCGGCAGGAGCCGCTGATGATGAGCACTAACCTCTTGGCGGATCAGGAGGAAGCGATGTGGCTCGACTACGGTCGGGATCGTGACGCGGACGCTGTATTCGATCCGGTAGGCGAGGCTAGGCACCGGGGGAGGTGCCGTGAGGAGGGGTGGATGCTCGAGGACGAGAAGAAATCCCGGAGGTGGCACCATCGTAGCGGTCGCCGGGGTAGCCAACGAGGGCGATGGTGGGGCGAGGACCTCTGGTTGGACGATGATGAGGCCTTTTCGCAGGAAGGGGGCGAAGCGATCGACGAGTCGCTGCTTTCGGAAGACGAACGCGCCTACCGTTTGGCTCGGCGTCTGGCGGACAAGAAGTTGGCGCTCTCGCGCAAGGCCCTGCGCGCGGCGGCGATCACGATCCCGATGCTGATCTTCGTACCCTTTTTCGGGGTGATCTCGCTGATCTACTTCGCCGTCAGCCTGGGGCGCCGCGCATTCAAGGTCTTCTACGAACCCCAGCTCCACGAGCGCTTCGTGCAGGAAGAGATCCATCGTCAGGTGCGCACACGGGTGACGAGCGAACGGCGCAATCTCGAGGGCGAGCACCATCGCTCCCTCGAACAGCTCTCCGCCTCGATCGCTCACGAGATCCGTAATCCGATCACCGCGGCCAAGAGTCTTGTTCAGCAATTGGGCGAGGACGCGGGGGATGTCGACCAGGAAGAATTCGCCCGGGTCGCCGTCGCGGAGCTGGAGCGTGTCGAGCGGTCGATCTCGCATCTGCTCCGATATGCCCGCGAGGAGGAGACTCGCGTCGTGCCGGTCGTGATGGAAGACATCCTCGAGTCCGCCATCGAAACCTTTCGCGACCGGGCGAGCCGTGGTGGGATCGAAATCGTCCGACAATACGATGCGGAGGGACGACTCGAGGGGGATCCCGAGCAGCTCCGGCGCGTCGTGATCAATCTTGTGACCAATGCGATCGATGTGCTCGAAGGGGGCGAGATCGAGGGACCCGAAATTCGGGTAACGATGGGCGAGAACCTGGCAGGGACCGAAGTCTGGGTGCGAATCGCGGATAACGGTCTCGGGATCGATCCCGATCAGAGCAGTCGCATCTTCGATCCCTTCTACACATCGCGAGAGAACGGGACCGGTCTGGGCCTCGCGCTCTGCCGCAAGATTGTCGATAACCACCAGGGAACCATCGGCCTCGAATCCCCTCCGATCGGAGGGGGGCGCGGGACTGAATTCGTGATGACCTTTCCGCGGCACCGCCGGGTGTCCTCGCCGGGGGAGGCGGGCTCATGAGTGCGAAGATCCTCGTGGTCGAAGACGAACATGCGATTCGCCTCGCACTCAAGGGATTGCTCACGCGCGAGGGACACGACGTCGAGCTGGCAGAGAACGGAGAGATCGCGACGGAGCGAATTCGAAATGAAGTCTTCGATCTCGTGATCACCGACCTGGCCCTCGGTCGTGGGGCGAGCGGCATGGACGTGCTGTGCGCCGCCAAGGAAGAAGGGCCCGAGACGGCCGTCGTCATGATCACCGCCCACGGCAGCGAGAAGATCGCGGTCGAGGCCATGAAGAGCGGCGCGGACGACTATGTACCGAAGCCCTTCGACAATGACGAACTTCGGGTGGTCGTGGCGCGCTCCCTCGAGCGACATCGCCTCGAGCGCGAGAATCGTTTGCTTCGTGAGCAACTTCAGCGCGATTATGGGTTCGATCAGCTGATCGGCTCGGGCGCGCCGATGCGACGGGTCTTCGAAACGATTCAGAAGGTGGCGGAAACGGATCTATCGGTCCTGATTCGTGGCGAGAGTGGGACGGGGAAGGAACTCGTTGCGCAGGCGCTCCATTCGGCGAGCTCCCGCCGTTCCCGCCCCTTCGTCGCGGTCAATTGTGCTGCGATCAATCGCGAGCTCGTCGAGAGCGAACTCTTCGGACACGAAAAGGGCGCGTTCACCGGCGCGGACGCGAGGCGGATCGGTCGCTTCGAAGCGGCCCACGGCGGGACGATCTTTCTCGATGAAATCGGCGATATGGCGCTCGAAACCCAGGCCAAGGTGCTGCGCGTGCTCGAGGAGCGGAAGCTGGAACGGGTTGGCTCGACCACGACGATCGAGGTCGATGTGCGCGTCGTTTCGGCGACCCACCGCGATTTGGAGGGGGCGTCGCGGGCCAAAGAGTTTCGTGAGGACCTCTATTATCGCCTCAAGGTCATCGAGATCGAATTGCCTGCTCTGCGTGAGCGAATCGAAGATCTCGCTGCGCTCACCGAGCGCTTCCTGGGTCAAGTCGCAGAACGACTCGATCGCGAAAAGAAGACGATCGACGCGGGTGCACTCGCGCGACTCTCTCGGCATGGCTGGCCGGGCAACGTGCGTGAGTTACGAAACGTTCTCGAACGATCCGCGGTCCTCGCGTCGGGGCCGGAGATTCGTGAATGCGACCTCCAGCTCGATGCGTCCATCGGAGACGTTCAGACCCCCACGCCCGATCTCGATCTCCCATTCGCGGACGCCAAGCGACAGGCGGTCGAGGGCTTCGAGCGCCAGTTTCTCTCGCAGGCGCTGCGGGAACACGAGGGGAACGTGAGCCGGACGGCCAATGCGATCGGCATGGTGCGGCAGAGCCTGCAGCAAAAGATTCGAGAGCTCGGCCTCCGGGCCGACGAGTTTCGCCGTCGCGCCCGCGACTAGCCGGTTCATCCGGCGAAGGAGGAAAGATGTCCCATCAGAAACCCGGCATGTTCGCCCGAATGCGCAGTCTCTTCGGGGGCCTCTTCGGCTCTTGGGTGCGCGATCGGGAACAGCAGGCACCGGACGTCGTCTACGAACAGGCGATCGCCGAGCGTGTGCGCCAATACCGCGAGTTGAAGGACGCCGTCGCCGGCATTCTCTACATGCGCAACAAGCTCGAGAGTGAGATCGCCGATCGTCGCGCGGAGATCGCCCGGCTGCACGATGATGTGCGTCGTTCCGTTCGCCGGGGCGAGGAGGAGACTTCGCTCACACTCATCTCCCGCAAGCAGGCGCTCTTCGAGGATCTCGAACGGGCCGAGCAGGAGCTCGACCAGGTGCGCGCCCAGGCCGAGGAGGCCAAGACCAATCTCGTGCGTTTTCGTGAAGAGATCCGATCGCTGGTGCGGGAGAAGGGCCGGATGCTCGCGACCCTGGCGAACGCCCGCGCCCGGCGGCGGCTCCAGTCGGCGATCGAGGGCCTCTCGATCGATGCGGAGATGGATGCCCTTGAGAACGTGCGTGAACACATCTCCCGGGCGGTGCTGGAGGGCGAGGTGAACAGGGAACTCGGCGAGGAGGGCGACGCCTTTCGCGTGAGGCTGCGAAGCTTTCGGGATGAGGCCCGCAGTGAATCTGCTCGCGCCGAACTGGCGAGCCTGAAACAGGAACTCGCGACGTCCTCGATTCCCGCCTCGCTGATTCAGACTGCGCACGAGTCGGTTCCAGCGGCCCGCTGAGGGGTAACTTCCCCGCCCTGCCCCTGGGGAAGGCGACTTCCAGGGCCGCCACGGTTGACCCCGTGGCGGCCTCTCGCTAAAAACTGCGCTCCCGCAAGGCCGTGAAGGCCTCGCGCCCCTCTCGATTCAAGCCGAATCAGTCACCCGAGCGGGCCCCGAAGGGCCGGAGCGGTGAGATCCGGCGGAGTGATGGCATGGCTCGCGTGTGTGCATTGACAGGCAAGAAGGTTCAGTACGGACACAACGTGTCCCACTCCAAGCGCGCGACCAATCGCCGATTCGAACCGAATATCCAGAAGGTCAGGCTTCAGTCCGAGACCCTCGGTCAGCGCATCTCGCTGAATATCGCCACGCGCACCCTGCGCACCGTGCAGAAGAAGGGGGGCCTCGACAGCTTCCTTCTCGACACGGACGACAGCAAGCTGCAGCCCCGGGCGCTGAGCATCAAGAACAAGATCCGTCGCAAGCTGTCGGGACGTTAGTCTTTTCCCAGCCGCCCCAGCCGCCCCAGCCGCCCCAGCCGCCGATTTTCGTTTTCGCGATCGGTCTCGGCCGAAGGCTTGCCGCTCAGGAAGCTTGCGCCGGCTCGAACCAGATCGGTGAAGTCCAGACCCGTTCTTGGATGACGCGGGGGATCTCCGGGTCGCTGCATCCCACCGGCCGTTCGCCATCGGGAATCTCGAGGCAGCTGCGCCAACTCCAACGACAGCTCGGATTTTCCACGGCGCGAACGTAGTAGGCGGCAGCGCGCTCCGCGTCGAATGCGGGATCCGTCCACACGGCACAGAGCTGGTCGTGCCCCGCTCCCTGGGGCCTACAGCTGGAGAGATCGACGGATGCGGGCTCGCGACTCTCGGTGCCGGCGAGTCGGCCGGCGAGATCATGGACGGACTGATGGAATTGGCCATCCTGGCCATGCCAGACCTTGATGATCTGGAGACGATCGAGAAGGCCGCCGGGATGTTCGGGGGTGCCCGGATCACGGGCGACGCTCGCGGCGAAGGTGGGCGCCAGTCCGGATTGATCGGGCGATTTCAGTAATTCTCCCATCGGCACCCCCATCTCGTACCCGGCTCGGACGAGGTCGCCCCGTTCGCAGAGGTCTTCGGGAAGATCCCAACCGCCGAAAAAGCGCGGTGTCATGCGCGTGCCGCTCGTGGCGAAGGTCTCCCGTCGCTGAATTGCATCGAAGATCGAGTCGCGGGTGTTCTCCTCGGACCAGACGCCGATGAGCCCGCCCGGGTTGCGGCCGATCGGGCCCGCCCCGCCGAAGCTCGGTGTCGTGTCGAGGCGCTTTTCAACCGACGCATCCTTGTTCGCGCAGCAGCCCTGCCAGTCGCTTTCCTCGACGTCCCCTGGATTGGCATTGTGGCCATCCGTACTTCCGATAAAGCCGAATCGAAAGGGATTGATGCCGATCCGCTCCGCCTCTCTCAGACCCTCGATCAGCGCGTAGCGCGCGAAATCGACACGTGACTGACAGCCCTTTCCGTTCAGGGCGCCGGAACCGATCCCCTCCTCGCAATCTTCGGGGCGTTCCTGCTTGAAGGCCCGAAGCTTCTCGAAATCACAGAGCTCGTCCTCCGCTCCGACGACGCCGAACATCCCGTTCTGGCACTCGGACTCGCCTTTCACTTGCATGATCTCGACGACGCGATCCATGCGCGCGCGAATATTCGCCTGTCGCCGCTGCTCCCCTCGCGATTCCCGTTTCCAGGAGATCTCGAAGATTCGGCCATTCGAGACATTCGGGTTGTGGGGGATGGTGAGGGCTTCACAACCGCTGCCGGCATTCGTGCAGAGGGCGTCCAGTCGATCCCAGAGATCGATCGCATCGGGTGCTTCGAGCGATGAGATCGGGATTTCGGGGACGCTCGCGTTTCGGAAGATGATATTGCGATGGACCTTGGACATGTTGACGGAATAGCTGTGTTCCCAGCCATGGAAAGTCGTGAACGAGCAGCTCTCCGTCGTGTCATTCCAGCGCTCCGTCGCACGTTGGGTGCTGCGCCACGCGTCGAGCAGCGACTCGCGACAAAGCGCGCCGTCGCTGCCACAGATGTCCCTTTTGCGATCGAAGAGGCCGATGATCGCCGTCATGGTTCCGTGCCCCTTCAGGCCGGGGATCGGGGGCCTGACCTCGATCTCGCCCCGGAAGCCCCGGCAGCTCTCAGAATCGTAGGAGGCGGAGCCCGGGGTCGTGCAGAGCCCGATCTCTCCGATCCATTCGGCGTGATCCGTTACGGCCGCGAAATCGAGTGGGCGTTCGAGCTGGGCGCGGCGGGAGCCCTTGTTTGCGGCGTCGAAGGGTCCGAAGCCGATCGCTTCGCCGCGGGCGAAGCGGAGCGCATCGTTAGGCGTACCGAGCATGTCGCGCGCACGCGCGTCCATCGAGTGTTTGGTGTGGATATGCAGGTCGCCGAAGAAAGCCTGTCGGAGTGGGTTCGAATTCGCGCAGGTGGCCCTTGCAGGCGCGCTCCTTCGTTCCGCGACCGCGACATCGGGCTCCCAATCCTCCGCGGCCGGGCGCATCAAGATCAGGTGGCCACAGGCGATCGCAAGCAATAGCGAGATCGAGACCAGGGACGTGGCGGTGCGGATCGACATGGAGTTTCCCTCGTGGTGGGCCACCGAAGTGCGTCACCGATCTCGGCCGTCAGGACGAGACTCGCTCGCTCCACCCGGTTTCAGGACGATACGCGAAGGTCACGGGCGGCGCCGGATCCGTGCGAGCCGCCGGTCGGGGTCCCAAAGGAAAACGAGGGATCCCACGATTGGGATCCCTCGTCCTCGAATCGGTCACCGAAGAGAAGTGGCTGGCGCTCGCTACTTCTTGGTCCCGTAGCGCTTGCGGAAGCGGTCGATCTTCCCATCGGCATCGAGTTCGCGCATCTTGCCGGTCCAGAAGGGGTGGCTGACGGAGGAGATCTCGAGACGGACGACCGGTACGTCTTCACCGTCGAGTTCGCGCGTCTCCTTCGAGGTCACGGTCGAGCGGCTGGTCCACTCATTGCCCGTGGCGGAGTCGATGAAGATCACCTTGTGATAGTCGGGATGAATTTCAGGTTTCATGAGGGTTCGTCTTCTTACCAGCTCGACTTGCGCACGCCGGGGAGCTGTCCACGAAGGGCGAGCTCGCGCAGGGCGATGCGGGAGATTCCGAACTTGTTGTAATAGGCCTTCGATCGACCCGAGATCGCGCAGCGATTATTCTTGCGGGTCGAGCAGGAGTTGCGGGGTAGCTTCGCGAAACCGTTCTGGGCTTCGAGCTTATCCTCGATCGATGCGTTCGGATCCTTGAGGATCTTGCGCAGCGCGTCGCGCCGATCGGCGTATTTTGCGATCAGTTCGTGCCGTCGGTTGTCTCGGTTGATTTGGGATTTCTTCGCCATTCGAAGGCATTGCTCCGCCCAGACCGCCGCGGACGAGGCGGAAGGGCTGTCAAAGGCTATAGGGCTCAAGAGGCGCAGAAGAGTACGGGGCGCATCCGCCCGTGGCAAGATGCCGCCGGAGAAACCCCGCCGATTCGTTTTTGATTCCGGGTGTATCCCGGGGGGTATGGGTTTCCCATGCGCGATGGGAGGGGCTCGACGAGGCCTAGGACTCGTCGAGGTCGATCGGGTCGACCTCGATTCGGCCCCGCCCGCCCTCCTTGGCCTGGTAGAGCGCCCGGCCCGCACGCTCGATCCAGGAAGAGGCGGATTCGCCCGGCCGGAGTCGCGCGATTCCCATCGAGATTGTGATCCGGACTGGTTCGTCGAGGCCCTCGTAGGGAGCCCCGAGGTTGCGGATCGCCATCATGCCGCGTTTGGCCGGGTCGGTGGCGACGGGCGGGGTGATGTCGCGCAGGACAATCGCGAATTCCGCGCCGCCTCGAACCGCACCCTCGAGCCGGCGCATGCGATGACCGATTCGGCGATCCGCGTTCTGTTCGACGCTGAGGGAGCGGCGCAGGCCGGAGATGAAGGCCCACGCGGCATCGCGGAAGCTGCCGAGTGAGTTCGTGACGTATTCGGCCTCGCATTCTCGGTGTTCGAGGAAAGCCCGGCGCAAGCCGGGAAGATCGCGTTTGGTGGAGGCGCTCTCCTGCTCGCCCTCCTCGTCCTTTCCAGAATCTCGGTTTGGCGGGGGGACGCCCACAAGGAGGTGCCGCGCCAGGTCTTGAAATAGGCCTCGATCTTCTCGGCGCTCATCCCGTTGATGTCGAAGGCGTGCTCGCCCAAGATGCGCAGTAGCTCCGCCATGAAATCGAGTGCGCGATCCGCCAGAATGATGTCTGCGGATTCAGCGTTCGACGCCTCGCGCGTCGGTGTGTCCTCGCCCGTCGGGTTCGCGGGCGCCTTCTTCTTGCGTTTTCCGAAGAGCATGACGAGCTTGTCGGTCGGACGAGGAGGTGACCCGAGCCCGCGGATGCCCACGCTTCCGGTGTGGGTCGGATTCCCGGTGGAAGCCCGAATCGCTCTCGGTGAACGTCGGACGAGCGACCCGGGGGCGAGCTGGACTATGCTCGCGCGTTTTCGATCCTGCTCCCTTCACCCACCTTCCCCGCCGCGCGCACGTGCTCTAACCGATTCGGCGCCGCATCCCGAGAGAATCCGATGAGTGAGCCCCAGACGCCCGGCGGCGCTTCGCCGCGAATCCCCGTGCGATCGATCGATCCCGCCCGCCTTCCGAAGCATTTCGAGGCCGTCGCTGTCGAAGCCCGCTGGGATGCCGAGTGGCAGCGCAATGGTGTCTATCACTACGACCCCTCCCGATCGCGCGAAGAGACCTTTGTCGTCGACACCCCGCCGCCGACCGCCTCGGGATCGCTGCATATCGGACATGTCTTCTCCTATACCCATGCGGATGTCGTCGTGCGCTACAAGCGCATGAGGGGCATGAATATCTTCTATCCCATGGGTTGGGACGACAACGGTCTCCCCACGGAGCGCCGCGTCCAGAACTATTTCCATATTCGTTGCGATCCGAATACGCCCTATGAAGCGGGGCTCGTTTTCGAACAGGCGTCGGCGAAAACGCGCAAGAAGCCGGCCCGGCTCGTTTCGCGTCCCAATTTCATCGAGGCTTGTTACGACCTCATCCGGGAAGACGAAGACGCCTTCAGCCTGCTCTGGCACCGTCTGGGTCTCTCGGTCGATTGGCGCCAGGAATATCAGACGATCGATGACCATTGCCGTCGTACGGCCCAGCGTTCCTTCCGTGACCTCTGGGAGAAAGGGCATGTCTACACGTCGGATGCCCCGACGATGTGGGACGTCGACTTCCAATGTGCCGTCGCTCAGGCGGAGGTCGAGGATCGCGAGCTGCCGGGCGCATTTCATCAGATCGAATTTGCCATCGAAGGCGAGGAATCATCCTTCGTGATCGCGACGACGCGGCCCGAGTTGTTGGCGGCGTGCGTCGGGGTCACCGCTCATCCGGACGATGATCGCTTCAAGCCCTTTTTCGGTAAGCGCGCGGTCACACCGGTTTTCCACGCGCCGGTTCCGATTTTCCCGAGTGAGCTGGCGGATCCCGACAAGGGAACAGGCATCTTGATGGTGTGTACTTTCGGCGACCAGACCGATGTCCAATGGTGGCGCGAAGAGGGCCTCGCCCTGCGCCAGATCATCGGACCCCATGGACGGCTCGAAGAAATCGATTTCGGGGTGGCGCCCTTCGAGAGTCTCGCGCCCGAGAAGGCGAACGCGGCCTACGCGGAGATTGCGGGCAAGAACATCAAGCAGGCTCAGGCGCGCATGGTCGAACTCCTGAGCGAAACCGGGCACAGCGCGACGGGGAGAGGCGCGCCACTTCAGGAGGAGCCCGAAGCGATCCAGCATGCGGTCAAGTTCTTCGAGAAGGGCGATCGGCCCCTCGAGTTGTTGCCGACGCGCCAATGGTTCTGCGGTTTGATGGACAAGAAGGTCGAACTCCTGGCCAAGGGGCAGGAACTGCAATGGCATCCGCCCCATATGTGGGCCCGCTATCGAGATTGGACTCAGAATCTCTCCCTCGATTGGTGCCTAAGCCGCCAACGCTATTTTGGTGTGCCGATTCCGGTCTGGTATCCGCTCGATGACGCGGGTTGCCCGGACTACGACCATCCGATCGTTGCGGAGCTCGCGGCGATGCCGGTCGATCCGACCACGGAGTCGCCCGAGGGGTTCGAAGAGGCGCAGCGTGCGCAGCCCGGCGGATTTACGGGAGATCCGGATATCTTCGATACCTGGTTCACGAGTTCGATGACACCGCAGATCAGTTCGCATTGGGGTGAGGACGAAGAGCGCCACGCACGTCTCTTTCCTGCGGATCTGCGACCACAGGGGCACGATATCATTCGAACCTGGGCGTTCTACACGATTGCCAAGGCGATGCTTCACGAGGACGAAGTGCCGTGGCATAACGCGCTCATCTCCGGTTGGATTCTCGATCCCGATCGCAAGAAGATGTCGAAGAGCAAGGGGAACGTGACGACACCACTCCCCTTGATCGAGAAATATTCAGCGGATGCGGCTCGCTACTGGGCGGCGAGCGCACGGCCCGGCGCGGATACGGCCTTTGACGAGAACATCTGGAAGATCGGCAAGCGACTCGTGACGAAGTTGTTCAACGCCGCCAAATTCGTTCTTTCCCAGACCGGCGAGACGAAACCGATCACGCAGGAACTCGACCGTGCCTTCGTCGCAAAATTGAGGAAGCTGACCCGCGACTCTACGAAGAACTTCGACGCCTATCAATACGCACATGCGCTTCAGGAGATCGAGAGTTTCTTCTGGACGCATTTCACCGACACCTATCTCGAACTCGCGAAGGTTCGGGCGCGTGGGTTCGCGGATGGCGCTACGGGCGCAGAGGCCGCCGCGAGCGGCTCGGCGCTGGCCTCTCTGCGGCTCGGACTCTCGGTCCTGCTGCGCCTCTTCGCGCCGACGCTTCCCTATATCACGGAAGAGATCTGGAGCTGGGCTTTCGCGGACGAGGCGTTTTCCGGGGTCGATGAAGCGACTCGGAGTATTCACGCAGCGGCCTGGCCGGCGGAGGGTGACTTCGACGGGATCGAAGCTCCGGCCCACGGCGAGAGCTTCGAGATTGCGGTCGCTGCTCTGGCGGCGATCAACAAGGCGAAAGCCGACGCCGAGGTGTCGATGGGGCGGGATGTCGAGTCGATTTCTCTGGCAGCCACACCGGCGACACTCGGGATTCTCGAAATCGTGGCCAGCGACGTGTTCTCGGCTGCGCGTATCGTGTCCCACGAGTTCGTGCCCAGGGAGAGCCTTGAAGCTCATGCCTTCGAAATCGAGTCGGTCGTTTTTGGTCCGAAGCCCCAGAAGGCCCCGAAACGCTGAGTGGCGCTCCGCTCGGGCGGCGATTGGACTTGCTCTGGCGAGTCGCGATCTTTTTGGTCGTGAACGCCTAACGTCTGTTGCGAATCAGAGCTTCCTGGGCGACCGACGCGAGTTGGACCCCGTCCGGCCGGTAGAGTGCGCCGAAGATCAATGCGCGCGCCGCGTTGGCCACCGGGCTCACCGACGAGAAAAGGAGCCAATCGTCGAGGCGAATCGGTCGGTGTAGCCAGACCGCGTGGTCGAGGCTCGCACCCATGAAGGTCTTTCCCGGGATCCCTCCGGATCCGAGGATCGCCGTCGACATCAATGTCCGGTCGGTCGCGTAGACGAGGATCGCCGTATGCAGATCCGGGTCATCCGGAATCACGCCGCGGGGTCGGATCCACAAGGCGCGGGCGGGATCACG
>PBFW01000035.1 GCA_002719955.1 Deltaproteobacteria bacterium | reverse complement strand
CTCGGGTGACGGTATCAGCAACGATTGGCAAGTTGCCTCGGACGTCGCCATCGGCACGTGTGTGCTGCCCCCGACGCGGCAGCAGCGGCCGCGCGTTGGTGTCGATGCGGTTGCCCAGTCCTGGAACAACGGCTTGCCGGGGCGTGCCGAGAGCCGTTTCGGTGGCAACTGCGCACGCCTGCCGGCGGCGGGGCCCGGGCTCGGGATTTGGTGGGGGGGGCTCGAGCCGGTGAGCGATTCCGGGGGGTGGGCGGGCCACTCGGTCTTCGAGGCGGCCTTCCTCGAAGCGCTGGGCGCCAACGAGACGGTCGTGGACGGATCGACGGTCTTTTCCAGTATTCGGCGATCCGTGATGACGAATTCGGGTCAGATCCCGGAATATTCCGATATCCGGAAGGCCGGCTACGACGGGGGGATTTTTCTTCGTCCAAAGAGCCTCCCATTAGATCGAGCCTTCGCGAGCGGGAGATTCGGCGTGGTTCCGAACGCTGATCCAACGGGAAGGGGGCGGCGTTCGACGCCGGTCGGACTTCTACGTAGGGGATCATCCCTCGGGGCGTCGGGCTTTCCCGGATCGGGTCGGATCGCCTCGGATCCCCGTCCGAAGCCGGGTCGTAATCGGCGTGGAGCCATCGCAAAGCCCTGAAAAAACGGGCGATTTGGTTGCCCCAGCCCGCGGGAGTAGCTACCTAACTGCCCGGGATCGTTCATCTCCAGCGCCCCATTGGGTTCCGGGATGGGCTCGACCTTGGTCGTGGTTCGACCTCGATCTGTCGTCCATGGATTCTCCCCCTCGGCTCGGCCGGGTCCGATCGCGAGATCGGAGTCGGCGAGAGCGAGCGGGCGCGGGCGCGGGCCGGTGAAACCGGATGACTGAAACAGGACGGATGCGACTGCGGGACCGGCCTGATGGCCCGGCGGGGTGATCCACGATGCGACGGGCCCCGGTCTGGTTGCAGCCAAGCGGGCGACGCCAGGACGGACGGTCGCATCGAAAACGACGCGTAATCCAAGAGGATGGAATCGACGATGAGTGAATTGATCGGACAGCTGACGATGGTGTCCCTGGCGGCCAGCGTGGTCGGCCTGATAGTCGCGGTGTTCTTCTATTTCCGGGTCAAGGGCCTGCCCGAGGGCACGGATACGATGAACATGATCGCCTCGTTCATTCGGGAGGGCGCGATGACCTTCCTGATGCGCGAGTACAAGGTGCTCGCGGTCTACGCGGTCGCGGTCTTCGCGTTCCTCTTCTTCGCCTTCCAGGGGGAGGGCACCGGCCTCCTGGCCGGGGGCTGCTTCCTCTTCGGCGCCTTCCTCTCCCTCTTTTCGGGCTTCATCGGAATGAAGGCCGCGACCTTTGCCAACGTGCGAACGTGTCAGGCGGCTCGGGAGGGCTCGAAGCCGAATGCGCTTCTGACCGCACTCGACGGGGGGGCCGTGATGGGGCTCTTCGTCGCTGCGACCGCGATCCTCGGACTCGGTGGTCTCTATTACGTCTTCGCGACCCACCCCCATCTGGCGACGGTGCTTCACAGCTTCGCGGTTGGCGCCTCTTCGATCGCACTCTTTTCGCGCATCGGCGGCGGCATCTACACGAAGGCCGCGGATGTCGGCTCGGATATCGCTGGCAAGGTCGTCGAAGGCATTCCGGAAGACGATCCGCGCAACCCGGGCGGCATCGCTGACAACGTGGGGGATAACGTGGGGGACGTTGCCGGCATGGGCGCGGATATCTACGAATCCCTGGTGGCTGCGATCGTCGCGACGATGGCCATCGCGCTGACCGCCAAGATCGAATTTATCCTGGGCCTCTTTACCGGTGGCCAGACAGCGGAGGAGGCTAGATTCCTGGCCGTCACGCTTCCCGTCTTCCTGGCGGGCGTGGGTCTGATCGTCTCGATCGTCTGCATCTTCATCGCTCGCACCCTTCGCCAGAATGCGCCTGCGATGGTGCTTCGGGCCGCATTGATCGTTCCCTCGATCATTATCTGCGTTGTGGCCTATATCATCATGCCCATGTTGGGCGTCAGCCAGGCCGTGACCTACTCGCTTGCAGCGGGGGCCATCGGTGGCGCACTGATCGGACTCGTGACGGAATTCTATACGGCCTGGTCACCGGTCGAGCGCGTTGCGGACGCTTCGAAGACGGGTGCTGGTACGGGCATCATCTCCGGTCTCGCGGTCGGAATGGAATCCACGGTCGTCTCTCTCTTCATCGTCGCGGCCGTCGGCTACACCGCCAACGCAGTCATGCCGGAGGGTATGGAGCTTTTCGGCATCGCGATGGGCGCGGTCGGCATGCTTGCTGGCACGGCGATCGTGATGACGGTCGATGCCTACGGTCCGATCTCGGACAACGCCGGTGGGATCTCGGAGATGAGTGGACTCGGTCCGGACGTTCGCGCGATCACGGATGAACTCGACTCGGTCGGCAACACGACGGCGGCGATCGGCAAGGGCTTCGCCATCGGTTCGGCAACGCTCACCGTGCTCGCACTCTTCAGCGCCTTCATCCTCGAGGTGAATCACGTCCGTGTCACGTCGGGCATGGAAGAGTTGGTTCTAAAGCTCGACGAAGCGCCGATCCTGATCGGACTCCTGCTCGGTGCCTGTCTGCCCTACGCGGTCGGTGCATCGACGATGATCGCGGTCGGTAAGGCGGCGCAGTCGATCATCGAGGAGATCAAACGTCAATTCGACGAGATCCCCGGTCTGCGCGAAGGCAAGGCCGATCCGGATGGAACGGCAATCGTCGATATTGCCACGAAGGCCGCGCTGAGCCAGATGGTGCTTCCGGGCAGTGTCGCGATTCTGGCTCCCGTTGGAATCGGTTTCCTGCTCGGTCCGGCAGCGCTGGCGGGAATGCTCGCTGGCGCGGTGGCCGTCGGCGCCTCGCTCTCGCTCTTCATGGCGAACGCGGGTGGTGCCTGGGACAACGCGAAGAAATTCATCGAAGCGGGTGGCCTCGAGGGTCATCCGAAGGGTTCCGAGACGCACAAGGCGGCGGTCGTCGGCGACACGGTGGGTGATCCCTTCAAGGATACGTCGGGCCCGGGCGTGGCGATCCTGATCAAGGTCATGAGCGTCGTGAGTCTTCTGATCGCTCCATTGATCGCGACCTTCTGATCGCGGTCGTGGATTGCGACTTCGTGTGAGCGAGCGGATCTGAAGGAAACGCCCCGATCGGAAGTGATCGGGGCGTTTCTTTTTTGGGATGACGCTTCCCAGCGGGAGCGAGGTCTGGCGTCATTGGATCGCTTCACCTGGTCAGAGCGCGGTCGACGCGTTCCGCGAATTCGGGGTCGAAGCGTGAACGGCTCTCGCGGGCCGCACCCGCATGGTATGGACCGGTCCATCATGACACCTACAACACGACACCTACAAATAGGTGTTTCAAACGTCTATCCTCGGCGCGGTTTCGAGCGGCTTCTGCGGGATCTTGGTGCCGGGGTCGAAACGATCGAATAATCAGGATGGAGAGAAAATAGATGGATCTGAACGCAACGTCGGCCCTCGTTACGGGGGGGGCCTCTGGAATCGGGTTGGCGACCGCGCAGCGCCTCGCCGCGCTCGGCGCACGGGTCGTCGTCCTTGATATGAACGAGGAGAAGGGCGAAGCCGCTGCCAGGGAGCTGGGGGGCCGTTTCGTGAAGGCTGACGTCTCGAGCGAGGAAGCGGTCCAGAAGGCGATCGATACTGCGACGGAATTAGGCCCGCTGCGCTCGGTTCTGAACGCTGCCGGGATCGGCAATGCAGCACGCACCGTCGATCGTGAGGGCAAGCCCTTCGATCTGAAGGCTTTCGAATTCGTGATCCGCGTCAATCTGATCGGTACCTTCAACGTATTGCGTTTGGCGGCTGCTGCGATGTCGGCGAGCGAGCCGGTGGACGAGGACGGCCAGCGTGGTGCGATCGTGAATCTGGCGTCGGTGGCCGCCTTCGATGGCCAGATCGGGCAGGCGGCCTACTCGGCTTCGAAGGGAGGCGTCGTCGGCATGACACTTCCGATCGCACGCGATCTCGCCGCGATTGGCGTGCGCGTCAATACGATCGCGCCGGGGCTCATCGATACACCCATCTACGGTGAGGGGGAGGGCTCCGAGAAATTCAAGGCGCATCTCGGTGAGAGCGTGCTCTTTCCCAAGCGCCTCGGTAGTGGTGATGAATTGGCCTCGATGGTGATCGAGCTGATCACCAATCCCTACATGAATGGCGAGACGGTTCGCGTCGATGGCGGAATCCGAATGCCTCCCAAATAGGTTGGCGGGCCTCGACGATCGGGTTGCTGCGCGGTTCTGTTAGCCCCACTCCAGCTGTGTCAGAAAAACGTCAGCTGAAGAGAGTGGCGCGTGTCGACGGGGGTTATGCCACGGCAAGAGTGCTAATGCGATACGCCGCTTGGCGCATCGCATCTGCTTGTGTTCGATTCTTTGGTGGGCGGCTCGCTCTTCGGGTGTGACCAGGAGACGGCCGGCGGCCTCGTCCTGGGCGCGCATCAGATTCGAGGCCTTCGCACCGAAGGATCTCAGGTGATTCGCCTGGAAGAAGAAGAGCCGCAGGCGTTCGCGGTAGTTTCCGCAGACGGCCTGGAAGACATCGAAGGCGACACATCGGTGTTCATATTCCTCGGCGAGATGCCAACCCCAGAGACCCTCGACCGCCGGGTCCGCCCCTTCGAGGGACTCGGCGACGTCCTGGAAGAAGAGCTGGGACATCACCATCCCCGTCGTCTCGAAGCCCGCGGAATAGCCGAGATTCCACTCGAGGGATTCTTCGCGCAGCATTCGCGCAAAGTCGGTTTCGATTTCATGTTCGAGTTCTTCGATCCCGTCGTAACGTTGGCGCAAGAGCGCATTATATCGAGAGTGGGTCCGGAAGTGGTTCGCCTCCTGACCGTTGAAGAGCCGGATATCCTCGTGGAGATCGGGGCGGCGGTCACCGAGGAAGTCCAATGCCTGACGCATGACCCGGATCAGATAGGGCTCGAGATAGGGCAGGGTGAGCGAGCCCCCATTCAACTGGTAGCCGAAGGTCGGGTTCGCGGGCATCCAGTTTCGGGGGGTCGATGCGTAGTCGAAGCTCGGGCGGCGAAGGGTGATTTCGATCTGGGCGACGTTCATGGCGGTCCCTGCGATTTTCACGCTTCGAGAGGGTGGCTCTCACGAGCGGTGGAAGCGATCCAACGTCATTCTACTCCTCGCGATCGGGTGAGCCAATCCCGGGTGGGCCGAGCCACCCCGCTGTGGGCGGCATCGGATTTCCCGCGATGTACGATATGCGCGATCGGTTTGAGTCAGTAGTCTCGGGGTGAGGAGTCGGTCGATGCTGTCGGATCGAAGCAACATCCAACCCCTGGTCGGGATTCGGGTCGTCGATCTCACGACCGGGGTCGCG
Source organism: Deltaproteobacteria bacterium (assembly GCA_002719955.1). GTDB lineage: Bacteria > Myxococcota_A > UBA9160 > UBA9160 > UBA4427 > UBA4427. Next base: position 14,483 of record PBFW01000035.1, on the reverse strand, counting down.
GGGGGATACGCGAGCAAATTGCTCGCGGACGCCGGCGCGGACGTCCTCAAGGTCGAAGCGCCAGAGGGCGATCCGCTTCGTCGGCGTGGCTTCTCGAAGGGATCTTTCGACGAGGCCGGGGATGGCCTGCTCTTTCGCTATCTGCACACGAGCAAGCGATCCTGCGTGCTCGATCTCGAGAGCGAGGAGGGCCGCCGTACCCTGCGCGATCTCTACGTCGGTTGCGATCTCGTCCTGGAATCGGCGCCCGAGGGTTGGCTCGAAGTGCGAGACCTCGGCGATTCGGCGCTTATGCGAATCAATCCGAGCGCGAGCCTGCTCTCGATCTCCGCCTTCGGCAGGGGGGGGCCCTGGAGCGATCGACCGGCGAATGATTTCACCCTACAGGCCTGGTGCGGTTCGACCTCGGCGCGGGGGAGGGAGGGGTTGCCTCCGCTGCATGCGGGGGGCGAAGTCGGGGATTGGCTCTCTGGAGCGTGTATGGGGCTCGCTGCGCTGGCGGCGCTGCGCAAGGCCGACCGTGATGGCCGCGGCGAGCGGGTCGATATCTCGAAGCTCGAAGCAATCACCCCGACGCTCACGAATGCGGGCAGTGTCTGGGGCTTCTTTTCGGATGTGTGGCGGCTGCATGCGACCGAGGACGTGCCCTCGATCGAACCCACCGCGGACGGCTGGATCGGTTTCTGCATCTTCACGCCGCAGCAATGGCAGGATTTTTCAGTCCTGATCGAAGAGCCGCATCTTGGGCTCGACGCCGAGCTGAACCACATGTTCGCTCGGATCCAACGGTCTGCCGAATTGCTTCCACTCGTTCGGAACTATACGCGCCAGTACACGACGGCGGAGTTGCTCGAACGCTCGGAACTGCTTCGGGTTCCGGCGGCGCCGATCGGGAACGGTGAGCTGCTGACCGAGATCGACCATCTCCGCGAGCGGGGCGTCTTCGTTCCGAATCCGCGCGGTCGCTTTCGGCAGCCCCGGATTCCCTATCGCTCGAGCACCTGGTCGCATCGACCCTTTGAAGCGGCGCCGACGATGGCTGATGCACGGGCGATGACCGAGGTCCTCGTGAACGAGGCTTCGAATGCGGGTGCCGAGGCCGCGCAGGTCGGGTGGCGCGCCGGGGCTCGCGCTGAGCAGAAGGCCGGCCGAATCTCTGGCGCCGGTCCGGAGGCGCGACCGCTTGCGGGCCTTCGCGTATTGGATCTGACCGCCTTCTGGGCCGGTCCCTATGGCAGCTTCATGCTTTCGGGCCTCGGCGCGGATGTCATCCACGTCGAATCGATCCAGAGGCCCGACGGGATGCGATTTGGGACGATGGTGACCCCCGACACCGAGCAGTGGTGGGAGCGTGGGCCGACCTTTCATTCGGCGAATGCGGGCAAGCGCTCGCTCACCCTCGATCTGACCCGGCCCGAGGGAATCGATCTGCTGCTCGCGCTGGTCGCGCAGAGTGACGTCGTGATCGAAAATTTCTCGCCACGGGTGATGGATAATTTCGGACTCGACGCCGAGCGGATCGCGGAAGCGAACCCCCGGGCGATCTTCGTGCGCATGCCGGCCTTCGGACTCGATGGCCCCTGGCGCGAGCGCGTCGGTTTCGCGCAGACGATGGAGCAGGTTTCGGGCCTCGCGTGGATGACATCCTACGGGCCCTCTGCGGGCGATCAGGCGGGGCCCCTCACGCCGCGCGCCTGCGCAGATCCACTCGCGGGTCTGCACGCCGCCTTCGCGACGCTCGTGGCGCTCGAGAATCGGGACCGAAGCGGAGAGGGTTGCGCGATCGAGTCGGTGATGGTCGAGGCCGTGCTCGGCGTGACGGCAGAGATCGTGATCGAATACGATGAGACCGGACGACTGATGCGGGGCGATGGCAATCGCTCACCCCACCTCGTTCCGCAGGATCTCTACGCCTGCGCGGGCCTCGATTCGCTCGGTGATCCGAATCGCATCGCGATCTCAGTCGAGACCGAAGCCCATTGGCAGGCGTTGGTCAGGCAGATCGGGCGTCCGGAGTGGGCGGAGGCGCCCCGCTTCGCGGACGCCTTCGGGCGACGTGCGGGACAGGACGAGATCGACGCCGCGATTCTTGCATGGACCCGTGATCGGTCCGCGCGGGATGCGAGCGCCGCGCTGCTCGACCGAGGTGTGCCCGCCGCCGTCTTGACGCCGACGCGCGAGGGCCCGAAGCTGGAACCGATCGCGGCGAGTGATTTCGTTCAGCCTGCCGAACACGCGCTCGTTGGTGCCGTTCCAACACCGACCCATCCCTTTCGCTTCGCCAGCCTCTCCGACCGTAGATTGTTGCGTGCGGCTCCGATGCTCGGCGAGCATAATGAAGAGATTCTCGGCACTCTCCTGGGGTTGTCGGAGGAGACGATGATGAAGTTGGTGGCAGATGGAGTGATCGGGAAGCGGCCGGTGGGGCTATGAGGGTCGCAGCGGGTTTTTTTGCGGCGCTCTTCGTGGTCGGCGCTCTCGTGCAACTGAATGATCCGGACCCGATTCCGTGGATCGCCGGCTATGCGATCGCGTCGGTGCTCTCGCTTGCGGCCGCACTCGGACGACCGCATCGGATCGCAAATGCTGTCGCCGCGATCCTATTTGGGATCTGGTTCGTGAGCCTCGCACCGAGTCTGATCGGTGCACCTCAGGAAGCCTTCACGTCTTTCGAGATGCAGGCGGTGTTCCACGAAGAACCGCGCGAAGCCGGCGGGCTGGCTCTGCTCTCGAGTTGGAGCGCCGCCCTCGCGTACTGGGCGGGAAGAAGGGAGACGTCCGAGCGTCAGGACTCGGCGTGGGCGGGTGCCGACGCGGGATAATTCCAGGTGCGATATGCGGCGCCCAGGGGTTCGACACCGAGTTCTCGGCGCACCTCTTCGAGGGGCATCGGGAGCAGACGGTCCCAGTCCTGGGCGAGCAGAAATCGCGTTCGTTTTCCGCGACGTCGTGCGCGGAACCAGGTCGCGATCAGGTCGGGCCGCCGGGGAATCGCATTTCTCACGACGTTGGGGAAGGCCATGATCTGCATCGATCGATAGTCGACCTGGCTGCATTGGAAGGCGATGATTCCCCATTCGCCGGCCATGTCTGTTCCGTAGCCGGTCAGCGTGTGCCAGAGGTCGTGCAGATCCCTGAAGCGGTCGTGGAGATAGGCCGCTTCGGGCATCGACTCGGGCACGAAACCGCCGGTCTCTGCGCGGGCCTCACGAACGATCCTCGCCAGCACCTCGGGATAGAGTTCGCTCTCTTCCGCGAAGCGACAATATTCGCGTCCTAGGCTGCCCTCTGGCAGGCTCCGCAGAGAGTCGCGATCCGAGATGAGCGCCAGGATATCGTGGCGCTCATCGAGGAGCTTTCGTCCGAGTGCGCTCGCCTTCATTTTCCGCAGCATGGTCTTGTCGCCACGCCCAAAAACCAGGCCGATGGCATCCATGCTCTTTACGGCGGGAGCGATCTGCTCCGGGCAATCGCGTTGGAGGCGCGTTTTCTCGATGGCATTTCTGATCTTGCGGAGCATGGCGTCTCCCGACCGGATTTGGGGAGAATAGACAGCCGCCGCGGGCCTGTCTAACCTGATGGGACGGGCGTGGTCCCGTCGAGGAGCGCCTCATGACTTCAAAGAATCTGCCCGGGGCGGGAAGCACGACCCATGACCGCCCCGAGTCGACAGCCGAGAAGGAAGAGTTTTCCTCCGGTGGGAATCGCCATCTGATCCTCCTGCGTGGCAAGGTCGGTCTCGCGATCGATACCTTCGTCCTGTGGCTGACGGGCTACTCGCTGATGACCAAGCAATACACCCATGCCAATGGGCTGCCCTATCAACCGACGCTGCTTCTCTATACCACGGGCGCTCGCAGCGGAAAACGGCGGCGCTGCGGTCTGCCCTATTTCAGGGTTGACGGGCAATATATCGTGCGCGGCAGCAATGGGGGGGGGGCGACAGATCCCCATTGGTGCCATAACGTGCGCGCCCATTCCGATGCCAGGATTCGCATCAAGGGTCGTACGAAGAGGATCGAGGCACACGTCGCGGCCGGGGAAGAGCGCGCGCGGGTTTTCAAGGCGTTGAGCGAGATGGGCGAGTCGACGGAGCAATATCAAGCCATGTGTGCGCCGCGCGAGCTTCCGCTCGTCGTACTCCGCGAAGTCTGAAGTCGGTCGAATGAGCGTCTATATTGATGTCTGGCATAGGACCCACCCTCTGACGCCTGCGGCGCACGCGCGCTTCCTTGATTACTACGCCACGAATGTGGTCAGTCCGCCCTCGGCATTTTTCGAGGTCGTCGGTGGGTTTCGTTATACCGACGGGACCTCGAACGAGGATTTCGCCCTTTATCGGTATGAGTCGATGGCGAAGATCGAAGAATCGATGATGAGTTTCGGAGCCGATCCCGATTTCCTCTCGGCGACCGAAACGATCTTCGCGGACATCGACATCGAAGAGACGCGCGGTATCGCCATTCACGCTCCCTATTCACCCGAGGAGCGACTTGACGAGATCATCTCCGAAAGGGCTCCGCGCGGTGCGGCGGCGGCGAGCACGAGGCTGCGACGCTATGTGAGAATCGTGCGGACCAGCGGAGGGATGCATCGGCCCCGTGCTTTCGAAGCCCTCGGAATCTTGAGGGACCAGGTGGAGAAGGCCGGGTCTGCTCGGCTCGTCACGTCCTTCCATTATCTGGTCGGTCCTGTGATGGATCTCGTGGAGCTCTGGGTGCTGCCGGAGGGGGCGGTCGAATGGCCGCAGGGTGAGGATGGGGGCGACTCGGGGCTGAAAGCCGAATTGGCTGAAATCGCTCCGGAACGGGAGCGTAGGGGCCTCGTGCCGACGGCGTTCTCCAAGCTGCGCTAACCAACCAATTGGTGTCCGGCGCGACCACTTCGCTCGACGAACCGCCCGCGCTCCCCTTGGAGACCCGCCATCGAGGCTGAAGATGAACCAAGAATACTCGCTCACTGGAGGAGCCATCTCATGAAAGATCAGAAAATTCTCGTGACCGGCCCGACCGGTCAGGTCGCCGGACCCATCGCCAGCCATCTCGCCCGGGCCAATGATGTCTGGGCAACCGCGCGCTTCACCGACGAGAGCAAGAAAACGGCCTTCGAAGCGGAGCGGATCACCTGCGTGAAGAGCGATCTCGGAACGGGCGATTTTTCCGCCCTACCGGATGATTTCGACTACGTGCTCCATTTCGCGTGCTCGAGGACGCCGGATTTCGAAACCGACCTGCGCGCAAATAGCGAAGGCGTGGGGCTCTTGATGAGTCATTGCCGAAACGCCAAGGGCTTTCTTGCCTGCTCGACGACGGGGGTCTACGAAGCGGATGACCACAATCCCTTCACGGAGGAGAGCCCCCTCGGTGATAATCACCGTGTGATGATGCCGACCTACAGTATCTCGAAGATCGGGGCCGAAGTCGTCGCACGTTATGCGGCGCGGGAGTTCAATCTCCCCACCATCATCACGCGGCTCAACACGCCCTACGGGTCGAACGGCGGCTGGCCCTATTTCCATCTGATGATGATCAAGAATGGAACCCCCGTCCCGGTCCACACAAACCAGCCCTCGCAATACACCCTGATCCATCAGGACGACATCAACCGGACGGTCGCGGGGCTCGTTCAGTCGGCCTCTGTTCCGGCACAGATCGTGAATTGGAGCGGCCAGGAGCACGTCGCGATCGAGGAGTGGTGTGACTTTCTTGGCGAGCTGATCGGCGTCGCGCCCAAATTCGACTACACCGAAACTACCCTCGAAAGCGTGATGACGGATAACCGTCGGATGCGGGAACTCGTCGGTCCGGCTGAGGTCGACTGGAAGGATGGCCTGCGGCGAATGGTCGAGGCCCGACACCCGGATTGGTTGGTCGGGTAGGGGCGAGCGATGGCACCCGGGGCCACACCAGAAACGGAATCCGGAAAGCCGCCGCTGATCCGGACCGGAATCCAGGAGGTCGACCCGCGACACGAATTCGATGTGGGGAAGCTCGAAGAGTATATTCGAGCGAATCTCGCCGCGTTCGAGGGTGGGTTGGTCATTCGCCAATTCGTCGGAGGGCAGTCGAATCCGACCTATCTGCTCTCGGACGGATCACGCGAGTGGGTCTTGCGGCGCAAACCGCCGGGGAAGCTCGTCTCCTCAGCACATGCGACGGACCGTGAGTTTCGGGTTCTCTCGGCGCTCGGGAAGACGGATTTCCCGGTGCCCAGGGTGCTCTTCTATTGCGACGACGAGTCGGTGATCGGGACCGAATTCTATTTGATGGACCGGGTCGTCGGCCGCATTCTCGTCGATCAGACGCTGCCCGATTGGGAGCCCGAGGAGAGGCGCTCGCTCTACGAGTCCCAGATCCAGATCCTCGCGAAGCTCCATCAGGTCGATCACCAGGCGATCGGACTCGGCGATTACGGAAAGCCGGGCAACTATTTTGCGCGCCAGATCCACGTCTGGTCGAAGCAAGCTCTCCGTTCGTTCTCCGAGGAAGGAGATTCGGCCGCGCGGTGCGCATCGATGGAGCGCCTGATGGAGTGGCTCCCGGAGAATATCCCGGAGGATCCGTCTACCACGATCGTCCACGGTGATTACGGCTTGAATAATATGGTCCTCCACCCGGACGAGGGTCGGGTCGTTGCGATTCTCGATTGGGAGCTATCGACCCTCGGTCATCCCTTCGCGGACTTGACCTATCATCTCTCCCAGAGACTCTCACCGAACGGTCCATTTGCGCGGCTCGACGACGCTGACCTGGCAGCGATGGGGATCCCAACCCAGGACGAGTACGTCGCGCGATATTGCGAGTTGACAGGACGAACCGGAATCGAGAATCTGAATTTCTACCTGGCTTTCCAACTCTTTCGGCTCGCGGGAATCATGTTCGGGATCGCTGGTCGCGCCAGGGCGGGAACCGCTGCGGGCGCTCAGGCGATGGAGTTCGGGAAGAATGCCGCGCCACTTGCGGATCGCGGACTCGAGCTGGCACGGAGATTGGGAGCTTAGCGGCCCCCCCCCGCTCCACTCGATGCGCTCGCAGCGGGTTCGGACCGTTCGCCGCAGCGACCGCCGGCCCTCCGCAGTTCAGCACGATTTTGCTCTGAAAGGGCTGAATCGGCTCGTTCGGGGCCGGATTGAAACTCCGCCTCTGTGCTAATTTGCGCGGCCTTTCGCGATCTGATCGGGCCGAGCGCTTGACGAGGAGTCGGAGTTGGGTGAACTCAAACAGCTGAGCGGACAGGATAATTCGTTTCTCGAAATCGAGAAGCTCGGTCTGCCGCAGCATATCGCGAGTGTCGCGATCTACGACCAGAGTACGGCGCCGGGTGGCATTGTTCGCTTCAAGCAGATCCTCGGCCATCTCGAGTCCCGACTCCACCTCTCGCCGCTTTTTCGGATGAAGCTCCATCCGGCGCCGATGGATCTCGATCGCCCCTATCTGGTCGACGATGAGGATTTCGATCTCGAATATCATGTACGGCATATCGCGCTTCCACAGCCCGGCGATTGGCGCCAACTCTGCATCTTGATCGCGCGGATCAATGCCCGAGCGCTCGATCTCTCTCGCCCTCTGTGGGAGTTGTACGTCATCGAAGGTCTGGGCGAGATCTCCCAGGTTCCGCCGGGCAGTTTTGCGATCCTCCACAAGATCCACCATTCTGTGATGGACGGGGCGAGCGCTGTGGAGATGCAGGCCGCGATCCACGATTTCGGCTCCGAGCCGCGGGCTGTCGAGCCCGAAAAGCAGCGCGTGGTTCACACGCCGCCGACGCCCGTCGAGCTGGGGTTGCGAGCCTATGTGAACGCGCTTCGCAAGCCGCGGCGGATCTTCAACCTCGTTCGGCGAATCGTCGGTCAGCAGAATATGACCCGAAGGCTCCCGCAAGCCGAGCGCGGGGTGGCCGGCGAGCGAAAGGTGAAGACCCGATTCAACGGTAAGATCTCTCCTCATCGGGTCCTTGATTCCATCACTCTCGATTTCGCCGAAGTGCGAGCGATCAAGAATGAGGTCCCCGGCGCGACCATCAATGACGCCATGCTCGCGATCGTCTCGGGCGCGCTTCGCAAATATCTCGAGTCGATCGGAGAATTGCCAGAGGAGAGTCTGACCTGTGGCTGTCCGATCGACGTGCGGGATCCGAGTGAACGGGGGACCGGTGGCAATGTGATCGGCTTCATGGGCGTGATGCTTCGCACCGATGTGGCGGATCCGATGGACCGCCTTCGCGCGGTTCACGAGGCAGCGGTCGAGGCCAAGGCGGACGCCCAGGCTTCGGATGTGCGGATTCCTCTCGAGTTCATGGAGGCCGTTCCGAGTGGCATCATGACGACCGCGATGCGCGTGCAGGCCTCCCTGGGACTCAACGCAACGCCCTTCAACACGATGCTCACGAATATACCCGGGACGAGCGCAGACCTCTATTTCGCCGGGGCGCAGAGCGTCGAGGGATTCGGGATCGGGCCGCTCGTACCCGGGGTGTCGCTCTTTCACACAGCGACGAGCGTCGTCGTGAACAAGAAGGGTCGGATGTTGCTCAGCTTCTGGGCCTGTCGGGACGCGATGCCGAATCCCGATGTCTATCGACAATGCATCGTCGAATCCTATGAAGAACTCCGGGGCGCTGCGCTCTCGCCGGTCGAGCCCAAATAGCTCCATCGCTGCGGACCATCGCTACGAGCGCACCCGCAGCCCAACGAACCAGGAGATTCGTCACGAATCGATTCCGCCCTTCGCCCATCTCGATTCTCGCGGCGCTTTCGGTCGAGGAATACGCGGAGCTCGGTGAAGGGGTATGCGGCGAGTGGCCACTGGAATCACGGCTCTTCTTCCCATCACTCTCGCACCAGAACGAGTCCTATTCGATTGGTCTTCGTACCGGATCAGCCCCTCTCGCGCCGCGCGACCTGGCCCCCGGCCAGGCGACCGAAAAAGGTGACGTCCCCGACCGAGAGCCCGCTTCCATAGCCCTCGGCGCGTCGCGGCACACCGCAGGTCGCGCGACCGGCGGCGTAGAGGCCCGGGACGATGTCGCCGTCCATTGTGAGTACCTCGCCGCTGGTTTTGGTTTCGAGGCCGCCGAGAGTGAAACCGACATAGATCCCGTGCTGGCCCGGAGTGATGTCGACGGCGGCGATCGTGGGCTCGATGGGCTCGAGCCATTCGGCCGCCTTGTGGAAGAGGGGATCCTCGCCCTTGGCCGCGAAGGTGTTGTAGTGGTTGAAGGTGTGCGCGAGGTTGGCCACCGGTAGGCCAATATCCTCCGCGATCTCCTCGATTTCGTCGCCCGCGGTCTCGATCTCTCCGCCTAGCATATTGGGTTGCTGCCAGTTCTTCTCGCCGATGATCAGGTAGACGGATTCACCCGTTTCCAGCTGTTGGATATTGTTGGCGGCGATACGAGCGTGGTAGACGTCCTCGTTGATGAAACGTTGGCCCTGTGAGTTGACCAGAATGCCGAAGGTATGGGATGCGGGTGGGTAATAGGGGATCGTGACGAAACTCTGGTCCATATGCAGGAGCGATCCGCCGGCCCCCTGTCCCATTCGGATTCCGCTTCCGTCATCGAAGGGGTTGCCGATCGGGACCGCGCGATTTGCGATCGTCGGGGAGTAGCGACTCCACATCTCCTGGTTCATCGCGAAGCCACCCGTGGCGAGGATGACGCCTTTGCGCGCACGGACATTGCGCTCTTCACCATCGATGCGAACCACGAGCCCGAAAACCTCACCGTGTTCATCTGCGATGAGTTTCAGGACGCGTGCGTTGTACTCGATTCGCGCACCGCGGGATTCGACCTGCTGCGTGACGATCTTCATGAATATCGGGCCGCCGTTGTCCCCCTCGACCTCGATATTATGTCCGCGGGGGCAAGGCTTGGCGATCTCACAAAAGGGCCAGGCCTTTTCGTTGCCCGTGTAGAGGAGGCAATCGTCGGTGAGAGCGACGATGGCCTTGCCCTCGAATTCGGAGTCCTTGTAGGGGATGCCGAGGCCGACAATCCAGTCGAAATGATCGAGGCTACCCTCGGCGAAGAGCCGGATGCGCTCTTCGTCGGCGAGGTCGCCCTGGGCGAGCATCAGGTAGTTGAAGAGATCTTCGGTCGAGTCGTCGTAGCCGCATGCCCTCTGAACACGCGTACCACCACCACCGCCCATATAGATCTCGGCGCTCGAGAGCGCGGTCGAGCCCCCGCTCCCCGCTGCGACCTCGAAGATCGTCACGTCGGCTCCCTGATCGGCCGCTTCGATCGCCGCGCAGCCTCCGGCACCGCCGAAACCGACGATCGCGACGTCGGTCTCCAGGTGCCACTGCTCTACCTTTTCGAGTTTGTGGGGGTGGGTCGGACTGATCTGACTCATGCTTCCTCTCTTGGTGGGCCGGGATCATAGACAAACGTGGTGCATTCGGGCATCTGCTGCGCGGATGGGACATGATGGGTCGATGCCGCCGGAAGACGCGCCGAAGAATGCAACGAAAGATGTGCCGGGAGAGGCTCGCACAGGGGCTTTGCTCGAACCGGACCCGGAGATCCTGATCCAGATCGCCCGCATGAAGATGCCCTTCGGGCGCTATGCCGGGACGCGGCTGATCGATCTGCCCGAGCCCTACCTGGTCTGGTTCCAGAACAAGGGCTATCCGCGCGGTCGCCTCGGCGAACTCCTCGAGACGCTCTATGTGATCAAGGCCAATGGTCTCGAAGCGCTGCTCGCCCCGATGCGGGATCCTTCGGATCCGCGTTACCGGGAGACGGATCCACGGGATTTCCGGGAGGGCGACCGCTGATGAGCGGGATATGTCCTGGAGGCGCTGGAAGATTCCGCCCTGCAGCTGGACTCGCAGACCACAGGCTTCATCGTCGAGCGTAGCTGCCATGGATCGGACTCGTGCGAGCGCCAACCCTCTTCCCCTCAGCCGGACGGGGATTCAGTCGGTGATCCAGGAGACGGGGAGACAAGTGCGATCCGCTGCGAAGTCGAGGAATCGCTCGACGAGATCGGGTTCGTGCCAAGCTCGCTCGAGAACGTAGGCTCGAATGGCCTCTGCATCTGCCGGGCTGACCGAGGCCGCGAAACTGGGCATGCCCTTGTCACTGCGGATGCCTCCACGCACGATCGCCTCCCATTCGGCGTGGGTTGCGGGAGTGGCCGTACGCAGATCCGGAACGAGTCCGCTCGATTTTGCGCCGATCCCGTGGCAGGTGAAACAATTCTCGGCGTAGACCCGGCGACCGCGGGCGACGATCTCGGAGGGCACCGGCAAGCGGGCAACCGACACGCTTCGCTCCGGTCGTTTCGCGACCGGCGGCATGGCAGCCTCTCCGCCCAGTTTGAAAGCGAGGACTCGGCCGGCATTATCGTGGTCGAAGACCGTGGCATGGGCGCCGGCGGATCCTCCGGTACCTGCGAGAACGGCGATATATTGCTCGCCGTCGATTCGATAGCTCACTGGCGGCGCCATCACGTCGATGCCGATCTTGCTCGACCAGAGGAGTCGGCCGCCGCTCGCTTCATAGGCGGAGAAGCGGCCCAGTCCCGAGCCCTGGAAGACAAGATCGCCCGCGGTCGCGAGGGTTCCGCCCGGAATGCCCGAGTCGTGTCGGACTTCCCAGACCTTTTCGGCCTTGACGGGATCCCAGGCGACGAGTCGGGTCAGACCACAGGGAAGAAAACGTATGCTCGCGGCGTCCTCCATGGTCTCGTGGAGCCGCGTGAAATCCTCGGCGGTATTCCAGAGTCCTGGTCGAAACCGAAAAGCCTCGTTCGCCATGTAGAGGTACAGCGACTCGATCGCGGGGAGATACACGAGTCCGGTCCCGGGATGAAAGCTCATCGGGTGCCAGTTATGCCCTCCCGGCGGTGAGGGGGCGACATAGCGATCCTGCTTCGACCAATCGGCTTCGGGTCGCTCGACCGGTCGCCCCGTCTCGAGATCCACATGGGAAGCCCAACTCACGTGAACGAACTTTTCGGCTGAGAGGAGCTCCCCCGTCGCCCGGTCGAGGACATAGAAGAAGCCGTTCTTGGGGGCCTGGAGCAGGACCTTTCGGGTGCGTCCTTGCCACTCGAGATCGGTGAGGATCATGTTCTGTGTGGCGGTGTAGTCCCAATGTTCACCGGGTGTCGTCTGGTAATACCAGACGAGTTCGCCCGTCTCCGGACGCAGCGCCAGGATGGAGGCGAGAAAGAGGTTATCTCCCCCGCCCGGGCTGCGTTTGGCGCGGTCATAGACGCTCGAGTTTCCCGTTCCTACGTAGAGGAGATCGAGTTCCGGGTCGTAGGCCATGCCGTCCCAGGCTGTGCCGCCGAGTCCCGATTCCCAGAGTGCATCCGCTGGCCAGGTCTCCGCGGCGGCGCTCAGCTCGGCGTGTTCATGGGGGCCTTCCTTGCTGGCCGGAACGGTGAAGAAGCGCCAAGCGAGCTCACCGGTGGAAGCGTGATAGGCGGAGAAATACCCACGTACGCCATATTCTGCACCGCCATTCCCGATCACGACAAGATCCTTCACGACTCGGGGTGCGCCGGTGATGGTATAGGGCTGTCCCGGGTCCGTGGTCTGCGTGCTCCAGACGAGCTGGCCCGTCTTCGCATCGAGCGCAAGGAGCCGGCCATCGAGGGTTCCGGAATAGATCCGTCCCTTCGAGTACGCGACGCCGCGGTTGACGACATCGCAACAGGCGTGCTTGGCCTTCCAGCCCGGCACCTGGGGATCGTGCCGCCAGAGTTCGCGCCCCGTCTTCCCGTCGAGCGCGAACACTACGCTCCAGGAAGCGGTTGCGTAGAGGGTTCCGCCGACGATGAGGGGAGTGGCTTCGAGTCCGCGATTCGAGCCAGTCATATAGGACCATGCGAGGCCCAGGTGCGCAACCGAGTCTTTATTGATGCTGTCGAGGGGGCTGAAGCGCTCTTCGTGGGGGCTTCCTCCGTGCGTCGCCCAGTCGATATTTCCCGCCGGCAGCACCCTTGGATCGCGATCGGTCGTCGACGTCTCCCCCGCTGCGATCGCGGCCCAAGCGACGACGAACACGGCGAAGGGATGGGCGCGGGCGAAGCGATCTGAGACGGGAATCATCTGGACCTCATGGAAAGGGGCAGCGCCCTCGGAAGCGCGGCATCATCGGAACCTTCGTGGCGGAGCATGCCACAGTGATCTCGAGGCCGTGGAGACCGGCAGTCGCGGGGAGCGCGACGTGGGAGGGCGGGTTCATGTCCGAAGAAATGCGTTATGCGCTGGCTTCCGTCGATCACTCTGCAGAGTTCTCACGCCTCGAGAAACTTCAGGCGATCAACGACCCGGCGACGCTATCGCGTCTCGATCTGATCGGGATCGAGGCGGGCTGGCGCTGCCTAGAGGTCGGTGCTGGAGCCGGATCGATCGCACGCGAGTTGGCGCGCCGTGTCGGAAAGCAGGGGACCGTCGTTGCGGTGGATATCGATCCTCGCTTTCTGGATGATTTCCCGGGACCAAATACCAGCGTGGTGACCCATGATCTCTCTAAGGGCACCGTGGCTCCTGCGGACTTCGACTTCGCCCATTGTCGTGCGCTGCTCGCCCACATCGAAGATCTTCCGGGCGCCGCGCAAAATCTCGTCGAATCGGTCCACCCGGGTGGGGTGGTCCTCTGCGAGGAGCCCGACTACGGCGCCTGCGAGGTCTGCGATCCGAAGCATCCGGGCGCATCGACCTTCCAGTTCTATCTCGACGGAGTCCTCGGCGGAGATCGGATGGACCCCTTTGCGGGCAGGAATACGTATGCAGCCCTGCGAGATGCGGGGCTCCGGGACCTGCGATCGAGTGCGATGACCGAGATCGTGTCGGGGGGGAGCCTTCGAGCACGCTACCGAAAAGAGACCATGGAGAATGTCCGCGAAATGGCGCTGCTTCGCGGAGCCTATACCGAGGCCTCTTTTCAGATGCTGATGGAATGTTTCGAGGATCCGAGCTTCTGTTATGTCGATGTGCTCTGGGTTGGCATCTGGGGTCGACGACCGGGCGGTGTGTCGTGAAAAGGGACGGGGGAGAGGGAAATGGGTGAGCGCGTTGCGGGCAAGGTCGCCATCATTACGGGTTCGGCATCCGGCATCGGCCGATCGACCGCCGAACTCCTGGCGGCGGAAGGGGCGAGCATCGTCCTCGCGGATCTTGACGGGGAGGGTGCAGAACGAGTTGCCGAAGGGATTCGAGCGGATGGCGGTAAGGCGATCGCGCGGCAGACGGATATCGCCCTCGAAGCGGATATCGAACGAGTGATCGAGGCGGCGGTGAGCGAATTTGGTGGACTGCATGTGCTCCACAACAACGCGGCCATGACCGCTGCGCATGAACACGCGCGCGATGCCGATCTCTTGACGATGTCCGTCGAATTCTGGGACCGCTCCTTCAGCGTAAACCTGCGTGGTGCGATGCTGGCTTCGAAACACGCGATTCCGGCCATGATCGCGGGGGGAGGAGGGGCGATCGTCAATACTTCGACCAATCAATCGCTGGCGG
>PBFW01000034.1 GCA_002719955.1 Deltaproteobacteria bacterium | reverse complement strand
TGAGATCGACGACGTCATCCTCGTGGGGGGCTCTACTCGCATCCCCGCAGTCCAGGCAATGGTCGAAGAGATCTTCGGTCGTGAGCCGAATCGCAGCGTGAACCCTGACGAGGTCGTCGCTGTCGGCGCGGCTGTTCAGGGCGGAGTCCTCGGCGGAGAAGTCTCAGACGTCGTGCTCTTGGACGTGACTCCTCTCTCACTTGGAATCGAGACCCTCGGCGGCGTGTTCACCAAGCTCGTCGAGCGCAACACGACCATCCCGACCTCGAAGAGTCAGGTCTTCTCTACCGCTGCTGACAACCAGCCCTCCGTGGACGTGGTCGTGTACCAGGGAGAGCGTGAGATGGCGACTGACAACCGAAAGCTGGGTAACTTCCAGCTCTCAGACATCCCGCCGGCACAACGCGGAGTCCCTCAGATTGAGGTGACATTCGACATCGACGCCGACGGGATCGTCAGCGTGAAGGCCTCAGACAAGGGGACCGGCAAGGAGCAGTCCATTGTCATCAAGGACGCCTCTGGGCTCTCAGAGGAAGAGGTCGAGAGGATGCGCGCAGAGGCCGAGGCAAACGCTGAGGTGGACAAGAAGCAGCGCGAGCTCGTCGACCTGAAGAACCAAGTCGAGCAGATCGTCCATCAGACAGATAAGCACCTTGAAGAGCACGGTGAGAAGCTCGGCGAAGACGAGGTCAAGTCGATCCGTGAGGCTGGCGAAGAGCTCAAGAAGGTCGCTGAAGGGGACGATGCTGAGGCTATCCAGAAGGGTCTTGAGGAGTTCGGGAAGAAGTCCCAGAAGCTCGGAGAGCTCTTGTACGCCCAGGCAGGAGCGGATGCCTCTGCAGAGCCTGGCGCGGAGGCTGCCCCCGAGGCTGACGCCGGAGAGGGGGGGGATGAGCCCGTGGACGCTGACTTCGAGGTGAAAGCCTAAGGCCTAGGTCATGCGCGACTCCGCACGCTAGCGCGTGCGGACCCGCTCAGGATAAAGAACGACGGCGCGCCGCCTCACGCGGCGTGCCGTCTCGCGTATCTTCCCTTCCGCGCCGGTCATGCCCCGCCCTTGTTGAGAGGCGACGGGAGCGCCGGTACGCTTCGCCGACGTGATTGAAGTTTCTGGAATCACGCGCCGCTTCGGCGCCCACGTAGCTGTGGACGACATCTCCTTTGAGGTCGGCCAGGGAGAGGTCGTAGGGTTCCTTGGTCTTAACGGCGCTGGGAAGACGACGACCCTGCGGATGCTCTCTGGGTACCTGCCCGCCACCAAGGGGGCCGCGAAGGTGGCTGGGTTTGACGTCCTGCGCGATTCGATGGAGGTCCGCCGGAGGATCGGCTACCTGCCTGAGAACGTGCCGCTCTACGGGGAGCAGCGCGTCGAAGAGATGCTCATGATGCAAGCGCGCCTGCACGGGATGACGCGCTCGTCGCGCGCCGCTCGGATCGGCGAGGTCCTCGAGCGCGTCGGAGTGTCGGATCGCCGGCGGCAAGTCATCGCTGGGCTGAGCCGGGGCCTGCGCCAACGGGTCGGGCTCGCCATGGCGCTCTTGCACAACCCCGAGGTGCTCATCCTCGACGAGCCTACGAGCGGCCTAGACCCCGTTCAGCGACAGGAGGTCAGGGGCTTGCTCAGAGACCTCGCGAGCGAGCACACGGTGCTGCTGTCCTCTCACATCCTCCCAGAGGTCGAGGCTGTCTGTCCTAGGACGATCATCATCCACCGCGGCAAGGTCGTTGCAGACGGCACAAAGGACGAGCTCGTGCGCGGCCTCGGGCGCGGGAGCTGCGTTCGCCTTGAGGCCGTCCTAGGCTCAGACGTTGAAGGAGCCGTTCAGTCGCTCAGGTCTATCGGAGGGGTGGTCGGCGTCAGAGATCTCGGGCAGCTCGGCATTCATCACGTCCTAGAGGTCGACGCTGTCGAGGACCTACGAGAGGACGTCGGCGCCCTCGCGCATGTCAAAGGATGGGCGATCAGAGAGCTCTCATATCAGCAGCCCACCTTGGAGCAAGTCTTCGCGCGCATCGCCGTTGGCCAAGCCGCAGAGGTCAGCGGCGCTGACTCCGATGGGGCCCAATCCCAGCCCGCGGCTGCGCCGGCAATAGAGGAGCCTGCTGGGCTCGGAGCGCTCCCCATGTCTCAGGCAGAGGAGCCAAAGGGCTCTGATGATCGGCAGATCTACTCCTTGAACCCCTTCGACGGCGGCGCGACCCGCGACCTCTCTAAGCCCACAGAGGCTGGACCGTCAGGAGGCCCCGCAGAGGACTGCGATCAAGCTGAGGGTGATGGATCATGAGGGGGCTCGCCGCCGTCTATAGGAGGGAGCTCTCCCTCCTCTTCGCGACCCCGCTGGCGTGGCTGCTCTTGGCGGTGATCCTTTTTCTGAACGGGATGTTCACGCTGGGTGTCCTCGAGCGCTCAGGTGGAGATGTGACCGCGACCTTCGAGGCCATGCTCGGCGGCACTTGGGTCTTTTGGGTGGTCCTCGCGATCGTGCCTCCGATCCTCACGATGGGGATGTTGGCAGGGGAGTACCGCAGCGGGACCATGGAGTACCTCCTCACCGCGCCAGTGAGTGACGGCGCGGTCGTCTCCGGAAAGTTCCTCGCTGCCTTCACGTTCATGGCCGTGATGTGGAGCTCCTTCCTCATCTATGGGCTCACGTTTCACTCCCTCGGGACGCCCCCTGACTGGCCGCCCTTGATCGGTGCCTACATCGGCGCCTGCCTCGCGAGCGGGCTCTTTTGTGGTGTGGGGATCTTGGCCAGCGCCACGGTGAATCACTCGATCGCCGCCGTGATGATCGGATTCTTGTTCAACGTCTCGCTCATCGTCACCCCTCGCTTCCTCAACTTCGCGCCGTCAGAAGACGGCATGCTTGAGACCGTGCTCGAGCTCGGTGATGTGATGGGGCACTTCCACAAGTCTTTCAACATCGGACTCTTAGACTCTGGGCCGATCGTCTTCTTCCTAGCGTCCATCGGTCTGCTCTTGTTCCTCGCGTCGCGGGTCGTCGAGTCACGCAGGTGGTGGTGATGAGAGGCACAGGGAAGCTCGTGAGGGTCGGGATCACAGCCCAAGTCATCTTCGGGGTGCTGCTCGCCTCCGTGATCGCCATCGGACTGACTTGGCTCTCGGAGAGACCCGGGGTTCGCGTCCGCTTGGACCTCACCTCGGCTGGGGAGAACACCTTTGACGAGGAGACGCAGCGCAAGCTCGAGGCCTTGCCCGCGAAGCCCTCTAGCCCTGAGGAGCACTTCAAGCTGACCGGTGACCGCACCTGGCTCGACTTCGAACGACAGGCGCTGAAGCTCGACGACCAGGAGGCTTTGGGCGAGCTCTCAGTCGCCTTCGATGACTTCGTCAACACGAACTACACCCTCGAGGTGGATGTGTTCTTTGTGTCTTACGTGCAGCCGATGACCGCTATCGGGGCTGAGCTACAAGGCCGCTTCTTCAGGCTGCTCGCTCTGGTCAAAGAGAGCCGGCGAGACATCATCGAGCTCACCCGTCACGAGCTAGAGGGGCCGGTGGAGGGCCGCATAGAGGCCGAGCGACGCATGCGCGAGCTCGGCTTCCGCGACTCCTCAGATGCGTTAAACGCAGTCGTCCTCTCCTACGGCGGGCGGCGCGTGACCATCCGCTTGTTCGGGAACGCAGGTGACGTGGCTGAGGTTGACCTCGGCTCCCTGCGCGGCCAGGGCGGTGAGACGCTCCCGCCTAGGATCGTCTCATACCGAGGGGAAGAGGCCTTCGTTCGTGGCCTCTTGAAGGTCAGCTCCTTGGGAGAGCCGCGCGCGCTGTTCTCTTGGGGGCATGGGGAGCGAGACATCTACGCCGACGGTGACAGGCAGCTCGGGCGTCTCAAGCAGGCCCTCCTCACAGACGGCTTCAGCGTCGCGCGCTGGGACGCAGACGAGGTGGGGGCTGTCCCGGCGGACTGTGACGTGCTCGCTGTCATCGGCCCACAGCAGCCCTTCAGCGACGTCGAGCGGCAGTGGGTGAGGGACTTTGTCGCCCGCGGCGGTCGCCTCATCGCGGCGCCAGGAAATGAAGAGCGAGAGGGAGAGGGGGGACTGCCCGACCTGCTCGCGGAGTACGGAATCCTGCGGCAAGCTGGGATCGTGTGCAGGCCCTACATGGGCCCGTCTGGTGAGCTCCTCCATGGCCGCCCAGAGTGCATGAACCTCTCACTTCGATCTCAGCACTTGGCGCGTCACGCGATCACAGAGCCTATTCGTCGCGGCGACCGGCGGATCAGCATGGTCTTCACTCGCCCGCTCGTGCGGGGCGTCGGCCCCGAAGGGGGCGTGCTCCTCGACCTCATCGAGAGCGACGACCTCACATGGGCTGACCTGCCGGGGCCGAGTGGAGCTGGCGACGTGATCTATAAAGAGGGCGAAGAGCTCATGGGGCCCTTCTCCCTCGCCATCATCTCTAAGTTTCCGCTAGCGCAAGCGGCGCCGGTTGCAGAAGACGCTGTCACCGCTCGCAAGGACGCGCGCGTGCTCGCCTTCGGGACGCCTGAGGTCTTCGGGGATCTCCTGTTTAAGACCAACAGGGACCTGCTCTTGAACTCCTTCAACTGGGCAGCGGACAGGGAGTTCAGGGTCTCGATCTCAACCCGCGATCCTGAGCGCCGGGTGCTCCCGCTCGGTGAGGGTAAGGAGCTCCTCTATATCTACCGCGTCACTGTGATCGGGCTGCCTCTGCTGTGCCTCTTCCTCGGGCTCTTGCGCTGGTTCTCGCGCCGAGCGAGCTGAGGTCTTCGCGTGAGTCGCCGCCTCCTCCTCGTCCTCTCCTGCGCGGTCGTCCTCGTCGGCCTAGCCGTCCGTTGGCAGACGCAGCGCGAGGAGCGCGGAGACTTTGAGGTCGCTCGTCCGCTCTTTGAAGGCGTGCAGTTTGAGCGGGTCAAGCAGATGCGCATCTCTAACATCACCCGCGGAGGTGAGGTCTGCCTCCAACGGGACTCTGCAGGGTCTTGGTACATCACCGACCCCGTCGCTTATCGGGCTGACGATGGCTTGATCGAGCTCCTGCGGCAGGCGGTCGAAGGGAACCTCGCGCTCACCCCTCCGGATCCCACGCTCGCACACGACACGATCGGCTTGGCTCCTCCGCAGGCAGAGCTCACGGTGACCGAGCTCGTCGACGGCGAAGACCTGAGCCATGAGCTGCTCGTCGGTGCTCCTGATCCCACCGGGAGCCGGATCTATGCGCTGCAGGAGGGCGCTTTGATCCTGACCTCGCGCAACCTCGCGAGCACCGTCGATAAGGACTTCACCGAGTTCAGGAGCCGACGGATCTCTCAGATCGACCCGGCGAAGGTCACGGAGGTGCACCGCACCGGAAGGGTTCAGCACTCCTTAGACGAGGAGCCCTACAGCTTGGAGCTCTCTGCCTGGCGAGAGGGGGCCAGCTGGCGGTCCCTAGAGCCATTGGAGGCAGCGCTCGACCCGATGGACGTATCGCTCGTCTCAGTGGGCGCCGGGCGCCTGAGCTTCGACACATACATCGAAGAGCCCGAGGTTGACCTGGGCGTCTATGGCCTAGCAGAGCCCGAGATGCGCATCGAGCTCAAGGGGCTCGGGGGCGCTAGCGAGGTGCTCTTTTTGGGGAGGCCTAGAGTGGAGGGCTCTTGGTTTTGCATGCGAGAGGGGACTGATGATGTGTACCGATTGGGGGCTCGCGACGCTGTACTCCTGACCTTCCCCTTCGAAGCGATGATTGATCGGCGCCTCATTCGGGTCGCGCCCTCTGAGGTGAGCGCGGTCCGCTTGGAGCGACCAAGCGGTACTGTGAGGCTCGCTCGCGAAGGCAACGGATGGATCGTGAGCGAGGGGGCGACCGCGCCTGTCCCCGCTGAGGCCTTCGCTGTCCGCACGCTCATGGCTTGGATCGGAGACGCAGAGCTCGCGCCATTTAACGAGGGCACCCTAGCTCCCACGGCCGCCGGCTTTGATCGGGCCCTGGTCTTAGAGATAGCGGGGGGGGAGCTTGGTGGCGCTGTCGGTGAGGCCGCGCCCTCAAGCGCCGAGGAGCTCGTCTGGTATCGACGCTTTGGAGACGAGGTGACCGGGAGGCTTGACCACGAGATCGTCGAGTGGATCGAACGACCCGCGAGCTTTTGGTGGTCCCTCTCTCTCCTCGAGCTTGACGAGCTCTTGGTGAAGGCCCTCGTGATCACGCGCGGCGCTGAGACGCTGCGCTTTTCGCGCGGTCCAAGAGGGCGCTGGAGGGACGAGCGCGGCCGAGAGGTGAGCGCGCTCCTGCCCTGGCTGGATCCGCTCCTGTTTCTACGCGCGACCGATCGGGTCACAGGGGGTGACGTCGCGCCCCTAGAGGATGAGCTCAGAGTTCGCTTCGAGCTCGGGTCGGGCGCGGCCCGGGATTTTGTCGTCGGGAGGGGTGATGGGGGTCGGTCTGAGTGCACCATTGGCCCCGTGAGGGCGGTCCTTTTGAGGGCCGATCTTCACGAGGGGCTCCTCTCCCTCTTCCCTTAGCGAAGAGCGCTATAGAGCTCGCTCGAAGTGGGCTGTGATGGCCGCTGGAAGCGCGACCTTCTCTTCTTCGAAGACGCGAGCGCCGAGCGAGTGGACGTCATCTTCTGGCAGGACATCGATGACCCGCTGCACGAGGATCGGCCCGTTGTCATACACGTTGTCTACGTAGTGAACCGTGCATCCGGTGAACTTGACGCCGCGCTCTAAGACCGCTGCGTGCACCTTGTCGCCGTAGTATCCCTTGCCCCCGAAGGCAGGCAGCAAGGAGGGGTGGATGTTCAGCACGCGTCCCTCCCACGCGGGCGGGATGGGGAGGAAGCGGAGAAAGCCAGCGAGCACCACCAAGGAGCAGCCAGCGTCTTCCGATGCCTGAAAGACGGACTCTGAGAAGGCCTCAGGGGTCATCTCTCGCTCGGCGTCGATGACCAGGCTCGGGATCCCGAGCCGCTCTGCGCGCTCCAGCGCGAAGGCGGTGGGGCGGTTGGAGATCACGAGCCCAAGCTCTGCGTCGAGGGCGCCTGCGGCGCAGAGCTCCGCGAGGTTCTCAAGCGAGCGCCCACCGCCAGAGACAAGGACAGCGACACGGCGGCTCATAGCTCTTCTCCAAGCTCTTGGCGCGATCTCTCGGCGAGGGGGTCTATGGCCGCCTCGATGAGCTCGCAGAGGCCAGGCGCGAGCCTGGTGGACGCCTCGAGGAGCTCTTCAACGCTGGCCTCAGGGTCGCCGAGCAAAGCGACGATCGTAAGGCCACAGAGGCCGCTGTGAGCCATCGCGTGGAAGACGGCGCCGAGGTCTTGTGCTGAAGCTTGGGCCCCGGCCTGGGCAAAATATGCGCGCTCAGCTGGGGTCTCTAGCGCAGGCCCTGGTGTGCACGCGAGGATCCCCTCGGAGCAGGCGAGGCCTCTTCGTTCGCCCTCTTTGACGAGAGCGGCGCGCGACGTGGCGTCATGCACTCGACCTTGGTCGGGGAACAGCGGGCCTAAGTTGGATCGAGCTAATCCGCGGAGCGCGGAGGAGCCGTCGAGGGCGAGATGGTCTGACACGAAGAGGTAGCCGTCTTGGAGCTCCGAGTCGTCGTGCCCTGGGAGAGCGCAGCCGGCGGCTGTGACGAGGCAGGCGCCGGCGCCTGCTGTCCTCGACAGCCAGACAGGCCACGCGCGAGCCCAAGAGGCGTCGCCAGTCTGAGGTGCGTCCGTTAGAACCCAAATGCGGACGCCACGGATCTTTCCAGCGCAGAGGCTGCCTCCCATCCATGCCTTGGGGCAGGATGGGAGCTCGCTCAAAGAGACCTCAGCTGGGTCCTCAAGGAGCCGGGTCAAGTCACCGGAGCCCGTGCCGAGGAGCAGGAACACCTCCGGGCTGGTGAAGTTCATGGACTCAAGCTCAAGGACGGCCTCTCTCACTGAGGCGTCCAGTGCGTGGGGAGCCTGGGTCGTCATGAGTCAGCTGATTATTTCGGTGTAGGGGGACTGGGGACGGCTGGCCCCTCGGGGTCCAGACCTTCTCCAGGGCCCACGGGATCTTCTGAGGGGGGTGGGCCTGTGGGTTCTTCGGGAGCGCCTCGGCCATCAGAGAGGATGAGCAGGAGCAGAGTGTCTGGGTAAGTCCGCGTGACGTTGGTGAGGGTGCTGGTCGCAGATCCCCACTTCCCCTCAGCAGCGAAACCGAGCGCCTTCGAGAGCGAGCTTGCCGCGTTCTGCTCGTGGCGCCGTCGCTCCCCTTGTATGGTCGCGGCCGCCCATTCCTTGGACGGTTCGTACCCCTCTATGACGCGCTTCAAGTCTTTCTCTTTGAGCGCTTCAGAGGCGCCAAAGCCCTGGCGGGTTAAGCGGAGTGTGTTCAACACAGCCGCGTGGCGGAGTATGACCGCGATGCCTTCCTCTTCGTCTGGGGTCCAGTCGCGGTTCAGCCTTCGGTTGAAGAGCTGATGGAGCGCGTCAGGCTGGTCGGCGAAGGCGCTCCATTCGATCAGTTTCTCGCTGCCAGAATCGTCGATCATGACGCCGTCGGCGCTGATGGAGGAGACTTCAGCGTTGCTGCGGCGCGGGCGGGGGTCGTCGATGGCTTTTCTGCGCCAGGAGTCGAACTCGGTGGTCAAGGTAGAGAGAGCACCGGCAGCGGCTCGAAGGTCTGAGGCGTGCGCGCTGATGATGGCGCGCGATTCTTCCGTTGTGAGGGTCTTAGCGAGGTCCTCAAGCTTGGACGCGGCGTCTGCATGTCGGAGGGCGGCGAGGTCCGGCTCGATCGAGGAGTGGCAGATCGCGGCGATAGCTTTCGCGTCGTCGCGGGCGTTACCTGTCGCGATCTCGGCTCGGTGGGAGTCGAGATTGCGTAGGAGATTTGCGGCCTCGCTGGCGACTTGGCGGAGCTCCTCGAAATGGAGAGGGCGCTCCTCTTGTGCGAGCTCAGGGAGCTGCAGACGTATGCATATATCCTGTAGTTTGCCACGCACTGCGGTGGTGTCAGGTTCGCTAATGAGCGACTTGGCCTCATTCAGTTGGGCCCTAGCTTGTTCGAGGGCGCGCTTGCACACTGCGACGCGGAGAGCCTCGCGTTGCTCTAGGAAGGGCTGGTCTGTGGCGAGCTGATCTTGGTTCAACACCAACGCCATGGCGCGCAGCGAGTCACCGGGGCGGGGCGGGACGGCCGCTAGGTTTGCGGCGGCTGTGAGCGCGAGCATGACAGCCTCACGCCGGCTGGTTAAGGCGGCCTCGGCTTCGCTCTCTTTCAGGATCAACTCGCCAATGATGGCGGCATCTTCTTTGGCAGTGCTCGCAGCGGTGGTCCCGTTGTACTTCACACCGAGGGCGAGCAGCGCAGCCTGACGGTCAGCGAGTGACATCTCGGAGTTCTTGAGGCGCAGGAGCTCGTTCTCAGCCTTGGTCTCAAAGAGCTTTTGGGCGACGTCATCGTCTGGCCTCGGCTGTTCTTTGGGGGTCTCTACAGGCTCAGGCTCCACGGCAGGTGTGTCGGCTTTAGGCTCCTCAGCGCTGGTGACTCGGGAGCTAACATCGGGGGTCTCTTCGGGAGCGCTGACCGGTCTCCCCTGCCAGAAATGCCAGCCGGCAGCGGCCAAGGCAGCGATGAGGAGGAGGGTGATGAGTCCGGCGTAGCTCTTTTGCTTTGGCTTCGAGGTGACCCTAGGCGGCGCGGGGGCGGCGCGCCCAGACAGCGCGGCCTCGAGGTGGGTCACGACCGACTCTGCTGACTGGGGGCGCTCGGAGGGCTCACGGCCGATCATCCTCTCGATCAGATTGGTGAGCTCTCTTGGGACACCAGAGACGTGGGCCCTGAGGGGCTCGAAGTCTTCGGTGAGGGCGGCGCGCAAGATCTCGCGGCTGCTCACACCCTCAAAGGGGGTGTAGCCAGAGAGGAGCCTGTAGCCTGTCGCTCCGAGGGAGTAAATGTCGCTGCGTCGATCGACTGTTTCACCGCGAATCTGCTCAGGCGCCATGAAGTGTGGCGTGCCGAACACCCTCCCGTCCCCATCGTCGTCGTCCGCGCGTTGTGCGAGGCCTAGGTCAGCGATCTTCACCTGCCCGGCTGAATTCAGCATCAGGTTGGAGGGCTTGATGTCGCGGTGGACGATGCCGCGGGACTCGGCGTAGACGAGCCCCCTCGCGGCTCCGAGGAGGAGCTCTGCGACCTGCTTCCAAGGGAGTCGACCCTTCTTGGTGAGGAGCTCCTCAAGGCTCTCATTGTCCATGAACTCCATGGCCAAGAAGTGCGTGTCGCTCGCCTCGCCGACGTCATAGACGGTCACGACGTTGGGGTGATTGAGCGCTGCCGCCGCCTGGGCCTCTCGGTGGAACTGGCGGACAAACTCGGTGTCTGCGGCGAGCCTGGGGGAGAGGATCTTGAGCGCGACGTCTCGGTTGAGTCGGTTCTGGCGTGCGCGGAAGACTGCGCCCATGCCACCGCGGCCGAGGGTCTCTTGGATGGAGTACCCCGGTATCTCTAGAAAGGCCGTCTCATTCGTCGGAGGAGGCGTCGGTGCTTTGGCGGGCGCGGGAGCCACGGGGGGCTTGGCAGGTGCCTGGGCGGGCGGAAGATCCTCGGGCAAGCGCTCCTCTATGAGGACGGCCTCCTTCGGCTCCTCTGGTGAGGGCTTCTCAGCAGGGGCGCCGGCGGAGAGGTCGACGACGTTATAGCTGGCGGAGCCTATGAGAAGAGTCTGGCCAGGCTGAAGCCTCGCGACGTCGACGCGTTGCCCATCAAGCAGGGTCCCGAAGTCACTGCCCATGTCCTGGACAGCCCAGCCGCCGTTCTTCGTGGGAGCGATGATGCAGTGGATGTCTCCGACGCCTTGGGCGCTGACGACGAGGTCAGCGCGCTCAGAAGAGGCGCCAATCGTCAGCCGACCTCGCTCGGGGAGAGGGATCTGGCTTGAGGGATTCGAAGAGTCGACGAGCACGAGTCGCTGGCTCATGCCGGGACCTCCTTCGGAGCTCTGTCGAGACCCTCAAAGAAGGACGTCCCGATGCGGAGGTAGTCGGCGCCGGCGGCGATCGCTTCTGGGTAGTCTCCGCTCATCCCCATCGAGGTCTGCACTCGACCTCCAAAGAAGAGCGTGCGGACCTCTGGGTCCGCCTCGAGCGCTTGGGCGATGGAGCGAAGATGGGCAAAAGCTTCAGCGGCGCTCTGAGTCTCTCGGCGAGCAGGCGACATGCCCATGAGCCCGAGCGGGACAAGGTTAGGCGCGCTTCGGAGCGCATCTATGCCACGCGCGAGCTCCTCTTCTAAGAAGCCGTGCTTGGTGGCTTCATCCGTCAGTCGAACCTCGAGGAAGACCTCGAGCGAGCGCCCCTCTTCGCCGGCGATGCGGTCGAGGGTCTGAATCAGTTGAGGGGTGTCTACCGAGTGAATCACGTCTGCGATCTTCGCGACGCGTCGCGCCTTATTTCGTTGAAGATGGCCAACGAAGTGCCAGCGCGCTTGAACGTCTGCAGAGCGGAGGGCTCGTGCTTTGGCTTCGAGCGAGTCAACCCTGTTCTCACCGAGGTCCGTCTGACCAAGCTGGGCGAGGGCGAGCGCAGCCTCAGGCTCTACGTATTTCGTGATCGCGACGACGCAGACATCTCCCGGGAGCCTCCCCGCGTCGCGGGAGGCATCTGCGATCCGAGCAGCGAGCTGCTGCTGGTTGTGTTCTAAGGCGGCTTTCACGGGCTCAACTGAGCACGCAGGGTACCCCGCCGGACCCCAGAAGTCACCGCGAGGGAGCCCGTAGTCGCGTTAGAGTCAGGAGATCGGCTCTTGCACGGGGGCTGCCCGGTGCAGGAGCAGGCGAAGCCTCACAGTCGTGCGGGGGTTGACCCGTCTGTGCTGTGAGGGGCGGATCCCTGCGACCCAAATTAACTCGCCGTCTGCGAAGACCAGAGGGACTCGACCTCGCTCCTCGCGCGGGATGCCTGCGTCAGCGAGGAACCGGGAGAGGCGACGCGATCCAGGGGCGCCGAGGGGGAAGAAGCGGTCTCCAGGGGTGGGGTATCGCAGCCGGAGGTCGCCCTTGAGGCCCGCCGCGTCGAGCTCTACATGGATCGGGGAGCGGGGCACATCTGAAGTGGGATCACCCTCTGTGAGCTCAGCGCTGATGGCGCGGCCGTCAGGGAGATCTGCAGAGCCGGGGATGCCGAGGCGGATCCCCTCGGGCGGGAGGGAGAGGGGCGCGCTCGGGTTGAAAGGGAGTGAGGGTTGGTGAAGGGCTCCAAGCGGCATGGAGTTGTTGAGGAGCGCGTGGTGATCGCTCGGCGGGAGGAGGTGCAGGGTCGAGGACCTCAGCTGGAGGATCCAGCCCTTCGGGAGGGCGAAGCGCTTGCAGCGCCCTCGCTCAAGGGAGGCGAGGACATCGTCGATGTGCTCGCGTCGAGGGCCCACGCCGGTCCCCTCAGAGAGCAGGCGCCAGAGCGCCCTCCTGCGGAGCGGGCGGGGGATGGCGAGGAGGGGCCCCCTGCGAATCGTCCCGCCGACGTGGGCCGTGTCGGCGCTGCGGAGCGCGGCGGCGTGCAGTGGTGGGTCCCAGTGGAGGTGGGCGGTGTGGCTCGCTAAGTCCGACTCCAGGCCTTCGACGGCTTGAGAGAACGCGCGCAGGTTGCGGAGGCCGCCTTCACCGCAGGCCGCCTCAACAGTCGGCAGGAGGCCATGACGGACGCGGTTCCTCGTGAAGCGTTCGTCCTTATTGGAGGAGTCCTCCCGCCAGGGGATCCCTTGGCGGGTGAGGATCTGATGCACCTCTTCGCGGCGCATGTCGATGAGGGGACGGACGACGACGAGGTCCCGGGCTCCTAGGGAGAGCCGGACCTTAGGCTTGAGCCCCGCGAGCCCCTCAAGAGCGGTTCCACGGAGCCAGCGCATGAGCAGAGTCTCGAGGTGGTCATCGGCGTGATGGCCAGTGAGCACGCACTTGGCGCTGAGGCGCGCGGCCTCCTCGGCGAGGACACCGTAGCGGGCTGTGCGGGCGCGGGCCTCAAGGCCAGAGGGGTCGGGGTCGAGGTGCACTCGGCGTCGAATGAAGGGGATGCCCCTGTCGGCGCAGAGCTTCGCGCAGAAGCTCGCGTCTTTATCACTCTCTGCGGCACGGAGGCCGTGGTCGACATGAACCGCGGTGATTTGAGGCCTCGGCCTGGCTCTGTGGGCCAGCTCTAGGAGGAGGACGCTGTCTGCCCCGCCTGAGAGCGCGACGAGCACCGGGTCTTCGGGGTCGAGACCGACTCGATGGGCCAATCGGGCATAGCGACTCTCCCATGTGGGCTGGGTCGCGGTGTCAGTCTCTCTGGCGTGATCGGGGGTCATTTGCTCATGGCAGGCGCTCAACGCGCTGCCCATGTTGATCCCATCGGTGATGCCGAGTAATCTCTTCCGCTTGATTCCCCGAAACCTGCCTTCCAGGTACCATCCTGGGGGCTGAAGAAGCGAGTTCCTTACATTCAGCCCCTCTCACGCACCTGGCTGGCTCGCGCCGCTCTTCCTGTCAGGGGATCACACACCTCGGCCCTCCGTCTCCAACACAGACTAAATCAATCATGGCCCTTCGAATCGCAATCAATGGCTTCGGCCGTATCGGACGCAACGTCTTTCGTGTCCTCGAGAAACGCCGGGGGATGGAGGTCGTCTTGATCAACGATCTGACCGACTCCGCTACCCTCGCGCACCTGCTCAAGTATGACTCGGTTCACGGCCGCTTTGATGGCCGGGTGAGGGCCACCAAGAGCGCCCTCCATGTGAACGGACGCAAGGTCTCCGTCACCTCAGAGCGTGACCCCGCCAACCTGCCGCACGCGGCCCATAAGGTCGACTACGTCATCGAGGCGACCGGGGTCTTCAGGACCCGAGAGGCTTGCATGAAGCACATCCAGGCAGGGGCGAGCAGGGTCTTCCTGACGGTCCCGCCCAAGGACGAGATCGACGCCATGGTCGTCATGGGCGTGAACCATAAGACCTTGAAGAAGCGGGACAGGATCATCTCCAACGCCTCTTGCACGACGAACTGCCTCGCGCCTCTCGCGAAGGTGCTCGACGACAACTTCGGGTTGAAGCACGGGATGATGACCACCATCCACGCATACACCAACGATCAGCGGATCTTGGACCTGCCTCATAGTGACCTCCGCAGAGCCCGCGCCGCCGCCGCGAACATCATCCCCACGTCGACAGGCGCAGCGCGCGCTGTCGGGAAGGTGCTGCCCAAGCTCGCTGGCAAGCTTGACGGGATGGCCATGCGCGTCCCGGTCCCGGACGGGTCAGTGACTGACCTCGTCGCCACGCTGAAGAAGAAGGTGACGGTCGAAGAGGTCAACGCCGCGTTCAAGAAGGCCGCCGCGAGCAAGGACATGAAGGGCTTCCTCGTCTACAGCGAAGACCCGCTCGTCTCGAGCGACATCGTCGGAGACCCAGGGAGCTCCATCTTTGACTCCGGCGCGACCATGGTCATGCAAGGGAACTCCGTCAAGGTCGTCAGCTGGTATGACAACGAGTGGGGGTACTCCAACCGAGTCGTGGACCTCATGGGTTACGCGCACAAGGAGAGGCGCCCTGCCGCTAGGAAGCGCCGCTAGCTGAACTCATGCGCCTAGACGCCCCTAGGGTCGCTGACCTCGAGCTCGCTGGTCGCCGAGTGCTCGTGAGGGTGGACTTCAACGTCCCTCTCTCGGGTGGGGTCATTACGGACGACACGAGGATCCGGGCGGCGCTCCCCACCCTGCGCGCCCTCTTGGATGGCGGCGCGAGGCCGGTCCTCTTGACTCACCTCGGGAGGCCTAAGGGAGCTGTCGTAGAAGAGCTCCGCGTGGACCCCGTCGCGCGAAGACTGGAGGAGCTCCTCGGGAGCCCCGTCATCAAGTGTGATGAGTCGGTAGGGGACGTCGCCGGAGCAGCTGTCGAAGGCGCCCCGGCGGGCGCCTGCGTGCTGATGGAGAACGTCCGCTTCCACGCCGGAGAGACTCGGGGGGACGAAGCCCTCTCCGCTGCTTTCGCCGCGCTGGGAGAGGCGTTCGTTGGGGACGCCTTCGGCGCTGCTCACCGAGATCACTCCTCAGTGTCCGGGGCTGCGCGCTTGCTGCCGTCAGCCGCTGGGCTCCTCTTGGAGGCTGAGTTGGCTGCCTTCGCGAGGGTGCTTGATGAGCCCGCCCGCCCGCTCGTCGCGATCCTCGGTGGAGCCAAGGTCTCCGATAAATTGACGGTGATCGAGAACCTGCTCGAGAAGGTTGACGCGGTCCTCGTCGGCGGCGGCATGGCCTACACCTTCCTCGCTGCGCGCGGGGTCGAGGTGGGCAGCTCGCTCCTAGAGGAGGACAAGTTCGAGCTGGTGCGAGCCTGCGAGGCGCGCGCCAGTGAGCTCGGGACGCAGCTCCTGCTCCCTGTGGATCACGTCGTCGCGTCTGAGTTCTCCGCAGAGGCCGCCCCTCAGCACGTGGACTCTGAGGCGGTGCCAGCGGGCAAGCTCGCGCTCGACATTGGACCGAAGACCCGAGAGCGCTTCAGCGCGATCATTTGTGACGCGCAGACCGTCGTCTGGAACGGCCCCATGGGGGTCTTTGAGTGGGACGCCTTCTCCGCAGGGACTCAGGCGGTCGGCGAGGCTGTGGCCGCTTGCGAGGGCTACACGGTCGTCGGCGGCGGGGACTCTGTCGCTGCCCTAGGCAAGCTCGGGCTGCGAGAGGCCGTCTCACACGTGTCTACGGGGGGTGGGGCCTCCCTGGAGCTCTTGGAAGGCAAGGAGCTGCCCGGGGTCGCAGCCCTCGCTTGAGGTCGGCGAAATCGAGCGCGCTGCCCGGTACAATCCGCCCCCGCTCAGCCCGTCGGCTTGAGAGACCTCATCATGACTGAACGCACCGTGCTCATCTCTCCCTCACTCCTCTCCTGTGACTTCGCTGAGATCGCCCGTGATGTGGCGATGGTGGAGGCGGCTGGCGCTGATTGGCTGCACATCGACGTGATGGACGGTCACTTCGTGCCGAACCTGACCATCGGTCCTCCGGTCGTGAAGGCGATCTCCAAGGTGGCGACTGTGCCCTTGGACGTGCACCTCATGATCTCTGAGCCGGCTCGCTACGCCGAGGCCTTCGCAAAGGCGGGGGCTTATGTCTTGACCTTCCACTGGGAGGTGGCGCCGTCAGTCGAAGAGGCCCGCGCGGTCATTCAGGCCTTCAGGGACGCCGGGGTCGAGAAGGTCGGCGTCTCCGTGAACCCCGACACATGTCAAGAGCCCCTCGCCGAGCTCTTCGATGAGGTCGACTTGATCCTCATCATGAGCGTCTTCCCCGGCTTCGGTGGTCAGAAGTTCATCGCTGAAGTCCTCGACAAGGTGCGCTGGCTGCGCGCAGCAGGATACGAGGGTTGGATCGAGATGGACGGCGGGGTCAACGCCGACACCATCGCGAGCTGCGCCGAGGCTGGGACGGACGTCTTCGTCGCAGGCTCAGCCATCTTTGGCGCAGAGGACATCCCTGGGACGATCGAGAGCTTCAGGTCTACCGCTACGGAGCGTATGCATGTCGGCTGATGGCCGCGGGAGCACAGGCGTGAGCGATGACCCCAAGAAGAACCAGGACTCCGCGACCTCGGGTGAAGAGCAGGAGCTCGGTGAGACCCGCAGGCGGTCCCGCCTGCGCTGGAAGAAAAAGGACATGCCCGGCGGGCTCTGGGTCAAGTGTGACGCTTGCAGCCAGACGATCTACCGTAAGGACCTCGAGGACAACGACCTCGTCTGTCCGCACTGCAGCTTCCACTTCACGGTCACTGGGAGCGAGCGAGTGAAGATGGTCGCTGACCCTGAGACCTATCGAGAGCGCTTCGCTGGGTTTAAGGCCATGGATCGCCTCGAGTTTGAGAACAACGGCTCCTACGCAGAGAAGCTCAAGAAGACCGCAGAGAAGACCGGCCACTCAGAGGCGCTCTTGTGCGGGGAGGCCGAGGTCTGCGGGCGACCCGTCATCTTGTGTGTCCTCGACTTCAAGTTCCTCGGCGGGTCTATGGGTGAGGTCGTCGGCGAGAAGTTCGCCCTCTCCTGCGAGCTCGCCGCCTCGCTGAAGCGCCCGCTCGTCGTCTTCACGAGTTCGGGTGGCGCGCGGATGCACGAGGGGGTCTTGAGCCTTATGCAGATGGCTAAGACCTGCTCTGCTCTGGCAGAGCTCACAGACGCGGGCGGATTCTCCATCTGCGTGATGGCGAATCCCACCACCGGAGGGGTCACTGCCTCCTTCGCGATGGTCACTGACCTCGTCCTCGCAGAGCCCGGGGCCCTGATCGGCTTCGCCGGGCCGCGCGTGATCGCGACCACCATCAAGCAAGAGCTCCCGCCAGGCTTTCAGCGCTCCGAGTTCCTCTTGGAGAAAGGGCACGTGGACGCCATCGTGCCGCGGACTGAGCTGCGCGAGACGCTGGCGAAGCTCATCGACTACGCCGAGGCGCGCTAGCTCTAAGCGTCGCGAACGAAGCGCATCACCCAGCTGTCAAAGAGCGGGGTGAACGGGGCGCCGAGGCCGCGGTCAATGGTGGACGCGAGCCGGTTGCACCAGGAGAGCGGGTGAGAGAGCGCGCCGTGGAGTCTGGAGGCGTCTAGGTGCAAGAGCTGGGGCACAGGGTCAGTGAGCTGATAGCCGGAGGTGGCTGCGTGTCTGAACCCCAAAGCCCCCATGGCGTCGCGAGCCTGGTCAGGGGTCACGGCGGCGAGCTCACGGATGGGGAGGATCGGGCGCTTCGCGCGCCTCCTGCGCATCCCTAGGGAGCGCAGGTTCAGGTCGCCCAAGATGAGCGTCCCGCCGGGAGCGACGGTGCTCGCGAGGCCCTCGTACCACTCGCCGCGGTCACGGGCAAAGGAGAGCACGCCGGAGGAGAGGACGAGGTCGTAGGCGTCTTCCCCCTCGCGAGGGAAGGGGGGCGCCTCACCGAAGCCGGTGGCGCCGCTCGCGTCAGCGATGCCAGCCGCCTGCGCGTTCTCGGTTGAGATGCGGACCATCTCCGGGCTCGGGTCGAAGAAGCGCAGGTGCTGCGCGCCCTGGTGAAGGCAGGCCTCGATCCCCACCCAGCCGGCGCCGCAGCCAAAGTCTAAGACGCGCTGGTGCGCGCGCTTTGGCGCGAAGCGCGCGACGAAGCGTCGCATCCATCGGTGGTGCAGGTAGTCCGCCCGGCCCGGGGTCCCGTTCCACCCCGCTGCGTTCGCGTCGAACTTCTCTGCGGTCTTGGAGGGCGAGCGGACGTGGTCTGAGAGCCTGGCGCTGAGCAGTTCGCCCACGCGTATCGACCCAGCGCGGCCCGACTGGGCGGAGACGGGCGTCTCGCCCTGAAGGAGGACTCGCGTGACGCCGCCTTTTGAGTCGAAGACGTAGCGCGCCCCGACATGGAAGTCAGGCCACAGTCCATCACGCCAGCGCGCGAGCTCTGCGGGGGGCCTCCTCCCGCTGAGGTGGACGAAGAGGTGGCCGTCTCCTGAGAGACACGCGCGGGCGCTCCCCCTGAGGGAGGCGAGCCGCTCCTCTGTCGGGAGCTCTCCAGGGGCGACCGTCGCGAGCAGCGCGCTGGCCCCTGCGGTGGCACCCTCGAGGGGAGACACCTCAGCGCTCTGGACGCCTTGGTCTGCCAGCGCTTCAGCGAGCTCTTCGGCGAGCGGAGGGCCGCTGCGGGCGTTCGTGGCTTGGGGGCACATCGTCAGTGGAGATCTTCGGCAGGATCAGGCTTTGGCTGGAGCGATGGCTTCATCGACCCGTATGGCCATGGAGAGAGCGTACGTCGTGTGATCGCTGACACAGAACACCGAGTGCATGCATGTGTGGTGGACGCCGTGATTTGGGAGCAGGAGCGCATCTCCAGGGCCCAAGAAGCATGCGTGCCCGGAGTCGGCGAGCCAGGCGGTGAAGGCCGGGCCGTAGTTAACGAGGGAGGCGAAGCGGCCGCAGCCGGGTTGTCCGAGCTCCTCCCTCAAGAGGTCGTCGCTCGCGAGGATGGGGAGCAGGGGTTGGAGACCGTCGTTCGGGTAGAGCTGCTCCCTGAGCTCAGGGAGGTCGCCGAGGGTCATGGCCTCGGCCATCTCTTTGACGCGGGCCGCGAGGTCGTTGATCGACAAGGCGAGCCAGAAGGTCTCTCCTGAGAGCTGGGCGTAGAGGACGCCACGCTGGCCGCTAGGGGAGTTCTCGCCGAAGGCGTCATGGTGAAGGAGCGCGCCGCCGCCTGGCCGATTCCAGTACGCGATGGGCTGGGATAATAGGGCTGGGCCGCGCAGCAGCTTTGAGAGTCGCGGTGTGAGTTGATCGTCTGCACAGATCTCCTCCATCCCAGGGAGGAGCGCCCTGCCTAGCGAAGAGATGAGGCGCTGACGTTCTAAGAGAGGCGAGGCGTCGTCAGAGCGCTCGCGTCCGAAGCCAATCCTGAGTCGACGCGAGTCGTCTTCGGGGTGGTTGCTGAGCTTTGTGAGCTTGAGCCACGCGCTCCCCTCGTGAGCGCTCGGGTCGTCGAAGCTGAACTTCTTGAGGTCACGCTCGGGCTCCTCCAAGGGGTCACCTTCTGGGTTGGCGACGAGGCCGCCAGGCAGATCCGCCTCGGCGATCCAAGGTCTCACGTTCTCTGGATCGCTCAGGCGCTCATAGAGTTCATCGCCGGCGACAGCGGGCTGGGCGAGGTGCTGGAAGACACCTGGAAGTACGACCGGGCGCGCTGAGCGCCAGCGCTTGGTGAACAGGTCGCGGGCTTGCTCCTCGTCCTCCGCTGGGCGCTCCTCTAGGAGGGCGTAGTGTCCGTGGTCGATCCCTCTTCGGATGAGCCTGGTCTTCTTGACAGCGCCCGCGTTGATGCCGTCGAGGAAGTCAGGCTCGTCTTGATGGGGATCGTATGAGACCACGGGGGCGGCCCCATAGAAGGCGTCCCTGTCAGTGTCTTCGAGCAGTTCTTGGAGGAGGTCTTTAGTCATATGTGAGCATCCTCCTACATAGATAGGGGGGGATGCCAGGGGTGACGCGGGTAGGATCCTGGCATGAGCAGCGGCCGACACCAGCCTGAGCCGAGGAAGACCTGGCGTGTGATGGGTCTCGTCGTACCAATCGGGGCCCCCCTAGAGGAGCTCATGGAGGCCGCAGCTAAGCGGATCGGGTTATCCCGAGAGGAGCTCCTCGGCTTCAAAATCGCCCGCCGCTCTGTCGATCTGCGCGGCCAGCGCGGCGGTAGAGAGCCTCGCTTCGTCGTTCACGCTGACTGCACCTGCCCTGCAGAGCACGGTGGCAAGGCGCTCAATCGCTCGATCAGGTCAGGGAAGGTCGTCGAGGCGCCGGTCTCTCAGCCGCTCACCCCTGCTCGTATCGTAGGCAAGCCCCCGCGCCGGATCGTGGTGGTCGGGTCTGGACCAGCCGGAACCTTCGCCGCGTTGCCCCTCGCGCTCTCAGGGTGCGAGGTGACGGTGCTCGACAGAGGCGGCCCCCTAGAAGAGCGCGGGCGCGACCTCGCGGCCTTTCACCGCGGTCGCGTGCCGAACCCTGAGTCAAACCTCCTCTTCGGTGAGGGCGGCGCGGGGACCTACTCCGACGGGAAGCTCTACACGCGCAGCGATGATCCCTTGGAGGCGGCCGTCTTGAACGAGCTCGTCGCCGCAGGCGCACCTGAAGAGATCTTTTTTGACTCACGCGCTCACGTGGGCACCGACAAGCTCCACGACGTCCTGCTCGCGCTGCGAGCTCGCATGGAGGCTGCAGGCGTCCGCTTCCTGTGGCGAACGAGGATGGATGATCTAGCGCTCAGGCACTCAGCGGAGCGAGAGGTCGAGGCTGTGCTCACGACTCAAGGCGAGCTCGCGTGTGACGCTGTCGTTTTGGCGACCGGTCACTCTGCTCGCGACTCATGGGGTCAACTCAGAGAGCGGGGCGTGGAGTTCGAGGCTAAGCCCTTCCAGGTCGGCGTGCGGATCGAGCACCCACAGGAGCTGATCGACGAGGGGCGCTACGGGGACGTCGGGCTCACGTCCAAGCTCGGGGCCGCATCCTATGAGCTCGTCGCGAAGGGCGTCGGGGCCCACACCTTCTGCATGTGCCCTGGAGGACGGATCGTCGCGAGCGTGCAAGGTGAGGGGGTCCTCTGCACGAACGGGATGAGCAACTCGACGCACTCTAGCGGCTGGGCCAACGCTGCCGTGGTGGGGACCATAAGGCCTCCTGTGGGCGCCGCTCCTTTTTGGGGGATGGCCCTCCAGGAGGAGCTCGAGCGGTCAGCCTTTGACGCAGGGGGTGGGGATTACACAGCGCCTGCGCAGCTCGCTAGCGACTTCATGAGGGGCGAGAAGAGCTCGGCTACGCCACACACCACCTATCCGTTTGGGACTCGGCCAGCGAGGATCGACGCGCTCCTCCCAGAAGATCTGAGGGCGCGCCTGGTGGATGGGCTGGCTCGCTTCCATGAGCAGATCCCCGGTTTCGCCGGGGACGTCGGCGTCATGGTCGGGGTGGAGACCCGCTCATCGGGCCCTGTGCGCATGTCGAGGCACCCTGAGCGCCGTACGGCACGCGGATTTAGCAACCTCTTCCCCGTAGGAGAGGGCGCCGGATACGCTGGGGGCATCATGACCTCTGCGACCGATGGCGTGCGCACAGCGCACGTCCTCTTAGGGGCCCACAACCAAGACCAACACGAATGAGCAGCACTCCCCCGGAACCCACAGACCGAAAGGTCACCACCCGCGGGCTACGCCAAATGAAAGAGGCGGGCCAGCGCATCGCTGCGTTGACAGCCTACGACCAGGTCATGGCTGGCTTGCTGGATGACGCCGGCGTCGACGTGATCCTTGTCGGTGACTCTGTCGCGACCGTTGTGCAAGGCCTAGACACCACCGTGAATGTCACGATGGACCACATGCTCTACCACGCCTCGCTCGTCACTCGGGGAGTGAAGCGGGCCCTGGTCGTGGGGGACTTGCCCTTCATGAGCTACCAGGTGAACGCGGACACCGCGCTCATGAACGCTGGGAGGATGGTCAAGGAAGCGAACGTCGAGGCCGTGAAGATGGAGGGCGGCTCCTCTATCTGCTCGACCGTGCGGCGCCTCGTGGATGTCGGGATCCCCGTCATGGGGCACCTCGGCTTGACGCCTCAGTCGATCCACAAGTTCGGTACTTATCGAGTCCGCGCGACGGACTCTGAAGAGGCTGACGAGCTTCGCGCTGACGCCCTGGCGCTTCAGGACGCGGGCGCGTTCGCTTTGGTCCTTGAGAAGATCCCCGCGAGCCTCGGGGCAGAGATCTCCAAGTCGCTTGATATCCCCGTGATCGGCATCGGCGCCGGCGGAGATTGCGACGGTCAGATCCTTGTGTCTCACGACATGCTCGGGCTCTACACGCGCTATCACCCGCGCTTTGTGAGGAGATACGCTGAGGTCGCAGACGTGATGCAGGGCGCCTTCGAGAGATACGTACGGGACGTTCGCTCAGACGAGTTTCCGACGGTCGACGAGAGCTACTGAGCCCTCAGCGGGCCCTCGCAGGCGCCGGGCAGCCCAGCGCGTGTTTTTCGGGCTTCTCCTCTAGGGAGGCGGCCCTAGGGGTCGAAATGCAAGTTAGAACGCGGCGCCGAGATGCCGTGCGACACCCATGACCGTATCTAGCACAGGACGTGACCGAGAGCTGCTCGAAGCCAGCCTCGACCGCATCACCTCAGAGCTCGCCTCTGTGGTCGGCATGGAGGTTGAGTGCTGTGACCTTGTGGTCAGCCGCGAACAGGACAAGCCCCTCGTAGGAGACGGCGTCCACCTCTCATTCCGCATCGGCCTCCTCGCGGAAGGAGACCTGCGGCACGGCTGCCTCGTGCTGGGCCTTGAGCCCGCTATGGAGGCGGCTGGACAGCTGTTAGGCCGACCTGAGAGCGAGCGAGACTCCGCGATCAAGAGCCGCGAGCTTGACGCTGAGTGGAAGGAGGGCCTCTTGGAGGTCGCGAGCGTCTTTGGCGCTGCGATCGATGTGGCGCTCCGCGACGGGGTCGGTGTCGACGTCCACGCCTGCAGCGAAGGTTGCCAAGGTGTTGGGGAAGGGTCCGCGCCGATCTTGGAGATGGGGGAGCGCGCAGAGCTGCTCGTCGGGCACTTCCAGTGGTGCCCGGAGGGGAGGCGCGCTACTGATGGGTTCTTGGTCGTCGACCTCTAAGAGTCGTCGTCCATCGCGCGCTTGAGGAGCGCGCCGAGGTTGAGACCTTGCGGCGCGGCGTTTCCCTCAGAGAGCTGCTCGCG
This sequence comes from Deltaproteobacteria bacterium, assembly GCA_002719955.1. Lineage (GTDB taxonomy): Bacteria > Myxococcota_A > UBA9160 > UBA9160 > UBA4427 > UBA4427. Next base: position 5,185 of record PBFW01000034.1, on the reverse strand, counting down.
CACGGCCTCCGCGTCAGCGGCATCTTCTGATCCTAGGAGCGCGCCCGTGGAGTCGAGCCTCGTGAGCGAGAGCCGGCGACCAGGCTCGTCGACCTCCGTTACGCGCACAGAGAGCTCTTCACCTACGGTGACGACCTTAGCCGGGTTGGTCGTTCGGCCGACCTCGAGGCGGCTCACATGTACAAGCCCCTCCACGCCAGGCTCGATCTCGACGAAGGCGCCGAAGTCCATGATGCGGGTGACCTTGCCCAGCACGACGCTCTCCTCGCTGTATCGAGCGGTGACCCCGTCCCAGGGGTCCGGTTGGAGCTGCTTATGGCCGAGCCCGATGCGCTTGCCGCCCTCGGTGATGTCGAGGATCATGAGCTCTAGCTCCTCTCCAGTCTTGAGGTGATCAGAGAGGTCTTCGACGCGGATGTGAGAGAAGTTGGAGACATGTAGGAGGCCCTCTAGCCCAGGGGCGATCTCGCAGAAGGCGCCAAAAGATTCGATCCTTGTCACCTTGCCCCGGATCTTAGAGCCGGGCGTCAGGGAGCCGACCGCCTCTGTGCGAGCGACGTCAGCCTCTTTGGCGAGGACGTTTCTGCGGGAGAGGACGAGCCTGTTCTTGCTGCGGTCGATCTCGACGACCTCGCATACGATCGTCTCGTTGAGCATCGTGGAGAGGTCTTCGACTCGACCGATAGCGGCCTGAGACGCTGGGATGAACCCTCGGTGGCTCCCGACTCGGACCTCAAGGCCCCCCGTGTTCACTCCAGTCACGCGGCACTTCACGTTTGAGCCGCGCTCAAGCTCCATCCAGGAGCGAATCTCGATCGCGCCCTTCATGGAGAGGACGCTCAGGCCGTCTTGGTGTCCCACTAAGGTGAAGTCGTGAACGCTCCCGACGGCAGGCTCTTCATCGAACTCTGCAAGCGGGCATACACCTTGAGAGCGCGGCCCGAGCTCGAGGATCACGTCAGGGGGGGTGACGCCAACGACAGTCCCTTTGACGAGGTTCTCGTGGCGTCCCTCTGAGCTCTCGTCGGCCTTGTCTAGGTCGATCTCTTGTAGGTTCACCCCGTCAAGGGCTGCCTCAATCTCCTCTTTGAGCCGGTCGTCTGCAGAGTCACTCATATCTTCATCGTACATGCTGGGTGCTTATTCTGTGCTGGTGCGATGCACGAGGGTCGTGCTCGCCTGGTCAGTCGGCCACAGCACGATCTCTCCGATGTCGACGTGCGCAGGGCGAGTGGCCGCCCAGAGGATAGCGTCCGCGACGTCCTCAGAGGTGAGCGGAGTCATGCCGTCATAGAGGGCGTCAGCCTTCGCCTTGTCACCCTCAAAGCGGACCAGGCTGAACTCAGTCTCGACCATCCCGGGGTCCACGGTGGTGATGCGGAGGCCAGTGCCGACGAGCTCAACGCGCAGGGCCTCATAGAGCGCCTTCACGGCGAACTTCGTGGCGCAGTAGACGTTGCCACCCGGATAAACCTGGCGCCCAGCGACAGATCCGAGGGTGATGACGTGTCCGAAGCCGCGCTCCTTCATTCCGGAGAGGACCGGTCTGATCGTGTTGAGGACGCCCTTCACGTTGGTGTCGATGACTCGGCTCCAGTCAGAGACGTCTCCGTCTACGAGGCTCGATGTGCCGATCGCCATCCCGGCGTTGGCCAGCACGATGTCGAAGGCCCTGTCGCCGAGCGCGGCTGCGCAGGCGGCGCCGTCGGTGACATCGAGGGGGAGAGCCTCGGCCGAGGGACACTCAGCGACGACGGCCTCTAGCGCCTCCTCCCTCCGCGCGCAGCAGACCACGTGCGCGCCTGCTACGGAGAGGGCGCGGGCAGCGGCAGCTCCGATTCCTGCTGAGGCTCCAGTCACGAGGGCGAGGCGCCCAGAGAGGGGGGTGTTCGTCATGAGTGTGGGGGTTAGGGCCGTGCGGATAGTATCTTCTCGGCCGCTGAAGCCGAGGGTCTCGAAGGGTCCTCTCGAAGAAAAAACATCTCATTCAAAGCCATGGTTCAAGTTGACGTCACCTATGAGGGTGGGCTGCGTGCCCGCGCTGTCCACGGTCCGAGCGGGTGCGAGCTGGTCACAGACGCTCCAGTCGATAATCACGGGAAGGGCGAGTCCTTCTCTCCAACCGACCTCGTCGCTTCAGCCCTCGGCGCTTGCATGTTGACGCTGGTTGGGATCGTGTCCGAGCGCCACGGCTGGTCTGTGGAAGGGGCGAAGGCCCGCGTCTCGAAGGAGATGGTCGCAGACCCCATTCGCCGCATCGGTCGCTTAGAGGTCGTGATCTCCCTCCCTTGTGAGCTCGGGGAGAAGGAGCGCGAGCTCCTGCGGAAGGCGGCCTTGACCTGTCCAGTCCACAAGAGCCTCTCCGCTGAGATGGACATCCCGGTCAGCTTTGAGTTCGAGGGCTGAGCGTGTCAGGAGTTTCAACAGTCGTCAGCAGAGAGCTCTTCGACTATGTCGCCGAGCGCGCCCATGAAGAGGATCCGTTCCTGATCGATCTAAAGCGCGCGGCGGAGGATGCTGAGATCCCCAGCATATGGATCTCCCCTGAGCAGGGGGCGTTCATGGAGGTCCTCCTCAGGTCTGCTGGAGCGCGGAGCGTCGTCGAGGTGGGGACGCTCGCTGGGTACTCGGCTATCTGCATGGCCCGCGCTCTCCCCGAAGATGGGCGCTTGATCACGATGGAGGTCTCCCCAAAGCACGCCGAGTTCGCGGCGGACTGGATCTCGAGGTCTGACGTGAGCGGGCGGGTTGAGGTGCGGACAGGCCCCGCCATCGAGCTCCTGCCGGACGTTCCCTCCGGGTCTATCGACGCGGTCTTTTTGGACGCAGACAAGCAGAGCTACCACCTCTACATGGAGGAGGCGCGGAGGATCTTGCGGGCGGGTGGGCTGCTCCTCGTTGACAACGCCTTCGCGTTCGGGCGGCTGCTTGATGAGGAGTGCGACGACCCAAGCGTCGTGGCCATACGCCTGTTCAACGACGCCTTGGCCGCGGACCCAGACTTTGACGGGGTCATGGTCCCCTTAGGGGACGGCCTCTGGGTGAGTCGCCGCCTGTAGGGCCGAGGCCTCAGTCTTCACCCGCCGCGCTCGCGCCGTCCGCGGCGCGCCGCAAGAGATCTTGTGCAAGCGGCGAACCTGGGATGGCTTGCGAGAGCGCCCTCGCGTGGTGCTGCGCTCTCTGCCAGTCCTCAGCTTGCAGGTAGAAGATGGTGAGGGCGTGGAGGAAGTCCGGTTCACCTCGTTCGAGCGTCAGCGCGCGCAGCAGCGCGGCCTCAGCCTCTTGGCGGCGCCCGAGATGCTGGAGGGTTAGGCCGAGGTTGTAGTGGACCCTGCCGCGCTCTGGCAGCAGCTTGGCGGCGATCAGGAGAGAGTCGGCAGCCTCTTCTAGGCGCCCCTCCTCAGCGAGGAGGAGGCTGAGAGAGAAGTGGACGTCACCCTCCTCGGGGGCCCGCTCGACACCGTCGCGGAGCACAGCCTCAGCTTCTTGGTTGCGACCGAGCGCGTTGAGCAGTGACGCGAGGTTGAAGTGAGCGGGGAGGAAGTAGGGGTCCAGCTCCAGCGCGTGTCTGTACGAAGCCACCGCCTCCTCGAGTGCCCCCTGGCTCTGGCGCAGGATGGCGAGGTTCATGTGCGCACCCGGGGTGTCTGTTGAGAGCTCCTGGGCGTGGAGATACTCCTCGAGTGCGGCCGCTTGATGCTCCCTCGTTGCGACTGGGAGGGACTCTACTGGGAGCGCCGCGAAGAGGCGCGCGGCCTCGACGCGGACTCCGCGTTCGCTGTCCTCTAGCAGAGGCGCAGCGCTCGCTATCAGTTGCTCTGGAGCTCTGCCGAGCATGGCTCGGAGCGCAGAGGCTCTGACGAGCGGGCTAGGATCTGCGAGCGCGTCAGAGATAGGGTCGTAGCTGTACAGGTTGAAGTTGGAGAGCCTCTCCAGTGAGCTTGAACGCAAGAGCGCCGGCGCCTCTGGGTCAGCGGCTAAGGAGAGCAGCCCCGTCGCCGAGCCAATCTCTGGGTCCGTCGCACGCGCGAAGCGTTCAGTGAAGCTCGTCGCGCGGTCGCTCGGGCCATACCAGCGCTCTATGGCGTCTGCGGCCCACTGCGCGGACTCCTCATCGTGACAGCTGTTGCAGGCGTTCGGCGTCCCTAGCTCGACCGAGAGGGCTGGGTTAGGGATCCTGATAGAGTGATCTCGGCGAGGGTCCACGCCCATATAGGTCTTCGTCGGCATGTGGCAATTCACGCAGCTCGCCCCTTCCGATCCAGGAGCGTGGAAGTGGTGCTCCTCGGAGTCATATCGCTTGGCGGTCAGCGTGGGGAAGCGCTCTAGCGGAGGCTCGTTCGTGTGGCATTGGGTGCACACCGCGTTCCCTTGTATGTGGAGACCGAGCCCGTGTGCGTCGTGACAGTCGGTGCAAGCGACTCCCCGCTGCGACATCAGGCTCTGCAGGAATGAGCCGTAGACATAGACCTCCTCTCTGATTTGGCCGTCCGCGTGGTAGAGGTCGGCTTGGACTCGACTGGGCGCATAGAGGTCCAGGAAGCGGCCTCCATGGGCGGCGTCCTCCGTGAGGGTCGCGCGCCTAGAGTGGCACGGCGCGCAGGCGTTCAGTTGTTCGTCCAGTGCTCCCCTGTGGAGGCTGACGCTGAGGCCGAGGTCGCTGCCTCCCTCTCCCGACTGAGCCCATTCGAGGTGCTCGGCTCCAGGTCCGTGGCAGGCCTGGCAGCCGACGTCCAGTCGCTCCCAGGTCGTCTCAAAGGTGTCGGTCTCAGCGTCGTATCCCTTTATGAGCCCAGTTGAGTGGCACTCGGCGCACATCGTGTTCCACGTCTGCAGTCGGCCTGTCCAGTGCAGAGGGTCGTCAGGGGCGATCCGCTCGCCCGGGTAGAGGTCGTACCAGCGCTCGGCCTCCGTGTCCCACGCGACGGTGAGCGCCTGCAAGCGACCTCCGGGGAACTCGAACAGGTACTGCTGTAGCGGCTCGACGCCGAATGTGTAGGCGACCGCATATTCAGTTTCACGGCCTCCCGGCCCTTCTGTCTTTATGAAGTGGGCGTCTCCCTTGCGATAGAAGTGGGTCTTCACGCCCGAGTCTTCAGAGACAGCGTCGCTGAAGTAGCCGAGCACTGTGTCTGGTTCCTCGGGTTGCATCGCGAGGTCATGGTGCGAGCCGGTCCAAGAGGCC
>PBFW01000033.1 GCA_002719955.1 Deltaproteobacteria bacterium | reverse complement strand
CGTCGTTACCTCGTCATGGACCTCATCGTAGACGTTAGGAGCTACAACGAAGAGGCGACTCGGGCATGGGTTGCGGACCCGATCTGTGTCAGCTATCTCGACCACGCAGTCAACTCTGTGGGTTCAGCCGCAACGATGGACGAGGTCTACGACATCACCGGCCCCGACGGTGTCCAAGGCAAGCTCTTCATGGAGCAGATCCGCGCCAGCGTCGAGAGGGTTCTCTTCGCAGTCCAGTGCGGAGATGCGCCGAACCCAATGATCAAAGACTCCTTCTCCGGGCTCGCCCCTGGAATCTCAAACCGCAAAGCTACCCTGCGCGGCCCTCTCAGCGAGCACTCCATTCAGCTCGACTGCATCTCACACACGATCCAGTTCGACGACGGCGACGTGTATACCTTCGACGGGACAGAGGACGACTTCCACCTGACTAACGCAGCCGGCGACTCCGTCTATGTTGACTTGACCGCTGTCGAGCTCGACTTCACAGGCTCTGTGCCTGTTGGTGTCTCCGGCAGAATCCTCTCCGTCCTCAAGCGCAAATTTGTCGTCCAGTAGGACCACCCAGAGAGACCTCATGGTGAACCCTGACATCAGTCAAGCCGAAGTCGATGCGCTCCTTGGAGGAGAGGAGCGCCCCGTCGATGCCGTCACCCCTAGGGACTTCACGCGGCCCAAGCGTTTCAGCGCCGAACAGCTTGAGCTGTTGAGCAAGCAGATCAACTCCTGCTTGCCTGCGATCGAAAGATCGATGCGCGTCCAGGGTAGCGGTGAGTTCGAGCTCAGCCTCTGCCACACCGAAGAGACCACCAGAGACGCCTTCGTCTCCTCTCTAGAGGAGCGAGGCTTTTACGTTCAGTCTGTCTCTCTCGACAGCGCCGTGGGCTGGGTCCAGTGGGACCCGAAGGAGGCTCGACAGACCATCGAGCAGAACCTCGGTTGTGGTGCCACCTCTGGCGTAGACGCTCCCCTTTCCGACCTGGAGCGCTCCTTAGCGGGTGATTTCGTGATGCTCATCGCCACAGGTGTCGCGAACGAACTAGGCCTCTCGGTGACCGCCGACGCGGACTACATCGAGCGGCGCCTCCTCCAGGCGAGCATCGACGGCGCCCCTAGCGGCGACGAGCAACGCCTCTCCATCACCTTAGAACTGAGCGGTTGCGGCCTGACCTCCAAGCTCTACCTCTATCTGCCTGGCGTCGCATCGACCGACGATTCGTACGCCGAGGAAGCAGCCCCCTCCTCGCTCCCGAGCCACTTCGATGACGTCGAGGTCCCGGTCATTGCCGAGCTCGCAAGCATCGAACTACCCCTCGAAGGCGTCCTCGCGCTCGAAGAGGGTGACGTCATCACTCTCGGTTCTGGTCTAGAGACCAAGGCCCACCTCGTCGTTGATGGTCGCCCCGCCGGCTCCGCTACTTGGGGCCAGGACGGGGATCGGATCGCGCTGACCATCCTCGACCTCTCCATCCAATCCACTGACTGACCACCGCGTGACATCATGAAAAAAGAAGACGTAAACACAAACGAGGCAATCGAAGAGTCGCTCGACCAAGCGACGGATGCTGTGATCATGCAGACCGAGGATCTCTCTGGCGAAGCTTCCACCGAAGAGCCCATCGGCGTCTCCGGCGTCATGAATGTCCCCGTGCAAGTCACGGTTCAGCTTGGCACGACTCGCATGAACCTCTCTGACTTAATGCAGCTCGGCCCGGGCTCTCTCTTAACGCTTGATCGTCAAGCGCATGAGCCTTGTGACATCCTCGTCAACGGGCGCGTCGTCGCGCGCGGCGAGATCGTCACTGTCGGCGATCAGTACGGTGTGCGGATCTCTGAGATCAGCCCCGCCAGTTAACCGAAGGTCGCATCGCGTCATAGCGCGGGTGCTGAAACCAACCGTTAGCGCCCTCTAAGATCCTAGAGGCGAGCCCCTCTGCGCAGGCGGGGGCGAAGAGGCTCGCGCTCACTCCGAAGCCACAGGCCACCCACACGCCCTCTCTTCCTGGCACCGCTCCGACGATCGGGGATCCGTCAGGGCCTTCCCAGACCGCGCGCTCACGCTCCTCTCCCTGGGAGGTCTCCCCGAGCGCGCGAGCGGCCAAACCTGCGGCGTCTCCAGAGGGGCCTCCAATGCCCCCGACCCAGAGCCGGCCGCCGCTCTCCGGAGCAGCGACGAGATCCCCGCTGACACGCGCCCTCGCGCCTGCCCGACCGGACTCTTGTCCGCCGAAACGCTCTTGAAAAGCCTCTGCGACCGCGTTCGCGTCGAGCTCACCTGATGGGAGGAAGTCCAGCACAAGGGGCTCCTCCTCTATCCCAGGTCGTTCGCTGACTCCTTGCTCTTCCCCTCCAAAGGAGCGCTCTCGCCAGGTCCTTCGGACGAGCTCTGGCTCGCCGCCAGGGGTAAGTGGGGTCGCCCCCGCACCGGCGAGCACCACGGCATCGGCGTTGACCTCCCCAGCAGTCGTCTCGACAACGAGCGGGCTCGACGGCTCCGCATGAACAGTCAGCGCTCTCTCGCCCAAACGAACCACTGCGCCAGCTTCGCGCGCTAACGCCTCGAGACACACCCTCGCTCGTTCACCATCCAACGTGCCCGCGTCGTCATCAAAGACCTTTTCTCCTTCGCGGCGAACGTTGACGCCGAGCTCACGCAGGCGCCCCCAACCGGACAAGCCTCCCTCCGCGCTGACCTCCACGAGCGCCCCGCAGGGGTTCCAACCCGACCCTCGCCCGGTCCGCGCTTGGAGCCCGCTCCAAAATCGGATCCCATGCCGCGCCTCCAGGGCGAGGTCCGCGCTGTCGAGGTCGTGGCGGCAGAGCTCTAACCCGGGTGTCGTTATCTCGCTCCCGGAGAGGAGCAAGACCGGTGCTGAAAGAGGGTCTGTGCGTCGAGCTGCCTCGAGGGCCAGGCAGAGGCCCGTTGTCCCTGAACCGATAATGACGAGGCGCGCGCGCATGACGCCCTGATTCTAGCGTCGTGGCGAGCCACCTCCCCCGCTTGCCAGTACGATGCTCCGGTCATGATCCCCAAGCGCGAGACACGCACGATCCACGTCCGCGACCTCGCCATCGGCGGTGAGGCCCCCATCGCGGTGCAGAGCATGGCTGCGACTCGCACCCAAGACGTCGAGGCCACGCTGCGGCAGGTCCAAATCCTGAACGAGGCCGGGGCAGACATCGTCCGCATCGCAGTGGACAGCAAGGCGGACGTCGATTGCCTCGCCGAGATTCGAGCGGAGACTGACGCGCGCCTCTCGGTGGACCTCCAGGAGAGCTACAAGCTCGCCACCCTCGTCGCTCCGCACGTCGACAAGATCAGATACAACCCAGGCCACCTCCACCACCACGAGAAGGCGCGGCCGATCCCAGAGAAGGTCGCGTTCCTCGCGGAGACAGCGGGTGAGCACGGCTGCGCCGTGCGGATCGGCGTCAACGCAGGGTCCATCGCGCCAGACTACAAGGAGCGCCATGGGGACGACCGCACCAGCGCGATCGCCCAGTGCGCCGCTGATCACTGCGAGCTCCTCGACGCTGCCGATTTCCACAACTACGTCGTCTCGATCAAGGACTCAGATCCCCGCCTCGTCGTAGAGGCCAATCAGCGCTTCGCTGAAGCGCGCCCTGATGTCCCTCTTCACCTCGGCGTCACCGAAGCGGGGATGCCGCCTGACGGAGTGATCAAGACACGCATCGCCTTCGAGCAGCTCCTCTCTTGCGGTATCGGCGACACGATCAGGGTCTCACTCACCGTCCCCTTTGACGACAAGGGCTTAGAGATCGTCGAGGGCCGTGCGATCCTCGCGGACATCGAGGCTGGACGCTTCCGCAGCGTCCCCAAGAACTTCTTCGACGGGCTGAACATCATCTCCTGCCCTTCGTGCAGCCGCGTAGAGAACGAGCGCTTCATCGAGCTCGCTGAGGAGGTGAAAGAGATGACGCGGTACGCTGCCGAGCACGACCTCACCATCGCTGTTATGGGATGTCGGGTGAATGGCCCCGGTGAGACTGATGACGCTGACCTCGGCCTCTGGTGTGGGCCTAGCAGGGTGAACCTCAAGCGAGGTCCCGAAGACGCAGGGAGCTACACCTACGAAGAGGTCCTCGGGTCCCTTCGCGTAGAGCTCGACGCCTTGATCGCGGCGCGCGTCTCTTAATCAGCTCTCCGGCTTGTCGCCCGTGTCATCAGCGAGCTTCGTGCCCAAGAACAAGATCAACAGACCGGCGCTGATCCGCACAACAAACGGCAGGAAGGCCGAATGGGTCGCCCTCTTCACCTCGCTGTAGGAGCGACGATTCGCGAAGGAGAACCCCTCTGGCGGTCCTCCGATGGAGGCTGAGGTGAAGCCGAGGACGCCCCACAACAGGAGCGCGAGGCCTGCCACGACCAGCGCGCGCGCCTTCGTTCGTCGGCTCATCAGGAGCCTCCTTGGACCTCAACCGCGCGGTACTTGTCGAAGTTGAGGGCGGTGAGGATCTGTTCGGAGGCCACGCCTCCTTTGGCGATCAAAACCACGCGCTCTTCGACGAGACCGACCGCGCACGCCTTGACCCCCTCCAAACCTAAGGCCTTGTCGTGCAGCTTGCGCGTACACGACCCACAGCACATTCCGCTGACGTTGTAAGAGCGCATGACCTCACCCTCGCCTGGGGCCGTGCCCAAGCTTGAGGGGATATACGCGAGGACAGGCACCTTACGTCCGCCGCCCGAGAGGATGAACCCGCTGGACTCGTCGACTAGGCCGTGCGCGGCGATCTCGTACTCGACCTCTAGCTCGAGGAGGCTCGCGAGGAAGGCGCGGTGTGAGTTCTTAGGGAGATCGGTCGTCACCGCGACCCGGACTGTCTTGCTGTCTAGCAGCGAGGTCGCAGCGCCCGGATACAAGCCGTTGATGACATCGGTGATGCGCGTGGTGTCCCCGGAGGTGTTCTGGCCCATGCAAGCGTCCAAGTAGATGAAGCCGCAATCAGAGACAGTCGAGGTCTCGATCTCGCGCTCAAGCTTGCACCCGCCGGGGAGGGTGGCGACGGTCACGTGGTTGCGTATCGCGTTCGCCGCGTCGCCCCTTGCGGAGAAGCCGCCAACCGTGAGCCGTCCTTCAGCGGTCCCGTAGACGACCCTTCTGGACACTCCGGTGAGCTCCGTAAAGGTGAGCAAGCCACCCTCCAAGCTCTTCGCGTCTCCTATGGCCGAGATGCGGGCCGAGAAGCGATACCCAGGCTTGAGGCCCTCGGACACGTCAGCTTCGACACGGACGATCGCAACGTTCTTCGCGTTCTGGTCCTGGCTGTCGATGTGGATGTCCCGCGTTAAGAGCAGGTTCCTGGCGAGCTGCTTGGCGGTGTCGCTGGTGTCACCGGTCCCGGCGAGACCGGTGACGAGGCCGACGCCCATGATGTGCTTGTCACTTTGACCGCGAACAGTGACGAGGCTCTTCACGGGGACGCGCAGCAGGTCCATGGTCGGACAGTCGGTGTCGGTGGCGAAGCTCAGCGACCTCCGCTCAGGGGCTACTCTCGCTGATCTATTGACGGGGACGTTCGGGCCACCCGTCGGTGGGCTCTTTGACTCGACCTCGCCCCATGACCAGGAGTGGGCTTCTTCTGGGGGTCCGCTTAGAAAGGCGATGATAAACCCGAGCACGCCCCCCAGAACGAGGCCGACCCCGATGAGCGCTTGTGCCCTCGTCCGCCTGCTCATCAGGGGCCTTCGCCGAGCTCGACCGCGCTGTACTTCTCGAAGTTGAGTGTTGAGAGAATTCGCTCGGTGGGCACGCTCAGCTTCGCGAACAAAACCACGCGCTCTTCGACGAGGTCGACCGCGCACGCCTCGACCCCCTCCAGACCTAAGACCTTGTCGTGCAGCTTGCGCGTACACGACTCACAGCACATCCCGCTGACGCTGTAAGAGCGCATGACCTCACCCTCGCCCGGAGATGTGTCCAAGCTTGAGGGGATGTCCGCGAGGACGGGGACATCCCGTCCGCCGCCTGCGATGCTCTGTCTCATCGCGACTGCGGCCAACGCGACGCCCGCGACGAGGGCGGCGATCGCGACTCTTTTGGGGTTGTGCCTGTTCATTCTTCCTCCGAAGGCCGCGATGAACCCGGCTCCTCAGGCCGACAGTGTCGCATCCAAACGGTGGGCGCGCGCCCCTTTCGCCGCCTTCCCTACAAAATAATGAACGCCCCCGCGGAGAGCTCGTCTCCGCAGGGGCGCTTCCCTGTCTCCCGAATGCCCCGCCTTAGAATCGGTAGGCTACTTGCACAACCGGCGGGGGAGTGTCTTGCTCCCGCAGTCGCGCCGCATCGATCGACTCACTCGCTCGAATTACCCCTTGTGGGCCCGTCGCTCTTCGAGCTTCCGTCGTCACTGTCGTCTCCTCAATCACCCCCGGCTCCACCTCAATCCCCCGGGTCTCGAGAACGCGCGCCAGCATGGGCGAGCGGTCGCAATACGCCGCGAGGAGGAGTTCTGAAGAGTCGAGGCCCAACCGGTCAGCGATCTCCACGAGAACGCGATCGGAGGGATGTCGCATGCCGTGTTCCATCGCACGAACGAACGTGTACGAGAGACCCAGCCGGCGAGCAAATTGGACCCGCGACTCTTTGCCGCGCGCCCGTTGCAGAATGTTTCCAAGTTTCATCATGGTTAGTTACCCCTTCACCTTAGAAACGAGATCTAGACCCCTTTGGATCCCACTCCACCCGGAATCCCTCAAACACGGCGCTGTAAACCCTTTGTTTACAGTGCTTTACTTATAGGAAACTCCTAGTGCTTTCTTGGCTGACTACAGCGTCTCCTCTGTTCCTTCCCCTCCGCCAAGCGCAAAATGCGCCAGTATGAGCCCCACCATCGACGACCTCCGCTCCTCCCTCTCTGTCGCCGCAGACACCCTCGCTGCGTTCTCCGCAGATGAAGCCGCCCTGACCGCCGCCGCAGAGTTCGCAGACCTCGCCTACGAGGCCCTCTCTGGAGGGAAGAAGCTCCTCGCTTGTGGAAACGGCGGGAGCATGTGCGACGCGATGCACTTCGCAGAGGAGTGGACTGGGCGCTTCCGCGGAGACCGAGGCCCGCTCCCTGCGCTAGCGTTCAGCGACCCAGCCCAGCTGACTTGCATCGCAAACGACTTCGGCTTCGATGAGGTGTTCGCTCGTCAGGTCGCCGCGCACGGCCGCGAGGGAGACCTGCTCATCGCGCTCTCCACGAGCGGCGGCTCACCGAACATCTTGCGCGCCCTCGAAGAGGCGCGCGCCCGCGGGGTGAAGACCGTCGGGCTCTTGGGGAGAGGTGGCGGCGCCGCGCTCGCGCTCTCAGACGTAGCCATCGTCGTCCCTGACGCGACCACGTCCGATCGCATCCAGGAGGTCCACATCACGGTCCTCCACTCAGTCATCGAAGCGGTTGAGCGCCGGCTCTTCCCCGACAACTACGCCGACTGATCACGAGACCGCACGATTCCGCACGATTCCGCGAAGCCCTGCACCCGCTCTCTAAGAGCCAGAGGTTCGGACCGGTCGCTCTCTATAGAGGCGGGAGAGCCTGACTCTTAGATCGAGTCCAGCCCCCAGACAAACGCCCCTTCAGGCAACGTCTTTTTTTGCCCGAGCGGCTTCGTCATCCCGAGGCGACCCGCTGCGCGGATCGCTCCGCATGAATCTAAGAGCTCGCCCATCGGCCCGGGCTCACCCGGAGCCATCACGAAGAGCGAATCAGCGCGCTCCAAGAGCACCGCGAGACATGCGAGGACACCTCTCGGTGCACCTCCCCACTCATGAGCGACACCGCCGAGGTCAGCCCCTCTCCCGAAGCAGACGTAGGCCTCGACCTCGCCTGCACGCGTCGCGACGAGGACGCTCATCCTCGGGCAAGTCAGCAGCCTCCGGGTCTCCTCCGAGGCTCGTTCGACGCGCGCGCCGTGCCATGTATAGAGCTCATGAACCCGCGCCACGTCCCCTGCCTCGAGCGGACGGACGCTCAGCGCTGCGTCCAGCAGCTCTTCTGGCACCCGGTCAACGAGGAAGTCTGTCTCTGCTCCGTCGAGCGAATATCCCCGGCGCGCGTAAAACCCAGAGTCGTCCGCCCAAAGCAGCGCGTGCTCGCAGCCGCGCGCGCGGAGCGCGCCCTCGACCTCGCTGAGGAGATGGGTCGCGAGGCCTCGGCCGCGGGCGTCGGGATGAGTAGAGACGGAGCCGATGAACCCTGCTGTCGACTGACCGCCCGGATAAAGGAGCTCTCGCTCGAGCACCGCACACGCAGACAAGACCTGGTCGCCTTCCAAGAGCGCGTAGAGCTCACCCGGACCGTCCTCGTCAAAGACGAGCGGATACTCGGCGGTGAGGTCTCCGTCCGGGCGCAGGACAGAGGTCATCATCTCCAAGCCCTGGCGGGGACCAAGCTCTGCTGTGAACTTCACGCGACGTCTTCTTCGCTCGCTCTCGAGGCCTGCTGAGCGCTGCGATAGGCGTCCAAGACAGAGTCTCTCAGGGCGAGGGCGTCACCGAGGCTGCTCGCCGCGTCCTGAACCGCGCCCGAGAGGTCGCTCGTGTCTTCGAGAGACTCGCTGCGGCGAGAGAGATCACGGGCTGCGTCCTCCAGGCGCTCCAAGACCGCCTTGAAGGCGGCGCTGTCTACGAGGCGCTCACCGCCTGCGTGCTCAGACGGCGTCGTCGCTCCGACGTTCGCGGTGGTCGGCTTCCAAGAGATGGGTTGCTGGGAGTTCATCTGATCACCTCAGGAAGTTCAGGAGGGTGTTCTGCATCAGGCGAGAGCCAGCCATCTGCGCGAGCTGCATGGTCTGCTCTGCTTGCCCGGCGTCCATCACGACGCTCGCGAGGTCTGCGTCCTCGACTTGGCTCAGGTGGGTGGTGACCTGCATCGCGACCCCGTCCAAGCGCCCGAGGGTGCTGTCGATGCGCTCGAGTCGAGAGCCGAGGACCGCGACGCTCTGCAAGAGGTTGCCGTGGTTGCGATCGATCTCGCCGAGGCGCATCTCTAAGCGCGCGGACATCTCGCTAGCGCTCAGATCATGTCCGTTCTCTAGGTCTTCGACCGCGCCCAAGAGGGCGTCAAAGATGTTCGCTGCGCCGTCAAAGCTGACCAGTTCGACGCCGGAGCGGTGCACTGCGGTGGCGTCCACATGAATGACGGACCCTGAGGCCTCGTCGATCAACTGCATGTCTGTCTCCGTCAGGGTCAACGCCGTGAAGTTCACGTCGTCGATCGAGATCGAGCCCTCTCCGGTGAGCGCCGAGGTGCTCGAGCCCCCTGCGTATGCGCTGAAGTCGAGGTGGACCTCCGCGCCGAGCTCGTTCGTGATGACGAAGTCAGTGAAGTCGGGGTCCGTCGCCTGAGGGATGGCGAGCGGGCCTCCCCCGTCCAGCGTCACAGTCCCGGCGGTGCCATCGATTGTGAGCGTATGTGCGCCCAAGATCGTGTCGTCAGCGCCGCCGTTGGCGAGGACGACGCCGGCGCCGGGGGCGCCGGTCGTGGCGTCGTGTCGAAGTGTGAGGTACTCAAAGCCCGCGCCCTCGTTGGCGCGCACCCCTTCGCCGATCCCCGTGAGACCTGAGAAGGAGACCCCGGCGTACTCGAACCTCCCGAAGGCGTCTTGTCCTGTCACCAAGGTCTCTGTGCGGACGCCCTTACCGATCTCTATGGACTGGGCGGCGCCGCCGCCCTGATATGCGTAGCCGCTAGCGCCTGACTTAGCGAAGGCCGGACCTCCGACCTCTGCTCCTGCGAACAGCGCCTCGCCGCCGAACCTCGTGTTGGCGACGTCGAGGAGCTCCTCGAGCTGGATCTTCAGGTCCGCCGCTAACGAGGAGCGGTCGTCATCGCTCAGGGTCCCGTTGAGCCCCTGCAAGACGAGCGACTTCATGTCCGCGATGATCGCGCTGCCCTGCTCGAGGGAGGAGGCAGCGAGCTGCATCGGCGGCTGCGCGCCGAGAGCGGCCGAGCGGTAGCGCTCCAGGGAGGTCAGATGTCCCCGCAAGCTGAGCACCTTCGCTGTCCCCCCAGGGTCATCTGAGGGGCGCAGGATGCGCTTACCGGAAGACAACATCTCTTGTGCGCTCGAGAGCCGCGCTTGGTTGCGGAGGATGCCGCTCTTTACCAGCGAGAAGATGGAGCTCTGAGTGGGTCGTAAGGTCATGACTAGATGAGTGCGAGGAGTGAGTCGTTGAGTTCGTTGATGACCGAGATGTAGCGAGACGCTGCGGCGAAGGACTGCTCGAAGCGCATCATCTCGACGAGCTCTTCGTCGACGTTGACGCCGGAGAGCTCTGCGCGCCGCTGGTCAAGGCTCGCGACGACATACTCCTCCACGTCACGCGCGCTCATCGCGCTCTGGGTCTCAAAGCCGAGCTCTGTGACGATGTTTGAGAAGGCTGCCTCGAGACCTCCGCCGCCGGAGCTCTCTGCGCCTCCGTACTGGAGCCCGAGGAGCTCGAGGATCGCGCCAGCATCCCCTGATAAGCCGGAGGTTGAGGCGTTGAGCAGGCTCGGGTCCGCGAGCAGCGCTTCGCTCACGCCGAGGTCTTCAGCGCCCGTCCCAGTGAACAGCCCTCCGATTCCGAGGGCGACGAGGACGTCCGCGGTGTCCGAGTCGGAGACGAGGTCCACGCTGAACGCGTCGTTCTCGGTCGCGGACAGGGTCCCGAAGCCGAAGCTCACGCTGACACCCTCTGCGACCTCAAGCTCGGTGCCGGGCAGATACCCCTCACCAACATCGAGGGTGTTGACGAGGTTGCCGTCGACGTCGTACACGTCAACGAGGAGACCGGCGGTCGTGCCGATGTCGCCGTCTGTGCGCGGCGTGAACACGAACTGATCGTTCCCCGCTCCGGTGTAGGAGCCAGAGACCGTCACCGTGGCGCCTGCATCGGCGCCTGTGACGGTGGTGCCGGCGGTCCAGCCGAGCGAGGCGAGCGCGGTGCCGCCCGCGACCTGGAAGGTCTCTGTGGCGCCGCTCCCTTCTGTTTGGATGAACAGGCGGTCAGCGACGACCACCGCGCGCAGTCCGTTCGCCTGCATGTCCGGGTTCGCGTTCAAGACGTCAGCGAGCTCGCTCGCGGTCGCCTCGGTGATCTCGAAGAAGTCGCCCTGGTCGAGGCTCACGCTGAACGCTCCCGCGGGACCGACCATGTCGATCGTGTCTCCATCTGCGAGCGCGAACGGGCCTTGTGCGCCCGTACCGAGCGAAGCGTGACCGCTGCCGAAGGTGCCGGCGGCGTCAGGCGTGTCGTTGAGTCGGCCAGAGAAGTCGAAGCCAAAGCCGGCCTCGGCTTGGATGGACACGTGCCCTTGTCCGTCGAGCGAGGCGCCGACGCCGTCCACGCTCGAGAGCGCCGCGAGGAGGTCTCCCACCGTCGTGCTCTCTGCGTCAATGGCGATCTCCTGCGAGTGGAGGACGCCGGACTCGAGGTCTCTCACGTTGACCCTGAGGGTGCCGGTGCTGAGGTCGAAGGGCAGGCCAGCGTCTGCGAGGAGCTCATCGGTGAGCGCGCCGTCACCGTCGGTGTCGGCGATCGTGTGTTCAGAGACCGCGCGGGTCATGTGCCCGGCTTGCGGGATCCCAGTCGAGTGGGCCCGGTTCGCCTCGATGATCATGTCGCGTGCGAAGGAGTCCAGCTGTCCGAAGAGCTTGGGGAGATACCCCCCTTGGACGCTCAAGAGGCCTGCGAGCTTTCCGCCGCTCACGTCGAGCTGTTCGGAGCTGCCGCCGAGGAGCACCTCGACAGAGCCGTCCGCCGCGAGCTGAGTGCTCATCTCGACCGCGCCGCCTTGGCCGACCAAGAGGCGGCCGGAGGTCTGGACGCTGACGGTGCCGTCGCCTGCTTCGGAGTAAGAGATGTCGACGAGCTTGGAGAGCTCGCGCAGGACCTGATCTCGGTCGTCACGGAGGCTGTTCGCGGGGACCCCGCCGGCCTCTTGGTTGCGGATCTCATGGTTGAGGTTCGCCACCCGCTCCGTGAGCAAGTTGATCTCCGTCGTGGTGAGATCCGCCTGACGTGCTGAATCACCGCGCAGCCCCTCGAGGCTCGAGAGCGTGGATCGGAAGCCGTCGGCTAGAGAGCGCGCGGACTCGAGGAAGCCCGTACGGAGGATCGAGTCGTTCGCGTTCGCAGAGAGCTCTGACGCGGACAGGAAGAATTCAGACAGGCTTGAGGACATCCCGAAGCCGCCGGGCTCACCCAGCGCGGACTCCACCTCTGAGAGTCCTGAGACCCTAGAGTCGAGGCGGAAGAGGTCTGAGACCTCGTTGACGATGCGCCCTGCGAGGAGGTTGTCCACGCTCCGGCCGATCATCGTCGCGTCTACGCCGGTCCCAAACCCGAGCCCGTGGCGAAAGATGACGCCGGAGGAGCCCAGCTGTACGCGCTGCCGCGAGTAGCCAGGGGTGTTGGCGTTGGCCAAGTTCTGGCCGATGACGTCCAGGGAGGACTGGCTGGTCAAGAGGGCCCGCAGGCCAATGTTGAGTCCGATGTTCGACATGGTTCAGGCCTCTGCGTCTACGAGGTTCCCGGCGCTGTCGAGCGAGCGCTCGACCTCTTCGCCATAGATCGTGCGCAAGAGATCGCGCACCAGGCGACGCTCAGCGCCCATCAAGACTCCGAGTCGACGGTTGGCCCACAGCTCTGTGGCGACTGCCTCACGCAAGGCCTCGCGCTTTGCGAGGACGCGCGTGCCGGCGTCTCCAAGGCGTCTCCCGATGCTCGCGAGGGTCAGCGCCGTCGGCGCGATCTTCCACTGCGCGGCGAGGAGCGCCACGATCCGTGCGCGGCGGCCGCCGCGCTCTGCGTTCGACGAGAGCTCGCGCTCCATGCGCGCGGAGCACTCGGCGAAGGCATCTAGATCCTTCTCTTGAAGGGTCTCGATCTGCTCGTTGAGGATCGAGGTCGTGCGACCGCGAGCGGCGAGCTCTTCGTCGAGGAGCGCCTCGAGCTGGTTGGCTAATTTTTGTTCACTCATTTGCTTCCCTCCTGCTTCTCGATGAGACCTGCGCGCACCATGCTCGCGAGGTCGAGGTCCCAGCCATCTGCGAGCGCTTGACCGACGTGTTGATCGAGCCAGCCGCTGAAGACGTCGGCTCCGGGGCCTTCCCCGAAGAAGCCGCCGTCGCCGAGGCTCCTGCGGGCCTCCTTCACGAGCATCGTCGCGAGGAGAGACTCGAACATCTTCGCGGCCTCGGCCGGGTTCGCGTCGTCCCCCATGGCAGAGAGGCGCGCGAGCCCGCGCTCGACACCCCCAGCTTGGAGGTCCGCAGCGGTCGTGGTTGTGTTCAGCACGTCCATCCTTAGAGCCTCTGAATCTCTGCGACCAAGAGGCCGTTCCGCTGCATCCCCTGGAGGATGCTGATGGTGTCACGGGGGCTCGTCCCTAAGAGGTTCAACACCTCCGCGACCTCAGCGAGGTTGGCGGCGCCAGGCATCAACACCGGGCCGTTGTTCTCCTCGGTGATTTGAAGATCAGTGCGGTCCACGACCTCAGTCGTGCCGTTCGAGAAGGGGCCGGGCTGGCTCACTTGCGGTGACTCAGCGATCGTGACGGTCAGGTTGCCGTGCACCACGAGGCCGGGGCGCAAGCGCACGTCGCCGCCCATGACGATGAGCCCGCTGGACTCGTCGACGAGGACGCGCGCGACGTTCTCTGACTCGATCTCTTGATCGAGGAAGCTCGTGAGGTAGGCGAGGTGGGTCTCTTCGGGGAGATCGGCTGGCACCACGACCCGGACGGTCTTGCCGTCAAGCAGAGAGCTGGCCGCGCCGGGGTACAGGTTGTTGATGGCCTCAGTGATCCGCACGGTGTTCCCGAAGGTGTCTTGACCCATGCGGGCGTCGAGGTAGATGTAGCCGTGATCTGAGACGATCGACGTCTCGACCTCACGCTCAACCTTGCCGCCGTCAGGGAGGGTCCCGGCGGTCACGTGGTTGCGGGTCGCGGTCGCTGCGTTGCCCTCTGCGCGGAAGCCGCCGACCGTGATCGGCCCTGCGGCGGTCGCGTAGACGATCTCTCCAGACACGTCGGTGAGCTCGGTGAAGGTGAGCGAGCCACCCTCGAGGCTCTTCGCGTCCCCAATAGCCGACACGCGGACGGGGAGGCGCCGGCCGGGCTTGAGGCCCGCGGGCAGGTCAGCCTCGACGCGGACGATCGCGACGTTCTTCGCGTTCAGGTCCTGGATGTTGATGTGGATGTTCCGCGTCAAGAGCAGGTTCATGACGAGCTGCTTGGCGGTGTCGCTGGTGTCGCCGGTCCCAGCGAGACCTGTGACGAGCCCGACACCCATGATGTGGTTGTCCTCTTGGCCGCGGACGGCGACGAGGCTCTTCACGGGGACTCGGAGGGAGTCCGAGATCGGGCGGCCGGGCTGAGGCGTGAACCTCGGCGACCTCCTGACTTCAGCGCTCGAGCGCCCCGTCGGTTGGATGGGAGATTCGATCCCGCCCCAAGGCCAGGAGCGGACGTCTTCTGCGGGGGTCACGTCGCCAGCGTCCTGAGGGAGCGCTGCCGCGACGGAGAGGAGGAGGGTGGTCAACATGATTCAGGTTCTCCGTGCTCTAGAAGGGCCACAGCCAAGCGAGGGCGTCGTGTAGGAACCCGCCGAGCCCGTGACGGTTCGTCGCGCGGGTCATGGGGCCGGTCCCCGAGTAGCTGATGCGTGCGTCTGCGACGAGCTCGCTCTGCACCGAGTTGTCAGGTTGGATGTCGAAGCGGCGAACGACGCCGCTGAACTCGATCACCTTGACCTCGTTGTCGACGCGGATCTCGCGGCGACCGTTCACGACCAGGTTCCCGTTCGGGAGCTTGTCCACCACGACCGCGGTCATGCGCGCGCTGAACGTGCCGGTCTTCTCATAGTTCGCTGAGCCGCTGAAGCTGTCTTCGGTCCCTGACTGCACGCTCGGCAGCGTCGAGAACATGTTCGGCTTCAGGTCGAACGCGGTGAGTTGATAGTCGAGCCCCTTCTGGGTGCTGAGGTCGCTCGTCTCCTCGTTGCGGACGTCCTGGTTCTCACTGATCACGATCGTGACCAGGTCGCCAGGCCTGCGCGCGGTGCGGTCCCCCACCAAGACGAAGGGGCCTTGGTCGGGCTGATAGATCGAGCCGGCGCGGCGCTGAGCGCTGGCGTCGGTCGAGAGGGTCGTTATGGCCATGAGGGCCAACAGGGCGATTCGTTGGGTCTTTTTCATCTGTGTCTCCTTGCTGTTCAGCGAGCCCTCTTGAGCTCACGAGTGACTTGCTCGCGACCAGTCACGGTCGCTTGAATCTCTTTACCCGTCGCTTCGATCCGCACTGTGACGAGGTCACCGATGCGTCCGCTCTGCAGGGCGCGGCCTTCGATTGAGGCGCGGATGTGACCGATCACAATCTCGATCCTGACAGGGGCGTTCGCGTTGACCGCGAGGGGCCGCTCGACGTCACGCTCTGTGACGACGTGGCCAGCTGGCATAGCGCGCACCGCGACCGCATCTGAGAGGAGGCTCAGGGCGAGCGGCTGTGAGTTGGTCTCCTCCACGCGAACACGGCGGACTGCGAACATCGTGGTGGTGAGCTTCGTCCCTTTGGGGGCGGGCTCGAGCAGCACGGGGAGCTCTTGATAGAGCTCGACATTCAGCCCGATCCACGCGGTGTGATACGGGGTCCCGTCTACGAGCACACGAACAGGGACGCTCCAGGTGCCGGGGCGCTGCTTGTTGTGAGTCAGATCAGCCCGAAGCACCGCAGCGACAGCCCCACGCGGGACGCTGATATCGCTGATGATGCCGGTCGCCTTGATGGTGACCTCTTCTCCATTGAAGAGGCCTCTCACGGCTTTGTGGGCTGTCTCGAAGAGGTCGGTCGCTCGGATCATCTCGACGACAGGTTCGACGCGGCAGGCGCTCTCGCCTGTCCACTTCACCTCAATATCGGGCGCCAAGAGCGTGACCGCCCGCTCGAGCTTCCAGCGGTGCAGGGTCCTGCTGTAACCAGGCGCGGGCATGTAGCCGAGCTCGATATTGCTGACGACCTTGAGTGCCTCAGGGTCATCGCCCGTGAGCGTTGCGATCTCACCGAGCATGATCGTCGCGCCGGTGGCCTCAGCCTCAGCAGGGAGATCCACTGAGACGCCGCCAGCGAGGAGGAGAAGTTGGAGGGTCAGCATCATTCACCTACCGGACCATTTGGTTGACCTGCTGAAGCATCTCGTCAGAGACCTTCACGGCGCGGCTGTTCACTTCGTAGTT
>PBFW01000032.1 GCA_002719955.1 Deltaproteobacteria bacterium | reverse complement strand
CCACAGTCTGCGGGCCTTTGACTCGATGGATGAGGTCGGAAAGTCCAAGGGCCCGTTCTACACCCTCGGACAAGTATGACGTTAGCCCCGGAACGGGCCCCTTGGGGCCTATTTGTCGTAATGCCTAGTATCGGTGGCGCGGAAAACGCAGCTTAAAACTCCTATCCGCATCACCTGCCCAATATTCTGCAGAGCACGGTGCGCCGTTTCCGTCGCCCCGCGATCAACGATCCTATTCAGCACCCTCAAAACCTCGGGAGCATCGATGGAGCCGATCTCTCGCGACCCGAGATAGGGAAAAACATCGCGCTCGAATCGCCGAATGATCCGAGAGGCATGAGACGGAACCCAGCCGGACTCTTGAATGGCAAACCATTCTCGAGTGACGAGCTCGAGGCTGCCCGTCTCCTCCGCCTCCCGAGCTTTCCGCCTAGCCCGCCGATCTTCGTTCGGATCGACCCCGTCCCGCAGCAAGCGACGGGCATCGTCCCGATCATCTCGCGCCCGGCGGAGAGAGATCTCGGGATAGGCGCCGAGTGCGAGCGTCTTCTCCTTCTTCCCGAAGCGGTACTTGTATCGCCAGAGCTTCGAGCCGTTGGGCTGGACCAGGAGGTAGAGCCCGCGGTCGTCGTAGACCTTCCGGGCTTTCGGCCCTGGCTTTTCGTTTCGCACCTTGAGGTCAGAGAGGGGCATCGGTCACCGTTCAGCGGGGCGACGACGAAATGGGGGTATCGAGCGTCGCGGGGTCGAAGTAGTTCAGGGATACCCCCGTACATCCCCCCACCTCCTCTGAGATGTCAACGGATGCAGCGAGACGCAGTGGTCCCAAAACTACTGATCAATCAGCAACTTCGAGACCACTTGAGCTGTCATGGGACGTCTTAGAACGTCGAAATGGTGGAGGCGGCGGGAATCGAACCCGCGTCCGAATTGCGTCCAACGGACGCGTCTACGTGCGTAGTCTCCTCTTGAGTTCGGGTGGGCCAGGCGAAGAGACGGGCCAAGCCAACCCTAGCTCGACGTGATCTCGCTCCCGGATACGGCCGAGCAGCGCTCGGGAGCCAGTCCTCATATCACTACCGCGACCCACTAGAGGACGTCATGGACGGTAGTCGCTAGTTCCTAAGGGTTAGTTAGGCAGCGAGAGCGTAGTTATCATCGGCAGTTATAAATTACCAATAATTGCAGCGGTTTAACGAGGAATGCCACGACCTCGACACGCAGCGCCCGACTTCGACAACCCGTCGAAACCAGATCGCCCCCACGAACGCCCTCCGAGATCCGGAGGACGAGACTGCGAAAGTACACACGATTCCGAGATGGGCAAGCGAACCCCATGGGGCGCGATCGATCGTGAGGGCCTGTGCGCCCGAGGATCGAGCCAGCCGACCGATAATGAGAGCTCGTCTCGGCGACCCCGCACGAACCTGCCGCACCCCCTCGCCTCCTCGCCTCCTCGCCTCCTCGCTCCCATCAGGAGGCCCCGAGATGGCCGGAACCGAACTCACCCCCACCAAAGAACGGGTCGAAGCCCTGCGCGACCACGTCGGCCCCGGGCCGGTCATCATGCTGAACCTGCTCAAATACAGGGAACCCGATGGACGAGAGAAATTCGCCAACTACGGGGCGCTTTCCGGTCCGATCCTCGCGCGCCAGAGCGGCGGAGTCTTCGACATCGGCGGAGCCGGACCGACGCTCTCCGGCGAGACATGGGATAACTGCGTCATGATTCGCTTCCCCGATATCGAAGCGTTCATCGGACTCGCGGCCGACCCCGAGTATCTCAAGAGGGCGCCTGGCCTGCGCGAGGCCTCCCTCGAACGCTCGCTCTGGATGGTGCCCCCCCGAGCTGAGAGGGCCGTCCTTACTCGTCCGTCTCCTGATGGGGTCGCTTGTCGACCAACAGCGACACCTTGTAGCTGGCCACGACCGACCCGTCCGCGAGGACGATCTCCGTCCGCAAAATGACGATCCCACAATCCGACCGACTCGCGGACTCGCGCTTCGACTCGACGTAGCTCTGGGCTCGAACGTGATCCCCGGCGAAGAGCGGCCTCTTCAGCCGAACTTCGTCCCATCCGAGCGCGCTCGAAACCACCATGCCCTCGGAGTCCCCCCGATGCGCGTGTGAAAGCTGCGTGCCTAACGCGAGGACATGTACGCTGGAAGCGCAGAGGCCGCCCAAGATCGATGCCTTCGCGGCCTCCTCGTCCAGATGGAAGGGCATCGGATCGAACTCCGCAGCGAAGCATTTGATCTCCTCGGCGCTGATGACCCGACCGGGACCGTGCCTTCTCATCGACTCGACCCGAATATCCTCGAAATATTGCACTCGGTTCCCTTTCGAATCCTCTCCCTGCGACGGTTCGGGCGGCTCGTCGCCGCCGCTCAAGGACGGCGAAAACTTGCGGCCCAGATCCGGAAGGGCTGGAACATCGCCCGTCCGATCGATGCGTCCGACGCGAGCCCCTCCGTCCCGGTCCGCGGATACTCGTCGCGACCAGGGGCGTAGAACGAGCCGAAGAGGCGATCGAGGAAGGGGAAATATTGCGCGAAATTCCGGTTCTGCTCTTCGGGCCTTCGGGAATGATGAATCCGATGGACCTGCGGGCCGATGATCCAGGATCCCAGGGGCCCGAGCGACAGGCGGAGGTTTGCGTGGGCGAATAGTAAGAAGAAGAGCGAGCAGGTAAGGACGATGAGGCCATGGGTCGACCCGCGCCACCCGAAGAGAAGGAGGGTGGGCGTCATGACCAGGATCGTCTGGACCGGAGCTTCGAGCCAGTAGGTCCGATAGCCCGTCGTCGCGTTCAATTCGGCGTCCGCATGGTGGAGTTCGTGAATCGCCCAGAGAAAAGAAAAGCGATGCTGGGCCCGGTGATACCAGTAGAAGAAGAAGTCGATGGTGAGGAGGTTGAGGAACACGAAGGCCACGCGCTCGAACCCGCTCGGCTCGGGCCGCGCCACGCCGAGGATCGGACCGAAGGTGAACCAGAATGCGATGCCACCAAGACCCAGGACCTTGAAGAGCGCCAGGTAGACGAGATTGCGGCCACGACCGCGCCAGCCCTGCCCCGGCTCGGCGGGAATCCACAACTCCAAGGCGGTCAAGGCGGCGAGGCCGATCAGCGCGAAGGCTGTGGCCCGCCCGTCATCCCAGAGCAGCTGCTCCCAGTTTTCGAACCAGAGAATCATTCCCGCCTCGCTCTCCATCGACGACACACCCGCTGACCACGCTCGCTCGAGCCAACACGAAAGAACGGTCTCCCGACGGTCCCCACTCCCCTCATGCTGTCGAAGCAACTTCTGTGATAATGTCGCGAAACCGACCGACCCGCCGCCGCAGGGTGGAGAATCCTCGTGTCTCGCCAGATCCTACTCGTCGTCGTCGTTCTCGTGATCGTACTCGGTTTCTGGTTCCGATACGTCGGCCAGGGCGGGCTCGGCCGCCACGA
Organism: Deltaproteobacteria bacterium; assembly: GCA_002719955.1. Taxonomy (GTDB): domain Bacteria; phylum Myxococcota_A; class UBA9160; order UBA9160; family UBA4427; genus UBA4427. The sequence continues at coordinate 105,292 of PBFW01000032.1, read as the reverse complement.
ATCGCCGGGGACGATCACCTCGCAGACGCGCCCCGCCGAAGCGGTGAGCAAAGCGCGGCAGAGCATCGCCTCGGCCGCCGGCGAGAGGCTCGTCTCGCGACCGAAGCAGATCCTCTTCGGCGATCTGCACGTCCACACCACCTTCTCCTTCGACGCCTTCATGCTGAGCCTGCCGCTCCAGGGCGGCGAGGGAACGCATCCGCCAGCGGATGCCTGCGACTTCGCGCGCTTCTGCTCGGCCCTCGACTTCTGGTCGATCAACGATCACGCCGAGAGCCTCTCCCCGCGGCATTGGAGCGAGACCGTCGACACGATTCGCGCCTGCAACGAGGTCTCTGGCGCGAGCAGCGAACCCGATACCGTCGCCTTCCTGGGCTGGGAATGGACCCAGGTCGGCACGACGCCCGCGAACCATTACGGCCACAAGAATATCGTCCTGCGCGACCTCGAAGAGGGCGCGGTTCCGACACGCCCCATCGGCTCCCGCGCAACCCGCGACCGCATGGTCGTCGGCAACCCCTTTGGCAGCATCGCCTCTGGACTCTTCCTCCACGCCACAGCGGACGAACGCCTCCACTCGCTCTCGACCTTTTTTGCCGAACGCCAGGCGATCGACGTCTGCCCCCTCGGTATTCCCGTCCGCGACCTGCCTAGCGATTGTGCGGAGATGGTCGACACGCCGGACCTGCTCTTCGACAAGCTCGACGACTGGGATGTGGAATCGATCGTGATCCCCCACGGCACGACCTGGGGCTTCTATACGCCGCCGGGCTCGGATTGGGCAAAGCAGCTCGCAGGTCCCCTCCACGACGACGATCGCCAGACGCTCTTCGAGATCTATTCCGGCCACGGCAACTCGGACGAATTCCGCAGCTACACCTCGATTCGCTTCGACGCGGAAGGGAACGCGCGCTGTCCGGAACCGACGGACAACTATCTGCCGACCTGCTGGCGGGCCGGAGAGATCATCCGCGATCGATGTCTCGTCGCGGGTCACGGCGACGACGAATGTGAAAAGCGTGCCTTGAACGCGCGGCGGAACGCGGCCGAAGCCGGTGTCCAGGCGCATCTCACCGTCCCCGGTACCGACGCCCACGAATGGCTCGACGCCGGACAATGTCGCGACTGTGCCGAGCCCGCCTTCAACTATCGACCGCTGGGCTCCGCCCAATACGTGACGGCGCTCTCGAATTTCGACACCCCCGACGGCTCCCCCCGACGCTTCCGCTTCGGCTTCATGGCCTCGAGCGATAATCATTTCGCACGCCCCGGCACGGGCTACAAGGAACTCAATCGGCCGGGCTATACCGAGTCGCGCGCGGACGTGAACGACCTCGACGCATCGATGCGTGCGGTCGTGATGCCGCCCAGGCGTGAAGCGATGGCCGAGTCCATCGTCTGGGAACACGATCAAACCGAACTCAGCGGCTTCGCCCTGATGGAAATGGAGCGCCAATCCTCGTTCTTCCTGACCGGCGGTTTGGTCGCCGCACACGCCGTAGAACGGAACCGCCGAGCGATCTGGGACTCCTTCCAGCGCCGCGAAGTCTACGGGACCAGCGGGCCCCGCATCCTGCTCTGGTTCGATCTCTTGAACCCACCCGGGACCCGCGGACACCCGATCCCGATGGGCGGTGAAGTCGCGATGAACACGAGTCCGATCTTCCGGGTCCGCGCCGTCGGGTCCTTCGAGCAGGCGCCCGGCTGCCCCGATTACGCGACGAATACGCTCGGCCCGGATCGGCTCGAGAGGATCTGCAAGGGCGAGTGCTATCACCCGAGTGCCGAACGACGCGTGATCACGCGCATCGAAATCATCCGAATCCGACCGCAGAACGCACCTGGCGAACCCCTCGCTCCTCTGATCGAGGACCCCTGGCGGACCTTCGAGTGCGATGGCGATCCAGCGGGTTGTTCCGCCACCTTCGATGACCCGGACTACGCCCGCTTCGGCCGGGACACGGTCTACTACGCGCGCGTGCTCGAAGCCCCGGCCCCCGGCGTGAATGCCGGCGGGATCCGCTGCGAGCGAAATGCCGAAGGCGATTGCGTCGATGCGGTCCTCTGCGGCGTCGATGCGACCGACGATTGTCTGGCCGAACACGAACCCCGGGCCTGGTCGTCGCCGATCTTCGTGGACTGGCCGGGCGTCGCGATCACGCGAAACCCATCGCTCGACGCGATGCCCTGACGGACATCACCTGCTCGAGATCAGAAATCGATGACGGTCCGGATCACTTCACCCGCCTGCATGGCACGGAAGGCGTCATTCACTTCGTCGAGCTTGATGCGTCGGGAGATCATGCTCTCGAGGTCGAGCTTGCCCGTCTTCCAGAGCGAGAGCAGCTCGGGCATGAAGGTCCGAACATTGGCCGAACCGTACATGGATCCCTTGAGTGTCTTGTTCGCGTAGAAGAGTTCGAAGGCCGAGAACTGAACCATATCCTCCATGCGACCGACGCCGACGATCACCGCGGTGCCACCCATTCGCGCGGCATCGTAGGTCGCGCGGATGGTATTCGGGTTCCCGATGCACTCGAGGGCGAAATCGAAGCCCTCTCCGCCGGTGATCGTCGCCTTGGCGTCATTGAGGCCATCGGGCGTCGCGACATGAGTCGCACCGAAATGCTTCGCCTGCTCGAGTTTGTTTTCCATCGTATCCACCGCCAGAATCGCCGAGGCACCGGCGATCCGTGCGCCCTGGATCGCCGAGATACCCACACCGCCGCATCCGAAGACGACGACGGAGGAACCGGGCGTGACGCCCGCGGTATTGATCGAGGCGCCGACGCCGGTCGTGACGCCACAGCCGATCAGGGCGGCGACATCGAGCGGGACATCCTTCTCGATCTTGACGATGCCCGGCTCGCCGACGATCAGCTCCTCGGCGAAGGTCCCGAGACCCGTCATGCCCGGAATCGGGTTGCCATCCATCCGGAAATTCGTCGACATCGACTGAGGACCCGTTTCCTGGCAGAGAAAGGATTGTTGCCGCAGACAGGGCTTGCAGACACTGCAGGCCGGCGTGAAGGAAAGGATGACGTGATCACCGGGCTCGACGCTGGTCACGGCCTCGCCGACCTCCGTCACGACGCCCGCACCCTCGTGGCCGAGCACGGCCGGCGGCGGCATCGGGATCGTCCCGTTCATGACCGAGAGATCCGAATGGCAGACGCCGCTCGAGCCGATCTTCACCCGAACATCCCTGCGACCCACTTCGGCGAGTTCGATGTCGTCTCGGATGACGAGATCCGCGTTCTGTTCGGTGAAGAGGGCTGCCTTCATGGGGGGACTCCTGATCGACGAGGACGTGTCGAGTATTGGGGTTCGGCGATCGAGGACGCCGTGAGACGCGAGACGATAGCGCCAACCCCCCGGTTCGCCGATCGCAGCCCGCCCGGCCTGCCGATTTAGCGCAGAAAACACGAGACCCGAAGTCACGCCAGCGTGGCGAGTTTCTCCCCTTCGAAGAATCGCCGGGGATTCCCGACGACCAGCCGCTCGATCGCCTCATCGGAGACGCCGGCCTCACGCAGCTGCGGAATGATCTTGCGCTCGAAGAAGGTCGGGTTGAAGGCGTCTTCCCCAAAACTTTCGAGCATGCCCGGCGCAAAGGGCTGTCCCTTCCAGCACCAGACAGAATCATGGGAGACGACGAGCCGATCGCCCGCACCGGCCTCGATCATCCGGGCCAGTGCGGCGACGCGCTTCGCATCGGGGAAGATCGCGTCGATCCCAAAGCGATCGAATCCGAGGTAGGAGCCGCCCCGGGCGAGCCCCATATGATAGTCGTGATCGTCGGTGCCACACGAATGTCCGATGATGATGCGATGGGCGGGGACACCCGCCTCCGTCAGAATCTTCTGCTGCTGATCGCCGAGCGAACCCTCGTCGGTGTGGGTGGTGATCGGCGCACCGGTCTCGACCGAGGCCTTCGCGGCCGCGAGCAAGATCGTCTTCTCGTATTCGCTGATTTCACCGACCCCGGTCGCCACCTTGATGATGCCGGCCTTGATCCCGCTCTCGCCGATCCCCTCACTGAGTTCCTGGATGAAGAGCTCGGCCATCGGCTCGACCTGGGGTGCAAAATTCGAGCGAAAATGCCAATAGGGGACGCCGCCTTCGGCCTGCTTGTAGAGACCGGTCGCCAGGATGATCTGGAAGCCCGTCCGTTGCGCGACCTTCGCCGCCAACTCGACATCTCGCCCGAGATCATTCGGACAGGGATCGATCAGCGAGCGATAGCCGAGTTCCTGGAGTTCCTGGATCCGATCGACGCAAATCGCGATTTCATCTTCGAGACTCGCCTGCGGGACGGTCGTATGGCTGCTCCAGCCGGAATAGCCGATCACCAGATGCTCGTGCATCAGGGTCCGGCCGAGCTGGTCGGCGGAAATCTCGCCACTGGCGGTCGCGATCGTCGTAGGGGTCGATGATTTGGCCATGGGGGTCTCCTGGTCGCGACGTGGAATCGCCGCCGAGCAGACAGAACATACCGGGGTCGACCGGTGAGCGTCAGCCGTGTCCGGGCACGCGCGCCCCGCCCTCTTTCGGTGCATGGCGCTAGTGACGAAGGGTGCCGTCCGGCGCAAAGCTCAGCTCGAGCGCGTAAATCCGCGCGGGAAGCCGACGACTGCGTGGGGCCGCTGCTGGGGCCCCGGGTCATAGACCCAGCGATCGAAGAAATGTCCGAATCTCTCGCGCCTCTCGCGGACGCTCTCCCATCTCGACGGTTCTGCGGGCTCGACGGCCCCGTCCGCACTCAGGGAGGGGCGATCCAGATCACCCTCGGGCCAATGAATCTCGGAATAACTGTATCGCCAGGTGACGCCACCGCGCGTGCTCTGTTCGATCTCGTCTGGATCGCCAAAGCGTTCGAGAACGAAAGCGATCTGGGTCTGCCGACCTCGAGTTGGCTGATCCAACGCGCAAAGGGGTGGGCGGGTAAGGGACCTTCCTCGACCTCCCGCGGCGCACACCCCGAAGCACTCGCCCGTTCATTCCGCATCCTCCTCTGTGGACTCTGGCAGCCACACCGACACGCGCGTCCCCGCTCGGTCCTCGTTCTCGATCCGCAATTCCCCGCCGTGGCGTTCGATGATCCGAAGACAGACCGCCAAGCCGAGTCCTCCGCTTGCCCCCGCCGGCCGATCCCCGAAGAAGGGATCGAAGGCCTCGTCGACCTCCGACGATTCGATTCCGACCCCTCGGTCCTCGACCGCGAGTGCAACGCCGTGCGCGTCGTTGGCGAGAGAAATCCGCACCTCGGGAGCCGGGCTCAGCTCGATCGACGCCTCCACCGCGTTCTGGACGAGCTGCGCAACGACGAATTCGATCTGGATCGGCTCGCACTCGATGCACCGGAGTTCTGGATCCGCGTCGACCTCGATGACGGCGCTCGGCGCAAGCGTGGGCCTCATGGACGCGATCGCCCGATCGACGAGCGCCACCGGTCCGACCCGGGTGCGCAGTGTTTCAGAGGCGCTCGAGCCGAGCTTTTCGATTCGGGCCGCCCACTCGCGGATCTCGCGAACCAACCCCCGCTCGTCACTGATCCCCGACTCGCGAGCAGCGGAGCAACGCGCGGCGTCGGCCTCGAAAAGGCATTCGAGATCCCCGGCCGTGGCATGGATCTGTTGTGCAGCGGTGAGGATGCCGCGCCGGTCTTCGGGGGAAACGCCGCCTTCATTCTCGCCAGCGCCCGCTCTTCGAAAAGGCCCGACCGAAGCCTCGCTTTCGAGCTTCGCGTCCGCCCGCGCCAATGCATCGAGCTTCGCGGCGAGGGCATCGTCGACCTGATCGAAAAGCGCGAGGTGCCCCCGACGCGCACCGGCGACGGCCTCGAGTTGGCATTGAAGGTCGACGATCCAACCGAGCGCAGGCGCGAGCACGAAAACCGAAAGCGCGGCAACGGTCGCCACGACCGCGGAGTTCGCGACGAGAATGGACATCCCGCCCAGCAGAAGCAGGGACGCGACGAACCCAGCGGCGAGGGCCACACCGATCGCGAGACCGGCGATCGCCCCCGAACGGGAAGCGACCTGCCAGTTCACCTCGTACAGACAAGCGTCCGACCCCTTCGCTCGACAACTCGTCTCGCGAATCACGGCGGGGAGCAGCCCGTAGAGCCCCGGAATCGCTTCGAGCATACCCCTGCGCAATCCGCAGAGCGCTTCCTCGCAACGGCCGGCGGCGGCCGCCGCCGGATCCTCGATCGGGGCGGCTTCGAATCGCAGCCGGGCGGAGCGACCCGCGATCTCCTCGACGGACCACCGAGCCAGGGCCGCTTCCCGAGGCAGGAGGGATTGGACTCGGCGATAGGCCTTCTCGGGCGTCGCCAGACCCAGACCGTAGAGTCGAAGGCCGGTGGCATCAGGGGCCATGAGGCGATGACCGATGGCCCGCGCCAGCGAGGCGTCGACCTCGCCCGCCGCAAATATCGTCGCGACCGCATCATCCGCCAGCCAGGCGGGCGCCGTCCCGAGGTCAGCGCCGAGCGCGCGCGAGGCGCGAGTGCGCGCCGCCGAGCGTCCGCCCACGGTCAGCCACTCGAGCAACGTCGTCGCGATCATCCTGTTCCCGGGACCCGAGCCGATCCCCGATACTCCACCCTGCTCCACCCTGCGCCCCCTCGCGAACCGCGTACGAACGCCCCCCCGCGCGCGAGGCGGAGACGGCGTCTCACGCCTCGTATCGGCCACTCCAGCGCAAAATGGAGGCATCTCGCACGCAGTGGGAGCGAAATCGAATCGGGGATTCACCCGAGAGGGAGCCGCGGCCAGAGCCGGGCGCTACGCGGGCACACGAAGGGCTGGTCTAGGGACGCGAGAGCCGGATCGCAACCACCTCGTCATCGTCGTGGCTCGTCGAAATCAACTGATCGGCGCGAGCATATTTCTCGCGCATGGCCGCGTTGATCTGGCGGACGTAAGCCGTGGGGACCTGAACCCGGTAGGCCTCGCGTTCCGTAGTTTTCCTGGGCCCCGCGCAAAATTGGCCTAACGCGTGTGCCGGCGCATCGCGCGCCGGGCCTCACGGTCGCCCTCTCGGCGCTTGATCGTCTCACGTTTGTCGTGGCGATGCTTTCCGCGGGCCAGCGCCAGTTCGACCTTTGCGCGGCCCTGCCGGAAATAGACGGTCAAGGGCACGAGGGTCAACCCCTTCTCGTGGATACGGCCGTCCAGGCGATCGATCTCCGAACGGTGGAGGAGAAGCTTTCGGCGGCGCTGGGGGTCGGTCGGATTGGCTCGGGTCGCCGGCTCGTAGGCAGAGATATGCATCTTTTCGAGCCAGGCCTCCCCGCGAAAGACGGTCCCGAAAGCGTCTCCGAGATTACAACGACCGTCCCGGAGGCTCTTGACCTCGGGACCCATCAATTGGATTCCGGCTTCCCAGGTATCCACGATCTCGTAGTCGAAACGGGCGCGACGATTCGTGGCGACGACCCATCGCCCCTCGGAATCGACCCGATCTTCCTTTTTCTTGCCCGACTTCGCCATGGCGACGGAGAGTAGCCGAACGCTTCGGCGAGGCGCCCCGCTGAGGGGGCGAAGGTCCGATCGGTCCGCTCTCGCGTCGACCGCCACGCGATTCCAACGCCCTATCGGGGGGGGCGAATCTGGTTCTCCCCGTCGACGAAGATGCGCCTGGCCTCGAAGTCCCGCGCCTCGGTATCGGAAAGATCCGCCCAGCTGGCAATGATGACGAAGTCGCCGGGCTTCATCAGGTGTGCGGCGGCGCCGTTGATGCAGATCTGACCCGCGCCGCGCTCGCCCTCGATCACGTAGGTCGTGAGGCGGTTGCCGTTGGTGCAGTTCCAGATGTCTACACGCTCGTAGGGGAGCATATCGGCCGCATCCAGAAGGTCGCTGTCGATCGTTACGGAACCCTCGTATTCGACGTTCGCCTCGGTCACGGTGGCTCGGTGAATCTTCGACTTGAGTAGATGGCGGATCATGGTGGTGGGGGTCTCCTGGGAACCTGGTGGCCGGATCTGCGGCCCGAATGGAAATGCGTTCTCCCGAGTCGACGACTATGGGATGAGCACACGATTGTCGATGAGCCGAACCCGCTCGCCGCGCAGGCCTTCCGCGGCGTCGCGCCCAACGCTGCGGTCGGGTTCGAATTGAAGAGCGATCGCGAGAAGGGTGGGCCCCTCGACTGCCTCCGCGATGAGTTCGAGGCTCGCCGGATCTCGCAACTCGGCGTAATCGATGCTCGCAAGCGTCGCTTCGCCGAGCTTCTTGTGGACCGCTTCGAGGATCGTCGCTGTGGACCGCTCGCCTCGTGCGAGCAGGGACTCGGCCAATGCGAGGCTCTCGAAGATCCGAATCGCCTGTTCCCGGGCCTTCGCGCCCAGGTGGACATTGCGGCTCCAGAGCGCGAGTCCATCGGACTCGCGCAGGGTCGGAGCACCCAGGATTTCGATCCCGAAACCGAGGTCCTCCGCCATCCGACGGATCACGGTGAGCTGTTGAAAATCCTTCTCACCGAAGACCGCGACGTGCGGACGAGCGGCCAGAAAGAGTTTCGTCACGACGGTCGTCACGCCCCGGAAATGCCCCGGACGGTTGCCGCCGCAGAGCGGCTCCGAGAGCCCCTCCACATCGACCCAGCTCGCGGCGCCTGCGGGATAGAGTTCCTCCGCACGCGGCGCCCAGACGACATCGACCCCCGCGCTTCGGCAGGCGGCAAGATCCACCTCCATCGGACGCGGGTAGGCGTCGAAATCCTTCGAATCATTGAATTGGGTCGGATTCACGAAGATCGAGACGACGACTCGATCGGCCCGCAACCTCGCCGTCTCGACGAGCGAGAGGTGACCCGCGTGGAGTGCACCCATCGTCGGAACGAGGGCGACACACCGACCGGCAGCGCGTTCGCCGTCCGACCAGGCCTGAAGTTCCCTTCTGGATTCGATGGTCAGCATCATGAATTCCTCGATCTCGGATCAGCCACCTGTCACGCCCGACAAGAACCGCGCGTCAGGTGTACGAATGTTCCTCGTCGGGGAATTTTCGATTGGCCACTTCGTCGATGTAATTACGCGCCGCCTTCGAGGCCTGTTGTCCGAGGCTCGCGTATTGCTTGACGAACGATGGCGTCCAATCGTTCAGCCCGAGCAGGTCGTGCATCACGAGCACCTGCGCGTCACAGTGAACACCCGCGCCGATCCCGATTGTCGGAATCGAAAGACGCTGCGTGATCTCCCGCCCCAATTCTTTGGGGATGCCTTCGAGAACGACCGCGAATGCCCCCGCGGCCTCGACCGCGAGCGCATCTTCGATCACCCGGTGGCGACCCTCGTCGCCGCGACCCTGAACGCGGTAACCGCCCATCTCGTTCACCGATTGGGGAGTCAGACCGACATGCGCCATGACGGGGATCTTCGCCGAGACGATGCGCCGAATCGAATCGGCGACGTCGACCCCGCCCTCGAGTTTCACGGCGTTTGCCCCACCCTCCTTGATCAGCTGAATCGCGGATCGCAGGGCGTCTTCCGGCCCGACCTGAAACGAACCGAAGGGCATATCCGCGACGACCAATGCCCTGCGCACACCGCGGCAGACCATGCGCGTGTGGTAGGTCATTTCGTCCAGGGTCACCGGAAGTGTCGTGTCGCAGCCCTGAACGACGTTGGCGAGTGAATCCCCGACCAGGAGGACATCGACGCCCGCCTCATCGAAGATCCGGGCAAAGGTGAAGTCATAGGTCGTCAGCATCGTGAAGGGTTCGCCCCTGCCCTTGCGCGAGGCCAGGGATCGGACGGTGATGCGATGTTCGCGTGAAGCGGAAGCCGTGGTGACGGTGGACATGGGGGAATGTCTCCTATCTCTTATCTTCTCCCGGCCGCTTGAACGACGATTGCCCAGCCCAAAAACAAAAAAACGCCTCTCGGATGATCATCCGGAGGCGGCGGTTTGGCCTGGGGGCGCGGATCCGGAGGGACACTCCAGCCTGCTCATCCAGCGCCACTTTCGGTCTCGGCCCCCGTTACGCGCCCGCTCGGCCAGGGGCCAATCGGGGCACTCGCTGCTGGGGGCATCGACAAAAGCTACCAATCACCTCCGTCTCAGTCCCAATGGGATCCAAGCGGGAATCGGGTGATCTGAGGAACGCTTTCAATTCTAAGGGCCGTTGATCGATTCCCCGATCTCGACGAGAAGTCTCCAAGAAACTTCGGAAGAGTCGGGGGCGAGAAGTAGCCCGGGCGGTTGACGATGGAGCCCGCGACTTGCGGTGCCCCTCGAGGCCGTTGATTCTAGTTTCAACGTCCCGATGGGTCAACGCGCTCGATGAAATCGCGGACCGCGGGCGCCACGAAGCGGGCCTCCAGAAAATCCGAGCGAAAGCGCGAGAGTGCACCCGCAAGGATCTCGGCCTGATGATCGACCGGATCGTCCGGCGATAAAACCACCCAGATTCGGGCCCCTACGCGACAAGCCGCACTCTCCGTCGGGGAGAAATCCTGCACCTTCGCCACTGCGGAGAGCACCCGGACCTCGAGCTCCGCGGCCTCGGCCAGCTCGAGCAGGACCGCGAGCAGATCCCGCGCCTCCATCCCGATTTCAGTCATCCACCTGCTCCAGGGTCCCGGGCACGGCGGAATCGAGCGCCCGCGCCAAGGCGAGCCAGCCCTCCGGTTCGATCCGCTCCGGGCGAACGCCGGAATCGATTCCAACCTTTTCCAACAGCGCCTCGAGGGCCTCTCGCTGACCCGCCTTGTCGACTTCGGGCCAGGTCCGCTCGGCGATCCGCGCGAGCCCGTTCGTCACTCGCTTGCGGCGCTGGGAGAAGGCCGCGCGAACCAGGCGCTCGACGCGCTCGAGCTCGCCCTCGCCAAGCGGACTCTTCGCGCGGGGCCAGACCCGGATGAAGCTCGAGTCGACCTTCGGTCTGGGGAAAAAGCGCCCCGGCGCGAGCCGAGCGAGGGGTTCGACGTCGGCCGCCAGACGATGGAGCACCGTGAACGATCCATAGGCCCGCTCGCCCGTGTCCGCCACGAGGCGCTCCGCAACCTCCGTCTGGATCATCACCGACCAGTCCTCGAGCCCGTCGCGCAGGTCGAGAAGCCGCCGGAGAAGCGGAGTCGCGACGGAATAGGGGAGATTTGCGATGACGCGAACCGGCTGCCCAACCTCCCGCAGCCAGCCATCCCAATCGATTTCCCGCGCATCGGCGTGCACGAGTTCCACATTCTCCGGCAGCAGCGACTCCTCGCGCAGCGCGCGCACGAGCCCCGAATCGATCTCGACGCTGCGCACGCGATCGGCCCGGGCCGCCAACGCGCGCGTCAGGACGCCGAGCCCGGTTCCGACCTCGATCACGAGATCGCCCTCGCTCGCGCCCGCGCGTCGGGCCAGGTCATCTGCGACGGCGGGATCGATCAGAAAATTCTGTCCCAGGTCGCGCGAGAGGCGCAGGCCATGGCGATCGAGGAGCGCGCGCAATTCGCCCGGCGTCACCCGAGCGACCCGGGGGCCGCCGACTCGGACGCTCGCCAGGGGGCCTCTCCGATCGGCACCCGCGAAAAGGCTTCGAGCGACAGGTCGTCGCGCACACCGCGTTCGAGCAGCCGCGTTCCCGCCGCGGCGATCATGACCGCGTTGTCCGTGCACAATTCCATCGGGGGAAAGATCGCCTCGAAGCCTTCGCGCGCCCCGGCCCGATGCATCTCGCTCCGCAACCGGCCATTCGCCGCGACCCCGCCGACGACCGCGATCCGCTTCGCACTCTCCTGGCGCATCGCCCGAACGGCCCGCGCGACCAGACTCTCGGCGACCGCGGCCTCGAAGGAAGCGGCCAGGTCGGCGCGCTCGGATTCGTCGAGCGATTCGAGCCCGCCCCGGCGCGTGATTTCCACGGAGACCGCCGTCTTCAATCCGCTGTAGGAAAAATCGAGCCCCGCGCGTTTGCTCATGGGCCGGGGCAGATCGACCGCCCGCGGATCGCCCTGCTGCGCGAGTTTCGAAATGGCCGGACCGCCCGGGTAAGCGAGACCCAGCAGCTTGGCCACCTTGTCGAAGGCCTCCCCCGCCGCGTCATCGCGAGTTTCACCGAGTTGCAGGGGAAGGGCTTCTTCGCCGACGCGATAGAGCGCGGTGTGCCCACCCGAGACGACCAGGCCGACGTAGGGCGGCGCGAGATCCTCCCCACCGGCGACCTCGGCCGCGACGAGATGTCCCATGAGATGGTGGACACCCACGAAAGGCAGCCCATTGGCGTAGGCAAAGGCCTTGGCGAAGGAGAGCCCGACCAGCAGCGAACCGACCAGCCCGGGACCCGCCGTCACCGCGAGGCCATCGAGGTCCGCGGGTGCCAGACCCGCCTCATGGAGCGCGGCTTCGACGACGTGGGAAACGGCGCGCACATGATCCCGACTCGCGAGTTCGGGAACCACGCCACCGTAGGGCGCATGCACCCCTGCCTGACCGTGGATGGCGCTCGAGACGATCGTGCGTCCAGAACGCAAGACCGCCGCCGCCATCTCATCACAGGAACTCTCGATCCCCAATACGAGAGGCGCCTCTGGAAGCGAATCGGATCGAGAAGCCTGGGCGATCACGGATCACTCCCCGTCGGCGCGCCTCGAGCGAAAAGAGTCGAAAGACGACGATGAAGAGCGGGAAGCGCGCGCCCGCTCAGGTGTTCCGCCGCTCGATCGCCTCTTGTTCGGCCTTGCAGTCGATGCAGAGTTCTGCGACCGGCCGCGCTTGAATACGCTTAAGCGAGATCTGTTCGCCACAGCTCTCGCACTCGCCGTAGATCCCCTCCTCGATCTTCGTGAGCGCCTGCTCGATCTTGCTGATCAATCCGCGCTCTCGCTCGCGGAGTCGCCCCTGGAAGGCGAGGTTCATCTCCGACGAAGCAGCATCGATCTCATCGGGGAAATCGTCGGGATCGAGATGGATATCGCCCGAAAGCGTCTTTTGAGCATTCCCCACGAGCTCGTCACGCTGCCCTTCGAGGATCTTCTTGAACTTCGCCATGTCACGCTTCTTCAACGCTTCGCTCCATCCCTGTTTCGGCGGTCGACCTCGGGCTCGAAAGTCCGCGCCCCTGCCGATCAACTCGTTTCGACCGTCGGGGTTCGCGGTTCGTGGCCCCAGCGGGTGCTCATCTCATGCCTCATCCGGCTGCCCGGGCTCTAGCCCGCCCCCAGACGCTCCAATTGTCTCGCGGCCTCCACAGCGCGTTCGGATTCCGGGTAATCCTTCCGAACCTTCTTGAAGACCGTTCGCGCCGCTTTGTGAAATTTGGGCCCAAGCTTGAGCAATGACTCACCCTGTCGGTAGAGCGCATCGGGTGCCTTCGGACTGTCGGGATAGACGCTCACGACCGCGTTGAAGCGAACGACGGCGCGCTTGAATTCGTCGTTCTTGTAGTAGCAATCCGCCAGCCAATAGGCGGCGTCATCGCTGTACCCCGAAGTCGGGTGCTTCTGAAGAAAACTCGTAAAGAGATCGATGCATCCCACGAAATCGTCCTGGCGCCAGGCATCGAGCGCCTCCTGATATCCCGCCAGCTCCTGATCGGGGGAGGCACCGGACCCGGCGCGCGATTCCGCCAATGCGGCGGCGATCGGCTCGCTCTCGTCGCCCGCTTCGGCTCCGACCTCGGGGTCCGCGGAAGAGGCCTCGGCGCCGCTCTCGGCCAGGGCGGTCCGCGTTCGACGGACCTCTACGAGCGCGTCCGCCGCTTCCTTGCGAGCCAATTCGAGCTCGCCCTGGACGTCGCGAAGCTCCTGACGAAGGGCTTCGACGTCGCTGGAGAGCTGGGCGATGCGCGCGAAGGGATCGGGTTCGTTCGATGTCGCCTGTTGATGCTCCGCAACCCGCTCCTTGAGGCGCAGGAAATCGCCCTGGGTCACGCAACCCGTCGAGGCGAGGACACCCACGACCACGAGTGCGCCACCGAAGAGCCTGGCGCCCCACCCTCTCCGCCCCGGAAAACTCAGCTTGGATTGACGATCGACCTGCCTCGACATCGAACTCTCTATCCACCTCTGACCCGAGTCCTCGGATCGCTGCGAAATCGACTTCGGACCCCACATCATTCCGCTCCCCCCTCGACACCCGGCGCGCCGTCGGAGGGCGCGCAGTTTAGCAGCCAATTCGAAAGCTACTCCCCCGATTCCGTTTCCCGCCGCCGCAGCTCTCAGGGCGCCTGTGGCCCCCAATCGGGCTGGATATTCTTGCCCGATCGGGAGGTCAGCCGCTGCAGGTTCTCCCCATTCCAATCCATGACGTAGAGGTCGTAGCGCCCTCTTCGAGACGAGCTGAAGGCGATCTTGCGGCCGTCGGGAGACCAGGTAGGCGCCTCGTCGCTGCGCGCGTGCGTGACGATCGGAAAATTGATCTGGCCCGAGGGGTCGATCAACCAGACGTCGAATTGACCCCGGACCCGGGTCTCGTAGGCGATCCAGCGACCATCCGGGGACCAGGCCGGCGAGGTGTTGTACGCGCCGGTATAAGTCAACCGGCGCAGGTTCCCGCCGTCGCGATCCATCAGATAGAGCTGGGGGGAGCCGCTGCGATCCGAGCAGAAGACGATCTCTCGGCCGTCGGGCGACCAGGAGGGCGAGATGTCGATGGCGGAATTATTCGTGAGCCGGTGCGGTTCGCTGCCCTTGCGCTTGACGCGAAAGATCTCGGCCGCCCCGTCGACGCTCGAGACCATCGCGAGCTCTTCACCCGAGGGATCGAATCGCCCGCGGTATTTGGGCAAGCCGCGGAGCAGGCCGCGCAGGACCGGGCCCGCCGTGATCTCTCGCGTACGCGAGGTGATGGACAGGGCGGGCTGCCCACCATCATAATTCGTATAGAGCACCGCCTTCCCGTCCGGTGTCCATTCCGGGAACATCTTGAGCGTGCGGCTGCCGGTGGCGGGCCTCTGTTCGCGGCCATCCGCCGACATCACGTAGAGCTCGCGATGACCCGTACGATCCGAGATGAAGGCGATCTCCGTCGAGGCCACCCCGCGCAGACCGGTCAGCGCTTCTACCGTCTCGTCCGCGATGGTGCGACCAAGCGACTCGAGCCCATCGCGTTCGCCGACGACATTCCCCGTCTTGAGTTCCCGACATCGCCCCACGTCCACGATCCGAAGGTCGGCGCGCAACCGCACGCCTTCGCGCTTCACCTCTCCCACCAACAAAGCATCCGCGCCGCTCTGCTTCCAACTCTCACAGTCGAAGCTTCCCCGCTCGAGGGGCGGACTCAGGTCGGAAGCGAGATAGGCGTCGTGATCAAGGGGCCGCACCACACTCGAAAAGGCGAGCCCCCGTTCGATCTCCTCGCGCAATTGATCGATCCGCTCCTCACCGACCGGGGGGCCGACGGCGCGAAAACGCAGAACCGCCGCCCGAAAGGCGGTCGAACGCCCGGGCGTAATCTCGAGCGTGGGCAGCGGCCCCATCTCGTCGTCGAGATCCTTGGCCAGACTCCCGCCCGCCGCGAAGAGGCCGACCATGAGCCCCACCGGAATCACTCGCCTCAGCCCGGAACCGCACCCCATCGAATTCACCTCTCCTCGGAAGACAGCCGGAGCCGTCGCGGACCCGGCGACGGCGGCGGTGGCAGGGGCGCCGCACGCTCCACACCGGCGATCGCCAGACCGTCGAAATCGAGATCACCAGAGGTCTCGAGCAGGCTCGGCACCCCCACCAGCTCGCCCCCTGCCGAAACCACGAACTCGATTTGGACGGCGAGCCCCCGGCCTCGATAGCGCGAAAAATTGGGCACACGGGCCCGAATCCTGCGCGAGACCTCGCGATCCCAGGCCACCTGCTCCGGCCGGGCGATCACTCCGGGCCGGGCCTCGGCGGCAGAGGGATCCTGCGGATCGACCTCCTCCTGGGAAGGATGTGGCGTCAGCAGGCTCGCTGTCTCGTCGGCCCCGAGTTCGTCCTCGAGCGCGGCCATCGCATCCTCGAAGCTGAGCGCCTTCTCCTTGGGACGGCGACGGCGGGCGGGCGCTTCGGGCGGGGGTTTCGCGACCGGCCTTTTCTTGACCTTGGCAAGGGGCTCGGGTGAGGCCTTGCGAATCCGCCCCGGCGTCTCTTCCGGCAGGACCTGGACCGGCGCTTTGGCGACGGGCGGCGACGGCGGGGGAGGAGGAGTCGGCTCGGCCGCGGAGGCCGGTGGGGAGGGAGCCGGTCTCGATGCCGACCGCGCGACCGGGACGGCCGCAGGCGACGCGACGACCAGATCGACGGCAAGATATTGCGGCGCTTCGGGCACCGGGCTCGGCGGTGAGGCGGCGAAGGCCGCAAACATCACACCGTGCAACGCGAGGGAGACGAACATCGCCGCGCGCAGTCGCCGCCGATGATCCAGCAAATGCTCGTCCTGCCAGATCAGGACTTCCGCACTCAACGCTCTTCCTCGGTCACGATCCCGAGGCGCGTCGCCCCGGCTCGGCGAGCTGCAGCCATCGCCTGGACGACCACGCCATAGGGCGCCGCTTCATCCGCACGCAGGAAGACCTCCTTCGAATCGCGCGCCTCGAACACGGCCTCGAGCTTGGCCTGGAGTTTCTCGATGGGGACGATCTTGCGAGCGAGCGAGTACTGGCCCTCTTTGGTCACCGTCAGCACCAAGGGCGCATTCGGCATCCGAATCGGCTGGCTCGTCGTCTCGGGCAGGTTGACGTCCATGCCCTGCAGCATCAGCGGTGCCGTGACCATGAAGATGATCAACAGGACGAGTGTGACATCGACGAAGGGCGTGACATTGATCTCGCCGTTGCCCCGCCGCCTCCGCCCTCTGGATGATTTGACCGCCATCGTCCCGGCCCTACTCGGCTCGCGCCGTAGAAATGGGTTCGACCCCCGTGTCGACCCGAACCGATTGCGCCAGAACGGAGGACGACTGGAGCAGCCGATTGAGGTCCTCTTCTAACTGCCCGGAGAACTCTTCGAGCATGGCGAGGATCGCGTCGATACGGCCCCCGAAGGCGTTGTAGGCGATCGTCGCAGGAATCGCGGCCATCAAGCCAACCGCGGTCGCCACCAGGGCCTCGGCGATCCCCGGGCCCACGACCGCCAGCGAGGCCTGGCCCGCAACGCCGATGCTCTGGAAAGCGGCGATGATGCCGACCACGGTTCCGAGCAAGCCGATGAAGGGCGCGGCGCTGCCGGTGGTCGCCAGGAAGGGCATTCCACGTTCCAGTCGGCGCATCTGGGCGTGCGAACTCCAGGCGATCGAGCGGGCGAGCTGGCCCACCAGCGTTTCTCGCGCCTGATCCTCCCCGTCGCGCCCCCGCGCCAGCTCTAACTCGCCACCGGTGTTCAAAAAGACCACGGCCAGAGGGCTGCGGTCCAGATGCCGAGCGGCATCGAAGGTCTCGCTGAATCCCTCTCGTCGATAGACCTCCAGAAAGGCCTCGCTATCCTGATCCGCGGCTCGCAGCTCCCACCATTTCACGACGATGATCGCCAGAGAGGTCAGGGAAAAGATGAGCAGCAATAACAGAACGAGCTTGACGATGAGACCCGCCTGAAGGATCAGGCTGATCAGGTCGAAGCTCATGGCGGTTCCCCCCTGTATACGCCGGTACGCCCGTTTTAGACAGAATTGTCGTCCGTTGGTCCGCGCGGCGATCATCGATCTGAGTCACCGATGAACAACAGGGGCCAACTTCGATTTCGAACGTTCCGCGCGAACCCGTGCGGGTCCATCGAGACACCTTGGTGGGCGCCACGGTGCCGCGAAATTAGGGGAGAAGCCATTTCATGACCATTCGAATTCAGATCGACGCCGGATCGGCCGGAGAACTCAAGGCCGACACGGTGGTGATCCCGATCACGCGCCGCGGTGAAACGCCCAGCAGCCTGCCCCAGGGACTCACGGCCCTGGATCGCCGAATGGGTGGGCGGCTCTCGGACGCACTCGCCTCCGGCGACTTCAAGGCGGGTGCCGGCGACCGGCTGGTGATCTACGGGCCGCGCGACGGCGATCTGATCCGAGCCATCTTCCTCGGACTCGGCCCGGCGGAAGAGATCGACGAGTCGGCCTTACGAACCTTCGGCGGCCGGGTCGGCCGGGAGTCCCTCCGCGAGGGGGTCGGAAGCATCGCCCTCGTCGTCCCGCCCGGACCGGGCCTGGCGCCGGAGCACTCCGCCCCCCTTCTGGCTGAGGGCGCGCTGCTCGGCGGCTACAAATTCGATCGCTACCAGAAGGGCGGAAAGGCGCGCAACAAGAAAAAGGCCGCAAATCCGCGACTTCGGATCCACTACACGCGCGCGCTAAAAGGCCTCACCGGCCTTCGCGCGAGTGCCCGCCGCGCCGCGCAGATCGCCGAGAGCCAGATCGCCGCGCGCGACCTGTCGAATCTTCCACCGAACGTGCTCTACCCCGACTCACTGGCCCGGGACGCACGACGCATGGCGCGCGCCGTCGGTCTGCGTTGCCGCGTCATGAACGTGGCTGAGATGGAACGTCGTGGGATGGGCGCGATCCTCGCCGTCGGCCAGGGCAGCATCCGCCCCCCGCGCATGATCGTGCTCGAACACGGTGCCGCCACGGCGAGCCAGAAGGCTCGCCGCAAGAAAGCCGGCAGCCTGGCGCTCATCGGCAAGGGGATCACCTTCGACTCCGGCGGCCTCTCCCTCAAGCCCGCGGCGGGCATGCTCGACATGAAGCACGACATGTCGGGGGCAGCCACGGTCTTCGGCGCGATGCGGGCGATCGCGCTGCTCGATCTGCCGATCCACGTGGTCGGGGTCATCGCGGCCGCCGAGAACATGCCGAGCCATATGGCTTATCGCCCGAGCGACATCATCGAAACGGGCTCGGGACAAACGGTCGAGATCGCCAATACGGATGCCGAGGGGCGCCTGGTGCTGGCGGATGCCCTCGACTACGCCGCCAAGACCTACGCGCCCGATGCGATGATCGACGTCGCGACGTTGACCGGCGCGGCGATGCTCGCGTTCGGCCCCTGGGCGACCGCAGGTCTCGGAAATGATGACGCGCTGCTCGAGGAATTGCGCGCAGCGGGCGAGGCGACGGGGGAGACGGTCTGGCCGATGCCGCTGCTCGACGTGCACACCAAGGCGATGCGCAGCAAGGTCGCGGACTGGAAGAACTCGGGCGGTCGAGATGCGGGGGTCTCGACGGCGGGCGCATTCCTGCAGGCC
This sequence comes from Deltaproteobacteria bacterium, assembly GCA_002719955.1. Classification (GTDB taxonomy): domain Bacteria; phylum Myxococcota_A; class UBA9160; order UBA9160; family UBA4427; genus UBA4427. The sequence goes on along the minus strand of PBFW01000032.1, from coordinate 86,151 downwards.
TTCGTCGGCGAGACACCCTGGATCCACCTGGATATTGCGGGCTCGGGCATGACCGGAACGCGGACACCGCTGCATGTCGGCGGCGGAACGGGCGTCGGTGTTCGCCTGTTGACGGAGTGGGTTCGCAGCCGCTGTGGATGACCCCGTCGAGCGGGATTCGCCCCTCGGAGCTCCCGGGAACGCGGGCTTGGGGGAGACCGGACCGATCGCCGAACGCGATGCGCCGATCACCACACCGCAGCCGCCAGAGACGCGGCCGCTCACAGCGAACGCCGAGACGATACATGGCCGGGGAGCGCAACCTTCCGTTGCACCCCTCGACGACTCGGCTTTCGGGAACCATTCTCTTCCGCGCAACCACTCCAGGGCGAGAAGCCGAGCGATCACGCGCGACGAATTTCCAGCCTGGATCACGATCCCACTCAACAGAAACCCACATCGATCGGATCTCGAATCGGATCCGATCGAAACGTCGGACCGACATCGGAAACCACAGGAGAAGAACATGACTCGTTTTCTGACGACCGCTCTGACCACCGCCGCTCTCGGCTGCCTCACCCTGCCGAGCATCGCCTCAGCCGGTGATGTCGCGGCGGGCAACGCCAAGTTCCAGCAACTTTGCGTCTCCTGCCACGGTCCGGGTGGCAAGGGCGATGGCCCGACGGGTCTGGCGCTCACCGCCGCCGGTCAGCCGGCCCCTCGCGACTTCACAATTGGTGAGTTCACGATCGACGCGGACAAGGACGGCACCGCCGGCAGCGATTCCGACCTCAAGGACGTCATCACCAAGGGCGCACTCGTCTTCGGAGGCTCTCCCATGATGGCGCCCGCCGTTGGCCTGAGTGACGCCGACCTCGACAACATGATCGCCTTCATCCGCTCCCTCAAGGAGTAGCGACCGACCGGAATCCGGGGCCCACGGTGAAGATTCGCCGGTCGCGATCACGGCGGGAATACCGGAGCGCGCGCTTTGCTATTCTGGATCGTCACCGAATCATGGACGCAAGCCACTATCACACGGCGGAAGACGCCGACGATGAATCCGCTGAGGGCACTCCGAGCGAAGGACCGTCCGAAATCATCATCGACGTCGGGGCGGCGCCCACAGACGACGGCCAGGCCGCGCCCCCCTCCGCGACCCCGGTGGACGCTTCCCTGCCCATCCCGACGGACCCGAGCGCCCCCGGCGTCTCCCAGGCCAGCGCCCTCACGGCCTATATGTCGCAGCTCCGTCATCACGCGCCAATCTCGCGTGAAGAAGAGCACGCGCTGGCGGTCAAATGGATCGAGGAGGGCGACGTCGAAGCGGCCAAGCAGCTGGTGCTCTCGAACCTGCGGCTCGTCGTCAAGATCGCGATGGAATATCGCCGGGCCTGGACCAATACCCTCGACCTGATCCAAGAGGGCAATGTCGGTCTGATGGAAGCAGTGCAGCGCTTCGATCCCTACCAGGGGGTCAAGCTCTCCTCCTATGCCGTGTATTGGATCCGCGCCTATATCCTGAAATATATCCTCGACAATATGCGCAGCGTGCGACTCGGAACGACCCGCGCGTCGCGAAAGCTCTTCTTCCGACTCAACAAGGAAAAGCGCGAACTCGAGAGGCAGGGCTACGAGGCCGAGCCCCGTCTACTCGCTGAGCGGCTCGAGGTCTCCGAAGACGACGTCATCGACATGGAGGCGCGGCTCTCGCGACCGGATATTTCCTTCGACGCCCCACTGCGCAGCGACGAGGGCGACGGGATGACCTTCGGAGATCGGATGGTCGCGCCCGGTGTGAGCAGCGAGTTCGCAGTCGGCTCGGCGGAGCTGCGCGAAGTCTTCATCGAAAAGATCTCCGAATTTGCCGAGACGCTTGCGGATCGGGACCGGCAGATCCTCGACGAACGGGTGCTCGCGGAAGATCCACGCACCCTCGCGGATCTGGGAAAGGAATTCGAGGTCTCGCGCGAACGCGTGCGCCAACTCGAAGCGAAGCTCGTGAAGCGTCTGCGCAGCTATATGGAAGAAAACCTCGTCGACTTCGAGTACTACGGACCGGGCACGGGATGAAGAGAGGGCGAATACCCTGCTTCACGCTCATGACGGCGCTGCTCGTTCTGGCCTGTTCGAACGCCGACTCGGAACCGCCTCCCGATGCCTGGGTCGAAATTGAATCGAAGCGCATCGCGGTGGAACTCGCCGAAACGCCCGCCGACCAAGCGAAGGGCCTCGGATATCGAGAAGATCTCCCCTGGAACACCGGCATGTATTTCACGTACGACAGACCGGCTTTCTACTCGTTCTGGATGAAGGGGATGCGCTTCCCGATCGATATCGTCTGGATCCGCGCGGGTCGTATCGTCGACCTCCACCGCGACGTCCCCTTCGAACCAGGCGGGAACGGCCCGACCCTGCAACCCCGGGAGATCATCGACGCCGTCCTCGAGGTTCCGGCGGGCTACGCGGCGGCGAACGGCTGGCGGATCGGGAACCGAGTCCGCCTCGATCGCCCCAACGAGGCCTCGAATCCCACGCACTGAACCCGTTCGAGTGCCGAGCCCGGACGGGCGGCCCGATCAGGGCAAATCGAGACGCGCGGCGGGGACCGTCCAATCCGGAAATTCCTGGCGGATCTCCGCCCGCACCCGCGCGTCGAGCGCTCGCGTGTCTACGCCCATGATCTCGTGCAGGGCCTGGTCGACGGAGAATCCCTGACCCATCCGCTCGAGTAGACGTCGGCGGTCGTCGACATCGGTCTGCTGATGGATATAGCCCACCGCCACAACCGACTGGAGATACGCATAACGTGCGCTCTCGTCGGTCAATCCCGAAAAATTCTCCGCAATCTCGGTGAGGGGGATCCAGGACCCGGTTTCGATATTGGCCCGCAGTGCGGCGCGCTCGCTTCTGGTCGAAACGGAGAGGCCCCGGGAACGTCTTTCGATCCGCTCCGCGAAACCCTCGTTCAACCAATAAGGCCGATCCCCGCCTGTCACCTCACGAAAGACCGCATGGGTATACTCGTGGAAGAGGGTTCCCCGCAGCGCCTCCGTCGGGTGCGCCGGCGAGGCAACGTGGATCTGACCATCGAAAAACCCGATCGTCCGAAACGAGAATCGATGGGCATGGGCCCGGACATAGGCCGCACGACCGTAAAGCACGACGCCGAGCGGTTCGAGCGGTGAGACACCGATCGAGCGGGAGACATCGGAACGCGCCTCGCCCAGGAAACCGAGCACCCGCGCCGCATAATCCCCGGACACCTCCCCGAGCCGTGCGTCGACCTGAACCCGAAAATGCTCGTTCCGAACGGTCTGCAATTCGAGCGGGCCGACGAGGGCAGCGGGATCCGCAAGTTCGCGTTCGTCACGGATCGTCGCCAATCGCTCCCGGGCCTTGCCGCGCCACGCAGCGTGCTCGGGCCCCACCACGTCGAGGAAATCGTGGAGATGTCGCTCAGCGGTCTTGAAGCGACCCCGAGCCCGCGCGAGTCGCGCCAGATACCAATACGCCTCGGCCCGCCGTGCATCGAGTCGCAACACGCCGCGCAGCGTCGAGCCCGCCCGCGCCACTTCCCCGCGCTCGAGATCCGCCAGCGCCCCGCGCAACAGACGATCGATCCGATCGTCTCCGAAGCTCGACTCGCCCCCCAGAACCGGTCGGGGTCCGATCGAGCCATCCTCCCAGACCGAGCGGAGCGTCTCGACACCGGCCGACTCCAGCGAGGAAGCCCGCGGAGGGGCCGCTTCCGGGTCATCGCTGAAATGTGCGGTGCCCGCCTCGTCGACCCAATAGCGGATTTCACTCTCGGAAACGGAAGCCATCAGGAGAACGAAAAGGGCGGAGACGGGCAGCAAGACCGATGAAGCCGACCAGCAGCGGCCTCGCCTGACCCGAAGCGTGGGTGTCATGAGGGTCGTATCGGCGCGCGCGGACGCCGCCTTGACGCTCTCCCCATGTGAGAGCGATCGCCGGCGCCGCGGATCAGCGCGTCTTGACCGCTTCCCCGGCAAGATGCCGGAGTTCGGGCACGATCAACTTCTCCATCGCCAGCTCGACAGCACCCCGGGAGCCGGGGATCACGAAGACGACCTTCCCCTGCTTGAGACCCGCCACCGCACGAGAAAGAATCGCAGCGGAGCCGATCTCCGCGTAGGAGAGCATCCGGAAAAGTTCGCCGAACCCCGGGATCACCCGGTCGAGTTCGGGCTCGATGGTGTCGGGCGTGACGTCGCGGGGAGCAATGCCGGTTCCCCCGGTAAACACGACGGCACGCACGTTGGAATCCGAGATGGCCTGATCAAGAGCGCTCCGGATCGCCTCGGGTTCATCGGGCACGATTCGCCTCGCGACCACCGATAGATTCGCCCGGCCGAGCATCTCTTCCGCCAGTGCCCCACCGGTATCGGTCTCGAGAGTGCGCGTGTCACTGACCGTGACGATCGTCGTCGGAACGGCTTCGGGTGCATCCTTGCGATGATGGTGCTGAGGATGCGCGGGAGAATGACCTGAATCCTGGCTCACGCGCGGGAACCTCGCTCGAGCCACGGCGCCACACGCCCCGCGGCGGGGGAATCGGCCGATCGGTGGCTCGCGGTGTAACCGATGCCCCGGGTCCGCGCGTCACGCATGGTCATCGACCCAATACGCTCCGTCCGTCGCGACCTCGCGCTTCCAGATCGGAACCGTCACCTTGAGGGTGTCGATCGCGAAGCGACAAGCCTCGAAGGCCTCGCCGCGATGCGCCGAGGCGGCGACGATGACGACCGCCGCGTCGCCGATTTCGAGATGGCCGACGCGATGAGCGATCGCCAATCGCGTCCCGGGCCACTTCGCAGCAACTTCGTCGGCGATTTTCTCCATCTCGCGCTCGGCCATCTCGGGATAGGCCTCGTATTCGAGATACTCGATCAATTGGCCCCGAGCGTGATTTCGGACGCGGCCGATGAACGAGACGATGCCCCCGGCATCCGGGCCCTCGACCCGCTGGGCGACCTCCTGCTCGGAGAGGGCCTGCTCGGAGAGGGTGCATCTCTTCTCCCCCTCGGCCTCGCCCTCCGGTGGGCTGCCGTCTCCGCCCGCCACCGGTGGCAGGAAAGCCACCTCATCGCCGTCCTCAAGAACATCGCCCAGATCGCCGATTTCGAGGTTTACGGACGCGGCCAGGCGATCACCGAGTCTTTCGACCCGGGGATGGCACTCCGCGAGCCAATTCCAGACGTCCCGCACGAGAGCGCCCTCCTCCAACTCGACCTGGAGGGTGGAATTGCCGGCGGCCTCGCGAAGGGAGCCAAAAAGCTTGAGCGTGATCTTCATAAGGGGCATTTCGCCCGCTAGCCTACCCCCCTCCCCCCAGAAGCTCAATTCCACCCTGACTCCCCCAGTGCCTAAATGAGCACAGGAATGCGCAGCGCAGGCCGAGCGTCGAAAATTCAGAGATCCAGCCGCATCGCCATCACATTCTGTGACTTCCGTCACATCGAATCTGGGGCGACTCACCGACATATGATCACAACTTCGGCTCGTCCCCCCGCGCAATCAGGGACTTCGCAAAGACGACCGATCCGATCCCTTCCAACCCGACTGGAAGCTGGGCCAAGCGGGGAGCCCGTGCCGAGACACCACATTTCACATCTAGCCTTCGCAGCGACATCAGAGTTGCGAGAGTCCGACTCCCGCGGAGTTCGTGCCCGGTGTGCTCGTGTGGTGACGCTCGTCCTCTGCCTCTTCCTCGTCGTCTCCGGCCTGCTGGGCTGTGGCGGCGGCGGCGGAGCGAGCGGCGCCGACCCCGCCGCGGCCGCGGCCGCGGCCATCGCAGTCAATCCGGTTCACCTCGCCCCCGGCCAAACCACGGCCCAGCTCTCGTGGACCGCCTCAGAAGGGCCGGTCGAGAATTACCTCATCTTCGAGTCCCGCAACGGCTCGGGCTATCAGTTCAGCCAGATCGCCGCAGGCCCGACCGTGGGCATCACCGGAGCGCCCGGCGACAGCGTCCAGATCACGGTGATTGGCGTCAGTCCGAACGGTGAGGTCAGCGAGTCCTCACCGCCCTCCCCACCGCTCTTCTTTCACGCGGCCGCCGCACCCGTAACCGCCCTGGCGATCCCGAGCGGTGCGGCCCCCGTTGCTACGACACCGGACGCCGAAACGACCACCACAGACACCGCCGACAACACCACGGAACCCACGGAACCCACGGAATCGAGCGAATCCGCGGGAACGGCGAATCCGACCGACGGCGCGGACACGCAGGACGACGAGGAAAACGCGACTTCCCTGCTGACCCGAGCTTTGCGCGAACTGCTGCTGGACGCGGATACGCGGCTGCCCGGGAGCGGACTCAGCGCGGAAGCGAACCACTGGCTGCAGACTCAGGTCGATCGCGAGATCGCCGCGGGGGTCTCGCTGGTGGGCACGGGTCGGCGAAACGAGGACACGCTGCATGATCTCGTCTGGCGGGATCCGGCCGGCCAGCTCTTCATCTCCGACGGACAGAGCTTCCTCGACAGCGAGGATCTCCCGAGCACCTTCGAGGAGACCCTCCGACTCCGCGCGACCGAGCGTTTCCTCGGCCTCGCGGATTTCGAGGGCGATGGTCGGGGGGACTGGCTGATCGAGGACACGGCGACCGGCGACCTCTGGGTGATCGAAGGTGAGACCGGCCAGAGCATGCCAGCCCTTGGGCTGGACGCGGAGAGTCAATTCGCTGGACACGGCGACTTCGATGGCGACGGCCGGATGGAGTTGCTCTGGTTCGGCGCGAACGATCGCCTTCAGATCGCGCGGCCCGACGGCGACGCCCCAAGCCTCGATCCGATGGCATCGGTTCCGGACGGATTCTCGCTCCTCGCGGTCGACGACCTCGACGGCAACGGCCGCGATGATCTGCTGGGCCTCGCCTCGGACGGCACGCTGGTCATCGCGTTCGCGGTCGAGTCCGGCGGGGCGGATTCAGACGATCTGGTCCTCGAGTGGCAGAACGGCCCCAGCGACTCGACCGACGGGCTGGACCTCATCGCGACCCTCGACCTCGATGGGGACGGTGCCGCCGAAATCGCCTGGCTCCGCGGCGATACGCTCGAGATCTGGAGCGCCGAAAGCGGCCTCCTTTCGACGCTCGATCTCTGAGCAGCCTGCGAACCGCCACCTTTCCAAGGGGCTCTACAGCCCCCTGGACCCCCACTCTACTTGGACAGCACCCCGAGCCTTTGTGGGAGCGGATTCAGCTCTGGCTCGAAAACGCCGATCGGGTTCACATGACACAGGCCTGGGATGATCTGCCGCCCACTCGCGAAGCGGTCGAAAGCTGGCTCGACCAGATCCGTCCGGCCCTCGTTGCCGATGGCGGAAATGTGGAGCTGAACGTGGTCGACCGGGACGGCACGGTCCGGATCGCCCTCGAGGGCGCCTGCACCGACTGTCCCACCCGGCTCGCAACCCTGCGCCCCGGTATAGAGGAACCGCTGCGCGAAGCCTTGGCGGGGATCCCGGCGGTCATCGCCGTCGACAGCTAGGCCCGCCGGACGACGCAACGCAGCCCCAGAACGGGTGTGGCCCCGCTCCCCACGCGAAATACGCGGAAAACGGGGCCGGCCCCCTAGCACACTGAACGCACCCTTCCGGGCGCGACTGAATTCGTTAGTTCGACGATCCCTGGTTCGCGAGCGGCTCGCTCCCGGTGCTCTTCGGAGACGGCGGCGCGGGCTTTCCGGCCCCTCCCGCATCCTTCCCCATGCGCACGCTCCCGTTGAGCTGCGCACCCTCTTCCATCACCACGACCGGTGAGTCGAGGTCGCCGTTCACGACAGCCGTCTTGTGGAGAATGATCTCGTCGCTCGCGTGGATATCGCCTTCGACGAGGCCGCTGATCATGACGTGAACGGAGTGGATGGTGGCCATGATCCGACCCGACTCTCCCACGATCAGGGTGTTGTCGCTCGAGATCTCACCACTGAAGGTGCCATCGATCCGTACGGTGTCCTTGAAGGAGAGCTTGCCCTCGAACTCGGAACCCTGATCGATGAATGCGGTGAGATTACCGAGGCCTCCGCTCGCATTGCTGGTGCTCGTCGTCGGTGCCGAAGTCTCTCCTTCGCCCTTGCCTCGACCGAATCCGCTGATCGCCATGCGTACGACTTGCCTCCATGCATTGCCTGACCTCCCCTTTATCGGGCCGGGTCTCAAGCTTCTTGAGAGCAATTGGGCGAAAAGCGTCGCGGACCCCTGGGGTTGCGTGGGGCTCTGCATCGCCGTGACGCTCCTCGAGCGAGCCCGCTAGACTCGCCCACGATGCAGCATCAAACCCCCAGGGAGACTCATCCCTCCGAAATCCTCCGTCGTTCGATCGAAAACGACCGAGTCCACTCCGCTTTTCTCCTGACCGGCGCAGGCGTGCTTCCCTCGACGACCGCCCGGGATTTTGCTCGCGCCCTCGTCTGCCGCGAGGGCACCGGTCTCGCCTGCGAGCTCTGCGACGCCTGCCAGCGATCTCATGTCGATGAGGAGACCGAGGTCATCGCCCTCGACGGCAAGGGAAAACGCGGCCCGACCTATCGCCATATAGGAGATCACCCGGACTTGCTCTGGGTCGAAAAGGGCGCCGGAGATACGCGGATCACGATCGGGCAGATTCGGGACGTCCAGGCGGCGATGCGGCTCGGTGCCAACGAGGGCGGGCGCCGGGTGGCGGTGATCGACGGCGCCGAATGGCTGAACCCACAGGCGCAGAACGCCCTGCTCCGGCTGCTCGAAGAACCACCTGCGGGAACACATCTGGTGCTCGTCGCGAGTCGAGGCTCCGCCATCATCGCGACGATCCGCTCGCGCAGCGTCCGCATCCGCTTCCCGATGGCGGAGGATGCCGGGATTCGCGATCCCGAAGCGAGCGAGGAGGTGGTCCAGATCGTCGGGGTCCTCGACGCCCTCCGGGATCGATCCGTGGGACAGCTCCTCGATTTCGCAGAGCAGTACCGCGGCGCGAGAGCGCCCGCCGCGGAGAGCGTGACCGAATTGATCGACGTGTCCGCAGAATGGCTGCGCGAGGAGGTCAAGGCGAGAGTTGCAGCCGGTCAGAATCCGAGCGTGCGATCCCTGGATGCCCACCACAGCCTGCAACAGCTCCGGCGTGACCTGATCGGACGGAATGCCAACCCCCAGATGGTGGCCGAGCGGCTTCTGCTCGGCCTTCGGGACGCGGTGGCCTGAACGATGTGGATGGACAGTCATTGCCACGTGACCGCGGACCGGTACGACGAGGACCGGGACGCCGTACTCGAACGATGTTTTTCCGGCGACGTCGCGGCCCTCGTCTCGATCGGATCGGGCTATGGGGTTCACGGCAACGCGGCCGCGATCGAACTCGCAGAATCCGATTCGAGAATTTTTGCGACCGTCGGAGTTCATCCCCACGAAGCGGCCGAACTCGACGACGAGAGACGCGCCGCCATCCGGGCCGGGCTCGGCCACGAGCGGGTCGTCGCCCTCGGTGAATGCGGACTCGACTATCACTACATGAATTCGGACCGGGAGGTCCAACGCTCGGTCTTCGCCGAACAGGTGGCCCTCGCACGCGAACTCGACATGCCGGTCTCGCTGCACGTTCGCGGGGACGAACTGAACGCCTACGAAGAGCTCCTGGAGATCTGGATCGCCGAGGGCGGCCATGCCGTGGAAGGCGTTCTGCATTGCTATACCGGCACCCTCGAATTCGCCGAGCGAGCACTGGAACACGGCTGCTACGTCTCGTTTTCCGGGATCCTGACCTTCAAGAAGAGCGCTGCCCTGCGCGAGGTCGCGCGCGCCCTCCCGATCGACAGATTGATGGTCGAAACCGACGCGCCCTTTCTGGCGCCCCAGGGCCATCGCGGCCGGCGGAACGAGCCCGCCTGGGTCGGCGTGGTCGGCGAAACCCTCGCCGAACTCCACGCTCGACCCGTCGCCGAGATCGCCGAGCGCACGACCGCGAATGCCCGAAAGTTCTACCGCATCGCGAGCTGAGCCTCAGCCCAGAGAGAGTCCCCAGATGCCCCTCGAAGCCACCGATCCCGAACTCGCCGAGATCCTGGCGCTCGCCCGCAAATACGCGGAGGACGCCGGGACGATCCAACGCAACCGGTACGAAACGGGACTCACGATCGACACGAAGAGCGCGACGATCGATCTCGTCACCGAGGTCGACCGCGCCTGCGAAGAGCTGATCGTAACGGGCATCCAGACGGCACGCCCCGGCGACGCGATCCTCGCCGAGGAGGGACACGGCGGCGACGACGAGGGCGCCCGCTACCGCTGGATCATCGATCCCCTGGACGGAACGACCAATTTCGCTCACGGCTTCCCGCGTTTCTGTGTTTCGATCGGCGTCGAGCGAGCGGGGGAACGGGTGCTCGGCGTCGTGTACGACCCGCTTCTCGACGAGCGTTTCGAAGCCGTCCGGGGCGAGGGCGCATGGCTCGGAGAGCGGCGCCTCGCGGTCACGCCCGAGACGGATTTCGGCCGCGCCCTGGTCGCCACCGGCTTCGCCTACGATGTGCATCGCTCCGACGACGACAACCTGGCGAGCTTCCGCAACGTCGTGAAAACAGCGCGTGGGATCCGCCGAGACGGGAGTGCAGCCCTCGACCTGTGTTATGTCGCCGCCGCGCGCCTCGATGCCTACTGGGAGCTAAAACTCCACCCCTGGGACGTCGCAGCAGGATTCCTGATCGTCGAAGAGGCCGGCGGGCGCGTCACGAATTTCAATGGGGGCCCCGCCGACCGGACGGGCCGGGAAGTCGTCTCGTCCAATGGTTTCCTCCACGAGGCCCTGCTCTCACAGCTCGAGCCCTGAGACGGCATGATGCGCCACCGGCTCAGGGAAGATCCACACCCTCGAGTGGATCGAGCGAGAACAATGCCCCCGGCTCTGGATCCGCCGCCGGACCCCGCCCCTCATCGTTTGCCGTCGCCTCGAAATCCGCGCGGTATCGCTCCGCCGAAATCGGCAGATCGTCGGCTGCCCCCGCCGAGAGCAGGAAGATCGTCGGCGCGTCCCCCGGTTTCGCAAAGAGGCCCCGATCGGGGTCGAGATACCCGATCGAAAGATCGGCCAAGGTCTCCGGACGAGCGGCTGGATCGCTCCCCCCCTCGACGCGAATCGTCGCGCGCGCCGGATCGAGTCCGACGCTCGCGAGCTCGTTCGAACCCATTTCATCAGCAAAGATGTCGACCGCACGCAGACCCGCGAGCGTTCGCACGAGATGCGAGGCTCGGTCGGCGTCGAACGAGGCGCCCGAACTCGACCATCCCGACTCCGCGAGTTCGGCGACCACGCGCAGGACACCTGCCCGCCCCGCCTCGGCCCCAGCCTCTTCGATCAGCGGGAATTCCATCTCGAGCCGACGCGCCGCCGAAATGTCGAACGAGGACACCCGCTTGGAGCGATAGTCGACGAGCCTTCGTGGGAAGTCGTCGAGTCGCTCGGCGGGGATCGTGTAGAGGCGCCCGCCGGGCGCCTCGATCAGGCGACCCCCGTCGACCTCACCCGCAATCCGGGCTCCTCGTTCGAGATGCCCGCCCTCGACGCTCCAGTGGAATCTCAGCGCCGTTTCGCGCAGGGCTTCTCTCGATCTCTCGTCAGTGTCGGTCTGCAGGAGCGCGCCGGGTTCGTCGACGAACGTCTTCGCCCGCAGGTAGGCGAGATTCGACAGGAGATCTCGCACGACCTCCTGATCGGCCGGCCCCACGAGCGGAACCCCCATCTGCCACTGCCCGAGATCATCCCGCGCTAGCGCGACTTCGCTTTCTTCCCCGCTCTCCTCCCCCGGCCAAAGCACGCGCAGGGTTCTGATCTCCCCGGCCTCGAACTGGAAGATTCGTCGATCGCGCAGGTCGGCGAGATTTCGTTTGAAGGCATTCACCCGATAGCTCGCCACGAAACCGACCTCGTCATCACCGAGGCGGGCGACATAGAGATGGCCACCGACGGGTGTCGATCGGCCGATCCGCAATCCGCGGATCTCACCGGCCACCTCGAAACGGATCGTCTGTGCCCCTTCTCCGAGTCCGAATCCCTCGAGCGATCCACCGGCTTCGAGGCTGCCCTCACGCGGCATATTCGCGAGCGCATGCGCGATCGCGTCGAGAGCCGTCCCATCGGCCCTCGACGCGATCGGCGCCACGAGCTGCCAGCCACCCTCGCTTCGCTCGAAACGCGTGGGAATCTCGTCGAGCGTCGTGAACGCGACCGCGGTGATCTCCGCTGCTTCGAAGCCGACGTGGACCTTCTTGGCCTCCTCGATCGCCGCCCGACGGCTCGAATCACCTTCGATCTCGTAAAAGAAGACAAAGGCGCCGAGACCGAGTGCGAGGAGCGCGAGGAGCCCGGTGGTCTTCGGGTTCACGCTGCCCCCGACGCCTTTCGGCGCGCCCACCACGTCAGCACGCCGATCACGGCGATCGCTTCGGGCAATACGAAAAGCGATAGGTATTGGATCAGGCGGAACTCTTCCTGCGTCATCTGGAAGCTCGAGGCACGAGAGCGATTCGGACGAACCGTGATCTGGCCGACATCGCCAGCCAACCAATTGATGGAGTTCACGAAGAGATCTCGATTGCGCAGGGCATCGAGATATTCGTTGCTCGCAAAATCCGAGTCCCCGAAGACGACGAGCCGCCCGGGAGTCGGCTCCACACTCCGACTCTCGGTTTCTGCGAGGCCCTCGCCCAATAGCGATCCTGCGATCGCAACGGGGACCGGGCCCAGCAGATCGCGCTCGTCATACTCCGCACGCCCGGACTCGCGCCATCCCTCGAGATCGCGCTCCGCCCAGGAGTCGGGCCCGGTCCTGGCCAGGATCGAAAAGGCCTCCTCGACCGCGCTGGCGAGTTCGATGCTTCGCACCATCGGGAAGATCGCGGGTTCGCGCAGTGGGGCGGTGATCGGGTGGGCGCCGTCGTATTCCTGCGCCAGTGGCGTCGTCGCCTGACCGAATACGGCGAGCGCGCGATCGACGACGACATCATCGCCCAGCGTGATGCCCCAGCCCTCCAGAAGATCGTAGAGATTCGTCTGGGCCCGCGGATCGATCGCCACCCAGAGGGCCCCACCCCCCTCGACATAACGTTCGAGCGCGGCGATCTCGTTGGCCAGCAGGGGCCGCGTCGGCCCGGCGATGACGAGGGCCGAAGCATCCTCGGGCACGTCCGGCCGGCTGGCGAGCAGAAGCGACTCGACATCGTAGGTCTCGTTGACGAGCGCATCCGCCGCACGACCGTAACTGTCGGCACCCGCCGCCAAGGGCGTCTCCCCAGGCTCGGACGTCTCTCCGCCCGAGGGCGTCTCGATCCCGCGTTCGTTGTGGCCGGAAAGGAAATAGACCTTCTTGCCGGTGCTCTTCAGGAGCTTGAAGAGCGCATTCGTCACGTCGGGTTCGGAGAACGCGGAGAGCGTGGTCGCTTCACCGGAGGCGAGCGAGAAGCGCACGACCCCCGCCGCAAGTTCTTCGCTCGTGAGCCCCAATGCGTCGACCCGCATCGGCTCGGCGTTCGGGTCGACATGACTGAGACTCACACGCTCACTGGCGAAGGCATAACGCTCGAGTAGAGCTGCGATCGGCGGCGATTCAGATTCGCTGAAAAAGACGGTGATCGAGACATCCTCTTCGAGGCCCGCAAGAAGCTCCGTCGTCTGCTGCGACAGGGTGTGAACACCGGATTCACTCAAATCGAAGCGATGGTGGTAGCGCGTCGACAGAAATCCCAGGAAGCCGAGGATCACGATGCCGAGGATCGCGCCGAGAATCGCACTCGTACCAAATTTGCCCGCGCGCCGACCCCCGACAGAACGCATGCGCTCGCGCAGGGTGTCGAGGCTCATGAAGACGGCGGCCCCAAGAAGCACCACGCCCACCACGAGATTGCCGAAGATCCAGAATGGATCCGCGAAGGGTTGCAGAAACGCCATCAGCGCGGACAGGAGTCCGAAGCCGATCGCGACGATTCCCAGTCCCGCCAGGAGAGCAGCAATACCGGTCATCTAACGCCACCTCGAGGATTCGAGCACCGTCTTCGAGAGCAACAGGAAGGCCCCGCTCGCGACGGCGAAATAGGCCAGATCAGCGGTATCGACCAGACCCTTGAGCATGCGGTCGACATGGCTCCCGGTCGACATCCAGCGAACGATCTGCGCGATCGCGGATTCGCGACCGAGCCCGCTGCCCGCCATCGTGATATCCACGATGAAGGGCAGCATCATGCCCAGAATCAGCAACAGTACGAACGTGAAGACGAAGGCGACCAATTGATTGCGCGTGACCGACGAAGCGAAAATCCCGACAGCGACATAACTCATGCTGACCAGCAGAAGGCAGGCCAGGCCCGTGATCGTCCTCCCGATCTCTGGCTCCCCGAAGAGGAAGAGGAGCGACGGAAAAAAGGCGACGATCGCCGTCATGACCGCGACGAATCCGACGCCGGCCAGAAATTTCCCGAAGACGATCTCCCAGATGGAGATCGGGCTGGTCAGCAAGAGTTCATCGGTTCCGTTGGCCTTCTCGCTGGAGACGAGCCCCATCGTGATCGCGGGCAACAGGAAGAGCAGGATCACCCACATCGATCCCACGAAAGGTTCGATCAGATCGTCGTTCAAATTCATCGACTCGATCTGCTGAAACATCTGGAATTGCTGGAGCTGCATGATCCGCTCCTGGAAACCGATCAGACTCGCCAGAAAGAATGTTCCCGCGATCACCGACCAGAGCGTCAGCACCACATAGGCGACGGGCGAGACGAAGAGCGAGCGGAGCTCGCGGGAGGCGATCGTCAGCACTCGGCTCATGCCGCCTCCCCTTCCTCGGCTTCGTCCCGGGCCATCACCCTCGCGAAGACCTCTTCGAGGGATCGGCCCTCAGCCATCAGCTCGGCCATCGACTGATCGAGCGCCTTGCGTCCGCGGTCGAGCAGGATCACGCGCTGACAGATCGCCTCGACCTCCGGCAGGATATGCGTCGAAAGAAGCACCGTCTGGCCTCCCGTCGCTGCCAGGTCGAGGATCAGGCCGCGAATCTCGCGGATCTGGATCGGGTCGAGCCCGACCGTCGGCTCATCGAGGATGAGGACCCTGGGATCGTGGACGATCGCCTGGGCGAGTCCCAATCGCTGGCGGTAGCCCTTGGAGAGCTGCCGGACCTCGCGATCCCGGACCTCTTCGAGCCCGCAGCGTTCGAGCGCGCGCTCGATGGCCCCCCGGCGAGTCGCGCGCGGGACATCCTTCAACCGGGCGACGAAATCGAGATAGCTGCGCGGGGTCATCTCCGGATAGAGCGGCGGCGACTCGGGCAGATAACCCACCGCGCGTCGCGCCTCGAGGGCGTCACTGAAGATGTCGTGGCCGGCGATCCGCACTTCGCCATCCGTCGCCGGAATGAAACCGGTCAGCATCCGCATGGTCGTGGTCTTGCCCGCGCCATTCGGTCCCAGGAATCCCACGACCTCCCCCGCGCCCACCTCGAAGGAGAGCCCACGCACGGCATCGAAATCACCATATCTTTTGGCGAGCCCGCTCACGACGATCGCGGGTGTGGGACCCTCCGCCTGCTGTGTGATTCGTTCCGACAATGGCTCCGACCCCCCCGTCTCGATCGTCTGGTTGCGTGATGTTCTGGGACCCGAACGCTAGCTCCGGCCGGGTTCTGGCTGGGACGCAGACATTCCGTTGATGAAGAGATCCACGACCGTTCGCGCCATCCGCGCGTAGTAGGTGCCCTCGTCGCCCTCGATCTCGATCAACTCGAGCGCGCGACTGGTCACGACGACATCGAGCCCCCCAACGAATATGTAGCAGGCGAGTTCAGGATCGAGAGCCTCGCGCAACTCGCCCCTGGATTGCCCCCCACGCAGGATTTCGGCCACGGTCCGAAAGAGTTCCCCAACGACCTCCACCCGCTCGGGATCCGCGAAGCGCTGGGTTCGCTGGATCTCGAAGACCAGCACCTTCATCCATTCGGGTCGCGTGCGATGGGCGTTGAGAATCACCGCCGCGATCGAGAGCAATTGATCCTCCGCCCCGCGATCATCGGCCGCGATCGCACGAACGGCGCCCATGAACTCGCCCCAACGCTCGAGAAAGATCGTGTCGAGGATCTCTTCCTTGTTCTTGAAATAATGATAGACGAGGCCGTAGGCCGTCTCCGCGTTCTTGGCGATGTCGGAGATTCGAGTGCCGTGATAACCCTTCTCCGCGAAGACCTTGATCGCCGCGTCGACGATCAGGCGACGCTTTTCGGCGCCCGACCGGCTCTTGTCCGCCGCACCCGCGGACTTCTTCCCCCCAGATCGTTTCGCACCAGACGCTTGTGTTTCAGACATCGAGCATTCGTCATTCCGGCGTGGCAGTCTCAGCATTCGACTCGAGTGTTCGACGCAGAGCAGACAGGGCCCAGAATTTTCGCGAAAGCGCCGCGCCGGCGCCATAGTGCTCATTCCCGGGTCCCCGCCCACCAGACGCTCTACCAGGGGCTCGTTCGCAGCCGACCTGGATCACAGATACCCTTGCGCACCCACCCGAGGACATCCGCCCTGCGCATCGCCATCGTGATCGAACGCTTCATCCCGGGCGCCGGTGGTGTCGAAAATGTCGCGTGGCGGGTCGCCCACGAATTGGCGAATCAGGGCGAAGAGGTCACCGTCCTGGCGCGCGAGGACGCACCCGGCGACCCCGCCGCATCCGCCCAGTCGACGCGACCGAGTGAAGCGATCCGAGTCGAACGGATCTCCGTGTCCCGCGCGTGGCAGCCGCTGCGCGTGACCCTCTTCTCCCGGGCGACGGCGCGAGCCACCGCCGGCGATCGCTTCGACGTGGTGCACAGCTTCGCGCGAACCCGCCATCAGGATCTCTACCGCGCGGGCGGGGGCAGCCACGACGACTACCTGCGGCGCACCCACACCGGACTCGGAAGCGCCCTACGTGGTTTTTCTCCTCGCCACCGGGTCCTCCTGAACCTGGACCGGAGAATATTCCGTGACCCATACCAGCGCATCCAATGCGCCTCGCGAATGGTCGCTGACGACCTCGTCGAGACCCGGGGCGTGACACGGGATCGAATCCTGCTCCTCCCGAACGCCGTCGATGCGGACCGATTCAGCCACCCAGGAGCGCTTCGGGACGGCGCGCGACTGCGCGCCGAGCTCGACGAGCAGGCCGATCAGATCTGGCTCCTCGCGGGCTCGGGCTGGCGACGCAAGGGATTGGCGACCGCGCTCGAGGCGATGGCGACGCTGAACGAGCCGGGGCTCCGACTCTGGGTGGCCGGACGCGACCGGCCCGCCCCCTGGCGATCGAAGATCGGCGCGCTCGGACTCGGCGATCGTGTGCGTTTTCTCGGCGAGCGTTCGGATCTGCCGGCGGTCTATCAGGCGGTGGATGGAATGCTCCTTCCGACCCGCTATGACCCCTTCGCCAACGTCACGCTCGAAGCGGCGGCAGCGGGGCTCCCGATCATCACGAGCGCGGCGAACGGGGCGGCAGAGTATTTGGGCGAGGAGATCCGGGTCATCGCGGACGCCGAAGATGCAACCGCCCTCGCGACGGCGATCGCGGGCTTCTCCGACCCTTCGACGCGGCAAGCCTTCGGTGAGCGCGCCCAGCGCAGGGCCCGAGCGCTCGATTGGGCGGGCCACGCCTCGGCGCTTCGGGACGAGTATCGACGCATCGTCGAGACCCGCGCGTGCCGGGGGACAAGATGAACCCGCCGCCGATCCGTTGGCGAAAAGGAGACACGCAGCTCTGCGCGCGCGTCGAGCGAGCCTACGCGAGAGCGCTCGAGGATCCCAAGCCGATCCACTCGAGCTCGCGGCGCACACTCCACCGGCTTGGGCTCCCGCCGCCCGAAACCGACATCGTCCTCAAGATCTATCACCGACGTCGCGGCCTCCGCGCGCTGCGCGATGCGCTCAAGCGCGGCCTGGGACGCTCGGCTGCTCGGCGCGAATGGGCCGCCCTCGAAGCGACGAGCGCACGCGGCCTCCCGGTTCCCGAGCCCCTCGCCCATGGACGGCTCGCCACGGGCGAAGAGATCTGCGTGATCCGATACGTGCCCGGCCGGTCGCTGCTCGAGGTCCTCGCCGATTTCGAGGCCGAGGCGTGGAAGACCACCTGCCAAGCCCTCGCGGATTCGATCGGCGCTCTGCACGCCGCCGGCCTGCGTCACGGTGATCTCCACGCCGGAAATCTCCGCCTCGGCGAGGCGGGCATCGTCGTGCTCGATCTCCAGCGAACCCGCCGCCTGCGCGGGGAAAAGGGCCGACTCACAGACCTCGCGCGACTGGAATTCTCCCTTCGCCGCTCCGGCGCGAGTGGGAGCATGTGCCGATCGCTTCGCTCTGCATTTGGTGTCGGTACCGAACTCGAAGGAGCCCTGCTCGATTTCACCCGCGACTTTCAGCGCGGTCGAGCACGCCGACATCTCCGGGTCGGTGGCGCCTGGGAGCACCTGGACCCGTCTCGAAGGGCTCGGGGGCTGAAAACCCGGGGCTTCGACTTCGATCCCTTCGACCCGGCAACCCCGGCGTTCGCCTCGCACGGCATGAGCAGCAGCGAAATCCGGCGGACGAGGCGCGGTCGCGTCTGCGAGATGGCGGCGCCAGAACATCCCATCATCCGAAAGGAAGTCTCTGCGGGAAGTTGGCTGCGCGCATGGGCCGATCTCTTTCGGGGCAGCGCCGGCGCCCGCGCGTTTCGTCGCGCAGAAGCCGACCGCCTGATTTCCGACCGCGCAGCGCCTGTTCTCGCCTATCTCGATTTTCGGCGCGCCGGCCTCCCCGTCCAAAGCTGGCTCTTCCTGGACAAGGTCGGCGACGAAGACCTCGATGAATTCGGGCCGAGCGATGCCGAGGATGCCCGCCGGGTCGGCCGCGCATTGGGGCTCTGGCTGGCCGAAGGCCACGCGGCTGGCCTCTCCCACCGAGACCTCAAGGGTGGCAATATTCGCATCCGCCGGACACCGGAATCGGTCCGCTTCTGGTTGATCGACCTGCAGGACCTGACGGGACCCGCCCACCTGCCCGAGTCCGAACGAATCGAAGCGCTGAGCCAGATCAACGCCTCCGTCGCCGACGACGCCTTCGACCCGGCCAGTCGCATGGCGGCACTCGAGGCCTATGCCGAACACCTGCCCTTCAGTCGTCCGCTCGAAAGGGTCGCCGGCGAGATCGTCGCACGTAGCCTCGCGCGGCGTCATCGCTGGCGCGGTGAAGCCTGCATCACCTTGGGAGGGGGGCTGGAGAGCGGTCTGATCAGCTCTTCGGAGTCACTGTGAGCCACCGGAAATAACTCGAGGAGCCGGGAACGGCGCCGCTCTCGCCATGGGTGTAGTCGAGTTCCGGACCACTCGGCGAACTCCCCGCGATATCCTCGAAAGCCCGGATCTTGCGCTCGGGGTCCTCTGGATTCAACCCGTGGAAGACGATCTCGACGCGATCCTTTGTCGCGAGAACGTTCAGGACCAGCGTCGCGAGCGTGAAGAGCTTGCCGATTCCCTCGACCGCTTCGACCGCAAAGCGCGGAATCTCACAGTCTTGTAATTCGAATCCGTATTCCAGACGCATCCTGTACTCCTGGATCCCGTCGCTTCGCGCGGGCGGCGCGGCGGGGATCCCTGCTGGGCGGCGCAGAGTCGCGCCGGCGGTGTGAACTGTCAAGCGCTCGAGGCGCTCGCGTGGGGCTTAGTCGGCCCCGGGTGACTCGCTCGTATCCGCCGCCGTGATGTGGGCGATCTGTCGCTGGATTTCCTCGGAACTGAGCAGGCCCTTTTCGACCAGCAGCTGAGCGATCGCCCTGGCGACGATGCGGGTGCTTTCGTTTTCCTCGACGGCACGGGCGACATCGTCGACCAGCCCCTCGAGCAACATGGGTTCGAGTTCGGTGAGCTCGACCGGCTCCTCGCGCAGCGCGGGCGCGGGCTCAGTCGGTTCGGACTCAGTCTCGGTCTCGGTCGGCTCCGTTGCGGGCTGTGCGGTGTCGTCGACGACGAGGCACAGGCTTCCGGTGTTCATCGCGCCGGTATTCAGGAACGGATCCGATTGGGGCGGCCCGCCGTTGGCGCGGCCGTGATAGTAGCGATCGATCGCTTCACCCAGTTCGCTGGGGCCGATCATCACGGGCACGATCTCCATGCTCGTTAGAAATCCGAGTTCGTCGAGCACCGCCAGGTTCGACGGGTCTTCCATCCCAAGGAAGAGCTGCCCCCTCGGGCTACCCTCCTTGGTGAAGAGCGGGATCACCCCGTGTTCCGAGGCGATGCGACCGGGCACCAGGGCGAGGACATCGTCGGCGATCTTCTTGCCCGCAAGGCTCGCAATGGGAAGGTCGAGCTGTTTGGCGAGCGCGCGGATGAGATGGCCCTCTTCGAGCATCCCCATCTTGATCAGGGTGACGCCGAGTCGGCGCCCCCAGCGCTCCTGTTCACCCAGGGCGGCCGCCAGCTGCATCTCGTCGATGATGCCGGCAGCAACGAGAATTTCTCCGAGTCTGGGTCGATCGTTCATGGGCCCCTCTCCCTCGGGAATATCGTCCCAATCCGGGCGCAACCTGAGCGCCAAGTCCCCGACCGGGTGCGGAAACGACGGCCGGACACCGAAAACCCTTCAGCGGACCGGGAGCCGGGACCAAAGACGCCGAATTGGACGAATTCCGCTCAGCGCTCGACCCGCTCAGCGGCTTCGGGGAGGAAGCAACGGCTGTAACCGCCCTCGACCTCGAGGAGCGGCGGCGAATCTCTCCTGCAGCGACCCATCACCGAGGGACAGCGGGTATGGAAATGGCAGCCGGGCGGGGGATCGCTCGGAGAGGGCACATCGCCGAGCACGGGCGGCGTCCCCCCCCGGCGAGCGGGATCGATCGACGGGATCGCGGCCAGAAGCCCCTGGGTATAGGGATGCGCCGGCGAAGCGAAGATCCGCTCGGTCGGCCCCCTTTCGACGATCTCGCCGAGGTACATGACCGCGACCTCCTGGGCGAGGTATTTCACGACCGAGAGGTCATGCGTGATGAAAAGGTAAGAGAGGCCGAGTTCCTCTTGAAGTTCGCGCAGCAGATTCAGGACCTGTGCCTGAATCGAAACATCCAGCGCTGAAACGGATTCGTCGCACACGATCAGTCGCGGCTCGACCGCAAGCGCACGAGCGATGCAGATGCGCTGGCGTTGGCCGCCGGAGAACTCGTGCGGATAACGGTCCATCGCGGCTGCATCGAGTTGAACCCTTTCGAGCATCGACACCACCCGATCGGTCCGATCCGCTTCGTTCGCGCCGATGCCGAAAGAGCGCATTCCCTCCGCGATCTGATCGCGGATACGCATGCGCGGGTCGAGAGACGCATTCGGATCCTGAAAGATGATCTGAACCCACTGTCGCGCCGCGCGCATCGCGGGCCCATCGAGCGAGAGCAGATCCCGTCCCTCGAAGAGGACCTCGCCCTTCTGCGGTGATTCGAGCCGCAGGATCGATCGACCGACCGTGCTCTTGCCACACCCGGACTCGCCGACCAGCGCCAGGGTCTCACCGGGGGCGATCTCGAAGGAGACGTCGGTCGCCGCCTGGACCCAGCCCGTCGTGCGCCGCATGATGCCCTGCTTGATCGGGTACCAGGTCTGCAGACCCACGACTCGCAGCAGCATTTCCCCCGACCCGTTCACGCCCCACCCCCGGAGTCCAGACCACGCTCGACATCGTGACACCAGACGCGGCGACCGGCCGTCGGCGCGGTCTCGATCGGAAAAGTGTCCGCGCAGGGCTCGAAACGCTTCGGACATCGCGTGGAGAAGCGACACCCCGACGGCCATTGATCCGGTGAGGGCACGACGCCTGCAATCTCGGGAAGCGGCTCCCCCGGAGCGCAGAGGGCCGGAATCGACCGCAGCAGCCCGCGCGTGTAGGGATGGCGCGGGTCGGAGAGAAGCGCTTTCCGATCGGCGACCTCGACGAGCCGCCCGGCGTACATGACGGCGACGCGATCCGCGAGCTCGTTCACGATCCCCAGATCGTGGGTGATCAACAGGATGGCGGCGTTGCGTTCGCGTTGCAGATCTCGCAGCAACGCCAGGATCTGGGCCTGAACCGTCACATCGAGCGCCGTGGTCGGCTCGTCGGCGATCAGGATCTCGGGCCGCGTCGACAGCGCCATCGCAATCATCACCCGCTGCTTGAGCCCACCCGAGAGCTGATGCGGGTAAGCGTCGAGACGCTCGTCCGGATCGGGAATCCCGACCTCGGCGAAGAGTTCCCGCGCACGCATGCGCGCATCCGCAGGCGGGATCGACTCGTGAAGCCGAATCGCCTCGACGACCTGTTGCCCGACGCGAACGACCGGGTTCAGACAGGTCATCGGCTCCTGGAAGATCATCGCGATGCGCCCCCCCCGGATCCTTCGCATCTCGGTCACCCGGAGGTCGAGCAACTCTTCACCCCCGAGCCGCACACTCCCGGAGACGACGCGCCCCGGTTTGGGAACGAGCCGCAGCGCCGAGAGCGCCGTCATCGATTTACCGGATCCCGATTCTCCGACCAGTGCGAGCACCTCGCCCTTCGCCAGATCGAAGGACACCCCATCGACGACCGGCAAGGGGCCCTGTGCCGATGGAAAGGCCGTCCTCAGGTCGCGAATTTCGAGAAGCGGCGTCGCCACGATCAAGTGTCCTCAGCCCGCGGCGAAGCGCTTTCGGCACGGGTCATTGAGAATCCCTCAGCGTACGCGGGTCGAGCACGTCGCGAATCGCATCGCCGACCGTGTTGACCGCCAGGATCAGACCGAAGAGCGCGCCGCCCGCCGCGCCGATATTCCACCAGATGATCGGATCTCGAGACAATTCGTTTCGCGCACCGTCGATCATCTGCCCCCAACTCCCGTCGACGCCAATCCCCAGCCAGGAAAGGACCGCCTCCGAGAGGACCAGGCCCGAGAACATCAATACGAAAGTGATTACGATCAGGTGGACCAGGTTCGGCAGGATATGCCGGAAGACGATGGCCCACTCGGAGACACCGAGGGCGCGGGCGGCCTGGACATAATCGAGCTCGCGAAGCTTGAGCGTTTCCGCCCGCGCGAGTCGGCAGAAGCCGACCCAACCGGTCACGGCGAGGGCGATGCAGACCGAGAAGGTCCCGCGACCCATGACCATGATCAGGGCAATCAAGAGCAGGAGATTCGGCATCGACGCGAGCGTCGAAATCAGGAAGAAGACAAAATCGTCGAAGCGTCCCCCGAAATAGCCGGCGCCCACGCCGAAGAGCAGCGCCAGGGGAATCGCGATCAGGCTCGTCAGTCCACCAATCAGAAGGGCCACCCGCGCGCCCTTGAGCGCGAGGTAGAGCACGTCCCGGCCGAGAATATCCGTGCCGAGGGGATGCGAAGCGGGCCGGCGGAGTGCCTTGCCACCATAGAATTCGGCCTCGGCGAAGGGGGCCGAATAACTTGCTTCCTGGGTATCGAGAAAGGCGCGATCGAGCATCGACAGTGGCGCGTTCGGCAACACGCCCACCGCATCCTCGGGAATGCCTCCCTTCCACGCAATGGAATCGAAGAGACCGACCAACAAGTAGAGCCCGACCACCACGATGGCTAGCCGGCGCCGACCCCAGAGTTCCCCGATCGCTTCTCGCCAGAGTCGGTTTGAGCGAACGATCGCCATCAACCACCCCGCACCGGCCAGGAGCAGGAGCGTTGTGATATTCGACCAGATATGGGGTTCGAGATCGATCATTCGACACGCACCCGGGGATCGACCAGACCGTAGGAGATATCCGTCGCGACCTGCCCCAGAATGAAAAGTAGTGAACCGATATAGACCATCGTGCGCATGGTCGAGAAATCGTTCGCCTGAATGGCATCGACCATCATCGAGCCGAGCCCCGGAATCCCGAAGAAGGCCTCGAGCAGCAATGCGCCCATGAACAGAAATGGAATCGCGAGCACGACGCGCGTGAGGATCGGGATCAACGCGTTTCGCAGGACGTGATGGGTCATGATGCGTGCCTCGCTCGCGCCCTTGGCTCGGGCCGTCCGCACGAAGTCGCGACCGCTCTCCTCGAGAAAGACCGTTCGGTAGAAGCGAACGTCGCCGCCGATCCCACTCAACAGACCCACGATGATCGGCATCGCGAGAAAACGCGGCAACATCAAGAGGGTCGAGTCGAAACCCGAGATCGGATACCAGCGGAGCACCTTCCCGATCAGGAATTGGGCCCCGATGATATAGAGGAGAGCTGAGACGCTCATCGCGAGCACGCACAGGAAGACGCCCATCCGATCGATATAGGTCTCACGAAAAAAGGCCACCAGCAGCGACAGGGGAACCCCGACGAGCAGACCGAGCACCAGCAGAGGAATGGTGAGCGATAGGCTCGGCCCCATCCCCGCGGCGATGCGATCGACGATGGGTGAGTCGTCGGCGTCGCTCAAACCGAAATCGAAGGTGAGCATCCTCCGGTAATGATCGAAGAGGAGATTCTCATCCCAATCCTGCCAAGGCCAGAGCGGACGATCGTAGCCGTGGTTCGCCTTCCAGATTTCGATTGCTTCGGGCGGTGCCTTGTCCCCGAGCGCCTTGCGCGCGATATCGTCCGGCGCCGTCACCGTGAAGAAGAGCACGAAGAGCAGGAAGAGGACGCCGAACACGACACCGGCTCCATAGACGAGTCGTCTAAGGATAAAGGCCCCCATCTTATTGGCGCTCCATGAAGTAGGTCCGGATCCCGGGCACGACGATCGCGACGGCAATGATCGCCAGAACGTAGGCCGGCCATAGAATGGGCTCGTTCCAGACGAGCCGTCGTTCGCGACGCATCTGCGGATCAAGGTCGCGGTATTGATAGGTCGGAATCGAAAGACCCATCGGCTTCACATTCTTGACCCAACCCTGATAGAGCGAATAGTCCTCGCGATGGTAGAGCTCGATCCAGGCGCGCTCACGCTCGAGAATCGCCACCATCTCGCGAATCTCGGACATCCGCTCCGGGCCGTTCTCCCGCGCCTTCATCGACACGAAGAGGTCGTCGAAGCGTGCATTCGAGAAGTTTGTCGCATTCGGCCCACCGTGTTCGCGCTTGCCCATCTCCGACCAGAGCAGGAAGAAGAAATTCTCGGGATCGGGATAGTCGGCGACCCAACCGAACTCGAAGAGTTGATAGGCGCCGCGGCGAAGTTTTTCCTGAAATTGGTTATAGGTCGTCGCATCGACCGCGACGTCGATCCCGATCTGCTTCCAGGCACGCGTATAGAACTTGATCGAAGTCAGTCCCGCCGTCGACGTATTATACGTGTCGAAGGTCAGACTGAGCGCCTCTCCCGTCGTCCGATCGATGCCATTCGGATATCCCGCCTCGACCATCAATTCTTTGGCACGCTCGACGTCGAATTGCCGGTAGGGATTCCGATAATCGCGGTCGTAGCCATAGATTCCAGAGGGAAGCACCGACTGCGCCGGCACCCCGCGGCCATTATTGAAGATCCGAAGATATTCCTCGACGTCGATCACCAGGCTCATCGCCTGCCGCAGCTTACGGCTGCGATCCCCGCCCTCCCGGCCGACGATCGGATCGTCGAGATTGAAGCCGAGATAGAAGACGTCCGGCGAGACGGCCTTGCCGAGCCGAATCCCCATTTCCTTCATCTCCGGGGAGAGTGCATCCTCCTGAACCACCTTGTCGAAACTCTCCTTGATGATCCCCGACGCGTCGTAATAGCCTTGAATGAATTTATTGAAGCGCGGGATGCCCTCCTTCTCGCGCACGACGACGACACGATCGAGGATCGGGAGCGTGCGTCCCGCATAGTCGAGGCGTCCGGAGAGCTTATCCTCTTCGTCGCCCTCGCTCGGGAAGATGGCCGCGGGGGCCCGCCATTCGGGATGACGAGCACCGTACCAGTTCGGATTTCGCTCGAGGACATAACGTGCCTGTTTGTCGTACTCACCCAGCACGAATGGACCGGCACCGACGGGATGATCGTCGAAACGCGGCCGCCCATCCTTGCCGTCATAGTAGGCGATCGCCTCCCAGGGGACGGGGGTCGAGAACTCCATCGCGAACCAGTATTTGATCTGCGGATAGGCCTTGTCGAGAATCACTTCGAGGACATGCGGCGTCGGCGTCAGCAATCCTCTGATCCCCCCGACGCCTGCATATTGCTCCTGCACGGGAAGAATCGCAAAGGCCGAATCCGATTCCCGCCGCTTCGCCAGGCGCTTCCCGAAGGCCCCGAAATCCTCGATATTCGAGAAGGGTTCGATGACTGGGCTGCCCACTTTCGGGTCCGCGATGCGCATCAATTGGAACGCGATGTCGGCGGCCAGGATCTCTCGCGTGCGCCGTCCGGGATCGCCTCTTTCGAAACAGATATCGTCTGCGAAGAGCATGTCGGCGCGGAGTTCGAAGCGATAGCGCGTTCGCCCGTCGGCGAGGGATTCGACGTCGGGAAGTGCCACCGCGAGCCCCGGAATCAGCTCGAGGGGACGCTTGAGAAAATGGTATTTGAGGAGCGTGTCATAGACGACACCGGTGATCGCGTGGGAGCGCGTCGTGTACGCAGTCGCTGGGTCGAGGGTGCGGGGCGCGTCGACGAAGGAGCTATAGAGGATCTTCTCGTCACCCCGCTCAGGCGGATAAGGATCATTCGAGCAGCCCGAGAAAAAGGGGCTTCCCAGCAGGATCGAGACGAGAAGCATCCACGAGAACACGCCGCGACACCGCGACGGATCCCCCCCGATCACCGTACGCCTCGCTCGGGATCGACGCCCCCGCGACACCATCCATCCCCCCTGACACGCGAACGCGCCCATGGCCTTCAATCGCCCCGCCCCGAATTCCGCTGCTCGGGCAGCCTGAAGAGTCGATCGGATAGCTCGCTCGCCAACATGACGCGCTTCCAGTCGAAGCGAGCCTCGGAACCGGCACTGGGCGATCGGATCGTGACACGCTTCGGGAAAACCATCCCACTCCCTCCCTCGAGCGCCTCGTATTGCTCGAAGAGGACGAGAAATCGGACCAACCCGTCCGATTCCAGGGATCGCAACTCCACCAGGCGTGCTCCCTCGTCGAAGAAGAACACCTCCCCACCCCCGGCGAGCGCCGCCTCCGCCACGAAACAATCGCGTTGGACCAGCCCCCTCCTGAGATCCGCCTCACAGTGCCCCGGCCATTGCTCCAAAGGCCAGGCGAAGGCCAACGCGATCCGTCCGTCGGGCTCGAGCCAGACGGCCGACCGCGCCAATCCCGGTACGGGCTCCGGTGTCCCCAGGAGCAGGCCAACCGCTTCCTCCGGCGAGAGATCGATCTTCGCGAGGTCCCAGAGAAGATGCGCCGAAACCGGTCCGCGCGAGATCTGCCCGCTCGCAGCATCGAAGAACCCGAATCGCCGACCGTCGGTGACGAGAACGGCGGCCAGCTGATCGAAGAGACCGAGGATCTCGAACCGCAGTCGCGCAGGCCTTTCGACGATGACGCGCTGGGGGCGATTCAGTTTGAAATCGGGGCCCGAGAGCGCCACCCGCGCCGAACCCCGGAGAGCACGCCGACCCTCGATCAAATCGAGATAGGTCTCGAGCACGCGTTCGGCGCGCGCGTCGTCGATCGCGAGCGGAGCGCCCGTCGTAGAGGCGAGCAGCCGCGGGGGGGGCGGCGACCAGCGGCAGCCCGCGATCGTGAGCGCCAGGAGGAGCAGAGCGATCCAAGGAATCGACCCGCGTCGGATCACGGCGCCTCGCCCTGAACCGCGCCGCCCGGCGACATCCGATCGATGTCCGAACCCGATTCTCGACCGGGTGGCCCACCCGGATCATCGCCCAGATCCCGTCTCAGGCCGTCGAGCTTCTCGAGCAGCCGGGGCTGTTCGGCTTCTCGAACACCCTGGTCCGCCGCTTCTTCGTAGTAGTCGAGCGCACCCCACTTGTCGCCGCGCAACAGCAAGACGTCGCCGAGATGCTCGGACACGACGGAATCACCGCCCGTGAGTTCGACGGCCTGCATGAGCTGCTCCTGCGCTTGTTCGAGAAGCCGCAGCGCTTCGTCCTTGCGCGAGGCCTCGAAGAGATCTTCGGCCATCTTGTAGTAGACCCAGCCGAGGCTGTCGGTGATAAAACCGTCCTCGGGAGAGAGCTCGATCGCCCGCCGGATCAGCTCTTCGGCCTCAGCCAGATTTTCGCCCCGCTCGGCCCAGAAATACCCGATGTAGTTCAGCGCTCCAGCGTTGTCTGGATCGAGTTCGAGCACGCGCTGCATATATCGAAGAGACTCGTCTCCATCGCCGACGATTCCGTATTGAACACCGAGCTGGTAGAGGACGTCGAGATCCTCGTCGGACCCGTTCAACAGGCTTTCGAGCAGCGCTACCCCACCCTCGAAATCGCCCAGCTGGATGCGCAGCGAAGCCGCGTGGAAAGTGGTCTGTCTATTCGGTCGCAGCGCGCGAAGACTCTCGATCTCCGCGAGGGCATCTTCCAGGCGCCCCTGGGACTCGAAGAGCGACACGATCTGCAGCCGGGCATCGAAAAAATTCGCATGTGCAGGCTGGACTCTCTGATAGGCGGTGAGAGCTCCCGCCTCATCCCCGGTCGCTCTCAGGATCTGGCCGAGCGCGATCGCGAGCTCCGGCTGGTCGGGTTCGCGCTCGAGAACCTGTTTCAGCCGACTGGCCGCCGCTTCGTATCGACCGGCGGAGTACTCGAGCGATGCGAGCCGCCGCAGCGAATTCAGGTCGTCGGGATAGGTCTCGACGATCTCAGCGAAGGTCTCGAGTGCCCCTTCGATGTCCTTGCCATCGAGCTGAGCTTGCCCGAGTCGCTGCAGGATCCCGTAGTGGCCGGGGTGGCTTTGGAGCACTTCCCGGTAGACGGCGATCTCAGCCGCGCGGTCCCCGCGGCTGAGTTCGATCTGCGCCAATCGCATGTAGAGGAGAAAATGATCGGGAAAGGTCTCGAGCGCTCGACGGACGACATCCTGCGCGGCGTCGTGGTCCCCGCGCTGTTCGTAGACCGTCGCGAGTCCCAACATGCCCCGGAGTTGATCGGGCTCCATCTCCGCGAGCTGTCGTGCGAGATTCTCGGCCTCGAAGAGATCACGCCTTTCGATGGCGACCTGAAAGAGGGCGTAGGCTGAATCCGCATCGAGAGGCCGGCCCTCGAAATCGCGCAGCACCCGGTCGAGCCCGTCGAAATTTCTACGCAACCGGTAGAGGCGACCGAGAGAGAGGCGGATCTCGATCTCGGCCGGAGCGAGATCGAAGGCGCGTTCGGCGTGGAAGACGGCGCCGTCGAGGTCGTCGAGTTGCCAGGAGAGCCGTGCGAGTCGGTCCTGGATGAAGGCCGACCTCGGATCTTTTTCCGCCGCTCGCCGATAGGCTTCCACCGCCAGGGTGTAATCGGTTTCAATCTGTGCCAGCTCGGCGACCAACACGTCGTAGTCCGCGGGCGCATCGGCACGTACCACCTCGAAAGGTGGAATCTGGCGAGGTCGCGCAGACGGACCGGGTGCGCCCGAGAAGGCGCCCGGTACGAAAGAAGCGCAGCCACTCGCGAAGAGCAGCAGGCTCATCAAGCTGGTCAGCTCGATCCCCGACCGTCCCGGACGGGACCCGCGCCCCGCCGCCCGCGCTATGTCGTGCGCTCGCCTCACCCAACCCCCGTTGGTCGACCCACTCTCTAGCTGGCCCGAAGGAGCCCTCGGCTCGTTGGAGCCCTCAGCCCATTAGGAGCCCTCAGCCGATTACTGGAGCCCTCAGCCCATTAAGAGCCCTCAGCCCCAGAAAGCCATCGACCGGAAAGAGTCCCCCTTCGGCCCCTCGATGTCGAGGAGCGACACCCATTGGGCGCGGGTTTTCACCCCTGCACCCCTCTGCTCGTTCCCCGATCGTCGTTCTCATCGACACGACCCGAGCCGACCTGGAGGGAGAGCCGGCGGGGGGGGCCAAATCGGAATGCGCCCGGCCGAGGAATCAGACGCTGAGGTAGCCGCTCTTCTCGAGATAGGAGACCAGGGTGGCCACGCTCTCGTCGACGCTCTGACCGTTCGTGTCGAGCAGGACCTCGGCAGAATTCGGCTCTTCGTAGGGCGCGGAGATCCCAGTGAATTCCGGGATCTCACCCGCACGGGCCTTCTTGTAGAGGCCCTTGACGTCACGGCCCTCACAGGTCTCGACGCTTGCCTGGACCCACGCTTCGACGAAATCACCCTCGCCCATGATCTCGCGCACCGCGTCGCGGTCGGCACGATAGGGGGAGATGAAGGACGTGAAGCAGATGATTCCGGCGTCGGTGAAGAGCTTGGACACCTCACCGATCCGACGAATATTCTCGGTGCGATCCTCGGGCGAGAAGCCGAGATTCGAGTTCAGGCCCATCCTGATATTGTCACCGTCGAGGATATAGGTGAGGCGACCGCGCTCGTTCAACGCCTTCTCCGCTGCAACCGCGATCGTGCTCTTGCCGGAACCCGAAAGTCCCGTGAGCCAGATGGTGCATCCACGCTGACCGAGCATAGACTGGCGATCGTCTCGGCTGACCTGGCCCTCGTGCCAGGTGATATTCTTCGACTTGGGAGTGCTCACTTCGATATTCCTTCGCTGCGATCCCGCCGACCCACACGTGCGGGGGTCGCGGGCTGGGAGTTGTCATGTCGAGAATCGTTCCCCGACGACATCAGATCGATGTCGATCTCGGATGGCGAAATCCGGAGACTGAGTACGCCACGGCGCTGCTGGCCCCGGCTGGAACCGGGACCGCTCCGGAATCACAGAACCCACCCTCGACCCTCCGAGCCCATCCAAGTGAAGGCGGGGTGGGGTGGCGAGGCCGATCCTGAATCGCGACCGGGGTCGCGCTGCGGCGGGCGCACTATAGCGGAACCCTCCGACTTTGCTGGAGTCTTGGGATATTAGGGAACGTCGCAGCGAAACCGGGGACAGCGCGTCGAATCGTCGAAAGCGATCGGCCCGAGACCCCGCGGGCGCTTAGACCTCACCGAGTTGCTTACGGATCGCTCCAGCCACGCGATCGACCGCGCGGGCGACATCCTGTGGTGTCGTGCCACGGCCCAACCCGAAGCGCAGTGACGCGCGAGCCAACGCGACGGAATGACCCAGGGCGATCAGGACATGACTCGCTTCCGCGCTCGCGGAACTGCACGCCGATCCCGAAGAGAGGGCGAACCCAGCGAGATCCGCTAACAGGCGCTGACCATCTACGCCCTCGACCGAGAGATTCAGGTTTCCCGCCAACCTGTGTCCGGCATGACCGTTCGAACGAAGTCGCCCCGGAAACGCCGAATCGAGCTCTTTCCACAGGCTGTCGCGTAGGCCCGAAAGCCGAATCGTTTCCGACTCCCTTTCATCGACACAGAGTTCGAGCGCCCTTGCGAGACCGACGACCGACGCGACCGGCAGCGTTCCCGAACGCAGCCCGCCCTCGTGCTCCCCCCCGAATTGACGCGGTTCGAGTCGAAAGCGGGGCCGACCCCGCTTTCGCACACGCAGCAGGCCAATCCCCTTCGGCCCATAGAGTTTGTGTCCGGAGACCGAGACGAGATCGAGTCCCTGTGCCGCCGCGTCGAGCGCGATCTTCCCGGCCGCCTGAGCGGCATCCGTGTGGAAAGGTACAGCGCGCTCCAAGCAGATCGCGGCGATCGCCTCGATGGGTTGAAGCACGCCGATTTCGTTATTCGCCGCCATCACCGAGACGAGCCGGGTGTCGTCCACGATCGCCTCTTCGATTGCGCTCGGATCGACGAGACCCTCGCGATCGACCGGGAGTTCGCTGATGCGCCAGCCTCGCCGCAGCAGCGTGCGGCAGGGGTCGAGCACGGCTGGATGCTCCGTCGCCAGAGTAACGATATGGCCGGGCTCGGCGGTCGCGTCGACGAGCCCCAGGATCGCGAGGTTATTGCTCTCGGTCGCTCCGCTCGTGAATATGATCTCCGAAGGATCGGACGCCCCCAACAGCTCGCATATCCGTTCTCTGGCGAGATCCACCGCGGCTTCCGCGCGCCAGCCATAGGCGTGAGTCGAACTCGCGGCATTCCCGAATTCCTCGTGCAGATAGGGATGCATGGCCTCGAGAACGCGCTCGTCGAGTGGCGTCGTCGAGTGGTGGTCCAGATAGGGCTCGGCATTCGATGCGGCGGAATCAGACATGGCTATCTCGCCACTTCCCACCCATGGAAGGGACCGTCCGCTGGGGGTTCCAGGGGTTAGTTAAGGGGGGGGACTCAGGCTGCGAAGGACTGGCCACATCCACAGGTATTCGAGGCGTTCGGGTTTTTGATCTTGAAGCCCGACTCCTCCAACGTGTCGACGAAATCGACGCGCGAACCCACCAGGTAGAGCGCGCTCTTCTCGTCGATGATCACCTTGACTCCCTCGACCTCGATCTCGGAGTCGATCTCCCGCACCACATCGTCGAAGGAGAGCTGGTATTGGAGCCCGGAACAGCCCCCTCCGATCACCTTCAAGCGAAGACCGTGGCTCTCGAGCTTGCCCTCCTCGGAGAGCAGCGCTCGAATTCGTTCTGCTGCTTCATTCGTCACCTCGATCATCGAGGGTTCTCCTATGGGTCTGGTCTCGACCGGAAATCCGCAGCCGGTTCCGACGGGCTCCGTGCCTGGGCCCCTCGGCGGGAAACGTAGCAGCTCCCCGGCATGCGCCCGGCTCGCACAGGACGTATGCCCCCGAAGACGGCGTTCCCCAGGACCCGGCCCGGCTTCTACGAATCCTACCGATCGGCTCCCGCGCCCGAAATCCATAGGAAGATCTCGCGATTGCCCTTGGGGCCGGGAAGTCGGCTCTCGACCCGTCCCCTCTCGACCCGACCCAGCTCATGAGCGACCGCGGACACCGAATCCGCCGCGGACTCACGCAGGTGGTCCTCCCGAACGACGCCGCCCTTCCCAACGTGATCCCGCCCGACCTCGAATTGCGGTTTCACCAGCAGCAACCAATCGGCCTCGGGTGTACAGGCGTCCACCGCAGGCAGGATCAGCGCCAGGGAAATGAAGGAGACGTCGACGACGACTAGGCCGAAGGGACCGACGTAGTCGACGGGATCCATGCGTCTCGCGTTCACGCGTTCACGCACATCGACCCGCGGATCGAGGCGCAATCTCGAGTGCAGCTGGGAATGGCCGACATCCATCGCGACGACAAAGGAGGCGCCACGCTGGAGCAGGCAGTCGGTGAAGCCACCGGTCGACGCCCCGACATCGAGACAGCGTAGCCCGGCGGGATCGATCTCGAGTTCATCGAGCGCGGCCGCAAGCTTTTCGCCGCCCCGGGAAACGAAGGAACGGGCGCCCCCCTTCAGGCGAACGCTCTTGTCCCGGGCAATTCGCGTTCCCGACTTGTCGACGGGTTCGTCGTCCACGAGCACGCGACCGGAAAGAATCAGCGCCTGCGCCGCGCTGCGACTCTCGGCCAGACCCTCCCGAACGACGCGCTCGTCTAGGCGTTCGCCCTTCAAGGCCGGAGGGGGGCTTTGCCGGACCGGGCGAGCAACGAGGTGACGGCCGCCTGGATTTCCTCGGGACCGATGCCGACGCTAGCGGTCGACTCGCCGTGTTCGATCAACGCGTCGGGCACACCGAGGATCCTGACCGGAATCGAGAGCCCCTCCTCCGCAAGGAGTTCGAGCACCGCGCTTCCGAAGCCACCCAATACGCCGTGTTCCTCGACGGTGACGAGTACGCGACAGCGATGCGCCAATTCGACGATCCGATCGCGATCGAGGGGTTTCACGAAGCGCGCATTCACGACCGCGCAGGACACGCCCTCCGCGGCGAGCTCTCCCACCGCTTCGAGGGCGGGGTGAACGGTATTGCCGATCGCCAGGACCGCTGCGTCATCGCCATCACGCAGGAGTTCGGACTCGCCGAGTTGAACCTTCTTGACGTCCGGATCTAGGGACGTGCCGATGCCCGCTCCGCGCGGGAAGCGAATCGCCGCCGGCCCCGGATAATCGATCGCAGTGGCCAACAGGTGCTGGAGTTCGTTCTCGTCCTTCGGCGCCATGACCACGGCGTTGGGCAGCATCCGGAAATAGCCGAAATCGAGGAGTCCCTGATGGGTCGCACCGTCCGCGCCAACAAGCCCCGCGCGATCGAGCGCAAAGGTCACGTCGAGGTTCTGCAGGCAGACATCGTGAACGACTTGATCGAAGGCGCGCTGGAGGAAAGTCGAATAGATCGCCGCGACGGGCTTCATCCCCTCCGCAGCGAGTCCCGCGGCAAAGGTGATCGCATGTTGCTCGGCGATCCCGACGTCGTAGAAACGCTCGGACAGCACGCGCTGAAAACGATCGAGCCCCGTGCCAGACGCCATCGCGGCGGTAATGGCCACGATCCGCTCATCTTCCCGGGCGAGTCGGAGGAGCGTATCAGCGAATACGCTCGTGTAGGTCGGCGGCGTTTTCTTCTCGGGCGCAAACCTTCCCGACTCGATGTCGAATTGGCCGACTCCGTGAAATTTGAGCGGATCTGCTTCCGCCGGGCCGTAGCCGTGGCCCTTCTCGGTCATCACATGAATCAGGACCGGCCCCGACCCGCTCGCGACCATCTCCTTCACGTTGTCGAGGGTCTCGAGAAGCACATCCATCCGGTGACCCTGAATCGGACCGACATAACGAAATCCGAGAGCCTCGAACAAGAGTCCGGGAGAGAAGAAGACCTTGAGCGATTCCTCGGCCTTGCGTGCCCAATGGAGCATATCACCCGGCATGCCGGAGAGAAGCTCGCGCGCCCAGCCCTTCATGCGTCGTGCCATCGGGGCGGAGAGCTTGCGTGAGAGGTAGGAGGAGAGGGCGCCCACATTCGGGTCGATCGACATTTCGTTGTCGTTCAACACGACGATCAGATTCTTTTCTTCGAGATGCCCGGCGTGATTCAAAGCCTCGAAGGCCATCCCAGCGGTCATCGAGCCATCGCCGATCAGCGCGATCACGACCCCGTCTTCGCCCTGATGGGATTTCGCTCGGGCCATCCCGAGCGCTGCCGAAATCGAGGTGCCCGCGTGGCCCGCACCGAAATGGTCGTATTCGGATTCGGTCCGGCGCAGGAATTTCGACATCCCGCCGGGCTTTCCGATCGAATCGAAATTCCTGCGACGCCCGGTGAGCATCTTGTGCGGATAGCCCTGATGGCCGACATCGAGAATCAGACGATCCGTCGGGGTATCGAAGGTGTAGTGGAGGGCCGTGATCAACTCGACCGCTCCGAGGCTCGATGCCAGATGACCGCCGGTCTGGGAGACGCGCGTCAGGATCTCCGCGCGAATCTCGGATGCGACCTGCTCGACCCTGTCGCGCGGCAGCTTGCGAAGATCCGAGGGACGATCGATTTCGTGGAGTAGATTTCGATCAGCGGTGTCGCGATCGGTGGAATCGGCCCTTTCGCTCATCGCCTCCTCCGAATCGAAAAACGGGCCAACACCCGCAGCGGCTCCGCCGCCTCTCCCCAACCCTCGATCTCTTCGAGGGCCCGATCGAGCAATCCCTCCGCGCCGCGCCGCGCGTCGTCGATCCCCTGGAGCCTCAGGATGCTCGCCGCCTCCTCGGAATCCGCGTCGAGCAGATCGTCCGCGATCTGGAATCCGATCCCCACATCCCGCCCGAATGCTTCGAGCCGGCTCCGCTGGACCGGTGTAGCCCCGGCGAGTGCCGCGCCCGCGACGATCGAAGCCTGAAAGAGTGCCGCCGTCTTGCGAGCGTGAATGGAGGCGAGCCAGGCGTGAACGGTTCCCTCGGGCGAGCCACCGGCTTCGAACGCGAGGTCGTCGACCTGCCCCCCCACCAGACCCTTCGCGCCCGCCGCGGCCGCCAGCCGAGCGACCGCCAAAATCCGGGTGGGCGCCTCGGTTGCCGATTCCGCGTCCGCCCCCGCCGCCAGCACAGCGAAGGCCTCGGTCAGGAGTGCATCGCCCGCAAGCACCGCGGTCGCCTCGTCATAGGCGACATGCACCGTCGGCCGCCCGCGACGGAGCACGTCGTCGTCCATGCACGGGAGATCGTCGTGGATCAGCGAATAGGTGTGGATCATTTCGACGGCGACCGCGAGGGGCAGCGCGGCCTGCGCGGGTCCCCCGACCGCCTCCGCTGCGGCGAGCGCAAAAAGGGGGCGCAATCTCTTGCCCCCCGGAAAGAGCAGGTGGCGCATTGCCCCAAGGAGACGTTCGGGTATAGGTTCCGGCGCATTGGCGAACGCCGAGATGCGCGCCTCGATCGCGGCATCGACGAGCGGAATCCGTTCCGCCATGTACGCATCGACATCCACTT
The DNA here is from genome assembly GCA_002719955.1 of Deltaproteobacteria bacterium. Taxonomy (GTDB): domain Bacteria; phylum Myxococcota_A; class UBA9160; order UBA9160; family UBA4427; genus UBA4427. Next base: position 49,897 of record PBFW01000032.1, on the reverse strand, counting down.
GCGATCGTCCTTCGTTCCATCGGGCCGCGAACACCCTCGCCGCTGCGCACCCGCATCTCGAATCAGTCTTCGTCGAAGTCCTCGTCGTCTTCGAACGCATCCGCCTCGAAGGGCTCCGAGATCGGCTCTTCGCCGCCCTTCCGGTCGGCGACCAGAATCTCGATTCGCTGCTCGGCCGCCTCGAGCGTCGCCGAACATTGTCGCGAGAGGTTGACGCCGGCCTCGAAGAGTTCGAGCGCCTCTTCGAGGGGCATCTCCCCCTCTTCGAGGCGCCCAACGGTGTTTTCGAGCTCCGCCAGCGCCCCTTCGAAGGGCAGCGATTCCTCTTGCGCGTCGGCCGCTTCCCGTTTCTGGGCCGATTTGGCCGACTTCTTGGCCGACCCTCCAGGCGCCGCACCGGTCGCGGCCGCGCTCTTCTTCGTCTTGCTCATGCGGCGACGACTCTATCGGTGGAGCGTGCGCCCGTCAACGTGCATCAGGCGTCGAACTACCCGGAAAATCATCGTTTTTTGATCCATCTACAGGGTTCGGAGGCCGTTCAAGGAAGCTCCTCCGCGGCCCCCAGACGTGTGACCCGGGCGCCGATCGCACCCTCCGCCAAGCGCACCTCGAGTTCGTCATCGAGGGCGACATCCGCCGCCCGCCGCACGATCCGCCCATCCTCCACGCGACGAACGAGCCCATAACCCCGCCCGAGCACCGAGAGTGGACTCAGCGCGTCCAGTCGTGCGGCCAGCGCAGAGAAGCGACGCCGCCGATGATCGATGAGCCGACGAATGGCCGTCTGCCCGGCGACGCGGGCGCGGGCCTCCCTCGTCCGCGCCAACGCCACCCGGACCCGGGGGCTGCGCGCGCGAAGCACCGCGCGAAGGGTCTCGACTCGCGCGCGATGACGCTCGACCTCCTGCGCCATCGCCATCCCGAGGCGCTGCGCATCGCGCCCGACCAGACTCGCGAGCGAGCGCCGGTCCGGGAGCACCTGCATCACCGCCGCGGAAGGCGTCGGCGCGCGGAGATCGGCGACCAGATCCGCGATCGTCAAATCGGTCTCGTGACCGACCCCCGAGACGATCGGGACCGGCGAATCTGCGATCGCTTGCGCGACGACCTCGCTGTTGAATGCCCAGAGGTCTTCGAGGGAGCCGCCGCCGCGTACGATCAGGATCGCGTCGAGATCTTGCGCAGCCGCGAGGCGCCCAATCGCCGCCGCGATCTGTTGGGGCGCTTCCTCGCCCTGCACCAGGGTCGGCGAAATCAGGATCGCCGTCGCGGGGAAACGCCGCGACGCGACTTTGAGGACATCGCGCAGCGCCGCGCTCGTGGGTGAGGTCACGACGCCGATCCGCCGCGGAAATTGGGAGATCGGCCGCTTGCGACCCTCATCGAAGAGCCCCGCGGCCTGGAGCCGCTTGCGCAGCTGTTCGAAGGCCAGCTGCAGCGCCCCGACCCCGCATGGCTCGAGCTGGCGGACGATCAGCTGCAGATCGCCTCTGGCGGCATAGATCGAAACCTCGGCCTCGGCGACGACTTCGAGCCCCTCTTCGATGTCGAAGCGCACACGAGTCGCGTTGCCCCGAAAGAGCGCGGCCCGCATCTGCCCCGCTTCGTCCTTCAGCGTGAAATAGAAATGACCGGAGGCGGCCCGATGGAGATTCGAGATCTCACCGCTCACCCAGATGCGCCCGACCCGCTGCTCGAGCAAACCCGTGATCCCGGCGATCAATTGCCCGACGCCGAGGATCTGTCGCCCGTCACGCTCTCCGCTTCGACCGCTCAACCCTCGTCGAGTTCCGCCGCCGCAACGGTCGACCCATCGACCGAATCCGTGGCATCGGGTTGCTCGCCCTCCTGGAGGCGCCGCAGGTCCTCGAAATAGTTCCAGCTCTTCAGGACTTCGATCGCCCGGGCGAGCTGGGCGTCAGGCGCTTCGCGCGCCTCCTCGTCGGCGGGTCCCTCGAACTCAGGATCCGTCGAGGGAGGCACCTGATCGTGTTCGAGAATCCGGGGCGGCGGAGACAAACCGCCTTCGAGACCCGTCGCATCCCGCTGCGTGAAATGACCCTCGAGATCCTTTTCGCGGACCCGGCGCCGATTCGGAAAACCGAGTTTCGGATCATCGCTCTGCCTCACCACGAGGTCGGGTGTTATCCCGACCTCCTGGATCGAGCGACCCGAAGGCGTGTAGTAGAGCGCCGTGGTCAATCGCAGGCCCGCTCCTCCATCGAGTGGATAAACGGTCTGGACGGAACCCTTACCGAAAGTCGTCACGCCCAGAACGATCGCGCGATGATGGTCCTGGAGCGCCCCGGCGACGATCTCGGAGGCGCTCGCGCTCCCCTCGTTCACCAGGACGACCACCGGATAGCCCGCCTCGAGGACGCTCTCGGTCGAGTTGTATTCCGTGCGTTCGCGCTCGTCGCGACCCTGGGTGTAGACGACGAGACCGTCACCGAGCCACTGGTCCGCGACCTCGACCGCCTGGTTCAGCAGACCGCCCGGGTTGTCGCGCAGGTCCACGATCAGCCCGGTGAGCGCGCCCTCGTTCTGCTCTGCCAGATCGCGCAGCCGAGCGCGCACGTCCCGTCCCGTCCGTTCCTGGAAGGACGAAATCTTGAGATGGCCGATTCCGGGGGCAACGATTTCGGCACGCGCCGAAGCGACCTTGACCGTGTCCCGCTTGATCTCGAAGCGTTCGGGTTCCGTCATCCCCTCGCGAATGATGTAGATGGTGATCGACGTGCCTCGTTTCCCGCGCATGAGCGAAACGGCCTCGAAAAGGGTCATCTCCGTCGTGCCGCGACAGGGCTCGGTCCAGTCTTCCGGCTTCTCGGTCGGGCAGATCGACGTGATCCGATCACGCGACTGAATACCGGCACGCTCGGCCGGAGTTCCATCGATCGGCGAAACGACTTCGATGTAGGCGCCGCTCTCCTTCGAGATCTCGATCCCGAGGCCGTGGAATTCGCCCTTGGTCTCGACCTGCATATCCTCGAAAGCATCGGGACTCATGAAGGAGGAGTGCGGATCGAGGTCCTCGAGGATTCCGCGCATCGCGCTCATCAGCAGCGCGTGTTCATCGACCTCCTCGACGTAGCTGCCCCGCACGAGTTCGAGCACGCTCGTGAAGAGGCTGAGGTCCTCGTAACGCTGGGCGTGGCGGTCGCGATCTTCATCGGCGGAAACGGCCTGACCGACCAGCCCGGTCGCCAGGACCGTGGCGATCACGCCGCAGGCAAATGCGCCCAGCGATATCGGGGTTCGTCCGGTGCTCACGAATTCAGAGTCTCCAGCCCGATCGATCCTATGGGCCGCTGGGGGGGGCAGCACGAAAAGACTAGCAGCCCCGATTTCTGGGTCTGCTTTCAGGCCCGTGGATCCATCAGCCAGGGCTCGGGATCGATCGGCTCCCCAGCCCTGCGAAGCTCGAAATAGAGGCTCGGCCCTCCGAGCGATCCCGTCTCGCCGACGGTTCCGAGGGACTCTCCCTCCTCGATCGGGATTCCGACCTTGACGTGGATCTCGTCGAGATGGCCCGAGATCGTATGAAAGCCCTCGCCATGATCGACGATCACGATCCGACCATAGCCCCTGAACCACCCGGCGAAGCGCACGACGCCGGGCGCCACGGCGCGCACGATCGTTCCGGCCGTCGCCGCAAAATCGGTCCCACTGCGAAAGGTCGTCGTCTGGAATTCGGGATCGACGACCTTGCCGAATCCCTCCGCCACCTCCGCGTTCACCGGCGGAGCGAGCTCTCCGCGGCGCGCGGCAAACCCCGATCCGGCAACATTTCCGCTCGAGTCTGCCCGCGTGCCAAGGGTCCGGATCGTCTCCTCGAGCGCTTGGGCCGCTTGCTCGAGTTCGAGGAGCAACCGGCGCTCACTGCTTCGACCCTTGCGCACGCTGGTGAGGATCCTGCCCTTGCCGCTGCGTTCCTCCGCCAGTCGAGCCGCCAGGCGGGCGAGTTTCGCGCCCGCAGCCTCGCGATCCCGCACCGCTTCGCTCGCCTGGCTTTGCAGGGCATCGAGTCGGTCGCGCTCGACAGCCAGGCGGGCGACGAGTGCGGCGTCGTGGCGCACGAGGACACGCAAGGCGCTGGCACGTGAGAGCATCTCCGGCAGGCTGGTCGACGAGAAAAACACGCGAACAGGACCGAGCTCGCCGCCGCGGTAGAGCGCCACAGCCCTCGAGGCAAGTGCGCGCTGCGTCCGGTCGAGATCGCGACGCGCCCGCTCGAAATCGGGTTCGAGGGCCGAGAGCCGCGTGCGCGCGCCGCGCACCTCGGCTCGGGCTTCCGCACGCGCCCGCGTCGCGTCGGTCAATCTTCGGTCAACGTCTTCGAGCTGCTCGAGGAGCGCGCGTTCGTCTGCCTCGTGCGTCGTCACCCGTTCGCGGCTGTCCTGGATCTGGTCTCGCAGGCCTTCGAGTTCGTCGACGCGATCCTGGGCCCGCCCTTCGCTCGAGGCGCCCACCCCCCAGAGCGTCGTCCCCACGACGAGGAGAGCGAGGCCGCGCGCGGCACCTCCCGCGCAAGGGCGGCGACGCTTCACGGCTCGCCTCGCCAACCCACCAGCGCCGTGATGGACCCGAGTAGACCTAGCCCCGCACCCGAAGCGATCAGGCGGAGGGACTCCGAACCCGTGAAAAAGCGCAGCTCCGCCCGCCCGACCACCAATTCGAGGCCGAAGCGCACCTGGGGAAGCAGGAGTTCGTAGGCCGCGAAGACGATCACCAGAGCGATCAAGCCGCCGAGCAGCCCCTGCAACGTCCCCTCCAGCAAGAAGGGCACGCGCACGAATGTTCGACTGGCCCCGACCAGCGCGAGGATTTCGAGTTCGTCGCGTCGGGCGTAGAATGCCAACCGGATCGTGTTCGCCACGATCAGCATCGCGGCAAGACCTAACACGATTGAGATCCCGAATGCGCCACCACGAATCAGGGCAACCGCTCGGGCGTATCCCTCGATCCACTCCTGGCCATGCGTCAATTCCTGGATTCCAGGCAAGCCCTCGAGAGATTCGCGCAGGATCGCCATGGCCTGCGCGGTCCGCGCTTCCGTCAGCAGATGAATCTCGAGAGAGGCCGGCAGCGGATTTCCCTCGAGACCCGCGAGCAACTCCGCCCCCCCGGCGATGCGCTCGAATCGCTCGAGCGCCTCGGCCTTCGTCACCGCCTCGACGCGTTCCACTCCCGGCGCCGCCGCCACCCGCTGCGCGAGCGGTCCCAGTTCGGCTTCGCTCAGCGAATCATCGAGATAGGCGGTCAGTTGCAGATCGTCCCCGAACTCATCGAGAAGACCGGCCATGTTCTCGACCAGGAGCGAAGCGCTGCCGACGAGGACGAGCACGACCGCAATCGTCAGAACCGCCAGAAGACTCGTCGTACTCGCTTGCCGAACCCCCCTGAAGGCGTTCACGAGGGCGATCGAGATCAACATCAGGACGCGGCTCACGGGGCGGCTCCGAGCCCGTCGCCCCCAACGGGATTATCCTCCGCGATGCGCCCGGCCTCGAGGCGCAACATGCGCTTGCCATAGCGATCGATGAGGGAATAATCGTGGGTTGCGACGATCACGGTCATTCCACGTGTCGCGGCCGAGACGATGAGATCCATGATCTCGATCGTGAGTTCCGGATCGAGGTTCCCCGTCGGCTCATCCGCCAAAAGGATCTCGGGTTCGTTGACGAGCGCACGCGCGAGTGCAACACGCTGTTGTTCACCGCCGGAGAGTGATCTCGGATGATGGAAACGTCGATGTTGCAGACCGACGGATTTGAGCAGCTGAAAGACCCGCGAACGCGCCTCCCGTCTGGGGGTCCCCACGACATCCAGAGCCAACCGCACATTCTCCTCGACAGTGCGGTCCTCAAGCAGCTTGAAGTCCTGAAAGACCACACCGACCCGGCGGCGCAGGGCGGGCACGGCACCCGCCCCGAGGCGCGCCACATTCCGGCCGAGCACGAGGATCTGCCCCTCACTCGGCTGCTCGGCCGCGAAGATCAACTCGAGCAGCGTAGTCTTGCCCGCACCCGATGCACCGGTCAGAAAGACGAATTCGCCGCGACGGACCTCGAGGGACACATCGTGCAACGCGTACTGGCCGGCCATGTAGGACTTCGACACGTGATACATGCGGACCGGTGGTTCACCGGCTGCAGCCGTCGCCCTGCGCCTCACTTCGCCCGACGCCTTTCTTGGGGGGGTCATATTTTTTGTGAAGGGCCTCTGCGAGCATTGCCGACTGCAATCGACAGACCCTCCAGAGTGGGCATCCCCACCTTGAAAGGCATGCCGTCCGGTCATCGGAGCCCGCTCGACCGCGCTCCGTGTCACGAAGATCGGTCCCGACAGGGAGTTTGACGGCGCCCAGCACGAAACGCCACTTCGGCGCCCGATCGGCGGATGATTCACTTCGTGGAACGCTTCCTCTTGCGCGCGTTCTCGACGAGGTAGTCGAGCACGACTTCGTCGAGCGGCTTCTCGGAAACGACGCGGTCACCGAAGACCCGCGAAAGGCGCGAGGCCGGCTCAGCCCGCTCCGGGTCGGACGTGTCCGTCTCAAGACACTTCGGCTCAACCGGCGTCGGTGGCGCCTCCTCGGTCACGACCGGAGACGGATCGACGGCTTCGCTCGCGCCCTCGACCCGGAAGACCTCGGCTCCCATCCGCTGCTCGATCGCGGAATCACGCTGACCGCGGGAAAGCCCCTTCAACATCAATTTGTGCTGGCTCTCCATCAATTTCCGGACGGCATCTTCGCGTTCGACCCCTTCGATCGTCCCGAGCAGTTCGGAATAATCGTGCTTCTCCGACGCCATGATATTCCCACCGTGGAAGAGGTGGGTGATCACGTGCGGATTTTCGAGACCGCTGTCCTCCGTCTGCACGTGGAACAGCACCCCGCGATAGCGAAAATTCGTATTGAAGCCCAACAACATCGCGCGCTCGAAGCCCTCCAGAATTGCTTGCCGCGCGCGTCCCAACCCGCACGGCGCGAGAATTGACCCACGAAATCTGTACTCGCCGCCCAAAGACCGGATCGCCCCGGACGCCGCCAAAGCCGCTGCCCCTCGCCTATCGGGTCATCGAGAGTGAATCTGAAAGGCGCAGCAAAACGAGATGCGGATCAGATCGTGGCGAATCTAACCCGTTCTCGTGTCGAGACCGAGGCCCATGAATTCAGTGGGAGGCCGGTCGCGGTCGCGCGGGTGACCCCGCCCGGCGCCAGATCCGGGACCGGGCCCTTCGCCACCAGGAGAGGCCGTCCCACTCCAGAGGCCCCATCAACCCAGAACCGAATCGAAGGTCTCTTCACTGAAGCCGACGACCGTCGTCCTCCCCACACGCATCGTCGGCGCACGCAGGTTCCCGGTCGGTCCGAGCATCTTCTCGACCACCTCCGCGAGCGGCGCGGTCTTCATGTCGAAGACGTCGAGCTTCTTGCCCTTGGCGACATAGACCGTCGAAGAGCCGATCGCGATCTGTTTCGCATCGGACGCGCCGAGCTTGCGACGGGCCGGAATCTCTTCCTTCACCTCGACCTGCTTGGCATCCAAGACCTTGGATGCTCGGGTGCAGCTCGTTCAACCCTTGCGCGTGTAATACCAGTCGACCTGCTTGGCCATTCTCGACATCTCCGTTCAAAAGCGCGTCGGATCCCCGATCGGATCCGACGCGCCGGCATTCTACCCGGATCGGCGAATCCGCACCTTTGCCTTTTTTCCGCCCCCAGCGCCAAGACCCACAAGACCGAGACCGAGCAGGACGGCCGACCCCGGTTCGGGCACGACGGCAAAACTCGCCTGCCCCGGGGTCGGAGCGGCCAGGATCTCGAAATCCGCCGCATTATCATCGCGATCGAGATTCGCAAAGATTCGCGCGAGACTGTTGCCGGCGGACACATCCGGTGCCGGGGTGCCCTCCCCCGCAAAGAACTCGCCGGGCGCGAAGACGCCGTATCCGAGTGCGTCGACGATCGTCTCGCCCCAACGAAGGACAACGGAGTCCGGTCCGTTCTGGAAATCGAAGTTGGCGAGCAGATCCGCTCCCAACACCGAGCTGGTCCCGGACGAGGTCTGGTCTGCGACGACGAAAAGTCCCCCCGTGCCGATCATCCCGCTCAGAATGATCGTCGGCCCCACGACGCCGTTGTGGCCGTTGAGTCCCTCGAGGGTATAGCCGTCGAGGGATTCGCCCGGCTCGCCCGCGAGTTCCACGAAGCTCTGGCCGTCGTCCGAGCCAGGCGCGTCGTAATAGACCTCCGAGAGCAGAGGAAGCGCGTGGGCCCCGCCCGCAGCCCACATTCCGGAAAAGAGAAACAGCAGGAGCCCGCGTGCACACCGGGCCGATCGAAAATTCATGTTCATTCCTCATCAATGGGGACCGGGCTTCTGGGGTCGATTCGCAAGAATTGCGCGGATCGGGAAGCGGGTGGGGAGTCAGGGCTCCACCCGCCGCGTCGATGAACTCCTCGGCTCATGATCTTTTCGCCAGCGTGCGATCCAGCCACCGGTCCACGCGTCGAGACCCGCGTCGATTTCTTGGGCACGCCAACGCATGCGGGCGACCTCGCCGGGTTCGAGGGTTTCGGTCCTGGCGATCGCCGCGCGCAGCTGCTGTCGCTCGAAATAGAGTTGGTTGATCTCGTCGGCGACGTCGTCACGCAGGCTCACGATCTGTCGCAGCTCGCGCGACAGGTCCACGCTCTCGAGGGGATAGGCGATCCCCCCGAGATCCCAGTCGAGGGCGATCGCGACGTCGAAACTGCGCTCGCGATCCCGTGAATGATCGAAGAGGTGGCGCGTATCACCGGACACGAAGGACTGGTCCCGATCGCGTGCCTCGTCGTCATCGAATTTGGCACCGAAGCTCAGCTCGAGCTCAGGCCAGAAGGCGCGCCTCCGCAGGCCCGACCAGAGCGCGGCAGATCGCCCCGCATCGAGCCCGGCGCGCAGGAATGCGCGCAAGCGAATCTCTTCAACGGGCGGATCCGGTGCGAGCGAGGACACCTGCACGGACGCACGCTCCCGCGAGACCTCCACAGGGGACATTTCGACGGCCCGCAAGGCCACTCGGGGGCGCCGCTCGAAGGCGTAGAGGCCCCCGCGACAGAGGACCATCAGCGAATCGAGCGACGCATGGTCCGGCCTCGCTACCACCTCCATGCAATCCCGCGTTCCGACGGGCTCCGCGCTGCGCCGGTAGGGGCCCTTCGGGGTGGCGGCGACGAAGAGTCCGTGATCCGTCGACAAGGCAAGACCATCGGGGGGCCACACGAGCGATCTCAGACGTGCACCCGGCGCCAGGACCGGTCGCACGATCTCCCAGCTGAACCCGACCGGGTCCTTCTCCGAGTCGGGGGCGAGACTCCGGATCGCGATCAGATCGGGATAGGCCAGCGCGAGTCGGCGCCCGACCGGGTTGAAGACCAGATCGACGACTTCGAGTTCGCTCGTCGGACGAGGCAGCGAGATCGGCGTGCGGTCGAGCACTCTGAGACCGACCGGCGTAACCCGACCCCCGATGCGCAAGAGTCGATTCCCTCCAAAGAGCCAGACCTGAGCGCTCATGCCCGGTCCGATGGATTCCGACACGCCCGAAACCCCGAACAGAGCGACCCGCGAAACCGCCGCTCCGACCCCCACGAATTCGAGCGGCTGGAAGATTTTGCCCGACGACGACCAGTACGCGCCGGCCGCACTCGCAACGAGGACGACATCACCCGAAGTCGCGAGGTCGTGGATCTCGGGATTCCCCTCCGCACCTCGCAGCGACCGCCTAACGGGTCGACCGGATCGGTGCCAACGATAGAGCCCCGCTTCGGTCCCGATCCAGAGTTCGCCCTTCCCGTCGAACGCGAGGTCTCGCACCGCCGGTAGCAACGCCCGCATCCGCTCCCCCGAATCGCTCCCGAACGCGTCGGGGCGAACCCCCGCGAGCCGCCACGAAACACCCCTCCCATCCCCGACCGCGACGTCCCCCTGCTTCGATCGCGCCAGAGCGCTGGGCTCCTCGCCCCGCCCCGCGCCCACTTCCCAGCGCCGCCACTCGCCGAAGCCCAGCGGATTGGACAGCGCCATGGCGGCCCCCCCCTTCGACCCCTCCGGTTGAACCGGCGAGAGATCCCGGGCGCCACCGGCAGCACCGGCCAAGAGTTGGATTGTCGCGAAGACCAGCAGCCAGCCCACCTGAGGGGGGCGCGCGAAGCTGCACCGGGGATCGGTCTCTTGAATTCTCATGCGGAGCGGGTTCGCAAAGAACATGCCGAGTCGCCGCCCACTCTCGCCGCACTGAACGGATGTCTCAGGATTCAGAGCGGACCCCGTGAACCCCCGTTCCCGCTGGGCGGGTGCCCGCAACTTTACACGACACGACCTCGCCCGACGCCTTGACGCCGAGCGAGCCGTCCCGAAGAATCGGCAGGGATGGAGACGACGAACCCGTCTGCGGACCACGAGGGCGCACCGCGCCACACCGGCCGGCGCCGAGCGACCGCGCGCACCCGGACGATCGGCCCGCTAACGATCGTTCTGATGCCACTTCTGGGTTGCCTGATGAGCACGACCGCCAACCTGGCGGCCCCCCCCGAGATCGAAACCCGCGCGCAGCGGATTGCAGCCCTCGAGGAATCGATCGCCCGGGATCATCGCACCCTCGAGGATTTCGTCAGCGAACCCCGCGACGAGGAATCGGAACCGCTCCACGAGGAGACCGGCCTGCGTGAGATCGCCGAACGAATCTCCGCCGAGACCCGTCGCCTCGAGAAGCTCCGGAGCCCATAGGACGATCCCGAGCCCCCCGACGATCCGCCCCGCCGCCCTGCCTCGAGGTGCCCGGTCCCGGGCGGGCCCGATAGAATATCGAGCGTCATGCCCTCAACCCCCTCCGATTTCCGTGTGTCCAACGAATCCACCGACGATCCCAGGACGCGGTCCACAGCGTCGCGTGGCGCGGGATCGGTCGTCGTTCTGGCCGGCGGCGTCGGGGCCGCGCGATTTCTGCGCGGCGTCGTTCAGGCCATCCCGCCTGAATCGCTGACCGTCATCGTGAACACGGGCGATGACCGCTCCTTCTACGGCGTGCACGTCTCCCCCGACATCGACATCGTGACCTATACCCTCGCCGACCGGATCGATCGCGAACACGGATTCGGACTCGCGGGGGATACCTACCGGCTGGTCGACCGACTCGCCGCGCTCGGACACGAAACCTGGTTTCGGCTCGGAGACGCCGACTACGCGAATTGCCTGCATCGAACCCTGCGGCTCGCCGAGGGTGCCGGCCTCGATCGCGTGACCGATGCGCTGCGACGCGATCACGATCTCGCCCTGCGGATCCTGCCGATGTCCAACGATGCCTGCCCGACCTTCGTCGAACTCACGGGCGGCAAGCGGATCCACTTCGAGGAGTACCTGGTTCGGGACGGGGCGCCAACGGATGTCGAGGCGATCGATCTTCACGCGGCACAGCAGGCCACGCCCGCGCCCGGCGTACTCGAAGCGATCGGCGCGGCCGGCACGATCCTCGTCTGCCCGAGCAATCCGATCGTCTCGATCGGACCGATCCTCGCCGTTCCCGGAATTCGCGAGGCCCTCGACGCTTCGAACGCACCGATCGTCGGGGTGTCGCCGATCGTCGGGGGGGCACCGATCAAGGGCCCGGCGCATACGCTCCTGCGTGCGCTCGGGATCGAGGTCTCCGCGCTCGGGGTGGCGCGTTTCTATTCGGATTGGATGGACGGCTTCGTGTTCGACGAACGCGATTCCGCCCTCATGCCCGAGATCGAGGCACTCGACCTCGAAGCGGCGTCACTCGATACGATGATGATCTCCGCCCGCGTTTCGCAATCCGTGGCGGAGGCGACGCTCGAGGTCGCGGGACGATTAAGGGGCGCACCGCAATGACCGTCGCCCTGATTCCGGTCAAGCGGCTCGAGGAAAGCAAATCGCGCCTGCTCTCACGACTCCCGGACGCGGAACGTCAGGCGCTGACCCTCGCGATGCTCGAAGATCTCCTCGACGCGCTCTCGCGAACCCGGGGGCTCGAGCGGATCGCCGTCACGACCCCCGACCCGGTCGTGGCCGAGCGCGCGATCACCGCTGGTGCGGAAATCCTGATGCGGCCCGAGCCCGGTCTGAACGCGGCGCTCGAAGATGGCCGCGAGCGGCTCTGTGCTGCGCCGGGTGGCCCCTCGGCGGAAACGAGCGCGCAAAGCATCCTCTTTGTATTGGGCGACGTCGCCGGGGCGCTGCCCGAGGATTTCGAACGGCTGCTCTCCGCCGGCACCCGCGGTGACACGCCCGGAATCTGGCTGGCCCCCTCCGCCGACGGCGGCACCTCGGCGCTGCTTCACCGGCCGGCCGGCGTGATCCCCTGCTGTTTCGGACGCGACAGTGCCAAGCGGCATCGCGAGGCGGCGGCCGGCGCCGGCATCGCCTATCACGAGATCGAATTGCCCTCCCTCGCGATCGACCTCGACCAACCCGAGGATCTCGAAGCCTTTCTCGCGACCCGCGGCGGCGGCGCGCGAACCCGCGCACTGCTCGAAAGAGTCGAGCGGGCTGGAGGGGAAACGACCCCGTGAGCGATGCGCCCTCATCCGCTGCAGCACCCTCCACCGCAGCCTCCGGAATCCTTCGGCTGATCCCGCTCCCGGGACTTCCGGAGATCGAGCCGGGAACCGATCTCGCGGCGCTGATCCGGGAGGCCGCCGGCGAGGCCGGTGTGGCCCTCGCCGGCAATATCGTGGTGATCTGCCAGAAGATCGTCTCGAAGGCCGAAGGGCGGCTGGTTTCACTCGAGGGCATCGAACCCGGAGACGAGGCGCGGGAAATCGCGGCCGACCACGATCGCGATCCCCGCCAGGTCCAGATCGTGCTCGACGAGAGCCGGCGCATCGTCCGCCGAGGCAACGGCGTGTTGATCACGGAAACCCGGCACGGATTCGTGTGCGCGAATGCCGGTGTCGACCTCTCGAATGCGCCCGGTGAAGATGTGGCCATCCTTCTCCCGATCGATCCCGATGCCTCCGCGCGCCGACTCCACGAAGCGCTCTCCGAGCCACCGGCGCCGACACCGGTAATCGTTACCGACACCTTCGGACGACCCTGGCGCGACGGCCTGGTCGATGTCGCCCTCGGGTCGGCGGGACTAGCACCGATCCGAGACGACCGCGGCTCGCGGGACCGCGCGGGGCGCGAGTTGCTCGTGACGCAGCCGGCGACAGCGGATCAGCTCGCGGCGGCGGCGGGCCTGCTCATGTTGAAGAGCGCGGGAATCCCGGTGGTCGTCGTCGAAGGCTTTCCCTTCGAGGGCGACGGCGGTGTCCATCAGATCCTGCGCGACTCATCGACAGATCTCTTTCGCTAGGCGAACTCCGAGCCCGCCGCGCGCTGGAGAACTCCTCGCACGTCAAAGGTGCTCGACTACTACGACTCCTCCCGCGCGCCCTCTGTCGACCCCTCCAGATCCGGAAACGCAAATTCGAAACAGGTCCGCCACACGACGTCGAGGCCATCGCCCTTCTGTGAAGACGTCACGATCGGATTGTCGAAATCGTCCCCGATTTCCGCGCGAAGCTTTCGCGTCCGCTCCTTGCGTTTCATCAGCTTGAGCTTGTCGGTCTTGGTGACCACGACGCGTCCGGGGACCGACTGTTCGGCCAGCCATCGCAGAAGCAGACTCTCGTCCTCGCTCCAGCTACGACGGAGGTCCTGGAGCACGAAGGCGAGGCGCAGCTCCTCGCGATTCGCAAGATATCCTTCCGCTAGGCGCTGCCAGCCGTCGCGCTCCTTGCGCGACACCTTGGCCCAGCCATACCCCGGGAGGTCGACAAAGCCGATGTCGCCGCGGTCGGTGCGGATCTTGAACAGGACGAGATCTCGCGTCTTGCCCGGCGTGCTGCTCGTGCGCGCGAGCTTCTTGCGGCGGGCGAGCGCGTTCAACAGACTCGATTTCCCCACATTCGATCGACCGAGAAACGCGATCTCCGGAAGCCCGCTCGGCGGGAGCTTGTCGAAGCGCGGCGCGGAGGCAATCAATTCTGCATCCAGAATCTTCATCTCCCACCCCCTCCCCTCTGCCCATTCGGGCGTCGCCCGATCTCTTCGAGAACCGGCTCGAGACGCCCCAACGCGGTCTCGATCGTGTCTTTTCCGAGTGCATAACAGAATCGCAAGCGACCTTCTGCGGCCTCACCAAAATCGATTCCCGGCGTGATCCCGACATGAGCGCGTTCGAGGAGTTCGAAGGCGAGTGCGCGTGAATCAGCACCGAAAGAGGATGCGTCCGCGAGCACATAGAAGGCGCCCTCTGGCTCCCGGCCGATCCCGAAGCCCAGTCGTCGCAGGCCCTCGACCAGCAGAGAACGCCGCTCCGCACACGCCTCGAGCATCTCCGCCGCCATCGCTGCACCCTCTTCGAGCGCGGCGATGCCAGCGCGCTGGACGAAGGAACTCGGCGAGATGAAGAGATTCTGCTGAAGAACCTGAAGTCGACGCATGGCGGCCTCCGGCGCGACCACCCAGCCGAGCCGAAAACCCGTCATTGCGTAGCGCTTCGAGAAGCCATCGAGCACAAAAGATTCATCGCCTAACGAAAGCGCCGAGGTCATCCGATGTCCATCGTAGACCAGACCATCATAGATCTCGTCAGAGATCAGGGTCGGGCCGAGTTCCGCGAGCCGCTCCACGACGGCGAGTGGCTGGACGGCTCCGGTCGGGTTCGCGGGCGAGCCCACGACGATGGCCCTGGTTCGGGGCGTGATCGCCGCCGCGACCCGGTCGGGATCGACATGCCAACCCTCCGCCGCCGAGGTCGGGACGAAGACGGGCTCACCGCCGTAGAAACGGACGAAATTCGGATAGCAGGGGTAATGCGGCGTCGGAATCAACACTTCGTCCCCCGCCCCGATCAGGCAAGCAAAGGAGAGGGTCATCGCACTCGAGGTTCCCTGCGTCACCAGGATGCGGTCCACCGGGACAGATCGACCGAAGCGCCGCTCGAGATCCGCGGCGATCGCTTCACGCAGAGGCCACAGGCCGCGGCTATCGGTGTAATTCGTCTCGTCCCGGGCGAGCGCGTCCGCGCAGGCGCGGAGGGCGGCGGGCGGCGGCGCAAATTCCGGCTCACCGAGTTCGAGATGAGCGATCTCGATGCCCGCGCGCTCGAGTTCCGCCGCCCGCTCGAGCACCTCCATGGCCAGGAAAGGCTCGAGGGCGTCCGATCGGGCGGCCCAATCGCGAGGCGGGCGGGGATTCGCAGCGGGCATCCACCCCGGTTAGCCCGACGGCTGGGTGTCGTCAAGGCGTATAATCGTCCAAGTATCTGGAATTAAAGCCATTTTGGGACCAACGCGCTTTGACACGCCCGGGGGCGATCGCTAATCTCACAGCCGGTCCTCGAGCGGGCTCGCCCCTGGGAGCGGACCGATGAATGCGCCCCGATTCCTTCCCACTGCGCTCGACGGGCTCTTCCCGCGCCACGAGCAAACGGACCCAATCGCCATGTCCAAGGGTGTACAAATCGCCATAGGCGCGACGGCCATCGCACTGCTGCTCGTCTGGTACGGCATGGGCCGGATCGACGCCGGCCTCTCCTTCCGTTATTTCCAGGACCTCGACGAGTTCCACGCGAGCGCGGCGGAAATGGTCGGCCGCTCCGCGCGCGTCCACGGCTATGTCGCGACGGAGTCGATCGAACGAGACCTCGAGGCCAAGCTCGTCCGCTTCGCGGTCCAGAACGCCCCTCCTCACGCCGGCGAAGCGGTCGGCGAAACGCTTTCGGTCGTCTACGCCAGCCTCGAGACCCCGGATCTGTTCAAGGATGGCGCCGAAGTCGTGGTCGAAGGCCAGCTCGTCCTGAGGCGCGGATCCCAGGTTTTCGAGGCGAACAACGTGATGGCGAAATGTCCGTCCAAATTCGAGGCCCAGGCAGGCCCGGCCGCCGAGCCGAGCATCGAACTCTGAACCGCACCTGATCTATGTCGCGCAGATCGGGGCCGAGCGGCCCCGACACAACGCCCCGCCGAAGATCCACCGGGTCGGACGGACGGCGGCCTGGAGAAAATCAGCCCATGGCTGACCTCGGACTCTACGCGCTTCGGCTCGGCCTACTGCTCTGCTTTCTCGGGGTCGGAGCGGGCGTCTACGCCGGCGTGTCGCGGCGCCCGGAATGGACCCGCGTCGCCGAGCGCTCGGTGCACGTAGTCTTCGTCGCGGCTTCGGTCGCGATGATCGCGCTCTTCTGGGCGCTCGCGAACAACGACTTCTCTCTCTCCTACGTCGCGGCACATTCTGCCCGCACGATGCCGCTGCATTATCGACTGGGGGCTTTCTGGGGCGGGCAAGCGGGTTCATTGCTGCTCTGGGGTTGGATGCTGGCCGCCTACGCCTCGGTGGCCGTGATCGGGAACCGCACAAAGAATCGCGGCCTGATGCCCTGGGTCTGCGTCGCGATGCTCGCAAATACGGCCTTCTTCCTCTGGCTCGTGAACTTCGAGACGCTCCCCTTCGAGCGCGTCCCCCACGTGAGTCGGCTCTCGGATGGGAACGGGCTGAACCCCCTCCTGCAGCACCCGGTCATGTTGATCCACCCGGTCATGCTCTATACGGGCTTCACCGGCTTCGCCTTGCCCTTCGCTTTCGCCTTCGCAGCCCTCGTCACCGGCGAGCTGGGCACGACCTGGTTCCGCACCACGCGCCGCTGGACGCTTTTCGCCTGGACCTTCCTGTCCATCGGAATCATTCTGGGCGGTCGTTGGGCCTACGAAGTCCTGGGTTGGGGCGGTTATTGGGCCTGGGATCCGGTCGAGAACGCTTCGCTCATGCCCTGGATCGCGGGCACCGCCTATATCCATTCGGTCATGATCCAGGAAAAGCGGGACATGCTGAAGACGTGGAATCTGGTCCTGATCGGATTGACCTACGGGCTTTGCCTCTTCGGCACATTTCTGACACGCAGTGGTGTCGTCCAATCGGTCCACGCCTTCGCGAATTCGGATAGTTTCGGCCGGATTTTTCTCGCCTATGTCGTGGTCATCCTGGCTGCGTTCACCTTTGCATTGGTCTGCCGACTCCCGAAACTGCGAAGCCCGAACAAGCTAGAGAGCGTCCTTTCTCGGGAAGCCAGCTTCATCATCAACAACTGGATCTTCATGGCGATCCTTTTCGTCGTCTTCGTGGGTACGATGTTCCCGGTCTTCACCGAGGCCCTGGACGGTGCCCGACGCATCCTCGGCCCGCCCTATTTCAACACCTTCGCCGGGCTGCTCGCCCTGCTGCTGCTCGTCATGACCGGGGTGGGTCCGCTGATCGCCTGGCGGCGCGCCAGCCTCGCGAGCCTTTCGCGCCAATTCATCGTGCCCGTCGCGGTCGGCCTCGCCGTCACGCTCGCCGTGCTCCTTCTTTTCGGTGTCGAACCCGGCTACTGGGCGATCTCCGCCTGGGGGCTCGGCGCTTTCGTCTTGGCGACGATCGGGCAGGAATACACTCGTGCCGTCAGCGCTCGCATGCGACGCCTGGGCGAGAGCGTGGCGACCGCGCTCTGGACGCTCCTGCGCCGCAACCAGCGACGCTATGGCGGCTATATCGTCCACGCGGGGGTCGTGATTCTCCTGCTCGGGATCTCGGGTGCCGCCTTCAACGAACAGAAGCTCGAGAATATCCGACCGGGTGAATCGACTTCGATCCAGGATTTCCGACTCCACTACCTCACCGCCGACGCAATCCCCGCCCAGCATTATGGCGGCGCGAAGGCAAGGATCGCCCTCTATCGCGGCGGGGACGAGAACGGCGAGGGAGAGAACGCCCTGGCCGTCATGACACCCGAGAAGCGGATCTACTGGCTCGAACAGCAACCCAATTCGATTCCATCGATCTACTCGAGCTGGCGCGAAGATCTCTACGTGATCCTGACGGCGGTCGAGCCCGATGGTTCTGCGACCCTCAAGATCTACCACAACCCCCTCGTCAACTGGGGTTGGGCGGGAGGACTCCTCTTCGTATTCGGCTGTTTGATCGTTCTCTTGCCCCATCCGCAGCGGCGTCAGCCCGCACGGTCCAGTGCCGACGCAACCGGTCGCGCCGCCGGCGCAGCGGCCGCCAGCGAGGCTCACGCATGAACCCCTTTCGCCGCACCAACCCGCATCTGCCCAATACTGGACGCTCGCGGCGCGCTCGCGGGGCAGGGGCCGCCTTCGCCGCGATTTTCACCCCCCTCCTCGGCCTGACGGTGCTCGCCGTCGGTGGCGCGCTCGCCCAGTCTTCAGCGGAAAACGCGCCGCCCCCGCCTCCGCCGCCGGGCCCCGGCCAGATCACGGTCCAGATCATTGCCGAAGCGGGCTCGGCCGCGACCGAGGGAATCACGATCGCCCTCTACGCCCTGGCACCCGATGGGAGTCCGGGGCTGACCGATGGCAAGACCGACGCCGAAGGCCGCATCACCTTTACGGGAATCTCGAACGACCCGGGAATCGTATATCTGGTCGGTGCACGTTATGCGGAGATCCCCTTCGGCGAGCGCGTCACCTTCGATCCAGGCGCCACCCAGACACTCGTCGAAATCCATGTCTCCTCTCCGACCGACCAGGTGAGCGACGTCCGCATCGAAGAGGTTCGCGCTCGTATCGACTGGATGGGTGATCGCATCGTCGTCACCGAAATCCTGCGACTCGTCAGCACCGGTCAGCGCGTGATCCTGCTCTCCCAGGAGGATCACGAGGAGGCGATCTTGCGCCGAACACTTCCCGCGCAAGCCCGCGATTTCTCGGCGGGACGCTCATCGATGGGCGACGGCCTCGCACTCAAGGAGGGGCGGATCCGTTTCTGGGGGCCCCTCTATCCCGGGGAACAGCGCATCGAATATCGCTATAGCCTGCCCGTCTCTGCGGACCTTCCCGGCGCCTCCGGCGAACGAACCCTCCAGCTACCGATCGAGTTCCGGGAAGCGACGGATCGTGTGATCGTCGTCGCCGGCACGACCGGGATCGAAGCGGAGGGCCCAGGATTCGTCGCCTCGGACGAAATCGGCTCGGATTCCGGACAACCGCTCTCGTCCTGGGCGCGCGGCGCGCTGGCGGGAGGGCAGCGTATCGAGGTTGCGCTCACGCTCCCCGAGAGCCGCCTCGACGCGGCCGCGCTCTCGATCCCGCGCGCGGAGGTCTGGCTCGATCTCGACGATACGCGCCTGACAGCCAACGTCGATCTACAACTCCAGGTCGAACCCGGAGCGCCGGTCTCGGGCAGCTCCGAGGCTCCCCTGATGCATATTTCGATTCCGCCCGGTGCCTCCCTCGGCCCCCTCGCGCCCGCTGTGGAATCGATGGGCGTGACTGCAACCGGCGATGGCGGCTTCGACGTGATCGGGCCGATCGGGCCCGGCGAGCATTCCTTCGCTTTCTCGTATCGTCTGCCGAGCCGGCCCGAGGGCATCGAAATCGGCCTGCGCTTTCCACGCGAGGTCGCGACGTTGAATGTCTTGATCGCGGACACGGGGCTCGCCCTAGAGAGCCGCCGCCTCCACCGACGACGCCCCTTCCGCAACGGCACCCGCAATTTCCTCCACCGCGAAGCTTTCACCGTGGGATCGGACGAGATCGTGGATCTCAGCCTTACCCCGATTCGCAGCGGGGGGCTCCCGCAGGCGGCCTCGATGGCACTGACGGTCGCAGGCGCCGCCGCCGCTGCCCTCTTCTTGATCGCACCGCTACGCCGGGTCGCGCAACACGAGCAGCGCGCTGACCCCGAGTCGATCCGAATCCACGATGAACGCGAAGCGATCTACACGGCGATCGGCGATCTCGATCACGACTTCGAGACGGGCAAGCTCGACGAATCCGACTACGCCGAGATGCGCAGCGGTCTACGCGGCCAGGCCATCGAACTCCTGCGCAGCGAACGCGCGGGCGGCGAGGCGGCGGCCGGCGCCACGCGCCCCGACGCGACGGGGGCGGCCGCTTCTCCCCCGGCGACCGGCGCGTTCTGTCCCAGCTGTGGCCAAAACATCGACCCACGTTGGCACTTCTGCTCCCATTGCGGTGGCGAGCTCAGTCCCGCGACGAGCGCCGGTCCGTCAGCCGAGGAGAAGAGCGGTTGAATTCGATTCGGCTCGTGGGCGAGGCTGTCGAGAAGCGCTACGGGCGCATCGCTGCGCTCCGCGGGGTCGATTTCGAGATCGCGGCCGGCGAGTGCATTTCGATCCTCGGCGCAAACGGGGCCGGGAAGAGCAGCCTGCTCCGGATCCTGTCCGGTCTCTCGCGGCCGAGCGGCGGCCGCTTCGACGCGCTCTCCGACGACGCCCCCTCTACGAAGGCCGACGGGACAGCACAGCGCCTCTCGCGCGAGGCGCTGCGCGGAGCAATTGGCTACGTCGGCCACGCGACCCTGCTCTATGGCGAACTCAGCGCGCGCGAGAACCTCGTCTTCGCAGCGCGCCTCCATGGTCGACGGCCGACGGTCGACCAACTCGATCGGATCCTCGAGGATTTCTCTCTTCTCGACGTCGCCGAGCGACGTGCGGGCACTTTTTCGCGAGGCATGGCGCAACGCCTGTCGATCGCGCGGGCGATCGTGCACGAACCCGCGCTGCTCCTCCTGGACGAGCCCTTCACCGGCCTCGATGAACTCTCCGCTGAACGGCTCTCGACGCGCCTCGCCGCCCAACGTCAGAGCGGGCGCAGCCTAGCGGTCGTCACCCACGATCCACGCCGAGCTGTGGAATTGTCGGATCGCGCGCTCATCCTCCATCGCGGTCTGGTGCGCGCGACCCCCTCACGCGCCGCAGCCCGTGAGAGCGGCACCGCCTTCGAGGTCGACGCATTGCGCGCGACGCTCTCGGCGCTGTCCGCCGAAGCGCTCGACGAGGCTGCGATATGAACGTCACCCTCACACTGCTCTTCAAGGACCTCGCCACCGAATGGCGCTCACGCGATCGCCTGGTCGCCATGACCGTCTTTTCGTTTCTGGTCGTCGTCGTCTTTCAGTTTGCCTGGCCACCGATGGAGCCTGACGAGGTCGTGCGATTCGCTCCGGGCGTACTCTGGGTGACCTATGTCTTTGCCGCGGTGATCGGACTCGGGCGAACCTTCGCAATGGAACTGGAGAATGACGCGATGACGGCTCTCGCGTTGGCACCGGGCACACGGGGTTGGATCTTCCTGGGCAAGGCCGGGGCGACCTGGCTCCTGATCACGCTCGTCCAGGCGATGACCGGCTTCGTCTTCGCGCTTTTCTTTCGGGTCGACCTGTGGACCGGGCTCGCGGGAACGGCGACCGTCGCGGCGCTGGCCAACGTCGCGATCTGCTCGATCGGAACGCTGCTCTCCGCCATGAGCGTGCGCAGCCGATTCCGCGACGTCCTGCTGCCCGTGCTCTTGATCCCGACCCTGATTCCCGTCCTGGCCGCCGCGGTCCACGGCACGGCGGCTACGATCGCCGGCGACGGTCTGCCCTTCGCCGCGCTCCAACCCCTGGTCGTGATCGGCGGGATCTATCTCATTCTCTGTTTCCTGCTCTTCGACTACGTACTCGACGAGTAAGAAGCATTCGCCGCGCCCCTTTTCTTCGGCCCAGGAGACCCCATGACGACGCCCTCTCCATCGACTGCCGCCTCCCCGGATCGAATCGGAGTGGCCCTGCGGCTACTCGGATGGATCGTGCTCGGCCTGATGCCGATCTACGCCTGGACCGTGATCCAGGCGCCGACCGACTCCGTCCAGGGAATCATGCAGAAGATCCTCTACGTGCATCCGCCGCTCGCCTATGGTGCCTACCTGGGCTTCGTCACAACCGCGGTCGGGGGGGGGCTCTTCCTCTGGCGGGGCCGGGAACACCACGACCAGCTGGCCATCGCCGGCGCGGAGGTCGGAACGCTTTTCTGCACGTTGATGCTGATCACCGGTCCGATCTGGGCGCGCGGTGCCTGGGGCCCCGGCAACTGGTGGGTCTGGGATGCCCGGCTGACGCTGACACTGCTGCTGTGGTTCGTCTATCTCGCCTATCTGCTGCTTCGCAGCTTCACCGAGGGCGACGAACGAACCGCGCGCTTCGCCTCGATCTACGGAATCCTCGGAGTCGTCCTGATTCCTCTCAACTACTGGATCATCGATCTGGTGGGCGGCGCGATGCACCCGGACAACATCGAATTCGAAGGTGAGGCCAAGAGTCTCGGTGAGGGGATGGGCCTCCCTTTCTTTCTGGGAAATTTGACACTCTTCGTCGTATTTGCGTATTTGCTCGTGCTCCGCTGGCGTGTGGGCTTGTTTCGGGTCGAAGCGGAGGCCTTGGGGTTCGAAATGGAGTCGGGGGGCGTGTAGCGCCTGCGGCCCCCCTGTGGCGCAACTCGGCACACCAGATCCGCGCAAATCAAATCGTGGTTGACAACGAACCGATGACCGGAAACCATTGGTTCATCGGGTTCCCCCGAGCACGCTTTCACGGTCCACTGCCCCGTTCATCCCCTCAAGGAATCAGGGAGCGAGCGGGTTCCGGATGGAGACTCTTCCCGCCCCCGACCCAGCGATCGAAACTATGATCAAAAATGCGGGCTCGGATCGGCAAGGGAACTTCTCTTTCCAACAATGACCCGAACGTGACCGGGAACACCTATTTGCACGATCCCCTCACGGATCCGGACGACTCTCGGAACCCCAAGAGGGACTTGGAGTGAGAAGCGTCTGAGCGCGTAGAGAACGATCCGCCGACACGATCATGCAGGAGGCCGCCGGGCCCTCGGCAGATGCGGAGCGAGTCGGAGGCAGTCGACCAGCAGGAGATTCCGCTAAGATGAGCGAGCTGACCCGCGGACGGTCTGTCCCCTCCGGACGATCCGCGGCGGCATGAAATTTGCTCTTCTAGACGACCGAACGAACCGAATTTCGCGGGACCGACGAAGGGACTTCCGGAGAAGGAAGTCGGTCCGAGCGACATCGAAGCAGGAGGCATCCGGGTAGGATGGCCAGCATGAAACGCGGCGTTGGGTATTGTGAGAACACCGATTGCGAGGATTACGCCAAGGGCGTCTTCCTCCTGAACCACGGCGACACCTTCTATTGCCCCCGCTGCAGACAACTCGGAAAAGTCGAGAAGGAACGCGGGTTCTATACCGGTAACTCCGACATCTTCAAAGAAGTGCGAGTGGAATACAACTTCGATCCGATCAACGGCGTCTACCGTGAGATTGCGATCGTGCGCGACGAGAGCCTGTGGGGCCGCAATAATGTCTACACGCTCCAGTCCCCTCTGATCAAGACCGAGAAGCGCGCACTCAAGGTCGCCGAGGCGATCCTCGCCAACCTGAACCGCTACCGCGGTCTGTTGAACGGCGACGATATCCCGCGCACGACGGAGATCATCCTCTCCTTCGACGACCCCTTCGATGAGTTTTCCCGAAAGCTCAAGCAGCTCTCGAAGGAGTGGGAGGCCAGCGGCCTACGGGAGCAGCGCCGCTAGTTCCAGCCTCGGCGGGGCGAAGACGATCACGCGGGCGTCGCTTCGCTATTCGAGCCCCGTCCAACTACCGGGGGTCAGGGCTCCTTCCGCTGGCCCGACTTCGACCGGGATGGCCGTCAACCTCGACATCCCCGATAGCACCTCAAGCGCCTCCGGACAGCTCTGCGCGAGTACATTGACGTTGACACCCGTCGTCTGGCTCGCGATCGAGAGCCCCTTCGCGTGCTGGTGTCCCCAGCCATGGGAAATCGCCACACTCCCCGGCTGCAGATCCGCGAGAATGCGCACCAGAACCCGAAGGCTTCCGCCTTCGGATCGCACGTCCGCTGGTTCGCCATGACGGATTCCCACCGCCTTCGCGTCCTCGGGGTGCATGTAGAGATCATGGGGCGAGCGCGTCCCCGAAACGAAGCTCTCTTCGTTATGTGTCCAGGAATTATGTGTTTTCACATATCGTTTCGTGATCGGACGGAGACGACCGGGCGCTCGCTCTTCGCGCGAGGGTCCAGGGCTCGACGAGGGTCCGGATTTCCTCGAAGCCCCGGGTGCATTTCGCGATCAGCGCCTGCCGGAAGCTCAGGTAGAAGAAGACGTCTATGTCCGGCGGAAGCGCAACATATTCACCGGCGACCTTGGCGGTCTCCGTACGGCGTGGATCGACGATCCAGATCTTGCCGCCGTGGGCTTCGATTTCGCGCAAACGCTTTCCCGGGTGGGGCACCTGCAACAAGCTCCATTTCGAGACGATCGGGTTGGCGCCGACGATGATGAGGTCGCGGATCCGATCGAGGTCGGGGAAGGGAAGCCGCAGACCTCGCGAGCGGCGGCGAATTTATTGCTGCAATCCTGGGTCGAGGACGCGTACATACTCTTCGAGCCCACGCTGTTCATGAAGCCCTGCGCGAAGATCGGGTGGAGCAGACCGAAGTCCGCGGCGGTCCCGACATCCATCCCGATGGAATTCGCGCCGGAGCGTCCAATTCGACTTCGAGTCCGCATAGGGGCTCGCAGATCCGGCAGAAGATATGACGCGTCTCTGCCACCCCGGAAAGGGCGCCGGACGTCGCGGTAGGCTCTTGGCTTCGGGGTCAGGGGCTCGACTCCGTTGGGCACGCGCACGGCAGCGCCCGCGATTCGGTCGAGACCGGACGCGCATCGCTCGCAAGTCAGGTGGACGAAGAGGTTCCGGCTTCAGGGCAACCCGCGCCAGCGCATCCCCAGATCGATCTTCATCGCCCGCCAGATCGTGCCCGGTCCCTGCCAATCCTCGCGTGCCACGGGCGCTTTACCCGGGACGAGCGCATCCGCGAGGGGTTCGCGATACCAGGGAAAGAGCGCCGGCGGTGGATCGTCGGCGTCGAACCAGGCGAGTCTGGGCGTCTCGTGCGAAGGCCTCTCGCCCCCCCCCACGACCCGACAGCGATAGATGCGCGCCGTGTGCGGTCGAAAGCCGCGACGGACCCAGTCACCCACCGCCGCCTCGATCGCGATCTCGAGGCCGGTCTCTTCGCGCACTTCGCGGGCCAGGGATTCTTCGCGTGTCTCCCCCGCTTCCGGGGTCCCACCGGGCAATTCCCATCCGAAGAGATCGCTGCGAACCGACAACAGGACCTCGCGACCGGAGCCGCCCACCGCGTCGCGCAGAATCACCGCCTGCACGATCACCAGAGGCTCGCGTTCGCTCATTCGGGGCGAAACGATTCCCCACCAGGCGGTCCGGAAATAATCCTCGATCCCCCCAAAGAAGCGGCCGAAACGACCGCGATCGTGAACGGGCGTTCCGCGCCGTCGCCGGCCTCCCGGGGGGCGATCCCTGCCGCCCGGCAACGCTGCCGACCGAGCCATCGTCAGTCGATGATCTTGTTGAGCGGATTCTCGACGATGCCACGCGCGCCGGCTTCGTGGAGCTTCGGCAACAGGTCGCGCACGAAGGACTCCTCGACAATCACGAAGATGTCGACCCAGTCGGGATCGGCCAGCGGCGAAATCGTCGGCCGACCCGCATCGGGCAGGAGGGCGAGCAGCGCGTCCACCCTGTCATTCGGGACGTTCATCGAAAGCCCCACGCGCGTGGCGGCTGCGATCGCGCCCATCAGCAACATGCGGAGCCTTTCGAGCTTGCCTCGCTTCCACGGGTCCTCGAGCGATGGGCGATGAGCGATCAGGCGGGGGGTGCTCTCCTGAAGCAGGTCGATCACCCGCAGGTGATTTGCCCGCAGGCTCGACCCGGTCTCCGTCACGTCGACGATGGCATCCGCGAGAACGGGCGGCTTCACCTCCGTTGCCCCCCAGGAAAATTCGAGCTGCGCTCGGATGCCGAGCTCCGCCAGATAGCGTTCGGTCAGGCCCATGACCTCGGTGGCGATCCGCTTGCCCTGCAGGTCCTTCGGCGTCTGGAAGGGCGAGTCGTCCTTGACCGCCAGGATCCAGCGAACCGGCCCATAATTGGGCCACGGCGCTCGCAGGTCCGCGAGTTCTTCGACATCGGCGCCGGTCTCGAGGACCCAATCGAGTCCGGTGATGCCGCAATCGAGCACGCCCTGTCCGACATAGCGCGCCATCTCCTGCGGACGGATCAGGATGCATTCGATCTCGGGGTCGTCGATCGACGGATAATAGGATCGACCGCTGAAACGGACGTCGTAGCCGGCCTTCGCAAAAAGTGAGGCCGTCGTGTCTTGGAGGCTGCCCTTGGGCAATCCGATTCGGAGCTTGGGACCCTCTTCACTCACTTCTTGTAGACCTCGTCGGGATCGAAGACCTGAATCCCCACCTGCTCGACCCGTCCGCGATCGATACGCCGGAAGAAACAGTTGCGCCTACCCGTGTGGCAGGCGGCACCGCCGACCTGCTCGACGCGCAAGACCAGCGCATCACCGTCGCAATCGACGTAGATCCCCTTGAGTTTCTGAACGTTCCCGCTCTCCTCGCCCTTGTGCCAAAACTTCTTGCGACTCCGACTCCAGTACACGACTTCACCGCTTTCGAGGCTCCGGCGAAGCGACTCTTCGTTCATGAAGGCGACCATCAGCACTTCGCCGCTCTCGTCGTCCTGGGCGATCGCCGTCACGAGGCCCCCGGCCTTTTCGAAATCGATGATGGAACTCGGTTCACTGGGCTCGGCGCTCATGGGGTCCTCGGCTCGGGCGATCCGGGCGGTCTTCGGGCTGGGTACGAGAGGGGCGCGGAGGCTACCCGTCTCGGAGTGCGGACGCCAGAAGCCGGTGAATCTCCTCGAGATCCGCCCACTTCTCCCCACGGGCGTAACGTGTATCCCGGGCATTCCTCTTACCGGTTCGGATCGTCTGGCGGTCCAGGATCGAACGCGCGACGAGCCACGAGAGCGCGTTGTCGAGGGTCGTTTCCGAGAGCGCCTCGGCGCGTCTCGAATAGCCGAGAAGCTGCGCACTCTCGAAAGCGGATTGGACCTCCTCGACCAGCCCGGTGCGCAACACGCCCTCTTCGACCGATTCCATCCATGCCAACAACACGCGCACGATCGTGTCATAGCATTCGACGACGCCGCGAGTCTGCTCTGCCAACATCGAGAGCGGTCGCCGCCCCGCCGACGTCGTAACCCACTGATCCCCCCGCCGCTCGACCCAACCCTCGCTCTCGAAATGCTCGAGCACCGCTTCACCCCGAGTCAAATAGAGCTCCCGAGATGCGTAGTATTCGCGATAGAAGACATCAACCCAGATCTCGAGCTCCTGATGCACGTGATTCCGATCGAGCCTCAGCAGCACGGCTCGCGAGAGCAGGCTCGGGATCACCAGGAAATGGGCGATCGAGTTGCGATAGATATCGAGTGCCCGGCGGCGATTTTCCTCGAAGTGGAGGACTTCACCGCGGTGATCGAGGCGAGACCGAAGCAGATCGCTGCGTTCGAGGAACGCGATGGATTCCCGCAGCTCGCCGAGATCCCGCTCGAAGGCGGGCGTCAAGCGGACCCCCTGCAGCCGCAGAAGGCTCGCGACGTCCCGCATCCCCTCGACCAGTTCCTCGCGGAGCAATCCGCGATGGACCCCGCCCAGGACGACGACCGCCGCGACCGACGTCGCATTCGCCACCATCGCCCAGCCGATTCGCTCGACGAGCGCATGCCCCAGTCCGCTCACAAAATCACGCTTCTGCTCCTCGAGAACCGTCCTCATTTCAGGCGCCGAGATCTGGCCGCGCTGGAGCGCTTCGAATCGTTTGCGCTGGGTGCCGAGCGCCCCCGACAGCGAGATCGGCTCACCGAAGCTCACGTGCACAGATCCGAAGCGTCGCTGCAGGTATTTGCGCGCGCGGAAGAGCCCGAGGACGCTCTCGGTCGTCTTCGCGCCACCATCGAGTTCTTCGATCATCCCCGACTCCTCGACGAGCCGTTCGTAACTGATCGCGATCGGGACAAAAAAGAGGTCGCGCTGGTTGCTCTCGAGGAAAGCGTCGACATCCCAGCCGAGCATCCCGAGGCGCGGCGCGAGGGTCTTGCCCGTGCGAGAGCGCCCCCCTTCGATGAAGAATTCCTGGGTGAAGCCCTCCCGAATGAGATAGGCCACGTAGGCGCGAAACACCTCCTTGTAGAGCGGATCGTCGAAGGATTTTCGCAGATAGAACGCGCCCATGCGGCGGAAGAGGAAGCCGAAGGGACCGAATGCCATGTTCTCGCGCGCAGCGATATGCGGCGGGACGAGATAGTTCTGGTAGAAGAGCCACGACAGGATCAGGAAGTCGAAATACGATCGATGACTGGGGACAAGCACGATCGGATTGCGTTTTGCGTCCTCGGCAATTTCCGCCAGGCGATGCACCTCGATCGATGCGAAGAGTCGCTTGAAGATCCCACCGACCGTGACTGCACCGATCGCGAGCCAACTCGAGCCCATGTCGGCCGAGATCTCGCGAAAAATCTTCTCGACCTCGCGTTCCGCTTTCTCCGCCGAGCCCCCTCCGCCGCTGGCCCGCACGGCCATCGCGGACCGGACACCGGAATCCGCCAACACCTCGCGCAATACCCGCCAGCGCGGGCGCAGCGTCGGCCCCTCGACGACCTTCTCTTCGCGGTAGAGATGGATCAACACAGCACGACGAATCTTCTTCGCAATTCGCTCCCAACCGTCCTCGGCGTGCACTCGGGAGTAGAGGAGCACATCGACCGCGTCGCCGACCTTGACCGTCAGACTGCGATAGGTCGAAAGGAAACGCGCGACCTTCGCGAAATCCGAGGGTCGCGTGAGTGCACCGTAGTCGACGTTGAGAAAACGATTCTGCATCCGCGGACCCTTGCGCCAGAAGATGGCGAGGGGAACCACGAAGACCTCGCGCGGCTCTTCCGCCAGCGTCGAGTCGGAATCCCCGCGACCGCCCTCGACCACCGACCGGACGACCTCGCCCATGAGATCGAGTTCATCGCTGCGTTTGCCGCTCTTGCGCCGACGCAGCAGGGTCCGCAGGCGCTGGGTGCGCAGGAAGAGGAAGACGCTGCGACCCGCATCGACATGTTCACGGATGATCTCGCGATCCTCGCTGTGTTCGACTTCGCGTGGACGACCCCTCTTCAGCCGAAGCCCGATCGAAAGGAGCCGGGGCAGCGGCTGGTAGTAGTGGAAACGAATCGCATTCGCGAAGCCCGATAGCCGCAGCCCATGCCGCAAGAAGAGCGCGTTGAAGAGGAAATAATCGAGCCGACTCGAGTAGCGCATCACGTAGACGATGCTGCCTCTGGCCTCGAGGCCTTTCAGCCTCTCCACGACCTCTTCATCCAGCGAAAAGTGACTGAAGAAGCGATCGGCGAAAAAGCGGAAGAAGAGATTGAAGCGATCCGCCATCGCCGACCGCGCGGCACGCGCAAGGATCGGCGCCGGGACCTCGCGGGTCGGCAGCTTCTCCGCGTCCACCTCGAAACCTGGAGCGCCCTTCAGCTCAAGCTCGGTCTTCGTTTCGCTTCGCGCGGATTCGCTTTCATTCGGGGCAGGGCCGTCGCGGAACTCTGGTGAATCGGACATGATGAGGCAGGTTACAGAGTGCCCCAGGGGCCAGCAATGAAGAGCCGGAGAGGTCGCCCTCGCAGTGCACCCCGGCCCTCGAAATGAACGGACTTCAGCGATTCGTGTCCCGCGGAACCGAGGCCGGATCGAAGCGGCTCGGCCGCGGATCGCCGACCCAAAAATCTATTCCGGCAGCAGGATCTCGCCCGCAGCCATCTTTTGCGAGATTTCCGAAGCCGACCAGAGCCCCCCGTCCTCTTCCTTCGTCAGGCCCTCCGCCGTCACGACCTTCATCTCGGCAATACGCCCTCCACCGGCCAGAAAGGTCTTTCCCGTCAGGTCCTTGGCCAGATCGCTCGCCAGGTAGACCATGAGTGGCGAAACGAGCTTCGGATCGTAGGTGGCGGCGGCCTTCTCGCTGTCGAAACCCGGCAGATCCTCGGTCAAACGCGTGTGCGCCACCGGCGCGAGGATATGGCATCGAATGCCGTAGCGCTGACCCTCGAGCGCGAGACATCGTGTAAAGCCCGCGATCCCGGCCTTGGCCGCTCCGTAATTGCACTGCCCGAAATTGCCGTTCAAGCCACTGGTCGACGAGGTGTTGATGATCACTCCGCCAACGCCCCGCTCCTTCATATGAACGTAGATTGGCCGCGTGACGCAATAGGTGCCCCTCAGGTGGACGGCGACGACGGGGTCCCAGAGATCCTCGGTCGTCTTGGCGAAGCTCTTGTCGCGCAAGATACCCGCGTTGTTGATCAGGATATCGACCTGTCCAAACGCATCGAGCGCGCCCTTCAGGATCGACTCCCCCCCTCCAACAGTGGACACGTTGTCGTAGTTCGGCGCCGCCTCGCCACCGGCCGCCTTGATCTGATCGACGACTTGATCGGCCATCGCAGCGCCGGAGCCCGAGCCATCGCGAGCGCCGCCCAGATCGTTCACGACGACCGCAGCTCCCTCGGCCGCCAATGCCATCGCGTGTTCCCGCCCGAGACCACCGCCCGCGCCCGTCACAACCGCGACCTTTCCGTCCAACAAGCCCATCGTTTTCCCCTCTCCTTGTGCGGTGGCGTCCGGACCCGGACGCCGCCGATTCTATTCGAAACGCTTCCGCCTGGTCATTCGCCGCCGATCGGCCTGCGCAAACCTACGGATCTACACCTTGGAGCCTATCCCAATCCCCCTTCGGTCGTGATCCAAGCGCCTTCGGCCCGATCTCCAGTTTGCGAGATCTTGAAGTCGCGACGGCTACGCCTGCGATTTCGTGCCTTGATCTCGGACCCGATTCACGTGACTCACTCGGCCGGTGGTTTTGGGTGAGGCTCTTGGCTGAGCGCCCTCGATCGGATCAACGCAGCGAGGGGGCCCGCCCGTCATAGGATAGAATGCGCCCGGAAGCACGGATCGATGAGTCCGGCGCGCCGACCTCATCCACGCAGCCCTCTCGCCCGAGGACCGCGACGTCAAGGCGCTCTTCGAGCGCGTGCTGCGTGAAGCCACCGGCGAACCGCTCGCCGATTATCCCACTCGGACAGTGAGGGACGATTGCGTGCGGGCCCGATCCAGACCGGAGATCTCTATGGCCTCGAGAGCTGGACGAACGACATCGCCCGCGCCGATGTGCACCTGGCGGATCTCTCCCCTCGCGTGTGCGCCGAGCTCGATTTGCGGGGGCGGTCGATCGAGCGCCCCGATCGGCTCCGCCTCGCGATTCCCGGTGGCGTCGCCACCTATCACGAAGAATATGAGGTCGCCAAAATTGAAGTTGTCGACCGGGGGGGAACTGCGAGAGGCTCTGATCTCATATTTGAGACGAAACGGATTCCCAGAAAGCAGATCCCCAGCAACGGTCTGGAGGTGCTGATGCCAGGCCGATACCCGCCCGCCTACAGGCGGGATCAGGCGAGATGGCGGGGCCCGTGATTCTCTTCCACTAGTGGAAGAGAATCGTGCGCAGTTCCGTGAAGGCCTCGAAACCGAGATCCTCGTAGAGCTTCGACGCGCGTTCGTTGCCCTCGACGACCGCCAGCTGTACATGGGAGGCGCCGCAGGAAAAGGCCTCGCGCACGATGGAATCCATGCCCCGGCGCGCATACCCACAACGACGAAATTCCGGCCAGGTATAGACGCCCTGAACCAGCCAACCCTCAGAACGCCTCACATCCGCGTAGGCAACGAAAGTCACCCGGCCCCCTTCGGAGACGATCCGCGCTCGGGGAAGCCGCCCCTCGACCCAGCGGTGGAAGCCGAGCGGGTCACCGTCGGCGGGATCCGGCCGGTCCTCCTCCCAGAGACTCGCGCGCGCGGCGTAGACAAGCTCCTCGAGATCCTGCTCGCGTGCGGGTCGAGCGACGCCGGGTAGATCCGCTGCGGCGGCGACCATGGCGCCGGGACGGAGTCGGTAGGCGATCTCCACGCGATCGATTAGCGCCCGCCGCCCCGCGGATTCGAGCGCGCGCCACACCGGAGCCACGAGTCTGCGATCGCTCTTCACGAGACCGCTCGGGATTCTGGAGAGTTGGGGGAGCAGAAGATCGAGGGCGGTGGAACTCAGACCCGCGGAGAGCGCGATGCTCGGTCGAAACGCCACCAGCCCTTCGAGCCGCCCGCCTTCGAAGGCGCCATGGATCTGCGGTGCCACCTCGCCGGGCCCGAGCGAAGCGCCGAGCCTCGACACGAGGTCGATCAGAACGAGATTCTCGTCCGAGGCGATGCCCAGAAATTCGAGGGCCAGCGCCCGCTCGTGCAGCCCCAACCGTCGTGCACGAAGCGCCCCGCCCATCGCGTTCCTCACACCCTTCCGATGCCCCATCCGGCTCTTCCTTAGAACCGCACGCGGTCCTCGCCGACCCCGGGGCCCTACGCGTCCAGGATGACCAGGATGTCACCCTCTTCGATGGCCTGGCCCTCTGCCACCTTGATCTCCACAACGCGACCGTCCTCGGGCGCCTCGACCGGGATCTCCATTTTCATGGACTCCACGATCAGCAACACATCGTCTTCTTCGACATCCGCGCCGACCGTCGTCTCGATCTTCCATACGTTGCCTGTGATCTGGGCTTCGACCTCGATGCTCAAGCCATTTCTCCCGCCGCCAGAACCGGCTTCGTGCCGGCCCGGGATCCAAGCATGCCGACCCCGCAAGGCGGGGGCAAGGCGCACGGGCAAACCCACCCGGAGCACGGAGACACGATTCCGCACGAGGGACGCGCAGCGGCGCGACCTGCTGCTACCCTACGCCGCCCTCGGAGGAGCCCGTGCTCGAGACCGTCACGCAGGGATTCAAGAACGCCACCGACCGGCTGAAGGGCGTTCGCGAACTCAACGAAGACAACATTGATGAGGCGCTGCGCGATGTGCGCATGTCGCTGCTCGAAGCGGATGTCGATCTCAAGGTCACGCGTTCATTCCTCGCTCGCGTCAAGGAACGGGGGCTCGGCGAAAAGGTCAAGACCCGGGTCAAGGACCGCTCCGGCCGCAAACTCAAGGTTACGCCGGGCCAGCATTTCGTAAGGGTCTGCGAGGAAGAGCTCGTCGATCTGATGGGCCCCGTCGACACGACGCTGGCCGTCCGATCGGGTCTGACCTCCATCATGCTGGCGGGGCTCCAGGGCGTTGGCAAAACGACCGTCGCCGCAAAACTCGCCGTCCACCTGCAGAAACAGGGCAAGAAGATCCTGCTCGTCGCCGCCGATGTCTACCGCCCTGCGGCGGTCGAGCAGCTGATGACCCTCGGTGCTTCGATCGACGTCCCGGTCCATCACGGCAGCGAGGGCGAGCGACCGCCCGCGATCTGCCGGGCCGCCTACGAGCGGGCCAAACGCGAGGGCTTCAGCGCGATCCTCTACGACACCGCCGGGCGACTCGCCGTCGACGATGATCTGATGGCGGAACTCCAGGAAATCGCGGCGGGCGTCGAGCCCGCGAATACACTTCTCGTATGCGATGCGCTGATGGGCCGAGATGCCGTCAACGTGGCGGACGCCTTCGCCGAGAAGATCGATCTCGACGGCGTCATCCTGACGAAACTCGACGGCGACGCCCGAGGCGGCGCAGCTCTGGCGGTGAAGGCCGTCACGGGCGTCCCGATCAAATTCCTCGGCACCGGCGAGACCGTCGATCGGCTCGAGGAGTTTCGTCCAGAGGGTCTCGCGTCCCGGATTCTCGGGATGGGCGACATCGTCGGCCTCGTCAAGGACTTCGAAGAAGTCGTCGACGAGAAGGAGGCCGAAGAGGACGCGGAACGGATCCTGAAGGGTGCTTTCGGACTCGACGACCTGCTGAAGCAGATGCGGATGATCCAGAAAATGGGCCCGCTCAAGGAAGTCTTCTCGCGGATGCCCGGGATCGGGGGCCTGGCGGATCAGGTCGACGAGGGCGAACTCGCGAAGATCGAGTCGATGATCCAGTCGATGACGAAGGCCGAGCGTACGGAGCCCAAGATCATCGACCAGAGCCGTGCCCAGCGGATCGCCCAGGGCTGCGGCCGCAAGGTCTCGGACATCGATGGACTCGTCGATCGATTCGGCCAGATGCGCCAGATGATGGGCGCGCTCGGCAAACAGGGCGGCCTGCTCTCGGGGCTCGGGGGCGGTGGGATGCCCGCGATGGGGGGGATGCCCGGGGGCATGATGCCGCCCGGTGGGATGGATCCCTCGATGCTCCTTGGGGGGGGCGGCCGCGCGGGCGCGACGAAGAAGCGTCAGAATCCGAAGGCCAGAAAGAACAAACGAAAACAACAGCGAGCCGCTCGAAAGAAGAAAAGGAAGTAGGCTCAACCCCGACGGTCCCGCGAGGAACCACGAAGACCGGGCAGGCAACTCACGGCTGTGGACTCCCTCCGCAACCCAACTGCCCGCTCGACAGGACAATCGAATCTCTCCTCCCCCCAAAAACACCCGGCGGCCCCGCCGGAAATCGGCTTTTTTCCGCTCCGATTCTGCCGGCATTCTGCCGATCGGTGGGGGAGAGAGGGAGTACATGAAGCGTCTGCTGCGCACCCTGATGATCGTCTCCGCCACCACCCTCGTCGTCGGCGTCTTCGCTACGAACCCCACGAGCGCCGCCCCCCGCGATTTCCCGCGACCCGCGGCCCTCGAGCGCGATGTGGCTTTCTGGATGCGGATCTACAGCGAGGTCGGGACCGATGCCGGGCTCCTCCACGACACCCGCAATCTCGCGATCGTCTACGAGATCACGAAGATTCCAACGGGTCTCTCCTCGAGGGCCCGCGAACGTCATACCGACAAACGCAAGAAGCACTACAAGACCATCCTGCGGAAGCTCGCCAAAGGAAAGCGATCGGGCCTGACCAAGGAGGAGAAGCGGGTTCTCGCCCTCTTCGGAGACGATGTCTCGAACTCAACGCTCAAGACGGCAGCGAGCCGGATGCGCTTCCAACTCGGCCAGGCCAACAAGTTTCGCGCCGGCATCATCCGGTCCGGCGCCTATAAACCGTTTATCCTGACGAACCTGCGCGAGATGAATCTCCCCCTGGAGATCGCGAATCTACCCCACGTCGAGTCCTCCTACACTCCGAGTGTCTACTCCAGGGTCGGCGCCGCCGGCCTCTGGCAGTTCACCCGCTCGACCGGGCGGCGCTTCATGCAGGTCGATCACGTCGTCGATGAGAGGCTCGACCCCTATCGAGCCTCGCTGGCGGCAGCGCGGCTGCTCGAACAGAATTTTCGCGTCACCGGCAGCTGGCCCCTCGCGATCACCGCCTACAACCATGGCGCCTCCGGCATGCGGCGGGCTGCGCGGAAGCTGGGCACGAAGGACATCACTCGAATCGTGCGTGATTACCGCTCGCGAACCTTCGGTTTCGCCTCGCGCAATTTCTATGTCGAGTTCCTGGCGGCAAACGCGGTCGCCTCGAATCCCGACTTCTATTTCGGCCCCCTCGTGCTCGATCAGCCGATCGTTTTCGACACGATCGACATGCCCTACTACGCGAAACCGAGCCAGCTCGCGACGGCAATCGGTGTCGACCGCGCGACACTCAAGGAGGCGAATCCGGCCCTGCGGCCCTCGGTCTGGCGCGGATCCAAACATATTCCAAAGGGCTTCAGCCTGCGCGTTCCCCGCGCCGCTCTGCCTCGACCGCTCGGTCAGGGAATCGCCGCTCTGCCCAAGAATCAGCAACACGCCCGC
The DNA here is from genome assembly GCA_002719955.1 of Deltaproteobacteria bacterium. GTDB lineage: Bacteria > Myxococcota_A > UBA9160 > UBA9160 > UBA4427 > UBA4427. The sequence goes on along the minus strand of PBFW01000032.1, from coordinate 14,325 downwards.
CAGACGCGGGACTCGAATTACGTCGTCCGACGTGGCGACACGCTCTCGACGATCGCACAACGACACCACGTCGGAGTGAGCCAACTCGTCGCTCTGAATGGGTTGAAGAGCCGAAATCGAATTCGCATCGGTCAGAAGATTAAGCTCCCCCCCGACGCGGCGAAGCCGAAAACGGCCACGGCTTCCTACAAGCCCGCGAAGAAGTCATCGAGGGTCGCGATCACACCCGCCACGCTCCCGGAGAGCGGCTTCTACACCGTTCAGCGCGGCGACAACCTGACCCACATCGCCGACCGCTTCGGGCTGAGCGTGGCGCAACTGGTCGCCCTGAACGAGCTGCGCAGCCGAAATCGCATCGGAGTGGGCCAGCGCCTGCGCGTAACCGCCCGTGCGGCGAGCGAAGCGGCTGAGGCCACGCCCACCGTGAAGAACCATCCCGATGCGGAAGCCGTTCTCAGTCCGGCGCGCAGTGCATCGCTCTCCCCGAGCCCGAGCGATTTCGCCGATGCCGAAATATTGGGCGATGCCGGCTCGGCCAACGCAGGGGCGATCGATCCCGGCCTCGCCGCCAGCGACGAAAGCCCGACCGAACCGAGCCCCGGCCTGCTCGCAGACCCCTCGGACTACACGGTCGCCAGCAATGGCACGGTGCTCGTGCAGACGAACGAAACCCTCGGCCACTACGCCGAGTGGCTCGGCCTCCGCACCAGCCGACTGCGCAAGATCAACGGGCTCCGCTTTGAGGAGCCCGTGGTCGTGCAACAGCGTCTACGCCTCGACTTCTCACAGGTCACGCCGGAGGATTTCGAGCGCATCCGAATCGAGTACCATCGCTCGCTGCAGGAGGCGTTCTTCGCGGAGTGGGAAATCGAGGGAACCCTCATCCATCGCGTTGGACCCGGCGATTCACTCTGGATCCTCTCGACGCGCCGCTTCGATGTGCCGATCTGGTTATTGCGTCAATACAACCCCGACGTGAACCTCGATGCGCTCTCGACGGGAACGAAGCTCACGGTTCCGCAGCTGCGCCAGCGCGACGCCGAAACGGGTGCCACCGGTTCCGTAGCGCGAAACGCGGCCGCGGCCGCGGGCTGACCACGGCTCCTCCCCGCGCGACGGCGGAAGCACCAAAGCCCCTCGCGGGCAGCCGCTCTTCCGGATCAGGACTGGAAGATGAATTCGTCGGGCAACCGGATCGCGGTCAGCGGACCGCCGTAGACGGCCCCGGTGTCGACGCCGATGCTGAAGGGCGAATTCCAGCGAACGCCGAAATTCTCGTTCGGCGTATGCCCGTAGACCATCGTGACACCGAAATCGTGGGGCAGCTCGCCAGATGTGCGATTCCAGAGGATATCCTCGGGTCGCGATTTGCGGAGCGCGTAAGAGAGATCCCCCGACCGCAGATGACCCTGGCTAACGCCAGCATGAACGAAGAGATAGTCGCCCTCGACATGCGAGAGCCGCAGTCCGAGCAGGAAATCCTCGTGCGATTTCGGGAGTCGGAAGCCGTCTCGCCTCGTGTCCTCACGATCGAAATAGCCGTAGCCCGCGAGCGTCCGATCGCCCCCATTCAACAGGAACGCATCGCCTCCGAAATAGGCTTCATCGGTCCACCCGAGAAAGTCGAGGAACATCGACTCGTGATTTCCGAGCAGAAACACGCATTCGTAGTCCCGGCCGAGCGAAATCAATCGATCGATCACACCGGGGGAATCCGGACCACGATCGATATAGTCGCCTAGAAAAAGGAGTCGATCGCCGGCCACGAGTGGAGTCAACTCGAGCAGCTCGTCGAGCTTCTCGAGCTCGCCGTGAATGTCGCCAAAAGCGTAGAGCATATCGTGTGGGTACCGACCTCGAGCCGGCGGGCCTCCCTCCCGCCCCCATCGGCGCCTCGGAACGCTCTCTTGACGCTTTTCAGGATTCGGTCGATTCCGCCCCGACGCCGGGCCCATCCTTCCCGGCCCGGGCGGCGATCGCATCACCAGGGACCGCCGCCGACCGGCGATTCGCCAGCTGGCCGCAGGCAGCGTCGATATCGCGACCCCGATCCCGGCGCAGGGTGACCCGAACACCCGCGTCGTGCAGGATCGCCGTGAAGCGGTCGACGACCTCCGGGGCAGGCGCCCGATAGGCTGCATCCGGATGCGGATTCATCGGAATCACGTTGACCTTCGACGGAATTCCATCGAGGAGCCCCGGAAGCCGCCGAGCGTCCTCGACGGAATCGTTCACACCTTCCATCAGCGTGTATTCGAAGAAGACCGGCCGGCGACGATGGATGCGCGGCTCCTCGCGCAGCGTCTCGAGCAGCTCCACGATCGGAAAGCGTTGATTGATCGGCACGAGGACGTCGCGGACCTCGTCCGTGGTCGCATGCAGGCTGACGGCAAGGTGGATCGGGGCCACCTCGAGGAGCGGCGCGATCTGCGGAAGCACACCGGAAGTCGATACGGTCACACGTCTCGGCGCGAGTGCGAAGGCCTTCGGGTCGGTCAGGATGCGAATCGCTTCGGAGACGGCCGGAAGATTCAAGAGCGGTTCGCCCATCCCCATGAAGACCAGGTTGGTGAGACTCGTGCCCTCCGGCATCTCGCGCGTCGCCAGAAGAACCTGATCGACGATCTCCGCCGTCGTCAGGTTGCGGGTGAAACCGAGTGCGCCGGTCGCGCAGAATCTGCAGCTGAGTGGGCAGCCGACCTGGGTCGAAACACAGAGCGTGTTCCGCCGCTCCTCCGGGATCAGCACCGCCTCGATACGCGCGCCATCCGCGGCGCCGAGCAGGAGCTTCTGGGTGCCGTCCACGGAGCGCTGGATCTCGACGACCTCGAGCGAGCGCAGGTCGAATTCCCGCGCGAGTTCGCTGCGAATCGACGCGGGCAGATTCGTCATCCGGTCGAGTTCATCGACATCGTTTCGGTAGAGCCAGGTCACCAGCTGATCCGCGCGGTAGGCGGGCCACCCGCGCTCGGTGAAGAGCGCGCGCAGGCTCTCGCGGGCATAATCCTTCAGGCTGGGTCGCCGCAGTGCGTGTCGACGCTCATCCGCGGAGGTCATTTCGCCCCCCCACGCTTCGCCCGACCGCAGGTTGCCCTTCCGGCATGCGAATGGGGGCTCGGGCCGTAGGCGAAAAAATGTAGTGGCCGGCCCTCGGAACGCCACTGATCCTCGTAACCGGTCCGCGCGCGACCCCTCACCTCTGAAACGAAGGGACAGGGGGCGTAGAGATTCTGCAGACGCGCGGCGCCCGACAGCACCTCGTCGATCTGATGGGCGTAGGGCACGTCGTCGGTCGCCACGAAGAGCTTGCCCGACGATTCCAGCGCCACCGCCGCATCGCCGACGAAACCCGATTGAATCAATCGGCGGTGTGCGTGACGTGTCTTGGGCCAGGGGTCCGTGAAATTGATCCAGATCGCCTCCAGGCTCTCGGGCTCGAAGAGCGCCTGGATCGAGTGCTCGGCCCGATCGTCCACCAGACGCACGTTTTCGAGCTTTGCCCGCGCGACCTTGCGCGCCATCTTGAGAGTCCGCTTCCAAGACACCTCAATGCCGATGAACTGGACCTCGGGTTCACGCGCCGCCATCGCCAACAGGAACTCGCCCCGCCCGAATCCGATCTCGAGTACGCGACGCGGCTTTTCTTCGAGCCCGTCCGGTTGGAAAGGGGCCCGCCCGCTCGCTGTCGAGGCGAAGACCGACGTCCACCCCTTCTCGGCGACGTCGCTGAGAGGCACGCGGGGATCCACACCGGGGATCTCGTATTTGAGGGAGCGGCCCATGGATTGCGGCCGGGATCCTAATCGAGACCCGACGCCTCTGCCGCGCGACGCTCGCCCAATTGCCCGACGACGTGCTTCACGACCTGACCGGCCGCATTCTCGAGGTCCTGAACATCGACCACCGGCACCGAGAACATCTCCGCGCGCTCGAGCAGGTCCTCCTGGATCGTGAAAATCTCCTGGAAGTTGCGCACATAGCGCTCGGTCGCGCGGGCACCGCGACCGTGACCGCGGGCGACGAGATGGGCGTGCAGGGATTCACGATCCTCGTCGGCCGCCAGGAGGAAGAAGACGTGGGCGCGATCCTGCCACTCGCTCAGATCGAAAAGCCCCGGCACGATACTGACACCGTCAAGAACCGTACTCGTGCCTTCGATGATGGCGCGCTCGATCACGGCCCGGACGCCGACCGAGACCGTTCGAGACTGCTCGAGGAAACCCTCGATGACCGGGTCGAGGCCCTCTCGGACATCCTTCACGAGGCGCGTATGCGCTTCGAAGCTCGAAACATGAAGCGTCGGCACGAGATCATCGGAGAGCATCACTCGCATGACGTCTCGGATCGAATCCGTCGAGAGCACCCGCCCGATCGAGAGCCTGCGAGCCACCTCCAGCGCCAGGGACGATTTCCCGACACCACTGGTTCCACCGAGCAAGAGGATCAGGGGACGTTCGTCCTCGTTCTGGAAGGAACGCCAATTGAGATAGCGATTCGCGGAATTCTCGCCGAAGTAGCGCCGCAGGATTCCGGCGCCCAGATCCCGAATCGAATCGCGGGTGATGGGTCGTTCGCGGCGCTCCCGCAGCTCGCGCTCGATCTCGACGACGGCTTCGAAGGCCTCGAGCGGTTTGAGACCCGCAGCGAGTAGGGAGAGCTGAAGCCGACCGGAATTGAAAGGCCAGCGTCCGTCTTTGCCGAGGACGTCGAGTTGGTCCTCGAACGCGGCGTCCGATCGCGCGATCTCGCCCCGCGAGGTCTCGACGGTCAGTTCCCGAACGAGCTCACGCAACTCCGCCTTGGTGATCAGCTGACGCTCGGACACCCGCTTCCAGACCGCCTGGGCGACCTCGTAGGCATTCTCAAAGGAGACCCCCCGCTCCGTCAAGGAGTGAACCAGGATTCCGCGCATGAAGGGGCGATGCTCCCCCCGATCGTCGACTCGCACACGCGTCAGGCTCGCGGACTGCTCTTCAGAAACGCTCTCCGCGCGTTCAGCGGCCTCTGCGGAACTTGTGACGAAACGCGACATCGACCTGCGGGGAGCCGCTAGATCCTCCGAGGAAGTCCCACCGGCAGGATCTTCTCCAACGTCCTTCGGGCCCCGATCCTGTTTCGTCGTCTTCGACACGGTCTCGGACCTTACCAGCCCTCGGGACGTCATGTAACGAGGGGGTGGACCACAACGCAGCCGTGAATCCTCGAACAGGGCGCTTGCCCGAGCAAGGAAGTCTTTTTCACCCTCATCGCGACAAATCTCGTGGTTTTTGGCTTGACTTGAGCCACCGCCACTCATTTACTCTGGGAGTCCGCTCGGATCGCTCTGTCGATTCTGGGCTTTTTATTCCAAGCGCGGATCACCCCCCGCGATGCCGCCCGAGGTGAGGGCCTTCGACGCAGACGGCAGATCGTCGGGCGGGGGGCAAATCGAAGCGGAAGATCGATGGGCATAGCAATCACAAGGGTCTGGCGAGGGCGAGTTTCGGGGAGGACCGTGGACGATCGTCGAATTTCCTCGAGTTCTGCGCGGTAGGCCATGGCCAGCGGCTTGAACAAGTCTGGGGGGCAGGTGTCGGATTCGGTGTCAGCAGATGTTGTGGTAAGAAGTGTCGTCGAGGCGAAGAGACCGGGAACGGGAGTAGTCAGCACGCATTTCAAGACCCGGGAAGTCGTGGAGCTTCTGGATTTGTCCCGCAGGCAGCTGCAATATTGGGCAAAGACCGGTCTGATCGAACCCTCGGCGCGCACGCCCGGGGGGCATCACCGGTACAGCTTCGACAACCTCGTCGCGCTGAAGGCCACCAAGCGACTGATCGATGCGGGCGTCTCGGTTCAGAAGATCCGCAAGAGTGTCCGCGCGCTTCAGGGTCTGCTCCGCCACGTGGGTCGGCCGCTCTCGGATCTCGTGCTGGTCGCCACAGGCGACGTGGTCCTCGTCTTTCAGGACGACACCGTTTTCGAGGCCGTCAGCGGTCAGGAGTGGGTTTTCGAGGTCGCCGAATTCGAACGCGAGGTTTCGGCCTACTGCAGCCACGGGCGGGTTCGATCCGATTCTGCCCCCGATGATTTATTGCTGACCGGCGATGAGAACGGAATGATTCAGGACGGGATGCCGGCCAGGCCGGGCCCACGAGGGACCAAGGGACTCGTAAAGAACTGGGGTCAGACGGGCTGAGCGCGCAGCGAGCCCTCGACTGCGCCATACGGGATCCAGGGAGTTCGGAGCTGGGGCCATCGGGACGGGTAAACGACCCGAGATGGCCGGGACAGGATCGCACGTCAGTGCCCATTAGGGGCGACTGGCGAACGCCTCGGGGGGGACGTTATGCGGATCATCGCCATCGTCAATCAAAAAGGCGGCTGTGGTAAGACGACGACCACAGTCAATCTCGCGGGCGCATTGGCGGCCGACGGGCACCGTGTACTGATCGTCGACATGGACCCACAGGCCCATGCCACGCTCGCCGTAGGCCTCGAACCAGATGACCTCGAGGTCAACCTCTACGAGGTGCTGGTCGAACCCGCCGGTGCGAGCCGCATGGATTCCATCATCATCGATGTGATCGACCAGATCGACATCGCCCCATCGAGCATCGTCCTCTCCGCGCTCGAGCAGAAACTCGCCACCGAACGCCACGACGCGCGCACAGAACGACTCGCCGCGGCCCTCGACACGCTGCCGCCGCTCTACGACTTCGTCCTCATCGATTGCCCGCCCAATGTCGGCCTGCTCACCTTCAACGCCCTGCGCGCCGCCAGCGAAGTGCTCGTGCCGCTCGAAACGAGTTTCTTCGCGATCGACGGCGTGCAGAAACTGCTCGAGACAATCAATCTGCTCTCGGACCGGATCGGACACGAACTGCACGTTCGAGTGCTGCCAACGCTCTACGACGGCCGGACCCGTTACGCGAGACAGACACTGGGTGATATCCGCGAACTCTTCAAGGAGCTCTGTTTCGACTCGGTCATTCGCCTGAACGTCAAGCTGCGAGAAGCGGCGCGACAGGGCCTTCCGATCTCTCTCTACGCACCCTCCGCGAACGGCGCCCTCGACTACGCCTCCGTCGCCATCGAACTCGCTGCCTCTCCGCCCGATCTGGTGGCCGCTCGACCCGGGCTGCTCGAAGAGGACAAGGAGGATATCCCGCCCGGTCCGCGGCGGGAGGTCGTGGTGCGCTTCAAGGATTCCGCCGCCGGGGACGTTCGAATCGCCGGCGACTTCAACGGCTGGATTCCCGATCGCGGTGTCCGCTCCCTGATCGCATCCGAGGGCCAGCAGCGCGTCTGGACGAAGGTCCTCACCCTCGAACCGGGCACCTACCAATACCGCTATGTGGTCGATGGAGAATGGCGGGAGGATCCGGGCAATCCCCAATCTGCACCCGGACCCACGGGCCAGCCGAATTCGATTCTCCTCGTTCGCTAGCAACCGCAACGAGGGGGCCTCCCGGTCAAGGCCCTCCATCTGCTCCCGCTGACCCGACCGCGACCTTTAGAGGGACGCATTGCCGCGCGATCTCGCTGATGTCTTGCACCATTTCCTGCCAGAGCTCGAAGAAGGCGTTCCGGCCGATCCCGAGAGCGGGCCGCTGCACGATCCCCTGTCCGCTCGCGAAGGCATGGCACCCACCGATTTTGCCGCCGATCGAATTCCTCACGAGCGACCTCCCCCGCCGCTGCCGATCCTCGGATTGCCGATCGGTGGTCATGACGTCGTCCGCGCAGCGCTAGCCTGGAATCTCGCGATCGAAACGACCCGCCTGGGCGGCACCTCCGTCATCCTCTCACCGGATGCGGATCACGGATCCCCGCTCTGGCCCAAGGCCGGCGTGGGTCCCCTCGGCTGTGAGCTGCTCTTCTGCCCGGCCCCCGACCTCGCGAGCCTTTACGCCGCCGCCGCCGACCTCGCCGCCGCACGGGCGGAAAAAGCGCGCCGAGGTGGAATCGTCTTCGTGCGAATCCCGCCCGCCTGGCTGATCGCGCCCGGGGCGCCGGCCAACGTGATTGCCTGGGTGCTCCTGCTGAGCTCCTCGAAACACCACGATCTCAGCGAAGCCTTCGACCTCGCGAGCGAGATCACCAAGGCCCATCCGAACGTCGAGATCGGCCTGACCGTCCACGCTGCGAACACGATCGCGGAGGCGCGATCCGCCTTCGAATCCCTCGCCCGCATGAGCGAGGAGAAGCTCGGGCTCGTGCTGACCAGTTACGGACTGCTGGTGGACGACCTCCATGTCTACCGCGCAATCGCAGCACAGCGACCGATCGGGCTGGTCCACCCCCAGGCACCCGCCAGTCGTGCCCTGATGGATGTCGCGCGTCTTCTCTACGAAGACGCACGGAGCCGACTCCTTGGCTGAGCTCGAATGGCGGGCAATCCCCGAGCGAGCTTCTCTGCGACGCGCGCTGCGCCACGCGCTGCGCCGATTCTCACCGAACCTCCGCGTCATCGCCGAGGAATTCCTTGCGGAATCGACCGCGATCGACCTGCTCGCGATCGCAGCGACGGAAGGCGAACTCGTGAGCATTCGGATCGGGGAGGAGGGCGAGCAGGCCACCCTCCTCACCCGAGCCCTCGCAGACCTCGCTTGGCTCCGCCCCCGGCTGCCAGACCTGCTGAAGTTGGCTCCGGATCTCGGCCTACAAGCCTCCGCAGAACCCAGAGCGATGATCTTCTGCCCCTGCTTCGCCTCTGAAACCCGTCTGGCTGCGAAGAGTCTCCCGGCGCGATCACTCGAACTTCTCGAGTATCGGTGCCTGCAGCAACGGGGGCAGCTCAGGCTGTTGCTGGGAGATGGAACGTCGGCCCTCGAGCCCACGCGTCGCGAGGTCCTCTCCGCAGCGGGCGCATCGCCCAGCGAGGAAGGGGACCCGGGGCGGGGATCCACGAAGGGGCGGGGATCGAACGAGATCGGGTCGGGTCGGCACCGGCCCATGGACCCGCCGAGCCCATCGACCTTCCGAACGGGTCTCACGGACGCGGATCTTCGGCTCGAACCCGCGGACGAACGCCTCCGGCGCTGACCGCCCCTATCTCCCCCTACCCGCATTTTGTCCCCATGGGAATCCATTCCAATTTGCTTCCCGGGTTCTCTGGCGACCTCGACCTCGAGTCCATTTTTGCTGACTTGTCATGAGAAGCGAAATTACCGACTCCCTACGGGGAGAGTCGGCAGTCTGTGACGATTCTCGTCACCGGCGACATTTTTTGACACCCGCCGAGGCCTCAGGGCTACCTCCTACAAGGGGCTTCCTCGCGATTGATCCATTGGGAGTTGGAAAGCAGCAAGGTTTAAGGATTCGGCTTTGACCATCACCGGAAGTAGTACAAGCAGTCACCACGGCTCCATTCAAGATGGAAGCCAACCAAACGATGCGCCCGGCACGCAGGACGGGCTATCTGCGCCTTCTTCCGCGCTCCCCAAAGAATCAGCAAAAACGTCCATTTTATCCCGTTCCGCCGAAATCGACGAGATGCTCGTCGACCGTGTGCGCAGCGGTGATCGGTCGGCCTTCGACGAGATCTATCGACGCTATTTCAGACGCGTCTACGCCTTCCTCGACAAGCGCTTGCACAACCGTGCCGACACCGAGGAGACGACCCAGGAAGTCTTCATCAACATCTTCTCGTCCCTTGATTCCTTCCGCGGCGAGGCCCCTTTTGCAGCCTGGATCTTCGGGCTGACCCGCCGCACGCTCGCGGCCCGCTTCCGTCGCAAGCGCCACCCCACCGTGCCCCTCTTCGAGGAAGACGAGGACCAGTCGTTTTCGGACCTGGCCGCCAACGGCTCATCCCAGGCGACGCCACTGGAAAACTACGAATTCCGCGAACGAACCGAGCGCCTAGACCACCTCCTCGAGAACGAGGTGAGCAAGGAACAGCGCCAGCTCTTCGAGTTGCACCATCTCCAGTCGATGCCGATCGCCGAGATTGCCGAGACGCTTTCGAAGTCTGAGGATTCGGTAAAATCGAGTCTGTATCGGACACGCAAGTTGCTCCTGCGCTGAAGCGCGGGCCAGTGGGCCCTCCCACCCAGACCAATCCAATCCAGCGCCCGCACATTACGTCGAATCCATCCCATTTCCTGGCGAACACCGGCGGCTCGGTCATCGAGCTGGCTGCTAAGGTTCGCCCGATGTCGGATTCGCCAATCTATCGACCCCATGATGAGGCGCCCGCAAGCGCCACCTTGAGAGCCGTCACGCCCTCTCCCGCGTGGCGGGGAATCGACGTGCGGGAATTCGAGTACGTCTCCCGTGGAGACTTCGTGGGGGGGCGTCTCTATCTGCCCGGAGCGGCCCGACCGCGTCCCGCGCCGCTCGTGTTCCTGACCCACGGCACCGGCGAATCCGCACGCTCCGAATCGCTGGATTTCGCCTTGGACTGGGTCCATCTGGGCTTCGCGATCGCAGCGATCGACCTCCCGCTTCACGGCCGCCGCGCGAGTCCGAAACTCTCGGATCGACTCGTCCAGGCGGTCGGCGCACTCACCCGGGGCGAGACGATCGACGCCGAGGGTCGTGCCCTAACAGAGGAATTCGCGCGCCAGTCGACCTCTGATCTGATCCGCGGGATCGATGCCATCGGCATTCTGGACGAAGTGGATGCCGAACGCATCGGACTGGTTGGACAGGGTGTCGGCGCCACGGTCAGCGCCTATCTGCTCGCCCACGACGATCGGCCGCGTGCCTGCGTTTTCATTGGGGGAGCCGGGCGCTTTGAGGACGCGGAACTCGATCCCGCCACTCGGCTGGCGGGGCGGAGTTCGGCGAAGAAGTGTCCGACACTCGTGATGGCGATCACCGGCGACCCCGAGGTTTCGCCCGCCTCGGCGCACGCCCTCTTCGAGGCGGCGCCCGAGCCGAAGGAATTCGTGGAGATCTCCAGTAAGGCGGGTGGCACAGGCGGGCTCTCGGAAAAGGCCGCACGAAGGGCCGCAGATTTCCTCACGAGGGCCTTCGAACGCTAATCCCTCTCGGAATCCCGCGCGAACCCAGCCGAAAGCCGGACTCAGCCGAACCCCTGGTCTCGTCACACGCGTTCGCTTGCCTCGTCGGGGTGCGCCCGAAGCACGAGTAGCGTTCCCGCGGTCACGAGTGAGGGCAGGACCAAGAGATTGAACCCGGGAATCAGGCAGGCCACGAACGCGACACCACCGAAACCGACCATTGTCGGCAGCTCCGACCACAACCAACGACGACGCGACCCGAAGGGCACGCCGCGGCGATCGAGGGCAAAGCCGGTGTAATCGAGCGGGAGAAAAAGGATCGTCGTCGCCACGAGCAGCGGCCCGGTCACGAGATGGACACCGGGTAGTAGGAACCCCAGTACGGACAGGCTCAACCAGAGCGCAGCCAGGAACGACATCCGCAGGAATTCGGCCGCAAAACTCCGAAGGGTCTCTGCCAGCAGGGAAGGAGCCTCGTCCGCGGAGGGACCCCGAGCGCCGAGCACGACGTCCTCGACACGTTGGGAGAGCCGGTCGAGGAAGGGGGCACTCGCCAGATTCGCGACGAGCAATCCAGCGACCAGCGAGACCGCGAAGCTCACGCCAACGGCGAGCCATCGCAATCCCCAGAAGAGTGCCTTTCCCGGCGCCACCCAGATCCAAGTCCACCAGTGCGTGGCCTCGAGGACCGGAAACATCCCAGCGAAGATCTGCTGAATGGCCTCGAGATGCGCCCAGAAAAGACCGACCGCGCTCACGACGCCAACCAACGCGAAAAGCACCGGAACGAGCGCAAGCACCCAGAGTCGCCTTTGCGCGCGCAAGAAAGAGAAGCCCTCGGCCAGCAACATCACGCCCTGCCGAAAGCGCGAGATCCATCCGCCCCGCACGCGATCGCTCGTTCCAGACACGCCGGCCTCCCGAACCGAGCTTACCGGACTCGCCCTCGACGACGGTCAGGAACTTCCGCGCTCACCCAGGACCGCGATCTTCCCCAGGATCTCGTCGCGCCGACGCGTCATCTCATCGTCGGTATCCGCCTCCAGATTGAGGCGAAGGACGGGCTCGGTATTCGATGCCCGGATATTGAACCACCAGGTGGCGTATCGAACGAGCAACCCATCGAGCCGGGAGAGCTCCGGTGCATCGGCGTGCTCCGCCGCGATCGATTCGATGACGAAATCGGCATCCGCAACGCGACGATTGATTTCCCCACTGGCTGAATAACACCGAAGCGGCTCGATCAGTTCGGCGAGCGGACGGCCCTCCGCCCCCAGCACGTCGAGCAGCGCCACCAGTGCTGCGATCCCATCGTCCGCAATCAGATCCTTGGAGAAGCGAAAATAGAGATGACCCGAGAGCTCACCGGCGAAGATTGCACCCTCTTCACGCATCTGCGCCTTGACGAAAGAGTGACCGACGCGACATATTCCCGCGTCGCCACCCCCCCGTTCGATTTCCTGGGCGACGACCCGGCTCGACCGCAGATCATAGAGGACGCGCGCACCCGCGTGGCGCTTCAGCAGCCGCCGCGCGATGAGTGCTGTCGCGAGATCCGCTGAGATCGGTTCGCCCCCGCCATCCACAAAAACGGCTCGGTCGCCGTCCCCATCGAAGGCCACCCCGAAATCGGCCCCCTCGCGGCGAACCGCTTCACAAACGTCCTGCAGATTCTCCAGTTTGAGGGGATCGGCCTCGTGATTCGGGAAGGACCCGTCGGGTTCGAAATAGAGCCGAACGACATCGACGGGCAACGCTTCGAGCACCGGCAAAAGCCCAACCGACGCCATGCCATTGCCACAATCGATCGCGATCTTGAGCGGTGGCCGGTGCTCACCGACGGAGAGCGCGTGATCGGCATAGGCCACAACGATCTCGCGCTGGCTGAGCGCACCGCGTGAGGCCGCCCTGGGAGCGGCGGCCCGTTCGGAAACGAGTGCCTCGATCTCCCGGAGCCCGCTCGCCTCACCGACCGGTACCGCGTGGGCCCGGCAGATCTTGAACCCGTTGTACTCGCCAGGATTATGCGAGGCCGTCACCATGACACCGGCCTCGGCGCCGAGATGCTCCACACCGAAATAGAGCATCGGCGTCGCGACCATCCCCACATCGAGGACATCGACCCCCTCGTCCCGAATGCCGTCCACCAGTGCGCGCGTGAGCTCGGGCGAGTGGATCCGGGCATCCCGCCCAACGGCGATGGGGCCGGTCCCGATGAAGGACGCGATCGCGCGACCGATCGAATAGGCCTTTTTCGCGTCGAGTTCGTCGGGGACGACGCCTCGGATATCATACGCCTTGAAGAGTGCCATGGGATTGGAGTCTAGCGCCCAACTCGGACATGCCTTGAATGCAACGGGGGGATGAGGGGCCGATTGTCCGCTTCGATTCGCTGCGCTTGACCGGATCTCGCCCCGGCGGCACCATCCCGCCCGATCGCGCCACTCTTGGGCGCGCGGAGGCTCCGATGTTCGGAATGGGACCGATGGAACTCGGGATTATCCTGGTGATTGTGGTCGTTCTCTTCGGAGCACGGCGTCTACCCGAAATCGGTTCCGGGTTCGGCAAGGCGATCAAGAATTTCAAAGCCGGAATCTCCGGTGAAGAAGAGATCGACGTCACCCCCGAGAATGAAAAAGTCGATCACGGCGATCCGCCCGATTCGGCTTCGAGCTGAGCCGACACCGCCGGCGGGAGGGCGGCCGAGGCGCCGTGATCGGGAGGGCGCAGCCGCTCCGCTCCGACGCTGGACTCGCCTACCTCGAGCAATACTCGCTGTGCCTGATCCGGTAGACGAGTTGCGAGAATGAGCGCCTCGAAGGTCCGGGTCTCACCCGGGGCAAGCGGCATCTCACCCAGCCGGCGTGACGCCGCAGTGGCGCGAGCTTCGAGCACCTCGGCGACGGACTCCCGCAGGATCGTCTGCGCGATCGGAACCCCCGCCTGAATCGCCGGCTCGGACAATCGCTGCCCAGCGGCATCGAGCAGCGCGAGCTGAATGACCCCAGGCCAGAGAGCCTCGACGCCCGTGTTTCGAATCTGACCCTCGAAACGAAGGATCGGTCCGGCGCGACTGGTCTCGACCCACCCCGATGACAGCGTCTCCGCCTGCAACGGCCCGTAACGCACGACCTGGGGCGTCTGCGCCCAACGCGCCCATTCGGTCTGCAGCGCCAGGAAGAGGACGCCCCCCACCAGCGCTGCGGTCGTCGCCCATCCGGCGATGCGACCGATTCGAGTGCTGAATCGGCCATTGAGGAAAGTCGAGCGGTCCTCGTCCTCATAGGCCGACTCGCCGATAGCATCCTCTTCGAATAGTTCGCCCGTCTCGACCGAATCGACCGTCTTTGCCGTCGCGAAGGCGCGGCTCACGCTG
>PBFW01000031.1 GCA_002719955.1 Deltaproteobacteria bacterium | reverse complement strand
CTGCGACACGATCCTCCTCTCGAAACATCTGGGGTAAGCTGCCGCTCCCTCTGAAGCTCCGCGCCAGCTGAGGCTCCCTTCGGGCTGAGGCTCCCCGAGCCGCTGAGGCCCCCATCATGCCGAAGCGCCCGATCCAACCGACAGAAAGGTCCCCGCCATGGAACTCGACATCATCGCCCATCCCGGAAGCCTGCAGGCCTCCCAGGCGCATGCTCAGGAAGTCGAGGCCGCCGGTTTCGGGTCCGTGTGGTGGACCGATTCGGGCCGCTCTGCGTATCTGGCCGCCACCGCCTCCGCGCTGGCCACCGATCGACTGCAGATCGGGACTGGAATCGCCGTCGCCTTCCCCCGCAGCCCCATGGTCACCGCCGGAATCGCGTGGGAGCTCGCCGCCTCGACCGGGGGGCGATTCGTCCTCGGCCTCGGCAGCCAGGTCAAGGCTCATATCGAGCGGCGCTACAGCTCGGAATTCGCCCCGCCCGGCCCGCGCATGAAGGAGTACGTCGAGAGTGTCAAGGCCATCTTCCGCGCCTTCTCCGGCGTCGAAAAGCTCTCCTACGAAGGCGAGTTCTATCATTTCTCGCTCCTGCCCTCGACGTGGAGCCCGGGACCGATCGAGGTCGAGGCGCCCCCGGTCTATATCTCCGCCGTGCTCCCCTATATGAGCCGACTCGTCGGCGAGGTCGCGGACGGCATCCACGTCCACCCCTTCCACTCGCCAGAATACGTGAAGGATGTCCAGGGCAAGGCGATTGCAAAGGGGCTCGCCCGCTCAGGCCGCACGCTGGACGACATCACCTTCTCGTGCCCGATCATGACCGCCGTCGGAGACACGGACGAGGAACTCTCGCGTACGCGGGAACATTCGCGAATGATGATTGCCTTCTACGGCTCCACGCGGACCTACTCACCGGTTTTCGAACATCACGGCCATCATGGTCTGTCGGATGAGTTGCACGGACTCCAGAAGCGCGGCGACATCCCTGGCATGCAAGCCCTGATCACCGACGACGTCCTCGAGCACTACACCGTCACGTCGAACTGGAATGACCTCGCCGGAAAGCTCGTCGATCGCTACCGCGATCTCGCACCGAATGTGCGCGTGACGTCCTACACCGCGGCCGATCAGTGGAGCAATCCAGCCTGGCGGGAGAAATGGTCCCAGGTGACGGCGACGATGCGCGCCGCGGGCTGAGCGGGGCGGGCGAACCGATCTCCATTCTCGCCTCCACTTCGCTCGCCCTCGGACCGGCTTTGGAATCGGTCTAGAGTCCCGCGAAATCCCGCAGTGCGGCTCGCGTCTCGAGATCCTCGATCGCGGCTTCCGCACGTCTCAGAAAAGCGGCTGCGAAGCGCTTTCGACGATCGGTGGCGTCCTCTGGAAAGGTCACGATCTGACACGATGCGGGGGCCAGGTAGGCCGCTTGGATGCGGTGGGCCTTCCAGGCCTCGTCGAAGGAAATCGCGGAACCTCCGAGCGCATTGCGCACGTCCAGGTAGTGACGGATCAGATCGCGGTCGTGGCTGCGTCGGTCCTCGACGGAAAGACTCATATTCAGGAAATAGCTGAGGTCACGCAGCGGTGTGCAGACGATGATGAGCCCCCAATCGAGAAACCCCGTGATCCCGTGGTCGTCGAAGAGGTTCCCGATATGGGGATCGCCGTGGATGATGGTTTGCGGGCCCTCCTTCCAAAGCGCGTGGAGCGCCTGGGGCTTTTCGATGTAGAGCGCGGCCATCTCCGCGAATGCGTCCGTCAGCTTGTCTCGATGGTGGTCGAGACCTTCCCGCAGCCGAATCGCGCCGTAATCGCTCGGTGCGGAGAGTTCCGCCACCCAGCCCGCCTCCTTGCGGCGCGTGTCGGGATTCTCGAAATGCACGTGCATCGCCGCAAGATCCTCGAGCGCCCGGGCCGCGGCATCCGGGGTGGGACTCTCGGGGCCGGTCGAGACACTACAGCCCGATTCGTTCAGATCTTCGAGCAGGAGAATGAAGGCCCCGCCCTCGTCTTCCTCGAAACGAACGACGTGGGCACGAGGGGTCCGCATGGCGAGCCTCGGCGCGATGACATCATAGAATCTCGCCTCGCGCAGGCCCATCTCCGTCTGCGCGATCGCCACACGACGCTGAGGGTCCACCGGAAGCAGCTTGCAGAAAAGCGAATCCGGTGCTCCCGCGTTCTCAGCGCCACCACCCGCATAACGCACACGAAGCCACGCATGGGAATTCGTCACCTCTGCGCGATCCGCGATTTTGACCGCTTCGACGCGGGCCCCGGGATGGCGTTCCGCCAGCGCTTCGCTGAGCCAGGCCGCATCGATCTCCTCTGAACTCGCCGGCACATAGGTCATCTTCTCAGTTCCCGCTCTTCACGCGATCGAGGATCTCATCGGCGGCCATCGCGCTCAGATGAGGCCCCGCCGACAGATCCCCGAGTGTGCGAATCACCGAACGACCGCCTCGCGCCTCGAGCGCCGTATGGACCGCCCGCTTGTTGACCGCAAGAACGGCCGAGGCCGTCCTCGTTATTCGCTGCGCGATCGCCAACACCTTCTCCTCGAGTTCATCGACCGCAAATGCCTGATTGATGATGCCGACCGCGGCCGCCTCCGTTCCGCTGAATTCGCGACCAGCGACCTGCAGCTCCATTGCGACTCTCGGTGGCAGATGCGTCGGGAACCAATCAAAATCAGGGAGCGCAAAGCGGGTCACCGGATGGGAGAAGCGCGCGTCCTCGGCCCCGTAGGCCAAGTCACAGGCACCGACGAGTTCGAGTCCACCAGCCATCGCATAACCATGCACTTGCGCAATCACGGGCTTGTAGAGATCCCAGATCGAGGTCCAGCCCGCCGTCACGTGCCGTGCCCACTGCAGCCCCGTCTTTGAGGTCCAATAGGGCTGATCTGTGGCTAGGTCCGAACCGAGGTCATAACCGGACGAAAAACATTTTCCCGCGCCGCGCAGGATCGAAACGCGCACATCCTCGTCGGCGTCGGCCGCCTGCAATCCCGCGAGCAACTCGCGCCGCAACTGATTAGACATCGCGTTGCGCTTCTCCGGGCGATTCAGGGTGAAGCGTCGAACGCCGGGAATCGGGTCATCGATCTCGACGGTGGCGGTGGTGGCTGCGGCCATGAAGCGGTCCTCCGTTGACTGGGTTCGGGAGATCGAGCGGCTGAAGCCGCGAAGACGACAGCCCGCCGATCGACTCTAGCGAGCCCCCCACGCAGCTCCCAGACCGAGACAGGCCCGGATTCGGACCCCGAGCGCCGGAGGATTCGTGTTTTCCGGCCGCAGCAAGGGCCACCTCCAGGCGAATGTCGACAGTGCGCAGCGGTCATCGTCTTGCCGGCGCGTTAGACTCCGGCGTGCGCCGCCTGCGCACGCCGCGCCAGATCGGAAGCCACCCTGAATTCGCCCACCTCGAACCCGGACCCGCCGTCCGCCGCTATACCGACCGCGACGATCGCGAGCAATACTTCCCCCGCAGATCTCGCCTCCGCGTCAACGAACGAAATAGCCAGACGACCACTGCGGGGGAAGAACCTGCAACCGCTTCGCGGTCTGCTGCCTTTCGTGATGCGCTACAAGCGCGTCGTCCTCGCCGCCTTCATCGCGTTGGTCGCCTCGACCTCTGTCATGCTCTTCGTGCCGATGAGCGTGCGGAGCGTAATCGATGAGGGCTTCTCCACCGAGAATGCCGCCGTGATCGATCGTTATTTCCTGGCGCTGATGGGCGTTGCCCTCCTGATGGGTGTCACGAGTTCAATTCGCTTCTTCCTCGTCTCCTGGATCGGCGAGCGGGTCGTCACGGACCTGCGCGCTGCCGTCTTTGACCACATCGTCGGCCAGAGCCCGGCCTTCTTCGAGAAGAATCATACGGGCGAAATCCAGTCGCGCTTGACAGCGGACACGACGCTCATCAAGACGGTCGTCGGATCGACGGTATCGATCGCCCTCCGCAACTCTTTCACGCTCGTCGGTGCGGTTTCGATGTTGATCTATACGAGCGCCAAACTCTCGGCACTCGTCCTGCTCGCCATCCCCGCGATTTCCCTTCCGTTGCTGATCTTCGGGCGACTCGTGAGGCGCCTCTCCCGCAAGAGCCAGGACACGCTCGCAGACACGAATATCTTCGCGGGCGAAGCGCTTTCGTTCATCCAGACCGTTCAGGCCTTCACCCACGAGCAGACCGACCGCGGCCGCTATCGCGACGTCATCGAAGTCGCCTTCCGCGCGGCTCGCGAGCGCCTGATCGCGCGGGCCACGCTGACGGCCCTCGTGATCTTTCTCGTCTTCGGGTTCATCGCAGGCATCCTCTGGGTCGGTGCCCAGGGCGTGCTCGAGGGCACGATGAGCGGTGGACTGCTCAGCCAATTCGTCTTGTACGCGCTCTTCTGCGCGATGAGCATGGCGGCGCTCACGGAAGTCTGGGGCGATCTACAACTCGCCGCCGGGGCCTCGGAAAGACTCTTCGAACTGCTCTCGATCGAGCCGGAAATCGCGACTCCCGCCCGCCCAGAGGCCCTTCCCGATCCCAGCGAAGGCCATGTCCGGTTTGAAGGCGTCACCTTCGCCTACCCGACTCGCCCCGAAATCACCGCCCTCGCGAATTTCTCGTTCACCGCCGAGGCGGGCGAAACCGTCGCGATCGTCGGCCCCTCAGGCGCTGGCAAGTCGACCGTACTGCGTATGCTCCTGCGCTTCTACGATCCGAGCAGCGGGCGCATTCTCGTCGATGGGGTCGACGTGCGTGATGCCGATCCGATCGTCGTACGCAGACGCATGGCGATCGTGCCCCAGGAAACGGCGATCTTCACCGAGAGCCTGCGCGAAAACATCCGTTATGGCCGACCGGACGCGACGGGTGGCGAGGTCGGTCGCGCCGCGGAGGTCGCTCTGGTCGACGAGTTCGTGCGTGATCTGCCGAGGGGCTACGACACACTACTCGGGGAAAATGGCATGACACTCTCGGGGGGGCAGCGCCAACGCGTGGCCATCGCGCGTGCCGTCCTCAAGGACGCGCCGATCCTGCTCCTCGACGAAGCGACGAGTTCCCTCGACTCCCAGAGCGAGCGGCTCGTTCAGGAAGCGCTCGAGCGACTCAAGGCCGGACGAACGACCATCGTCATCGCCCATCGCCTCGCCACCGTCCGCGGCGCGGACCGCATCCTCGTCGTCGACGCCGGACGCATCGTCGCAGACGGATCCCACGACGAACTCGTTCGTCAGGGCGGTCTATACGCCGATCTCGCGCGCATGCAGATCGACGGTCAGCTCGACGCGGCGGCCAGCTGAGACAGCGCCCGCGGCGATCGCCGCGGACCTAGAAAATCCAACCCGGCGAACCCGCTTCCGGCACTTCGTGCACCCAGTGGAACTCGAATCCGTGTTTGACGGCGTAGATGTGGTCGGCGTCTCCGTCACCGATATGGATCAGGCGCGTCGCCTTTGGAAAGCGTTGCTTGATCTCGTCGAGCTTGTGTTTGTGGCCAACGAAATCCATTTCGATTTCGTGCTGGGCCCAGAGACGCTGCTGATCGCTGACCACCCGATCCGAGGAGCTGCCCACGATATAGCCGAGCGATTGCGCGCGGCGGATCAGCTCGAGCGGAATCCATCCAGGCGGATCTCCGACTTCGAGTGTGCCGTCGATATCGAGGCTGAGCAGGACCATGTCTTCTCCATCGCTTTCGCTGGCTCTCGGGCCAGAGCCAACCATACCAAGCGAGTGCCAGAAGCCCCACGCAATGGGGTCGGCGCCGGGGCATCGCATCCGTTGACCGGTCCGGGCTCTCACCCGCGCGCGAAGGGACCGCACAAATCGACGCTGGGAAATGCGTCTATCCGGTGATCGATGCCGGGCCGATATTCCCGGGCCAGGTAAAGCAGCTCTGGGGGCGGGGCAAGGAGGGCATCCTTCAGGATGGTATTGGTAGATGGAGAACGCTGCCTCAATTCACCGTTGGCGTGCGAGCGACGTGACACGTCCCCCTGAACGAGTCAGTCGAAGAAATCCAGCAAGCCGCCCGATCCCTGATTATTCTCGAAGAAATCGAAATCGATCGCGACCGCCGCTGCGAAGAGCACGAGGCGCTCCGCGGCGACCCAGGGTCCGACCTCGATGGCCACCCGAAAGGTGTCCGCATCCGCGAAGACCTCGCGAAGTGCCCCCCCCCATTTCTTGCTGATGGTCGCTTCCGACACGCCGTTCACGTGACGAACGGGGAAGGTCCAAATTCGCCATCGAGGGCTGCGAATCTCGGCAAAAAGGCGATCGCTGGCGTCCAGCAGGTCGTATTTCTTATAGACGATCCCAAACCGACGATCGACGCGACCGATCTTGGCACCACCCTCTTCGATGACATCGAGAGAGGAGAACCAGAAGAAGAAGGGACGCGCAAACTTGAGCAGCGGCTGTCCGTCCTCACCATGAACACGCACGTCGAGGGAACGATGGGACCCGAAGAAATTGCGTTTCAAGAACCCGCCGACCCCGCTCGACACCTCCGAAATCGTGCCCACTCCGCGACCGTCGGAATCGAGCACCTCGTATTGGTTCTTGGTTTCGAAGTCGATGATGATCTCCGTCCACTCCTTCTTCTGATGAACGAAATATTGCTCGGCGTCCTCCAGGACCTCTCGAAGCATCTGTTCCCCTTTACCAGCGCATCCGTTGCGGTCTATGACGCGCTGACCCCACCGCTCTCGATCGGATCGATTCCTTCGAGCGCCGCGAGTCCGGCCGACTCGAGCTGGGCGAGGGACACGGGATGGATCTCGACATCCGGAGCGCCCTCGGTCTGGATCAAGCGCAGGCTGAAGACACCGGCCTCGTGTTGAAACGTGTCGATCCAATTTCCACCGACGCCCGGATCCCGGTCGGCCAGAAGGGCTAGGACCGAACCATCCTCTTCGAAACGGGCCGTGAACTTCGTGATGAAGCCCTGACCGTCTTCGTAGACATCGAGATTTTCCTGCCAGCGATTACAGACCTGCAGGATCCAGTGTTCGCACCTGCTCGGCGTGAAACGAATCACCAGCGCGTCGGTGGCTGGCTTCCGCCAACAGCCGAAGCCGTGGAGCCGGTCGAGGACGCCTCCGTTGCTCAGATAGGTCGCCTCCGAGAAGTCGACCGTATTCGGTCTTTTCGAGAGATTGTCGAGCCACCAGGCGCGCACGAGCTCCGCATAGCCGAGCACGATCTGCCCCGCCTTGGCAAGCCCCTCGCTCATTTCCGCTGGCTGAATCGGACGCGGCTTCACTTCGTCGAGGCGGCTGATCTCCATGGTCGGCGGCTCGACCAGGCTGCGATCGTTGAAGACCGTCCGGATCAGGATCCCGGTCGTCGAGGGGTCGAGCGAGAGTCCGTTCCGCTCGGGTGGCTCCTGGCTCAAGATGATCTCAAAATTCCCCTCGCCGTCGAACTCGATGTCTCGACTCGATAGGAAGGAGGTCGTCGTCAGATTCGTTGGATCGAATTCTTTTAGTCCGGCGACACCCTGAGCCGCCCAATCGCGACTTCCGAGATCCTCGGGTTGAGGCGCCGACCAGGTCGCCATGATGAAATAGGGAACGGTCCCGCGGTTGCCCGCGATTTTGTATTCGTGCTCACCGTTCACGAACTCGCACATCAGGTGGTCTTGATCGGGGCTCTGCACATTGATGCTCTGACGCCAGGGAGCATCGCGTAAGCGGGGGCGGTCGGGCTCACAGTTTTCGACCATGCGCTCGAAGCCATTGCGCACCATGCGACTGAGATAGCGATACCACTCGGCGCGCTCCTGATCGCTCGGCTCATCTCCGAAGCCATCGATGACCCGCCCCGCGACTTTCAGTGTGTCACAGAAATCGTCCCAGGCCTCGCCTCGGACGAGCCGCTCTCGCGCCCGATCTTCCATACGCTCCCCTTGTCAGTTTTCGCTCGCCACCCACCTCGGCCAGCGGTCACGATAGTCGACCCACCCATCGGGTGCTGGCCCGCTACCAGCGGGCGATCTCGTATCCGACCCGAACCCACCCGAATCGAGGTCGACGCGCGCCGACCTCGCGAAGCCGTATGGCTCGCCGTCTGAGCATGCCCGGGGATCGGAACGCGCCTGAAAATGGGGGCGCTAGGAAGAGGCGGAATGCCGCCCCGCCCGTCGGCCGAAGAAGGTCGATTCGCCGATGCAGGTCCCGCTCGAATAGCCCGTGCCATCCTGAGCGATATTCGAGGCACAGCCACCAATCGCGTAGAGACCCGAAATGGTTCCGCCGCCCTTCGCAATGACCTCTCCCTCGATCGTCACATCGAGGCCACCGAGCGTGAACGCCATATAGGTCGCCTGCCCAACGGATGCATCGAGCGCCGCAAAAGGGGCTTGATCAAGGGGTGTGAGCCATTTCTTGCCCTTGTGGAATTCGGGATCCTCACCCTTGGCCGCATGCTCGTTATAACTCGAGACCGTCTTCTGAAGCGATCCCGTGGGCATTTCCAGGGCCTTCTCGATTTCCTCGACGGTCTCGAAGGCGTCGACCAGCGGATAGGCGCCGTAATGTTGCGGCTCGACCGCATAGGTCTTCTCGTCGAGGATCAACCAGCCCCTTCGGTCGCTCTGCTTCGTCGTGAACATGCTGGATCGCGAGTGATAGGAATCTTCAGAGACGTATCGCTTGCCTTCCTGGTTGACGAGGATGCCCTTGATATGGCTCTCTGGGGGATAGAACGCCGCCGTCACGAGGGCACCATCCATATGTTTGAGGACGCCGCCGGCTGCCCTTCCGAGCTGATGACCGGCACCATCGTCATTCGGAGTGAACTGCCGCATATAGGCCTCGTCGAGCAGCTCGGGCAGATATTCCTCGAGCAGATCCTCGTTCTGTGTAAATTGACCCGCAGCAAGGATCACCGCCTTGCGCGCCCGCACGCTGCCCTTCTCCTCCCCGTAGACGCGGTAGCTCACACCGACAATTTTGCCCTCCTCGCGAACCAGGTTGTGGACGTGGGCGTCATAAACAATACGAATGCCGAGCGACTCCGCTTTCGCCGTTAGGCACTCCATCATCTTGGCGCCACCCAGCTCGCCGACCTGGGCCACCTTATGGCCCCGCGGCGCCGGCTTCGCCTTCTCACGAAAGGGATGGACCTCTTCGTTGCCCGACCAGATGAGACATTCATCAGTCATCTGGAGTACGTGTTTGCCCTTGTACATCGTGTCGTTGAAGGGGACTCCCATCTCGACCAACCAATCGAAATGGCTAACGCTCTCGTCGCAATAGCGTCGGATCTTCTCTTCGTCGGGCTCCGGCGTGTTCATCATCAGGTAGGTGAACATGTCCTCGACGGTATCGTCTACGCCGACCGCCTTCTGGACGCGGGTGCCGCCACCAAGATAGAGATGTCCGGCCGCCATGCCCGTCACACCCCCACCACCACTCGCGCGCTCGAAAACGAGGACATCAGCGCCCGCCTCGCGGGCCTCGATCGCCGCGCAAACCCCCGCACACCCGAGTCCAACGATCACGACGTCCGCTTCTTCGGTGTGGGCTGCCCAGTGGGCGACCTCGGCGGCCTCGATCACTGCATATTCGTTCTGACTCATCAGATCCCCCTACCCGGGCCTCGCGAGAGGGAGGCCGGTCGAAAAACGGAGGCGCATTCTACCCCACGGACGCGCTCGGCAAGCCGCCTGGAGCGAGACACGGGACACCCGAGAATTGTGATACCCGGCTGCCCCGCGGGTTGCGCGAGCGGCGCGTAGTCGTCGAATCCGCGGGTCGGGATCAGTCCCCCATCGGCGCCCGCGCTCGCACCTGCTGGCGAATCGCCGACACGCTCGACAGGGTCGAGACGAGATAGGGGACAAGAGGCGTCAGGAAGATCTTGAGGAGTCGCGTGCCATCAATATCGCCTTGTAGGAGGGCATCGCCGTGATTGATCGCGACCAGAATGGTCCCGACCACGACGAGATAGACGAGCGCCCGGCGCACCACGGGCCCTGACGTAGCCACTTCCATCCATGAGGGAACTCGCTGCGCGATCTCGCGCTCGCCTTCGAGCGACTCCATCCGTGGGTCTCCAGAGCTGCGTCGGTTCAGGATCGGCTTGGTGCCATACGTTCGCCTAATTTCATAGGGCGTCAAGCGTGCGAGACACCATTCGAGTGAAGCTGGAAGGCTCGAATTTGCCGCTAGACTACTGAGAGCCGAGCCGAACGACACGCGTAACGAGACGCGGTGTCCGAACCGGCGATCGCCCCTCGCGGGGGACATGAGGAAAGAACCCGTTGGACCACGCAGCACTCGACGAAATCATTCGAAGCCGACGAACGATCAAGCCGCCGATGATGAGCGATCGGCCCGTCTCGGAGGAAGACCTTCGAGCGCTCTTCGAAAACGCCAACTGGGCCCCCACGCACGGCTTGACCGAGCCGTGGCGTTTCAAGATCTATCGCGGCGAGGCGCGCGCCAAACTGGCCGATGCGCTGGCGATGCTCTACGAGACCGCGCTTCCCGCGGAAGATCAGAAGGAGGGCAAGGCTGACAAGTTGCGAGAAATGGCGCGACTCGCGCCCGTCGTGATCCTCGTCTGTATGGAACGGCAGAAGGTCGAAAAGATCCGCGAACTCGAGGAGATCGAGTCCGTCGCCTGCGCCGTTCAGAACATGCACCTGACAGCGGCCTCACGCGGGCTTGGCGCATTCTGGTCCACGCCCCCCTTCATCTACAAGCCCGAGATGAACGAGTGGCTCGGGCTCGAAGAAAAGGACCGATGTCTGGGGATCTTCTATCTCGGATATCCCGCCGAAGGGCAAAAATGGCCCAAGGGGCGACGGCGCTCCGTGGATGGCAAGCTCGAGTTCATCGACACCTGAGGATCGCGGACGGGGCGATCGTCCGCGAGTAAGGCGGGATCCCCCAGGATCGATCGTATACAATCGGCGACGCCACCCGAGCGAGTCGACCCGATGCCCCGTTCTGTAGAGAATCCGAATGTGACCGATCGCCTCCGCACAGATATCCTTTCCGGCGAATTCGCACCGGGGGTGCGCCTGATCGAGCTCCAGTTGACGGAGCGCTACCAGGTCGGCCGCGCCCCCATCCGCGCAGCGATCATCGAACTCGACAAGGAAGGTCTGGTGATTCGCGAAGCGAATCGCGGCGCATCGGTCCGATCCCTGAGCCTGGGCGAGGCCATCGAGGTCTACGAGGTGCGCGCGCCACTCGAAGGATTGATGGCTCGGCATGCCGCACGGAATGCATCGGCCGGGGAAAGCGAGGCCTTGCGATCGCTGATCCCCGAAATGCGCGAGGCGGTCGAACAGGATGTGACCACCACGTTTCCCGAGCTGGGCCGGGCCCTACACGATCAGATCAGTCGCATCGGGAATCACCGGACCGCTCTAGAGCTGATCGACACGCTCCGGAATCAGTCGAGACATCACCCCGACAGGCTCACATCCGTCCCCGGTCGCCCGCAGCAATCCCTGGCGGAACATATCGCGATCGTCGAAGCGATCGCGAATGGCCAGCCGGACGAAGCCGAACGGGCTGCCCGACAACACATCGAATCGATCATCACCACTCTGGTGGACGCGTAAACCGCGTCCAGCTCGATCCCTGCGATGTGTCAAACGAGGGGCTGCACGACCACCTTGCACTCGGTCGACGGCTTGCGCAGGGCTTCGAAGGCCACCGGGAGCGCATCAAGGGTGATCCGATCGGTGATCATCGGCAGCGGGTCGATCCGCTCCGCTGCGAGCATATCGACGGTCAACTGGTAGTTCTGGTGCGTGTAGTACGATACGAACTGCATGCTCAGCTCCTTCGTACCGAAAACGAGGGGCATGAAATGATCCCGCGCCATGCACATCCCCGCGGACAGGATCCGAGCCCCGCGATCGGCGATCAAAGAGAGCGCGTGAACCACATCCGGTCGCCCAACACACTCGAAGGCGAGCATCGGTGGTCGACCTGTGATGCGTTGATATTCGGAGCCGAGTTCATCGTTCGCCGGATCAATCGCCGCCGTCGCACCATAGGCGAGCGCCATTTCCCGGCGATGCGCGGAAAAGTCGCTGACCACGACTTCGCGGGCTCCGAGAATCTTCGCCCAGACCGAGCAGGCGAGGCCAACCGGTCCCGCCCCGACAATCAGGACATCCTCTCCGTTCCGGAGACCCGATCTGTCGACGGCGTGCAGGCCCACCGCCAGGGGTTCGACCATTGCACCGTCCGAACTCGACAGGTTGTCGGGCAGCCGAAAGGTCATCCGATCGCCGCCAAGTGCGTATTCCGCATAGCCTCCTCCGATATCTCCGAAGCCCGTCATGCGAAGGTTTGCGCACCCCATCACGTCGCCGTTCACACATCGCTGGCAGGTCCCACAACTGATCCCGGGCATCGTGCACACCCGATCGCCCTCCCGCCAAGGACCGTCTGGACCGGTCGCGTCCGTACCGACCGCCACGATCTCGCCGGCAAATTCGTGCCCCATCACAGTACCGTGCGGAATGGCGGCGCCAAGTTCGGTCACATGAAGATCGGACCCGCAGATTCCGCAACCCTTCACAGCGAGCACGATTTCGCCCGGGCCGGGATCGGGGTCGGGGACATCCTGGATCTCAAGGGGTTTTCCGGATTCGGTGAAACAAGCGGCGCGCATGACGACTCCCTCGAAACGCCCGAGGCTCGCGACATAAGCCGCTTCGGGCACAAGAATTCGATGCCTCCGAGCGTATCACGCCGGGCGCCTATCGGGCCGACAAAGCGGTGTCCCCCCTGCGCCGATCGCGTACCGTTCGCATATGCCCAAAAACGTCACCCTCACCGTCGTCGAACAATCTCCCGTCCGAAAGGGAGGTTCGGGGGCCGATGCGCTGCGTGAAACGATCGAGCTCGCCGTCGCGTGCGAGGCATTGGGCTTCGAGCGTTTCTGGGTGGCGGAACACCATAATGTCGCGGGCATAGCGAGCACGAGTCCTGAGATTCTGATCGGCCAGATCGGCGCCGCGACCTCGACCATCCGTGTGGGGAGCGGTGGCGTGATGCTTCCCCATTACAGCGCCTTCAAGGTCGCTGAGAATTTCAGGATGCTCGAAACCCTCTTCCCGGGGCGAATCGACCTGGGTCTCGGGCGGGCGCCGGGCGGGGACCCACGCACGATGATCGCGCTCTCCTATCCGGCCAATCCAATCGATGTGCGCGCCTACCCCGAACAGGTCGAAGATCTGATCGGCCATCTCGGGGACAGCCTCGACCCGGATCATCCCTTCGCCACCCTGAAGGCAGGCCCCCCCACCGAGGGTGCCCCAGAAGTCTGGCTGCTCGGATCCGGCGTCGAATCCGCCCAGCTCGCCGCACGTCGGGGGCTCCCCTTCAGCTTCGCGCATTTCTTCGGAAATTCGGACCAGGGACCGGCGATCGTCGAGCATTATCGACGCCATTTCCAACCCTCCGCCGAACTGGCCGAACCGCTGGCCCACGTCGCCGTTCAGGTGTTATGTGCCGACACGACGGAAGAGGCCGATTGGCACGCTTCGAGCATGAAGCTCGGCCGAATCCAGATGGCCCGAAATCAAGGGGGGACGGGTATCGTCTCCCCCGAAGAAGCGGCACAGCATGTTTTCACGCCCGAAGAAGAGCATTTCCTGCAACACTCGGGCATGCGCGCCAGCGTCGGCAATCAGAATGAGGTCGTCGCCGAACTCGACGGAATTTCCGACCTCTATGGCACCGACCTGCTGGGCGTCGTCTCGATCTGTTACGACTTCAGGGCCCGCCTGCACTCCTTCGAATTACTGGCCGATGCCTACCTGGAATAGGCCCCGCCCCCGGCATTCCTGCGCCGAACGATCGTCCCTGTCTGATCTGACCTCAAAAAAGAAGGGGCCGACTCGAATGAGCCAGCCCCTCGTGATCGAAGGAACGCGTACAAAAGGGGATCCGCTACTCCCGTGGCGGCAATCCGTGGATCAGCTGCAGAAATTTCATATCGGTTCCCGCACGGCGATGCTCGGAGAGCGCCTGATAGTCGGGGTCCGCCCACCACGCGCGAGCCGCCTCCTCGGATGGAAACTGAAAGATCACGATTCGCCCCTCGCGCTGATCGTCACCCTCGAGCGTCTCGGAAGAGTCGTCGAATGTGTGAAAAGTCCCGCCGTGCTGCTTCAGGATCGGGAAGAAGCCCTTTTCGTAAACGCGATATTTCTCTGCATCGTGAATATGAAAATTTGCGACCATGAAGACAGGTGCATCGGCCATCTCTGCCACCTTCTCAGTCTTCGTATTTGTTCATGACGGGGGCGCCGGCCATGAAGCTGCCGAGTGCCTTGCCTACATCAGCCATCGCAGGGGAGGTCATATGCGCCTCGAGATCGGCCTCGCTCGTCCAACTCTCGATCATGACATAACGCGTATCGTCATCGCAGCTCTTGAACAGATCATACATTTCGCAACCGGAATCCTCGGCGCGAACGCGTTGGAGGGCGGGAGCAGCGGAGGTTTCGAACGCTTCGGCCTCGCCTTCCTTGATGGGGAGCTGAACGGTCAATCGGATCGACATCGGCTTCTTTCCTCTCTTCTCGTGTAGAGTGCTTCGACTGGACCACCGCGGTGACGAACTCATCGGTGCGCCTATTCGGCGGTCGGGGACAGATGACGGTAACTCAAAGCAGCGTGCAGGCGCCCCCCTTTCGGGGGAGCCCGAGGTCCCTAAAATGGCCTGATGGTCGCCTCGGGGCGGGTTATGATCGCGCCTCGAAAGAGCAGCAGATGGGGACTCCGAGCGCTACGGGATCTCGCATCTCGCCCGGAAGAGGAGGAAGACGAAGATGACGGATCAGAAGCTCAAGGGGTCGATCCCGACCGGTGGCCTCGAAGGGATGGCCGTCCTCGTAACGGGGGGCGGGACCGGAATCGGTGCCGCCTGTGCAGCACGCCTCGCGGCGGATGGCGCTGCCGTCACGATCTGTGGCCGAACCGAGGCGAAACTCGAGGACGCCGCCAAGCGGATCGAAGCCGGCGCCGGACACGGTGGCCGCATCCAGATCATCGCAGGTGATGTCACGAGCGAAGACGATGTCCGGCGAATCGTCGCGAAATCCGCAGAATGCACCGGCGGCCTCGATGGCGTCATCGCGAACGCAGGCGGCGGAGGCGGCATGGGCCCCTACCATCTCCAGGACACCGAGGAATTCGTGCGCGTACTCCATCTGAACGTGCTCGGTACGATGCTCTGTGTGAAGCACTCGGTCCCACTCATGGTGGAGGCCGGTGGTGGTTCCTTCATCGGCATGTCCTCGATCGCAGGCCACCTGACCCACCTCTATTTCGGGGCCTATACCGTCGGCAAGGCGGGTATCGAAGAGATGATGAAGAACGCCGCCGACGAGTTCGGCCCGAGCCATATTCGTTTCAACGCCATCCGCCCGGGCTTCATCGCGACCGAGATCATGCAGGGCGTGCCCCGCGATACCGAGGTCTACGAATCCTATGTCGAGAATACTCCGATGAACGGCGTCGGAGAACCCGAGGACGTCGCCCATCTCGCGCGTTTCTTGATGGGCCCGGAGTCGCGCTGGGTCACGGGCTGCGCAATCAACGTCGACGGGGGGCACTCGCTTCGCCGCGGACCGAATTTTGCGCAGTTCGTCGAGCCGGCGATCGGAAAGGCAGCCCTCAGCGGCGGCCCCGTGAAGGGCTGAACCTCGAAGAGAACACTTCGAAGCGGCCGCCGCAGCTTCTGGCTCCGACGGCCGGCGCTCGCCCACTCTGCCCGAGTCGGGCGCCGGGGATAGCAGCCGATGTCCGAACCGACTTCCCAGTCGAAAACCGAATGCAGGATCTTCTTCGAAGACATCGAGGCCGGGAGCGAGGAAATGAGCCCCTGGTACGAGGTCGAGCGCGACGAGATCATCGAGATGGCGATTCGCTGGGACCCCTACCCTTTCCACGTCGATGAGGAAGCGGCAAGGGCCTCCGTGTTCGAGGGACTGGCCGCCTGCGCACCGCATATCTTCGCGATCTCGGCCCGCCTCTCCCACGACCTCCCGGGCCCGCTCGCCCTGATCGCCGGACTCGGCGGCGACGGTTTCCACCTGCTCGCACCCGTGCGGGCGGGCACCCGCGTACGCCTCCTCCGCCGCTTCCTTGCGACCCGCACGTCGAGGTCGAGACCGGATGCGGGCGTCGTCTCGATCGAGGACACCCTCGTGATGCCCGACGGCGAAGCCGTGTTCCGAACCTCAGGGGCGATGCTCGTGGCGAGGCGTGAGGCCTAGATCCGTCCTCCCAGACCCGCTGTTGCGGCAGGAAGAAGTCCCTATCCTTTCGCCCTCACCCTTCGATCATCGAGCCGCACCCGAGTTCAATGGAAATCGCGTGCTGCCCCCACACGCCCGAGGTAAAACATGGCCGAAAGCGCCCTCGCTACCGATCTCTTCGTCATCGACGTCGATGCCCACATCACCGAACCCCATGATCTCTGGAGCTCTCGAGCGCCGGCATCTCTCAAGGACCGCCTCCCACGCGTCGTCGGCAGCGGAGCCGAACGCGCGTGGATCGTCGACAAGGACATTGAGTTTTCCTATGCGAACCCGTCGAGTGTGATCGCCAAGGACGGCCAGAAATCCCGGGGCACGGAGTTCTTCGGCTGGCAGATCGAAGACATCCAGGAGGCCGGCTACGACATGAAGGCCCGCGTCGAACTCATGGATCAGTTCGGCCTCTACGCCCAGATCCTCTACCCCAACATCGCCGGCTTCGGCAGCCAGAATTTCATGAAAGTCGGGGACAGCGACCTGCGGCTCGCCTGCGCACAGATCTACAACGAAGCGATGGCCGAAATCCAGGCGGACTCGAACGGACGATTGCTTCCGATGGCCCTCATGCCCTGGTGGAATATCGAGCAGAGCGTCGCCGAGGTAGAGCGCGCGCAGAAGATGGGGCTCAAGGGGATCGTCATGTGCAGCGACCCCGACAGCATCGGCCTGCCCGATCTCGGAGATGATGCGTGGAAGCCCTTCTGGGACGTCTGCAATGACGCTGAAATCCCGGTGAATTTCCACATCGGCGCAAGTGAGACCTCATTCAACATGTTCGGTCGCGCGGCCTGGCCCTCGAACGGAATGCGCCAACGCCTGGCACTCGGTTCCGCGGCCCTCTTCGTCGAGAACTCCCGCGTCTGCTCGAATATGATCTTCAGCGGCATCTTCGATCGCTGCCCCAATCTGAAGATCGTATCCGTCGAGAGCGGGATCGGCTGGATCCCCTTCGTCTTGGAATCGATCGATTACGAATGGAACGAGTGTGGCGCCCAACTGGAAAAGCCACTCCAGAGGAAGCCTTCGGAATATTTCCCCGATCATTTCTGGGGTTGTTTCTGGTTCGAGAAGATT
>PBFW01000030.1 GCA_002719955.1 Deltaproteobacteria bacterium | reverse complement strand
TTGTTGGTGTAGACGATGGTCGAATCGAAGTGGACGACCGGCACGCGGTAGAGCGACGTCACCGGTAGCAGCATTACCGAAGGGAAGGTCGCCCCCCACGACGCGTACGCCCCGTTGTCCTGCACGATGTCGATCTTGCGAAACGTCAAGCGACCGTCTTCATCGCAACCCTGTTCCACGTGCACCTGCGCCGACTGCCGGGGGGAGAGGTAGGCGAACTCCTCCTCCCGATCGAACAGGATCTTGACCGGCCGCGAGGCATCGTGGGCCAGCAGGATGGCGATGAACTCGTAGCAGTGGGTGTCGAGGCCGGTGCCGAATCCGCCACCCAGCGCCGGCACGATCACCTTGGCGTTCCTGCCCTCGAGCCCCATCTCCTCGAGGGTCCGGATGAAGTCCCGCTGCGCCAGGAACGGGATCTGGGTCTTGGTCCAGATCGTCAGGTTGTCCCGCATGTCGAACTCGGCGATGCACCCTGCCGTCCCCATGCAACTCTGTTGGATCAGAGGAACGGAGTAGTCGCCTCGTGCGATGTGCGCGGAGGCCGCCCGCGCGGCTTCGAGGTCTCCCGAGTGATGCGCGAAGGTCAACGGCAGGCGGTTGCTCTCGATCGGTCGGCCACGGGCATCGGTGTCATGCACGAGTGGGGCGCCGTCCAGGAGCGCGTCGTGGGGATCGAAGACCGCATCGAGCGGTTCGTACTCGACCTCGATGAGGTCTAGTGCCGCCTGCGCGGTCTGTGGATCCGTCGCTGCAACCGCCGCGATCTCGTCGCGAAACTGGCGCACCGTGTCTCGCTTGAGCGCCAGGTTGTCGCGCAGGAAGCCGACGCGGACTTCGGGTGAGTTGAAGCCGGTGAGTACCGAGATGACGCCCGGGAGCTTCTGGGCCTTCTCGGTGTGGATCGCCTTGATCCGGGCGTGAGCGTGGGCGCTGCGCTTGATCTTGCCGAACAACATGCCCGGTCGGGTTAGATCGTGGATGTACTGGGCGCGACCCGCGACCTTGTCCGGTCCCTCGGGACGGGGGACGCTCTTGCCGACGTAGCGCAGTTCTTCGCTCACGTCTCGGCTCCTTGTTGGCGGTTGTCCGATCGGTGTCGATGTGCTGCCCGCTGGATCGAGTCGACGATCTGCACGTAGCCGGTGCAGCGGCACAGGTTGCCGGTCAGCGCCTCCCGGATCTCCGCCTCGGTTGGGTCGGCATGCTCCTCGAGAAACTCCGCCGCGGTCATGATCATGCCCGGGGTGCAGAATCCACACTGCACGCCACCACCTTCCAGGAACGCCTCCTGCACCGTCGACAAGCAGCCGCCGGGGCCGACCAGGCCTTCTACGGTGGTCACCTTGCAGCCGTCGGCTTCGATGGCGGGGAACAGGCATGAGTTCACCGTGCGGCCATCGACGAGGACCGTGCACGCGCCGCACTCACCCTCACTGCAACCCTCCTTGGTACCGGTCAGCCCCAGGCTGTCGCGGAGCACGTCGATCAACCGAAGCTGCGGTTGGATGCGCAGCGGTGTCGTCCGACCGTTCAGCTCGAAGGTGATCGCCACGTCGCTCACGATCGACCCCCCGCAGCGTGCACAGCCGCCGATACGCCGCGCTTCACGTAGACACCCAGCAGCCGCCGGCGATAGTCCGCGCTAGAGCGCAGGTCGCTGATCGGCGCGATGGCCGCTTGCGCGGCAGCCTGTGCGCGTTGGATGGTCGCGGCATCCAACTGCGACCCGACGAGGATGGACTCCGCCGCGTCCAGCCGCAGCGGCACCGGCGCCACCGCGCCGGCGGCGAGTCGCGCTTGTACGCACACGTCTCCGTCCATCGAGAGGACTACTGCGAGGCTGACGATCGCCAGGTCCATCTTCACGCGACCCTTGCGCAGGAAGGCCATCCCGGCGCCTGGTGGTGGAGGATCCAGGATCACGGCGGTGAGGATCTCGCCGGGCATCAGGGCGGTCTGCCCTGGGCCGTGCAAGAACTCGGCGAGTGGTAGCTCGCGGGTGCCGTCGGTTCCGACGAGTTCGACCGTTGCATCAAGGGTGAGCAGGGCAGGCGCCGTGTCCGCTGCCGGCGAGGCGTTGCACAAATTGCCTCCCAGCGTCGCGACGTTGCGGATCTGTCGGCTGCCGAGCACCCGAATCGAGTCGACGAGCACCGGGAATCGCTCAGCCAAACCCGGCGATGCGGCGACGTCGGTCAATGGTACCGCGGATCCGATCCGCAGCCGCTCGCCATCGATGTCGATTTGCCGCAACTCGGAAACCGATCGCAACGAGATCAACGGCGCGGCGACGCCTGGTCTCTCCTTGCGCTGCTTCACCAGCAGGTCCGTGCCTCCCGCGATGAGGCGGGCATTCGGCGTCTGGTCCATGCAGCTAAGCGCTTCGCGCAGACTGCGTGGGCGGTGGTAGGCGGCGGCACTCATCGGCTGTGATATTACCAATGCCCACTCCCGGGTTGAACCGGCGTCAGAACGGTCCGAGTCGAAGGTGAGTTAGACAACGACGCCCTTCTCCCGCAGCGTTGTGATCTCCCCATCCCTCAGCCCGATCTCCGCGAGCACCGCGTCGGTGTCCGCACCGTAGCTCGGCGAGAACGGCAACTCGCCGTCCACCATCGCCAGGTGTTCGGTCGGCACCGCGGGCGGTGGCAATCGAACGCTGCGCCCATCGGGAAGCGTGGTCCGCAGTGCGGTTTCGCGAACGAATGGCAGGTCAGCGACATCTTCGATCTTGGTGATCGGCGAGTGGGGGATGGCGGCGGAGGCGAACACGGCGGCGATGTCCGCGGCGGGGCTCTCGGCGGTGATCTCGCCGATCAGCCGGTGCAGATCCTCCTTGTGGTCGCGTCGGTGCTCGTTGCGCAAGAAGCGGTCTTGGGCGAGGGACGCGAACATCGGCTGCTCGGTCAGGCGTGCCCACTGGGCGTCGCTGCCCACCGCCATGAAGATGAAGCCGTCACGGGTCGGATAGGCGTTCACCGGGATGAACTGTCGGTGCTGGTTGCCACTGCGCCGGATGTCGTCGGGCTCGCAGCCCATGTCCAGCATCGGTGTGAACGTGTGCAACCACGACACCGCGGCGTGGGCCATGGAGACGTCGATCTTCTTGCCCTGCCCCGAGCGCTCCCGCTCCAGCATCGCGAGCAGCACCTGGGCGAACACTTCGTCCCCGGCCTTCAGGTCGATCAGCGGTGGCCCGCACTGCAGCGGCGGCCCGTCGGGCTCACCGGTCAGGTCCATGTAACCGCACAGCGCCTGGGTCGCCGGGTCGTAGCCGGGGACGTCGGGGTAGGCGGTGCCCATGGCGGAGATGGCGCTCCAGATGAGTTCGGGACGCATTTCGCGCAGTGATTCGCAGTCGATCCCCAGGCTCTCGTGTCGCGACGGCATGGTGTTGGTGCAGAACACGTCCACCGGAAGCTCGCGGATCAACCGTTGTAGCACATCGCGGCCGGCCGGGTCCTTCAGGTTGATCGCCAGTGCTTCCTTGCCGACGTTCGGCGCGACGAAGTAGCTGTGTCGATCCTGACCCGCCACCGGCACACCGATGTAGCGGTTCGGGTCGCCCTTCGACTTGCGGCCGGCCACCGGAGTCGGTTCGATTCGGATGACTCGCCAGCCCAGATGCACGAAACGCAGCGTCGCATACGGCATGCTCAGTGCCTGTTCCACGCTGAGAATGATGGGGCGGTCGTCTGTCTTCTTGGCGGTCATGGATGTGTTCACACCGGCAGGATCGGTTCTTGGTAGGCGCCGTAGACATCCCGCAGCGCATTGCAAACCTCGCCCACGGTCGCGTAGACCTCGACGGCGTCGATCACCGCCGGCATTACGTTCTCGTCGGCACGGGCGGCGGCCCGCACCGCCTCCAGACGTGCTGTGACAGTGGCATCTTCCCGCTCCTGCCGGATCTGCTGCAGCGCTGTGATCTGGCTCGTGGCGTTCTCTTCGCGGTAGGGGTGCATCTCGATGTCGGGTACCGATTCCTCTGCGTCCGCATCGTCGACCAGCATGTTGACGCCGACCTTGGGGACTTCACCTCGGCGCAAGCGCCGTTCGTGGTCGTACGCCTCACGATTGACTCGGTCCTGCACCATGCCCGAGGCGACGCCGTGCACGATCCCGCCGTCAGCAGAGACCTCGTCCATTACCGCGAGGATGCGCTTCTCCATCTCGTTGGTCACGCTCTCCACGAAGTAGGATCCGGCCAGCGGATCCACCGTGTCGCACAGTCCGATCTCGTGCATCATGATCTGCATCGTGCGCAGCGAGAGCTTGGCGGCCTTCTCGGTTGGAATCGTGTAAGCCTCGTCGTAGCTGCAGAGCGCCATCGTCTGCGTTCCGGACAGGGCGCTGGCGAGCCCGTAGTAGGCGCCGCGCATGATGTTGTTCTCCGGCTCGCGAATCGTCAGTCCGGCGCCACCGCCGCCGGCGATCATGCGCAGCTGCATCGATCGCGGGTTCTTGGCGCCGTACTTCTCCTTGAGGATCTTCGCCCAGAGTCTTCGGCCGGCGCGGAACTTCGCTACCTGCTCCCACAGGTTGCCATGGATGTCGAAGTTGAAACTCAGTGTCTTGGCAAAGTCGTCGATGTCGATGCCTCGAGCCAGCACGTGGTCGATGTAGGCGCACGCGATGGACAACCCGTAGGCCATCTCCTGGGCCGGATTGGCGCCCGATTCGCGTACGTGGTAGCCGCAGACACTCACCGCGCTGTACTTGGGGGCGTTCTTCGCGCAGAACTCCACCGTATCCCCGACGAGCTTGATCGACGACTCGACCGGGTAGATCCAGGTGCCGCGACCGATGAACTCCTTGAGGATATCGTTCTGCGCGGTGCCGCGCAGCGTCGACAGGTCGTAGCCGCGCTTGCGTGCCATGGCGAAGTACATCGCCATGATCGGCACGGCTGCGCCGTTGATCGTCAACGACACCGTGATCTCGTTGAGGTCGATGCCGTCGAACGCGGTCTCCATGTCCTGCAGGGTGTCCACCGCCATGCCGACACGGCCGACCTCGCCCTCGGCCATCGGGTCGTCCGAGTCGTAGCCGCACTGGGTCGGCAGATCGAAGGCGACGTTGAGCCCGGTCTGTCCGCGGGCGACCAGGAACCGAAACCGCTCGCGGGTTTCCGCCGCGGTGCCGAACCCCGCGTACTGTCGCATCGTCCAGGGTCGCTTGCGATACATCAGGGGATGGATACCGCGAGTGAATGGGTACTCCCCGGGAGACCCCACGCCGTCGACGCCACCGCTCGCCTGCAACTCGTCGGGTCCGTAGACCGGTTTGACTTCGATTCCGGATTCCCAGATGACTTTGGGGACGTCGGGTTTGGCGCCCTGATCTTCGCTACTCATGGCTGCACGCTCCTCTCCAGGAATTGCACGATCTCGTCGAACTCAGCTCCGGTCGGGAACACCTCGGCCACGCCCATCTCCAGGAGCTGGCCGCGGTCCGATGCCGGGATGTTGCCGCCGACGATCACCAGGATATCGTCGAGGCCGCCGGACTGCAGGCATTGCAGCACTTCGGCGACCAGGCGCATGTGGGTGCCGGACAGGATCGAGAGTCCGACCACGTCTGCCTCGTGTTGTGCGGCCTTCTCGGCGATTGCGGTGGGGGCCTGGCGCAGGCCGGTGTAGGTCACTTGCATGCCCGCATCCACCAACGCGCGTCCGACGAGCTTGGCACCGACGTCGTGGCCGTCGAGTCCGGGCTTGCCGATGAGCACTCGGATCGACCGGGCGCGGGATTCGGAAGTTGTCTGGTCGTTCATCTGGTCAGGCTGCGAGCGATGTTCATCCGCAGGATTTCCGAGGTTCCGCCGCCGACCAACGTGAATCGGGCGTCGCGCAGGTAGCGCTCGGTGGGATACTCGGATGCGTAGCCGTAGCTGGCCATGATCCGCGTCGCCCGATCGCACACGTCCACCGCGGCTTCGCTGGCAAACAGCTTGGCCATCGACGACTCGTCGGCGCTTGGCATACCCTGATCGCTTCGCCACGCCGCCCAGTAGATGAGGCGACGGGCCGCCTCGAGCTGGACCCGCATCTCGGCTAGGTGGTTCTGGATCGACTGGAACTTGTGGATCGGCTTGCCGAACTGCACCCGCTCCTGGGCGTAGGCGAGCGAGTCCTCGTAGGCAGCACGCCCGACGCCGAGGGCCAGCGCCGCCGTCATCAGTCGGATGTCCGCCAGCACCTCGCGGAGGCTCTCCATGCCGGCACCCTGGTGGCCGAGCATGCAGGTCGCCGGTGTCTGGTCGAAGGAGAGCTCCGAGGTCAATGAGCACTTCACTCCCATCTTCTCGATGGGGCGGCCAACCGTCAGGCCCTCGGTGCCACGCTCGACCAGGAAGATACTCAGCTCCTTGTCGCCGGTGCGGGCGAACACCGTGAACATGTCCGCGATCGGCGCCGCCGTGATCCAGGTCTTCTGACCGGAGATCAGCCACTGGCCGTCGTTCTCGACAGCCGAGGTGGTCATCGAGAACAGATCGCTGCCGGCATCGGGCTCGGTCATGCAGATCGTGCCGATCACCTCGCCACGGAGCGCTGCGCCGAGCAACCGCTCGCGCACCTCGCCAACGCTATGCCGGTGCACGAAGTGGGTTCCCATCAGCGATTGCATGGTGCAGGTCGCCGCCACGCCGAGGCTTCCCCAGGCCAGCTCCTCGACGGCGAGCAGGTAGGACAGCATGTCCATGCCGGTGCCGTCGGGCTCCGCGTAGCGCATACCGTAGAACCCGAGTTCACCGGCCTGGCCGAACAGCTCCTTGGCGAAGCGGGGGTTCTCGTCCAGGTCCGCCGCCAGCGGCCGGATTCGATCCGCCGCGAATTCGTGGAACAGCTCTTGGATCGCGTTCTGTTCGTCGTTCAGTGCAAGGTCCACCGTCAGCTCCCACGTAGCGTTGCGGTTTGGTCAGTGTCGACGATACCCGTGGTGGGATCGATGGCGACGCGATAGGTGTCCTTTGCAGTCTGTGCCGAGATCACGCCGTTGCGCACTTCCCGGCCGACGACCTCGATGGGGCGGTCCAGAGGATCGCCGTAGCCGCCGCCGCCACCCGCGTCTTGGCGGTAGATGGTGCCGGTAGGGACCCCGGTGATCAGGTCCTTGCTCCGTGGTACGACGACTTCACCATCGGGATAGCGCAACTCGATCGTATTCAGGGTTCCGCTGCCGCCGCCGTTCAGACCGAACGCTGGTTCGACGTCACCGTCACCGAACGTGACGATTTGGGTGTCCTCGCCACCGACTTCGTAGACGGTGCGCACACCCAGGCCACCACGATGCTCGCCTGGACCGGCCGAGTCGGTGATGTACTCGTGTTCGATCAGGGTGTGCGGCGTCTGCTGCTCGAACATCTCGTAGTCCTGATCCAGCACGCCGCCCGACGCGTCGATCATGCCGATGTGGTCGTAGCCGTCGCAGTCGCGCATCGCACCCGACCCGCCCTTGAGCCCCATGAACAGGATATCGATGTAGGGAGCGTTGCCCCGGCGTGGATCACCTCCGCTGGAGAGCGAGCACAGCAGGTTGTTCCATCCCGCCGTGACCCGATCGGGGATCACCGGGGCGAGGGCGCGGATGATCGCGTCGGCATTCGGCGGGCACAGGTGGTTGCCGAACGTCGTCGCCTTGGGGTATGCCGCGTTGAGGATCGTCCCCTCGGGGATGATGATGTTCAGTGGGTCGACCATCCCTCGGTTGTGGGGGATGTCCGGATCGACCATCTGCAAGAACGTCAGCACCGTCGCTGAGGCGCTCGACGTGTAGGTACCGTTGACGAACGCATCGGTCTGCGGATCGGTGTCGCTGTAGTCGAAGGTGATCGCCTCGTCCTCGACCGTGATCGCGACGCGGATCTGGTACTTGGAGCCGACGTTCTTGCCGTCGTAGTAGACGCTGCCTTCGCCGTGATAGGTGCCGTTCGGGATGCCGCGGATCTCCGCCTGCATCATCTTGCGGGTCGCCTCGATGAGGTCGTCGGTGTGGGCCCGGAACACGTCGAGGCCGTACTTCTCGATCAAAGCGATGAACCGTCGTTCGCCGACGGTGCAAGCGCCGATCTCCGCGCGCATGTCCTCTTGCACGATGTCGAGGCGGACGTTCGCGAAGATGAGATCCCAGACGTCCTGGCGTACCACGCCGCGCTCGACGACCTTGACCGCTGGTATGCGCAGCGCCTCTTGCCAGACCTCGGTCGCGTTCGGGTTGTAGCCGCCGCGCACGTTGCCGCCGATATCCGCCTGGTGACCCTTCGTCGCTGACCAGCCGACGAGCTCCTCGCCGCTGAAGATCGGCTTGAACGCCGCGACGTCGTTGTTCTGGTTGCCCAGCGTGAACACGTCGTTGTGGAAGAAGACGTCACCTGGGAACACGTTGCCCCGGAACTTCTCGGCGATGTGGGCACAGACCGGACTCAACGAGAAGCTGAGGATCGGCAGGTTCTCGGTCTGCTCGAGCATGCCGCCTTCGGCGTCGTACAGCCCGGTCACGAAGTCCTTCGCCTCGCAGAGGATCGGCGAGCGCGTGGTCTTCTCCATGCTGAGGCTCATCTCGTCGGTGATCGCCTTCAGCGCTCTTCCGAGAATCGAAACCAGGACCTTGTCGATCACGATGTCAGACATCACCGCTCCTCCGAGGTTGTCAGGACCACGCTGCCGTGTTCGTCCACTTGTGCGGTGAACGACTGGGCGACGAAGATGGTCGTGTCGATGCGCTCGATCAACGCCGGCCCGCGAATCACATTGCCGGCCAACAGCGCCTCGCCGTCGAACACCGGCATCTCGACGAACTCATCCTGCTCCGGTGAGAAGGCGCGTCGAGTGCTCTTCTTTGCCGCCGATGGGTCGCTCCCACCGCTCTCGATCCGCGGCAGTTCCGGTTTCTCCGCGTGGCCGACGGCGCGTACCCGCAGGTTGATCAGCTCCAGTTGCGTGCCTTTCTCGGACAGGTCGTAGCCGTAGAGTCGATCGTGCTCGGCGTGAAATGCCTGGGCGACTTGG
Source organism: Deltaproteobacteria bacterium (assembly GCA_002719955.1). Classification (GTDB taxonomy): domain Bacteria; phylum Myxococcota_A; class UBA9160; order UBA9160; family UBA4427; genus UBA4427. The sequence goes on along the minus strand of PBFW01000030.1, from coordinate 6,767 downwards.
GTCAGGTCACCGATGGCGATGCTCTCTGCGGTGACATCCACGGTGACCTCGTGGTACTGCTTGAGGTAGCGCAGGTCGAACTGGGCCTGGAACTCGGCGGAGTCGTCGGTGATCCCCTCGCGTTGCAACTCGGTGGTGCCCTCGTCGATCATCTCGGCGACCAGACTCTGCACCTTGTCCAGGTCGAGATCGGTGAGGTTGCAGACCATCGAGCGCACGTAGTCGTGCCGCAGGTCGGTCATCAGCATGCCGCACGCGCAGAGTACCGAGGCCGTGCGCGGGACGATGAGGCCGGGCATCTCGAGCTCCCGGGCGATCATGCAGGCGTGAAGTGCGCCGGCTCCACCGGCGACGACCATCGGGAATTCGCGGGGGTCGACTCCACGCTGCACGGTGATCTCCCGCACACCGTGGGCCATGTTGGTGTTGATGACGCGGAACATCCCCGCCGCCGCGGCTTCGATGCTCACCTGCAAGGGTCTGGCGACGAATTCCCGGACGGCATCGCGCGACGCCTCGGCATCGAGGGTCATCTCGCCGCCGGCGAAGAACCCAGGATCGAGATAGCCGAGTACCACGTTGGCATCCGTGCACGTCGGCTGATCACCGCCACGACCGTAGCAGGCCGGTCCGGGCATCGCGCCAGCGGACTGCGGCCCCATACGCAGCAAGCCCCCGACATCGACCCGGCCGATCGACCCACCGCCGGCGCCGATCGTCGCGATGGCCAGCATCGGCAACGACATGCGCAGGCGGTCGATGTCGCCGTCGTGGGTCATCGCCGCCGCGCCACCGCGCACCACGGACGCATCGAAGCTGGTGCCGCCCATGTCGACGACGATGCAATCATCATGACCCCGGGTCTGCGAATACGCCGCGGCGGCGCATGGACCACCAGCCGGCCCCGACAGTAGCGTGGTTGCTGGATTCGCGGAGACCACATCGGGAAGGGCGACGCCGCCGTTGGACTGCATGATCAGCAGCACGTCGCCAAAGCCTGCTTGTGCGAGACGCGTGGTCAGGCTGTCCAGGTAGTCGCGCAGGATTGGCCCGACGTACGCGCTTAGCACGGTTGTCGATACACGGTTGTAGAAACGGATGGTGGGCGATGCCGCCGATGAGACACAGAGGAACGCCTCGGGCATCTCACTGCGCACGATCTCCGCCACCGCGCGTTCGTGACTGGGGTTGGCGAACGAGTTCATGAAGCAGATGGCGACTGCCTCGACGCCCTCGGACCTGAACAGCGCGAGGGCGTGCTGCACATCCTCCATCGACAGCGGGGTCGCTTCGCCGCCCTTGTAGTCGAGGCGACCGGCGATCGGGCGGCGCAGGTACCGCGGCACCAGCGGTTCGACGTTCTGGTAGCGGTTGTCGTACTGCTCCTCGCGGATGCCCCGCCGCATCTCCAGTGCGTCGCGCACCCCGGAGGTGGTCAGCAGACCGGTCTTGGCGCCGTTGCGGGTGAGTGTGGCGTTCGTCGTCACCGTCGTGCCGTGCACGATCGAGGTGGTCTGGGCCGCGAACTCCGCGACGCTGAATCCCAGCGCGTCCGCCATCAAGCCGATCCCTGACAGCACTCCGATCGATGGATCCGCTGGCGTGGAGAGGGTCTTGAAGGTCGAGAGGCCTGAGGTCTCCGACCACAGGACCAGATCGGTGAATGTCCCGCCGACGTCGATGCCGATCTTGAACGTCATGGTTGCAAGCACCTCTCTTCGCCGGTTTGCTGCCGGAACTGTTTTCCGCGTTGGCGGCCCAGGTCGAGGGCCCGGCGATTGGTTTCCACGAATCGCTCGGGGCTCTGCTGGTCCACGGCCATGGCCAATGCGTCGTGATCGAAGGGGAGCAGGGCGAGTCCGTCCAGAACGCCGAGCATCACCACGTTCTGGCAGCGTGCATCACCCGCCGAGAGGGCGAGCGCCGTCGCATCGAGGGCGATGACACCGCGGGCGACGCGGCGGATCTCATCGGTGATGCCACTCACATCGGGATAGCTCTCGCCCCGGACGGACATCGACGGCAGCGCAACCGGACTGGTGCTCATCGCCACGTCGGTATTCGTTGACATGCGACTGAGGGCGCGCCGCGTCTCGACCGGTTCCAAGCCCAAAACCACATTCGCCTGGGCCGGGCCGACGAAACTCGTGTGCGCGGCCCCGATCACGACGGTGCTCTCCACGCTGCCGCCCCGCTGGGACATGCCGTGAATCTGCCCGACGTGCACGGTCTGCCCGGCGCTCATGGCGGCATCGCCGAGGACCTTGGTTGCCACGAGTACGCCCTGTCCGCCGACGCCTACCACGAGGATGCGGAACGGTTCATCAGTCATCGCTCACCTCGCAACTCGCTGGCGCGACCGGATGGATGGCGCCGTTGGGGCAGAATTGCGCGCACACTCCGCAGCCAACACACAGGCCGGCATCGATCTGCACCCGCATGTCCGGATCGACGAAGATGGCCGGGCAACCGAACAGATCCAGACACGAGCGGCAATTGCCGCACTGTCCGCAGATCATGCAACGCTCGGCTTCTGCGCGGGCCTGCGTCTCAGTCAAGACACCGGTCACCTGCGCGAAGCTGGAGGTTCGCTCCGTACGATCGAGTTCGGCGGGCTGCTGCCGCTGCGTGCTGTGTCGCCGGTGCACACCGGGCCGCTCCGCAGCCGGTTGTGCCGAGACGCGCGGTGGTGGTAGTCGATGATCCGCAGCCGCTTCGCCGCGCAGCTCTCGGTCGATACCCCAGGCGGCACGCAGGCCCTGGGCGATCACATCGGTCACGGTCTGTGCCCCGCCGGTCACGTCGCCGGCGGCGAAGACCCGAGCTCGCCTGGTGGCGCCGGTATCGAGATTGATGATCACCTGGTCCTCTTCCCACGCGATGGCCGCGGTGTTGACCTCCTGACCGATGGCGAGGATCACCTGGTCGGCTGCGATGATTGCGTCGGTGCCGGCTACGACATCGAAGTTCTTGGGGTCGTGCTGCAGGCTGGGGTCATCAGCAACCCGGGGCTCCACTTGCGCGCAGATCACTCCCTCGTCACAGAGTCTCACTGCTTGCAGGCGATCCTTGATCTCCACGCCCTCGAACTCGGCTTCGTGGATCTCGGCCCCGATGGCCGGCATCTGGGCGCGGTTCTCCAGACAGGCGATGACGACTTCTTCTGCTCCGCAACGCAAGGCGGTGCGTGCACTGTCGATCGCTGCGTTGCCGCCGCCGATGACCAGCACACGCCGCGCTGTGGCTCTGCCGCCGTCACGGTTGCTGCCGAGGTAGGTGAGCGCGTCGACGACCTTTGGTCCGACTCCGGGAAGCTCGATCCGGCGGCCCAGCTCGGCGCCGATCGCCAGACAGACCGCGTTGTGAGTATCGACGAGCGAGTCGAGATCGAGGTCGTCGCCGAGACGGCGGCCGAGCTCGAATTGCACTCCAGCCGCGCGGATACGCTCGACGTCACGGCGGAGCACGTCGAGTGGCAGGCGATAGCGGGGTACGCCGCTCAGCAGGATCCCGCCGGGCTCACTGGCGGCATCGTACACCGTCACCTGGTAGCCGCGCAGCCGCAACTCGTGTGCGGCGGCGAGCCCACCGGGGCCCGCGCCGACCACGGCGACGTGCCGTCCGTGCGCTTCCTCGACGTCTGGTTGGTAGGGAAACTCGTCTTGCTCTGCCGCCCAGTCGAGGACGAAACGCTTGAGGTTGTTGATCCCCACTGGCTCGTCGATGGCTGAGCGAACGCACGCAATCTGGCATGGCTCGTGGCAGACCCGACAGACCGAGTCCGGCAGCGGCAGGTGCTGCATGATGAGTTCCAAGGCCGCGGCGTAGTCCCCGCTGGCGACATGCGCGGCGTAGCCCTGGACGCACAGGTGGAGTGGGCACTTCGTGGCGCACGGTGCGACCTTGGGCGGGTTGTTCTTTGCGGTACCGATCTCGAGCGAGCGGGCCCGTGCCATGCTGCGCTGGAACGACTCGGTGGGGGGCTGGTCACAGCGTTGGCCACAGGCGTCCCGGCCGCAGTGCTGGCAGCGCGAGTGATCGATGGTGTAGGGCACGGACCAGGGTTCTCCCGGTGACTCTTCGCCGGCCTTGCGTGGTGTCCCGCCATCGCCAACCCTGCGGAAGAACACCGGGCAGGGCCGCTTGGTGATGATGGTCACCAGCCCACTTCGTGCCTCGGCCCGACGAAAAGCCTGTGTCGTCGCCGCGAGGTTGTCCGGATCGACGGTCTCGACGTGTTCGCATCCCAATGCGCGCACGACGCCCTCGATGTCGACGCGGCGCTTCGGATGACCGCTCTCGGCTTCGACGGTAGGACTCTCCTGGAACCCGGTCATGGCGGTGACCTCGTTGTCCATGATCACCGCCACCATGTTCGCGTCGGACTTGACGGCGTTGAGCAGCGCCGGCATCCCGGAGTGAAAGAACGTCGAGTCGCCCATGAAGCCCACGGTCCGCTCGCCGGTCGTCCGACTGACTCCCGCGGCCAGGGTGAAGCCTGCGCCCATGCACAACAGCGCGTCGGCCGCCTTCAGTGGCGCACCGAAACCGAGCGTGTAGCAACCGATGTCGTTGAAGTAGAGGGTGTCCTCGCCAAATACTGCCCGGGCGGCGAAGAACGCGGCGCGGTGGGGGCAGGCCGGGCACAGCACCGGTGGACGGGTCGGTACCGGTTCGGCCATCATGGGATCTGGCGGGGGATCCCCCAATCCCAGCGCAGCGTGGATGCCCTTCTGGATGACCCGAGGCTCGTATTCGAAGTGATCGGGTAGATGGCCGGTTCCCTTGCCGAGGATCTCCACGTCGAGTCCGTGTCGTGAGCAGAGTGCGCGCAATGAGTCCTCGATGAACGGCAGCAACTCCTCCAGGACCAACACGCGCTCCACGTCTCGCAGTTGTTGCAGCAACCACTCGTCGGCGAGCGGGAACACGACACCCAGGTGCAGCAGCTTCACCTCGCGTTCGAGGCCCTGCGAACGGAGCACGTCGAGGCAGGTGGGGCTCGGCACTCCCGTGGCGACGATCATGGTCTTGCCGCTTCCGTGGCTCTGCAGGAAGCCGGATGCGGCCACCATGTCCCTGGCGATGCCGATGCGTTCGTTGACCCTGCCGCGCAGGCGTCGCGCGTTGGCGGGGATGGGAACGAACCGGCTGGGATCGCGACGAAAGCCCTTGAATTCGGGATCCCTGAGCGCGCCGTACTTCACCTCGGCGCGGGTGTGACACAGCCGCGTCATCGGGCGCAGGATCACCGGCAACTCGGCTTTCTCGGACAACTCGAACGCGAACCGGGTCATCTCGAGGGCTTCCTGCGCGGTGCTCGGCTCCAGCATTGGGATGTGCAGCATCAGCGCCACGTGGCGCTGATCCTGTTCGTTGGGGCTGGTCAGGCACGACGGGTCGCCAGCGCTGACGATCACCATTCCCGCGATGGTCCCGACGTACGGAATCGTCGTCAGCGGGTCGCCGGCCGCCATCAGCCCCAGGTGCTTCATCGCCACGATGGAACGCGTGCCGGCGAGGGACGCCGCGAATGCCATCTCCAGCGCGATCTTCTCGTTGACGGAGTACTCGAAGTGGATCCCGCGGTCGCCGGCGATCCGCGCGAAGCTGTCGGTGACTTCGGACGACGGCGTGCCGGGATAGCCACACGCAAGACCCACGCCCGCCTCGAGCGCACCGCGCACGATGGCCTCGTTGCCGAGCAAGAGTTCGGCATGGCCCGCGTCATCGACGAGCAGGGGGTCTACGCGTTGGGGCCTCGCCGGCGTGGTTGTCACGCCTCTGCTCTCCAGACCGGACTCACTCCTCGTCAACCCAGATGCGACGGCGACAACAACGGCCGCCCTCGGGCAACGCCTCGAGAGTCTCGAAGTGGATCCTCTGTCCCATGCTCGCGCCGAGGGTCTCCAGTGTGCTCGCGAACCACGCATCACACCCGGGCCGATCCTCGGCCAGCAGGCCCTTGCGATCGTGCCAGTCGTACCAGGGACAGTCGTCGTGACGCACGAAGGCCTCCGCGTCGTGAACCTCCGCCACCGCGTCTTCACCCATGCACTGGCTGCTGAATACCACACTCTGCGCCGCCTGCGCGGCGAGAGGAGCTTCCGGGTCCGCGTGCTTGGCGTAGGCACGCCCGGTGGCGACACCAGTCAACTGCCACATGCGTGTGGCGACTTCGTCTGCGGGCACGTCAGGACACAACTCGGCGACGGCTTCGCGCCACGCGAAGTGCTGTGCGCGGACGATCTCGCACAGGATCGCGAAGCGCTTCTCAGCGGAAAGGGAGGGCACGCGACGAACGTTATCCCTGCCACCAACCGACGGCAAACCGAGTCGGTTGCGCAGTGGGGCAATAACAGCGCCGCGTGTACCCTTTCCGGAAGCGAGAGTGTTGCCGCTGCGATCTGCTTGCGAAGCGAGGATGTCGTATCCTTCGGGGACGAGAGTCACGATTCACGGCCTCCCCTCTTCGCTACCATTCGGCACCAACACTGCGCTTCGATTCACCAACGGTGGTGCCGATCAGTGCGCGACGCTGATCGGGGTGGCGGTGCAGTAAGTCGCCGAAGCGGAGGTCCGGGTCGTAGAACGCGTGAATGAGCTGGCTGATCACCCCCACGCCTGCGTTCAGCCGGGATTCGAAGGTCCCCAGCCTGGCTGCAGACACGTCGCCCGCGGCGAGCGCCTCATCGATCGAATGCGCCGCCTGCTCCGCCGACTCCATGGCGAGAAAGACGACCGAGGAGTAGATCGGATCGAGGAAG
>PBFW01000029.1 GCA_002719955.1 Deltaproteobacteria bacterium | reverse complement strand
GAACTGAGCAATGTTCCTGGCTTTGCTGTTGGTGATGGGCAATTCCGGCTCACGTTCAGTGTGGATGCGACCACGACGATCCAGATCGGCGATGGTGGCTCGGGTGACGGAGCGATCGGAAACGGCGGTCTTCCGCTCGCCTCGAACAACACCTCTGTCACCGTGACCGTTCCGGAACCGACCGCCATCGCTTCGAGCCTCGCTGCGCTCGGAAGTGTGTTCGCAGTGGTGGGGCTTCGCCGCCGGCCCTGATCCGACCCCGACCCAGGGAACCAGAAGCTGCTTCAGAGAGGAGGCCGGTGGACACCGACGGGGACGGGATTCTCCACGTCCGCGCCGCCCGGTGCTGGCCGCACGAACGTAGGCGCCCATTCTTCGACTCCGCGCCTCGGTCCCTCTCAGCTTCGCAAGCACCAGCCTCTTGAGGAGGACCCGAAGGCCTGAGGAGTTGGTGACGCATTGCCAAGCCCAAAGATCCGATACCAGCCCTTGTGTTAGGGATTGCGCTTGACCATCAAGCTGCTTCCCTCTGCTCTTCTTCCCATTATTCAAAAAACAACGCGGGCGAACGCCCGCTGAGCGACCCATGGGGTCGATCCACATTATATTCGTAAAGCCACGCTTCCGTGGCTTCCCGAGCCTCGCGGACCGACTCGAAGAGCCATCGATTCGGGCATCCGTCTCGGAAAACGCCACTGAATGACTCGCAATACGCGTTCTGCCAGGGGCTGCCGGGATCGATGAAGCGGGCGTTGATGTGTCGGTACTCGACCCACTCCTGAACCTTCTTTGCGACGAACTCGGGGCCATTATCGCCTTGATCGTGGTCAGCTTTCCGTGCAGCGCAACGAGCTTCTCGAGCTCGCGGTTCTCCCGCTCGAGTTCGCGCAGCGTCTTCGCCTCGGAAATTCCCATGCCGCCGACCAGCGCGCTCACCGCGATCCTGTAGCCGGGCTGTCCTGCTGACACAACAACAGATTCAGCGAGCTCGGGAGGGGACTTCGTCCCCAATAGACTCGTTGAGGCTCGGACTACCCGCGTCCATGATCGCCGACATCACTCAGCCCGGAGAGCCTCGATACCCTTGGGACCGCGCCGCTCAAGATCTCGAAGAACAGGGGTTCGCGAGCCTTCACGACGCCCCCAAGCAGAATCGAGGCGCAAGGCCGCCGGAGGGAGTCGAGGAAGAACGATCCCAACGCCCGTCTAGGCTGTGGCGAGATGGGGGGGGGGCTTGCTTCAGGCCGCGCTCGATGGGTATTGCTGCGTTCCGCGCCGACCCACCAAGTTCATAGCAACGGCCGATCTCCGCCACAAACACAGACACCCTGATCTCCGAAGAGATCAGGGTGTCTTGATCGTACAACAACTCAAGTTCTCCTAGCCACCACAACCGGGAAGAGTCGCGACATGGAGAACTCGAAAGTTATTCCCGCCGACCTGCGAGGCCGAGCCCCGCGAGGCCGAGTCCCATCAGCAGGGCCGTGGCCGGCTCCGGAATCACGGAGAAGGCCACGGAGGTGTTGTTCGAGGCGAGCGAAGCACCGCCGTTTCCGATCGCTCCGTCACCCGAGCCACCATCGCCGATCTGGATCGTCGAGTTCGCATGCACAGTGAACGTGAGCCGGAATTGCCCATCACCAACAGCAAAGCCAGGAACATTGCTCTGTTCGTCGGCGGCGCCTGTCCCAGTGACCGGCGTGATCGAAACGCCGTTGAAGAATTGCACCTCAGCGCCTTGCACAACAGGCTGATTGCCCGCCAACTGGTCGGTCATACCACCGAAACACATGGGCCCCGCTACGCAGATGGTGTTCAGAACATTCACTGCGCCATAGCTGTTCGCCCCATCAAGGGTGACCGACTCGAGGTCGTATCCATAGGCTGCGCCGCCGAACCCATATACGCCCTCCGCGTCGCTCCTCAACGTGATATCGATCGTCACCGTATCGCCGGGCGTCATATTATTGATGTCGCCGCCACTCGCGGTGGCCGTCGCCGTCCAAGTGAGTTCCGCGCTCGCTGCGGATGCGAACATAACAACCAAAGAAAGCGCGAGAAGCGCCATTCGTCCATTCATCGTATTCCCCTTGAATCCCCGAACTTCCGACGCGGCCATCCGATGGCGCGTTTCGAATCGGCATAACCATATATTCATCAGTTGCAGGACAGCATGATTCCGTAATCCGCTACGGTCACCTCACCGTCGCCGTCGAGGTCGGCTGCTGCTACATAATCATCGTCGCCTTCGAGTGACCCCAGCGCGGCCTGCAGGACCTCGATATCCGCAACGTCGGTGATTCCATCTCCGTTGAAGTCCGTCCCGCAGTCGTCCTGCGCGAACGACACGCCGGCGAAAAGCACGAGACCCGCCGCAATCAGGCCGCTCCCCCAAACTCTGAACATCAGACCATTCCTCCTTTGAGCTGGCCTCTAGGTCGAGGCCGAAGCCAGAGAATACAAGGAAATACCCGGCGATCCACCGATTGGAAGGCGTCAAGGGTTTAAAATCCTGACCAGCGCTAGATCTGCAAAAGCGCATTCGGTTGCCACTTGTCTCCCGGTTTGCCCACATTCGAGCAGGTCCGCGAATGGACCGATCCGGCAGATTGCTCCATAGGGGTTGGAGGGTGGCGCCGGCCCTGGCCCCCCCGGTGGAATCAGAATTTCTCACGGGCCCTCGAAATCGATGGAGCCCGCGTTCAACCGACGAGGCGCGATCAGTGCGACTTCCAGCCCAGGCCCAGGCCGAAACGGTTCTTTGTCCCCCCAAGAAATTCGGCCTGCGGGTTCTGGCTTTCCGCTGTGCCCCGTATTGGCTCCTGATGACGGCGGTCGCGACCGTCGCTGCCGTCGAGATCGACCCCGGCCCGATGCCGGTCCCGGGAGCGGCCCAGGCATCGAGCCCGGCGGCGAGTTCTTCGCGAATCATCGTCAAGTATCATTCCCAGGGGGCGAACGCTCTCAACGAGTGCGCTGAGCGCTTGACCACCCGGGGGGAATCTTTCGCTCAGCATACGGCCGACTCTTCGGACAGCCTCGACCGCCTGCACGACCGGCTCGTGTTGGGACGGCATCGTGCCCTGTTCCGCAAGCCGGGCGGACCCGACTTCGCCAGCGAGCGGAGAGCGCTTCGGGGTCGTCTAGCCCGGTCGCTCCGCCGCTCCCCCCAACCCCCCCGCCTGACCACCCTCCGTCGGTCGCGAGAGGCTGCCCTGCCCGATCTCAGCCACATTTACCGCGTCAGCGTCCCCTCCGGCCAGGAGATGGGCGAGGTCCTCGCGGGCCTTCGCGCCGATCCGCACGTGGCCTACGCGCAGCCCGACCATCGCATCGAGCTCGACCTGGTAAGGCCGGCTTTCGACGACCCCTTCCTCTCGTCGCAGGGTTCCTGGGGCCAGCCCTACGGCGACCTCTGGGGACTCGATCAGATCCGCGCTCCGGCGGCCTGGTCCACGAGCGTCGGCCAGGGCGTCGTCGTGGCTGTCGTCGATACCGGCCTCGACCGCTTCCACCCCGATATTTCCGCGAATGTGTGGGTCAACCCGGGTGAGGATCTGGACGGCGACGGTCGAGCGGGGCTCGAGGACGAAAACGGCATCGACGACGATGGGAACGGATTCATCGACGATCTGACTGGCTTCGACTTCGCCGGCTCGGTCGATGGCGACCAGGACGGGTTCTACGACAGCGAGAACGACCTCTCCGACGCCGACCCTTTCGACGAGCGAGGCCATGGGACGCATGTCTCCGGGACCATTGCTGCGGTCGCCGACAACGGAATCGGAATCGCCGGCGTCGCCCCCGGCGCCCGGATCATGACTCTCAAGGGCTTTCCCGACGAGGGCTCGGCCCGGGATTCGGTGCTGTGGCGTGCCGTCCTCTACGCTGCGGAGAACGGAGCCAGCGTCATCAACAACAGTTGGTCCTGTGGCGTTCCTTGCCCGACGAACCCGCTCGCAGAAGAAATCCTCGAAATCGTGGCGGCGCTGGGAACCGTTGTCGTGACCTCGGCCGGCAACGCGTCGCGCGACGTCGTATTCAGCGCTCCGGAAAACGGTGATGGCGCGTTGACCGTCGGTGCGCTCGGGTGGGACGAGCGACTGCCAGGCTTCACGAATCGGGGCTGGGGGATCGACGTCGTCGCACCGGGGGGGGGGCCGAATGCGCCCCGCACGGTGCGTGTCGCTCGGAGCAATATCCTATCCCTCCTGTCGAGCGCGCTCGACCCCGAGGATCTGTTTCCTGTGGGCGAACTCTATGCGCGTCGGGCCGGGACCTCGATGGCCTCTCCCCACGTGGCGGGCTCGATCGCGCTTTTGCGCAGCCTGCGAGGCGAACTCTCCCCCGAAGAGATCAGACGCCTGATCCGGATGAGCGCTCGGGATCTCGGTCCTCCGGGACACGATCCGAGCTATGGAGCGGGGCTGCTCGACGTGCCCGCGCTTCTTGCCGCGGAGTTGCCGGATCTCGCGTTGAGGATCGAATCTCCGCGCCCGGGGTCGCTGCACGATCCCGCCGCGGGTCCGGTCCGAGTCTTTGGTCAGGCCGGCGGCGGAGACCTTGCGGACCTTGAGTTCGCCGTCGCCCGCGGACTCTTCGGTCGTGATTTTTATCCGCTCGAGGGGTTCGGTACCTCAAGGAGTTTCGGGGGCGGATCCGGGGTCGCTGTCCGAGAACTCGCCACCTGGGATCTCAGCGATGTTCCCGATGGGCCCCATGTCCTGCGGATGCGGGCCCGGCTCTTCGACGGACGGATTGTCGATGAATATCTCGTACTCGGCGTCGAGGGTTCGACGCCGGTCCGCGCGTCCGGAGGGACACTCAAGCCGGGGAATCCGGCTCTGTCCGGTCGTTTGATCGTCTGGCCCGCGGCCGAATCGGAAGAGCCCGGTGCGCCCTTTGATCTCGAAGCGGCCCTTTTCCCAGCGGACTTCTCTCGGACCGCAAAGCGCGGGTCGCGCGCGGAGCCCCGATCGAAGACGATCCTGGAGCACGCGGGAAGCCAGGACGACGTGTCACTCGATGGTCGCACTCTCGCATGGCGAGTCCGCGAGGGGACCGATGCGGCCCTCGAATGGTGCAGACTCGACGATCGGAAGTCCGCACTGCGAGCGGCTCCACGTCTTCGGGGCGATGCGCCGCCGCAGGGGCGATGTGAGCCGCGGGTGATCGACGATCTCGCGCCCGGCTTTGTCTCCGCTCCGATGGCGGCCGGCGGTTGGATCGTGTGGTGGCGGGACGATCTCGCAGGTCGAGTGGTCGAGGGCTGCCTGGTAGACGCCCAGACGCGTGAGTGCAGAGCTGCCCCCCTGATCGAGAACGCGGACGGGACGACTTGGACGCTTCGCTCCTTCGATGGTCGGACGCTGCTGCTCCAGGCCGGTGGTCGCTGGGCGCTGTGCAGCGTTGATTCGCGGGGGAGACAGTGTTCACCCCAGGAAATCGTGTTGGCTGCGGGTACTCCGCCCCTGACGGAACCCGTTCACGATGGCCGGCTCATCGCATTTGGCGAGTTGATTTTTCAATCGCGTCCGCCCCCCGGATGTCTGCCCGGCGAGTTCCACACCGAATGCCTGCCGAGTCTCGCTCTTCTGGTGCGCTACCACGCGTGTGAACTCGATTCCGCGAATGTCTGCGCGTCGATTCCGATCTCTGCGGCCGAGCGTGTCGAGAACGTGGCGGGCCTCGAGGTCGAGGGGCGCCGGATCGTGTGGTCGATGGCGTCGGAGGCCGAAGAAGCGTCGATCCGTTTCTGCGAGTACGAGCCCTCCTCTCGCGAGTGTGTCGAACAGAGGCTCTCTGGATCGCTCGCGCGGCAGGATGGCCTCGCGATCGACGGTCATCGCCTCGTCTGGAGGGACGCGCGCGCCGGAGAGCCCGCGATCTGGAGCCACGCATTGCCCGATCTCTCCGGGCAGGGGAGGGTGAAGCTGCGCACCGGTCGTCCCTTTTCGATTCCGCTGCTCGCCCAGCCCGGGACCTCCGGTTCTCTTGGGTACTCGATCGTAGCGGCGGAGGGGTTCGATCCGATCTTGGCGGGGGCGAAGATCCACGATCCGGGTCGCCCCGGCGGCCGCGTCTATCTGCGTGGCACGTTTGCACACGAGGCGGTCGGGTCCCATCGATGGCGAATTCGCGCGCGGGGAGCGGGCGGGCTCTTCAGCGAATGGGAAATCGAAATCGAGGTGGCGGCTTCGCCTAACGACGAGGAACGAAAGCCGCGGAGGATTCGGAGCGCGCAGCCACGATCTGATGATGCTCCGAAGAACGCTCGCAGGCCGGATCGGTGAGGCTCGCATCGCCCAATAAACGGAAGGTCTGGCATCGGCAACCTCCGAAATCGCTCTCCCGATCCGCGCAGCTGCGACAGGGTTCGGACATCCAATCGGTTCCGCGATACGCCTGGAAGCCGGGCGAGTCGTTCCAACACTCTGCGATCGAGTGTTCTGTTGCGCTCCAGAACTCCAGCCCGCGCAATTCGCCCGCTTCGTGACACGGGAGCACGAGCCCCGTCGGATTCACGACCATCGCCAATTTCCCCCATCCCCCCATGCAGGGCTTGGGTCGATCGGCGAAATAGTCCGGCAGCACGAATAACATCTTTAGATTCGGATCCTCCTTGCCTTCGGCCTGACGGCGTTGGGCCGCACGGACGACTTCGCTGGCTTCGCTGAGCTGCTCCTGGGTCGGCATCAGTGCGGCCCGATTCTTGAGCGCCCACGCGTGGTATTGGGTGTTGGCGAGTTCGAGCCGGTCCGCGTGAAGGCGCTGCGCCAGCGCGATCAGATCGGGGACCGAGGCGAGGTTGTCGCGGTGGAGGACGCAGTTGAGGGTCAGCGCGAGCCCGAGTTCGACCGTGCGCTCGCAGATCGCGATCTTCTGCTCGAAACTGGGAGTGCCGGCGATCCGATCGGAGCCCTCGGCCGTTGCGTCCTGAAGCGAGATCTGGACGCTGCGAACCCCGCGTTCGGCGAGTCCGTTCAAGCGTTCGACGTCGAGGGGAAGGCCCGCGGTCATCAGGTGGGGATAGAGATCGGCGGCCACCGCACGCTCGACGATCTCTTCGAGATCTCGTCGCGCACTGGGTTCACCGCCCGTGAGGCCGACGTGGACGACCCCGAGCGCCGCCGCTTCGTCGAAGACCCGCCCCCAATCCTCGGCGCTGAGGGACTCGCGGTAGTCCCGGAAGTCGATGGGATTCGAGCAATAGGGGCACTGGAAGGGACATCGGTAGGTCAACTCCGCGATCAGATTGAGCGGTCCGGGTGCTCCGTCTCCGGCGGCGTCTGTCATTCGGAAGTCCTCGCTTGGAGGGGAAGGCGAGCGAGGCCGCCGAGTTCGATCATCTCCGCCAGAAAGCGATCGACCTCGGTCTCGATCTCCGGCGTCTCGGGATAGCGTTCGCGCATCTTGGCCACGATCTCGTCGCGGCCCCGGCCACCCTCACAAATTCGCAGGATCTCCCCTCCGCTGCCGCCGATGCGGATCGCGCGTTCGGGAAGGACCAGGACGTCGCCGTCCGCCCGCGTCTTGAGCGCCGCGTGTCGGGAGAGATCGAAGAGAGGTTCGGTCGTTTCGGTCATTGCTCGAATTCCAATCCATCGCCCGCGATTTCGATTCCGGCCTGCGCGACGAGAGTCGCTTCCTTGCTCGACGCGTCGCAGATCGGGTTGGTCGCCGAGAGGTGGACATAGATCGATCGTCCGCCCATCCCGGCGAGCCACGCCAGCGATCCCTCGCGTCCGTCGATCGGTCCATGGCCGAGTTCCGTTGCGCAACGAACGCCAGGACGAATCCGGCGACCCTCCTCCTCCGAATAGCACGTCCCGTCGACAAAGCGGATATCGGCCGCGCGAAGCTCCGCCAGCGTGGCGGAATCGTAGCGTGTGATCCTGGGGGCCCAGACGAGTCGGGTGCCGCTGCGCCGATCCGTGATCCGAACCCCGCAGCGCGCCCGTCCAGCACTCGCCGAGCATTCGCGAAGATGATCCGGGACGGGGCCGGGGAGTGGGAAGAGCCGCGCTTCGAGCGCTTCATCGCGATCGAGGGGAAAGGGCCGATCCCAGGGCAACCCCGTCCAGAGTGGCTCGAGCGACGTGAAGGCAGCATCGTGATCGAGCAATTCGCTTCGCAGGGCGAGGGGAGAGGCGATTCGGATAGAGAGTCCGCTTCGGAGTGCGAGGGCGCCGGCACTCGCATCGAGGTCACCGGAGGTGAGGAGCAGGGAGTCGATCGGGACCGCGCGGCTACCCGCGACGGGCGCAAAGCGCGGATCGCGCGAAAGCGTCGACGGAAGATGGAAGGGTGCTTCGAGGATCGAATAGCGAACGCCGTCGGCGGAGAGAGCGAGGGCAGCGCCCTCACGGCGCGGCAATTTCGGATCCCGGGTCCGCGCGCGAAGCGCCGCCTCGGAGCCATCGTTCCAGGTGGGCAAGCCGGTCGCGATCCCAGACCCGAGGACGAAACCCTTCATCGGCCGGCCCCGTCGCCGTCCTTCTCCGGTGGTACGAGGGCATCGATGACGCGATGTGCGACATCCCGAGAGAAGCCCTGGCGGGCGAGGACGGCGAGGTGGCGCTGTCTGCGATCGGCTCGTTCGCTCGCGTCGGGGCAGAAGGGGCCGAGCCCTCGCCTGCTCGCCGTTCGCCAGGCAGCTCGGAACTCCTCGTCGATCGGAGTCTCGGCCGGATCTTCGCTCGAGTGCTGGGCGCTGTGTTCCTCTTCGGCCCTGGCTTCCACTTCGCCGAGCAGCGACGGGTCCACGCCCTTGGCCTCGAGTTGGGCCCGGATCCGGGCGCCCGATCGGCCCAGGCGGCGGCTTCGCTCGATCCATTGTTCGGCGAAGCGTCGATCGTCGATATAGCCGCGCTCGACGAGACGATCGATCACCTCGGGGATGGCGCCGAGCAGCGTTTCCGGGTCTTCCCCCGAACGCTCACAGCGCTTGCGCAGCCGCCGCACCAGCACGTCGCGCACCCCGAGCCGTGTCGTCTCCCATTGGGCCACGTAACGAATCGCCTCGTCTTCGAGCCAATCCGCATCGAGGGGCTGGGCGTTCCGCCTCCTGCGTCTGCTGGGGCGGCCCTCGACGCCGCTTCGCTCGGGAGGAGGCCGATGCTTTTCCATGGCTCTCACGCTACCAAATCGCAGGCCGCCGCCGAACCCGAGGTGTGCGCGACGAGCCATTGGGGCCGGAGAGGAAGGCGGCGAAGCGATGCCCGAGTTGCCCGAAGTCGAGACGACCCGTCGCCGAATCGCGCCCTTCCTCGTCGGCAAGCGCGTCGAGGAGATCGTAACGACGGGGCCGAGCTATTTCTTCTTGACGTCTCCGGCGGCCCTGCGGCGATCTCTCGTCGGGCGTCGCATCGAGTCGCTCGACCGCGCGGGCAAATATCTGGTGGCGGGACTCGATCGCGGGGCACGGCTACTCCTGCATCTGGGGATGACGGGTCAGCTCTTCTCGAGCGAGGCGACGAGTGTTCGGCTGCTCTCGGCGACCGCACGTGCCTCGCTGCCGCCCGAAGCGCAACCGCGTTTCGAACCCGACGAACACACCCATCTCCAGATCACGATGGAGGGCGAGGGCCCGAAGGTCTTTTTTCGCGATGTCCGCAAATTCGGGAAGGTGCAGTGGCTCGCCAGCGGGGAAGAGAACGCGCGCCTGGACCGCCTCGGAACCGACGCGCTCGAGCTGACCGGGGAGGAACTCTTCCGGGCCAATCGCCGGCGGCGGGTCACGATCAAGGGCATGCTGCTCGACCAATCCGTGACTGCTGGGGTGGGAAATATCTACGCGGACGAGGCGCTCTTCATCGCCGGCGTGCGCCCGGGCCGGGCAGCCCAGCGCGTGACGCGGCGCGAATGCGAGGCGATCGCCCTGGCGCTCCACCGCGTGCTCGGACGTTCGATTGAAACCGGTGGGTCGAGTATCAGCGACTACGTGGCACCGGACGGCTCCGACGGTGGCTATCAGGACGAACGCAAGGTCTACGGTCGAAGGGGCGAGGCCTGTCTCGAATGCGGCGATGCGATCAAACGCCGAATCATCGCTCAACGCTCCTCCCATTATTGCGCGCGATGTCAGCGTTGAAGACCCGCCCGCCCGATCGTCGCAGGCATCCGGGTTCGGGCGCTACGATCCGGCTCGCGGAGGTCTCATGTTGAGCCTGATCGAACTCGAACGCGTAGCGGCAGCGCTCGGCGAGGTCTTCGTCGGAGGGCACGTCGAGCGATGGGTCGAACCCGAGCGCGGTCGGCTCGCCTTTACGATCTATCGCCGGGATGAAGCGACGAAACGCAAGGGCACGATCGGGATCGACACGCGCCCGGAACTCGCGCATCTGGGCCTGCTCGATCGCATGCCCGCCGCGCCCACGAGCCTGCCCGCCTTCAGCGCCTATCTTCGTGCGCACCTGTCTCGTGCTCGGCTCGAGGGAGCCGAGCTGAGGGGGCGTGATCGACAACTCGCGCTGCGGTTTTCGGCGCGCGAAGGCGAATTCACGCTGCTCCTCTCGATCTTCGGGAGACGTTCCAACCTCTATCTGCTCGATGGAGAGGATCGTCTGGTGCAGGCGCTTCGGCCGCTGGCCGATACCCGAAGCGAACTCGAGGTGGGCGCGACCTATCGAGATCCAGGAAACGAAGCCCCGCAGATCGGCCAGGACCGTTTTGCGGAAGCCGGTGATACTGCGCTCCTGGCCGAGATCGCCAAGACCTATTCCGAGCTGATCGAGGGTCGTGCGGCGGACGGGGATCGCCGCCACCTGATGAGCGCTCTCAAGAAGGAAAGAAAGACGGCCGCGCGCCGCCTGGAGCGGATCTCCGCGGAACTGGCGGAATCGGAAGAAGCCACCACGTTGGCGCGGCATGGTGAGTTGCTCAAAGGCAACCTGGGGCGGATCGAGGCGGGCGCGGACTCCGTCACCGTGACTGATTTTGAAACCGGGGCACCGGTCGAGATCCCCCTCGACCCGAAGCGCTCGGCCAAGGCGAATCTCGAGGCGATCTTCAAGCGCTATCAGAAATTGCTGCGGCGTCTGGCGAAGGCGGGTGGCCAGGTCGACGTGGCCCAGACGAACCTGGAATCGCTCGAGGCACTCGAAGAGGAGGCGCGCCAGGCGGAGTCTCTCGAAGAAATTCTCGAACGCGCGGAGGTCCAGCGACTCCTCGCGCGACACGCGGGGAAATCGAATGCATCGTCCCCTTCGACGCGTCGAACCCGCCCCACGCTCCCCTCTGCCTACCGGAACATGCCAAGAAAGCTCCACCCGCGTCGCTATTTGAGCGTCGATGGGATGGAGATCTGGGTCGGTCGCAGTGACGAGGGCAATGACGTGCTCTCGACGCGGTTGGCCAAGGGGAAGGATCTCTTCTTCCATCTGGATGGCGCGCCCGGGAGTCATGTCATCCTGCGGACGCAGGGGGATGAGGATCCACCGCCGGAGTCCGTCCTCGACGCCTGTGAATTGGCCGTTCATTTCTCCAAGCAGAAAGATGCCGGGCGGGCGGCTGTCCACGTCGTTCCGATCAAGAATGTGAAAAAACCCAAGGGCGCCAAGCGCGGGCTCGTCTACGTGAGCGGCGGGAAATCGATCAATCTACGCCGTGAAGTCGCGCGCCTCGAAAGGCTGATCGCGGCGAAGATCGACGACTGAGGGCGCCCGCATCCCGGCTTCGATTCGGGCTCCCGGCTGCGCCGGGTGTGGTTTCGAGCTGCCCCTCGAGATAGCGAAATGCTTGAGAGGCTTCGATCCGGCGCGGAGCCCGCGGAATCACGGTCTCGCCCGGCGAGGACCACGGCAGACGGCGAAGAGGTCGAGGGAGGCCGGATGCGCCCCTTCGATCAGGAAATCTGCGGGTCGGGCTCTGGGCATTCCCCCGCCCGCGGCCATCCGGCGTCGAACGACGAGGGCGAGGCGAGCGAAGAGCCATTCGACGAGGGCTCGGGGAATCCATCGCCGAAGTCCGAGGGGATCGATTCGAAGAATTCGCCGAATGCGGCGCAGCCTCTCCTCGTGGTAGCGAAGTGCCTCACCTCGGGCGGAAACGCCCCGGATTTCGACCGACTCAAAGCGTGTTTCGAGCAGTGTTCGGAGCTCCTCCCTCTCGTATTCATGGAGGTGAAAAGGGTTTTCGCCGTCGGAATTCGTGCGATTGGGCGTCGAGAGGAGCGCTACGCCGTCGGTCCGTAGCGGTCGGGCGAGCGCATCGAGAAAATTCGTCGGGTCGGCCAGGTGCTCGATCACCTGGAAACTCACGACGAGGTCGAAGGCTTCGTCTTCGAGTGGAATGGCTTCGAGGTCCGCGCGGAGGAAACGTGCGGCACTCTCTCGCCCCGCGGCGAGCGGGGCCACGCGATCGATCGCCACCACCCTCGGCAGGGCCTCTGCGAGCGTTCGGGTTCCGTATCCCGTACCCGAACCCAGCTCCAGGACATCCCTTGCCCGGTACTCGTGTGCGATTTGGATCGCCTCTTGATAGGCGGCAAGATGTCTCAGAAGATCGATCCCGAAGAGGGCTTCGTCTTCGTGGAGCCGTTCCCCCGTGAAGCTGAGTTCGCTGTCGATCATCGCGGCCCGGGCTCTTCGGATTCGTCCCCCGCCGCTTCTTCTTTGCTGGCTGCGCGGGCCGCCGCGAGCGCTTCGCGGGTGAATTCGGGTGCGAAGAGCAGCCCGAGTAGCGCGCGTGCCACGATCATTGCGAATGAGAAGACGATGCTCGCGGAGAGGAGTTGGGCATCCGGGGCGAGCCCCGAGAAGAGCTCGACGAAGACGATCTGGCCCGTTCCCAATCCTCCCGCTGCGATCGGAAGGGCTGAAACGACCAGCATGATGCCGACGTTCAGTCCGAGTTGAATCAGGCCGACCTCGATCCCGAAAGCCCAGAAGAGTGCGGCGACCAGGGCCACGAAACTGCTGACGAAAAGCAGCCGAAGTATTCCGATCTCGACGAGAAGCGCGAGGGGCGCCGAGCGAAGGGCGCGCAGAATCTCGAGTTCGCGCACCCTTTCGAGGGGGCCCATCGAAAGGGGAGCCCGCAGGAAGGCGAAGCCCGCCACGATCGAGAAGATGATTGCGCCCAGCAGACCCAGTCGTATTCCGAAAGCATCGGCCTGGAGGAGAGCGGCACCGGCCGCGACCCAGACGAGGACGCTGCCGATGTCGAAGAGCGAGATCAGGAAGACCATCCCCGCAGCGGCGGCCAGACTGGACCGGGCGCGTCGTTGCAGCAGGATCGAGAGACCGAGCGCCCCGAGCGCATAGTTGAGCAGGCCGAGCAGATAGCAGGCCGCCTTGATTCGAGCGGCGGTGGCGCGGCGGATCGGCGTCGCATCAGTGGGATTGGCGAGGGTGACGCGGTGGAGGCATTGGGCCTCGATCACGAGGGTGAAGCCCAGGAAGACGACGAGCGCGGGCAGGAAGCGGAGCAGGATATCGCCGGTCACGTAGTCGAGCGCGACGCGGATATCGATGCGGCGAAAGACATAGGCGAGCAGGGCCCCACTCACGAGGAAGGGGACGAGTATGCGCGCGATTCGTTCGAGGCGCGCGACGAGTGTCCCTTCGTTGGGCGGCGCGGTCATCGAGAAAGGGCCTCCCCGAGACTTCTCTCGATCGCGACTTCCATCTCGGTTGCCGCGCGGTCCCAATCGAAATGCTTCGACCACTCGAGACAGGCGCTACGCATCTTGCGCGCCTCCTCTCCGCCGTCGAGGAGAATCGCCATCGCTTCGGCATAGCGTCGTGCCTCGTCGGCTCCGGACGCGACCGGGTCCACCAGCAGACCGGTCTCTCCATGACGGATGGAGTCGCGCAGACCGGGCGCGTTGCGCGCGACGACGGGTGTTCCGAGCGCGTTGGCCTCGATCACGGTGAGCCCCCAACCCTCTTTTTCCGAGGGGAACGCACAGACGCGACTTCCGGCGAGCAAGGCGTCTCGTTCGCGATCCTCGACGAAACCGGTGAAGCGCGTGCGGCCCTCGAGGCCGAGGCTTCGTGCGAGGGCCTCGAGTCTCGCGCGCTCCGGCCCTTTTCCCATCACCAGGAGTTCGAGATCCGGAAAGCGATCGACCAGGAGCGCTCCGGCTCGAAGCAGCAGGTCGATCCGTTTGTAGCGTTCGAGTCGCCCGACGTAGGTCGCGCGTGCGGGTCGATCGGCGAGTGGATCGACCTCGAAGGAGGCGGGGTCGATGCCGGGAGGACTGACGGTGATCCGGTCCGGGCGGATCCCACGATGCACGAGATCATCACGGGTACTGTCCGAGATGGCGAGAAAGAGGCTATCCCGATACGCGCGAGAGATTCCCGACTCCGAGAGCACGGCGGCGGTCGCGATCGGAAACGAGACCTGATCGAAGGCGACCTCTCCGAAGAGGTGGTGACAGATCGCGAGGATGGGAAGGTGGGAATAGAGTGGCGTATAGAAGGGGACCTTGTTGAGACATTCGATCACGAGATCGAATTCCGATCTCTTCGCGGCGGCGCGCACACGACCGGGAACGCTGGCATAGTAGAGGGGAAGAGGCCCCCGGCGTTCGATCCTGATACCATCGATTCGTGTCCGTCGATCACCACCAGAAAAGCCAGACGAATATTGCGTGACCTGGTGGCCGCGCGCGACCAGGCGCGCAAAGATCCGCGCGACGTGAATCTCCGCGCCGCCCGCGCGAGGATGTTCGAGATCTCGCTCGTTGAGGAGGAGAATGCGTCGAGAAAAGGTCATGCGAGGTCGTTCCGATCGCGCACCCGGGCCTAGAGGCGACCGAGTCTGTGTGCGAGACGTAGCCACCAGACGATCCAGAGGGCTTCGAAGCCGATCTGCCAGGTGAGCTTCGATTCGCCGCGCTCTCGATCGAGAAAGAAGAAGGGGATTTCCTTGATTCGTGCCCCAATGTGCGCGAAGCGGAAATTCATCTCGATCTGGAAGGCGTAGCCATCCGCGCGGATCCGCTCGAAGCCCATCTTCTCGAGTACCTGGCGGCGAACGCAGCGGAAACCACCGGTCATGTCGCTGATCGGAAGGCCCGTCGCGCGCCGTGCATAGAGATTTCCGAACCACGAGAGGAGAATGCGTTCGATCGGCCAGTTGACGACCGTGATGCCGTTGACATAACGGGAGCCGAGGACGACATCGTGGGTTTCGATTTCGTGGAGAAGCACTGGAAGTTTGTCGGGTGGGTGCGAAAAATCTGCATCCATCTGGATGACCTGGTCAGCACCGATGTCGAGTGCGGCGGCGAGACCGGCACGATAGGCGGCCCCGAGTCCCTGCTTGAGAGGACGATGGAGAACGTGGACTCGCGGTGTCGGCAACAAGAACTGCTCGGCGAGTTGATCGGCGAGCTTGCCTGTCCCATCCGGCGAACCGTCGTCGACGATCAGGACCTCGAGCGCGGGCGACTGATCGAGAATCTCTGGAACGATGAGCGGGAGGTTCTCCGCTTCGTTGTATGTCGGAAGGACGACGATCGTCCGTGTCATGGTGGGCTCCATCGATGAGGGTATGACGTTCGCACCTTGGGCGACAGGTTCGAGTGGCCGAGGCCGGTCCCGCGCACGCGCGGTCATCGGGCGGCGTTCGAAAGGCGTCCTGTAGAATCGTCGGATGATCGACAACGTCTTTCGAGCTCGCCTTCCGCGTTTTACCGGTCCCTTGCTCTCCCTCTACGCACGTCTGGGGTGGACGCCCAATCACGTGAGCGCCCTCGGCTTCGCCATCGCGCTCCTGGCCAGCACGGCGGTCGCGTTTCACCTCTGGTGGGTGGCCTTTGTGCTCTGGTGGGTGTCACGGCTTGCGGACGGAACCGATGGGCTCTTCGCGAGGCAGACCGGCCAGGTGAGCGATTTTGGAGCCTACGTCGATATCGTGCTCGACATGGCGGCCTACGGCTCGATGGTCCTCGGTTTTGCCGTGGCGGTGCCGGCGCATCAGGCGCAATGGATGATGATGCTCTTCCTCTACATCCTGTGCATCGCGAGTGCACTGGCCCTCGGGATGCTGGAGGCGAAGCAGGAGAGGGTGCCGCGCGACGATCGCGGGCTCCGACTGGGTGCCGGACTCGCTGAAGGAGGGGAGACGGGGATCGCCTACAGCGTTTTCCTTTTTTTCCCGAACCATCTTTCGGTCACGACGAGCGTCTGGGTCGTGGTTCTCGCGGTGACCGTCATCGCCAGAACCGCGCTCGCGCTGCAGATCCTCGCCCCCGCCCGGGATCCGTCCAACTGTGGGGAACTCACTTCAATCGACCACGAATCGGACCAACTGTGACACCGATCATCAAGAGGTGCCCCGCATCCGGCCGGCACATCACGGAGTTTCAAATGTAGCGAGTCGGCCGGACTCGAAGGGACGATCACGTGGTGGGCCGCCAACGAATTCGAAGCGTCTTTCTGAGCTGAGGTCTCGCCGCGGCAGTCGTCGCGTTCAGCCTCTTTCTCGCGCTCGAAAGCGCAGCAGATTGGAATCTCTACGCGTCGGGGGGGCTGGGAATCTCCGGTGCGATCGTCGATACGGATGGTCAGAATGTCGGCCCTCCGGATATTTTCTTCTTCGAATCCGATGGAGATTCGTCACCGCTCGTCGACGGCGCGGTCGGCCTTGCGATTCCGATGAACGAACTCATCCCGCGGGAGTGGCTGGCCGATCTTCGGCTTCTCGACTGGCCCGTTCGAATCTAGGTCGAGGCAGCCGGCCTGCGCGAGTTCGAACTCGAGACGCGTTTCGGGCCCGACAATTTTTTTTCGAGCATCTCTGTGACGACGGGTCTCGTGAACAGTTGGGTCGATGTTCCGCTCGTCGAGCTCTGGCATCCGGTTCAATATCTCGGCGGGTTCGGTCGACAGCCCCAACTGCGAGAATCGCTCGAGCCCGGGAGCTTCTACCTCGGGTGCGGGATCGGGTTCAGCGTGCTCCAGGTCGAGGGAACGGATAATGTCCTTTCGGGTTCGGAAGAGATCTGCGACTTCACCTGGAATCTCGGCGCGGGTGTGAACTACGCGTTAACCGACACGGTCGATCTCAGTTTCGGGTATCGATACGTCGGAATCGGGAAGCAGAAGATCGATCTGTGCAACGTCGCAGTGCCGGACGGTGACGTGAAATTCGACCCCCATGTCCACGAGCTTCGAGTGCAGATTCACGTCGAGGTCTACAGTTTCCTGAATCCCTGGCGCTGATCCCGCCTCGGACGTGCGGAATCCGCTCGCTTCGTCGAGGCCCGCATCGGAGGGTCATTCGTAGCGACCCGCACAGCCCTCGGATAGCCTCTGCGCGTGTCGTGCTGCGCTCGCTCTGCCCCCATCGCTCGGGCCATCCGATCGGCCCTCACGTTCGGCCTCCTTGTGGTGGCGCTGGCGCCGGTGCTCGCCCAGGCGCAGACGATCTCGCTCAACCAGAAGCGCATCCGGATCGAAGCGCTCGTGAAACGTGTCGGGGAGGCCACTGAGCGAACGATCCTGGTTCCAGATACCGTGCGCGGGACGGTGTCGATCGTGGCGAAGCGCCCCGTCAGCCTGACCGAGGCCTGGTCGATTCTCGAGTCGTCGCTTTCGCTGCTGGGCTTTTCGCTCCTGCCTTCCACGGTGGAGAATTGGCGGATCGCCACGGTTGCGGAGGCCGCCGGAGAGGCGCCCTTTCAACCGAATGCCGGGACGGACAGCGAGTCTTTTGTGACGACGTTGATCCCGCTTCGCAGCGCCGATCTCACGGACGTGCTCAAGGTGATCGAACCGCTCTCGGGCAGTCGCGTCACCCTCGTTCCCTTCGAGGCGACGAATAGTCTGATTGCGAGTGGCTCGGAACGAGCCATCGCGCGCCTGACTTCGCTCGTGGATGAACTCGATCACATCGAAGAAGAATCGCTTCGGTTGCGCGTCCTTCGCTATCGCGATGTCGCGCAGGTCGAGCCCTTCGTCGAGGGCTTCCTGGAGTCGGGGGGTGGGGAGGATCGTGGCATTCAGGTCTGGTCGGATGCGCGAACGAATAGCCTCGCCGTGCGAGGCGAGCCGGAGGGGGTTGCACGTGTCCTTCGCTTTCTCGACCAGATCGACGAACCGATCGAGGGTGCCGGATCGATCCGGATTCTGCGCGTCCTCCATCGCGACCCCGACGAAGTCGCGGAACTGATTCGCTCGTTTGCCGATCCCATCGAGGGGGCGACGAGCGAGGCCGTGCCTTCGGCGACCTCCCTCAGCGGAGCGGATTTTTCGATCGCGGTCGACGGACGCAGCCGCTCGCTGCTGATTCGGGCCGCCCCCGAGGTCCATTTCGCGATCCGCGAGGCGCTCGAGATCCTCGACCGGCGGTCCGAACTGATCGCCGTCGACATCACGGTCTCCGAGCTGCGGACGCCCGTGAATTATGGGCTCGCCTTCGGCTTTCAGCTTCCCTTCTCATCGGGGAACGACCCGGGCGATCTCTTCGGTCTCGTCGACACCACCGTTGCGCTCAGTGGATTACAAGGTGTTCCGACCGTTTTCGGGAGCGTGCAGCGAGATTCCGGCGTTTCGTTCCAGACCACCGGGTCGACGGGGGGGGCGGTCACCGTCCCGATCCTGCAGAGCGCGACCGTTGCCGCTCTGGATTTCGAGGGGACCAACGAGGTTCTGATCCAACCGAGCTTGATCGTGGCCGCTGGTGAGGAGCACGAGATCTTCGCCGGACTCAATATTCCGATTCCAGTGACGGAGAGCTCGGGGATCACCGATCAGAATGTCGCGGGTCTGTCCGTTGCCTCGATCTCGCGCACGACGAGCTTTGAACGGCAGGATATCGGAACCCGACTCGGCATCGAAGTGAGGGCCGGTCGAGAAGGCAAGATCCAACTCGACCTTGAAATCGAACTCTCGACTCTCGATCCGACCCGGGCGGCGCTCGCTGGCGATCCGACCGAGGTCGGACCGGCCTTTGTCGAGCGCTCCCTTTCCGTGAGGGCGCGCCTCGATGACGGCGAGAGCGCGGTGCTCGCGATGGATCGTAAGCAGAAGCAGACCCGGATCGAATCGGGTGTCCCTTTCCTGAGAGATCTTCCGGGCATCGGATGGCTCTTTCGCGCCAAGGGCGCGCTCATCGAAGACGTACATCTGGTGATCGCCGCCCGGGCACGTCGTGTGTCGAATCCTTCCGAACTCGTCGCGGACACGATCCGCCGTCGGATCGCCTTCGAGCGGATGAACGCGCGGGAGGCGACGCGGCCCGCGGCCGAGGGTTCGCCCTACGGTGTGCGCGTGACGACACGCCGTCGGGAGGACGACGCCAAGGCCATTGCGGATTCATTGGCGCTGCGCGGTCTGGCCACCGCGATTCATCGCTGGTCGATTTCGGGCAAGGAATATTTCGATGTCTATGTGACCGGGCTGGACTCAATGGTGGATGCGGCGGAGGTCGCGGAGGGCTTGTGGAACGAGGGCTGGCAGACGGATCTCGTCGTGTTCTCAGCCCGATCCTAGTCGGGGTCTATTTTCGGCTCGGCTCGGCTCGGCTCGG
>PBFW01000028.1 GCA_002719955.1 Deltaproteobacteria bacterium | reverse complement strand
TGATATCAGGAATCAAGCCGGACGTTATTCACTAGGATAGCTTCTCCCGTAGTGCTTCGTAGGGCGTCTTGCCGCCGTGAGCTCCGTGCGGCCGGTCGAAGTTGTAGAAGTTCTCCCATGTCGCCAACTTCTTCTCGAGATCCACGTCGTCTCGATACGTGAGCAGCTGGTAGAACTCATCCTTGTCGGTCCGATGCGAGCGCTCGACTTTGCCGTTGAGCTGAGGCGTGCGCGGCTTGATGTAGACGTGCTCCATTCCCAAATCGGCGACGTGCCAGTGGATCAGGGCCTGGAACTCGTGGCCCCGGTCGGTGCGGATCGGGCGGATTCGGAAGGGGAACTTCTCGACCACATCGTCTGGCGTCTTGTTCGGATGGTTGTGCGGACCGCATCTGCGGCTTCGCAAACCCTCATCCCCGGAGAGGTTGGCGAAGGCGTAGTTGATGTGGGTCAGCTTGTTGCCCGGGAGGTCCGCGATCTCGAAGTTGCGGGCGTAGATCCCCCACGCCGGGTAGTACCCAACGACCCGGGGCGTGGCCTCTGCGAGCCCCGGAGCACCCAGGAGTCCCAACACGAAGCAGACGAGAGCGGTCGCCGCCCGCGCTCGCTTCGCGGTGGTCCTGACCAGAAGGGCTCGTCTGCTCCGCGATCGGGCGGGGCCGAGGCGTCCCGGCGTGTGCAGGGTCCGGCCGCGGTCGCTCATCCGTCCGCCGGATCGATCATCGACTCCTTGAGATAGAGCGAGTCGATGTATTCGCGGACGGCCTGGATCAGCCCGTCCCGCACCTCGAACACGAGACAATGGTCGGTCTCGTACTTGTTGCCGTTCAGGCCCGTCGAGCGATGGGTCATCTCGACGACGACGTGCTCACCCGAGGTGACGACGAGCGTCGTCTCGAGGTCGTAGGAGTCCATTCCCGTCGTGAACAGACCCTTGTCGACGGCGAAATAGCCGTCGAAGATGTCGCGGCGGCCGAAGAATTTGGCCGGCCAGGGCATCGAGGGCGGCGTCGTCCAGGTCGCGTCCTCGGCGAAGGCCGCGTAGGCCGCCTCGTGCCGCCCGGCCTTGATGTCCTCGAGGTACTCCAGGACGACCGCCTGCGGATCCGCGTTCTTTTCACTCATCGGGGCTCTCCTCGCGCCCGATCCGACGAGCGCCTCTTCAGCTTTCCACCTCGACCTCGGTGATCCCCGGGTCGAGCGTCATGACCATGTCCCGCATCATGCCGGCAAGGGCGTCGGGTTCGATCACGCATTCGGCGCAGGCCTCGTTGACCCCAGCTTGGTAGCGCACCCGCAACACGCCCGCGTCCGCCGAGAGCAGAGTCACGCTGCCCCCTTCCGGTTTCACGATTTCGTTGAATTGTTCGACGACCTGGCGGGCGCCTTCGGACATGTCTGTTCTCCGGCGAAGCTCCGGGCCTCGCTAGCTCGTCAGTCGAGCCCGCACTGCGGGGACGACCTCACGCGCGAGGTCCTGGATTTCGTCCTTGCTCCAGATCGCCATCGGGATGACGGGATAGTCGATCAGGACGAAGGGGTAGTCGGGCACCCCCGAGAGCCTGCCCATGGCCTGGCAGAGCCCTCGACGGCCTTGTGGATGATGGCGGCGGTGGGGATTTCCGCCCACTCGAGCTCGATCGCGTCGCGCAAACTGCGCGCAGAGCAGTTCCCTCAACCACCCATGCCGGCGATCGCCAGCGTGGTCTCCGAGGTGAGGCGCGCCTAGTCCACGGGCTCCGGTGCGACCGAGACGCTGGATTTGAGCACACGCACGACCGCGAGCGCTTCCTCTTCCCGCGTCAGCTCCTCGTAGACCGCGTCGAGGAAGAGCTTGGACTCGCCGAGGCCGTTTGCCATCAGGCCGATCACGTGGCCTCCGAGCCCGTCCGGCCGGCCTGGCATCGCGCGCTCGTCTCGACGCTCGAGCGGTCTGGCCGGCCTCGCGATAATGGATCCAGTCTCTGCGTTAGGCTTTTTGGCCAATCAGAGACGAGATGAAGCGGAAGCGATTCACAGAAGAACAGATCATTGGGATTTTGAACGAGGCTGAGCAGGCAGGAAACATCCGAGAAGTCTGCCGGCTGAACAACATCACCGAGCAGACGTTCTATCGGTGGCGGACGAAGTTCGGCGGGATGGATGTCTCCGAGGCGAAGCGATTGAAGGAGCTCGAGCGTGAGAACGCCGAGCTCAAGAAGATGGTCGCCGAGCAGGCATTGGATATCCGGATGCTGAAGGACCTGAACTCAAAAAAATGGTGAGCCTGACGGAACGACGTCGAAGGGCCTAACTACCTGAGCAAGAAAGCGGGCAGTAACGGAACGTTCGACTGTGCCCCGGATTTCTTTGCAGACGAACTTCCGGCTACAGGAGGGGATCCTGCCCCCGGCTTCCACAAGCAGTGCTTTTGCGTCGAGGGCCCGGGTCTGACGTGGTACCGCCCCGAAAGAGACTTGACGACAAGTGCGCTCGCATCCATTGGGTCCTCGAGTACGGATGCCGATGCGAGTTCCGGAACGCGGAATTACACGGCTCTCCAGACGGATCTCGATTACCTGGCTTGCGGGAACTATCGAGCCGGAAACAACCCCGAGGTTTCAAGGGAGTATGGGACCGCCGATTTTCCCGACAACAACGACCTGCCGCCGACGGCGTACATCTCGGACCGGACGACCACAAACGATTATCTCTGGGAGGAAGACATCGGTGTACTGGGGTCTGATGTGTTGCATCGAGTAGGACTCCAATACGAGAGCGCTTTCTTCAACATGGATCTCTCCTGCAACAGCAATGATAATATTCAGCTCGACGTCGGGGGCGTGCGATCTGGCGGGAGGAGTGGTTGGGAAGCGCTCGTTCCGCAGGGGGTGAACGGCGACGATAAGACGGCGACCTCCCAGACTCCGTATGACGGAGCGGGTTCGGTCACATACCAATTCCCGAAGATCCGAAACAGAGACAACGAGACGTCCGCTCACGCGAGATTCGTCTATCACACGAAAAGCGCCTGGAAGAATCCCGAAGCGACCGGCCTGAGAGAAGATCGGCAGGGGATCTCGATTCCGATGGACGTCGTCCTGCAGTGCAGTGAAGATGGCGCCGAAGAATGTGTAGACCAAAGCAAATGCATGCATCTGGTGATATTTCGCGATGGGAATTGGTTCGGAGACGACGAGGCGAAGAGGCGAGAGGTCTTGAGTAAGCTCGGCTATGTATGTCAGACCAGTCGCAATCGACGCGATTTCGCTGGGGGAGAGGGAGGAGTCGCGACCGCCAATGCTTACGCGACCATGGAGTGTGAGCTCGTGGACGGGCGGTTGTTTGAGTTTAGGCTCGCAAGATATCTCGAGACGACGTCAAGCTTGCTCTACCCTAACGATACCCGCGCCGTGTTGCGGATGTCTGAACTGCGTTGAGATTCGCGAGCGTTCGAGACGGTTTGTATGGAAATCGGCGTTAAACGCCACATCTTCCGCACGACCGATCGTAGGCATTCTGACAAGTCGGCCGAAAGGGGCCCGTTCCGGGGCGGACACTCCCCAGGTGAGCGCCGAGGAACGCGCAGCAAGCATCGAGAAACGTCACCAGCACGTCTCCCGGCGCTTTCGCCAATAAGGCACACGTCCCAAGGCCGCCAGACTCAGGGCGTGCCCTCGGCACAATCTGGCATGATGTGACCGCGATAGTTTCCGTCGACACCGGGCAGCCATACCGGAAGCGAAAGATCGGAAAGGGGAGTCGGATCGAGGGATGTACTGACCTGGTAGCTCTCAGCGAGCAACGAGAGGTTGACCGCAGCGACCTCGCCAGCGATCCAGCAGGCATCCGGCGCGTAACCGGAGGAAGTGCTCCCCACATTCAGGTTGGCGTCATCGGAAATTCCGTGATCTTCGATTCCCCAACTGAAGACCGCTTCACCCAGCATGCTGTCCCAATGAGTCGCGTCCTCTACCGGCTCGTTCCCGTAATTATTGCACTGCTGGGCTTTGAAATCGGCGAAATCGCAGGCGTTGCCGCTCATCACGAAGGGGCCATCGGGTGTGGGCTCGCCGGAGGGCGGCGGCGGCCGGTAGTAGTAGTTCCCATCCATGATCAAAACGGGTGGCGCCAGGGTCACCCACTTGGGACTCTGGGAGATCACGCTCGCGGTGAAGTTGGTCTGGATGAACACGTTGTTCAGGACGAGGCTCGGCCTCCAGAAGGGGAGTTCGTTCTCGTCGCCCTTCTGACCGTGTAATCCGACGCCGATGATCTCATCGTTCACGAGCACCGTGTTGTTGTAGTAGTGACGCGCGTCGCCGTCCTCGCCCCAATCGCCCGGGTTGCTGGTGGCACCGTGGAGATTGAAGCCGCGAAGTGTGTTCTTACCGTTTTCGTCGCAGCTGGAAGAGAAGCTGGAGGTGCTGTCCAGGCGGCAATAGTATTTTTCGGTGCTGGCATCGATGAAGTTGTGGTGGATGTACTTGCGGCCCGGGTAGTCGTTCGCTCCAACGGCATGCCGAGAGACACCCGTTCCCACCTGGAACATCTCGTTGTAGGCGATCTCGACGTCATGGATAGAGCTCCCGAGCTGCACGCCGTCATCCTGGATGTTGGTGAACTGGTTGCCGTGGATCAGAACGTGACGATACGCATCCAGGTTCAGCTCCAGTCCGTCGTGGGCGTTCCGGAAAATTGAGTTCCGGACCTCGATGTGGTGGATCACGTCCGGCATCTCATCTCCCTGACTGTTCAAGGTCAGGGCCGCGTACTGCAACGAACCCGTGTAGATGTCCTTCGTATCGTCCCAGGTAAGCCACTCGGGAAACTTCTGATCCAGCGTCAGGTGATCGAAGATGTGATGGGAGCCGCCAGAATAGATCTCGATGGGCGATTCGACGGCAGGACCATCCAGCGTGATGTAGCTCAACTCATTGTGAGTGCTGCCACCCCCCATGCGTATCGAGCCCAACTCCATTTCGATGTTGCCCACGTGTACCCGGCTTGCATCGAGCTGAAGCCACGGGCCGTCCAACGTGACCTTCATCGGAACGTTGTTGGGGTTCGAGTCGACCAGCCAGCTGGAATTGGAATCGAGTAGATCTTCCAGTGGCCTCGGCTCTTCCCCGGTGCTCGAGCCGGACAGCAGTCGCGCGTAGAGGTGACCGCTGCTCTCGTCCCAAAAGATCCCGGAGCCGATGAAAGGACATGTCGTCGTGTTCTCGTCGCAAGCGGTCAGTGGATCCTCATTGCTCTTGCAGGAGGCATCCTCGTGGTTCAGGAACGTATCGCTCGCGATCGCGCCATAGCAGGGGTACGAAACCAGCATGCGCTCCTCGGCCTCCACGCCGCTCCCACTGTCTGCCTCGCTCAACACGAACGAGCCCCATGCTCTCGTCACGCCCTCGCCCACCGTGGTGTAGGCATTCACCGAGCGGTAGAGGTTCCTGGTAGCGTCCCACTCCTCCCAGGGAGCGACCGGGTCACCCCCAGCCTCGGGAACAACTTCCAGGTCGAAGAACTCCTCGAGGTGGTTCTGAATGACCACTCCATCCTCAGCGACGATCCAGGAACCGTCCGCCTTTACCATGATGCGCTGTGTCTCCCGATAGGTTCCCGCTCGCAACACGATCCGGGCATCTTCCAACAGGTTCTCGTCGGGATTCTCCGAATCGCCCAGCGCTTCCACCGCGGTGGAGATGAGGTCCGTGGAGACCGGATCCGCGACGATCTCCGCGCAGGCACTGGGGTCCCCCAGATGGTCGCAGCCGACGTCGGGTTCCAGATCGTAGACGTCGATCCGCACCACCAATCCGCTGCCGTCTTCCAGCGCGGAAGCGTAGAAGGCAACCAGGTCCGACGAGGGATCCCCCGCCTCCGAGTCTTGGGACGCATCCGTCGCGACCAACTCGCTCTCCGACCAGGAGACCAACTCGCCATCGATGGAGAGCCCGATCGCCCAAGAGACTTGGGCGAGAGAAGCCGCCCAGAAGCCAGCCCACAAGAAAGCGCTTCGCGAAATCCTACCGGCCCGACAACAGCCACCCATGGCCAGGACGAAGAAGCCCAGGAATATGAGCACACCACCAAAAGCCGGTTCGGGGGCGTAGAGGAGTTCGTGAGAATACAGCGCCGAATCGTCAGCATCGAGATAATCTCGGTAGCCCATCACCGACCGAGACCAGAGCACGACCCGGGTCTTCGAGCCAAGGTCGAGCACGCCGGTGGGAAGCGAGCTGGCTGGAATCAACGCCTCCACGACATCCGCACTCGCCAGGCCCGTATCCACATTGAGCGCCCAGTCCGCATCCGTCCCACCGAATGGGCGAGGCGCAGTCCAGTTCGGGTCCGCGGGATCCGTGAATCGATCGCACTCCGCGGCCCAGGTGCCGGTCACCTGGGGCGTGGCACTGCCATCCGAGGGAGAGGGATCCACACGAATTTCAACATAGCCATCGAGACCTGAAAGTCGCTCGGGGTCACCCGGATCGACGGTAGCGTCATCTGCCGTCTCGATCTCACATCCCGTTTCGCTGGTCGGATCCTCATCGAAACCGATCCAGAAAATGTGCTCCTGGGCACCCGCGACGTGAACCCAAAGCGTCACGGCCAGAAAAAACGCGAATCGCCAGATCCATTTTCCAAACACGCTGCGTCTCTCGAGCATCCTCGGTTCCTCGCTTCCGTTGGAATGCCACTACTCCGATGGCGGATAGGAGTTTTACGCTGCGTTTTCCGCACCACCGATACTAGATATTCTGACAAGTAGGCCGAAAGGGGCCCGTTCCGGGCCCTCGGAATCGATCGCGAACCTCGCGGATACGATGGCCCGCGGCCGTCTGCACCGACTCCCCGTCGTCTCGCAGGGAAGGCTCCTGGGGATCGTCACGGCGCTCGATATCGTCGCCGCCATGGCTGACGGTCTGCTCGTGGAATGTCCCGAAGAGAATCGACCAGCGCCAGACCTGCTCCTCTCGGGAAAATGTGGATGAGCCGCGCAGCGCCTCAGCAGGCGAACTCCCTCGGAAACTCATGGCGCATCGAGGGCCGCCGAGAGGTCGGACTAACGTCGCCGACGACCTGGCGAATCCCATGCGACCGCGTCCTCGAAGCGCTGACGGACTCAGCTGATCGCGGAGTCAATATTCAGGAGGGATCACGGCCGCCGACTTGGATCCGCGAACGCTTCGGACCGGAAGTGCTCGATCGATTGGCGCTCGACTCGGAGGAACTCGCGCGTGCGCCGCTACCGCGACGGTTGCGGATTGGTGGGCGTTCTTCTGGGGTGAGCTCTAGAGGCGAGGTAAGACGTCACTCCCGAGAAGCGCGAGGCTCTCCCACGCAAGCTCTGGCGGGCAGCCGCCCGAGAGCGGCTGCAAGCCGAGTGAAATCCCCCGCCCGATGGACTCGACGGCGACCTCGGGGGTGTAGATCTGGTAGGGACCGTCCTCGGCTCGCAGCTCATCGACCGTCTTCGCCAGCGATTTCGAAGCGGACTTGTCGTTCGGCCCCATCCAAGCGCCGTACATGTTGGCGTCGTGCAGCATGTAGGGGCCATAGCGACGCCAGCCCTCGTCGACATCGCGCGCGAGGAACACCGTCGTGTGCATACCGTCGGCGGGAATGACGCAGGCGCCCGGGTCGTGCCCAGCCGAGCGAGCCGCCTCCGCGTAGTCGTCGGCGAGGGACGGATCGCCCCCGCCCGCCATGAAGCCGAGCCCGAAGCGACCGGCGCGCTTTGCCGCGGCCCGACTCTGGCCGCCATAGAAGATGACGGGGCCACCCTCCGTATACGGCGCGGGTGTCACGTGGACAGGACGCCCCTCGTAGTCGAACCGCTCTCCGCGCACGGCACGCAACAAGCCGCCCAGCTTGCCCTCCATCGTGGCGGCGCGTTCGCTCATTTCGACACCGAACATCGCATACTCTGCAGCGCGGTAGCCGAGCCCGATCGTGTAGCTCACGCGTCCCTCGCTCACGATATCGAGGATGACCATGTCTTCGGCGAGCTTGATCGGGTCGTAGAGATTCAAGAGCACGGCGCCCGCATTGATCGGCAGCGTCTTCGTCCGCCCGACGATCGCGCTCGCAAGTATGAGCGGAGAGGGCAGGTAGCCGTCCGGCGAGGAGTGATGTTCGGAAACCAGGGCGCTGATCGCGCCGTGCGATTCCCCCCACTCAGCCATCTCGAGCGCGCAGCGATAGAGATCCACGGGGCTGGCCGGTCCCTCGTCCGGGGCGCGCATATCGAAGCGAAGGGTGAACATCGGGGGCTCCTACCTCATTGTACGTCGACACTGCCGTACTGTGGACCTTGATCCGAGTGAACGATGACAAGGGCACGCCGTTCACTCAGAGCCGCTCTGCGATGGCGGAGGTGGCGTCCCCGCTCAGGGCTGTGGCGGATAGGAGTTTCAAGCTGCGTTTTCCGCACCACCGATACTAGACATTACGACAAATAGGCCCAAAGGGGACGAATCCGAGCGTGGCGCAGCTACATCCCAAGAAGGTGATGGAACTCATCGAGTCAGGCTCTTGCCCGTAATTTCCCAGGGAAAAACAGGAGATCGAGAAGATCGCCACCCTTTCATTCGCTCACGCTGATCCGGCGTTGCCCGGCAGTG
This sequence comes from Deltaproteobacteria bacterium, assembly GCA_002719955.1. Taxonomy (GTDB): domain Bacteria; phylum Myxococcota_A; class UBA9160; order UBA9160; family UBA4427; genus UBA4427. The sequence continues at coordinate 10,145 of PBFW01000028.1, read as the reverse complement.
CTTGGACTCTACGGACCGAAACAATCTCGATTCGGGGATTCCCGGATCTTCCGGTGCGACTCGGTTCCGCCTTGTCAGAACTCAAGAGAATTTCGGTGGATCTAGAACGGACCTTGGGACTCGCCGCGCGCGATTGGGCTTGGTTTGTTCTCGCTGGAATCCCCCCGGAACCCTTCCTGGCCTCTGCTTGGGTTCGGTCGGGTGCCTGTCTCGCTCTCGACACGATTCAAATCGATGTCGGTCCCGCTACAAGTACGAATGAGGTCGTTCAGATCCTTCAGAAGTCGAAGCGGCGGCTCCTGGAGCTTGAGCGAGAGCGACTTGGGCCCGAAGTTACTTTTGGGCAGAAAATGACGGACACGCGGCTACGTTTGGCGATGGTTGCAGCACAGAAGAACGACGGGCAAACGTGGGATAAGGCGCGACTTGCCTGGAACAAGTCGTATCCACGGGAGAAGTTCGGTCCAGACGAACACTTTGCGCGTGACTCCCGTGATGCCTATCTGAGAATTACTGGAAAGCCGCTGCGGTGGAAGCGAAAGCGTGGGCACAGGGGGGATTCTTGAGGCGTCAGGCACGCTCTACCGCCGAGGTCTGAGGCTGTAGAGTTCGAGAAGCACAGGACGGGGGACTTCTTTCTCAGGCCCAGAAGCCCTTCCGAGACCCCCACCCCCCTATCTGAGAGCGCTCCCTCTGGCCTGCTTACACACTATTCCACTCAAACGAAGGGCTTGGGGCCCCTTCTCGACCAACTAACGCCTCCGAGCAGCTATGCCCACCAGGCCCAGGAGGAGGGTACCTCGTCCACTCGCCGGCCCCCGCGTAGTCTGCGCACCATGAACGCCCCGCAAGTGGTGAGGCATTTCGCCCTGCCCGGCCACGTCCAGGTCGTCGTCCAGCCGCCTAATATGTTTCAACGGTCTCAGTATCCCCTCGCCAGGAGGATCCCAACTTGGCAAGAAAGGCCGCAGGCCGCATCCGAACCGCAGGCAATCCCCTACCCCCTGCCCAGTCCGCCGCAACAAACCGCGCCCAGCTCGAACGGATACCCGGAAAGATGGAGCTGCCTGCGGAGCAGCTCGACCCCGGAACGGGCCCCTTTGGGCCTATTTGTCAGAATGTCTACTATCGGCGGCGCGGAAAACCCAGCTTGTTTTTCCTATTCCCAAAGGAGGTGTGGAAGCATGGGAGCGCACATAATCGGTCTGGAAGACCGTCCGAACCTCGAAGAGAAGATCGAGCGCGTCGGGGGGCGGGGGAATTCGGCCGCACACAAGACGACACGCTTCCTCGGCCCCGAAGGTCAAGATTTCGTCAATCCTCTGAAGCCGCCCTACGCGTATTTCATCGAGCGCCCGAAGGGCGACGTCACGCCCGACCATTCCCACGATGCCAATCGGTTGGAATTCGTCGTCGAAGGGCAGATCGAATGGCGTGAACAGGGACACGAACCGGTCATCTACGGCCGTGGGACGCTCACCTACGTCAAGGCAGGCACCGTCTACGGATACACCGTCCTCGAGGACGCGCGCATCCTGATCGTCTTCGAGGAGTCACCGGGAATGAACTACCGATAGGCGAACGCTTCTCATCCCAGCCGCGGGAACGAAACCGCGATCAGACTCGAACACCCACCGGGCGATCGCCTTCGACAGCGACGCGATGAAGAATTCGGCGCTCGCGGTAGTCGGCAACGGCGTAGTGCTGCGTGCAGCGATTATCCAGGAAGACGAGTGTCCGCGTATCCCATCGTACCCGCGCCTGAAATTCCGGCTGCTTCACATGTTCGAAGAGGAAGCGCAACAGCATCTCGCTCTCGGCCTCGCTGAGTCCGACGAGACGAGTCGTCGAATTGACGTTGACGAAGAGAGCCCGCCGACCGGTCTCGGGATGCACGATCACGACCGGATGTTCGACGGGCGGAAGTTTTTTCTGGATATCCGCCAGGTTCGCAACGCTATGCCCCCGGGCGATCGCCTTCGTGATCGACCCCGTGACGTCGTGCACCGCCGCAAGACCGTCGCAGAGGCTTCTAATCGAAGGCGTCAGTGCCTCATAGGCCGCATACATGCTGGCGAAGGCGGTGTCCCCCCCGACCGCGGGCAGTTGCAATACGCGAAGCAAGGATCCCATGGGCGGCGTCGGCGTGTAGGTATTATCGGCGTGCCACGCGTCCGCACCCTCGCCCCGTGGATCGGTCTGATCGATCACGTTGATCTCGGGGGGGCCACCATGAGCGGTCGCGACCGGCGGAAGCTTGATCTCGCCAAAATGCTTCGAGAACGCGATATGGCTCTCCGGCGTCAGATCCTGATTTCGAAAGACCAACACCTGATGTTCGAGGAGCGCAGCGCGAATCGCGGCGATCATCGACGGATCGGACTCGCCCGCAAGATCGACGCCCTCGATTTGGGCCCCGACATTGGCACTCAATTGTTTGATCGAGAGACCCACAGCTCCCCCCGTCTCCGGCGCCCTGTCGAACGCTCGGGTTAGCTCCGCTCGGCGCTCAGCTCGTAGGTCGTTCCCCAACGATTTCGGTGGGTGACCTCGGGAACGGAGAGCCGCTTCGGCTTGCCGAGTTTCTCGTCTCCGTATCCCAGGAACACGGCGCATTCCATGAAGATATTCGGAGGGATTCCCAGGATCTTCTTGATTTCTTCGCGCTTCAAGAAGAAAAAGGTGGTGAAGAGTGACGAGACGCCATGGGCACGCGAAGCGAGCATCAGGTTTTGCGCGGACTGGAAGAGACTCACCCCGCGCCCCCCTGGAATCTCACGCGTCTCGCGCAAGGTGCCATCCGCATTCTCGGCATACTCCCCCTTCAGACGGATTCCCCGTTCCGGATTCCAGCACACGACGACGATCACGGGCACTTTGTGAAGATGGGTGACCGCGGCGCGTCCGGTGACAGAGCGTCCAGAGCGATCGGTCAGCTGCGCCTCGGTCTGAGCTCGCTCCGCGTCGATCACGGAGAACGCATCGACCATCTCGGCCTGGATCTGCTCTTTCAGCTCTTCGTCGGTGACGACCACGAACTCCCAGGGCTGGGTATTGCCTGAGCTGCAAGCCATCGTCGCCGCTTCGAGAACCTCATCGAGAATCTCCTCCGGGATCGGCTTGTCCTGGAAGATTCGCGTGGCTCGGAGCCCGAAGATCGCATCGCGGACGGACATTTCGCTCAGAGCGGACATCATGATTCTCCCGTGAAGCACGTTCGCTCCGCGCTCGGTGTTTTCTTAGATCGAATAGAATCGCTGGGCGTTGCGGTAGAGCACCCGTGCTCGTGCTTCCTCGTCGAGGCAGTCGGTCTCGATGAGATCCGCCGTGGATCCCGGAAAAACGCCGTCTCCATGGGGATAGTCGGAGGCAAAAAGGACCGAATCCGGGTAGGCCTCGAGCATCGCGCCCAGGCCGGGCTCGACCTCTTCGACGCTCACGAAGCCCTGTCTTCTAAACTGATCCGAAGGCTTTTCCTTGGGTCGCTCGGGAAAGCCGAAGAGTTCGAGGTGTTCATCGAGCCGATGGAGAAGCGAGAGCGCCCAGCTCGCGCCGGTCTCGAGAAAAGCGACGCGCAGACGCGGATGTCGGTCGAGGATTCCGAAACAGATCATGTCCGTGAGCCCCATCATCTGCTCCATGGGGAAATGAACCGCGTGCATTGCCCCGTAGTGATCGTCGTAGCGATAACGAAGCTCGTCACAGGGCACCAGACCATTCAGACCGGGATGCAATGCGAAGGGACGATCCGCCTCCTCGAGATAGGACCACAAGCCTTCGTAGCCCGGATCATGGAGCGCGGGTGTTCCCGGAATCCGCTCGGGACGCCGCCACACACCCTGCATGCCGAGTTGTTCGAGACAGCGTCGCGCTTCGGCGATTGCATCCGCCGGGCTCGTCTGCGGAAGCACGCCGACGCCGCGCAGATGCACCGGATCGTGTCGGCAATATTCCGCGATCCAATCGTTCACGGCTCGACAGAGTGCCGTCGCGGCCGCCGGATCCTGGACGCCCTGAATCATCAGCCCATAGGTTGGATAGATCACGGACTGGACGATTCGATCCACCGCCATGTCCGCAAGGCGACTCGCGGGATCAGCCGCCCCTGTGGCGGACCGCAGCCCCCCGCTCCGCCCGCCGGCTTCCCGGGGCGAGGCAAGGCTCTCGGGGTGGGCGTGCATGCGAAAGCCTTCGAGAGCCCCGGATCGGAAATGGAAGGAGTCGCCCTCGACGACCGCGCGCGGAACGAAATCTAGGAAGCGCGAATCGAGATGGTCTGCCCAGGTGGCCTCGGGTTCCACGACGTGTCCGTCGGCATCGATGATCGGCGGGAGGGGCTCGGATAACATGGGATCTCCCTTAGCTTCCTGGTAAGCTACTTCTTCGAAAGCTACTCTACAAGGGACTGCAGGCCCGAGATCCTCCGACTGGCGGCTGGACGGTGAGGCGCCGCATCCGAACGACGGGAACCCATCGATGTCCACCGCCTCCGGGCCCGACGCCCGCGTGTCCCGCCGAAGAATCCCACGAGAAGCCGAAGATCGGACCGACATGGGCATCCTCGGCGTCTTCACCACCCTGGCTCGCACGGGCCTCTTCCTGGAAGCGCTCCAGCGCGACTGCCTCGGCAAACACGGGCTCGCGTTCACCGAATACTCGGTCCTGCGACTTCTCCAGCGAGCGCCCGAACGACGGATCGCTCCCTCCTTGCTTGCAGAAAAGATCGTCTGCACGACCGGCGCCATGACGAAGCTGGTCGACCGCCTCGAGCGCAGCCAAGCCGTCGAACGTCGACCGGATCCTCTCGATCGGCGCGGGGTGCTCGTCGCGATCACCGATGAAGGGGATGCGCTCGCAACCCGGGCGGCCGAAACCTATCGAGTCGGCCGCGAGCGCGTCCTCGGTCTCCTCGACGACCGAGATGCCGAGCAGATTCACGATCATCTCGGTCGACTACTCGGCGCACTCGAGACGGATCGAAGAAGCCGCTAGCACGACTCGTCGTCTCGACGAACCGGACTTCATTGCGGATGCTCCATCCGATCGGAACAGGAAGGAAACACAATGGGTCGCGCAATCATCATGCACATCGACGAAGCGCCGTGGGTTCGAGGGGGCCCGAAGAATGAGGCCGATTACCCGGATGGCGGCGGGCAACTCGTTGGCGATCTCGAGAAGGGCCCGTGGGTTCACGTCAACTGGCTACCGGGCGGCTTGACCGCGCCCGCCCACAGCCACGATCACGACGAAGTCATATACGTCCTGGAGGGTGGCTTCTCCATGGGGCGAAGGAAATGTGGCCCGGGCACCGTCGTCTACCTCGAGGCAAATACCCGATACGGGTTCGAGGTCTGGCCCGAGGGCGTCCGTTTCCTGAACATCCGCCAGGGCCTCGCGCGCTATGCCGAAGTGGGGAAGGAAGCCCGAAACCCTTACGAGGACGACTAAGCAGAGATCGACAGACTCAGAAGGGCCGGCCGCCCGCAAGCGTGATCCTGTGCATGACACGCCGTTCATGATCGTCGGCGACGGCGAGATGCTGGACCGAGCGATTATCCCAGAACGCAATCGAATTGGGCTCCCATCGGAAGCGGTACTGGACCTCGGGCGCGCGAAACTGGTCGCATAAAAAGGGAAGGAGCAGCTCGTTCTCGCGATCGCTCAATCCCACGAGACGCGTCGTCGAGTTCGCGTTGACGAAGAGCGCCTTCCGCTTCATACGCGGATGAGTCCGCACGACCGGATGCTCGACGGGGGGCGACTTCTCGAGAATTGCCGCTACATCGGCCTGCGCGCGCTTCGCGATCATGATTTCAGGAAAGCACAGGATTGTTGGCTCGTGGAGCGCCTTCGGGAAGCGGGTTTCGTGATCCTCGGTCGCCCGAACGCTCCCGAGCTCGCGTGTGCCGCAACGACTGAGTCCATCGCCTATGGACGGACCCGCAATCCCTGGAGCCTCGACCATTCCACCGGCGGATCGAGCGGTGGATCCGCAGCGGCCGTCGCGGCCGGCCTCGTCCCGGTCGCACACGGCGGCCCGCGCGGGCTACCGCCCGGCGGCCTCCGCCTGCCCGAGCCAATCGTCGAGGCTCGCGGCCTCCCAGTCTTCCGGACCGTAGACCGTCCGCGGCAGCGGCGTCATCACGTGCGCGTCGCCGCCCGTGACGAACCCGGCGCTGCGCGCGTCCCAGGCCGTGAGCCGCTCGTCGGCTTCCCCTTCGTCGCAGAGCCCGCGGGTCGTGTCCCGATTCTCGCGCAGCCGCACCTGAGACGGGATGTCCGTCGCCCAGACCATCACCACCTCGTGCTGGTTGCTCGTCACCTCGTATAGGCCCGTCGGCCGGTGGCCATATTCCTCCATGAAGGGGACCCGCTCGCGGCAGACCGCGTCGAGAAACTCGAGCTGGGTGCCCGGTCGCACGCTGAGGATCTCGTTGAGGAAGAGCGTCCCGCGAATCCCGGCGGCGGCAATCTCTTCGGTCGTGGGGCTGCCCGGGACGCCGCCGACCAGACGGTCGAAGCCGCCGCTGCGCCAGGCCGCCGCCTTGTCCCACCACTCGCCGTAGAAGGCCTTGCGGCGCTTCAGGTTCATGCGATCGACGTTGCTGGCCCACCCCTTCCAGCCGCGCGAGCCGACGTCCCAGATGTTGATCACCTGCGGCCAGCGGCCGCCGCCCGCCGCACACACGTAGAACGAACCCTGCAGACCGAACATCTCCGGCATGCGTAGGACCGGATCCTGCCAGAGGTGCTCCATGTAGTCGTATTGGCCCTGCCCCACGACGTCGACAACCTCGTAGAGGTAGAGGCTACGGTTGGCCATGCCCTGACCTTACCGACCGCGGCCCCTGAGCGCCCGAGCCAGTTTCCCTCCTAGAAACGCAGCTCGAGCCCCAGTACCGGACCGTTCAGCTCGAGATCGACATCCGACTCCTCGGTATCGCGATCCTGCCAATAGTTGGACCATCGGTAGCCTGCGAAGAGGCCGAGGTAGTCGACGGGCATGATTCGCGCGCCGAGTTCCAGCTTGGTGACACGGAGATTCGCCCCATCCCCCTTGCCCGAGACGAGCAAACCGATACTTCCCAGGCCATAGAATTCAATCATCTCGTGCGGCTGGAGGCCTGCCCGCACGCCCCCTAAGACGCCGCCGAAGGTCCGACGATCCGTGGTCTGGAGCCCGGCTCCCGACAGCGCCGTCTCGATCCGAAGAATCTCGACCCCTCCGATCGCCTCGAGTCGAAATAGATCCGCGATCGAAAAACCCGTACGCCATTTCCGCTGCCCGTACCGGTACAAGCTACGAGCACCCCAGCGCAGACTGCCGGCCCAGAGATCGAGTGGCCGCCAGGTCGATCACGACGTCATTGGCTGACACCACGATCGCGTCAGTGGAGGCGTTGGCCACCGCGAGGTTGCCGGTGAGCCGGTAGCTCCCCTCCCTGGTCATCGTCACGGGGAGCCCCGCGGCGTCTCCGCTGAATCATCCGGTGTTGTCCGCGCTCGCCTGATTGATCTCCAACACGCCGTCCACGGCCAGTGCGGGGCTGGCCAAGCCCGTGGCCAGAAACGTAATCATCGAAAAAGTCGCAATCCGGTTCTTCATCTTCATCATCCTCCAACAGCAGCATCCGGAAAACTGCGCGGTCGCCCGCCCCAGGACGGTGTTCCAACGCGCATCACAAGATATCACCGCGAACGGAATCTCTGGCGGATAGGAAAAACAAGCCGCGTTTTCTACACCGCCGATAGTAGACATTCTGACAAGTAGGCCCCAAGAGGCCCGTTCCGGGGCCAGCTGCGACCATGGGACTCCGAGGAAAGGCGACGGCGATGTCGGTCCGGATTAGGAGTCGCTCGGTCGACAGGGCCGAAGCGGCGCTCGCGCGACAAGCGGAACGACCTGCATCGGTCCCCACCAGATGGCGCCGAAGCCTGTGGCTTCGACTTGTTGAGCGTGTTCCTGGGAGTCTCTCAGGGTGCCGGGGTGGGCGATGATGTCGAGTTGCATGAAAACCTGTATCCGGTGCTGAGCTCACCCGTTCGGGTGCGCCGGCTCCATGGGAAAGTTGTTGAAAAGAACATTGTGGGCGTGCCAAGTGTTCCAATGCTCAGTGAGGTACTGGATGAGCCCGTCCTCGTTGAAGCGGAAGACGAAGCAATAGACATTCGTGTAGTCCCTGCCTCTGTGAGTCTTTGCGCGCATCGTGTGTTGACGGACGACGAAGTCGCCATCGGCGAGAACGATGATGTCTTCGTTTCGAATGGTCGAGACGTCGTAGGCATCGACACCCGAGTGGATCTTTTGCTCACTGGGTTTGGATGTCGAACCGGTCAGAATCCCTCCGATGGTTTCACGGCCCTTGTGTTCGGTCTCGCCCCCGGCGCCGACGAAGGGAAGACCGTTCCACCAAGTCGCCTCTTCGGAAAATAGGAGCGACTTGTCGTCTCCGCTCGTAGTGTCGAAGAGACGGTCGACGACCTCCATGTTGCGGATTTCTTCGGGCGTGTATTGGGGCATGGAGTATCTCCTGTCGTGGCACTGAGCTCACAAATGTGGGATCGGGTCGTACCGAAATGAAGTCTTCATTAATGGTCTGAATTGGAAATGCTCGCCATTGAACTCATCATAGGCTCGGCGCTCGCCCTACATGGGGAACGCTGTGTGAAGTTTAAAATAGGAAGTATAAGGTTTGATTTCGTCACAACGCCGAAAGAGTGAGGATGGGCTTGCGCTCAACGAAGCTTCACCACCGTGCGTCCCATGGTCTCGCGGCGCTCCTGGCGCTCCATTGCGGCCGGCAATTCGCCGAAGGGGATCTCTGAGGTGACGACTGTGTGGATCGTCTCGTCGCGCATCAAGCCGAGAATACGGCGATGGATCTCGAGCCCCTCGCTTCGTGACGGCAGATTCATACCGACGGTCAGACGTGTGGCGAGGGGGTCCATCGAGTAGGCGAGGCAGACGCCAAGAAGGGAGAAATTTCCGTAGACCGCTGGAGCGGGCGTAATGGGCGTGCCGTCATTCGCGATGTCTTCGGCGTATCCGACGATCAGGTGGCGTCCATTCATGCCCATGCAGCGAAATGTCTCGGCGGTGACGGATCCGCCCACGGTGTCAAAGGCAACGTCGACGCCGGCCCCAAGGGTCGCGTCGGAGACAGCCTCGGAGAATCCGCCCTGACGGTAATTGATGGAGACATCTGCTCCGAGGTCACGGCAAAACTCGACTTTGTCCGAGTTGCCGGCAGTTGCGATCACTCGTGCCCCCAGTGCTTTACCGAGTTGAATGACGGCTGAGCCGACTCCGCCCGCGCCTGCATGGACTAGGATCGTTTCGCCCTGTTCGACCCGGGCTCGCTCGACCAAGCCGAACCAGCCGAGGTGAAAGGGGTAGTGGAGCGCTGCTCCGTCCGTGTCGCTCATCCAATCGGGAATGGGCATGGCGCTCGTCGCATCGACAATGGCGTATTCGGCGAAGCCGCCATGTGCGCCGGCAGGGATCCCAACGATGCGTCGACCGACGAGGTGCTCCGCACCTGGTCCGGCACTCTCGACCACGCCCATGGCTTCCATCCCCGGGGTGAAGGGTGGCTGGAGGGGCACGGTGGCCCAGCGGCCGCGTACGATATCCGTGTCGTTGAAATTAACGCAGAAGGTCGAGACTTCTACGCGAACCTCTCCGGCGGCAGGTGCCGGGACGTCTACTGCTTGGCGAGCGAGCACTTTCGTAGGGTCGCCGAGAGCTGTGGCGACCCAGGCAGAGGCTTTCAGGGTATCTGTCATACCTGAACGCTACCGATGGGGTCTTGCCCGGTCAATCTCACCCCGCGTGACTTGGCGCGAACCTCGGGAACAGTGAGGTTTTTGCGCCGAGCGGGTCCTCCTGTCAAGATCAACTGGCGTCCCGATCAATTTGTTCCATTAGGTGTGAATGGTTAGGTCGGAGAATGAGGCGACGATCGGAGCGTGGAGCGAGGCGATCTACACGGCTGATCGTGATCGTGGCAGATCCCCGGTCCGAGCGGGACGATTGGGCAATTGTCGGTGTAGCCCGTCAACAGGATTCGGACTCCAACCGCTCCTAAGCTAAGAGACACATCCGGGGTCCAGAAGACCCTGAGGAGTGTCTCGATATGGCGAAG
>PBFW01000027.1 GCA_002719955.1 Deltaproteobacteria bacterium | reverse complement strand
TCGGCTCGGCTCGGCTCGGCTCGGTTCGGTGCCCGCCCTGCCACCGGAAGGCGAATCGGGGGGAGCCTTCAGGGCCCGAGATTTCCGAAAGCGGGTCGCCGTCTTCGATGCTCGCAGGCCGCGGGTCGTGTCGCCGATCGGATCCGCGCGGTCCTTCGCACGCGTCCGTCCTGGCCGCCCCTCGTTCGCAACTTGCGGTCATTTCGCACACAGCTCGAATTCGTCCGGGATGGGGATCGAGAATCGGCCCGCCCAGGAAAGACCGGTGCAGCTCCTGGGTAAGTCTTCGGAGATTTCGGTGGGTATCCGGAGTTTTCCCGACCCGACCTGTGGGTCGGAGCGAAAAGCACACAATTTCGTGAGGTAGATCACCGAGAAGACCGACTGGCGCCCGATTGTGTGAATAGCCTCGGCTCGTCGTGTCTGCGATGTGGGTGCGGAGCGGCCGATCGCCCGGGGCTGGCGAGGACGAGGTCGAGTTCCGATGTGGATGACGAGCCAGGGTGGCTACATGGCGAGCGACGGGATCTGGGGGCGAAGCGCATTCGCTGGCACGCCCCTTCTGGGTCCCTTCGTTGGGCTGCGGTGGATCGTGCTCGGATTGCTCGCCTACGCGGGCGTGGCGAGCGCCCAGATGGATGATACCGGCCCGCGCGCGTCGGAGGCACGACCGCCTGGCGGGCGTGGCTCCGGATGCCGCGACGCATCGCGACGATGGTCAGCCATATCGGGGCAGGCCGTCCCGATCTCGCTGCCGAACTCGCGATGCAGAACCCCAATTTCTACAATGTCGTCATCAAGGATTGGGTCACGCCCTGGACGAACGAAGAGGGGACGGTCTTTGTGCACGTCGGGTTCCGTCGAGGTCGGCGCGAATGCGGTGGCCAATAACCTAGAGGCGTTCGCGCAGCTGGTGATTCTCAACGACGTGGCGTTGCATGGCAGCACGCCAGGCGATTTCAATGCGTTTTTTCCAGGAAATGCATTGGTGGCCGAAGCCGCGAATCTGGTCGCGTTCACCCAGATCAGATCGCGCTCGAGCTGGGGGCGCTCGCGATCGCGCTGACCTCGAGTGTTTTTGCGCTGGTCGCCTACGCGGCTCTCGAGGGTTTGAAGATTCGCGTCTACTCGCGGCTCCTCGTCTCGCTGCGAGACGTGGAGGGACTCTTTCAAAAGGCTGACGCGCGTCGTGATCAGGCTTTGGCCGATCGTTCGGTGATGCCGAAGGGTGCGCCCGCTTCCGCGTAGAGTTTCTCTTTTTGGGGACGCGCTCGCGTGAGGTGCCGGTGCCTTCGTCCGTGGACGAAGGGCGCGCGTTGGTCGGCCCACTCGCGATCGCTGCCGAGGGGAGGGCGATGCGTGCCCCTGCGTTTCCCTGGGTCGGGATTCAGCCGGCCACGCCCTTGCGCAACCCCCACAGCCCGCCCAAACTCCCCCCGCTCGAAGGCGTTGGGGAGGCGAGTGAGGCATGGGCGACCAGAATTTCGATCCCTACTACTCGCATTGGGCGGATATCGCGGCGCGCCGTGTCCTCGCTGCACACCCCGATGTGCGCCCCGTTGTCGTCGCTGCCGGGATCACACCGTCCGGCGTCGTGCACGTCGGAAATTTTCGAGAGGTGATGACGGTCGATCTGGTCGCGCGCGCGCTCCGTGATCAGGAGATCCCCGTTCGGTTCATCTATTCCTGGGACGATTTCGATGTCTTCCGAAAAGTGCCCTCGGACGCTCCGCAACAGGAGATGCTGAACGAGAATCTCCGCCGCAGTGTCTCGGATGTGCCGGACCCCTTTACGGAGGCGGCTGATCGCGAGGCGGGGCGGGGGGCCGATTCCTATGCGAGCCATCACGTCGCTTCCTTCGAGTCGAGCCTCGATCCGCTGGGGATCGAGCCGGAATTCATTCGCCAGTCGAAAGCCTACCGCGCGGGGCGCTACGCCGAGGGAATCAGGAGGGCCCTCGATTCGAAGGACGCGATTCGCGCCGTGCTCGACGAGTTTCGGAAGCAGCCGCTTCCCGAGGATTGGCTGCCGTTGGCCGGATTCTGTGGGCGCTGTGGCCGGGACGAAGTGGCGTTTGGCTGGGATGGCGACTGGCGGGTCGACATGACCTGCCGCGATTGCGGGGCGAAGACGGAGGTCGACCTGCGTGAAGGGGGTGATGTGAAGTTGCCCTGGCGAATCGATTGGCCGATGCGCTGGGCCTTCGAGGGCGTCTGTTTCGAGCCCGGGGGCAAGGACCATAGTTCGGCGGGTGGGAGCTACGACACGGCCAAGAAGATCGTCGGACCCGTCTACGGGGGGTGGGCCCCGGAATACGTCCCCTACGATTTCGTTCGGATCAAAGGACGCGGCGGGAAGATCTCGAGTTCTGTGGGTGAGGCGGTTACGGTGGCCGATTGTTTGAGGGTCTTCGAACCCGAGATGCTGCGCTGGATCTTCGCGAGTCAGCGGCCGAACTCGGAATTCCAGATCTCCTTCGACCTCGACGTGATCAAGCTCTACGAGGATTACGATCGCGCGATCGCGGCGGCCTACTCTCCGGACGACGGCAGCAAGAAGGATAAGAAGCGCCAGATCGTGCGCCGCACGATCGAGCTCTCGAGCCGGGCCCCGATCAAAATCGAGCCGGGCGATGAACCGACGCGGGTCCCTTCTTTCCGCCCCCTCTCCCTGATTCTGCAGATCTACGACGGCGACATCGAGCGCACGCTCACCCATTACGAGTCCGCGGGGGAGGTCACGACGGATGCGGAGCGCGCTCGATTCCGGGTGCGCGCCGAGCGAGTCTGGGTCTGGGTCGAAGATTTTGCGCCCGAGGATTTCCGCTATCGGATCCGCGGGACGCCGAGCAAGGCTTCGCTCGAGGGGGAACCGCGCGAGATTCTGAGGCGTCTCGTCGGCCTCCTCGATGAGAATCCGGGCCTCTCCGAGGAGGCGTTGATCCCGCATCTCAAGACGCTCTGTGACGGGACTTCACTCACCGCGAAGGATTTCTATCCCTTCGCCTACGATCTCCTGATCGCCCGGGAGAAGGGGCCGAAGTTGACGACGCTGTTGACCACGATGGGAACTGAGCGGGCGCTTCCCTTGCTTCGCGCGGGTCTCGGCGAATAGCCGGAGGCAGGACCGCGATCCTCCTCGCCATGCCCGCGCATCCCGACAGGGATAGGCCGAGGGAACGACAAGGGGATCTGCTCGAGATCGTTCGGTGCCCCGGTTGTCATGCTCGACTCGAAGCGCTTGCGGGCGCAGGGCTTCGGTGTTCTGAATGTGAGGCGGTCTATCCGGTCTTCGATGGGATGCCCTGGCTCTATCGCGATGTGCCGGGATCGTGCGTCCAATGGGCGGGCACACTACAACTCTTTCGGAGTGAGTTGCTCGCCGACCACGCGAAGCTCGAAGCCGCCGAGCAGGTGCAGGGTCTCTTGCCCGCGACGCGCGATCGGCTCGCCCGGCAGAGAGCGGGGCTCGAACGTTGGGGCCGACAGGTCTTCGAACTTCTCGAGTGTTTCGCGTCCTCCACACCGAGGCGGGCGGGGCACTGCCCGCGGAGCGCCTCCCGAGGCGGCAGCACGTGTCGAGCGATCTCGACACGGCCTTTCGGGATTGGTATTGGGGCGAAAAGGAAATTCAGGAGACCCTGGACAAGATTGAGCCCCTGCTCGACGGTGTGGGTGAAGCGTCGACTACCCTCGTTCTTGGTGGCGGGTGCGGTCGCTTCAGCTATGAGCTCGCCCGCCGCGGCGATGGGGGAGCTGTCGTTCAACTCGACCTGAATCCGTTGCTCACCCGAAATGAGCGAGGCGAGCTTCGAAGTAGAGCGGACGTCGCTCGAACGCGTTTTCTATCTCCACTCGCCGCATGGGATGGTGCGCCGCGGCGAGGAGATCTTCGTCTCTTCGGCGACGCGTCGAGAACGCGCCCCGATCATCGACGATCACGTGTTCTACTCGGAGTGGATGATTGATGGGAGCCGGCCGATCCCGGCCCTGCCGGAATATTCTCAATCGCTTCTTTACGATGAGGGTGGAGGGGGATTAGTTCGGGCGGGAGCGAATGCATTTCAAAGGAGTCTAGCCGTGGAGCGTGGCCACGCTCGCTGGGCCTGGTGAGTGGTGCCGGGGTGGGCTTCAGGCCGATTGCGCGACATTGTCGAGCACGACGGCCAGCTCCGGAACATGATTGGAGAGGACGGCACGGCTGCGGCGCAGGCTGACCTTCACGGCCTCGTTCGATTTGCCGACCTTTTCGGCGATCGCTCGGATCGAATGGCGGTCGCCATAGCGAAGGTGAAAGATCTCCTGGTGGGCGGGTCGGCGATTCGTCTCGAGGATCTCGTCGCATCGGACGAGCACGCGGGCGGCGTCGACCCTGCGCTCGATCGTCGCGTCGACCGGCTTGTCATCGAGTTCGCGGGCCTCCTTGGGTCCGACCATCCAGCGCGAGCAATGGCGGAAGAATCGGGAGCACACGTTGTGGGCGATTCCGAAGGTCCAGGTCAGCAGGCTCGAGCGGCCCTCGAAGGAGGGCAGTGAGCGGTAGAGTTGAACAAAGGTCTCCTGGGTCAGATCCTCCGCCTCCGCCGCATCACCGACCCGTCTCAGGGTGAAGGCGTATACCCGCGGGAAATAGTTCTTGTAGATTTCGGCGAAGGCCTCCTGGTCGCCGCTGGTGACCCGCTCGACGAGCGCTCGGTCTCGCTTGCGGTCTTCTTTGCTCTGTTGACTCTGCTTTCGGTTTCGCTGGGGTTTCATCTTGTTGGCTCCCTCGGGGATCGCTTCGTTGTGGGGTGGCCGACCTCCGGCTCACGCGTTGAATGCGGCCCCAGAGTGAGTTCGATCGCTCCAGCGAACTGTGAAGAGGTCCACACAAGAATCGATTTTTCGTGCTTCTCCTCGAAAGGGGGATGGCAGACGAGAATTCGGGCGCTCTGGTCCCCTTCGCCTGGGTTCAGTGGGCCAGGTGGCAGGCGCCGGCGGGCCGGGCCGAGGCGGATCCGATTCGGGTCTGAATCAGCCGGATTTCAAGTGCGCGAACGCGTTCGCCTTTGGGTCGGCGTCTCGCGATTCTCGTCGGGCACCCCTGTTGGGTGATCCGGAGCGCGCTCAGACCGGTAGACCGGTCTCCTCACCCAGTCCCAACATCAGATTGAGGGACTGGATGGCGACGCCTGAGGCGCCCTTGCCGAGATTGTCGAGAATTCCGACGAGCAGGACGTGGCCCCCCGCATTTGGCAGAACATGGAGCCGGAGCCGATTGGTGTCGTTGAGGAGTTGGGGGTCGAGGCTGAAATCATCGAGCGGGTCTTCGTCCTGCTGTTCGAGGCTGTGAAATTCGGCGACCTCGATAAAGGGCTCGCCTGCGTATCGGTCCGTGAGGATCTGCCAGACGATCTCCGCGGTTGCCCCCAGGCGAAGCTGACTGCAGTGGATCGGCACCTCGACCCGCATGCCGCAGGCGAAGGGACCGACGGCGGGGATGAATTGTGGTGCGTGCTCGAGGGCGGCGTAGCGCTGCATCTCGGGCAGGTGCTTGTGGATCTTGTCGAGGGCGTAGGGGGCCTCGTAGGCCAGTCCGACCCGCCCCCGTTCGGGATCCGTCCAGCGTTCGATGAGTGCCTTGCCACCTCCGCTAAAGCCGGAAAGGCCGTGGATCGAAAGCGCGACGTCGGTCGCCAGGATCTTCTCGTCGACGAGCGGTCGGATCAGCGGAATGAAGGCGGAGGGGTAGCAGCCGGGATTCGAGACGAGTTGGGCGTTCGCGATCGCCGACCGATGGTCTCCTTCGAGTTCGGGTAGTCCGTAGACCCAGCCCTCGCTGACGCGATGGCTCGAACTCGCGTCGATCAGGCGTCCCCCGGATTCCGTGGCCCACAGACCCGCCTCGATGGCGGCCGCGTCGGGCAGGCAGAGGACCGTCAGGTCCGCCTCCGCGATTGCCTTCTTGCGGGCGGGCGCGGATTTCCGTTCCGCTTCTTCGAGCGTCCACAATGCGAGATCGTCCCGCCCCGCGAGCCAGTCGCGGATTCGCAGGCCGGTCGTTCCGGCGTGGCCGTCGATGAAGATTCTGGGCTTCGACATGGTGGCGCGGGACCGTAGCAGATCAGTCCGACGGCCCGCGTGAGCGAGGACGGGTCGGATCTCATGCCGCGCTAGCGGCCGATCGCAGCCGAACTCTGCAGCGGTCGACACCACGTCGGGGCAGGTCGGATGGATGGGATCTTCGCCCGAGCGTCGCGGCTCGGCTTCATTCCTGTCGGCCGAGGCTCGAATTCTCGCTGTAATCAATCGGGCACTCGATCAGGTTGACGCCGCCTTCGGAGAGACAGGTATCGAGGATCGTGCGAAGATCGTCGGTCTTCTCGACGCGATAGCCCTTGGCACCGTAGCTCTCGGCGTAGGCGACGAAATCTGGATTGCCGAATTCGAGACCCCAGTCGGGGAAGCCCGCGTCGCCCTGCTTCCAGCGGATCATTCCGTAGGAATCGTCGCACAGAACCAGTGTCGTCACGTCGCGCCCGGTACGAACTGCGGTCTCGAGCTCCTGCGAGTTCATCATGAAACCGCCATCGCCACAGATCGCGAGGATCTTTCGATCGGGATAGACGAAAGACGCGCCGATGGCCGAGGGCAGCCCCGCACCCATCGTCGCCAGCGCATTGTCCAGCAGGATCGTATTCGGTTGATAGGCCTTGTAGTTGCGCGCGAACCAGATCTTGTACATGCCGTTGTCGAGACAGATGATCCCGTTGTCGGGCACGGCGGCGCGTACGTCAGAGACCAGTCGCTGCGGGCAGAGCGGGAAACGCGGGTCATCGGAATTTTCGGTCGTGTGTTGTTCGACCTTCTTTTGGACGTCCCGGAAGGTCGAGAAATCCCAGTGATCCTGAACGTGGATCGATTCTTTGATCTGCCAGATGGCGTTGGCGATATCACCGACGACCTCGAGCTGGGGAAAGTAGATCGCATCGACTTCAGCGGAGGCAAAGCTGATATGGAGGACCTTGAAGCCGTCTGCGCTCATGAAGAAGGGCGGCTTCTCGACCACGTCGTGACCGACGTTGATGATCAGATCGGCCGCGGCGACTGCGTTGTGGACGGAGTCATTGGCCGAGAGCGCGGCGGTTCCCATGTATTGAGCGTGGCGCTCATCGATCACGCCCTTGCCCATCTGGGTGCAGATGAAGGGGATCCTCGTCTGCTCGACGAATTCCGTCAGCATCTTGCTCGTGCGCTTTCGATTCGCTCCCGCGCCGACGAGCAGAAGCGGGCTCTCGGCGGCTTCGATCATCTCGACCGCCCGGCGGATCGCCTTCTCTTCGGCCGCGGGCCGACGCGCGGCTTCGGGGCGGAAGAAGAAGGGTTCGGAGACTTCTTCGTTGGCGATGTCCTCCGGGAGTTCGAGGTGGACCGCGCCCGGGCGTTCCTCTTCGGCGAGGCGCACGGCCTCACGGACAGCCGAGGGAATATTCGGGCCGTGCACGATCTGACGAGCATATTTGGTGACCGGCCCCATCATTTCGACGACGTCGATGATCTGGAAACGTGCCTGTTTGCTCTTTTTGATCGGCTTCTGGCCCGTGATCATCATCATCGGCATCGCGCCGAGCTGAGCGTACGCCGCCGCCGTCATGAAATTGGTTGCGCCGGGGCCGAGGGTCGAAAGGCAGACGCCGAGCTTGCCGGTCAGGCGGCCGATGGTGGCGGCCATGAAACCAGCACTCTGCTCGTGACGCGTGATGACGAGCTCGATCTTCGAGTGGCGAAGGCTCTCGAGCAGGTCGAGATTTTCTTCGCCAGGAATCCCAAATATATACTCCACACCTTCGCGTTCGAGTGCCTCGATCATCAGGTCGGATGCCTTGGTCAGACCTCTTCGGGGGCTCTCGTTGGGGTCTTGCATCGCGTCCCGATCAGAAAGTGCGCTCATGCGAAATCTCCCCTCACTCTCTCTGCATCTACGCGCACATCTACGCAGCGTGTCCCTCGCGTTTCGCATCGAATCGAGATGCTAGCCCGACGCGGGTCCCACCCTTGGGGAAGCTCCTTCATCGGCCGAGCGTGTCCGCCGATTGAGCGTCGGCGTCTTTTCGCGTTCGATGTTCGGTGCGACGCCGAGTTCGGCCATACGTCGCGCGGAGACGTGGGCCCGGGACTCGAGCGTTCCGATCGCCGAATTGTAGGCTTCGACCGCGCCATCGAGCCTCTTGCCCAATTGTCCGAAGCGGTCGTTGAGTGTGATGATGCGTTCGAAGAGCTCGCGACCGAGTTTCGAGACCTGGGCGGCATTCTCGGCCATCGACTCCTGTTGCCAGCCGTAGGCCACCGCCCTGAGCAGCGCGATCAGCATCGTCGGCCCCGCGAGCAGGACGCGGCGGTCGACGCCGCGCTCGATCAATTCGGGGTCCCGGGCGAGCGCCGCCGAGTAAGAAGGGCTTTCCCGAGAGGAAGAGCACTACGAACTCGGGCGATCCCTCCAGTCGAGATCAGTAGTTTCCCCCCCCGAGATCGTCGACGCGGCGTCGCACACGACGGGCGTGTTCGTCGAGATGGAGGGTACGGGCCTTGTCGTCCTCGGCTTCACCCGCCGCGAGGTAGGCTTGGCGTGGCGCTTTGGCGTCGATCACGATCTGTCGATCGCCCGGCAGACGAACGATCAGATCGGGCCTCTGGCGCCCCCCCTCCCCATCGATCGAGACCTGCTCCTGAAAATCACAATGCTCGAGCATGCCGGCGAGTTCTACGACCCGGCGTAGCTGGAGTTCGCCCCAGCGTCCGCCGACATTGGGCGTCCGAAGCGCCTGGTTGAGTCCCCGGATCTGGCGCTCGAGTTCGCGATGAGAGGTGGCGACCAATTCGAGGTGGGTGCTCAGCGACTCGTAGTGGCCAACGCGATTGGTCTCGACCTTCGGAAGCTTCTCGCCGACCCTCGCCAGAGATTCTCGAAGGGGTCGGACCATCGCGTCGACCGCGGCCTCTCTCTTTACCAGGGCATCGATATTCGAACGCTCGAGGGAGCCGAGGCGCTCACCCGCGAGGGCCAGAAAACGTTCGCTGTTTCGGTCGAGCGTCTCGCTCGAAGGGGCGTGGAACCGGTCTCGCAATCGGCCGTTGGTTCGGGAGAGGATCGCGGCGGTGATGGCTGCGGCGAGCACACCGCCCGATAGGACGCCGACCAGGCGCTCCGCGGAGGGGCCGACGGAGATCGCGTGGGCGAATTCAGGCGGCAGCGTCGACGCGTCGCTGGTCCACGCGAGGGCCAGCTCGATCCACGAGATGTCAGATGATTCCACGGCGGAGACCTCGGTCTGGGTAGACGGCTCCGATCGACAGCCCCTCGTTGTGACGGAATCGGTCACAGGGCTCGTTTTGAGTCGGACGGGAGGCGGCGGGTAGCGCAGGGGCGTTCTAGGATGCGGGTTCCCTCCGGCCGACCCCGCCGCGTGGACCGAGGGACGAGGAGGCAGACGATGTTCATGATGCGGCTCGATATGCGGGCACCCGATTTTGGCGCCCCGAAGGCTGATCTCTATCGGGCAGCGATCGAAATGGCAGTCTGGGCGGAGGAGAAGGGCTGCGTTGCAGTCCAGGTCTGCGAGCACCATCGCTCGCAGGATGGATATCTGCCCGCTCCCATGATTCTTGCGAGTGCGATCGCGGCGCGGACGAAGACACTTCCCATCCAGGTGGCCGCGCTGATCGTTCCGCTTCACGATCCGGTCGAGTTGGCGGAGCAGATGGCCGTGCTCGACATCATCGCGGCCGGGCGCGTCGGCTTCGTGGTCGCGATCGGCTATGTCCCCGCGGAGTACGCGATGTTCGGACGCGAAATGAAGGGGCGCGGCGAGCGCCTCGAGGAGTCGGTGCGCGTGATGCAGCGACTCTGGAAGGGTGATGAATTCGAATACGAGGGGCGATCCGTGAAGGTGACGCCCCTCCCGCATACGCCGGGTGGACCCCTTCTCATGATGGGCGGCGGCGTGGCGGCGTCGGCGCGGCGCGCGGCGCGCCTCGGGCTCGGCATGGTCGCGATGGGGACGGATCCGAATCTCGAGACGATCTACCAGGAGGCGTGCGAGGCGGAGGGGATCGAGCCGGGGTTGTGCATGAACCCGACCTCGGGGGCGCCGATGTCTGTGTTCGTGGCCAGGGACCCCGACGAGGCCTGGGCGAAATGGGGACCGCATCTATTGCATGATGCGCGGGCCTACGCCGAGTGGATGGGGGACGGCATCGAAGCGGCGACCAAGAGCCTCGCCGGGACCGTCGAGGAATTGCGGGCGGAGAATGGCAACTATCGGATTTTCTCGGTCGACGAAGCCGTGGCGGAGGTGAAGAAGAACGGCGTCCTGATGACGCAACCCCTGTGTGGCGGAATGCCGATCGACTACGCCTGGGAATCGCTCGAGACGATCGCGCAGGATGTGATTCCGAAGCTGAAGGACTCCGCCTAGGGTGTTGGTTGCAAATTCAGGTGCGAATCGGTTCTGGGCGATCTTCGTCCTCGTCACCGGCTTTGCGGTGCTCGTCTTCTCGTCGCTGGCCGCGACGACGGGGGGCGATGGTGCCTCCGCCATGGCAGATGCATTCCTCGGCGACGCAGTCCGACGCTTCTCCTTCGAATATGTCGTCGAGATTCCCGCCCGGATCGAGGCGGACGCGCCGATCAAAGTCTTCCTGCCGATCGCGACCGATGCGACGGGACAGCGCATTCTCGACGTTTCGATCGAGTCTGAATTCGCCGGTGGATTCGACCGAGAATCGGTCCACGGCAACCGTTATTGGAGTGCGGAGCTGCCGGCAGAGCGCTCGAAGAATACGTCGATCGTCGTGCGCTACGACGTGGAGCGTTCGATCGTCCGGTCGGGGGATGATCCCGGCAGCGAGCGTCGGGCGAAACGATTTCTCGCTGCCAACGAACGCGTCGTCGTCGATCATCCCGTTCTCGCCCCGATCCTGGAGGAGATTCGCGCTCATTCGAAGGGCGCCGATCGCGCCGGCCGGGCGCGGGCGATCTACGACTGGATCGTCGATCACGTCGAATACAAGAAGGTGGGGACGGGTTGGGGGAACGGTGACACCTTCTGGGCATGTACCGAACGCTATGGAAACTGCACCGACTTCCATTCGCTCTTCATCTCGCTGGCGCGCACGGAGGGAATCCCCGCGCGCTTTCAGATGGGTTTCCTCGTTCCCGCAGATCGCGGGGCGGGAATGATCGAGGGTTACCACTGTTGGGTCGAATTCTGGTTGCCGGAGATCGGCTGGGTCCCGATCGATGTGTCGGAGGCCTCCAGGCATCCGGCAAGGCGTGAACTCTTCTACGGCACGCATCCCGCGGATCGCGTGAAATTCACGACCGGGCGTGACCTGCGGCTAGGTCTCGGGCACGAGGGTCGTCCCCTCAACTATTTCATCTATCCCTATCTCGAAATTCGCGGCGAAGCCAGTCATGCCGATATCCGGACATCTTTTAGGTACCGGGAACTCGCTCGCTCATAGCCGTCTGGACTAGAGAATCTGGACTCTCTCCGCTTGCGGGAGAGCTCAGACGATTGCGGTGATGATATAGAGCGAATAGGTGGCGACGAGCAGGCCGCCCTGAAGTCGGCCGATACCGCCAGGGCGGGCGACTAACACGAGGCCGATCAGGCTGGAAGCGATCAGGATCGCGCCGTCCAGGATGTCGACGTCGTTCGCGGCGAGGGGTCGGATGCTTGCCGTGCAGCCGAGTACGCCGAGGATGTTGAAGACGCTCGAGCCGATCGCGTTGCCGACGGCGAGATCACCGTGGCCTTTGCGCGCCGCGATGATCGAGGTTCCGATCTCCGGAACGCTCGTGCCGAGGGCGACGACGGTAATCCCGATGGCGGCTTCGCTCATCGCGAGGGGCGCGAGGGTCTGAAGCGAACCGTTGACCAGCGCCTGGGCCCCGAGTCCGAGGCAGATGATTCCGCCGACCGCGCGGGCGACGGGCCCCATCCACCGGCCCTCTTTCTTGCCGAGGGCCTCCGCGACTTCTTCGCTCAGGAGTTCACCGACCTCCTTGTCCTCCGCGGCGCGGCGCAGGTTCCAGACGATATAGGTGGCGAGCAGGGAAAGGCAGAGGAAGCCCTCCATCCGCGTAATCACGAAATCGTGAACCATCCAGGTGAAGAGCGCGGAGACCGCCACCAGGATGGGAAAGTCGACGCGGTAGATCTCACGTGATGTGCGGAGCTGGTGAAAGAGTCCGCAGAGACCCAGCACGAGGATGATATTGCAGACATTCGAACCAACGACGTTGCCGACCGAGATATCCGAGTGGTTCGAGAGGGCCGCATCGAGGCTGACCGAGAATTCCGGGGCACTCGTTCCGATCGCAACGACGGTGGCGCCGATGGCGACCGGGCTCATGCCGATCCGGTTGGCGATGAAGGTCGACGCCGAGACGAGCATGTCACCGCCTACATAGAGGAGGGCGCAACCGGCAAGGATGAGCAACAGAGACAGGACCAGTTCGAGCACGGGCGTTCGGACACTCCAGGGCATCGGCTGCAGGCCGCGATTCGGTTGGCACGATTCGCGGCCGCGATCCAGCCCCCACATGCTTTGCCCCGCCCATCTGCGATCTGGATTCGGGATGTGGCGAAGCGAATTCCCCCGGTTTCTGGCATCGGGCGCGTTGACCGGGGGTCGCTGAGAATAGCTCCGAACCGCGCAGATACGAGCACCGGGGTCACGCTCGCGCGCTGGGTCCATGATCGCTCGATCGCCGGGGACGTGTCTTCCAATCCCGCCGGTCGAGGGAGGGCGCCACGGGGCCTTGGCCTCGTCTATAATTCGGAAAGGTTGCTGGCGAGGGCCGTCGAGGCATCCCGTCGGGCGGGGAGGGAAGATCGTGAAGCCGATCGTGATCGAGATTCAGGGTTGGGTGCCGGCCCCGATCGAGACGGTCTTCGACGTCTTCATGCCGATCGATCTGACGACGATCATGACGGGCCATGGCCCGCTTCCCGGGGTCGCCGCTGTCGAGGACCAGTCGGGCGCCTGGAATTCGATCGGCGAGTCGCGAATCATTCGGTTCGCGGACGGTCACGCCATGCTCGAGACCCTGACGCGGGTCGATCGGCCGAAGGGCTTTGCGTACACGCTCTCGAACCTGACGAATATCCTGCGCTTTCTCGTACGTCGTTTTCACGGCAGCTGGGCCTTCGAAGACGGCTCCGCTTCTGGTGAGCCGCCCATCATCCGCGCGACCTGGCGCTATGAATTCGAGATTCGATCGCGACTCACGCGCCCGATTTCGTGGTTGATTCTCGAGCTCTTCTGGCGACGCTATATGGAGGAAGCGCTCGAGCGGGCCTCCGAGCAGGCTGTCGCGGTCGCTACGGAGAGCGAGGCGTCATGAGCGGGTCGAGAAGATGTTGGGAAGAGAGGGAGAGATAGAGATGGCGGAACGATGGCGGCGCTGCAGCGCTTGCAAGACCGATATCGAACTCGGTGCGATCCATTGGGTGTGCAGCGTGTCGACGTGCAACCGAGCACGGACCGCTCTGGCCTTCTGCTCGGTCGATTGTTGGGAGGTTCATCTGCCGACCGAGCGCCATCGCGAGGCCTGGGCCATCGAAGAGCGCGCACCCCTCGAGCCCGACCCGCCCCAAGGCGCACCGCGCAAACGCAAGACGCGAAAGATTGCGAGCCCCGTCGGCGATGCCGAGGAGATCCTCGTCGTGGCGAGTCGACTCAAGGCCTATATCCGCAGCGTCTCGGGCTATAATACCTCCGAGGGTGTGCTGTCCGTTCTGTCGGCGGCGCTTCGCAAGATCTGTGACGAGTCGGTTGCGAACGCGCGTCGCGCGGAACGTCAGACGGTCATGGACCGAGACGTCCCGCGCGACTGAGTGTCGGCGGCCTGGCCGTCGATCGGCCGGATCGGTATTAGGCTCCTGCGGAATCGATCGGGAGACCGTGCCGCTGGGCGACTCTTCGCAGGGCGCGTTCGAGCGTCGCGAAGCCCGCGTCGAGCTCCCCCTCCGTTAGCGTCAGCGGCGGGAGCAGGCGGATCTTCATGGGATTCGCCCCGGCCGTCTGGAAGAGCGCGCCCTCTTCGAGACTCGTTGTGACGATCTCCTCCGTGATTGCCCGATCCCCGGTCCAGGCGACGAAGCCCTGCATGGCGCCAAGCCCAGAACGCGCCGTCACGACACCGGGGAGTCGCTCGGCGAGACGACCGAAGGCGTCCTCGAGGCGATTCGTGAGGCGTGCGATTCCGCCCTCGGGTCCGAGATAACCCTCCTCCTCGAGCCGCTCGAGGATGCGCGCGCCCATCGCCATCCCCACCGTGGCCCCCGCCCAGGTCCCGGCGACGAGCTTCGGCTTCGGCCGATAGTCGGCGCTGAATAGCGTCGCGCTTCCATGCAGGATCTTTCCGATCGTGACGACATCGACGAGATCGTCGAGGCCGAGTGTTCGGAACGCGAAGAGTTCGCTCGTGCGGGCAAAGGTCTGGATCTCGTCCACCCAGACCGCGAGCCCGGCGCGTCGACATCGCTCCATGAGCGAGCGAAAGAAGGTGGGGGGAGCGTCGTTGAAGCCGCCCTCTCCCTGAACGAGCTCGAAGCACATCGCGGCGTGCTCGCCGGGGTGGGCCTCGAGTGCCCGGTCGAGCGCGTCGAGACTCCTCTGCGTCGAGTCGGGATCGTCTGCGTCGTAGAAGGGGATCCGGTCGACGATGTCTCGAATGGGAAGATCCTCCCGGTACTCGGGGCGATCCGTCAGCTCGGCCATCGCGATCGTTCGGCCGTGGAAGGCGTGTTCGAAGGCGATCACCCGCTCGGCCGGAGCCCGCTTCTGCAGGATCATCTTCCAGGCATTCTCGTTCGCCATCGATCCGGAGAGCGCCAGCCAGACATGTTCCAGCTGCTCGCCCGAATGGCGAAGGAGTCTGTCACAGAGCCGAAAATATTCGGGCCCCGGCAGCACGTGCCCCTGAAAGGCGACGTCCGATGCCGCCGCGATCGCCGCGGTCTCGAGGAGATCCTGGTCGTCGTGGCCGAAGACATAGGGTCCGATCCCCGACACGAGGTCGAGGACCTGACGTCCGTCCGCGAGCTGCACGTGGGCCCCGTCACCGACCCCCCCGGCGAGGAGCGGGAAAGCCAGCGGCTGCCCGCGCATCTCGCCGAGCCGAACCAGATCGGCGTCGTAGGCATCGGAGGGGAGGCTTCTCTCCCGAGCCGCCACGCGCACGGCCTCGACCAGTGCGGAGGCGGCCTCGCGGACGCTCGCTACCGAGCGGAGAGGCGGCAGGGAAGCTCTAGACGGAAACGGGGTCAGATCGGGCGGTGGAGTCGGAGGAGGGCAGGTCATGGTTCATATCTCGAGAAGGTCACCGGACCCCGTTGAGGATCTGGTGGCACATCTTTGAAAAGAGGGCGGCGAGCCGAGTGGCCGGGCCCGAGCGGGGCCGGCCACTTGGCTCGCCGCCGAGATGGATCGTTCCGTGGAGTCGGTCGGGCTCGACGTTCGGCGACCTGCGAGAAGCGGATCCCACCCCGAATTGGGGTGATCCTGATCCCCGCAGGGACCAAGGCGAGTGGATCGACAAGTCCATCGCGTGGGTCGGACGTCGAGCCTAGGGACGCGGACGGAGGATCGGGAACGCGTTTCCACGCGCGCGTCGGCGAAACGGGTCGCTACGATTCGGGCTGCCGAGGCGAGCGAACACACCCATGCATCGAGGAGCCTGATCTGCCGAAGAAACGAGGGGGTTTAGCCCTCTGAAATGTCGAAATGGTTGGAAAGCCTGCATGATCTCGCCCCGCGTGCTCGCCATTGCCGACGAGCGACCGCGGTCCATGGTACACACCCAACGGTCACCCACCAGAGGTCGCGCGTGGGGGGCCCCGATCGCGGAGAATTCTGGAACGAGGAGCATTTTGGCAGTTCGAAAACAGGCCAGGAATCGTCGCCGGGCAAAAGCGGCCGCCGCCACAGTCCGCCGTCAGGCGAGCCGAGCCGGTGATCGGGCGTCGGAGGCGGGCGCTCGCGCGCGCCTCCTGGCGCGCGACGCCCGGGATAGATCCGTCGCGCGGGTCAAGGATCTGGGCAGCCAGGCCCGGGATTCGGTGGCGACCTCGAGGATGCCACCGCTCGAGCCCCATTTGTGCTTCGTCATGAGCCCCAGACGGCCGATACCGCCTGTGATCATGTCCGATTCCGTTCGTGTAGCGACCTATAACGTGCATCGCTGGCAGGGGGCCAACGGCCGATCCAGACCCGACGTGGCTCGCGCGGGATACGTGATCTCTGAACTCGACGCGGACGTCGTGGCGCTCCAGGAGGTGCTCAGGCCCCTCGATCTGGGCGGCGCCGGAGACCCCTCGGAGGACCCGCTCTGCAAGCTATGCGACGAGCTCGATCTGCACCTGGCCTTCGCTGTGACGCGACGACATCGCCGGGGCCAGCTCGGCAACGCCATCCTCTCTCGCTTTCCGATTACGGCCATCTCGGTCCTCGACATCTCCCACTCGCGCATCGAACGCCGGGGCGCGCTCGCGGCGCAGGTCGGACACGCCGGTGCGGGTCTGGGGGTCATCGCCACGCATCTCTCCCTCGTCGACCGGACTCGACACCGGCAGGTTCGATCGCTGATGGAACACCCCGCCCTGAACGCGGGCCCCGCCGTCCTGATGGGGGACATGAACGCCTGGCGCAACTGCCGAGGCTCGCAAGTGCTCGAGGACGAGCTCGGGCTCCATCACAACCTCGACTGGCCCGCGAGCTTTCCCGCTGGTCGGCCGATGGTTTCGCTCGACCGGATCTACACGCGGAATGCGGATGTCGTCGAGATCGGTCATCATGACACTCCTGCAGCGAAAAAAGCTTCTGACCATCTGCCGGTGGTGGCGGAGGTTGCGGTTAAGGCTGTCGCCGAAACGACCGATCGCTGATCTGTGAAGCGATCCACGGCGGCTTGCCAATGCCGTGAACAGACTTCGCCTGTAGCCATTTCGGCTGAAAGTACGCACGCATGCGACACACGTTCTACTCCTGCGAGAGGCTCGGTCGATGGATAGAACCGGAATGGAACTTGAGAGAGCGTATGCCGGAGCTCCAGCGGGGTCGACTGTTCTTGCCCCTTCGTCGGTCGCGCAGGCCGGCTCTGCATCGCATGAGCCCTGGAATCCAAGAGCGGTCGGAGTTCACTGATAGGCAGACTGGATCTGCGAATCCCCGAGCTGCTCCGCGGGTTTTGGAGCCAGCGGAAACGACCCCGTGAACACAAACGCGATCTATGCCGCGCTGCCGATTCCGGCGCAGAATATTGCCTGCACATTTGCTGGTTGGCGACGTGCTCGCTCCCGTTTTTCGCCTCATTTCCATGAAACGCTCGATGCTTGGATGCAGAGCGGTTGGAGCTCGATCGACGAGCTCCGGCGTGTCCAGCAGGCCCGTCTAGTCGAACTAGCAAACCGTTCACGAGTTTTCGTCTCGCACTATTCGGCGCTCTCTCTTCCTGAATTTGCTCCAGACGAGGATCCGGAGAAGGGGATCGCCAAGATTCTCTCGGCCTTTCCCGTTCTCGAGAAGGCGGTCTATCGTGATGATCCCAGGTCCTTTATCGCATCGGATATCCCTTCGAAGCGCTTGATACGTGGCCGCACGGGCGGCACGACAGGAAGTGCGTTGCCACTCTGGTACACGCCCGAGGCGCTGGCGGAGGAATACGCCACGGTCTGGCGCCTGCGAAGGCAGGTCGGCATCGACCTATACGACCCGCATTTCTCCTTCGGCGGGCAGATCTTGGTTCCGGTAAAGCAGAGTCGCCCACCATTCTGGCGACGCAATGCTTGGACGGGGCAGATACTTTTCTCGCTCTATCACATGACGGAGCGAAACCTGCCGGCTTATATCGATGCGTTTCATGCGCTGCCTGCATGCTATGTGCAGGGATATCCCTCGTCATTCCATCTTCTAGGGAGTGCGATGATCGATGCGGGGCGACCGCTTCCGGTTGGGAAGTTGAAAGCAGTCCTGACCTCCTCGGAGTCGTTGCTCGCATTTCAGCGCGAAGTGATCGAAGAAGCCTTTGCGTCGCCGATTTTCGACCGCTACGGGACGAGCGAGTTTGCGGTTTCGATGACTGGATGCTCGTTCGGTCGGCTTCACGTCGACATGGAATTCGGGATCGTAGAGGTCGAGGTGGAAGAAGAGACGGCAGACTACGTTCGTGGGCCGCTTCTCGTGACGGGGCTCGCTAACGACGCGACACCCTTCATTCGATATCGGGTGGGTGATGTCGGGACGCGCTCAAAGCGCACCTGCGAATGTGGGCGGCCGGGTGAAAATTTTCTCGATGTTGACGGGCGGATCGAGGACTACGTCGTCACGCCGGATGGCCGCTGGGTCGGGAGGCTCGATCACATCTTCAAGGGGCAGTTCGATGTGGTCGAGGCGCAGGTCGTCCAGGACAGCGTTGAGGCGATAGAGGTTCGTGTCGTACCCCGGACAGGTTTCGATTCTCGAGCGGAAGCGTTGCTCGTGAAGGAGATCCGCTTGCGGCTCGGTGATGAGATCCGCATCGACGTACGCCGAGTCGATGTTATTCAGCGCGAAAACAATGGAAAGTATCGCGCCGTGAAATCCGTAGTCGGGAGGAACGTTGAGTGATCCGTGTGGGCTTGGCTCGCTGTCGACCCGGATATGATGGGCTGGCGGCACCGTGGCCCCCAGGCGAGAACTATCCTGAGATCGAGCGTCTGCTGAGCAATCAGACGGGAGACGGACCCTTCAACGGCACCTACGCCGCCGTGCGAGACGCATTGCATGGGCTTGGTCTCGACGCCGCGCGCTACGGATCGCCCGAGTGGAATCCGATCGGGGATCTTGTGGCGCCCGGTAAGCGGATTGTTCTCAAGCCGAACCTGATTCGACACTGGAACCCAGCGGACGACGGACGGGGGGGGACTGTCGACAGCGTAATCACTCACGGTGCCATCATTCGTGCCGTTGCAGACTATGCGATGATAGCCGCGGGGCCGGAGGGCAGCGTTACGATCGCCGAAGCCCCACAGATGGATTGTGATTTCGAGTCGATTCGCAAAATTACGGGCCTCGACGAGATTTGTGCGATTTACCATGAGATTCTCGGGTGCGAGCTCAAGGTGATTGACCTGCGTCGCGAAGTCGTCGTGTTCAAGGACGGCATCATCGATCGGCGGAAGCCACTTCCCGGGGATCCCGAGGGTTACCGAGTCGTCGATCTGGGTAGTCAGAGTTTTTTTGCAGACTCTGGTCTCGATCCGAATCGTTTTCGCGGCGCTGACTACGATCCGGGCCCTACGGTCGACCATCACGATGGGGGTCGAAACGCCTACTTACTCTCTGAGACCGTGCTTTCTGCCGACCTCGTGATCAATCTACCGAAGCTAAAGACGCACAAGAAGACTGGTGTCACGCTCGCGATCAAGAATCTTGTTGGGATCAACGGCAACAAGAATTGGCTTCCCCACCATTGCTTGGGCCCTGTTGACGAGGGCGGTGATGAATTTCCGAATAACAAGTGGATCGATCGAGCGCGTAGCAGGGCGACAGAACTGGCGCGGTTTCTTCTTGCACGGAGTGTCGGACTCAAGTTCTTCCAGTTGGTGCGCAGGGTCGAGTCGGCGACGCGTGGCGACGACTTTATTCGCAGTGGCAACTGGCACGGAAATCGCACGACCTGGCGTATGTGCTGTGACCTCAACCGGTGTCTCTACTACAGTGACGCCGAGGGTCTGCATCTCAACTCCCCGACGCCGGTCCGAACGGTTCTTACGATCATCGACGGAGTACTTGCGGGAGAGGGTGAGGGTCCCCTTGCTCCGTCCGACGTGAAGCTCGGTGCAGTGATCGCCGGGACGGATCCGATTGGTGTAGATCTCGTGGCGGTGCGTCTTATGGGCTTTGACGCGACAAAGCTTCAAAAGCTCTTGGGACCGATGGAAGACTCGGGGCCTCGAATCACGCGGGTACGAAGGTCGGAAGATGTCGAGGTAGGCTTCGTTGGTGGTCCTGGTGGCGCGATGACGGACTATGCGCTCGACGCGATCGCGACGGCGCATGCTTTCGTTCCCCATGTGGGCTGGGCAGGACATATAGAGCGAGACGAATCTTAGGCTGTGTCGAGACGGATAGGCGCTCAGAGCGAGGAGCCTCCGGGAGCGAGACGAAGAGAACGGGAGACTGGAAGCGGCCCTCTGTTGGAGGGCTCGGCAGAGCATCATGCATGATGGGCGTGCTCGCCCGATCGTATCGCGGCGGATCCACTCGATCTGGGGTGCTCACTCGGTTGGGCGCGCCCAAAGTTGTTGATGAACTCCATTCGGATCCACGTTGCTTGATCCGATGCTCGAGTTCTTGGGGCCGGTCGCGAGTCGTGCGTAGCCAGGGGACGTCCATCAGCATCTGACCGCGTGCCTTTCAGATGGCTCATAGTGGAATCGCGACGGCAGACAGCGGTGAGCCTTCCTTCGATTGCCGTCGTCGTTGGCTGACTGCTTCGAATCAGGTCGCTCTGCTCGAGCCGTAGTCCGGGTGGTCGAAAGAAGTCGGCGATTCCTAGAAATTCGGGACGGCATGATACGGGCCTGCGACGAAGAACCAGCGCCCGAAAGCGCATCTGGAATTCACGAAGCCGGGCAGATGGTGCCGTTTAGACCGTTCCAGTGAATCGACTTCCGCTAGGCGTCGAGAATGATTCGAGTGAAAAGGCCGGTACTCGAGGCCATCGCAGTGTGCCGGAAGCGAATCGGGATGCCGGATCTCAGCGAGGAGGCTGGCAGCGAGAATCCAGAGCCGTGCTGCCCAGAAAAGGGGCGGTATGAGCAGCGGCCCGATACGCTTCGCCGATCAAGGAGAATCGACCGACTGGGCAATATTGCTCGAGTGCAGATCTTTTCTCTCATCTTGAGCGGGCGATCACACCGAATAGGGAAGATATGAAGCAGCTCGTTCAAAGTCCCAGGAGCGGGACACTAGAGCTCGTTGAAGTTCCCGCACCCGCCGTGGGTTCCGGTCAGGTCTTGATCCGAAATCATTTTTCGGTGATGTCGCCGGGTACAGACATGATGGCGATGGAATTCGCGCGCAAGTCGATGATCAGTAAGGCCCGAAGCCGTCCGGACCTGGTCCAGCAGGTGCTGCGAAAGGCGAAGCACGATGGACCTTTGCCAACCTATCAGGCTGTCGTGAACCGTCTCGACTCACCTCAGGTTCTTGGATATTCCTGTGCAGGCGTGGTAGAAGGGGTCGGGACAGGGGCAGCCGGATTCAACGTGGGTGATCGCGTCGCTGCGGCGGGGGCCGGGTATGCAAACCATGCGGAATGGGTTGTGGTTCCAGAGAATCTGGTCGCCCGCGTTCCCGATGGTGTCCGTCTGGAGCAAGCGGCGTTCGCCACGCTGGGGGCCATCGGGTTGCAAGGCGTGCGGGTCGGGGATCCCTCTCTTGGAGAAATCGTCGCGGTTATTGGCCTTGGATTGATCGGCCAGTTGGTTGTCCAGCTCCTCCAAGCGAACGGCTGTCGCGTATTAGGCGTCGACTTGGACTCAAGACGCATGGCGCAGGGTCTGGAGATGGGCGCCGAGTGGGTGTGCGCGCCCGGTGACGATCACGAGGCCTGGAAGAAAGTTGCGACGGGGGGGTACGGTGTCGATTTGGCGCTCGTTACTGCGGCATCGGCAAATTCGGGTCCGGTTGAATTGGCCGCTGAGCTTTGTCGGTTTGGGGGCCGAATCGTCTCGATTGGTGCGACGGCGATGGATCTTGATCGGAGGACCTTCTATGAGAAGGAGCTCGAGCTTCGAATGAGTATGTCCTACGGGCCGGGGCGATACGATCGAAATTACGAGGAACTCGGACTCGACTATCCGATGTCACATGTTAGGTGGACGGAAAACCGGAACCTTCAGGCCTTTCTTGCTCTCGCAGCCTCGGAATCCGTCGACCCGTTGAAGCTGGATATCAGCCGGGTGGATTTCGTCGAAGCCTGTGATTCCTATGAGGCACTCGCCCGGGGTGACCGAAGCCGTCTTTGTACGATTTTCGCTTACGATACGGAGGCGATTGCGTCGCGCCTGGTCTCCGTTTCGAAGAAGCGCGAGCCAAAGAACGGGGACGTCGGAATCGGCTTTCTAGGAGCCGGAAACTACGCGAAAGCGGTCCTGCTGCCCGCGCTTGGGCGTTGCTCAGGTGTTGCGCGCTCGACGATCGTAACCGCCACGGGGCCATCGGCGCGACGCACAGCTGAACGTTTCGGATTCGAGCGCTGTTCTACCGATTCTGCGGACGTGCTCGTTGCCGATGATGTCGATCTCGTCTTCATTACAACTCAGCACGATACACATGCCTCGCTGGCTGAAGCTGCGCTGCGCGCTGGAAAGGCTGTATGGCTCGAGAAGCCGGCAGCAATCGACCTTGGGCAGCTAGACGCCTTGGAGGCAGCGGCGCTGGAGACGGGTGGTTTTCTGACGGTTGGCTACAACCGACGATATTCGTCGCATAGCGTTCTGCTCCGCGATTTCTTTGCAGAGCGACAAGGGCCTCTTTCGATCGGGTACACTGTTGCTGCCGGCCAGACGCCGGGTGGAACATGGTTGACGGATCCTAAGGTCGGTGGCGGACGCGTCATCGGCGAAATGTGTCATTTCGTCGAGCTCTGCGATTTTCTGGTGGGGGCGATTCCGAGTCATGTGACTGCGATGAAGATGGGTCGCGATCCGGAGATCGATGATTCAATCGTTGCGATGCTCGGTTATCCCGACGGCTCCGTTGCGACGATCCAATACCTTGCCAGCATGAGTCCAGAATTGCCGAAGGAACGATTCGAGTTGTCCGCTGGGGGGAATACGGCTTTCTGTGACAATTTTCGAAAAACGACGATCATTGGGCACAAGGGGAAAAAGACCCTGAACCAGGACAAGGGTCAGCAGTCTGCTGTTGAAGATACGATTAGGCGAGTTCGAACAGGGGATTCCTCCGCGTTCTCGCTCGAGGACTTGATGGCCGTGACACGGGTGACCTTTGCGATCCTGGACTCCGTGCGCATGGGTGAGACAATTTCGCTTACGGGCGAGCAGAAGGATTTCAAGTGAGTATTCCGTTCGTCGATTTAGCTGCACAGTACGAATCGATCAAGACCGAGATCGCTGAGAAGATCAGCGAGGTTCTCGAGACACGTGCCTTCATTCAAGGCAAATATGCAGATGAGTTTGCACAGAGCTTTCTGCGCATCCACGGAGGCAGTTTCGGGGCGGGCTGTTCGAATGGTACTTCTGCGATCACTGTGGCCTTGCGCGCGCTCGGCATCGGTCAGGGCGACGAGGTCGTTACGGCGAATAACACATTCTTCGCGACGATCGAAGGAATCTGCGAGACCGGCGCGACACCGGTTTTGGTCGATTCGCTCTCCGGATCGCATGGAATGGACCCCGTAAGCTTGAAGGCTGCTTTGACGAATCAGACAAAGGCTGTGATGCCTGTCCATCTATACGGCAATCCGTGTCGAATGGATGAAATCAGCGCCATAGCGCGGGAGCACGAACTCGAGATCGTCGAGGACTGCGCACAGGCACACCTGGCCGCATATGAGGGGCAGCCCGTCGGGACTTTCGGCGGTGCTGCGACCTTCAGTTTCTATCCCGGGAAGAATCTCGGTGCATACGGCGACGCGGGCTTTGTCATCTGTCGAGACGCGGAAGTCGAGAGGCTTGTGAAGATGCATGCGGACCACGGCCGGCGGGACAAATACCAGCATGAAATCGTCGCCGGTAATTTTAGGATCGATGGCATGCAAGCCGCCATTTTGAGCGTGAAGGTCAAGTATCTAAAGGAGTGGACCGCGCTTCGCATCCAGAATGCAGACATATATGATGGGCTGCTCAAGCCGAAGGGTTTTCGGGTCATCGAGCGTACAGGCGGAGAAGGGTCGTGTTCCGTCTATCATCTTTACGTCGTCGAAGTCTCTAATCGAGACGCTGTGCAAAAACATCTGAACAAGGCAAAGATCTCGAGCGGAATCCACTATCCGGTGCCGATGAGTCGACAGCCCGCGTTGGCAGACCTGGGTTATTCCAAGGGGCGATTGCCCGTCAGCGAGAGGGCGGCGACTCGAATTCTCAGCCTTCCGATGTTCCCTGAATTAGCAGGGGATCAGATCGAGGAAATCGTCTCGACCTTTCTTGAGGTTGCGGAGCCCTAGCCCTGATTCGCGATTTGATGCAGGTTGCACGAAGACAAGGGCTCTGCCCGTTTCAGGGCTTCAATCGAAAAAGAACCGAAGATGCTTCGATGCTCTCGTGCACCTTGGATCAGGTCTCTTGTTGGCGGATGCGATTGTGCGTGTCGAGCTATTTCCACATCGGAAGCTTCATGGTGGACCCCACTCCAGAAATGGTAAGAACTTCGAGAATGGGGGCCTCGCAGGAGGTCCCGTCCAGATGGATTTCAGTCGGAACGCTTCCAAAGCGCTCCCGAGGTTCATGAATCAAGAGCCTAAGCTGATCGCCCTCTGAGTCGTTGACGCGGCCCGATCGATTGACCGCATTGAGCAGCTGACCAATCTGTGCGAAATGGGCCGTTAACGGATCGTAGGATGAATCTTTCGGAAGGTGCGGAATGAAGCCCCGCTCGGCACCGTTGCGCCGGTCTGGATGGCTGTGCTGACTCGATCGATCGTCGTGCGGCGTAGTTTCGCATGAATCCACGTTCAGAACGAGATAGCGCGCAGCAGCAGACCTGCGTGCGAGGTCGGAGTCTCGCTCGAGAACTCAATCGGCAAGGAAGCCTTGACACGAGCCAGCAAAGATCGTTTTCTAGGCCTCAGTGAAGTGGTCTTGTTTTTGTGAGTCGATGAAGCGTCGTAACTCCTTCAAGTCACAAGCTCAGGACAAATTCAAGTTCTGGAAGACGATTCGTTGAGACGGATCAGAGCTAGGACGCTTGGATTTGACAGATCGAGGCATTCGATGAGAGATGTGACAAGATACAAGGCGAGCATCGTCGACGTCGTCTTTGGTGAACGCGTTAAGGTCGTCGAGCCTGCAAATATCTATGGGTGTGAGATCGGCGACGACTGCTTCATTGGCCCATTCACAGAGATTCAGCGTGGCGTGAAGGTCGGGTCGCGAACGAGGATCCAATCCCATTCGTTTCTGTGCGAACTAGTCACAGTCGGCGACGACTGCTTTATTGGCCACGGTGTCATGACCGTGAATGATCCCTTTGTCCTCGGTGGCCCTGCAGATGGAAATCAGGAACTCTGGGGAGCGACTGTGATCGGCAACCACGTGTCGATCGGCAATAACTCTACATTGCTGCCAGTCACGATCTGTGAGGGAACGGTCATTGGGTCTGGCTCTGTGGTGACAAAGGACATCACGGATCCGGGAATCTATGCGGGCAATCCTGCACGATTCCTAAAACCACTTCCTTCTGGGTAGTCGCTTTCTACGAGGACAGTCCGAGCCGACACCTCTGCGGGATGAATCGGACCAGGACCTCCTTGCCGGTTTCGATAGACTCGTAGATCGCAGATACGACCTCGAGCGATTTGCGCCCCTCGAGCCCGTCTACGAGCGCCGCGCGTCCGCCTTCCAATGAGCGAACGATATTGCGCAGGTACTCCTGATGTGCGTATGCGAATTCATCGCGCGGATTTTTGCCGTGCTCCTCGAAAACGCCCGCATCGCCTTCTTCGGGTTCGACGAATTTGTAGGTGCGAAGATCGTTCATTGCGAAGCCGCCGATTTCGACCGAGCCCCCGGAGCCTAGGATTGAGACAGAGCCTTCCAGGTCGTCTGGGCGAGTTGCAGTCGTGGCTTCGATGATGCCGAGCGCGCCGTTGCAGAACTTCACGACGACGACGCCCGTGTCTTCGGCTTCGATGTCGACGAGCGCCGTTGAGGCCTTCGCATATACCGATTCGACATCACCCATCATCCATATCAGAAGATCGACGTGGTGGATCGCCTGATTGGCAAAGACACCACCGTCCTGTGCCCAGGTTCCGCGCCAGGAAGCTGCATCGTAGTATTCCTGGTCCCGGCGCCAACGAACGCGCACCGTACCGAGGACGAGTTGACCGAAGCGCCCGCGTTCCAGACTCTCGCGAACCTTCACGACCGGTCGGTTGAGTCGATTCTGCTTCACGACGAAGAGGGCGACTCCGGCTTTGTCGCAGGCTTCAATCATCAGATCGGCGTCGCGAAGTGTCAGGGCCATCGGCTTTTCGACGAGAATTGCCTTGCCGTATTGCGTCAATTCGAGGCAGTTGGCCGCGTGGACACCCGCGGGCGTCAACAGGCTGATCACGTCGACGTCATTTTTGACGGCTCCCATCATTTCATGCATGTCCCCGAACCAGGGAACCCCATGCTCCTCGCCGAATTTCTTGGCGGCTTCGATGTTCAGATCGCAGACCGCCGCCAGCTCGGCCCCGGGAACCTTCCCGCCGCCGATGAGCGTGGCATGTTTTTGTGTGATGTTTCCGCATCCAACGAGGGCAAAGCGGATCATTATTTCTCCAATTCAAGATTTCGGCGAATGAACCGACACCGTTCACAATGCTCGACCTCAGAAGCGGGCCACTTTAGTTGTCCTTCGTTAGAGCGGCAAATCCTGAGTGACCTTGAGTGCTTCAGCGTCGGATGAGTAGCTGTATGCGATGTACGTCCGCTCTGCCGGTTGCTATCGTTGCCAGGAACCTACCAATCTCGCTGGTTGCGCGGGTGAGGTTTCCGGAGCTTCATTGATCTTTTACTTCCTCACGCGAACCGATTGGGACGAGCCGCCTCGGATTCGACACCAGCTCGCGAAGATGCTTCTCCGACAAGGTCATGAGGTGATCTTCTTCGAACGGCCCCGAAAGTCTGGCTCCTTCCCCCCGCATCAACCGCAGCTGGGCCTGACATGTGTTCGTGTGACAGAGGCTCTTCATCATCAGCTTCGGCCGGTCGCCCTGCTGCAGCGACTGAGTGGCTGGTGTGCCCGCCAGCGGATAGAAGCAGCTATCGAGAAGTATTCATTGCCGCGGCCCGATGTTGTGGTGAACTTCAACTACGACTACGAATTCGCCAAGGAACTCTTTCCGGAGAGCCGTTTGATTCTCTTCCTCAATGATGATTTTGTGGGAATGGCGAGATCGTGGATGCGACACGAGGCAGAGAGAGTCGAGGCCGCATGCGCGCGTGATGCGGATGTCGTGCTGACTGTCTCGTCCGGGATCGCGAGTCGCTATGAGGGCGTGGCAGGGGTTGAGACCGAACTGTTCCTGCCATGGGCGGAATCCTCCTACGAGGCTCCCGCGAAGGCTGTCGCGCGCAACACGGTCCTCTACTTCGGCTACATCAATTCGCGCAATGATTGGCCGCTGATCCGGGAACTGGTCGAGTCGTCCTCGATGAATTTTCGATTCGTTGGTGAGGCCGGGGATCGGGTTTCCGCGGAATCGATGAGAGCGTTGTCGACTCGAAGCAACGTCGAACATCTCGGTGCGATGGCTTTCGAGAAGGTGTCCCTAGATGATGTGTGCTGTTCTATCGCACCATATGACATGAGTGTCGAAGGTGCGGCGGCGATCACGCTGAACAACCGATCCTTGCGTTTGCTTTCGCGGGGGATTCCTTCGGTGATCACGGAGATGCCTCATCTGCTTCCCTCGGCCTGTCGAGTCGTTCGTCCGGCTACCGATGCGGCCGGCTTTCAGGAGGCGATTGAGGATTTCCATCGAGAGTTCTTCGAGATCCAAGGCGAGATCGAGGCCTTCGTAGAAGAGAATGGTGAAGCGGCTCGATATCGACGGCTCATCGAGCTTTCGACGGCTCGAAGCGACTAGCGGGCCAATCCATTCCCTTCCGACGTGAGTTCTCGCGCGATCTCGCGTGCGGTCGCCGGCGTCATGTGGAATGGGTCGTCGAAGCTCCTGCGATCTCGTGTGATTCGATTAGGGTAGTCCCAGTCGAGGACTTCGCCCATCACGCGAAGTGCTCTGATCGATCGGCGATAGCCCGAAACGATCCCGAAATCCTCCCGCCGTGCTTGTAGATCGACATGGGTGGGCAGGATCATGAAGGTCAGATCGATCCCATTCTTCTTGCAGTAGTCGGCGACCCCAGAGAGCTCGGCAAGAAGCTGATCCGGATAGGCGTAGTCGCCGAACATCTGGCCAGGTGCCGTCGCGAGCTGGTATTGCCAGAATTCATCCTCCGACATCGGAGGTTTTTCGGTTACGAGGTTGACGCCGAAAAAATTGAAGAGAAGTACCTTGAATGTTGCCTGGGTGACAAGCGGACTCATGTAGAAGCGCAAGGGATCTTGGATGACTTCGAGAGATCGCCGTGCTCGACGGACTCGGTTGTGGTCGTTGAGTATGAGCGCATTCAAGCCGACGTAGACGCGCTCGAGTTTTCGTTGACTCACCGCAAACCAGAACGCATCGACTGCATCGAAACCGTTGCCCCCACCGAATGCGAAGTTGTAGGTCGGGCGACCGAGCTCGCGGGCGATCTCGTCTTCGGGTAGGGCGTTCGTTCGGGAATCGCCGAAGAGCACCACCGGCGCTGTTGTATTCTTGAACTGCGCCAGCTTCCAGTGGTAGTAGCTGAGCTTGAAGGAGACGGCTTCCTTCTCGATCGCCAGATCGTATCGCCGGTTGAGCGAGAAGGGATCGACGACGAAATTGACACCCGCGATCGCCACGAGAATACCGGCGAGCAGCAGCGCGTTGATGAGACCGGGTATCCATTCCTTTTGGTCGAACTTTTTCACCGGCATCCTTAGAACTGGAAGTAGATGAATTGTTGCTGCCCGTAGGCACCGAAGAGCACGATGATCAGTACGAGAAGATCATACCAAGCGAGCCTGAGGATTCGCATTGACCAGGAGAGTGGCGCGGCGCTGCGACCCCACTCGGCCAGGCAATCCGCTCCGAAGACGAACGCGATCGCGAGAACCGAGATGACGAACTCCATCTTTGGGATGCCGACCGCCAAAACGCTCGCTTGGTAGATCGTTCGAATGTCCATGGCGGCGAGCTGATGCCCTAGCCCCGAGAAGCCGTTGTGGATCAGGAGAAAAGCGTCGCCGAGAGAATCGGCGCGAAAGAACACCCAGGCGATCAGAGCCAGATGGAAGGTGACGAAGATCGCGATGCCCTGTCGGATCCGTGAATCTCTGGGAATGGGCAGCAAACCGTCGAGGCGAGCGCGTAGAGGAGCGAGCACGAGGGCTGCGACGAGATAGGTGCCGTGAATGGCGCCCCACACGAAGAAGGTCCAGTTCGCGCCGTGCCAGATTCCGCTGATCACGAACACCAAGAAGAGGTTGGTGTAGTGACGGGAGCGAGCAACCCGATTTCCGCCGAGGGAGATATACAGATAATCGCGGAACCAAGTCGAGAGAGAGATATGCCAGCGGCGCCAGAACTCCGAGATCGACTGGGAGAGGTAGGGGCGCCGGAAGTTTTCCATCAGATCGAAACCGAGTATCCTCGCCGTTCCGATCGCGATGTCGGAGTACCCCGAGAAGTCGCAGTAGATCTGAAATGCGAAGAAATAGGTGGCGATGATGACCGGGGCGCCTTCAAAGCCTTCCGGACTTCCGTAGACCGATTCAACGTAGATGGCCAGGCGGTCGGCTACGACGACCTTCTTGAAGAAGCCCCATACGATCTGCCGAACGCCACTCGCGATCCGCTCGTAGTCGAGGTCGACCTCCCGGTAGAACTGGGGGAGAAGTTGGGAGGCGCGTTCGATCGGACCCGCGACGAGTTGCGGGAAGAAGGAGACATAGAGCGCGAAGCGCCCGAAATGGCGTTCTGGTTCGATTTTTCCACGGTAGACATCGATGGAATATCCGAGTGTCTGGAAGGTGTAGAACGAGATACCGACGGGCAGCAGTACATCGAAAGCTGGCACGTCGTAGAATACATCGATGCGATCAAAGAACTCCCGTAGGGAGTCGTTGACGAAGTTGAAGTATTTGAAGGCGAAGAGGAGCCCCAGATTTGTTGCGAGACTGAGGATGAGGTACGGGCGCCGGCTGCGCCCTTCAGGGATTTTCGCCATGCGCAGGGCGACGAAGTAGTCCACCACCGTCGAGCCAGCGATCAGGATCGCGTATTCCGGCTTCCAGCTCATGTAGAAGTAGTACGAGGCGATCAGCAGGAGCACCCAGCGGTGCTTCGGCGGCATCAGGAAATAGATCAGGACGACGATGGGGAAGAAGACCAGGAACTGTAGAGAGTTGAAGAGCATGTCCTACGCAACTCGAATCGATGGCCCGCTCGCCTCCAGGCGATTGGGCGGCCGCGCGAGACCCTCGGCCCGCGATTTCGTTCCGGTTCGAGGGCCGAGGCTATCGCAAGGACTCGCGATCTGCTCCACAGGGAGCCAGGCTGCATTCGAGGTCGTGGTTGCGTCCGCGGTCATGAATCGAATCTTCGCCGCGACCGGTGGCTCCGGACGTTCGTCATGATGCGTGGCCGCCGGCACGTCTTCGCCAGCCTCTGTAGTCTGATCGTGGTTCTCACGCCGCTCGGGGTATCGGCGGAACGACACCCCATCTGGAATCCAGGGCTCGAGCAGTCCGCGCACGGTCGGCTCGGCCGTGGCCAGGGCCCCGCGACCATCGAAGCGCTTCGCGAGAGTGTGCGCCCCTATCTCGGTCTCGCCGATCGAGAGCTCCGCAGAAAGATCGGCGCGATGGCGGGCGGCGCACGAGGTGAGGCCGCCATTCGTGAGCGGGCGCAGGCGACGTATAACCTCGCCCTTCTGCATCATCTGACGAAGTCCAGCGAACAGGAAGAGACGGACTACGGTCATCGTTCCGCGCTGCTTCTCACCCGCTACGCCGAGGTCTTTCCATTCTGGGACTACAAAGTCTGCAAGGGGCAGTGTGGACTCTGGACCGACTGGTATCATGCTGACTTCGACACCTCGATGAATCTCGCGTTGGCCTACGATCTCTTGCCTCGATCATCATTCGACGCGATCGACGAGTCGAGTCATCGCGATGTTCGCAAGCTGATGGTTGACATCGTGGCTGCGGACCTTCGATTCCGAATGTACACGATGAACTGGGCATTCTTCCGTCCGCTCGGGCTCGTGGTATTCGGTCGTGTGCTCGATGACCCGGAGCTCGTTCATCTCGGATATTGGTTCCTCGCAAAGCATCTACATGAGTACTACACGCGGGATGGATTTATTGCGGAGGGCACGTATTCCTACCATGCGCAGATGACGGATCGAATGCTGCTGTCGAAGCAGGCCTTCTATCTCGATGGTTATTCGGACCCGGACGGCTTTGTCCATGAGCCCTTCGACGATCGCTGGGATCCGGTGCGAATCGATGACTTCGACCTCGAAGCTACCCACGGCCCCGCTCTTCGGCGGATGAAGTTCTCTCTTCGCGAAACCGCTCTGCCAGATGGTCGGTGGCCGGTGCTCAACGAGACCGTACACTACGATGAGCCCCGTGCAAAGCCGGCCACGAATTCACTGCTGCTCGGTGGAATCGGTCATGGCATTCTCGCGCGGGGGAGTGGCAGCTCGCAGACTCAGGCTCGTCTCGACTTCAGTCCGACACTCAGCCATCGCCATCGTGACGCGCTGAATCTGATCTTTTTTGGGAAGGGAAGAGAAGTCATCGGCGGAACGGCCTATCGCAAGCCGGATCGAGATTGGAATATCTCTACCCTGAGCCACAATCTCGTCGTCGTCGACGAAAATCAACAGAGGGGAAACTATTTCGTCGACTGGACGATGGCACCCTACGTCCCGGGTGTCGGACGCACAATGAAGCGAGTTCGTCGTCAGCGGTGGGATCCGGAGAGCGAGAATCTCCATAACAACGTGTTGCTCTGGGAGCCAGGATATCGCGGCTTCGATGAGGTTCAGGTACTCGAGGTTGATGCCGCGGATGCCTATCGTGGCCGGGTGGATCGTTACCAGCGTTTGCTCGCGATGGTGGAAGCGGGCGAGGGCGGTGTCTATCTGGCTGACATCTTTCGGGTTCGAGGCGGGACCCAATACGATTGGCTTCTACATGGCGGGCACGACCCGAATAGACTCGTAGTGAACTCGACGATGGAGCCTGCGGTAGGAAGACTCGGTGAGCTCCGATGGAAGGAAGGACTGACTACCGCGGCGTCATGGCAGGCAAGCTTCGAACACGGTGGCGTGTCGGGCAGGGTCTTGATGGCGGGTCGATCGGAAACGACGATCTTCCGAGCGTCGGGTCCGCGCTATCAACATGGTGGGTTGCAGGATCATCTCGTCGTTCGCAGGCAGACCGACGCGCAGAAGGAGGAGGTATTCCTGGCGGTTCATGAGGTGGTCGAGGGAGAGCCAGTCGTGAAGAGCATCGAGGAGCTCCGCTTCGAGGGCGCTCCGGGCACAGCAGTGGCGATGCGGATCCGGCTCATGGATGGCGCCGACGACTATCTGATCCATTCCCTCGATCCGGGCCCGAATTTCCCCGAGCACAAGGTCGCCGGTCATTCGATTCGGATGCGCGGTCGCTTCGCCCATATTCGAATGCGCGATGGCGAACTCGAATGGATGATGCTCAATCAAGGCGCGGAGCTCGAAGTCGGCGGCGACCGTCTGGTTGCAGAGGGGAAGGAATTTTCTCAGCGCGGACGGATCGTCGCGGTCGAGCGTCGCGAGTCAGGCGCTAGTGAGAATGCATTCATAGCCGATCGAGTGTTGATCGGAGGAGAAAGTTTCGAGGAAACGACGCTCCTGGTGCGGTGGGCCAATGGTTGGAGCTGGCCTTACCGGGTCGAGCGAATCGAAGGGAATCGAATCGTGACGTCGGAGGAGCCCGGTTTCGAAATGCGGGGTGGCAATGTCCACAGTCAGTATTTCCCCCTCGAGGAGTTCCTTGGCCTCGAGTCTTTTCCCGGACCCGTATCGTTTCTTCTTTCGGGGACCGCGATTCGCGACCGGGAGGGGCGGACATTGAAGACGAACGCCACGACATCAACCCAGTCGGTGCAATGACGAAGATCATCTTTATCATCGGTAATGACGGCTCGGGGAAGACGACCTACTCGACGCGAATGCTGGAGAGGATGCGAGCGTCCGGGTCGAGTGCACGCCGGATTCACTACTACAGTCTGTCGGTCCGTTCCGCCTTCCGTGCCCTCGTCGATGTGGTTTCCGGAGTCTCCGCGAGAAAGCTCGACGCGGAGGACGCTCGAAGACCCGAGCCGGAGTCGCGGAGTCCCTCGGCGACTCTGGATGAGCCGACGGCTACCGACTCCAGATCTGCCTCGGGCTTGCGCGCCCTTGTTCTGATTACGTTCCTTTACTTCTATCAGATCGCCATGGCGATCGAGCTGCGCCTCCGCGCGCTCGTCGCTCCCACGGACTATCTCGTCGTCGATCGGAGCTATATCGACGATCTGGTAAGTGTCCTCGAATCTTTTCGCCTCGAGACGCCGAGGAGACTCGTGGGGTTCTCATCCAGGCTCTTTCCGCGATGGAGAATGATCTACGTCAGCGCTGGTCCGGACATTGAGTTCGCGCGAATCGTCGATGTCGATCTGAGCCGGGCCGTGCATTTCGGGAAGAACCGTCGGTACCAAGAAATGGCAGGGATTCTCGAGACCGCAGGAGCCCCACTGCGACGCGTGGATTCGAGTCGATCCTTTGATCGAGCCTCGGAAGATGTGCGAGAGGAATGGGAATGAGCCAGTTCTGGGAGACGGCCGCTCGCGTCGACGAGCGCATGCGCGACCTGGGAATTCCGTATTGCATCATCAAGACCTACGGTGGCCACGAGGAGTACCGTGATGGGAACCTCGATGTGCTCGTGGACCACACTCTGCTAGCCGTGGCAGAGGAGGTCTTCGATCGAGACTTTCACGTCACGTCGCGAGATCGGTTCAAGCACGCGGTCTATGAGCAGAATAAGCTGATGCTCAATTCGAACGAACTGCCCTATACGCCTCTTCATCTCCATCGGTCCGTCGGGTGGCATAATCTCTGTTGTATTCCGGCCCACGAGGTCATCGAGAACGCCGAGGAGAAACTCTTTGACGGGCGCCCGGTGCAGATCGCGTCGCGAGACGATGAAGCCCGGATCTTCGTACTACACATCGTCCTCGAGCAGTTTCGAGTCAAGCCGTGGGATCTCCGCTTACTCGAGCGCTCGGATTTCGACTCGTTCGCGGCCGACTACGGGATCGACGATGACGAGATCGCGGTGGTTCGGGATGCGACCGAGGGTGCTGTGTCCACAGCAGACCTTCGACCGATCTGGCGGAAATATTACAAGAAGCATTCCGTTGATTCGAAGGTGTCGGTGTGGAACCGCTTCCTGCATTGGGTCCTGCTCGTTAGGAGCGGACGCCTGAAGGCGTGATGCCATTAGGGATCAAGATGAGTAGCCGAGTGCACGCTGCATCGAGGCGATCAGTGGATCGATCTTTTCCCACTCGTCGGCACTGACTTCGGCTGCCGTCCATTGCGATTGCTTCGGAATATTGTTTGGCGAAACGAAAACCGATGCATACTGTGACACGGCGTCCGGGGATTGGACGTCGGCGAAACGCGCGATCTTCAGAAACTCCTCTTCCGGTCGATCAATGAGATCTTCGAAGCGAACCTGGATCCAACGCTCCTTGGGGATCGATCGAAGCCCCTCGAGCGCGATTCGATTGAGCTCGCCCCATTGAAAGGCGACGACCTCGGCGATCGCGCGATTCCCGCTGAACTCCCGTAGTCCGGGGACCGCTGGACCCCAGGTCGCGC
Source organism: Deltaproteobacteria bacterium (assembly GCA_002719955.1). GTDB lineage: Bacteria > Myxococcota_A > UBA9160 > UBA9160 > UBA4427 > UBA4427. The sequence continues at coordinate 5,836 of PBFW01000027.1, read as the reverse complement.
GGCGTCCCTTGAGTATTCCCGACAGGTAGTTCACACCGAAACGGAGAGCGAGTCGAGGAAGGGTGCGCAAGTTGATCGAACGGCGGGTATTCCGAGCGGTGCCGACGATAGAAGTCTTCATCGTCCAGCCCCGCACCATCTCGGGGATCGCCGCACGCCCATCCCGCGTGACGAAGATGATCTTGGCGTTCGGAAGAACTGCGTTGGCGAAGCTGATACGAAGTGAGTGATAGGCGAGATTGTCGAGATAGCGTGATTTTCCGGAACGCATCAGTTGTTCTCGACACGCCTCGAGGATTTTCTCCCTGATCTTGGCAGTAGCTTCCTCGGCGCTCCGACAGTCATCGGAGCGGTTAGGCATACCCAGGTTCCAGATCGAGAGGGGCTCGTTGACGAGGCAGAATTCCGGAGCGGACCGGAATACATTGGTAATGAGCGATTTCCCTGACCGTGGGGTGCCGACAATCAGAACCGGCCTGTCGAGTTGATTTTCATTCATGAGTCCTTCTTGGGGCTGATTGGCCCGATTGCCACTCGGCATGTTGAAGCATCTTCCTGCGGCGCTCGCATCACTGATCGAGTGGTGCAGATTCAAATTGAGATCAGAGGCTACCGCGTGCTCGAACCGACGTGTACGTTAACGCTCCGATGACGCCGAATTCAGTTGAGCATGAGGACGAGAACTCGGGCATGGTGGCCAGGTACAGCGCAAGACTGTTCAGATTGGGTGGCTACGCGTTCTGGACGGCAGCCGGAGCGATGTTGCCCCTCGCTCTGGACAGATTGATCGTCCATCCCATTCTCAATCAGTACCTCGGTAAGGAACTCTTCGGGTCTTTCATCTGGGTGCTCGGCATCGTCAACTGGTTCGGCAGCGTTGCCGCGGACGGTTTCGCGATGTTGCTGCTGCGAGACTTCGTGAGGCAGTCCGTTGAAGCCGCCGGGCGCATGTTTCGCACCGCCTTCACCTTGACCGTCGTGTTGTCATTGCTCTTGATTCCGGTTGCATTGCTGATGAGTCTCGGGATCGCGGACGAGATGGTTCTGTCGAATGCCTGGAGTCTGTATCTACCCCTGGGTGTGTTTGCGGTACTGCGCGGTACGTCACTCTTGCTCGTGACGAATTTGAGGATCAAGCGTAGGTTTCGAACGATCTTTGGCCTACGCGTTGTCGAGGCGGTGGTGTTGCTAGGCAATCTCGTGATCGCCCCCACCCGATCCCTTTGGCTGATCGGGATCGTCTACGCGGCCAGTGCGCTATTCTCGATGCCCATTGGTGCCATGACTTCGGTCGAGCTTCGCAATCGCATGGGATGGCTCGATCCGCAGTGGAGCCGCTGGCTGATGGCCGGCTGGGGCGCGGGCGCATTGCTCAACATCCTCAACCATTCCCAGCTCTATCTGTCCCGGGTGGTGCTGGGTGCGCTCTCCGATGTCGGCGAAGTCGCCATCCTCTACGCGGGGACCGCAATGGGCAATCTCTTCGTTGTACCCGTGACAGTCCTCTCCACCCTCGTTCTCTCCCTTCTTGGGGGTCGCGAGGAGTTCGTCTTCAAGGGCCGAACGCGGCTGCTCTATGTTCTGACGTCCTACGGAATCGCGCTGTCGGTCGCGATCGCCTCCTGGTTCGGTGGGCGATGGCTCGTCGCGAACCGCTATCCGGACCTGGCTCCCGAGACGCTAAAATTTTACCACTGGATTGCGATCGCCAACGGCTGCGTCGCCGTCATGATCTTGATGCGACCAGTCGTGGTGAAATACGGTCGCTTATCGGCGACGATGTTGATCGCGTTCATTACGCTGATCGTGCAGATCGTCGCTCTCGCCGTCTGGGTTCCGATTGCCCAGGCCGAAGGGGCAGCGATCGGGCTGGCGACGGCTCTGGCCGTGGCTGCGGCCCTGTGGACCGGAATGGCTCTCAGGCTCAAGCCAGCCGAGGGTGATGACGATGAATGAGGGTATTCGGCTGCATTCCGAGCCACGTCGAGAGGAAAAGCGGGCGACATGATTCAGCTGTTCCTCTATTACCTCCTGGCCATGCTGGTCGTCGCGGTAGCGATCTGGTCGATGATTCGGCCCTCGGCGAGTATCGGCCTTTTCATCAGCCTCTACGCGACCGAGCAGATCTTGCTGAGCCAGTTTCAGTGGGATCCGCTCTATGGCCAGTTATACAACTTCGGGGTCGGCTCGATCTGCGCGATCGCCATCATGCGCGCACTCTTCACGAATGGAATGCCGCCCGTTCCGGTTCATCTCGGCTCTGTTTTCTTCATACTCATGTTTCTCGTTTGCGCCTCTCTGCTGTGGACCCCCGCTCCCAATACGGCTGGGGATTGGATCCAGCACTTCGTCATCGAAGGCTCATTGGCATTCATCCTTCCGATTGCAACTCTCCGATCGCGCGATGATTTTGCTGCGCCCATGCAGGTGACGATCGTGATCGCGGTGATTACGGCCATCTGGACGCTGGCCTCTCCCCTCGGTCCAGTCGGTGGACGCGTCTCGCTGATCGAATCGGCAACTGTTCTATCGCCGGCGACGCTCATGGGGGTCGCAATGATCGCGCTCGCGATCATGAGTACCTCGATCCTCGGTGTTCTGGGAAGGATCAGGATTCTACCGATCGCCATCCTCGCTGGGGGCCTATTTGTGTCTGGCGCACGCGGACAATTTCTTGCCGCGGTCGCACTCTCGGCGTGGTTCGTGGTGACGATGCGAATGAGCCGACAGATTTCGACTCTGGTCGGAGTGCTTGCGGTGATCGTGATGGCGATCGTTCTCGGAGCGTCGGTCCTGCTCTTGGATATGGACGTCGCAGGACTTCCCATGGAAGGCCGATACAGCGCGGAGTCGTTAGAAAGCGGATTCGATGTTCGCTTGGCGATGATCGAGAAATCGCTGACTTTCGATCGTCCCTTTTTTGGACATGGGGTCGGTGGCTGGTCATTCATGGAGAATGGAATGGACCGGATCCCGAGGGCGATGAAAGTCTTGAAGCACCCCCACAACTCGCTTGCTCAGGCATTCTATGAAATAGGATTCGTCGGTCTGGCCCTATTCTTGATGTTGGTTTGGCGAGGTCTTTCGAGCGCACGGGGGCTCTGGGGCGTCACGAGAAGCGATCCCGTTCTTCGCTCCCTGGTGGCGATGACCGTTGCATACCTGGGATTTGAGTTCTTGATGTCCCTCAAACAGGCGACTTTCATGGCCGCCCTGGGCCTCTATCTGTCGATCTCCATGTTGGAAGCGCTTCGGCTGATCTATCGAATAGAGTTTCTGCGATCGTCTGAAGGAGAAGGCGATTCCGATCTCTTGTACGCACAGGAGGGAGCGGATGGATTGGAACTCGGCGGACTGGGAGACCCGCTCCGCTAGATTCAATGCCAGAATCGGCCGCCCGGGATTCGACGTGGAGGAAGCGCCGAGTGTTCATTCGAGACCCGGGTTACACTGCTCCTCTTGGCGGGCTACTACCACGTGATCGTCCGGGTAGTGGATTCATCTTTCCCGATTTCTTTCTGATTGAGAGGCTCCATGCGAGATCGCAGTCGTCATGTCCGGACCGAATGGACGAATAGCGAACGAGAGATGGGGTTCCTCTTCGAAATAGGATCGCACCGAGTGATCGAGGAGCCGCGGCAGACATTGCTGTATCAGCACCCGGGATATGAGCCCATCGGGACCCGCGACTGATGTGTGGAATTCTCGGTTACTCGGGCGATTTCCAGGCTGGCGCGCTGGGTGCGGGCCTTGAGGCCATGGCACACCGCGGTCCCGACGATCGAGGTGAGTTCTTCGACTCAGACGCAGCCATCGGACTCGGGCATGTACGGCTCTCGATTCAGGATCTCTCACCGCTGGGGCATCAGCCGATGACCAGTTCCGATGGCGAGGTCACGATCGTCTTCAACGGCGAGATCTACAATTTCAAAGAGCTGCGCGCTGATCTCGAATCCACGGGCCATCAGTTCATTGGACGCTCTGACACAGAAGTACTGCTCCATCTGTACCTCGAAGAAGGTGAGGCGATGCTGCCGCGACTCAAGGGCATCTTCGCCTTCGCTATCTGGGATCACCGAAACGACTCGCTTCTTCTCTCTCGTGACGCCTTTGGTGTGAAGCCTCTCTATTATGCGCAGCTGCCGGAGGGGATCGTCTTTGGAAGCGAGATCAAAGGGATGCTTCCCTTGATGCCCGGAGATCGAGAACTCGACCACACTTCGATCAAACGCTATGTCAGTTTTCTCTGGTGTCCCGGCAGCGGAACTCCTCTTTCGGCTGTTCGAAAAATGGAGCCAGGCGAAGCGATGATCGTCCGTCGGGGACAGATCGAACGTCGCTGGAGCTGGTATCAACTTCCCGTGGCCAGGGGAGTGGTTCAGGATCAATCCGAAGAGCAGTCTATCATGGGGACGCTCGCGGCACTCCGGACTGCGGTACACCGACAGCTGGTTTCCGACGTCCCGGTCGGAGCATTTCTATCTGGGGGCCTCGACTCGAGCGCGATTGTGGCGCTCGCCAAGGAAGAGTCCCCTAATATTCGCTGTTTCACGATCGCTTCACGTGGCGGTGTCGAGGAGGGCGACGCCGACGATCTGCCTTATGCGCGTCGAGTCGCCAAACATCTAGGCGTACCACTTGATGTAGTCGAGATCGACTCCTCGAGCATGGCGGCCGATCTTGAAAAAATGGTTGTTCAGCTCGATGAGCCCCTTGGGGACCCCGCCCCCCTCAATGTGCTGTACATCAGCCAACTTGCACGCAGCCAGGGGACGAAGGTCCTGCTGTCGGGCGCCGGCGGAGACGATCTCTTTACGGGCTATCGCCGACATCTCGCCTTGAGCACCGAGCACTATTGGTCTTGGTTGCCCGAAGACGCTCGAGCCTTGCTCGAATCGGCGAGCGGCCGACTCGATCAGCGTCGCGCGCTCTACCGCCGCATCGCTAAGCTCTTCGCGGGAGCGGGTCTTTCGGGAGACGCTCGAATTGTAAACTATTTCGCCTGGGCTCCTGAACAGTCGGTTGTGGGGCTGCTCTCCCAGGAACTTCGAACGGCTATGGCAGAAGAGACCGCTGCCCAGCCGCTTTACGATCTGCTCGGAACTCTTCCGACCGAAACAAGTCGTCTTGATCGGATATTGGCCCTCGAGCAGCGCTTCTTCCTGTCCGATCACAATCTGATCTACACCGACAAGATGTCGATGGCGACGGGTGTGGAAGTTCGCGTTCCATTCCTCGATATGGATCTCGTTGAATATGCGGCCCGCATCCCCGTTCGGTTCAAACAGCGAGGAAGAGTTGGTAAATGGGTGCTCAAGAAGGCGATGGAGCCCTTCCTGCCCCATGATGTGATCTATCGACCCAAGTCCGGATTCGGTGCACCCTTGAGGCGATGGATGCGGAACGAACTCAGTGAGTTGCTACATGATCTGCTTTCCCCCGACAGTCTGCGTCGTCGCGGACTATTTGACCCCGAAGCGGTACAGCGTCTGATGGCTGCGAATGATGCTGGGAAGGTAGATGTTAGTTACACACTTTTGTCTCTCCTGTGTATAGAGATATGGTGTCGGCGCTACGTCGATCGTAGCGCCGAGGCCGATTTGGCGATTGTGTGAAGGCGATTGCGGCTGGAGCCTTGTCCGGAGTCTGGGTACTCGTTGATTGGGCGGGAATGATGGACCCGCCCTCGCCCGATCTGGGAAGCGGGTCTCGTCGACCTCGTCGATTCGGACCACCGTGTGTGCGACGGGATTTGGCTCGAAAAGACGCCTGGCCATACGCCGGGACATGTTTCGATCCGCCTCGCATCGAAGGGCCAGCAGGCCGTGATCACGGG
>PBFW01000026.1 GCA_002719955.1 Deltaproteobacteria bacterium | reverse complement strand
TCCTGTTCTTCCCACTGTTCAAAGAACATCGCGGGCGAACGCCCGCTGAGCGACCCATGGGGTCGCTCCACGTTGTATTCGCTTCCGTTGCTTCCCGAGCCTCACGGACCGACTCGAAGAGCCAGCGATTGAGACACCCGTCTCGGAAGACGCCGTTGAACGACTCGTTATGTCCGTTCTGCCACGGGCTTCCCGGATCGATGAAGCGCGCGTTGATGCGGCGATCCTCGATCCACTCCTGGAACTTCTTCGCAACGAACTCCGGACCGTTGTCGCTCTTGATCGTGGTCGGTCGTCCATAAAGCTCAACGAGCTGATCGAGTACGCGAACGACATCTCGAGTCCGAATAGTTTCGACGACGTACACCCTGCGCCCGAGCCGGAATTCGGAAGTATGATTGCGGTGGGGGGCATGGCATTAGCGTTGGCAAAGCGTCGTCGGAAAGACGCTGCGTCGCGCCTACTCGGCTAGGTCGAAAAACACGGGCTAATCGCGGCACCTACGTCGCTCCGTGCTGGGGCACCCAGAAAGGTGCCCCGACACTCTGGCTAGAATCCCACCTCAAAGATGGCTCCTGGCGACCCAGAACGGGCACGCGACTACGGAGCCTTAGACGGGCCCTGGCGCATGAAGCAGAATCCCCAGATACCCGGGAATCGGACGCGCAAAACCGTGTTTAGGGTTCACGTACAGCGTCGATCCGTTTAGGGGGGTGGGGGGGGCCTCTCGGCGCCGGCGGCTGCAAATGGGACTCCAGCGGGCCAAAATAAATGGGCCGCCAGGGTCCGGCACGGCCAAGGGTCTGCGATGCTCAGCAACGGCCTGAAACGCCCGTCAGGCAGGTCGCCATACGGTCGCCAATCGCCTGGGAAACCAACCAAGTGACTGATCTATACAGGCTTTATATCTTCGAGCACGCGACTAAAAATCGCGGTGTCGACAGTTCGATTCTGTCCTGGGCCACCACCTTCATCCGCATTCTGGCGACGAGCTCGGAAGAGGTCGCGCCCCCGACCGCCCAACCCAGGCCGGCGAGATGTACGAAATGCGCGTGAGCCGTGATCTCCTTCTCGTCGCCGCCCTTTTCGCGTCGAGCACCCTCGCCGAGCGGGCTTCGGCCGAGACCGTCTACTTCCTGATGTCGGAGATCACCCAACCGTGCTCGACGTGTGACAGCTACGTCCTGCCGATCTCCGACCCGGCCGCCATCGATCATGCGCGTGATCTCGTAGCCAACGGCCTTGCTGCCGGCAGCGCCATCGCCCTCGCGAACGTCGAGGCGGGTGGGGACGGGATCAACCGTAACGTGCTGGCGGCGGGCGAACCGCTCTGGTCGTGGCACGTCACTTCCCTGGTGGACTTCGCGGACCTTGCGATCGAGCTCTGTGACGGCACGCCGAGCATGGTGGAGGCCGATCCGGCCGGCTTTCTGGCCAACACGAACGGCATCATCTGCTTCTGGGGCTACACCGTCACGGCCGAGCTTCCGGGGCCCCACCCCTTACCTCTGGGCCCGTTCGTCGTTCCCTTAGCGACCCTGGCGATGGTCCTCGCGGGGCTCGCCTTCGCTCGTCGAAGCAAACACGCAAGCAGCGGCGCGTAACACGGGATGCCCGATCTTTGGCGCGCCCGCCTCAGCCCGATCCCATCGGGCGATACCGCAAAGGCCCGGAACGGGCCCCTTGGGGCCTATTTGTCGTAATGACTAGTATCGGCGGTGCGGAAAACGCTGCTTAAAACTCCTATCCGCCACCACCGTCGCGTTCCCCCCGTCGTCCTCCTTCAGATCCGACGCCAACAGGAGCTTGGACCCGGCGGGCACCATCGTGTCCACGACCAACTTCGCGAAGAAAAAATCGCCTGCCATCGCCCTCGTCGTCATCTCATGAACGATGTGCTCAAGAGCGGTGCGCCCATCAGGTTCAGTTTGGGATACAACCCAGCCTAACATTCCTTGTAGAGCAAGGGTATTTCGGCGCATTACGCTCGCGGAGCATAGGACATATAAGCTGGGTTCTGGCATAACGTCCGAGTATGGGCATTATGTTAAATCCCTAGGGGGAGCCGTGACGGGCCACACGTGAGGAGTTCCTTGCCCGACTAAGGCTGGGAAAAGTCCTCGATCGCGGCCGCGCCCGGAGCACACGCCTCCTCGAGCACCGATCGTTCCACGGTCGAAAGCGCCGGGAGCCGCGGTCTCGGACGACCGCGAACCAACCCTGCCGCCGCTTCGATCCAGTCCTCCCGAGGTTCGAGTGCAAAGAACCCGGCGATCTCACGGAGCGTGTCCGCAGGCCGGTCGATCAAGTCTTCGAAGCGGATGGAGACGAAGCGATCGGGGCCCACTCGCTGCGCCGCGACGGCACCGCGCGTCACCTGATCGCTCCAGTAGCGACCGAAGAGGCCGGGGGGGAGCTTTGCTCGGAGCACGCGCGCGATGAGGTCGTCCTCGCGCGCGGGGGCACCGAGGTCGAAGCCGCCGGACTGAGAGATCGTCTTACCCGCCTCGAACTCGACGTCGTAGAGCATCGCGATCGGCAGCCGGTAGATCCCGTGCTCCCGCATCGAGAGCGCGGTCTCGGGACCGGAGCGATGGAGGTGGAGGAAACGGGCCTCTGGGAAGCATGCCGCGAGGGACTCCGCATAGTCGACGGAGGAGCCCGACCGTTCGATCCAATGGGTGGTGCCCTGTTTCTGAGCGAGCCAATCGAAGAGCGCGCGGTATTGAACCCCCGCCGGCGCGGGCGGTCGCTGCGCGGCCCACGCGAGGATCTCGTCGAAGAGCGTATCGGGATCCCGACTCATCCGTGGCGCCATCGCCACACAGAGCCAGGGCAGCGGATCTTCTCGCCCATAGCGCATCCCCGGCTCGCCGAAGGGATAGACGATCTCCTCCGCCGTGTGACCGCGACGCAGCGCCGCCGTCACGAAGCCCTGTTCGGCGCCCAACAGGGAGACGAGCGTCGACGCGTCGAGCTCGGCCGAGAAGCGGCGCATCACGTCGAGGCCCGTGAAGAACTCGAAGATCGAGACCACGTCAGGATGGGCGTCGAGCATCCTCGAGAGCAGCGTCGAGCCACAGCGCCCGGACCCGACGACGAAACGATCCATGCCTCTTCCTCCCCAGACGACCTATCTTCGCACGTGATGCCGGAAACCGACCCCGTCACCTGGTCCTCGATCGCACGGGCCATCGAACACGCCCAGTCGATCGTGGCAGAGATCGACGCGCCCGACACGCCCCGCTTCCGCGCCGAAGCGACGCGCTACCTCGGCCGTTTCCTGGCCGCGGGCCTCACCAGCTGCGTGCTCCACAACGACCCGGACTACCCCGTCTTCGGGCGCATGATGGACTACACGATGCCCTGGGGCCTGGACCATCCCGACTGCCTCTACCTCTACGCCCCGCTGCGGGGCGACGCGGTCTACCGCGTCCAGGGGCCCCGTGGCAGCGCGAACCATTTCGACGTCCAGGTCAACGCCGGACATTTTGCGCTCGGCAGCGTCCAGGCCACGACCACCCTCGCCTCGCTCGATGCCCGGGCGCTCGGGCTCGCGCCCGACGCGCCGCTCGACCTCCAGATCGGCGGCGAGCGCGGCGAAACCGATGCCGCGAGCTGGCTCGCCTCAGACACGGACGCCCGATTCCTGCTCGTCCGACAATATTTCTACGACTGGGAACGCGAGCGACCCGCGGACCTCTCGATCGAACGCGTCGGGGCCGAGTGGCCGATCCCCCCGCCCTCTCCCGAGCGACTCGACGAACAGCTCGCGCTGCTCGAGACCTGGCTCCGCTCGGGCGCGGAGCAATGGGCGCGCATGAGCGCAGGCTTCCTCTCACTCCCCGAGAACTCCGTGATCGTCCACGCGGCGGACGCCGCGGCGCGCCACGGTGGAGCGGCGGGCCAGGCCTACTGCATGGGCAATTTCGCGTGCGACCCGGACGAAGCGGTCGTCGTCGAATTTACGCCCCCCGATTGCGACCACTGGGTCTTCGCCATGGGCAACCGCTATTGGGAGCAGATCGAGTTCGCGAGCCGCCAGAGTTCGCTCAACGGATTCCAGGCCAAGCTGGATACGGACGGGGTCTTTCGGGCGGTCATCGCCCATCGGGACCCGGGCGTCCCAAACTGGCTCGACCCCGCACACGACGAGCGCGGGACCGTCGCCATGCGCTTTCTCGGAGCCAAAGACGCGCCGGACCCGATCTTCCGACGCCTCCCCCTCGAAGAGCTGAGAACGGCGCTGCCCGAGGACACGCCGCATGTCGGAGCGGCCGATCGCGCCGAGGCGATGCAAAGACGTCGACACGCCGCGGTCGCACGTTTTCGACGTTAGGTCAGCGCTCGAAGGCCGCCCCCTTGCCACACGAAAGACAGGGTTGCGGCCGCGCAGTCGAACTCCGAAGCTGTCGCTTCAACCCACGAGGGAGGAGAGCGGATGCACGCCGCCTTGATCACCGGGCGCGCACAGCTGGAGCTTCGCGAGTTCCCGGAGCCCGAACCCGTCGAGGGCGCGGCCGTGCTCCGCGTGGACCGCTGCGGCATCTGCGGGACCGACGTCGCGGCCTATCGTTCGGGCGACCCCTATGCGCCTTTTCTGTGTGGCCACGAGTGGACCGGCACGGTCACCGGCCTGGGCCGCGGCGAGAGCGCCCTCCGCGAGGGCGACCGCGCCGTGATGGCCGTGCCCGTGGCCTGCGGTCGCTGTGCCGAGTGCCGCGCCGGCCACGCCCACCGCTGCGCCGCGATCATGGCCCTGGCCTACGGCATCCATCCTCTCGCCCCGCCACACGGGGGCTACGCGCCGCGCATCGCGGTCCCCGCCGATGGTCTGGTGGCCGTACCGGACGGTCTCGACGCGGACCAGGCGGCGATGGTCGAGCCCGCCACGGTCGCGCTCCACGCCGTGCGCCGCCGGTCGCCTCGGCGACCGCGTCCTCGTGCTCGGCGCGGGTCCGATCCCGGAACGGGCCCCTTGGGGCCTATTTGTCGTAATGCCTACGATCGGCAGTGTGGAAAACGCAGCTTAAAACTCCTATCCGCCGGGGATTGTTTTTCGTATCCCCTCACAGCGGACTCGTTTTTGGACCAACACTCTTGACCACTCCCTTTCATCATCATTGAGGAGAAATCATGACGGCGGCGGTTCTTCGCACCGTACTGGTTCTGACCTTCACGCTGGCGGCTCCAGCGTTCGCAATCACACCCGAGGATGGTGGGAATGGGGGCGGAATCGAAGCCGAGGCGGCGCTCTCCCTGGCCGATCAACAGAGGGGCTGGACCGCGGGCAAGATCGATCCAGCGGCCGAGGCGATCGCGGCCGCTGGGGGGCTGGTCGACGTGATGATTCACGTTGGCCCCGGGCCCGGAGGGGCCGAGCCCGCGGATGGCGCGGCTGCAGTAGCGGCGGCCAAGTCAGCGCATCGCCCGCAAATCGAGGTATCGTCGAAGCGACTGAGGGAGCTGGGCAATCGCAGTCGTCCGCCGCAATCGCTCAATGAGCAGCAGGAGCGCGCCGCGGTTGCCGCGATGCGCGCACTCGTCATCCCTCAAGATGAAGTCGAGATGGATAAGCTCCGGGCTGAGATCGACTCCGCTCGCGACGATCTGCGAAAGGCTGTGGGCAGCGCGACGCGCGTTGACCGCGAGGCGAGCAAAGCGGCGATCGCGCAATTGGTCCTGAGACTTGGCGGGGTGGTCCGGGACGAAACGCTGCAAAGCGGTGTAGCCGCGAGTGTCCCCGCCACTGCACTTACCGACCTCGCGGCGGATCCGCTAGTCGTGCGCATTCTCTTCGATCCGCAGACCGACTACGAACTCAACATCAGCGTTCCTTCGGCGCAGTACGACGCGTGGTGGAATGACGCGAACGTCTACGATGGGGGCCTATTCGATTTTGGCGTCGTCGATTCGGGCGTCCAGCAGAACCATCCCGCATTCGCCGGGGTGGCCTCCTTCTATACAAACTCTGGCTCGACAGTGGACTCCGATTCCACCCAGGGCCACGGAACGCATGTGACGGGCATCGTCGCGAGTTCAAACGCGACCTATCGAGGCGGTGCATACGGTCTCGATGCGATCATCTGGGCGCAGTCGGATGGCACGCAGACCACCACCATGAGCAACATGGATTACCTGGTGACCGGAGCGGTGCAGTCGCCCGAGGTCGTGAATCACAGCCTGGGCTATGGCGCATCGGCGGGCGTCTACAGTCCGAATGATTCCTTCTATGACGCCTTCGTCGATAACTTCGACGTGATGGTGACGAAGTCTGCGGGCAACTCGGGTTGGGGCGCATCGACGACGATTACCTGGCCAGGCACCGCCTACAACTTGATGACCGTCGCCAATATGGACGATCTCAACACCACCGATCGAACGGATGACGTGCGTCGCTCTTCGTCGAGCACGGGGCCCGTTTCGAGCTCGCGGCGGAAGCCCGACATCACCGCGCCCGGGACGAATATCCTCTCGGCCAATAGTACCTGGACCACCGAAACCGACTTCGTCTCGAAGTCCGGCACGAGCATGGCGGCTCCACACGTCGCTGCTGCGATCATCTTGATGGAAGACGGCGGCAACAATAATCCGGTCGCGCAGAAGGCGGTCTTGATCAACACGGCCGACGCATGGACTAGCAACAACACAGAAGTGGACACCGACGACGGGCCCGTGAGCGGATCCTTTTGGGATAAATCATACGGCTGGGGTTACCTCGATATGTGGGAAGCCCATTACAACCGGGCCGACTACTTCACCGGTAGCGTGATCGGCAGAGACGATGCGCCCGATGACGACGACTACAAGCTCTACAGCGGCACGATGTTCAACAACGAGAAGGCGACTCTCGTTTGGCAGAAGCGTGCCACGACTTACGTGCCCGGCGCACCGTCGACGGACCAGCACACACTCACCGACCTGAACCTGAGGCTGTATGACGAAACGGACGGTGCCTTGATCGATAGCGATCTGACTGGCTCGGACAACGTTCAGCAGGTTGCATCCAATGCAACGATCGATGGCTTGATCAAGGTCTACGCCTGGAGCACGTCGATCGCCGGTCTCTCGAGTGAACCCTATGTGCTCGCGACCGAGGAAAACTTTTCTGCGGTGTCCCCGCCTAGCTTCACATGGAGCTACTCGACCCCGGTCTGGGTGGGACCTTCGCAGGACTTCAATTCGACCGTGACCGTGTTCAACACCGGCGGAGCAGCGAGCCACAATACCAATACGACGCTCACGAATGTCGCCGGCATCATCGGTGGGGCCACCGTCAATTACGGCACATTGCCTGCCGCGAGCAATTCGGCGCAGGTGTGGTCGCTCACGACCAGCGGTGCCGCGGCGGGACCACTCGTCCTGCCGTTGAGCATTTCGAGCGCGAGTTATGGCGAGGTCTATACCTACGCATCGACGCTCTCAGTGAATGTGGAGACAACCATCCCGATCAGCGATTGCACGCTTTCGCAGATCTATACGAACTCGACTCCGGTGCCGATTCCTTGGACCGCCTCGGATACCCAGACGGGTGTGAATCGAACCGATCTGTACGCGCTATCGCCCGGAGGTGCCAGCTACATCTATACGGGCCTGAGCAGTGTTGGAACCGGCGGGACCAACAACCTTGGGTTGGGGACCCAAGGGCAGTGGGATTTCGCGATGTCTTCGGTGGATGTCGGCGGGAACTGGGAGGGCATTCCGGCGAGCTCCGAGTGCTCGGTCTTCTTCGATAGCGTCACGCCGGTGGCGTCCGTCTCGACGCCCGCCAATGTTGCGGGCGCAGACATCCCGCTCACCTTTTCCTATACCGACACTGCGCCAGCGAGCCCGCTCTCATCCGTCGACCTCTGGGTTCGAAAGGTGCCGGAAGTCGTTTGGACCTATACGGGTCTCTCCGCTTTCTCCGCAAACGGGGTTATCAACTACGCACCTTTGGGCGGCGACGGTACCTATGAGTTCATGGCTACGGGCGGCGATGCCGCCGGGAACGCGGATACCTCGGGAGCTGCCGAGTCCACGACGGTGTACGTCCCCGAGCCCACGCAGCCGTTGCTGCTGATCACGGGTGTTTCAGGGCTCGCGGGTTTGGCGCGCCGGCGGAATCCGGGGCCGCATGCCTGAGGAGCGGAGTGTCGCTCACTCCGCTCGGTCGCTGACTGAGCGCTAAGCTCCGTTCGGTGGCGGCAGAAGACTTCATTCACGAGATTGAGATTGGCGTTCCCGCGGCTCGCTTGCACGCGTTTCTGTGCGATCTGCAGAACTATCGCCTGCTCCACCCGTTGATTCAGTCGATCGAAGAACTCGCCGCCACGTCTGAGACGCCAGGGGTAGTGCGCAGAGCACCTAATATCGGCTGTGCTGAAAACGGGGATTGTTTTGTCTATCCCCGGTGGCGAGATGCAGATGGTGGGTCATCGGGGCTAGCCTTGGGCTCGGGCTCACGCGGGAGCTGACGCTACCAGCTGATCCCCTACCTGCGAAAGGAACCTCCTCCATGCCCCCCCGAACCCTCCTTCGTGCCCCCGCGCTCGCCCTGTCCCTCGCCTTGGACGGCTTTTTTATGTATGGAACACGAGACCAGATTCGAACTGGCGACTCACTACTGATCATGCTTTGCATGATCATCCGTTCATACTCGCTGATCGCTCTCAGCTCCCCCTCAAGTTGGCAAGCCATTCGGGAAACCTTGTAAATACCTGGATTCGATGGGGTTATTTTGATTCTTGGTCCGGCCTTACTAGGCAACGGTGTGCACCGAGAGGCAGGGAAAAGCCGGGGCGCGTCGACGGCGCACGATCGGGCTCACCCTGATTCACGTGTATCGCGTTCACGCCGAGGCGTCGAAGCTCCCAAGTACGTTCGCGACGTTGACACCGATCTCCTCGACGGCATAACCGCCCTCGAGCACGAAGAGCGTCGGCCGGCCCAGCCGGGCGATTCGCTCGCCGAGCCGCGGGTAGTCGTCGCTCTCGAGCAGGAACTGGGAGATCGGATCTCCCTTGTACGTGTCGACCCCGAGCGAGACGACGACGAGTGCGGGTGCGAAGGTCTCGATCTCGCGGCACGCCTCTTCCAATGCCTCGAACCAGGTCACGACCGGCGGCCCCCATGGCATCGGAAAGTTCCGGTTCGCGCCCTCTCCCGCCCCCACTCCGCGTTCTTCGGCATGCCCCAGGTAGTACGGAAACTCCTGGTTCGGGTCGCCATGGAGCAACAGCTAGAGCACATCGCTTCGATCGTAGAAGATCGACTGCGTGCCGTTTCCATGATGATAATCGACGTCGAGGATCGCGATGCGCTCGCGCGTCTCGTCGATAAAATGTTGCGCCGCGATCGCGGCGTTGTTCAAATAGCAGTAGCCGCCGTAGAGATCGCTCGCGACGTGATGGCCTGGCGGACGCACGAGAGCAAACGCGCCGCGGGCACCCGCACGAATCCTCGCCAATGCCGTCAGCGTGCAATCGCCAGCGCTTCCACAATGCCATCTACTTCCATCTGGCCGACCTGGATCTCCATCCAAACTCTCTTCAATCAACCCACACGAAAGCCTGAAGCGCCGAAATTCCTATCCGCTCAGAACGTCACTCTGATTCGATTTCACGAGATAGCGATGTGCCGGCAATCAGATAAAGCACTCCGGCAAAAAAACTACCAGCACAGATTACGATCAGCATTGAGTATCGGAGTCCTTCATCGCCATATTCAGTTGCGAAGAGATCGCTTAGTCCACCGACAATCCATGGGCCGACGCCACCCCCAAGAATACTCACGATGAGCAGATGGATCGCCACGGCGGTTGCACGCATTCGCGTTGGTGCGAGTGCTTGATTCATTGCGAACAGAGGTCCGGTGTACATCCCGACAAGGACGATGTAAGGAAGAAAGCATCCAAGCGCAAGTTCGCTCGATGCCGCGAATAGGAATAGCGACGTCGGGAAAAGTGCACCTAGCGCTGAGATCGCTGCTACCCACGCATACCATCGAACGTCTCGACGGGCAGCTCGATCTGCGGCGAATCCGCCAATGATTGCGCCGGCCCCGCCGCCTAATCCAGAAATGACGCCCAGCTTTAGGCCGATTTCATCGAGAGGCATCGAATACACACGATGCATGAATGTCGGCATCCACAGTACTGCACCGTACGCCGACAGCGCGTGGAAGGAGGCCGCGAGTTGCAGCGCTAGAAATGAGCGCTTCCTCAGAAGATGACGAAATACGACAACAAGCGGTGCGACCGCCTGATGGCTTCGCCTTGGAGGCTCCTTCACTGTCAGCGCTACCAAAGCGGACAAGGCAAGTCCCGGAAGGCCCACCACGATGAAGGTTGTGCGCCATCCGAACCGTATGCCGAGCCATCCAGCTGCGAAGTATCCGACCATAATTCCCGCATAGAGGCCTACGCTATAGAGTGACAGTGCTAACGCACGACTCGCAGGCGGGAAATAGTCCGAGATCATCGAGTGTGCCGGTGGTGATCCTGCGGCTTCGCCAATGCCAACGCCCATTCGCAGGGAGACGAGCTGCGGGAAGCTGCGAGCGAAGCCCGAAAGCGCGGTCATCGCGCTCCAGACCGCGACTCCGGCCACAAGGACGTTTCGGCGGCTGTGCCGATCGGCTAGTCGCGCGAGCGGAATTCCGAAGAGCGAATGGACGAGCATAAATGCCATTCCAGTGAGCAGACCCATCGCTCCGTCGGATACCTGAAACTCGTCCTGGATGGGCACGAGAAGAATGGACACGACGTTACGGTCGACATAGTTGAACATGTTGACAGCTGCCAATATGAACAACACATAGTATTTGTAGGCCGACGAAGTATGGGTCGTGTTCAAATGGATCGCTCTGAGAGTGAATGGAGCCGAGGCTTGGCATCTGCATGCGGCTGGACTGTAGATCTGGTTTTCGGAGATTATACTAGGAAACGAATTGAGGGAGAAGCGGGTTTGCGTGGCGATGCATACGGGGAGCCTTGGATTCAAGACGCAGCTCCCAGTCCAAAGTCAGAGCAGACTTGATCCGGAGGCGTGGGAGTACGAGTCCGGTGGATATGCGCTTGAGGGAGATGGGGAAGAATTGACCGGCCGATCAACGAAGTCGGTACGCCATTTGGGGTTATTGGAGGAGGCTCATCGGATGTCACAATACGTACCTCGCTTAGATTGGACCGAACGCGCCCTTCGAGTTCGCCAGTTTGTCTTCGACTTCTGGTCCGAATCGGGCAGGCCGCCGAACCTCCGCCAGGTTAAGGAGGGGACCCACCTCAGTCGGCGGGATATCGTTCAGGCCTACAAGGAACTTCAGACGGGTATCGTCGTCGTCGTAGATCAGGACTCCCCCAACTGCGACCTCTTGAAAGCCCCTCCCTTTTCGGCGTTCCCAAGCCAGGTAGAGATGTTCATCGATGAGAAGTTCCACAGCTTTATCGGCTGTGCACACGAAGCGGTGGCCGTATCAAAGATGCCGCAATTTGAGGGGAAGGAAGTGCGGCTGGAATCCTATTGCGCTTGCTGCCTCGAGCCCGTCACGCTGTGGTCGAAGGAATTCGAGATAACCAAAACGCAACCACGAAACCCACTCGTGCATTGCGCCACCCCCGTCTGGGACTGGGTTCACTACGACATGAAGAGCATGTGTGACAACGTGAATCTCGTCATAGACGAAGAACACGCGCGAAGGTATGAGCTTCAAATCGGACGACGTGGGATTCTCTTCACGCTCGATCAGGTCAGAGACTACGTTGAGCCTGCAGTGGGCATCCGGGGGTGGGACTATCACTGGCCGAGTCAGTCGATGGATCCGGAGCGGCTCATCGAGCGACTGAGGGAACTTGGAATCGACCTCTCACCATGGGGATTGGCGGAGGAGGAACGATGAGCAATCCAGGGCGATGGACTCGGCAGGATGTGCTGATCGTCGGACGCTGGGTCCCGGCCGCAAATGGAATCTACTCGATTGTGGACCCCTCGACTGAGGAAGCCGTCGGCGAAGCACCCGACGCCTCCGCTTTGCAGGTTCACGAGGCCTGCCGCGCCGCTCGAAAATCGTTCGAGCCCCGGAACGGGCCGCTATCGGACCCACACAAAACCCGGAAGAGCCGAAATTTCAAGCTGCGTTTTCCGCATCGTCGATATCGGGCAATATGACAACCAAGCCGCGAATGGAGGTCTACTCCCCGTCCCGGGGAGCCCGCTAGCTCCGCCCGGGCCTACATGCAGCAGAGCGGGTGTTGGCGATTGCGAAAACGTTGCTTTAAATCTTCATGCGCAGCACGTTTGGCCTATACGCCCATCCGAGCCAGGTCTCGAGGGCCTCTGGGTCGGCCTCATCGGCGTTTCGCCGCGTGCGAAGCGCCCGGTCGCGAAGCTTGGCCGGTGCGTGCGAGGTCCAGAGATCAGGCGGCTCGGTCCAATGGGTATCGATATCGATTACGGGCATCTGGGCGAGTTCGTCCGTCATACTTGCTCCTTGGTATTCGACAACCCGGGTGGGCTCCAAAAAGAGAATTCTAATACCCGTAAGTCGACGCCAGAAAGCCCAATCTCCCCCGTCTCAGTCACCCTGAGGGCTTTGCTGCGAGGCGCGGAATCGCTCGATCTGCAACCCTTCGGCAGAATCCGAATGAGCAAGGGGAACCGCGTCGACACCCACCCCCTGGAAGCCATCTCAGCCTTTCAGCTTCAACGGCCCCAGGAAATCGCGCTTGCCGATCGGCGCACCCTTGAAGCGCAGGATGTCGTATGCCGTCACGGTGTAAAAATAGAAGTTCGGCAGCGAGAAGGTCAGCAGAAAACCCTCGGCGGCAAAGAGCATGCTCTGCCCACCGAGCTTGAAGACCACCTCCCCACCCTCGAATCCGTTCACGACATCCGGCGGGAAGTCGGTGAGCCCCGAGCGCGCCTCGGCTACGAGGCTCTGCAGTCCTGCAAAGTCGAGCTCCATTTTCGGTGGCGGGCTGAACTCGCCCGTCTGTACGCTACGAAGTGCGCCGAGCGAATGGTGTGATGCGGATACGATCTGGAAGTGAAACGGAAACATGTCGTCGTGCAGCTGCGAGGCCACCACGTCATCGAGCGATAGGCCCTCTTCTTCACACCACACCCGGACTTTTTCGACGAAACCGATCACCACAGCCAGCGTGCGACCCTCTCCTCGGGCGAGACCTACCCGCCTAGCCCCGGCAGTGAAAGCGCTTCGGAAGAGCGCCAACTCTCGAGTCGGCGAGCCTGCCGACTCGAGAAGGAGGTGAACCCTTGAACCCGCGCCCTCAGGCGCCTCCGCTCCCAGCCCTTCCTATTGAGTCTCGGACGAGAATTTGGGCCCCGAGGGCGATCCGCAGGCCAGACCGGCACAAATGGCTATTTTATTGGCGGGACCTCGGAGAACACCGCGGCTCCAGATGTCGGTCATGGACAGGACATTCGGCCAGCGCGTGACGAGTGCAGGTAGAAATGGAATCCATCATGCAGCAATCTCTTGTCAATTCACAGATCGAAGCCATCGTGCACGACGGCTACACGATCATCGAAGATGTCCTCGAGCCTGAAAGGGTCGACGCAATCGGCAAGCGCGTCCGCGAGATCGAAAAGGAGACCTTGATCGGCAGCAAGGGTGAAACGCCGCTCGACAGATCCTCCCTGCTTCGGACGGAAGGGCTGCTGCAACTGGATCCGCTCTTTCGGGAGATTCCGATCCTTCCCGACCTGCTCCCGGTGATCCAGGGAATCCTGGGCGCAGAGTGTCAGCTCACCGCTTTCTCAGCGATCGATATGCTGCCCGGCAAGAACGAAGAAGCGATCCACTCGGACGACGCAGCCGTTCCGCTCCCGCGACCCCACCAGCCGGTCATCTGCACGTGCATGATCGCGATCGACGACTTCACGGCAAAGAACGGTGCTGTCCGCCTTTTGGCGGACAGCCACAAGATGGTCGGGTTGCCGGATCACGCAACCGATCGCCACGAGATCGACGGTATGATCACGGCCGAGATGCCGGCGGGCAGCGTGGTCGTATTCGACGGTGCCGTGCTCCATCACGAAGCCGACAACGAGAGCGATCGACCGCGCCTCGCTCTCGAGATCCTGTACTGCGCGCCCTGGATGCGGACCTTCACCAATTTCTTCCTCTCCATCCCCGAGGACGAGGTCATGAAATACCAGCAGCCGCTGATGGAGTTGATCGGTTACAGGGATTTCGACCGCATCAAACGAAACAGATTCGGCGATCGGCGTTTCGGCAGCTATCGCGAGAGCTACGGCCAACTCCGAAGGGCCCGCCTCGGGGCCTGGAGCGAAGAGCGACAGGCCAAACCCGGTCTGGCGACGGATGATAGTGGCGAAGGCAGGTCCAAAAGAGTGGAATCCAACTGATTTCGCGGGGCTCACCAAACCCATTCTGGGAGAAATGCAATGACCCAAAGCACACTCGAATCCCGGCTTCACGAACTGGACGTCGACGGCTTCACCATCCTCCACGATGCGATCGACGAGGACTTCAGACTGAAGATCGTGAACAGAATCCGAGAGATCGAGGAGCAGACCCTCCTTCCCCTGCAGGACGGCGAACTCGAATCCGATAGCTCGTTCTATCGTACCGGCGGGATCCTCGAGGCCGATCCGATCTTCAGGGAGATCCCTCTCCATCCGGATGTGCTGCCGATCGTGGAGGGAGTCCTCGGCCCGGATTTCCTTCTCTCGCAGGTCTCGGGGATCGATCTCAAACCAAACACCAAGAATATCCAACCGCTCCATCCGGACGACGCGTTGATCGGAGTGGTGCGGCCGCACCCGATTCCCGTCGGCTGCACGGCTCTCTGGTGCATCACGGATTTCAACCATGAGACCGGCGGAACGCGCGTACTACCCGGGAGCCACAAGCTGGCGGACATCGACGTCGCGTGGGGTTCCGACGAAACCGACGAGATCCCAGGCCTCATCCAGCCGGAGGTGAAGGGAGGCGGTATCATCATCTTCGATCACGCGATGTTCCACGGTTGCGGCGACAACCACTCGAACCAATGGCGGCTCGGGGTCCAGTGCTCCTACCACGCCGGCTGGCTTCGCCCCTCCAACAACCACTTTCTCTCCATTCCACACGAGCATTTGGCAGAGTACCCCGAGCGTCTCGTCGACCTGCTCGGCTACAAGACCTACAACGGCGCGTTCGGAACGATCACTGTCCCGGGCACCTACCGCGGCGCCACCTCGACGTCCCGGCCTCCGCGAGACGCACTCGCGGAGGCCCTTCGCTAGGCGGTCTCGAAACACCGACGTACCGCGAGAAAAGTCCGACCTAACTCCCGAGCTCCGCCCATGCCTCCGGCGTAAACGTTTTCATGCTCAGCGCGTGGATCTCCCGACCCATCCAGTCATCCAGGATCCCATAGACGAGCTGCTGCGCCTTTACTCGACCCAATCCGGAAAATTGTCCGGAGACGATCACGGCGCGAAAATGCCCGCCACCACTTTTCGCCCCGGCATGGCCGGCGTGAAGATGGGATTCATCGATGACTTCGACGTGACTGGCTTCGAGGCGATTGCGTAGACGAGCTTCCAGAGCCTCGCGCACAGTCGTTAGTCCTTGGGCAGGCCGAGCAGGCGCTCGGCGATGATATTTTTCTGGATATTGGGCGTGCCACCGCCGATCACCACTTCGGGCCAGTTGAGCGAGAATCTCGCCCAGGCACCGCCATCTACCGCCGGGTCGTCACCGCCCATCAGCGTCGATGAGGATCCCAGGATCTCCATTGCCAGCTCGCCGAGGCCGATCTCGAGCGCGGCGCGGTGGAGCTTATTGATCGAGGTCTCCGAGCCGAGCGGCTCGCCCTTCAGCTGTTTCGTCAGGAAACGCATGCCGTTTAGCCGCATCGCTTCGATCCGGGTCTCGGCCTCCGCGATCCGCCGTCGAATGCCTGGGTCATCACTCATGGCGCGACCGCCGCGAATCGTATTCTGGGCGAGTTCCTTCACCTCTGCGATCTTTCGGATCAACCCATGCACCTCGGCAATCGAGGAGCGTTCAGAGGCCAGGGCCGAGATCGTGACCTTCCAGCCCTGCCCCTCGTCACCCAATCGATTCTCGACCGGCACGCGCACATTGTCGAAGAAGACTTCCGCGAATATGGCCCCCCCGCTCATGTTCTTGATCGGGCGAACCTCGATTCCGGGGGTGTCCATCTCGACGAGCAGACAGGTAATCCCATCGTGTTTGCTCTCGGAGGCCTGATCGGTGCGAACGAGAAGGATCATCATCTTCGACCACATGGCGATCGAGGTCCAGATCTTCTGCCCGTTCACGACGTACTCATCGCCCTCGCGTTCGCATTTGCATTTCAGGCTGGCGAGATCCGAACCCGAATCCGGCTCCGAATAGCCTGTACACCACTGGTAGTGACCGTCGAGGATGTCGGGAATATATTTCTGCTTCTGTTCCTCGGTGCCGTATTGGATGATCGAGGGACCCACCCAGGCCAGACCCATGAAGCAGGCGCCGAGTGCCGGTGCTTTTCGTTGCGCCATCTCGTCCTTGAGGATCACCTGCTCCATGATCGAACCACCGCCGCCGCCCACGTACCTGGGCCAAGAAAAACCGACCCATCGGCGCTCGCGGATCTGTTTGTTCCAATCGGCCATGAATTCCGGTGTGCGCTTTGTTCCCTCCGGCAGGGTCTCGTCGAGAAATGCGCGAACTTCGTTACGGAAGGCCTCTTCTTCTTCGGAAAGCTGAAAATCCATGGCTAGAGGTCCCCCAATCGCGCGATGCGTTCATAATGATGGTCCGCATCGCCAAAGATGGGTCGAACCCATTTGGCGCGCTTCAGATAGAGCTGAATATCGTATTCCCAGGTGTAGCCGACACCCCCGTGCAGCTGTACGCCCAGGATGCCCGCCTTTGGAAAGGCATCGGCACAATAGGCTTTGGCGCGAGAGACCGCGAGCTGAGCATCGTCCGCGTCCTGGTCGAGGGCCCAAATCGCGTAATACACGAGCGAGCGAAAGGATTCCACATCGACGTAGACCTCCGAGAGCGGATGCTTCACGCTCTGAAACTTTCCGATTTGTTCACCGAACTGGATGCGCTCCTTGGCGAAAGCCGTCGTGAGGTCGAGAGCAGCTTCCGCAGCCCCAACCGCCTCAGCCGTCACCAGTGCCGCGCCGAGGTCGAGCAGCCATTGAGCGGCCGGCCAGGCCGCTCCGTCGTCGCCTAGCACGCAGTCCGTTCCGACGCGGGCATCCTCGAGCGACAGGCGGCCGATCTTCTTCGTCAGATCCATCCCCTCGAAATCAGCGGCCTTCACCCCAGCTCTCCCCGACTCGACCACAACCAGCGAAATCGACCGCGCTTCGGAACCGCTTCGAACTGCGACCACCGTCAGATCCGCCGCCCCGGCATCCGTCACGAAGAGCTTCTCTCCCGATAAGATCAATTCGTCGCCATCAGGCTTCGCGAGCGTCTCGATCCCGTCCGGCGAAAACGTGTCGCTTCGCTCGAGGATCGCGAAGGTGCCGACCTTCGTGCCATCCGCGAGGCCCGGCAACCAACGCGCCTGCTGTTCCGCGGAACCGAATCGCTCGATCGCTTTGGCCGCGATCACGGTCGAGATCAGCGGAGAAGGAAAAAGGCTGCGCCCCGTCTCTTCTAGGACCACGATCAGCGTCTCGAGATCGAGACCGACACCGCCATGCTCCTCGGGCATGCTCAGCCCGACCCAGCCGAGTTCCGCCATGCGTGCCCATAGGGCGGGGTCTGTGCCCGGATTCTCATCGGCCTCGACGATCTCGCGCACGCGCTCGAGCGAGGCGTTCTGGTCAAGAAATTTGCGCAGTTCTGCGCGAAGAAGGTCCTGCTCTTCGGTGAATCCGAAGTTCATGGGGACTCCGATCGGAAGGGGAAATAGCGCCGAGACGGGTTCTTCCGCATGCATCTCGATATGCCTGTCGGGCACCCAAATGCAGCGAAAGGCCGAGCAGCTCGGTCTGGAGCCATATTTCCGTTGGGTAAATATTTTTTTCACTACACTTCTGTGTCAATCGACCCCGCGCTTCGCAGGGGAGCAACCGGCGGCGAATACCATAGAGGAACGAAACCAATGCGGCGAGACTCGAAACGGACGCTGGATCGCGACACGCAGAGCGACTCGAAAACCCTCGGGGAACCTCCTCGCCGCCGCAGGTCGAGCCGCGGCCTGCGAGACCTCTTCGCGGGACGGGCGATCCTGGCCTCCCGCCTCCGGTCGCTCTCGCTGGAAGCAAGAGAACTGCCGAGGGGCGACGCATCGCAACCGGAACGACGGGGGAGCAGGTCTTGCTGCGCGGCCGATCCGTGGAGATCACTCGCTCCGACGCAGATATTCCCATCGGGCGGACTCTGACGACTCGTGGCCGGCTACTCCACGCGGCACCGACCCATCCTGTCTCGTTTGAAAGTGCAGGGATCCCTCGCTGCGTGCATGCGATGGATGCAGCGGGGTCGCTAGCGATGGGTCGATAGGCCGTGGGGATAGCGGGAATGGGGCAGCGGCGGTAGCGGAATCTCGATTCCTGCCCGGCGGTTTTGGGGACGAATCAACGCAGCCGCACCGAAGGTATAACACGGGAACGCTGCGGATGGCTCGTTCCGAGTCCACATGGCCGAACCGCCAGCCATCAGACGTTCACTTCGTTCGATCTGATCTCGATCTGATCCTCGGATCCCTAACTCTATTTTCTGTCAGCCTGGGACCATGATGCCCTCACATGTCTAGGAAGCCACTAGACAGAGCCCAGTTCAAAACGACGCATGCCACCCGCGGATGCACCGAGATAATTGCCCCCCGAGGAATATCATTCATTCCTGCAAGGATTAGCAGTACGCCTCAGAAGGAGATTCAACGCGGGCGGGTCCGGTTTTCAGACCGCAAGCCCCGAAAAACACCGAAGGGTCATGATGAAACGAATTCAATTTGCGAATTTCGAAATCGACCTTGAGCTTTTTACACTCTCCCAGAATGGCCAGCAAATTCGAATCGGTGCGAAGCCACTCGATCTGCTCATCTGCCTCATCGAAAATAGGGGCCGCGTCGTTGATCGCGAATTTCTCAGGCAAGACGTCTGGGATTCTGCGGAACTTAGCCCCGCAACTATTCCAACTTGCATACTGGAGCTTCGTCGGACGCTATCCGACAACGCCTCCGACCCGACGTTCATTCAGTCTCTGCGAGGACGCGGATATCGGTTCATCGGGGCTGTCAGACCACTCGGCGGCAGACATCACTCTGGACCTCGAACAAGCGATGATCTCGCCTTCGTTGGTCGCGATGAGGAGCTTGAAACTCTGCGGGCATCTGTTCGGTCAATCAATAACATCAAGAAGGGTCGTGTCATCCTGGTTACCGGCGAGGCAGGCATCGGAAAGACACGGCTCCTCGAAGAGTTCACCGATTCCGTTCGGGGGAAGACATCCTCATTCCTCGCGAAGAGCCCAGCAATCGCCGGAGCTCCCGCTTTCTTGCCGTGGACACAGCTACTGAACGAGGCACTCGAAACATGCAGTGCAAGCAACATCGAACTAGTTGCAAACGCCAGTCGCCTCGCAACCGTCTTCCCCGAAATCAAGGTCGCAAAATGCCTGCCTCTCGATAAACAAGGGCCATCTGACCGGTTCACAATTTTCTCGCAATGGACTCGAACCATTCGGAGCATCGCAGAGCAATCCCCGATCATCCTGGGATTCGAGGATGTGCACCGCGCAGATCGCGATTCTCTGGCACTCCTCTACTGGATATCTGAAGAACTATCTGACGACCCTATTCTCCTAGTCGCCACACATCGCCCATACCCAGGTGATTCGGAGGTTGCAGACACCCTTTCCGAAATTTGCACGATGCCGCAAACCACTCAGCTGACTCTAGGACCTCTCTCCCAACATGAAATCTCGCTGCTGCTTGACCCGCTTCATGGTGACCGCGACGCAATCGGAAGATCTCTCAAAGGACGCACAGGAGGAAACGCTTTCTACGTAACGCATCTAATTAGGTGCCTTAACAAACTTCCCGACTTGGACACGGCCGAATCTCTTGCCTCCTCCCTTCCCCTCAACGGACGCGAGATACTCGTCCGGCAGCTTTCGGACCTACCCACCGACACTAAAGATACGCTCGCCGCGGCCTCTGTGCTCGGAGATCAGTTTCAACTCGAAGCCCTTTCCCGAATCCTGAATTCCACGCCTTCTAGGGTTATTGAGTCTCTCGAACCAGCGACCCGCGCGTGGTTGATCCGAGAGGATGGGAGCGAATACAGATTCAATCACTCGCTTCTCCGAGACGCGCTGTACCAGAATACAGAGGCCTCTCGAAGACGAGAGCTCCACCTGAGGGCCGCGCGCGACCTGATCGAACTCGACGCCAACTCGATGTCGGCTCAGATCGCAGATCACATTTTCAATGCAATACCGATCGCCCGCGGCAGAGATGCGTCGCGCTACGCGCAAATCGCAGGAAGAGAAGCCGCCTCTCGCTTCGCACACGTGCAATCGCGTGCGTTTTTCGAACGCGCTCTCGATATTCTCCGAACAGATCGAGACGCGCGCATGTCTGACCAATACTCAATCATGATCGATCTTGCTAAAGCAACACTCTATTGCGGAGACAGGGATCGTTCTCGCGAGCTTCTCATTCAGGCGGCAAATATGGCTCGGATGGAAAACTCTCCAGAAAAGATTGCTGAATGCGCGCTCAGCCTAGCACCCGACTTCCTAACTATCGAGGTCGGATCATACGACTCGGTCCTTATCGGCCTCATTCAGGAGGCTCTTGAATCTCTTGGGCCTAATAGCATATCGTTGCGTGCACAGCTGCAAGCCCGCCTATCGCAGGCGAGACAGTGGGAAGGATTGTCGCACCAAAACGAGAAAATGGCGCTCGCTGCGTTGGATACCGCTAGAATATCTGGCGACAGCAATGCGTTACTCGCCGCACTCGCCGCACGTGCGGAATCGCTCCATGGACCTCAACAAGCCAGCAATCGACTCTGCCATATCGTTGAGCTGGGCGAGGTGGCACAACGCACCGGGAATATTCACGCGCTCCTATTGCAGCGAACTCGCCTAATGACGGCATATCTGGAACTTGGTGAAATTCGCAATATAGAAATCGAGAACGAACGATACAGATCCGAAGCCAGTAAAATTGGGCTTCCGCAATACCACTGGTACCCAGGAGCGACGGATTGCATGCTGGCAATGCTTAGAGGCGATTTTTCCAGTGCAGATGAACTCGCAGCGGAATATCGGAAAGCAGCGGGCGCGAATCCCGATCAGAATTTCAAACAGACCTTTGCGGCCCAGCATGTCCTGCGGGCATTGGAGAGGGACAAATCCTTGAGCGTCCTTCCCCTCGTAGAAAACTTTGCAGCCCAGCACAAATCAGTATTGAGTTGGTCTGCTGCGATTCCTTGGTTCAGGTGGGAATCGGGACTAGAACCCGAGGCTAGGGAAGCTCTTGATACATTCACGGAGCAAGATATCCGATCGATGGCGCGTGAGCCTGGCGGAGGTGCGGGGCTCGCTCTCCTTGCGGAAGTTGCGGCTGCTCTCGACAGCGAGATGCATGTCAAGGTTCTATTTGAATTGATCCTTCCAATAACAGACCGATGTGCGTCGGCTGGATATGGAGTCGTCTATCTCGGCTCATTTGCGAGATACGCGGGATTACTCGCCGACTCTCTGGGCGATACCAGCAGAGCAGTCCATCTCCTGTCCCTAGCTGTCGAACAGGAGGCGCGGCGGGGGGCTCCTACCTGGCATGCGTATGCCCAGGTCGACCTTGACGAGATAGTCACGAATTCTAGAGAGTACGGCGGCAGCGGGCACGGACAGATCACCCTCCTTGGAGGCACAAACCTCGAATCACTCCCTCGCCTGAAAAGACGCCTCGCAGCCAGTAGATTCTCGGAACACAGCGCGTGCGGATCGTGAAATATGGCCTGACGGATCAACCCCGATGACAAGCCTTTCCTGACGGGTCCGGCCTCAGGGCTGGAACCTCGCATGATTGACCTGGCCAGCTCGGCGTCTCGCCGATGGCAAACACCCGGCTCTCGAAACGTAATCGAGACCGCCTTTCTGGCGTGCGTTCTCAAAAAGTTCGGCGATTTAGTTCCGGTCGCCCACGACGCCGCGATGGAACTGACGAAGATTTGCGCTGGGAACATCGTTCAATAATGAAGCGGAAGACATCCGGAATTGCCTAGGGTTTTACCTTAAGGAAGAACTGCGGCCTAGCACAGTCAATTGAAGAATGTTCAGGCATCATTCAACAGGCCTCATTCAGTAGGGTTGAATAAGACATATTGGATTTTTTAAAAATTATCCGCACATCACTCAGGGGCATGCGAGTCGCTCACGACACCCCCAAGAAACGTCTGCACAGTCCGAGCCCGAGGCGGGCCTGGACAGAGTGTCCATCTGAGATAACGGCCCTCGTGTTGCCCTGGCGTGAAGAGTGGATCCCAGCGATGTTCGTCGATCACAGGGCGTCCGTCACTCCAGACTGCATGGGCTTCTGACGCACGACATAGCAGATCCGACAGACTGAACCACGCCTGAAGCAAGGAGATCCCTCTATGGATGGCGGCCTCGACCCACCTTCTCGTAATGAGGCTTGATCAACTCGATCACACGACCCCAAGGAATCGCCGCGCCCATCTCCGCGTGGAGGCTTTCTCGGCGTCTGACCTTCCTCATGGAACGCCAGACCGCCGATGCGAAAGTGCTGATCGCTCATCTCGAACGCTGACTTACACGGCGATTCGGGACCTGTGCAGCCCCCGCCTAAAGCCCCACCACCGCCGCAATTCCCATCACGCTCCCGACGAGCGCAATCAGATAGAGCGCTGACCCGACAATCCCGTCGCGCTCGCCTCCACCGAAATCTATCAGCAGCGATCGCACGTGATGCGCTCCCTTCCACAAGGGGAGAACGAGCAGCGCCGCCAGTACGAGCTGTCCGATCGGAATGAATCCGAGCAGGGAGGCGGTGGCAATCTCATGGGCACGGACATAGTTGAGGGCCGAGGCGTCGACGAGGCCCATCGGGATAAGGATGCCGATGACGAGGATCCAGCCCGTGAGGAGCATGGTCCCGATCAGGATGCCCTGACCGAACAAGAGCCAGATAATGGGTTCGAGCTTGAGAAGGAGAGTGCGCATCAGAGGATCGCTCCCGCCAGGATGGCCGATAGGCCGATCGTGATTCCGATCCAGACGACGTAGAGCGTCGCGTGGATCACAGGGCCCGGCGGAACCGGCAAGTTCGGTGGCTGGGCTTTCGGAAAGAGCCGGAAGAAGCGAACGGCGACGAAGATGACAGAGACCAGGCAGAGCACGTGGAACGCGATGTAGATCGGGTTTTCGAGGCTCCTCATGGCCTGTTGCCAGGCGATCGGTCCGTCGGCCAGAGCGCGGATCATCCGAATCGCGAGAAAGGCGATCAGGAAATAGATGATCCCCGTGGCGTCGAAGAGCAGATAGGTCCGCATTCGCGAAGAAGACCACCAGCTCGAGGGCGTCTGGGGCGGTGCGGCGCGGGTTCGCGCCGGCTTGGGCGGCGCCATGGCGTGCGGGTGTGCCGGTCCAGCCATTAGTTCGATCCTCCTCGGGGAAGGACCAGACCCTTCGCCCAATCGATGACCGCGCCGAACTTGGCCTGATTGACGGCCGCGGCGGGGTCGACGTTCTTCGGGCAGACTTCGGAACATTCGTTGGCGTAGGAGCAGCTGAAGACGGTCCCCTCACCGCGGAAGATGTCGTTTCGTTCGTCGTTGCCCTGATCCCGGTTATCCAGGTTGTATCGCTGGCCGAGGGCGATCGCTGCCGGCCCGAGGAACTCGGGCTCGTTCGCTACGACCGGACAGGCCGAATAGCAGAGCATGCAATTGATACACATGCTGAACTGCTTGAAGGTACCCAGCTCATCGGCCGACTGAGAAAACGTGCCCTTCGTTTCGTGGTAGGCGGCCTTGTCTTCGGCCTTCTCCTTGGCACGCATGATCCACGGTTTCACGCTCTCGAACTTATGCATGAAGCCGTCGAGCTCGACGACCAGGTCGCGCACGATCGGGAAATTCGCGAGCGGCTCGATATCGACCCGGTCGCCGTAGTCGGAGAGAGCGGTCTTGCATGTGAGCTTGGGCTCCCCGTTGACCATCATCCCGCACGAGCCGCAGA
The DNA here is from genome assembly GCA_002719955.1 of Deltaproteobacteria bacterium. GTDB lineage: Bacteria > Myxococcota_A > UBA9160 > UBA9160 > UBA4427 > UBA4427. The sequence goes on along the minus strand of PBFW01000026.1, from coordinate 205,288 downwards.
CGGCCATCCGGCAGGACCACCGATACGACACACTCGCGTCGATCTCGTCCTTGATGAAGTTGACGGCGTCGAGGACCTTCCAGTGGTCCTCACAAGGAACCGTATATTCCTGTTTACGCGGCGCTTCATCCTTGTCTGGATCGAACCGCGTGATGACGATCGTTTTCTCGGCCATCAGTACTTACGCTCCTCCGGTACCCACTTACCGAGCACGACGTCCTTCTTTCCGAGCCGCGGTCCGGCCGGATCGTGGTGAGCCATCGTGTGGTAGAGATAGTTCTCATCGTCTCGTGTCGTAAAGTCCTTACACGTATGTGCGCCGCGGGACTCCTTGCGATGGGCCGCAGAGACCGCGAGGACCTCGGCGACTTCGACCATGTTGGCCAGCTCGAGGGCCGTAATGAGCTCAGTATTAAAAACCTTGCTCTCGTCCTCGAGTCGCAGATCGGCGACGCGACCACGCAGCTGGGCGGTCGCCCCGACACCCGCCTGCATCGTGTCCTGTTGGCGATACACGCCGCAGGCGCTCTCCATCACGTTGTTCAGCTCGCGACGGATCTCCGAAATCTTCTCGCCACCCTTCTTCCGGCCGCGCAGATTATCGACACGTCCGGCCTCTTCCTCGACCTGGGCGCGGAGCGCGGCATCGCTGCCCTCGCTCGTCCCCCCCGCGAAGGCCATGGCATGTCGCGCGGCAGCCGCTCCGAAGACCAGACATTCGGTCAGCGAGTTCGAGCCGAGACGGTTCGCACCATTGATGGAGACACAAGCGGTTTCGCCCGCCGCATAGAGACCCGGCATCGGTGTCGCGCCGTCGATATTCGTGTCGACGCCACCCATCATATAATGAACGACCGGCCGAATCGGAATCGGCTCGGTCACCGGATCGACGCCCGCGTAGGTCTTAGCCAATTCCCGAACGAAAGGCAGCCGCGAGTTGATCTTCTCCTCACCGAGGTGCGTGAGATCGAGATGAACGTATTGGCCATAAGCCCCCGCGAGTCCGCGACCCGCCTCGATCTCCTGGACGATGGCCCGGGAAATCATGTCGCGGGGACCGAGTTCGGCCTTGTTGCCAACGCCGTAGTCGTATTCGACCAGGAAGCGCTCGCCCTCGGAGTTGCGGAGATAGCCGCCCTCTCCGCGCGTGGCCTCGGTGATCAGGATCCCGGTTCCGGGAAGACCCGTCGGGTGGTACTGGACGAACTCCATGTCCTTGAGCGGCACGCCTGCGCGGTAGGCGAGCGCCATGCCGTCGCCGGTCTTGATCGTCCCGTTCGTGGTGAAGGGAAAGATCTTGCCCCCGCCGCCGGTCGTCAGGATGACAGCGCGGCCGAGAATCGCGGTGTATTCGCCCGTTCGGATATCGAGTGCCGCGACCCCGCGACAAGCACCCTCTTCGACGAGCAGCTTCGAAACGAAATACTCGTCGTAGCGAACGATATTCTCGAAGCGCATCGAATGCTGGAAGAGCGCGTGCAGCATGTGGAAGCCGATCTTGTCGGCGGCGTACCACGTCCTCTTCGTGCTCATCCCACCAAAGGCGCGTGTCGCGACGGATCCATCTTCGTTGCGCGAAAAGGGGCAACCCCAATTCTCGAGCAGCGCGAGTTCCTTGGGCGCCTCTTCCACGAAGAACTGGATGCAGTCCTGGTCACCGAGAAAGTCGGAGCCCTTGACCGTGTCGTATCCGTGCAATTCGAGGTTGTCGTCGTCGCGCGCGATCGCGGCCGCTCCACCTTCGGCGGACACGGTGTGGCTTCGCATCGGGTAGACCTTCGATACGAGGGCGATCGAAGCGGTCGGGTTGTTCTGGGCGGCTTCGATTGCCGCGCGAAGCCCTGCACCACCGCCACCGACGATGACGATGTCATGTCGGGAAACATCCATGGGTAGACCCCTTCTGATTCAGGTCGGTTGACAGTCCGTTGATCCAGCTCACCAAGAACCGACCCCCACGGACCGGCTGCAATACGCCTGCCGAGCGGGGATCCCGACCGAACAGATTCGTCGCGGAGCGCCTTGGGAGGAGCGCGAAAACCTCGACGCCCCCGGGTTTTAACTGATGTCCAGAGCGATGGAAAGGTGATCGGAGGATCCACTTTGGGGATCGTCGTGAGCTCGTTGTTCAGGCGCGCCGACCCCGGAGGGCAGAATCCGGCCAGCGAGAAATTCTCGAATCCTACGGCGCACTCGGGACGAGCGCAGGCTCCTGTTGGGTGAGACAGTGAATCGCTCCCAGCCCTAGAACGAGGTTATGCGCGGGAATCGGGACGATGGGGCGATCGCGAATGGTCGACTCCAGAATCGAGAGGGCCTCGCGATCCTCGTCCACCCCGAAGATCGGCACGAGCAGCGCCGCATTGGCGAAATAGAAATTCGCGTAGCTCGCCGGCAGCCGGCCCTCGGGTCCCACGATCGCCGCTGGCATCGGCAGCTCGACGACCTCGAGCCGTCGCCCCGACGCATCCACCATCGTGTCGAGCCGGGCCCGATTCACGGCCAGCGCGGCGTGGTTCTCGTCCCTGGGGTCGGGCTCGACGACCGTCACGACCCGACCCGGCGCCACGAAGCGGGTCAGATCGTCTACATGACCGTCGGTGTCATCGCCCACGATGCCCCCGCGGAGCCACAAGACCTTGCGAGCCCCGAACGCCTCTGCGAGCCGGGCCTCCAGTCCCTCGCGCGAGCGCGTGATGCCCGGACGGTCCCGGTTCGGATTCAGCAGGCAGGACTCCGTGGTGAGGATCGTTCCCTGCCCGTCGCCGTCGATCGATCCAGCTTCGAGCACCAGATCGGCGGGCTCACGCGGCATCCGCAAGACCTGCGCCATCTGCTCCGCCACCGCGGCATCCCGATCCCAAGGCGGATATTTCCCGCCCCAGGCGTCGAATTCAAAGTCCAGCAGGACGCGCAGTTCGCCACCGCCCGCGGCTCGCTCGAAGACGAAGACGCCGCCATAATCCCGAATCCAGGCATCGTCTGTCGACATGCCGCGAAAGCGCACGCGATCGAGGGCCTCGACCCCCGCACCACGTAGGCATCGACGCGCGCGATCCGCCATCTCGACATCGTTGACCAGGACCTCGAGGATCTCGCCCGCAACGATGGCCCGTACGATCTCGCAGAAGGCCTGCTCCACGACCTCGAGCCCGCCGGGCCATGTCTCGGAGGCGTGCGGCCAGGAGAGCCAGGTCGCGCGATGGGGCTCCCATTCCGCGGGCCACCGGCGGCCCGCACCGGCCACGTCAGACATCAATCGACGTCCGTTTCCCGCTCGGAGGCCTCAGCCGATGCGGACCCCGCTCCCGGCGCCCCGCGCTCACCGGGCAGGGCGGCGAGCCGGGATGCGCCATCGAGGAAGCGGCTCTGCAACCCACCGTAGGCGTCGATCCGACGATCCCGCAGAAAGGGCCAATCCCTGCGCACCTCTTCGATCATACCGAGGTCGCAATCGACGACCAGGACCGCCTCGTCGTCGTCCGACGCGGTCGCCAGCACGCGACCGAAGGGGTCCGCAACGAACGAACTCCCCCAGAAACGAATGCCACCGCCCTCCGCCCCTTCGAGCATCTCGCGACCGACCCGGTTCACGGCGAAAACGAAGAGTCCATTCGCGATGGCGTGAGAGCGTTGGATCGTCGTCCAGGCGTCGCGCTGAGCCCTGTCGACCGCTTCGTCCTCGTCGAATTGCCAGCCGATCGCCGTCGGGAAGAAGAGCAGATCAGCGCCCGCGAGCGCCGTCGCTCGCGCGGCCTCGGGAAACCACTGATCCCAACACACCAACACCCCGAGGCTGCCCGCCTCCGTGCGGTGGGCCTGGAATCCGAGATCGCCCGGCGTGAAATAGAATTTCTCGTAATAGAGGGGATCGTCGGGGATATGCATCTTGCGATAGCGCCCCACGAGTTCACCGCGCGCGTCGAGGACGATCGCCGTGTTGTGGTAGAGACCGGGCGCGCGGCGCTCGAAGAGCGATGCCACGAGGCTGATCCCGAGATCGGCCGCCTGTTTCGAAAGAACCTCGCTCGCCGGTCCCGGAATCGGCTCCGCCCAGTCGAAGCGGCTCGCATCCTCGTTCTGACAGAGATAGGGCGTCTGGAAGAGCTCGGGCAGACAGACGACCTCTGCGCCCTCACGCGCCGCGTCCGCAATCGCGTCCTGGGCGTGATGAAGATTTCGGGCGTGGTCGGATTCACATCGCATCTGGACGATTCCGACGCGACGGGTTCCGGGCCCGGTCTGAGGCTTGACCGACTTCATTCTGCGTTGCATAAGGCAGCGCCTCGCACCTCGCAAGCGATTCCCGATTTCCTGGCTGCCCCTGTGACCGACGCTGTCACGAGGGGCCGCCACCCTGCCCTCGACTCATCGAGCTTGCAACATTCTCGGGTCCCCGAAACAGGAGACGGCGAGCGGAGCCCCCAGCCATGCAGAAAAGCCAGATCGAATTCGATTTTCTTCTCCGGGCCGGGCCGGGGTCAGGCTCCGGTCGCGGGCGAAAAAACAGCGCCAGAGCGCGCGCGACGAGGCGCCGGGCGAGGCCTCAAGCCAGTCGCCTCGCGATCAGCCCCGAGGCCTTCGAAAGCACCAGGAGTGATCGGGGCGGGGGACGGAAAGGGCTCCTCGAAGCCGCCGCCGCCCTGCTGGCGACGATCGCCTTCGGACTCGGCTGGGCCGCGGTCGAACTCGAGCGGGTCGAATCTGCGGGAACCGGGTACGATGCCTCGCAGCCGTCGCCGATCCCCGGAGCCCTCTGGGATCTGGCCGCGGCACACGTCGATGACTCCGCTGGCGGGATCCGTGCGAGAATCAGCGGCGATGCCCCCGGCCAAACCGGTGCGCGAGCCGGCAGCGGCGGCGGAGCGACCCAAGCGGGGTTCGAAACCGCATCGGCGGAGCGAGGTGCCCGCCGCGACGAGGAGAGCGACGAATGGATGGACCCGACTCCGACTTGGCCGCGAGCACTCGGAAACCCGACGACACCGGGGAGGAGCACCTCCGTGATCGGTCCCGAGCGGGCCGGCGGGAAGTCGGAGCGATGATCGATGCCGAGCTCTCGGCCGAGGATCGACGGGTGATCCTCGTCGACGGGTTCAACGTGCTGCACGCGGTGCTGCTCAAGGAGGATCGGGAGTCCGGCTGGTGGCGACGAGCGCTTCGCGAGCGGCTGCTCCGGCGCGTCAGCGATTGGCCGGGTGGGGACGATGAGATCTGGGTGGCCTTCGACGGCGCACAGCCGAGCTGGTCGGTCTGGGCGGAGCCCGTCGCGACGATCCTTCCCGCGCGCCGGAGCGGGGCAAAGGGCCCGGACGCCCGCGGTGGCCCCACCGTCCACAACCTCTACGTGGAAAGCGCCGACGATTGGATCGTCCGTCGCGCACGACGGACACCCCACCCCGATCGAACCTTCGTCGTGACGGCCGACCGTCGGGTCGCGGGACGCGCGCGCAGCGCAGGCTGCGAGATCTGGACGCCCTGGGCTTTCATGGCGCGATGTCCGTCGGGAGGAAGTGATCACGCCCCGCTTCCGGGACTCGCCGCGGACCCGCCTCGAGCCCACGAGCCGAAGCACTAGAGTCGCGGCGACCCGAAGGCTTCCTCATACGCGTCGACGATCTTCGACGCGCTCTCCTCGACCGCCCGGCCCGACACGTCGACCTGCTTCCAACCGTGGGCGCGAAAGAGCTTTCGCGCGCGATCGAGTTCGAGCTCGACCTGATCCGGATCGGTGTAGTCCGTCGAGGAGGGCGCCCGCATCGATCGCAGCCGCGCCGTCCGAATCGAGAGGAGCGTCGCGGGATCGACCGTCAGCCCGAAGACGCGCTTCTTGTTCAGCTCGAGCAGCTCCGTGGGCGCATCGAGGCCGGGCACGAGCGGAACATTCCCCGTCTTGAAGCCGCGCTGCGCGAGGTACATCGAGAGCGGCGTCTTGGACGTTCGCGACACACCCGTCAGGACGATATCCGCTTCGTGGAGCGTGCGCAGGTTGGCGCCATCATCGTGCCGAACGGCAAACTCGACCGCATCGACGCGGTCAAAATAATCGTCGGAAAAACCATGCAGCAGGCCTGGTTGATGGAGCGGCTCGACCTTGAGCCGTTGGGCGACACGCATGATCAAGGGGCCGAGCAAATCGACTGCGACCACCCCACGGTCCTCGCATTCGCGCAATAATGCTTCGATGATGTCTCCCTCCACCAGGCTGAAGACGACCAGCGCCCCGGTCTCGTGGGCGAGCCCGATCACTCGCCGAATCTCGGAGATCGTCCGCGCATCGCGAAAAACACGCAGCCGCCAGCGATCGCGAAACTGGATCATCGCAGCGCGAACCGCCGCACTGCCGGTATCGCCGGTCCCGTCGGAAACCACGAAGACCGTCATGTCATTGGAGTTGGGGGCCATGGCGTCAGGAGGGTAGCGACGACCGGAGAAGCTGCCGGTAGGTCGTGTAATTACCCGAATTCATTGACGCAAAGGCCCGTCCCCCGCATTCTCTGCGGGCCATGGCCTACGACCCGTCCCGAATCGAACAGAAGTGGCAGGCTTTCTGGGAAGAACACCAGACCTTCCGCGCCGAAATCGATCGCGCGCGCCCGAAATATTACGTGCTCGACATGTTCCCCTACCCATCCGGGGACGGACTGCACGTGGGGCATCCCGAGGGATATACCGCCACCGACATCGTGGCCCGCTACAAACGCATGCGCGGATTCAACGTCCTGCACCCGATGGGCTGGGACGCCTTCGGCCTGCCCGCCGAGCAATACGCGGTCAAGACGGGAACCCATCCACGCATCACGACCCAGGCCAATATCGGAAATTTCAAGCGCCAGATCCAATCCCTCGGATTCAGCTACGACTGGTCGCGCGAGATCGATACGACGGATCCCAACTACGTCAGATGGACGCAGTGGATCTTTCGAAAGCTCTATGAGCGCGACCTCGCCTACGAGGCCGAAGTTCCGGTCAACTGGTGTCCCGAGTTAGGCACCGTTCTCGCTAACGAGGAGGTCCAGGACGGCAAGAGCGAGATCGGCGGCCATCCCGTGATCCGCATGCCGATGAAGCAGTGGATGCTGCGCATCACCCGATACGCCGATCGTCTGATCGAGGATCTCGACGGACTCGACTGGCCCGAACCGATCAAGAAGATGCAGCGCGACTGGATCGGCCGGTCCGAGGGCGCACACGTTCGCTTCACCGTCGAAGGCGGCACGGAGGGCGACACGCAGATCGAGGTCTTCACGACGCGGCCGGACACGCTCTTTGGCGCCACCTATATGGTGCTCGCACCCGAGCATCCCCTCGTCGCCCGGATCACGACGGATTCCCAACGCGAGACCGTCGACGCCTACGTCGCCCGTGCCGCTCGTCGCAGCGAACGCGACCGGATGGCCGATGGCGGCGCAAAGACCGGTGTCGCGACCGGCGCGACCGCGCGCAATCCCACCAATGGCGAATCGATCCCGATCTGGATCGCCGACTACGTCCTCGCGGGGTATGGCACCGGCGCGATCATGGCTGTCCCCGGCCACGACGATCGCGATTGGGAATTCGCAACGACTTTCGAACTCCCGATCGTCGAGGTCGTCTCGGGGGGCGACATCACACAAGCCGCGTGGACGGGGCCCGGGCGAGCGACCGCTTCCGGATTCCTCGACGGCCTCGAGACGGAGGCCGCCAAGGCGAAGATGATCGAGTGGCTCGAGGCCGAGGGCCTCGGACAGGGAACCGTCACCTACAAGCTGCGCGATTGGCTCTTCAGCCGGCAACGCTATTGGGGCGAGCCCTTCCCCGTCGTCCATCACGAGGACGGGTCGATCTCACTCCTGCCGGAGTCCGAGCTTCCGCTCACCCTGCCCGAGCTCGAGGATTTCAAACCGAGCGGCGAAGGCTTCGAGGCGCCGCTGGCGCGCGTCAGGGATTGGATCGAAACGACGAACGCGGATGGACGCCGCGTGCTGCGGGACTCGAACACGATGCCCCAATGGGCGGGTAGCTGTTGGTATTTCCTGCGCTTCCTCGACCCGATGAACGACCAGGCGCCCTGGTCGCAGGAGGCCGAGAACTATTGGATGCCCGTCGACCTCTACGTCGGCGGCGCCGAGCACGCGGTTCTTCATCTGCTCTACTCGCGCTTCTGGCACAAGGTCTTCTACGATCTCGAGCTCGTCCACACGAAGGAGCCCTTCCAGAAGCTCGTGAATCAGGGGATGATTCTCGGGGAGAGCTTCCGCTATTACGACGACAACGTGAGCGACGACACCGAGAAGACCCCGACGTGTTATGCAAGTCAAGAGGTCAGAGAAGGTGACGAGGGGCCCGTCGCGAAAGCCGATGGCCGCGAGGTCAAAGCGCGCTGGATCCAGCTCGGTGAGGTCGCCTACGACGACGACGGCGCTCCGATCCACCCGCAGGACGCCGGGCTCGCCCTCGAACGTGTGGTCGAGAAAATGTCCAAGAGCAAGGGCAACGTCGTCAACCCCGATGATGTCATCCGGGAACACGGTGCGGACGCGATGCGTCTCTACGAGATGTTCATCGGCCCACTCGAAAAGGCGGCACCCTGGTCGACCGAGGGGATCCAGGGAATCTATCGTTTTCTCCAACGCGTCTGGCGGCTCTTTCACGAAACGAACGAGGCGGGCGACGAGGAGAGTGAAGTCTATCGAGCGCCCGTCGACGGCGCGGGCAGCGACGAGCAGCGACGTCTGACGGCACAGACGATCGCGGGCGTCACCGAAGACCTCGAGAATATGCGCTTCAATACAGCGATCTCGAAGCTGATGGTCTTCGCACGGGACATCGCGAAGGACGGGCCGCTGCCGCGAGACTCTGCGGAAACCTTCGCGCTGCTGCTCGCCCCGATGGCCCCGCATCTCGCCGAAGAGGCCTGGTCCCTGCTCGGGTACAGCGAAAGTCTCGCCCACTCCGCCTGGCCCGTCGCCGACGAACGCCTCCTGGTCGACGACGTGATCACCCTGGTCGTCCAGCATAATGGCAAGAAACGCGGCGAGATCCAGGTCCCCGCCGACGTCACGGAAGAGGTCGCGCGCGAGCGTGCGCTGGCCATCGAAAACGTCCAGAAGAGCCTCGCCGGACGCGAACCGAAGAAGGTGATCGTCGTCCCGGGCCGGCTGGTCAACATCGTCGGCTAGATTGAATCGTCCAGCCGGCGCCCCCGAAAACGTCGTTGGTTCACCACACGACGCGCCACTCCCCTCCAGCCGGGGGGGCAGCCGTGAGTGGACAAAGCTTCTTTATTTTCAGGCGCGATCTTCGTGATCGTCCTGGGAATCGCGATGGCGCGACGGGGACGAGACCGGGGCGGCCCCGCGTGGGCCGGCGCATGGATATCCCCCTACGCGAGTGGTGTCGCGGCCAGGCAGGTCGAGTCCTTGCGGGCGGGGGCCAGATGCTCTCAGGACGCCCGCAAGAATCTCGAAACCCAGTATCGGGAACGGATCGCGTTGGCGAGCGGCATGATCGCCGAACTCGACGGATTCGGGAACTTCATCTACGCGAAGCCGGCTTTCCAGACGATTCAGGGACTCAAATCCGAAACCTTGATCGGTACGAACGCACTCGCCCTTACGCTTGTCGACGAACCGGCTCCAGATGCGGCGCACGAGAGGGGGGGCATGGGCGCGGACCAACGAACCACCGTCGTCCGACACGCTGACGACAATCCGATCCCGCTCGAAAGCGATATCCGACCCTACCTCAGGGCGAGTGGCGAACACCGACTCGTGGTGACGAGTCGGGACGTGATGGCACGCTTCGCTTCGGAACGACAGCGTGAGAAGAGACGCGAGCAGACCGAGCAATATGCCCGGAAATGCCACTCCGAGCTCAACACGAGCGGAATCGACCGACCACTCTTCGTGTGGGGGAGCCAGATCGAATTGGAGCAGGCTGCCCCGAACATCGTTCGCAATGCCATCGAATCCTCTGAGAAACCCGCCCACGTCGCCCTCCGCGCGACCAAGGACGGAAATGTCGCCCGCTCTCGGTCACGGACGATGGCCGCGGAATGAGCGGAGCTGAAGTCGACCAGGTTCTGACCCCTTCTTCACCACTCGCCTCGACCAAGGTGGAACGGGCAGCGGCCTCAGCATCGCCACGGCGTCATCGCAGATCACAAGGGTCTGCTCAACATCGAAAGCACACCCGAAATTGGGACCACCGTCACGTTCTCTCTCCCACTCCATCGACACGAGTTGGACTGCCCCCTCCCGAGACGACCGATCGCTAACCCCTCCGGTCGCCTCGCCGACCCGCTCACCCCACTGAACGCAGAGCACCGGGGCCACCAGATCGTTCCTCGCTGCGGGCCCGCGAGCGGTGCGCCGAGGCCGATTAGCCCGCTAGTGTCTTGGTTCGCGCGCAGCCTCGGTCCGCCGCTGATATGGGCCGGTCGACTCGGAGACAGAACGTGATGGAATCAGATGGCGGATCCGGTACCCACCAAACGGACGAACTCGAGGGCCGCGTGGCCATCGTGACGGGTGCCGGGCGCGGCATCGGCCGTGCGACGGCCCTCGCCCTCGCCGCTCGAGGCGCCCGGGTCGTCGTGAACGATCTCGGTGCCTCTCTCGAAGGTGCGGGCGACGACGCCACCCCGGCCAAGGAAGTCGTCCTCGAAATCGAGAAGGCGGGTGGCGTCGCGATCGCCAATGCCGATTCCGTCGCCGAGTGGACGAGCGCGAGCCGAATCGTCGAATCCGCTCTCGATCATTTCGGCCGCATCGACCTGCTCGTCAACAATGCCGGCCTCTCCGCGAGTTCGCCAATCTTCGAACACGATCCAGAACTCTTCGACCGTGTCGTCCGCAGCCATCTGCACGGTACGTTCTACTGTATGCGTGCCGCATCTCCTCATATGAAGGAGAGGGGCTATGGACGGATCGTGAACGTGGTTTCTCGAGCCGGACTATTAGGCCTCCCGAACCAGGCGGCCTACGGCGCTGGCAAGGGCGGCGTCTTCGGCCTGACAAACGTCGTGAGCCGCGACCTCGGCGCTTTCGGTATCACTGTGAACGCCGTGAATCCAGCGGCTACCGAAACGCGTATGGTCACGAACGCGATTGACCATTCTCGCGCACAGGGGGGAGAAGCGGCGAAGATGGCCGCGGGCCTGCTGGCCGCGCTCCAGCCACCCGAGAATATCGCCGCGCTGATCACGGTTCTCTGCCTCGAAGGAGCCGCTCAGTTCAATGGCGAGATCTTCTATCTCGAGAAAGACCGGGTCGGGCTCTTCGACCCGCTCGACATCTCTCAGGACTCGGCGAGTGAAGATGGCTGGACGATCGCATCGCTCTCCGAGGCGATCTCGAACTTCAAGCCGCATGCCCTGAGTGCGGTCTACAGCGACGATTGAGGCGGGCCCCCGAAGCACCCGCCCAGAATCGATTGCCAGGAGGCCTCCCGTGACCGAAATCGCCATTCGCGGCGGAGTGCTCATCGACGGAACAGGCGCGCCGAGAAGACGCGCCGACGTGGGCATCAGCGACGGACGCATCGTCGAAATCGCCGATCGTGTGAAGGGAGCGCGGGAAATCGACGCATCGGACCGGCTCGTCGTACCCGGTTTCATCGACATCCACACCCACTACGATGCCCAGGTGCTCTGGGATCCGACCCTCACGCCCTCGAGCGACCAGGGTGTCACGAGCGTCGTCGCCGGAAATTGCGGCTACAGCATGGCGCCCACCCGTGAGGAGGGCCGCGCCTCGCTGGTGCGCACGCTCGACAAGGTCGAGGATATTCGGATCGCGACCCTCGAAGCCGGGGTGAGTTGGGACTTCGAGTCCTATGGCGAATACCTCTCCGTGATCGAAGCGCGCGGAATCGGGATCAATTATGGCGGTTATGTCGGCCACACCCCCGTTCGCCTCTACGTGATGGGCGACGATGCCTACGAACGCGAAGCGACCGATGAAGAAATCGGACGCATGAAGGCCATCGTGGCGGAATCGATTCGCGAGGGTGCGCTCGGTTTTTCGTCCGACCGCGGAGGCTTTCACCTCGGCGACGGTGGGCGACCGGTCCCCTCCGTCATGTCGACCCAGGCCGAGTTGGAAGCGCTCATGATGGTTCCTCGCGACATCGGTCAAGGGGTCGTTCATGTCGCGACCGGAGAAGAATTCGAGTGGATCTACGATTTCCAGATCGACCTGGGCCGTATCGTCAACTGGTCCTCGATCCTGACCTATCCCCCCGAATGGACCTCACGCGCGCCTTTCCGCGAGAAACTCGCCAAGCATCTCGCGGGCCGTGCGAAGGGTGCCGACGTCTCGGTCCAGGTCACCTGCCGGCCGATCGTCCAACGCATCGTCATGCGAGAACCCACTTCGTTCTATCAGATGCCCTCCTTCGCGGAACTCGTCGCCACTCCCGAGAACGAGCGCGAACGGCTCTTTGCAGATCCGAAATGGCGAGCGCGGGTCATGCAGGAATTCGACTCGGGCAAGTGGATCAGCCCCGGTTGGGCGACCTTCACCATCGCCGAGTCGAAACGGCACGCGGATCTCATTGGCCGATCGGTCCTTTCGATCGCGGAAGAACGAGGTGGAACGCCCTGGGATGTGGTCTGTGATCTCGCGCTCGAGGAAAACCTCGAAACCCGCTTCCAGATCGTCTTCGCGAACGACGACAAGGAGGGCGTCACTGAGTTGTTACAAGGAGAGGGCTGCATCCTCGGACTCTCCGACGCGGGCGCTCACCTCGGACAGATCTGCGACGCCGTCCTGCCGACCGACTTTCTCTCGGGCTGGGTACGCGATCGTGAACTGATGTCGATCGAACGAGGGGTTCACAAGTTGACCGGCGAGATCGCCCGGGTCGCGGGGCTCTCCGAGCGCGGCACGCTTCGCGAGGGCCAGCGCGCGGATCTGGTGGTCCTCGATTGGAACTCGCTCTCTCCCGGACCGGAGCGGCGGGCAACCGATTTTCCGGCCTCCGGCGAGCGGCTGACCGCGGACGATCCGAGCGGAATCGATCATGTCCTCGTGGGCGGCGTCCCGATCCGAGACGAGGGCAAATCCGTCCTCGATCAGCTCGACCGGCTGCCGGGACAGATCCTGCGAAGCCAGCCTGGATGACGGTCGCCAATGCGGCCGTGGTCGAGCCCTTCGAGATTGCGGTCTCGGACGAATCGCTCGACGATCTTCGCAGCCGGCTCGCCCGTACTCGCTGGCCGGATGCGGTCGAGGACGCGGGCTGGGACTACGGGACCGATCTCGAATACGCACGCGAACTCTGCGACTACTGGCGCGGCCCATTCGATTGGCGGGCTCAGGAGGAGGCGCTCAACGCCCTTCCCCAATACCGCGCCGACATCGACGGGTTGGGCATTCATTTCGTGCACGTGAAGGGCGAGGGACCGAACCCGATCCCGCTCGTTCTGACCCACGGCTGGCCGAGCAGCTTCTGCGAAATGCGGAAAGTGATCGGACCGCTCTCGAACCCAGCCGCCTACGGCGGGGATCCGGCGGACGCGTTCGACGTCGTCGCCCCCTCCCTTCCCGGATACGGCTTCTCGGATGCGCCCAGGGAACGGGGGTGCGATACGAATCGAATCGCGGACATCTGGGTGCAGCTGATGGTCGATGTCCTGGGGTACGAGCGCTTCGGCGCCCAGGGTGGCGATTGGGGAGCCGCGGTCAATGCGGGTCTGGGCACGCGCCACGCCGAACGACTGATCGGACTCCACTACAACATGCTCACCCCGCCCATCGACGAAGCCACCCTCACGCTCGACGAGCGGATCTGGTGGGAAGAGGTGAAGGCCTATCGTGCCCAGGAGTGGGGCTATGTCCAACTCCAAAGCACCAAGCCACAAAGTCTCGCCTTCGGACTGGCCGACTCGCCATCGGGATTGGCGGCCTGGATCATCGAGAAGTGGCGACGCTGGAGTGATTGTGCGGGCGATATCGAGAGCGTGTACACGAAAGATGAGCTGCTCACCAACATCATGATCTATTGGATCACGAATTCGATCAGCTCCTCGCTCCGGCTCTATTTCGAGAGTTTCGGGCCGATGACGGGGCCCCCTGCCTACTCGGGTGTCGACGTTCCGACGGGGGTCGCCGCCTTCAACGAAGTGAACCGCCCCCCGCGAGCGCTCTGCGAACCCCATTTCGATCTTCGCCGCTTCACGGTCATGGACCGGGGCGGGCACTTCCCCGCAATGGAGAATCCCGATGGACTGATCGATGAGGTCCGCGCGTTCTTCCGACCCCTGCGCACGTGATCTTCGATCGCGGCGCGACGAAAGAGGAAAAATGAAGCTGCTTGGACTAAACCGCGTCGAGATGCTCGTTGACGACCCCGACCAAGCGGAGAAAGATCTCTCTTCGCTGCTCGGCGGACTCTCCTTCGAACGCGAACCCGCCGAGGGAGTCCTCGATTGCCGAATCGATTGGAAGGCGGGAATCGAGATCGTCCATCCCGAAAGCAAGGAGCACCCCGTTGGTCAGCTTCTCGAGAACAGGGGCGAACATATCTTCACCGTCGTTTTCGAGGTCGAGAACCTAGATGATGCGAAGACCTGGGTGATCGACCATGGCTTCGAAATCCTTTACGAGTTCGACAACGGAACCGAGCAGGAGCCCGCTTCGATCAAGCAGCTTTCGATCGCGCCGGAACGAACCCATGGGATGCTCGTGACATTGCTGGAGAAGGGGCCGAGGCGCTCGTAACCCGCTCTTCACCTGAGGCGCAAGGAATCGACCTCATGTGCCGGCTAGAGGAGATTCCCGTACGCCGCACCAATCGCGCCAAGGAGGCGAGGCGCACGCGCGCAGACGAGCGCCGATGGCGCCCGGCCATCGGATTTCGGGTCTGGACGACGTCCCTTCCATCTCCGATCATCACACCTCGCCCGAATTTCAACGGTTCAGCGAGGAGCGACCATCCGATGAGCGAGATCACCCCCTTCGAGATCAATATTTCTGACGACCAGATCGCCGACCTGAAGACGCGCCTCGCGAACACGCGATGGGCCGACGAGGAAACCGTCGACGACTGGTCCCAGGGAATTCCCCTCGCCTACCTGCAGGAAGTCTGCGAGTACTGGGGCAAGGAATACGATTGGAGGGACCGCGAATCGAAGCTCAATCGCTTCCCGCAATTCAAGACCGAGATCAGCGGCCTCGGAATCCACTTCATTCACGTGAAATCGCCCGAGCCGAGCGCCACGCCACTCATCATGACCCACGGCTGGCCGGGATCGATCGTCGAATTCCAGAAGGTGATCGGCCCCCTCAGCGATCCCGTCGCTCACGGCGGCCAGGCCGAGGATGCCTTCCACATCGTCTGCCCCTCGCTTCCCGGCTACGGCTTCTCCGACAAACCGACCGAGACCGGATGGGGCGTCCAGAAGATCGGCGACACCTTCGCCGAACTGATGGCTCGACTCGGTTACGAAAAATATGTGGCCCAGGGAGGCGACTGGGGCGCGATGGTCACGACCTGCATCGGGGGACAGGATCCCACGCATTGCCTGGGCATCCATCTCAACATGCCGATCGCGCCGCCCACCGAAGACTCGATGGACAACCTGACTGAACTCGAGCAATCTGCCCTCGCCGGCATGCAGCACTACCAGGAGAAGGACAGCGGCTATTCGAAGCAACAATCGACCCGTCCACAGAGCCTCGGCTACGGACTCGTCGACTCACCCGCCGGCCAAGCCGGCTGGATCCTCGAGAAGTTCTGGAGTTGGACCGATTGCAATGGCCACCCCGAGAACGCGCTGACCCGAGACGAGATGCTCGATAATGTCATGCTCTACTGGTGGCCCGCGACCGGTGCTTCTTCGGCACGACTCTACTGGGAGAGCTTCGCTGGCCCGCCGATGATGGAGATCGAAGTCCCGGTGGGTGTCAGCATCTTTCCGCACGAAATCTTCAAGTCCTCTCGACGCTGGTGCGAAGCACGTTTCAAGAAACTCGCCTACCACAACGTGCTCGATCAGGGCGGCCATTTCGCTGCCTTCGAACAACCCGAACTCTTCATCGACGAGTTACGAGCAGCGTTTCGAAAAATCCTCGCATAATCCGAGACCGGGACAAACTGCGAGGCGTGGCGACTCTCCTCCACCAATTCCCTCCGAGCACCGGATCATTCCGCGCAAGCGCACCTTGCGTTGCGATAGAGGCCTACCTTCGCCTGGCTGGAATCGAATATCGGACACGACGAAGCAGGCGCTCCGAGCGAGCGGCAGCAACACCCTCCCGGCTGTGCGGGTCGATGGACGAACGATCGGTGATTCCGAGAACATCATTCGCCATTTCGAATCGTCCCCGGAGTCGTCGCTCGACTCCTTCCTGACGAAGGACCAGGAGGCCGACAAGCTGATGCTCTGGCGGCTGATGAACCATTCGATCTACCAGTTCATGGTCGCCGAGCGGTGGCTGCACCCCGATGTATACCCAGTGTTCGCCGAGACCTTTCGCGACATGGTGCTGCCCCGGCCACTCGACCCGCCTTGGCCCCTTTTTAAACCGGTCATCGCACATCGTGTGCGAGGGAAAACTCTGAAGAGCATCAGCCACCTGACGAGCGACTGAGATTCACCTCGGAGATTTTCTCGGTCCTCAGCCACACGCTCGGCGATCGCAGTGATCTCTTCGGGAAGACACCGAGCAGCGTGGATGCATTTCTGTTCACGTACACGTACGCGTTCTTGGCCATGCCCTTCGAATCGCCTACTCGAACGCTCCGCTCCCCTGCTCGTGGGTGATCTTCCCTGAACTCACAGCTACCGGGGACGTGTCGCGCGATCGAGAGATGATCTGCATCGAGCGGGGTGGAGTCGCCGTCAGCGGGGTATGCTCGGAGAACGGAGGTCAATCATGCCCAGAGTCGACCACGCCGGCGCAAGCCTCTACTACGAAGTCTTCGGCGCCACCGGTGATCCCGCCCTGGTCTTTGCTCATGGCGCAGGGGGCAATGCCGCAAGTTGGTGGCAACAGGTTCCCTTCTTCCTCGATCGGGGATTTCGCGTCATCACATACGACCATCGCGGTTTCGCGCGCTCGCCGTGCACCGAAGCCGATCAGCAGGTCACTTATTTTCCCGCCGATCTGCTCGCCCTCCTCGATGCGGAAGGGATCGGACGAACCGCCCTCGTCTGTCAGTCCATGGGCGGCTGGACGGGACTGCCCGCCGCCATCCAACATCCCGAACGACTGAGCTGCCTCGTATTATGCGGGACCCCGGGTGGGTTATGGACGGATGAAGTACGCGACTCCTTTGCCAGAATCGGGAAGCGGGTGCAGGGAATCGGCGGCATCGTGGGCCCGGGCGGAGCCGCTCTCGCCGACGACTACCCGTCCCGAGAGCCGCGTATGGCCTTTCTCTACGAGCAGATCGCAAACATGAACGACGTACCGCCCGCGCTGCTGGCCAACATGTCCACCGTGCAGATCCAACCCGTGGAGCTCAAACATTTTTCGACCCCGACGCTGGTGATCGCCGGAGAAGAGGACGTGCTCTTCCCGCCCGATGTATTGGAGAGCGTTGCGGAAACGATTCCCAGTGCCCAGTTCGAACGTTTCGAGGGTGCGGGGCACTCTACCTATTTCGAGCAGCCCGACCGCTTCAACTCCGTCGTGGCAGCGTTCATCGATAAATCCTGACGGGGGGCGGCGTTCGCGTTCGCGACGACCCGGATTCGTCGGGCCCTCGAAGCTCGGACACACCCCGCCCATCTCGTCGAGTCCCTCGGAGATCCGGCGTGAACCGATTGTCTGTCAGAATGCTCTTCGGGGCGATGGCCATAGTGATCGGGCTCGGATTCTTGACGGGAATCGGAAACCTGCTCGCGAGAGAAACGCCATCGCCCCCTGCGATCTTTCGAATCGCTGAAAAGGGACGCCTGACGCTCGAACAAACCGACCTGCCCCAAAAAGGCGAGCTCACTCTCCTGCTGAGCCTGAACGAATCGGTCCGCGGGGGCGGGGTTCGAACCGTCCGGATCATCACCGTGGACGGCCGAAGGCTCGACACCACAGCACGTCGGAGTCCAGCGGAGGGATCCGACTTGCGCTTGGAGATCGATCCGGCCTTTCTGACGACGGGCCTCTACATGATCGAGATGGATTCCGAAGAGAGCCACCCCCTCACGCTGCGACGCTGGGTCGTCGAACTCCGATAGCGCTCCGGCACTGCAACAAGGCACGGAATTCGCGGCCTCTCCCAGGGATGCAGCTCCGTTTCACCCCCGGACGTGCCGGAGGGTGCATCTGCGAGGGTGCGACGCATGCGCAATTCGAGAGAGGGTCCGCGATCGCGGGTGACCAGACCCCTCGGGCTGTGCGCCACGAGTTTTCAAACATTTCTTTGGGCCGGCGGGGTAGAATGTTCCTTTGCGTGCGGGACTTCTCGCACTGCCTCTGCATAGTGTTTCTCGCTGCCATCGCGAGATCGCGCTCACATTCCGCCATCGCTCGACCCGTCCACTCCGGAGCAGATTCCGTCCGCCATGAAGTCATTCTTCCGCTCCAACGGGGTCTCCCTCGCCCTCATTCTCTCCCTTGCGCTCATTTCCCTTCCTTCGCACGATGCTCGAGCCCAGGCCTCCTTCGTGGCGTTCGAAAGTGGCCCAGTGCGCCCACTCGTGCTGTCGCCCGACGGAAATCACCTCTTTGTCGTAAACACCCCGGATAACACCCTCGAAATCTTCGATGTCGGGGCCGGAGGGCTCAGTTTTTCAGCTGCGGTGCCAGTCGGAATGGAGCCGGTCGCCGTCGCCGCAAGAACGAACGACGAGGTCTGGGTCGTCAACCATCTCTCGGACAGCATCAGCATCATCGACCTGTCCGGATCCCATCCAATCGTCGAGCGAACACTGCTCGTCGGTGACGAGCCTCGGGATATCGTCTTCGCCGGGACCGGTGGCCAGCGCGCATTCATCTCGACGGCCCACCGCGGACAACACCGAACGCATCCGTCGATCGCTGGCGTTTTCGGCGGCTCGAATCCCGCAGATCCACGGTTCACCACCGCCGGAATCGACCGTGCGGACGTCTGGGTATTCGATGCCCTCGCCCTCGGCTCCTCGCTGGGCGGAACACCGATCGACGTACTCACTTTCTTTTCCGACACCCCGCGGGCTCTCACAACCGACGGCACGAACGTCTACGTGGCGGCCTTCATGTCCGGAAATCGGACGACAACGGTCAGTGAAACCGTCGTGCTCGATGGCTTCGATGGCGCGGCAACCTCCCCCGGAGTCGGCGGCGGAGTGGTGGGACCGGACGACAATGCCGCCGGTGACGCCGCTCCGGAGACCGGCGTGATCGTCAAACACGACGGGGCGAACTGGAGAGACTCTGCGGGGCGAGTCTGGGCTGCGACCCTCCCCTTCTCCCTCCCCGACAACGATGTTTTTGCCGTCAATGCCAACACGCTGACCAAGGGCAGCGTATTTAGCTCGGTCGGGACGGTCCTCTTCAACATGGCGATCAATCCGGCGAGCGGAAAGATCTATGTCACGAACACCGAGAGTCCGAACCATATCCGCTTCGAAGGCCCCGGCATTCACGGCGGCTCGACCGTCCAGGGACATCTCTCGGAAGCTCGAATCACGATCCTCGATCCGAGCGGTCCATCACAGGACATCCAGCATCTCAATCGGCACATCGACTACACGGCGCTTCATACGGATGCGGGGGCTGATCATCTCGCGATCAACACTCAGATCTCGCATAGCCTGGCGACACCACTCCAGCCCACGATCTCGAGCGATGGGGAAACGATCTTCGTTCCCGCATTCGGCTCCTCCAGAATCGGTGTCTTCACGAGAACCGAGCTCGAGGATCCCGCCTTCGAAACGAATTTCGATCCGACGACCCAGAGTGCGGACTACCTGACGACACTCGGTGGCGGCCCGACCGGCATCGCCCTGGACGAGGTGAACAACCGACTCTACGTCACCACTCGCTTCAACAATTCGGTCGAAGAGATCGATCTCACCACCGGGTCCAGCTCGGCCATCCATGCACTGCACAACCCCGAACCCGATTCTGTCGTGATCGGTCGGCCCTTCTTGTATGACGCCACCGCGACGTCGGGCAATGGGGAGGCCTCCTGTTCGAGCTGCCATATCTTCGCTGACTTCGACGCCCTCGCGTGGAATCTCGGCAATCCGGACGACACGCTCGGGACCAACAATCAGCCGCAGCCAGATTCGCTTCTGGAGTCGTCAGACCCGACCGGCCCCTTCCACCCGATGAAGGGCCCGATGACGACGCAGACGCTGCGTGGAATGTCGACCCACGGCGCGATGCATTGGCGGGGCGATCGAGCCGACGGATTCTTCGGAACCGATCCCTGCACCATGCCTGGCTATGCCGAGGCAAACGCCACGGAAGCGCCCTGTGACGAAGATCGAGCCTTTCGAAATTTCATCGTGGCCTTCGAAGGCCTGGTCGGCAAGGAAGGCACGATCTCGGCGACCGAAATGCAACAGTTTGCGGACTTCATCCTCCAGGTTCAGCTTCCCCCGAACCCTGTGCGTGCCCTCGATGGCTCGCTCGCGAATCCGCCGGCTCCGGCACCGAGTGAACAGCGAGGATCAGACCGCTGGTTCAGCTGCGGTCCAGGCACCACCGAATGCGCACCGCTCGACCCCAACGCCACCGACACGGTGGAAGATTGCGATGGCTGCCATAGCCTCGACCCACTGAACGGGTTCTTCGGAACCGGCGGAGAGGAGAGCTTCGAAGGCGAACCCCAGCACATGAAGGTCCCGCAGATCCGGAACATGGTTCAGAAAACCGGGATGTTCAGCGTCGCCGGAGATCAGGTCCGTGGATCGGGATTCCTGCACGATGGATCGATCGACACGCTAAAGACCTTCTTGTCCGGCGGTGTTTTCACGCTCACTGACCAGGAGGAGCGCGATCTCGAGGCATTCATCCTCGCCTTTCCGACAGATCTCGCTCCAATCGTCGGCCAACAAGTGACGATTGGTCCGGGCAATTTTGGCGAGGCACACACCAACGCGCGAATCGCCCTGATCGACGCGGCGGCGGGGGGCGCTTTTGAATCGAAGATCCTCGGTGGAAACGTCACGCAGTGCGACGTGATCGTAAAAACTGTCGAGGGCGGAGTCGAAAAGGGCTATGCCAGCGCGCTTGGTGGGACCTATACGCCCGACGACAACGGACCCACGATCACCGCGGCGACCCTTCGCGAAAAAGCGAATCCAGCGGGAGCTGCGCAGATACTCACCTACACCGCGGTCCCACCGGGATCGGGCCAGCGCATGGGAGTCGACCGGGACGAGGATCTCGTTCTCAATGGCGTGGACAATTGCCCAGCTGCGCCGAATGGACCGGGCGGTGGGACGTGTACAGCCGGTGAGCCGGGGCTGCTGGGAAGGGACTGCAGCGCCTCGATCGAATGCGGGGCGATGGGTGTTTGTTCGATGGCCCAGGAAGACGCCGACATGGATCTTCTGGGAGATGCTTGTGAGCCGAGTCTCGTGCCCGAACCATCGCTGATCGGAATGCTCGGATCGGGTCTGGGGCTCCTGGTCGCCCTCAGTCGAAAGCGGCGGAGCCCTTCCTGACCCTCAATATGGACCGCAGAGCCCTCCTCACTTCAAAACGATTGCGACCTGACCGACGCCTCACCCTATGCCAGAATCCGGGAGGGCGACGTCCGATTCTTCGGGCTCGAATGGGGGCTCGTTCCCCGCTCGACGCGGCCCCCTTCGGAGACCGTCCATGACCATTCGATACGAAGTCCTTCCGATTCCTGCAATCGCCCGATACACGCGGACCTTCGAGGCCGGCGCGGTCACGTTCGGGGTCGAATATCGGCTGCTCAACGAAGAGATCATCGCGGAGGAATACGGCAAGGACGCCCGCGCGAAATTCGGAAACGTGACCCCGGACGTACTCGCCGGCGTCATCGACGAGGACGGTGTTTCGATACACATTTTAGGAAGCGAAGACGGGCTCGAATACCTGCGCTTCGACTGTTTCAGCGCCTACCCCCACTACCACTATCTCGTGCCGCGCGAGGGACACCAGACCGTCATCCAATTCGATCCGATTGCCGACGGCCCGATGATCCCCTGGGCGATGGAATGCATGCGGTCTCGCCTGGTCGCAATGCTGGAGCACACGGGTGCGCTCGAGATCGCGTGCCAGGTCGACTCGGCGGTCGTCGAGAAGGTCTTGATCGACGTCGGCCGGGAGGTCGAGACCGCGGTCCAGCGTGGGAAGCCGATGCTCGCTGACCAGGGCTCGGACCGGCTTCCGTGAGCCGGTGATCGACGTAGCAGAAGTCCGCGTCTGGGATCCCGAAGCGCCTCCCCCCGCTTAGGCGAGGGGGCTCACGAAGACGAGTTGCGGAGCCGCTCACGAAGTTCAAATTTCTTGATCTTCCCGGATGGCGTCCGTGGAAATTCCTCGATCTCATGAACTTCTTCCGGCCACTTCTGGCGCGTGAGACCAGCCGCACCCAGGTACGCCTGCAGGGTCGCCAGGTCGGGCGCCCCCACACCTGCCGTTCTGCGAATAAATGCGCACGCCCGTTCGCCCATCCGAGGATCCGGCCCAGCCACGACGGCCACCTCCGCTACGCCCGGCATCTTCGCGAGCAGCTCTTCCACTTCACCCGCGCTGATATTCTCACCACCGCGAATGATGACATCCTTCTTCCGGTCGGTGATCGTGAGCCAACCCTGCTCGTCGACGACACCTATATCGCCCGTAGCCAACCAATCACGGTCTACAAAGGTTTCTGAGGTCAGCGAGGAATCGATATAACCCGCGAAGAGCTCCGGCCCCCGGGCCAGGATCTCGCCCGGCTCGCCCGGCAGCAGATCACGACCTTGCTCGTCGACGATGCGCATCTCCACGCCGGGCAGAACACCGCCATCGGTGTAGATCCGCTTTTCACGTGGGTCATCGTGTCGGGAGCCCGTGATCGAAGGCAGCTCGCTGCACCCGTACGAACGGATGATCGAAATGCCCAACGCCTCCGCGCGTTCACCCACCGCAGCCGGCACGGGTGCGCCCCCCAGGCCGATCGTTTTCATTCGTTCCACGTGATCAGAAGTGCAATCGGGGTGATCGAGCAGGCTGTTCAAGAAGAATGGCGAGCCACCTCCCGCGGTGAGATTCGCCTCCAGCATCGCGGAGAGGACCGTAGCGGGATCCCAGACGTCGATGAGATGAATCGGCAGGCCGCGTATCAGCGGGAGCAAGAGCCCCGTGGTCATTCCGATGAAATGACCGACCGGCGCTCCGGCCAGCGTGGGAAGTTCGCCCGGCGCCTGAATCGCTGCGAGCTGCATCGTCTCGGCGAGAATGCTCTGATGTGTGTGGATCACTCCCTTCGGATTCGCGGTCGTGCCCGACGTATAGGCGATCACGGCGGGCTCTTCCGGATCGACCGCTGGAAGTGCCTCGATGGGCGGATGATCAACGAGCCTCTCGAAGGGGACCGTCGACTCTGGGGCCTCTCCGACCGCCACGACCAGCTCGAGATCATCGGCTGTGGCACATACACCTTCCAGCGCCGCAAGGTAGTCGAAGCTTCGAAACCGGTCGGCGGTGATGAACGCGCGCGCACCGGACTGACGAAGGATGAAGCCCACCTCCTTGGGTCCATAAAAATGTACGATCGGCAGCACGGTCGCGCCGCAGAGGGCCGATCCCCAGAAAGTCGCCGCGGCCTCCACCCAGCTCGGAATCTGGAAGGCCACCACGTCACCGCGCCCAACACCCCGCGCCGAAAGCCCACCCGCCACCCGGCGGGCGAGATCGTGAACGTCACCGACCGTCCCCTGGTACGCCCTCTCCTTCGACCATACCCGAAAGGTCAGGTGAGCGAATTCCCGCAGATGCCGATCAAGAACCGAACCCAGCGTGTCTTCGGTCCAATGCCCGTGTTGGACGTAGGATTCTATTAATTCCTTTCCAGTTCTGCGCAGCTGCCAATAATCGGACAACGAATCCCTCCATTCCTGATACCCAACCCCGATCCCCAGCCTCGAATCGCCTAGCAAATCCTCTCACGTCCACCGCAGCCTCATCTCCCAGGGCGACAAAAAGACGCCCCTGGCCCGAATCCATCGATCCAGACTAGCTCCCCTTGGACCAGACCTTTACCCCCGCGCGCATCGCGGCATTGGTCGCCTTGACAAAAAGAGCGTCGCATTCGGAGTCACCAAACTCGAGCCAGTTGAGAACCGCCTCGACGAGGTAGCCAACCACCGCATTGGCTGCCCATTGTTGTGCGTCGGGGGGAACACGGTGCCCCATCGAACTCCGCACGACACCGACCGCCCATTCTCGCAGCTCGGCTGCATAGGACGAAAAGATCGGCTCACGTGCCGCGTGGCGCCACAGGAGGCGGAATCCGTCGGGATCGACTCGCGCTGCCGCGAGCACGGATCGGGCGCCCACACCCAATGCATCTCGCCCGGAATCCGCTTCGAGTTCGCCGGCGAGGCGACGACTGACGCGTTCGAGCGCTGCGCGATAGAGCTCTTCCTTCGAGTCGAAATGGCGGTAGACGATGATCGGCGTGATGCCGGACGCCTCGGCGATCTCGGGCATGCTCGTCGCCGCGAACCCGGCATGGGCGAAAGCGCGAGTCGCGCCGTCCAGGATCGCCTCCCGCCTCTCGCCACGGGGCAGTCGGCGAGTTCCCCCCTTCCCGATCGACTCAGAGGCAGTCGCTGGCATCGTCCGATTTTAGCATGTACATTCTAAGTTATACATGAGGAATTCTTCGATCGTCGAGACCTGAAGGGATCTCATCCGATGAAATTTGGAATCTTCTACGAGCACCAGGTTCCCCGACCCTGGGAGGAAGGTGACGAACTTCGCGTGATGGAGGAAGCGCTGGCGGAGGCGGAGCTGGCCGATCGCCTCGGCTTCGAAACCTTCTGGCTCGTCGAGCACCACTTTCTCGAGGAATACAGCCACTCGAGCGCCCCGGAAATCTTCCTCGCCGTTCTCTCCCAGCGGACGAAGAACCTTCGGCTGGGACACGGCATCGTTCATGCGCTGCCGGCGATCAATCACCCCGCGCGGATCGCCGAACGCATTTCGACGCTCGATCTGCTCTCCCGTGGCCGAGTCGAGTTCGGGACCGGAGAAGGCTCGGCGCTGATGGAGCTGGAAGGATTTGGGGTGAATCCCGATCAGAAGAACGAGATGTGGGAGGAAGGCGTCCGCGTGGCGCTACGCTGTATGAGCGAGCAACCCTTCACGGGGCACGATGGCCGCCATGTCACGATGCCCCCTCGCAATGTCGTTCCCAAGCCACACCAGAAGCCACATCCGCCGGTCTGGCTCGCCTGTAGTCGGCGGGAATCGATTCATCGAGCGGCTCAACATGCGATCGGTGCCCTCTCCTTCGCCTTTTTCGATCCCGAGGAGGCGCAGGAATGGGTCGACGACTACTACACCACCCTCGAGCGTGAAGCGGTTCCGATCGGTGATTCCGTCAATCCGAATCTTGCCTGCGTCACCACATTCTTCTGCCACGAGCAGGCAGAGGAAGCTGTGAAGCGTGGGGGCTACGGCGCGAATTTCATCGGCTACTCGCTCGGGCATTATTATGTCTACGGACGCCACAGGCCGGCCAACATGGACCTGTGGTCGGACTACGAAAAACGCCGCAAGGATCGGGGATATGATCCGGAAGCTGTGCAGCTCGCCGCAAACAACCCCGAGCGACTAGGCGCCAAGGTCGTCGAAGGCGGAGTCAGCGGCCTGCGGGGGGCCATGGGAACACCGGAGCAGCTCCGTGACTATATTCGGCGCTACGAAGACTGCGGTGTCGATCAGCTCATTCTGAGCTGCACATCCGGCCGCAACAAGCACGAACATATCATGGAGAGCCTCGAACTCTTCGGCCGAGAGGTCATGCCGGAATTCTTGGATCGCGAACCAAAACGCCAGCGAGAAAAAGACGAACGGCTCGCCCCCGTGATCGAGAAGATCATGTCCCGCAAGCCGGCCAGCGATCATCCCCCGCTCAGCAATCCCGACTATGCCGTTACGGCGATCCCACGGATGCAAGCAGACGAAGCCGAGTCCGAAAAGTTTCACCGCTGGCTCGATGACTACGCAGATCGAATCGCCGAAGGCGAAGACGTCAGTAAGCGGCTCCGCTGAGCCCCTTCACCCTGAGGCCCCCTTGGCAACAAAAATGAATCCCGCCGAGATCGACACATTCCTCACCAGTCAGCGGACCATCACATTGACGACGCTGCGCTCGGACGGATCACCCATCGCCCATCCTCTCTGGTTCGTGAAGCTCGACGATTCGATTTATGTCGACACCCGAGCGAATAGCCTGAAGCACAGAAACATCATCGATGACCCCCGCGTCTGTGCAGTCGCGGAATCTGGCGAGAGCTATTTCGAACTTCGCGGAGTCCGAATCGAGGGCGCCTGTCAGGTGGTCTCGGATGCAGCGG
Organism: Deltaproteobacteria bacterium; assembly: GCA_002719955.1. Taxonomy (GTDB): domain Bacteria; phylum Myxococcota_A; class UBA9160; order UBA9160; family UBA4427; genus UBA4427. Next base: position 178,824 of record PBFW01000026.1, on the reverse strand, counting down.
AGATCGATCGAGTGCAGATCGCGCTGAATGACAAGGATCAGGCGATCGGGAGCGGGATGACGGAGATGCCGGAATGGTTTTCGAAGAGTCGCAAGCATCGGCAGAGCCGAGGGGAGCGGGTCCTCCTTCGGATCCCGATGGACCGCGTATATAGTTGGGATTTCTCGAAAGCGAGAACACACTATGAGTCGGCGGAGCCCTCGAGAAAACGACTCGTGTGATCTCAGGGGCCTGGCCAGGGATTGTCTTTCGGGTGATCCTGAGCGCTGCCCGTTCTCGCAAGTTGGGGCAGGAGATGATCACCGCCGGTGAAGGCTTCGGCAAAACGTGGCTTCCCTGATATTTCGAACCCGCTGACCGGCGGCATTGATGATCCCGGACACGACCCTTCGCGTTCGGGTCGCAGCATCGACGCGAAACAGGCGGCGCGCGAGCCGACTGAACGCTTCGCCTAGGCCGCTGGTGGCCTATCCCCCAGAGAGGATCAAGATGAAGATCGGATTATTCACACCACTCTCCGCAGAGCTGGCTACGCCCGAACTCGCCATCGGAATCGCTCGCGTGGCGGAGGAGTGTGGATTCGACTCGCTCTGGGTCCCCGAGCACGCCGTGCTCTTCGACGAGTACGAACCGAATTATCCCTATTCAGAGGACGGCAAGGTCCCGGGAGGCGCCTCTGCAAATATTCTCGACCCCTTCCCCGTACTATCCTTCTTCGCCGCTCATACGCAGCGAATCCGTATCGGGACGGGCGTGATGATCCTGCCGCAGCGCAATCCGATCTACACCGCCAAGGAGATCGCCTCCCTCGACGTGCTATCCGCCGGACGACTCGATGTAGGCATCGGCGTCGGCTGGCTCGCCGAGGAAATGCGCGCCCTCGGCACGCCGTTCGAACGCCGGGGCGCGCGGGCCCGATCCCATATCGCCGTCATGAAGGCGCTCTGGTGCGATGAGCTCTCGGCCTACGAGGATGAATTCTACTCGCTGCCGGCCTGTCGATTCGCCCCAAAGCCCGTACAGAAGCCGCATCCACCTCTCATCTTCGGCGGCGATAGCCAGCCGGCACTGCGGCGAGTCGCCGAGATCGGACAGGGCTGGAATGCCGCCTCGAGATCACCCAAGGAAATCGAGAAGCTGATCGGGGACCTCGACGTACTGCTCGAGGAGCACGCTCGTACACGCGAGGAGATCGAAATCACCGTCATGCCCGGCCGGGATCTCACGGTCGACGATCTCAAGGCCTATCACGATATCGGCGTCGACCAGGTCGTGCCCTTCGGCCTCGCTCCCAGTGCGGATGCGGTTCGCAGCGTCTTCGAGCCGATCGCCGAGGCCCTCGTCATCCCGGCAAAATCGATGTAGATCCCCTGCGCGAATCACACCTCTAAACACGCGATCAGATTCCCTTATTCGCGCGGGCCGAGACGCATCTGCCTCACATCGATCGCTTCGCCGGTGCGCTCATCCACGACCCGCGGCGCAACCGACTCACCCGTCTCTCGATCGAAGAGCTGGAGCGGAGACTGCGTACCCTCTTCCCAGAGCCAGTCCTCGCCGAACCGCCACATCGCGGCGAGCACCGAATAGAATGCGCGCCCCTTCTCGGTCAGGAGATACTCGAAACGCGGCGGGCGATCTTCGTAGGCATGCTTTGCGAGCAGACCTTCCTCGACCAGACGCGAGAGCCGCTTGGCGAGGACGCCGCGCGATACGGAGAGCGCCTTCTGGAACTCGTCGAAGCGGCGCCTTCCAAGAAAAGCCTCCCGCATCACCATCGGTGTCCACCAGTCGCCCATCAGGTCCGTCGTCCGCGCGATCGGACAGGGCGCATCTCCGAAGCGGGTACGTTTCATCTCAGGCGATCACCTCGACCCGGGCTCGAACATGCTTATGCCAGGGCGTAAGCGCCAGCCAATCGCGATCTTCGCTCGAGGTCAACTCGTTTGGCGGGATCCCATGAACCTTACGCGTGCCCTCGGCATCCGGGTACTCGAGCCCATAACCGTTCGGAATCGTGATATGACCCTCGCGCAGCGTGTCATTCACTTCAACGATGGCCTCGACGCTACCCCGTTTGGTCGTGAGTCGGATACGGTCGCCCGTTTCGACACCAAGGCCTTCCGCATCTCCGGGACTCATGCGCATCGCGCCCTCACCGTCCTTCCGTCGCCAACTCGGATCGCGGAAGATCGTATTCGCCGTGCTCGTGCGACGTTCCCCCGCCGCCAGAATGAACGGGTAGTCGTCCGTCGTTCGCGGCGGTTGTTCGTCGATCAGGTCGGCGAGTTCCTGGATGAGTTCGGGGATCACGAGCTCGATCCGCCCATCATCAGTCCGAATGCGCTCCATCGTTGCTTCGTAGGGATCCGATGTGATGACGACGCCATTCGTGTTGTCGAGGATCGCGCGGAAGAGCGCATTGCCGAGCGCGAGTCCCTCCCCTTCGAATCCCGCACGACGCACAGAGTCCGCATTCTCCATTGCCAACGTCTGGACCGCTCCCCAGACCGACGCCGCCCCTTCGAGCCCCTCGCCCAGCGAACGCCCGAGGGTCTCGTAGAGAACGACCGGCATGATCGCGGCCAGCTTCGGTTCACCGGTCATCGCCTGCACGAATGCCAGACCGAATTTCTCGACGCTTTCCTGGGCGGCCTCACGCAGCGTCGCGAGATCTCTGTCCTCGAAGGCCCCAAGCGCGCGACACAGGCGACTATGGATCTCCGGCTCGGTCAACGTCCCCTCCGCAATCGGAAAGAGCGGCTGTCGCAGAAGGAAGGTGTGGTCCGGAAATCCACCCCCGAAGAAGGTGGTCTCGACCTTTTCGTATTGCGAGGCGGCCGGCAGGATATAGTCCGCGCGCTTCGCCGTCTCGGTCATCGCGACATCGATCACGACCACACATTCGAGCGCGTCGAGCGCCTCCCTCATGCGCGGGCTATCGGCCAGCGAGTGCACCGGGTTGCCGCTCTCGATGAACATCGCCCGGAAGCGATCGGGGTGATCCGACAGGATTTCGTCTGGAATCGCGTTGCAGGGGATTAGACCGGTGATGATCTTGTGGCCACCGACAGGCGAAGTCTTGTTGTCCTTCCCGCCCCCGATCAACTTACCGATATGGGTACCGAGATTCATCGTCCCCGGACGAGCGAGATGACCGGTCAGGGAGTAGAGGAGCTTCTCCAGGTACGAGTTGAGGGTGCTATGCGGGGCCATCTCGACCCCGAGATCCTCGAGAACAGAGACACTCTCGGCGCCACCGATCAAACGCGCCGCCTGCCGCACCAGCTCTTCTGACACCCCGGCCCGCTCGCAATAGTCAGCGACCGGCACCGTCGAGAGCACATCGAATAGGGCCTGGCCATCCGAGGCGTGAGCCGAAAGAAAGTCTAGATCCGTCAATCCTTCCTCGACCAGCACTTTCAGCATCGCCGCCAATACGAAGGCGTCCGTTCCGGGAACCACCTGAAGGAAGATGTCGGCGAGGTCCGCACTCTCTGTGCGTCGCGGGTCAACAACGATCATGTGTCGGTTCCGATCCTTCGCGATCGCGCGAAGGATCGGGCGCGCTCGGTCGAAGCCATGCGAATGCCAGGGATTCTTGCCGACGAAGACCGCGACCTGCGCGTGTTCGAAATCCGGCTCGGGACGACCGCCGAACATCTGCCGCTCGACCCAGAACTCGCCCGTCTTCTCCTGCGCGAGCGCGTTCGACGAATAACGCATGTCGAGGACACGCCGGGTTGCACCGGAGTAGACACCGCCGAGGTGATTGCCTTGCCCGCCGCCGCCGTAGTAGAAGATCTTCGAGCCGCCGTGGGTATCGCGGATCCGCGCGAGCTTGCCGGCCACTTCCCGAATCGCCGTGTCCCAGTCGATCGCCTCGAAGCTTCCGTCCTCAGACCGGCGCAGCGGTGTCGTCAAACGATCCGCGTGGTTCTGATAGTGATCGAGCCCCGACGGTTTCTCGCAGGTATATCCCTTCGATCGGGGATTGCTCTTGTCACCCTTGATCTTCTTGAAATGACCGTCCTCGACCTGAACTTGCAGACCACAATTCGTACTGCACAGAATGCAGGACGTGCTCTTCCACTCAGCGGGATGGGCCATGGGGATCTCCTCTGCGTCGGGCCGCGATTCGGATTCAGGGATCGGGTGCGTTCGTTGAGATTCCAGAGCGAGTTCTACGATAGAACTCAGTCTGGAAAATTGCGAATGGGCCGAAGGTGAGAGAGGGGAACCCTTCGCTCACCCGACCCGTCCACGTCCCGGGCCGGAACCGACCGCATTAGAATTGTGGCTCGTCCGTCCCCGTCGCGAGCGATTCACTCCAGGAGGAGACCCCAACATGCATCCCAACCTACGCCTCACGACCTTCTTGATGCTGTCGATATCGATCATCGCAACCGGGCCCGCCCACGCTTCCGACGACGCCCGAACGCAGGAACCCGCAGAGATCGAGCGCATTCGCGACCTGCTGCATCGATACGCCTTCTTCATCGACGACGGCCGCGGCGATGAACTCGAAGAACTCTTCGCCGAGGACGCGACCTTCAATGTTCTCGGCACGCGACTACGCGGGCGGAAGGCCATCCGAAAGGAGTTCATCGCTCCACCGGGAAGACTCCGCAAACATCTCCCCTTCCCGGCCGTCATCGAGATCCACTCGGCGACAGAAGCGCGCGCCTGGTCCGACTTCATCATGGTGAGGCTCCCGGACCCCGATCGCCCGGGACTCGGCGAGGTCTATCAGGTGGGTCGCTACTACGACCGGCTGATCAAGCAGGCGGACGACCGCTGGCGCTTCGCCGTGCGCAACGTTTTCGTCCTCGGAATGGAGAATACGGCTGAGTTCCCGCCGCCTCCCGGTCGACATCGGGAATAGCGAGGCCGATCCGCGTCTTCGCGACGGCGACGGCGACGGCAGGCTGGGTGACCCACCCGATGGCGGTCAATGGATCGAATCATCCGACCCGCGAAAACAGGGACGGAAAGAGAGTCAGAAAAACGTGGGAATGCTGGGCAGCGCGCGCCTCCGATCCTCGATCTTTCTGATCGCCTCTTCGATATCATCCGCGGACTGCGACGACTTCTGCTTGCGCTTTTCGTAGCCCGCGAAATTCGGAGGAATCGCAAAGAGAAAGGCGGCCTGGGAATCTCGCTCGATCTCGCTGTATGCGATCTCCACCTCGACCGCAGAATCTTGCGAGCCGAGTGTCCCGGCAAAGCGGAATGGGATCTGGTCGATGGTGAGCCAGGCATGGCCGGAAATCGCCTTGCCCTTGACCGCGTATTTCTGGGTGTCCACGCCTTCGACGTTTTCTGTCCCGAGCCACTCGAAGACGGCCCTGGCGCGTGGACCGAAGGGATTCGGTGCCGAGCTGATGACGGCTTTGGGACTGGAGATCCGGTACTCCTCGAAGGACCTCGCCGCGGGATTCAACATCCAGCTAACCCGCAAATCGGGACGATCGATCAGGGCGACGAGCTCGCCGTCGATGCGCGCAAATCGTCTGCGCTTTCCCGCTTGATAGAACTCGACGAGCCTCTCGAGCGCGGGGCCCCCTTCGGACCCATCGGTCATCTTGACGATGATATTGGCGCGGTATCCGGTCGTCGGGGGGGGCGCGCCCATATTCGCGCAGGCCACCAGCAGGGAAATCAGCAGGCCCCCCGCGCCGACCGCACTCACGCGACTGCGACTCGAATAGATTCGATTGAGCATTGGCAAGCTCCCGCGCGTCGACCCGAGGATACCCGATCCACGCGTGCACCACGCACCCCGCCGATCGCGCGGCCGCCCGAATCGAGAGCCAGCGGACAGACCTCGAGAACGGACACTCAGGCCCCGTTTCGGGCAGCGATCTCCCACCGTGGTGGTTAGACTGTCACGATGCGCGCGCTCGTCGTCGGAGGAACGGGGCCCACCGGACCCTTTATCGTCAATCGCCTCCGGGATCGGGGCTACCGCGTCACGATCTTCCACCGGGGTACCCACGAGGTCCCGGAGATCCCCAGCGACGTCGAGCATATCCACGGCGATCCGCATTTCCGCAAAACGATCGACGAAGCCATCGGGACCCGCACCTTCGACCTGGTCGTGGCCACCTATGGACGGATTCGTCATATCGCCGAGGCGATGGTCGGCCGAACCGGCCAATTCGTCGCCGTCGGAGGATTCGCCACCTACCGCGGCTTCATTTCGCCCGGCGATCTCCATCCCGCAGGACTCCCCGTCCCCGTTCGGGAGGACGCCGCGCTCGTCGCGACAGAGGAGGAGCAGCGTTTCTCCTGGCTGATGGCGAGCACCGAGGAGGCGGTGATGGAGGCCCATCCCGACGCCGCCCTGTTCCGCTACCCCTACGTCTACGGTCCCTACCAGATCGTACCGAGGGAATGGTGCGTGATCCGGCGGCTCCTGGATGGACGCCGCCAGATCATTCTGCCCGATGGGGGATTGACCCTCGTCACCCACGGCTACGCTGAGAACTTGGCCCATGGAGTGATGCTGGCCGTCGACCAGCCCGAAGCGGCGGCGGGGCAGATCTACAACTGCGGCGACGACCGCCAACTCTCCCTCGCCCAGATCGTCGAGGTGATCGCCCACACCCTCGAGCGAGAATTCGAGATCGTCAGCATGCCCCATGCACTGGCCTTCTCCACCCGCGTACTCGCGCTCGGCGGCAGCCACCACACGCACCTCGACTTGACCAAGATCCGCAACCAGCTGGGATACTCCGACATCGTTCCCGTCGAGGAGGCCCTGGCCCGCACCACCCGCTGGTACGTCGAACACTCGCCCAAACCGGGGGGCGAGATCGAAGAGCGGCTGGGCGACCCCTTCGACTACGCCGCCGAGGATGCGTTGATCGGGCGCTTCCAGGCCGCGATGACTGAGCTGGCCCCTCTCGCCGATCGGGGAAGCGGGCTCTATCACCACCCCTATCCCCATCCCACCCAGGCGGGCCTGAGCCGCGACCACCGCAATCGCTGACCGCGTCGAACGCTCCCCGGCGTCGACCCGAGAATGGTTTTCTCATAGTCGCACTCGTCTTCATGTGTCTGCGATCATGAAGGCGAGCGCCACCGCCCACCTCCAGGACATGGGCGCCAGCCCGGGTGAAGCCGGAAGCACCGGGCGAATCTCGAGAGGACGCGAACCCATTGGATTCGACATCAGAGAGCCCGCAGCCTACGCTGACCGGAATGCTGCTGCCGGAACCCGAATGACTGCGATTCCGATCTATGATGACTTGCCCGTCGAACCCGACGCGATCCTCGAACAGATATTCGACGCCGCGGGACGCGAGGGCAATCTGGTCCGTCTCTACCACCAGTTGAGAAATGTCGCCCCGATCCACCAATCACAGATCGAGCGATTGGGCCGACCGTGGGTGTTGACTCGCCATTCTGATGCGGCTTGGGCCGCGCGAGAAAAAGGTTTGATCAAGGACGGACGACTGGTCGACCAACTCGGAGGGGACCCGAATAGTCCCTTCGTGACGGTCATGAAGCGCATGATGAACTTCATTCCAGCGCCTCGCCACACGCGACTGCGTCATCTCATCAATCCCGGATTCACGCAGCGCACCGTCGAGCGCCTGCGCCCCGGCGTGCGCACCCATATTCAAGAGTTGATCGATACCCGTCTCGCCGACGGACAGATGGACCTGGTGCGCGATTTTGCGTACCAGGTTCCGCTCGCGATGATCTGCGAGCTCATCGGCGTTCCCTTCGAGGACACCCACCGAATCGAGGTCTGGTCTCGCGGGGTCTTGGAGAGCGTGGACGAGGTGGCGATCGTCACGCCCGAGATGGAGGAGCGCCGCAACGACGCCATCTTCGGTTTTTCGGGGTATTTCCAATCGTTGATCGATGCCCGCCGCGCAGACCCGAAGGAAGATCTGATTTCGCGACTCGTCGAAGTCCAACGCGGTGCGAGCGACCTCACTGACGAAGACATCATCGCCACCTTGATCCTTCTCTTCCAGGCGGGCCACGACACGACGACCAGCTTGATCGCCAAGGGCATGTTGGCACTGCTCCAACATCCCACCGAACTCGCCAAGCTGCGTGCACGTCCGGATCTCCTCAAGAATGCCACCGAGGAGCTCTTGCGCTTCGACACGCCCGTCCAGCTCAGTATCAACCATGCCGACGAGGACATCGCCTACCACGACCAGACGATTCAAGAAGGTGAGGCGGTGCTCATCCTACGCGGAGCAGCCAATCGCGACCCCGAACGTTTCCCAGACCCCGATCGCCTGGATATCGAACGCGAGGACATCGAGCACCACAGTTTTGGTCTCGGGGCGCATTTCTGCCTCGGGGCATCGCTGGCGCGCCTCGAAATCCAGGAGGCCATCGGCGCCCTGACCCAACGCATTCCCGGCATGCAGGTCGACCTCGAAAAGGTCGAATACCGTCCCAGCCTCCATCTACAGGGGCTCGACGCGCTTCCCGTCACCTGGTAGCCCAGAGCGGTCCTTACCTCTCCAGACGCGATCGCCACCGATACAGCGACCGCGCTTCGGCGTCCGGCGTTCGCTCATTCCCTTCGGCCTCGATCTCGCTCTCGACCTCGGGCGCCTCACCGGCGCCCTCATCCGAGCCCGGCGCGGCGATCAGCGAATCCGGCGGAGAATCCTCGACCGGCGGCGACCTCCTGATCGCCAGCGATCGCGGCGGTCGAGATCATCCATCCCATCAAGACCACAAAGCCTGCCAACGCAATTCGCATGGTGGATTCCTCCAGGGCCCAGACGATCCCGGCCGGGGGACGCCCACGCCGTGCGCCCCGTCGCCGGGCCACGAATCGATATCGATTTTTCGAAGATTCGTTTCGGTCGAGATGGGATCGCCGACCGTGCGCTCAGCAGTGTTTCAGAGATCGAAGGCGGGGCGATCCCCGATCACCTGCTTCTCGCGCAGCTCCGCCAGCTCCTCCTGGGACAGTCCGAGCTCTCCGCCGAGCACCTCATCGTTGAAAGCCCCGATCGTCGGCGCCGCCCAGCGGTAGGAGACGGCCGCCTGATTCGACATCTGAAATGGCAGGCCGGCGTAGGAGAGTCTCCCTTTGACCGCGTGTTCGAGTTCGGTTCGGAAACCTCGCGCATCGATCTGGGGATTGGGCGAGATCATGTAGCCGTTGATCAGGGTGGCCGCTGGAAGGCCCTCTGCCAGAAGCCGATCGACCACCTCGTCACAATCCTGCGTGGCGAACCATTTCGCGAGTTCGTCTTCGATCAGATCTTCCGCCGCTCGACGCCCTGACTCCGTCTCGTATGCCTCCGCGAGCGCCCACTCCGGTCGACCGATTGCCGCCACCAGGGTCGCCCAGTGCGCATCGGTCACGACCGAGAGCGCCACGAATTTCTTCTCGTAGCGCGTCTCCCGTGTCGCCGGCCGGCACTGGAAGACGGCCTGGGGCGAAGCGACGGGACCGCGATTCTCGCGACGCGTCAAGAACTCGCCATAGGCCGTCCACTCGATCACCTGCTCCGCCGCCAGATTGAGGGCGGACTCGACGAGTGGAACTTCGACCAACATCCCTTCGCCCGTCCGCTCCCGTTCTTCGAGTCCCATCGCGAGGGCGTAGACCGCGTGCATGCCCCCGACCGGATCGCAGACCCCTCTCGGAATCAGCGGCATATCCTCGTAGCCGGTCAACCAGGCCAGACCGCTGGCCTGTTCGACAGTCGGAGCGAAGCCCGTGCGATCCTTCCAGGGACCGTCGAGCCCCCAGGCCGGCATCCGAACCGAAATCAACCGGGGATTGATCTCGTGCAGAACCTCCCAGGTCAATCCGAAATTCTCCATCACCCGCGCCGAGAAATTCTCGATCACTATATCCGCGTCCTCGAGCAACCGGCGCAAGAGCGCCACGCCCTCCGGCGCATCGAGATTCAGTGTGATTCCGCGCTTGCTCAGATTGCAGCCGTGAAAGATCGGCGAGGTCTCCCAGAGCTGATCACTGGGGACGGCACCCGCAAAACGCATGCCGTCGGGCCGCTGAATCGACTCGACCTTCACGATATCCGCACCCAACGAAGCGAGGATCCCGGTCGCGAAGGGTCCAGCCCAGAACGCGGTCAGGTCGATCACACGCAGGCCGTCGAAGGCCGGCGTGACCGCGGCTTCCGAGATCGGGGCCGTCGAAGCAGAGGCGTCGGGCAGTCCCGCCTCGACAGCCGCGCTGTCCTCCCCGAGCGTAGGTGCTGCGCGGAATCCCGGCAGCGACATCCCGCCCACGAGATAGGGAACCCGTGGCGCCTTGAACCCATCGGGGTGATCGTGGAAGATGCCACGTGCCTTGAATTGGTCGAACTCGAGCACCGCTTTTCCATCCCCGATCGGAGCGATCGGAATCCGCCTCAGGCCGGCGAGCTCGGTGATCTCGGCCATCGTATGTTCACGGGTCCAGTCATGGATGATCTCGAGCATGAAATCGAGATGCTGCATGCGCGACGCGCCGTCGAAATAACGTTCTTCCTCGCCGACATCCGGCCGCCCCACCAGATCGCATAGATCCTTCCATTGCTGGCCCGTATAGGTGCAGATCCCGATCCAACCATCCTTGGCGGGCTCAATCGAGGGGACCTCGATCCCCTGCGGGATCTCGATGCCCGGCAGGAATTGACCAAAGAGATCGTGATAGGTCGTCATCGTCAGACACATCGTCTCGAGCATGGACAGATCCGCGTGCAGCCCGACACCGCTCACGCGGGCCGACCGCCATGTCGCCAGCGCGGCGATCGAAGCCGCGGAACCCGCCGCCCACTCCCCTATTCGCCCGCCCGCCGCGACCGGTCCGCGCTCGGGCAATCCTCGATAGGCGAGGTTGCCGACTTCGGCTTGAAGGGTGAACTCCGTCGCGGGTCGCTCGGCCCAGGGACCCTCCCCTCCATAGGGCGAGATCGAAACCAGGGAGATCGCCGGATTGCGTTCACGCATGCGATCGAATCCGATGCCACGCGCATCGAGCCAGCCCGCCCCGCCACTGTCGATGACGAGATCGGCGTTCTGACAGAGCCGAAGGAATCGATCGCACCCCACGCCGGTTTCGAGATCCCAGTCGACGCTCTTCTTGCCACCGTTCAAGAACTGAAAGAGCGCGCCGTCTCGACCCGAGAGGTCTTGTTTCGACGCGCTCCAGCGGCGCAGCGGATCGCCGCTCGGCCCCTCGACCTTGATCACCTCGGCCCCCGCATCGGCGAGCATCTTCGTCGCATAGGGGCCCGCGATCTCGGTCGAGAGATCGACGACCAGGAGACCCGAAAGGGGAACGGACTGTGATTGCGACACGTGCGAATTCTCCGGTTGGCAGGCGGCGGGGCGATCCGAATCCAGAGCGCTGCCCCATACGGCGCGATCATCCTAACGGAATCGATCGAATCGAGGGGGTCGGAAAAACGGCGCGAATCGAGCGGTGCACCGCGTGGGACCGCGGCGATCCCACGAAATGGAATCGACCGCCTAGAACGCGATCAGCAAGTCGACCAGAAGCGCCAGGAAGACTGCTGACAAGAAGACCAGCGAGACGCGAAAGACCCCCTGCGCGGCTTCCTCGGTCCGCTCCTCGAAGAGGCGCCAGGCGCGGTAGAGGAACCAGACGCCCATCCCCGCCGCGACCACGAAATAGATCGGCCCGGCAAGCCCGAGAAAATAGGGGGCGACGGTCACGGGGAGCAGGCCCGCGGTGTACCAGACGACGCGCTTGCGGGTTGCTTCGTCGCCGATGACTTCGGGCGGCATCGGGATTCCCGCCGCCCGGTAATCGTCCTTGCGGTAGAGCGCAATCGCCCAGACATGGGGCGGTTGCCAGAAAAAGACGATCGCGAAGAGCGTCCAGCCGGCGATGCCGACCGACCCGTTGACGGCGGCGTCGGCGATCAACGGGGCCGCCGCGCCCGCCGCCCCGCCGATCACAGCATTCCAGATCGAACGCGGCTTGAGCCAGAGGGTGTAAACGAAGACGTAGAAGAGAATGCTGGCGAGACCGACGAGGGCCGCGGCGGCGCCGCTCACCCCATAGAGCAAGAGTGTCGAGATCACGCCGAGCGCGAGACCGAAAAGCAGCGCCGAGCGAGGTTCGATCAGGCCCGCCGGCAGCGGTCGGGTCTTCGTGCGCTCCATCAACGCGTCCTGCTCGCGCTCGATATAGGCGTTGAGCGTGTTCGCCGAGGCTGCAGCGAGTGCGATCCCCGTCATTACGAGCACGCTAAATGTTGCGTTCGGCCAACCGCCCGCTGCCATCCCCAGAACCGGCAGCCCCGTAAAGAGCACCATCGGAAGGAGCCGCGGCTTCGTCAGGTCGAGGTAGTTGCGGCCGGTGGTGAGAGCTGAGTCGTTCATGCTTTCCACGCGAGTCGCCAGAATCGAGCGACGGACAAATGGACCTGGATTTGCAGCCGCACCTCCCCCCTCGGGATCGCGCCGACGACAGGCCTACGGGTACCACAGGGCCTTTCGTCTTGCACCGGCACGGACGCGCGCGGGCCGGGCCGAGTCTGTTCAACCCACTGAAATACCGAGTCCAGGAGGCCGCCGAGTACTCTAGCCTACCGTCTCGATGAGTGAGACGGATCCGCCCCAGCGAACGCGGCAACGACCGCGCGATACAGACCGGCGCGGCCCGATCGGCCGCCTTTCGCTTTGGCTGTTCGGATGTCTGACGTCCGGCCTGCTGCGGGCCCTTGGCGCGACCTGGCGTATCGAGGTGCTCGGCTCGGATCCGCGCAGGGCGGATCCCCTGGAACCGACCCACCTCGCCGCCCTCTTCCACGAGTCGATGCTCCCCTGTGCATGGCTCTATCGCGGCTGCGGCTACAGCGTCGCCGTCAGCCGCAGCCGCGACGGTGACCTGATCGAGGCGACCCTGCGCGCTCTCGGCTACGCGGATCCCGCACGGGGCTCGAGCTCTCGCGGCGGCTCGGCGGCGCTTCGCGGGCTGCTTCGCCAACTCGGCGACGAAACGACGGTCGCCGTCCTGGTGGACGGCCCGCGCGGCCCCGCGCGCGTCGCGAAGACGGGCATCATCACCCTGGCGCGCCTGGCCGAACGTCCGATCCAACCGGTCGCGTTCTCGGCGCGGCCCGCGCTTCGATTGAAAAGCTGGGACCGCAGCCTGATCCCCCTGCCCTTCGCCCGGGTGGTGTGTGCGTACGGCCAGCCGCTGAGAGCCGATTCCGAGACGGCGCAGGACGATTCCGGCGAACAGGCGCTGGCGCGCCGACTCGACGAAGTGCTCGTCGCCCTGCATCACGAAGCCGATGGCCGTCTTCTCTGATCCCGAAAGGCGGTGTCGGCGAAGCGAGGCGCGCCCGAATCCGAAGCACGTCCCATCCGCGATCCGCGTGCGCGCTGTTCTCTAGGCGGGCGTCAACGCCTCGTCGAGCAGTTGCCCGAGCCACTCTCCGAGATCGGGGTGATCGACCAGTCTCGCCGCGCGCAGCCGCGTCGCCGCGATCGCATGAACCTCGGCGGACGTCTTCGCTACCAGCGCGGCTCTCGCATCGGCTTCGACCTCCCCGGAATCCAGTGCCCGGATGATCTCCTTCACGACCGGCACGGAAGCCGGCGTGCCAGACAATTCGCCGATCCCGAGGCCGATCAGGATCGGCACGGAGAGCGGATTCGTCGCCATCTCCCCACATACCGAGACGGGGATGCCGGCCTCGTCGGCCGCTCGAACAGTCATGTGGACCAGCTGCAGAACGGCGGGGTGAAGAGGGTCGTAGAGATGCGCGACGCGCTCGTTCCCGCGATCGACGGCCAGCGTGTACTGGGTGAGATCGTTTGTACCGATGCTGAAAAAATCGCATTCCTCGGCGAAGACCGGGGCCGTCAGCGCAGCGGAGGGAACCTCGATCATGATGCCGACTTCGAGATCCCGATCGAAGCGACTTCCCTCGCGCTCGAGTTCGAGGCGAACCTCGTCGATCAGCGCCTTCGCCTCTCGAAGTTCCGAGAGACTCCCGATCATCGGCAGCAGGAGCCGGAGGTTACCCAGGGTGCTCGCACGCAGGATCGCTCGCAGCTGAGCGCGAAAATGCCGACGATTTTCGAGCGTGAGTCGAATGGAACGACAACCGAGCTGGGGATTTTCCTCGTCGTCGAGACCGATATTGGGAATGCCCTTGTCGCCGCCCAAATCAAGGGTTCTAAAAGTGACGATGCGCGGATCGAGGGTCTGGGCGACGCGAGCGTAGAGCTGTTCCTGCTCCTCCTCGCTGGGAAAACCGCGATGGGCCAACGCGAGCAGCTCGGTGCGGAAGAGCCCGACACCCTCGGCGCCGTGCTTCTCGACCAGGCGCAGATCCGCGAGCAATCCAGCATTTGCGGACAGCTTCACACGCCGCCCGTCGAGGGTCTCCGCGGGTCGCTCCCGCATCGCATCGAGGTGCTCCACTGCGACCTCGTAGTTGTGCTGAGCCTGCTCGAATTCCCTCGTCAGCGCCTCGTCGGGTGAGAGGTAGATGGTGCCCCCCGCCCCGTCGACGATCGCCTGCTCGCCCTCCCGGGCCTCTTCCAACAAGCCCGCCGCACCGGTCACCGCCGGTATTTCGAGGGTTCGCGCGAAGATCACACCATGGGAGGTCTGCCCGCCATGCTCCGCGACGATCGCCGCGACCTTGTCCATCTCGAGTTGCGCGAAGATCGCGGGCAGGAGCTGATCCACGACGACAACGGATCCACGCCCCATCGGCTCGAGGTGTTCGCGCAGGCCAAGCAGCCGCTCCATCACGCGATTCCCGACGTCCGCGATATCGATCCCGCGCTCGCGAAAATACGGATCTTCGATCCGTTCGAAAGTCCGCCGATAGCTCTCGAGGACATCGCGCAGGGCGAGACGTGCATTTCCCGTCTCGTCGATCGCGTGGTCCACATTCGACACGAAGCCCTTGTCCTCGAGGATCTGGATCTGGGCGTGGAAGACGGCGGCGAATTCTGGACCGAAGCGGTCGCGGACGACGTCTCGCATATCCTCGATCTCGCGCCGGGCCTCGCCCATCGCAACCTTGAAGCCGGCATGCTCCTCGGCCGAATCCGAGTGGGGTTCATAGATCACCCGCTCGAGATCGACGGGCTTGTCCATCCGGAAGATCGGCCCGATCGCAACACCCCGTGCCGTCGCCAGACCGCGGAGCGTGACATTCTTCTCTTCGCGCGGACCCCTGTTCCGCAATTGTTCGTCACGCCCGCGCGTCCCCTGCGCCCCCACGATCTGGGCGACGACGGATCCGCGTGCCTCATCCGGGGTCGTCATCAACGCAAGCAACTGCGCGTTGATCACGACCGGCGCCAGCAGCGACGCGCAGGTCTGGAGGAGTTCCACGTCCGGCTCGTCGAAGCGCCGGGGCTCGACCGTCTGGATGACGATCACACCGATCACGGAGCCCTGAACGATCATCGGAGCAGCGAGGAGAGACGCGAAGCGCTCCTCGCCGGTTTCGGGGAAATAGCGATAACTGGGATGGGTCTTGGCGTCCTCGATCGCGATCGGCTCGCCACTTTCCGCCGCCAGGCCGACGAGCCCCTCTCCGATCTGCATCGCCACATGGCCCACCGCGTCGGATTCCAGGCCCATCGTCGAGGAGAGCAGCAGCTTCTGCTGCCCAGCATCGACCGTGTAGACCGAGCAGACGTCGGCGTCGAGGCGTTTCGAAACGAGGTCGGTGACGTTGGCAAGGGTTTCTCGCAGATCGTGTGAGCGGGACACGATCTCGGCGACATCAGCGAGCAGTGTGACTCGATCCGGAATGGGCCACCTCCTGGGCGACGGCCACGCGGAGAAGCGGCCGAGCGGGCTCCAGAGGGTAGCAGGCTGGATCCTGAGTTCTGTGTTCGCTGCCCCAACGAAAAGCGCCCGGGGCGTTCCCCAGGCGCTCTAGACAGCTTCGGCCGACGCCCTCGCGGGCATTCTCGGCCTGTATTCGACGTCGCAGCTAGTACATCGTCATGAAGCTCCTCGACCGACGGACCGGCGGGAAGACCTGGTCCTTGTCCTCGAAGCCGAGGCCGAGCGCGAGAAGGATCTTGCGCTTGGTGTCCATGCGGCAGTTCATCCCCTTCTCAACGCTATGAATCGTGCGCAGAGCCACCTTGGCTTTTCGAGCAAGCTGGGCCTGCGTCATGAGTTTGTTCTCGCGAAGCTCTCTTACACGGTTTGGTACGCGCTCTTCCTGAGCGTCCATCGGTTCCATCACAATCACACTCCCGTCATCCGAAACTCCGGAAATCACTCCCGAAGTATGTCGTTTGAATCGATTGGGGATTCGACCCACCCGGACGATTCCTTGAGTTAATTCATGGAGTTGGGAGCATTTTTGGGGGGGCGACCGCGTATCGGGTGCCGATGCAGAGGACTCGCGCGGAACCGGCGACATGCGGGCATTGAACTCACGTCCGAGATACCTCATTGACATGAAATGAGGGTTCACGGATGCGCAACTCAATGGAATCGGGCTCTCGGGGTCCGGAGACGGCTCCAAGCGGGCGCTTTGCTAGCTTTGACGCGGAATAATGGGGGAATTCGGGTGCGGCGTAGCTGGCTGCGCCTGTTCTGGCTGACCGTGGTCCTCGTCGGTGCTGTCGCCGGCTACCTCGTGTCCTCCGGCCTGGGCACGCGCCTTTTAGATCGTGAAATCGAGATTCAGCTGAGCCGACTCCTCGAGGGACCGGTCGAAATCGGCGAGGTCGACGTGCGTTGGGAGAACGGAGTCCTCGTCGAGGCCCGCGATGTCTCCGCCTACCCCAGCCCGACGCCGGGCGCCCCCCCGGCGCTGCGCGCCCGCAGAGTGCTCGCGTGGGTGGACCTGGTCGCGCTCTTGATCGGCCGACTGGAGCTGAGCACACTGATCCTCGAGGGTCCCCACGTGCGAATCGTGAAGGGCGAGGATGGCTCCTTCGTCGGGCTGCCCCTGCTGCCGATTTCCCCCTATCCGGACGAGGGGCTCGACGATCGCTCAGAAATGGAGCAGATCTTCGCGCGCCTGGCCGCCCTCGATCTCTCGGCCTCGGCCTTCGCCGATCGCATTCGCGCCGCCGACAGAATCGAGGTTCTCGACGGCACCCTCAGCTGGGTGGATGGAAGCAACGCGAACGCCGGCAGCGGCCCTCGCAGCCTGCGCATCGAGCTCTTCAATGGACTCGCCGTTCGCAATTGGCTCTCGGACGCGATCGCCGTCGAATGGAGCGGTGTCTTCGTCGATGGCGAGCACGTGCCTTTCCCCTTCGAGGTCGACATCCGACGGGACGAGGGCAAGCATTTCGTCTGGTCGCTCGAGTTGTCCCGAATTCCACTCGCCGCCGCCGAGACACCGCTGGCCTTCGTCGAGGGGATCGAGGGCCTGGCCGGTACGCTCGACGTGCGTCTCCGACTCGAGACCGAACCCGCCGGTCTGCACCGGGTCTCGATCTCGGGTCGGGTGGAAGACGCCCAGATCACCCTGCGACGCTCGCGGACGCGCCTCGAACACGACCTGGTGGAAGTCTCGGCGGAACTCGTGATCGACCCCTACGAGGTTCAGCTGATTTCGGCCCACCTGGAGGGCGACGGTTCTGGAGTCGACTTGAAGGGGGCGATCCAGAGACCGATTCGGCCCGCCTCCCCTACCCGGATCGAGTCGCGCACACAGAGCCTTCGCCTCGAGGACGTCGCCTCCTACGCTCGCTCGCTGGAGACGGAATCGAAGACCGCGCTCACCATCGTGCGATTGACCGAGCGCGTGCAATCCGGACATATTCGAACCATCGAAGCCGCTGGAACGGCACCGCTCGAGCGCTGGCAGGCCCTCGCCGATGGCCGCGCGCTCGAACTTCCGACCGGATTCGTCCTCAGCGGCGCTTTCGACGAGGTCACGGTCGCTTCCGGACCCAACGATCAGCTCGAGAAGCTCGCGGGCGAAGTCGAGTGGGCCGGGGATCAGCTCATCTTTCGAAATGGCAACGCGATCTTCCGAGGTCGACCGCTCCCCCAGATCAACGCCGTCATCAACGGCGTCTCGCATCTCGTTCGAACGAATGCCTCCGCCCGCAAAATTGCCCTGAGCCCCCCCGCGACCCCGGGGATCAGAGCTCTCTCCGAGATCATCAAACCACGAAACCCGAACGCACTACCACCGATCAAGGCGATCGCCCTCGCCATCGACCGACTCGAGCACCCGATCTTCCGCTGGCCGCTACGAGGTCTGCGCGTGCTGGTCGAGCCGCTTCGGCGCGGCCTCGAGATCAATATCCGCGAGGGCAGCTGGGGAGGAGCCGCCGTGTCAGGTGAGATCGTCTGGTTCAACGACCCGGTCGCCCCGAGCGTCTCCGCGACCCTCACCCTGGGCCCACCACCGGAGGTCGAAGAGCCAACGCCGAGTGCCCCCGTCGCCGATCGCTGGGGATCGGGCCGCTTCGAGATGGAGTTTCGTCCGCGACGTTGGCTGCCCTTCGAGAAGGGCAGCGGACGTTTTCGTTTGGAGGGCCCGAATCTGATCGGCGACGATCTGAAAATCGAGCTCGCCCACCAGGGAACGATCGCCGCCCGCATGACGCTCGAGCTGACCGCCGCCGATTCGATCGGCTTCGACACAAGCTTTGCCCTGACCGACGGGCGCCTGGCGGAAGTCGGCCCCTTCGTCGCTCTGCCGGCCGACCTCGCCACGGGCGCGATCGGCGCAACGGGATCGCTCGTCGGGCGAGTGCGACCCGACAAGCCCTTCGCCGCGGAACTCGATGGCCGCGTCCGTGCGGAGGCGAGTGGGGGGCGTGTCTACACGAACCTTCCGTTGATGCTCCGTCTCGCAAAGGCGACGGAGGGATTCAATCCCTTCGCCGACCAGGGCGACCTGCAATACGAGACCATGACCGGCTCCTTCGAATTCAGTCATGGCAAGGTCAGCGTCGCCGATTTCGAGATCGAAGGTCCGCTGCGGGTCTTCGCACGTGCCAATATCGATACGAACGAGCGCCCGAGCACGATCCGAGCGGTCGTCGGCATCTTCCTCTTCCGCCAGCCCAGCCAGATCCTCGAGAGTCTGCCGGTATTGCGATTCTTTTTGCCCGGCTCCGAACGCGGCCTGATCGGAACCTATTTCGAGGTCGACGGGGCGATCAGCGAACCGAATGTCGAGGCGTTGCCCCTGCAGTCGCTCATGACCGGTGTTCCGAGTGCCATCAAGGCCCCTTTCAAGGCCCTGCGTTTTCTCTTCGATCGAACGGTCGGCGATTCATGAGCAACCGAACGGGCAGCCCGGTACGCGCCCGCGCAAAGATCGTTGCGCTCGGCGTCGCAACACAGCTCACAGCACGTGCCCGCAATCGCGGCGAGTGCATCGCCTTCACCAACGGCTGCTTCGACTTACTCCACTTGGGCCACGTCCGCAGCCTGGAAGAGGCGCGTCGCTGCGGGGATCGCCTGGTCGTCGCGGTGAATCTGGACGCGGGGGTACGCCGGCAGAAGGGTCCCGACCGCCCAATCCAACCCGCGCGAACACGAATGGAAGTCGTCGCCGCCCTCGCCTGCGTGGACTGGGTCGTGGGTTTCGGCGGAGCGACACCGATTCGCGCGATCCGCGCGATTCGTCCGGAGATTCTTGCCAAGGGGGGGGATTGGGCAAGAGACGAGATCGTCGGTGCCGAGGACGTGGAAAGTTGGGGGGGGCGGGTCGTGCGGCTATCAATCGTGCGCGGTGAACGCACTTCCGATACGGTCGAGCGCCTTCGACGGACCGCGCCGCGACGAAAACGCTAGGCGGCATCGCCCTACACGAAGCGTTCCGCGCCCCGCTCCTCGGCGGATTCCGCTTTCGGGTTGCGCTGATACTCGGAATCGAGCATCGATTCGATTCTGTCGGTCACCAGCGCTGCGACGGCTTTGAATTGTTCGGAGAAGTCGCGTTCCGCGGTCGCTGAGAAAGGCGCGTAGTCTTCCTCGATATGGAAAGCAGCGAGATCTGAATAATGTATCGGATCACCCACCCGATACGTGATGCGCCCCTTCTTGCCAAAGGGTGAGCCGCCCGGATATACGTGATCCGACCCGTTGCAGCCGATGGGGACGATCGGAATCTCTAGATGGAGGGCCATCTGGGCGATTCCGGTATGACCCGGCAATAGGCGAGTCGAGCGTGTCCCCTGCGGAAAAACCAACAGGTCGAGGCCGACATCGCACGCCTCGCGGTTGAGTTCGACGAATCGCCTCATCATCGCGTGAAAGAGGGTGCAGATATAGTCGGCGTAGTCCGCCTCCTCGGGATCATGCGCCACGCCAAGGGGATTGCGCCGTTTGCGCAGCAACATCTCCGGAACATCCGGAGGCACCGGCAGCGTCCCCGCCTCACCGACCGCCCTAGCGTCAACCGCCTCCCGCAGGAGTGTGTATTCCAGAGCGGTCGGCATTCGACCGAGAACCGACACGAAGTCGCGTGTGATCAGATAACCCCGCGAGACCGTCGGAAGCTGGAACATGCTCTCCATGAATCGGGCGAGCAGGCCGTTCTCGTAATATTTACCCTTGACCCAGGTCGCTGTGAATCGGTCGAATTTCTTCCACAGCGTATATTGAAAGGGAAAATAGTTGTATCGATCCGTGTGGTTCATCGCGAAGAGGACCGGCTCGTCGGGGATCCGCTCCGGATTCTCGAGGGGGAGCTCCACGCCGGGAAACCAGCAGTAGTTCGCGTGTAGAAATTGCCCGAAGAATCGCTGGGAGAAGGGCCGCCTAACGAATTTCAGGCGCTGCAGACGGGGTAGATCGAGCACGGCGCTAATGCTCCACCCGTGCAGCCAGTCCCGCCAGATCATCCGGCGTATTCACGTTCGTGAGCGGCTGGGAGCCGAGATCGCCGAGCCCAAATTCCGCCAGCGTGACTCGAGCCGTATCGATCCGCTCGAGCAACCCCTTGAGCGAGAGCCGTTCGCAGGCGAGCCGATCGCGAGCCATCGGCAGGACGGTGTCACGGCGATAGATCGCGCAGAGCGGGTGATCGCCCTGTGCATCACTCGGAACGACCGCGTCATACTCGGGCCAGGCCGTGAGCGCCAGGAGCAGGTCCGCCGAGAGGAGGGGGAGGTCCGTGGCGATCACGAGGACGCGCTCCGAGGAGGCCGCCCCGAGCGCCGCTACAAGGCCCCGAAGTGCACAGCGTGGGCCCGCAGGATCCGCGACCCGTCGTCCGGGCGCATCCGGGGCCGGGTCTCCCCCGACGAGTAGGATCTCCTCGAAGAGCCCCTCGAGCAGGCGTGCCGCGCGTATGCCCCAGGGCTCACCGTCCCATTCCAGGCCAGCCTTATCACGCCCCATCCGGGACGATGCGCCGCCCATCAGGAGCGCACCGGTCACATTCCCCAGACGCCCGGCCCGCATCGTCTAGAAACCCCGTTCTTCGCGATCGAAGAAAGCGAGATCGAGGATCTGGACATCGACCTCCGCGCCCGCCTCGAGCGACTCGACCTCGAGCGGAATCACGGCGAGCCCCTGACCCCGAATCATCGATGTCAGCACCCCGGAGCTCTGATTTCCCGCCGGCGTCGCGACGATCCCGCTCGACGTTTTCTCGAGTGAGACCCGAACGAAATGGAGTCGCCCAGCCCGCTTGCGAATCGAGTCGCCGAGTTGCGCCTGAATCACCGGTCGATGAAGGGCGCGATGCCCCATCATCTTGCGCAGCGCGGGCCGGACGAATTGTTCGAAGGTGACCGCCGTCGAAACGGGGTTGCCGGGCAGGCCGAATACGAGTTGGCCGGTCGGCTCGATGATCCCGAAAGCCAACGGGTAGCCGGGCTTCATCAGGACACCCCAGAAGCGCAGCTGGCAGCCCACCTTCTCCAGCACCTCCCGCACGTGATCGTGGTCCCCGACGGAAACGCCGGCACTGCTGACCAGGGCGTCAGCGCCAAGGCCGGCGCGAAGACGTTTCTCGATCGCTTCCGGCCTATCCTCGGCGATCCCGAGATAGATCGGGAGCGCCCCGATCTCGCGACATTGCGCCGCCAGGGTGTAGGAGTTCGAGGAAACGATCTGCCCCTGATCGGCGGGTCGGTCCGGCTCGACGAGTTCG
This sequence comes from Deltaproteobacteria bacterium, assembly GCA_002719955.1. Lineage (GTDB taxonomy): Bacteria > Myxococcota_A > UBA9160 > UBA9160 > UBA4427 > UBA4427. The sequence continues at coordinate 156,775 of PBFW01000026.1, read as the reverse complement.
TCCCCCCCCGAGAGGATCGCCACCTGCGGTCGTTGATGGACCGACACCACGGTGCGTCCCACCGATGCGAGAACGCCGAGATGGGATGCTCCGAGGATGGTGCCCGGCTCGATCAAGCGATCCCCGATCTCGAAATCCTCACCGCCATCGCGCACGTGCTCCCGCAAAGCGGGCTCGACACGCATCTCGACGCGCTCGACGCCCATGTCCGTGTCCTCTTGTTTCACGACGGCGTCGGCGCCGGGCGGCAGAGGAGCCCCGGTGAAGATGCGCGCCGTCTCCCCCGCCTCGAGGGCGCGCGCAGCGTGTCCTCCGGCCGGCACCTCGAACACGACCGGCAGTTTCCGAGGCCGCTCTGCCGAGGTTCCAAGCAGGTCCTCGCAACGCACCGCGTAGCCATCCATCGCCGAGCAATCGGCGGGGGGATGCCGGCGCATCGACACGATCGGATCCACGAGCACCCTTCCCGCTGCATCCGAAGCGGAAATCGTTTCGGCGCCGAGGGTCGGCGTCGCTTCCAGGATCAGTTTCTGGGCCTCTTCGAGGGTGAGTCCTTCACGCATGAGGCCTACGGTACCGATTGACGGGCAATCCTGGGACCCCGGGACGCCTTCTCCGACGCGCCCGCGGGTCATCCGAGCGGGGCGCATGGCCGCCTTGGCTTGGAGAGGACACGCGGCTAGAGTGCCTAAAAATCGGGCAATTCCCAGACCGACCGACAGAAAGACCCATGAACCTCGACCTCCAGGGCATCTTCGATGCGCTCCTCGAAGGCGTCGTCGTCCTCGACGACGCCGATCGGATCGAGTTTCTCAACACGGAGGCCGCTCGCCTGTTGGGGGCACCCGCCGAACTCTCGCCCAGCGAGCGGCTCTCCGAGGCGCTCGGCCAGGACCACCCGATCTGTGGGATCGTCGAGCGAGTCCGGCGGTCGGGACGCACCTCGATCCATGACGAGGTCGAATTCCCTCAACGCCTGGCTACGCCGATCCCCGTCGACGTCTCCGCATCGATTCTCGGCGATCGAAACGACGGGGCGATCGCCATCATCGTGCGCGACCGCAGTGCCGCCCGCTCCCTGCGCGAGGAGATCAGCGAGCGCGAACGCCAGGAATCCTACGGCCACATCGCCGCGGGCATAGCCCACGAGGTCAAGAATCCCCTCGGCGGAATCCGCGGCGCCGCCGAACTCCTGCAACTCTCGGCAAAGGACGATCGCAGCCGCAAGACCGCCGCGCTGATCGTCGGCGAGGTCGACCGCATTTCGGGGCTCGTGGACGAACTGATGATCTTCGCGCGAGGCGACGCGCTCGAACTCGAGCGCGTGAATGTCCACCGCCCGCTCGACGCCCTGCTCGACCTGCTCGCGCTCGAAAGCGGCTACGGATCCATCGAAATCGAACGCCTCTATGATCCATCGCTCCCGGAACTCGAGGCGGATCAGGCCCGGCTCCAACAGGTCTTCCTGAATTTGGCACGTAACGCGATGCAAGCAATGGAAGAGAGCGGCGGCAAGCTCACGCTCTCGACCCGGATGACGCTCGAGAATCGCTTGGTCGGCCCCGACGGCCGCGCCCAACCCACCATCGAGATCGTGATCCGGGACGAGGGGCCGGGCATCCCCGACGCCATCCGGCATCGCCTCGCCACGCCCTTCTTCACGACCAAACGCAAGGGTACGGGCCTCGGCCTCGCCGTCGCGCGTCATTGGATCCGCCGTCACGGCGGCCGGCTGAATATCGAATCCATCGAGGGTGAAGGAACGCGCGTCATCGTCGACCTCCCCTTGCAGCCGCTCGCCCCACCCGAACTGGATCGTACCCCCGGCACCCTCACGCAGACCGGAAACCAGGAGTCCCCGACATGACCGACTCGACGGAAACGATGCGAGTCCTCATCGCCGACGACGAACCCTCGATCCGCTTCGTCCTACAGGAAGTCCTCGAAGGCCTCGGCCATTCGGTCATGGCCGTCGAGGATGGGGACGCGGCCGCGCGCGAGCTCGGAGGTGAGCGCTACGACCTGGCCTTCCTCGATATCCGAATGCCGGGCCCAACCGGAATCGAGGTCCTTGAGCAACACCGCGCAGCCGGCGGTGATGTCGCGATCGTGATCATCACCGCCCAGAACCTGCTCGAGAACGCCGTCGAGTCGATGAAAGCGGGCGCGCTCGACTATCTCGTCAAACCCTTCGCACTCGCCGAAGTCAAGGCGCTCACGGAAAAAGCGCTCTCGACGCGGGCGCTCAAGGAGGAGGTGCGTTCGCTGCGCCGCGCGGTCGGCCGCGCAGTCGCACCGGGAGGCGATCGGCTCGTCGGGTCGAGTCCGGCGCTGCTCGAGATCTTCAAGACGGTCGGCAAGGTCGCACCGCGCAACGTTCCGGTCCTCATCACGGGCGAGAGCGGGACCGGCAAGGAACTCGTGGCCCACGCAATCCACGCGGCGAGCCCTCGCGCGGACGGACCCTTCATCGCGATCAACGCGGCGGCGATTCCGCGCGAGCTGCTCGAGAGCGAACTCTTCGGCCACGAACGGGGCGCATTCACCGGGGCCATCTCTGCCCGCGCCGGACGCTTCAGAGAAGCCTCGGGCGGCACCCTTTTCCTCGATGAGATCGGCGATATGCCCGTCGATCTGCAGGCCAAGCTTCTGCGCGTTCTGCAGTCGGGAGAGGTGATGCCGGTCGGAGGCCGCGACCTCGAGCGCGTCGACGTACGGATCGTCGCCGCCACCCATCGCGACCTCGACGAGCGCGTTAGGGGGGGTGAGTTCCGAGAAGACCTGCTCTACCGGCTGCGCGTCGTCCCGATGTCGATTCCACCGCTGCGCGAGCGCAGCGAGGATATTCGAACCCTCGCTCTGCACTTCAATGAACGTTATGCGCCGGAATTAGCCGAGGGACCCGTCAGCCTTCCGGAAGCGTCCATCGCACGACTCAAGCGCCACGATTGGCCGGGCAACGTGCGAGAACTCGAAAACGCGATCAAACGTGCGCTCGTGCTCTCGACCAATGACGTGCTGGCGCCCGAGGAGTTCGAATTCCTCGCTGCACGCGCCGAGAAGACCATCTCCGAGCCGAGTCTCGAAGTACTCGTCATGCGCGAGGTCGAATCTCTCTTCGACACCGGCGAGGAACCCTCGAACGTCTACCACCGGGTGCAGGAACGCATCGAACGGCCACTGCTCGAAGCCATCCTCGACCGCACGCAGGGCAACCAGATCCGGGCCGCGGCCCTGCTCGGCATCAACCGCAACACGCTGCGCAAGAAGATCACGGAACTCGGCATCGAACTACCGAGACGGATTTGAGGCGCCCTTGAACGAACGCGGACAGGGCTATCTCGGACTTCATGTCCTCGCGGATGATGACCCGCGATGGGGGCGGGATCCCGTGGCGATCGCGCGCGACGCATGTGCGGCCGGCGCGCCGGTCGTCCAACTCCGAACGAAATACGCCACCGATGCACAGACCCTCGACTGGGCTCGCACGATTCGAGAGATCACGCGTCACGCCGGCTCCCGTTTCGTCGTGAATGATCGTTTCGATATCGCGTTGCTCGCGGAAGCCGACGCGGTTCATCTGGGCCAGGGAGATCTGCCCCCGAGAGCGCTGCCCAAAGAAGTGCGCGACGCGCTGACCATCGGCCGCTCGACCCACACCGTCGAGCAGCTCGAGGCGGCACGCGACGAGGACGTCGACTACGTGGCCTTTGGCCCGGTCTTCGGGACCACGTCGAAAGACTCCGAATACGGTGAGCGCGGGCTCGAGGCCCTTCAGGAGGCCGTCACCCTCGCGGCCCCCCGCCCGCTGATCGCGATCGGCGGAATCCAGGCGGAGCACCTCGACGAGCTCCGAGAAGCGGGTGTGGGCGGCTTCGCGGTGATTTCGGTCGTCGCCACCGCCTCGGACCCCGCCGCCACCGCGCGCGACCTGATCGCGCGTTTCGCCGGGAGCGCGCGATGAACGAAATCGGCCTGAGGGCGGTGTCGGCCGTCGGCTTCGTGGTACTGCTCACCGTCGCATGGGTCGCCTCGAGCGATCGCGCCCGAATCGATCGCCGGACGGTGCTCTCGGGCATATTGCTTCAGGTCGGCCTCGCCTTCGCCCTGCTGATCTCGCCGCTGCGCGGCACCTTCTTCTCGGGGGTCGAGGCCGTCGTCCACTTTCTGATCGCCTGGTCCCGAGCGGGCGCGGCCTTCCTCTTTGGCCCCCTCCTCGACCTCGGCTACAGCTTCGCGCTCGGCGTCCTGCCCATCATCATCTTCATGGGCAGTCTCTTCGGCGTGCTCTACCACCTCGGATGGGTCCAGCCGGTCGTTCGCGTGATGGCGCGTGGGTTGTCGAGGACGATGCGTATCTCGGGGGTCGAAGGCCTGGCGGCCGCGGCCAATCTCTTCGTCGGAATGATCGAATCGGGCATCGTCATCCGACCCTATCTGGCACGCATGACACGCAGCGAGCTCTTCTCTTTCATGACGCTCGGAATGTCGACGATCGCCGGTTCCGTCCTCGTCACCTATGCATCGATCCTGGGAGGCGGTCCCTTCGCGGGTCATCTGGTCGTCGCCAGTCTCATCTCGGCGCCGGCGGCCCTCGTTGTCGCCAAGATCATGCTGCCCGAGACCGAAGCCCCCGAGACCGTTGGCCAGACACCGGTCGTCGAGGACGTGGGCGCGCAAAACCTGATCGACGCCGCCGCCGAGGGCGGCCTCGCGGGTATGAAGCTCGCGATCAATATCGCTGCGCTGCTGATCGCCTTCGTCGCGCTGATCGCGATGGTGAACACCTTCATCGGCGCGCTGGGTGGCCTCTTCGGCGCGCCCGATCTGACCCTGCAGGCGATCCTCGGCTTCGCGCTGGCCCCGCTCGCCTTTCTGATGGGCGTCCCCTGGGCCGAAGCCGGCGAGATCGGATCGTTGATCGGCGTCAAGACCGTCCTGAACGAATTCATCGCCTATCAGCAACTCGCCGGTGCCATCGCCGCCGGTGCCGTCTCGGAGCGCAGCGCCGTCATCGCCGCCTACGCGCTCTGCGGCTTCGCCAATTTCGGATCGCTCGCGATTCTCCTGGGCGGCATCCAGGCGATCGCGCCTGAACGACGACCCGAATGCGCCGAGCTCGGACTACGATCGATCCTGGCGGGAACGCTGGCAACGTGCATGACCGGCTGCCTGGCGGGTCTGATCGTCTGAGAAAAGCGCGTGATCTCGCGCGCCGAATGGGGAGGCCATGAAACATTTCGAGGGGCGGGTCGCTGTGATCACGGGTGCTGCCAGCGGAATCGGGCATGCCACGAGCCTGCGACTCGCCGCCCGCGGATGTGCCATCGCAGCCGCCGACATCGATGCGAACGGCCTCGCCTCCCTCGAAAAGCTGCTTGCTGAAGGCGGCACGACGGCCTCGACCCATCGCGTCGACGTCTCCTCTGCGTCCGAGATGGAATCCTTCGCCGGCGAGGTCGAGGAGATTCACGGCGCGGCGCATATTCTCGTCAACAATGCGGGCGTCGTGATCGCGGGAACCTTCCGGGAGCAGCGCCTCGAAGATCTCGAATGGCTGGTGGGAATCAACTATTGGGGCGTCGTCTACGGCTGCCACTATTTCCTTCCTCTGCTCGAACGGCAGCCGGAGGCTCATATCGTGAACCTCTCGAGCCTGTTCGGATTCCTGGGGCTGCCGGAACAGAGCGGCTACTGCGCGACCAAAGCGGCGGTTCGCGCGCTCAGCGAGAGCCTGTGGACCGAACTTCGCCCAAAGGGGATCGGGGTCACGAGTATCCACCCGGGCTGTATCGATACCTCGATCGTCGCCTCTGGACGCATGGACGATCAAGGGACGCGCGACGAGGTCCAGCGTTTCTTCGATCGCCATGGCGCCTCACCCGATGTCGTGGCGAAAGCGATCGAGCGCGGGATCGAGAAGAACAAGCTCCGCGTGCGGGTCCGCCCCGAATCGATCCTCGGCGACTGGCTCAAGCGGCTCGCCCCGGTCGGGATTCATCGCATCATCGCCGCGCGCTTCGACGATTCGAAAGACGATGGAGAGCGCCAGGCATCGTGACGAAGGACGGAAAAATGCGAGCTCGGGGTGCGCGTTATGGGGCGATCGTTGCCGTAGTCGTTGCAGCGGGCTGGTTCGCGCTCGGTCTCCGCCTCGAGGGAACGGTCAACCGGGTCGATGCGGTGCCGCTGCCCCCCATCTCACCCCGAGCCCAGGCGCTTCACGCGAGCAGCTTCGTCAGCGACCTCCACGCGGACTCACTCCTCTTCGGGCGAAACCTCCTGGAGCGAAGCGAGATCGGACACGTCGACCTGCCCCGCCTCCAGCAGGGCGGTGTCGGCCTCCAGGTCTTCTCGCTGCCGACGATCGTCCCTCTGGGCCAGAATGTCGAACGAACCGAGCGCAGTCGCTTCGACCTGCTGACCCTGGCTGGAATCGCCCAGCTCTCACCGACCGCCTGGCTGGGTCCCACAGGTCGATCGCTCCATCGAGCGGGGCAATTACGCGACGCGGTCCGCGAATCGGACGGCGCCCTCGTTCTGATCGAGACTCGAGCCGACCTCGAACGGCTCCTCTCCTCGAGAGCGGAAGGCGGCGACGCGACGGGGGCCCTGCTCGCCCTCGAAGGCGCCCACGCCCTCGAATCTGAGCCCGAGAACCTGCAGATCCTTTTCGATGCGGGATACCGCATGATCGGCCTCACCCATTTCTTTGACAACGATTACGGCGGTTCCGCCCACGGTGTCTCGCGCGGGGGTCTGACCGAACTCGGTCGCGAAACGCTGCGGGAGATGGAGCGCTTCGGAATCACCCTCGATCTTGCCCATCTCTCGCCCCAGGGCATGGGCGAAGCACTCGATCTCGCAACCCGTCCGGTGGTCTTCTCACACGGGGGCGTCCGCGGCACCTGCGACAACCAGCGAAACCTCTCGGATGAACACGTGCGCCGGATCGCCGAAGGCGGCGGCGTCGTCGGCATCGGTTATTGGGACACGGCCGTCTGCGGTCGAACGCCAGCGGACATCGCCCGAGCGATCGTCTATGTCGTTCGACTCGTCGGGGCGGATCATGTGGGTTTCGGTTCGGACTACGACGGTGGAACGACGACCGGCTTCGACACGAGCCAACTCGTGGCACTCACGCAAGCTCTGATCGATGAAGGCCTCGGGGATCGCGAAATCCGAAAGGTCCTCGGCGACAACGTGCTGCGCGTGCTCTCGCGGAACCTTCCGCCGGCGGGCACCGCATCCGACTGATCTCGTGCCGCATCCCCAACCCGGCGGCATGAGGCGAAACGCGGCCCACGAACATCAGCGCGAAACACTCAAGCAGTCGGGGGCCCATTCGCCTCGGAGGCGAGGTCCGAAGGGATTCCCGAATCCTCGGCGGGAGGCTCCGGGTCGGCCTCGAAGAACATCTCGAGCATCAGGATCCCAACGCCGCCCACGATCCAGCAATCCGCCATATTGAAGGTCGGCCAGACATAGCCACCGATGAGGCGGAAATCGAGAAAGTCAATGACCTCGCCATAGAGCACCCGATCCGTCAGGTTGCCGACGGCGCCTCCGAGCACACCGCCGACCGCGATCGCAGCCAACCACTGCCCGGGCTCGAGCTTCCACAGGAAGAGGAGCAGGAGCACGATCGCGAGACACCCCGTTCCCAGGAAGAAGACCTGACGAATCTCCTCGGGCAGGGTCGCCAGGAAGCTGAAGGCGCCGCCCGGATTGCGCACATGGGTCAGGTTGAAGAAACCCTCGATCAGCGTCAGCCGCTCACCGTAGGCGAAGCGGTCGAGGATCCAGGCCTTCGTGACCTGGTCGATCACCAGTGTGATCAGGAAGGTGGGCAAGAAGAAACGGAGATTTCGGGCGGGCATCGGCATGCGGTCGGGAGAGTATCAGATCAGCCAGGCGCGACTCTGGCCGGTCGAATCCCATCACCACCCCATGGGGCCCGGCTGTCTATCGGGCGGCCGGAACGTCTTCGATGGCTCGCCCCCCGGTGCGGTCGGCGATCAGCAGACCGAGGGCTGGCCGCGCCCGTCGATCTTGAGGGCGGCATCCGCAGCGGCGCGTCGGAAAACGGGATCCGGCGCGTTGCGATCTTCACGCCAACACGCCTCGGTCATCTTGATCGAATGCTCCTGGATCGAGCGGGCCGCGTGATAACGGATCTCATCCCAATCCTGGGATACCCGGACGACCTCCTCATCGAGCTCGGGCGTCGCCTGCGATTCCCCGTAGATCGAATGCAAGGCGCCGAAAGCCTGCAGCGCATGGACCGCGCCCCGGCACGCATCCTGCGCGGAGAGGTGCGGGACCAGGAATCGCAGCGCGCTGGGGATCGTCAACGCATGCAGGTAAGCGATCCGCGCCTGGGGTTGGGCCAGGTAGAGCCCGGCCGCCGCGCGACAGATTTCGCCGAGGTAGACGTCGAGCGAGTCCGCGGTCGGGAGCGGAACCTCCTCGACGACCTTGGCAAACGCGCGAAATCCCTCGAGCCGGGCGACGGCGTGAAGCAACAGACCTTTGCGAAGTTCGGCCTCACCAACGAGGGGCCAATCCGCGAGGGCGGTCCGGAGTTCGACCGGACTCGCAAAGCGACCGCGACCGGGAAGCCCCGGCAGGGTCTGATAGCGCGCAGCCCAATGAGCGAGGCCGCGCGCCAATTCATGCCGACGCAAGACGCTGTCCTCCCGCTCGAGACCTCGCACCGCATGGCCCACTCGAAGCAGGCCGTGCCCGGCTCCCGCAAAGAGCCCTGGCAGCAGCGGCGGCACCTCCGAAGCGACCACCGCGCGCCAATCCCCTCCGGCCAGACGCGCCTCGTAGGTCGCGACCCAATCGCCTCGTCGCGACACGTCGCCCAGCGAGGCATGGGCCTCCGCATCACCGAGGGGTCGACCGACCTCGAGCATCAAGAGCCGGGGCGAGTAGAGATCGACGAAAGCCGGAATCAGGGCTTGATGGCCCAGGCTCTCGAGCGCCTCCGCACCCATCGGCCCGTGGTTGGCGAGGCCGTCCGCGTATTCGAGATCGACGCGATGAAACCGCTCGAGTGCATCATCGTAATTGCTCAAGGTCCATCCATTTCCCGACCGTCGGCCGCCGCTCTCGATCGCGGCGCTGCGACCGTGGCCAGGCCGCCCGCGAAGCTTCCGGACGCCGCCCATCCTACGGCGAGCTGCTAAGATCCGCACGCATTCTGACGGCTGGCCGCTCCCCGTTCCTGCGCCTCCCCGAGGCATCCGGCAGCCCTCTCCGACGCTACCCGTATTGCCGCCCGTTTGGAACGAAAAAGAGGATTTCCTCCCATGGCCGACTCCGTGAGCGCGAGCCAGGTGCTCGATGCACTTCGCCCCATCATCGACCCCGACTTCCAAAAGAGCATCGTCGATCTCGGCTTCATCAAGGACCTGAAGATCGACGGCGGAGCCGTCGCTTTCTCGATCGAACTGACGACACCGGCATGCCCCGTCAAGGCTGAGTTCGAGCGCGCCGCTCTGGAACGCGTCCGGGCGCTCGATGGCGTGGACAGCGTGGCGGTCACGATGACCGCCAACACGCGCCAGGCCTCGCGCGCCGGGGGAGGCAGCGACCAGGAACCCGTCCACCTCCCGGGCGTGAAGAACATCCTCGCGATCGCCTCCGGCAAGGGCGGGGTCGGAAAGAGCACGGCTGCGATCAATCTAGCGCTCACGCTGCGCGACCAGGGCGCGGAGGTCGGCCTTCTCGACGCCGATGTCTATGGCCCTTCGCTGTCGCTCCTCGCGGGTGTCCAGGGGCGCCCGGATACGACTGCGGATCGCAAGATCATGCCGCTGATCGGACAGGGGATGAAACTCATGTCGATGGCGTTCTTCATGACCGACGACTCACCGGTCATCTGGCGAGGGCCGATGGTGCACGGGCTCGTCAAACAATTCCTGACCGACGTAGAATGGGGAGATCTCGACTATCTGATCGTGGACATGCCACCCGGAACCGGCGACGCCGCCCTCACGCTCACGCAGATGGCACCGCTCTCGGGCGCGGTGATCGTCACGACCGCCAACGACCTCTCACTGATCGACGCCCGCAAGGGCCTGCAGATGTTCGAGAAGGTCGGCGTGCCGATTCTCGGAATCATCGAAAACATGTCCTTCTTCACGCCCTCCGACGCGCCGGACAAGAAATACTATATCTTCGGTCGGGGCGGTGGTGAGCGCGTCGCCCGCGAACTCGGCGTCGAATTCCTGGGCGAGGTTCCGATCGACCCGCGCATCGCCGAGGATGGAGATGCGGGCAAGCCGATCGTCGTGAGCCAACCCGACTCGCCTTCGAGCCAGGCGCTCCGCCGGATCACGGGCGAAATCGCCCGCAAGATTGCCATGCTCGCCGCGAAGAGCCCGCTGGTCGCGGATGCGAACATCACCTGGGTGAATCGCTAGAGGCCCGGGGCCCTCGCCTCGGCATCGCGGTCAGCGATCGCGTCGATCGCTTGGCGCTCGATGCCCCCTCGGGCACCCTCATCGACGCCTGGCGCGATGTTCGAGAGCCAGAAGCCGCCGCCGCAGATGAAGCGCAACTTCGATACCCGCGGCGTTCACCCCGAGCTCCTCGACAAGTACCTTCGCGAGTCGAAGGTCCTCCGCCTGCTCGGGATCGAGGGCGACCGCGGCGGCCTCATCCAGCTCCTTCGGAAGCTTGACCTGCACGCGCACAAGGAGATCGCCGGCTTTTCGGCCAAGGGCCGCGGGCACTCCTTTTCCTCGAAGGCGGAGCCGGGTCCCATTATCGGTTCCTGCAGGAATCGTCAACGCGAGCTTTTCGAAACGGACCCAGCGCGACGCCGTACGAAGCTGGTCGGCCCCCTCAATCGCCCGCGCCGGACTCCGAAACGAGACCCTGCAAGGACTCGGTCGCGTCGACATATTCGCCAACGAGGGACAGGATGAGTTCCCGCACGGATTGAACCTCGTTCATCATGCCGACGACCTGACCCACCGGATTGAACGAGACCGCCTGCGCGCCCTGACCGGCCGAATATCGCTGCGTCCGAACGATCGCATCCATCGTTACCATGTTCTGGAGAGGCATCGGCAGCGGGTCCGGCGTGTCCTCCTGCGCCCAAGCCTCCGTCCAGTCGTTGCGCAACATGCGGCAGGGCTTGCCCGTGAAGGCACGGGACCTGACCGTATCCCCGCTCGAAGCCCCGAGATACGCGCTCGTCTGCGCGGGCGGGCACTCCGCCTCCCGCACCGTCAGCCAGATCGAGCCCGTCCAGACGCCGGCGCTCCCGAGCGCCATCGCAGCGGCGATCTGCGCACCGCTTCCGATGCCACCTGCCGCCAACACCGGCATGGGCGCGACTGCACGAATGATCTGCGGCCACAGGACGAGGCTGCCGACCTCACCGGTATGGCCGCCGCCCTCGGTTCCCTGCGCGATGATGATGTCGATGCCCGCAGCCTTGTGCTGCAGGGCCTGGTGGACCTTTCCGCAGAGCGCGGCGACGAGACGGCCGCTCTCGTGCACCCGCTCGATGATGTCTAGCGGCGGAGTACCGAGCGCATTCGCGATCAGCCGGACCTTCTCGTGCCGAAGAGCGACGTCGAGTTGGGGTGTCGCCGTCGCGACGCTCATGCCCAGAAGCTCGTGATGGGCTTCTTCGGAAGGGATCTCCGGCACCCCGTGATCCGCAAGCAGCTTCGAGGCAAACTCACGATGCTGACTCGGAATGGCCGCACGGAGCTGTTCTTCGAGCTTCGTCGGGTCCAGCTCACCCATGCCTTCGTATCGCTGTGGGATGACGAGATCGACGCCATAGGTCTTGTCGCCCACGTGCTCGTCGATCCACTTGCACTCGATCTCGAGCTGTTCGGGGCTGAAGCCCACCGCCCCGAGCACGCCGAACCCGCCCGCGTTCGACACCTCCGCGACAACATCTCGACAATGGCTGAAGGCGAAGATCGGAAATTCGATCCCCAACTGCTCACAAATTCTGGTTCTCACGGTCTTTTGAATCCTTTGTTTCGTCCCTGGCTAGCACAAACTCGAATGACCGAAATCAGAAACCGGGCCTTCTGTGATACGTGCGATCAGATCCTCCTCCGCCGCCTCGTGTCTGGCGAGGCGCCGGGCGAATCGGTCGAGCATCACACGCGCCCCCGCCCGATCGTTCGCTTTCAGCAGATCACGAACTTCGAGCGCCTCCTCCCCGAGCACCAGGTGCTCGACGATCAGGTCTTCCAGTTCAGAACCCGCATCGGCTCGCAGCCCGTGCAGGGCCGGGAAGTAGATTTCCTCCTCGATCTTCATGTGGGCTTCGAGGACTGCCATGAAAAGGAGGTAATCTCCGACGATCCGCCCGGGGCCGTGCTTTTCGATCTGGATGTAGACCTCTCGGCAGAGGCCATCGAGGCGCTCGTGTTGCACGGTGATCCGCCTTTCCTCGCCGCGCATTCGCAGGCGGATTCCGACGTCCACGACCCGTTCCGACTCCATCGCACCTTCGGCCTTGTCCATTTCTCCATTCCTTCCCAGCAGGGCCCTCAGCGACCGGGCACTCCCTGACAATAGGAGCAACTTCCGAGCCAAGCGGGCGTTGACTCAGCTCGACCGCATTCCGGGAACCCCGACTCTCTGGGGTTTCCCGCCTCAGTCGACGTAATTATGTCTCCGTGAGTTAGGGAACATCGTGCGCAGCAAAGCTCACGGGCGGGGTGCTCCTCGAGAGCGGCCCGGCGCCTGGCACACGGTCTGCATCCTCGTTCGCCTCGCGGAGGAAATCGTTTCACGAGAACCTCGATCGTTGAACCGGAAGGCAGAGCAAGCGATGGAGATCACAGCCGCCGATCTGATGACGAGCGAGGTCATCACGCTCACCCCCGAAATGACGCTCAAGGAAATGGACGCCGTGCTCGTCAAGAGCGGCGTGAGCGGCGTGCCGGTGACCGAGTGAGGCCGTCTCGTCGGGGTCGCTCTCCAGCGGACGTCGTGCGAACGCTCTGGGAGGGATAAGAAGGAGACGACCAGGATCGCCGCTGATCACTCGGGCCCCCTACCGATCCCGATCCCCGCCCTCGAACAGATCCTGAGGGACTCTCAGCAGATCGGAGACGAGATGGTGCGCCGAAAGATCCGGGACATCATGACAAGGGATCCGCTGACCGCGCACCCGGAGAACGCGATCCGCAAGGTCGCCGGCCAGATGCTGAGCGGACAGATCCATCGCCTTCCCGTCACCGATGCCGAAACCGGGAAGCTCGTCGGAATCATCACATCCCTCGATCTCGTCGGCGCCATCGCCGCCCACGAGCTGGGCACCCACAGCTGACGAGTGGACCTCGCGCGCCTAGACGAAATGCCCCATTTATGGTCTATTCGAGATATCGTGTCGCGAATGAGGGATCCATTTTAGCGAGACAGGCGATATGGAGCGCCTCGCTCTGGCACACAAGCTGCAGTGCGTAATCTCCTGAGCAAACCCCACCAAAGGGAGTCGAGAATATGTCTGACGAGCGGATCGTTTTCAGAAACGCAAACTTGATCGATGGAAACGGACCGGCTCGTTCGGGATCGAGCGTGGCGATTCGCGGCGAGCGGATCGAGGCGGTCGGACCCGACGCTGACATTCAGTCGGAAGCGGGAGATCACGAGATTTCTCTCGGCGGCCTCTCCTTGATGCCCGGCATGGTCCAAACCCATTTTCACTCTCATTTTGGCGCTTTCGGCGACGGCGTCCGTGCCCCCTCACTCGGGCTCGAAGCGGCGCCGCCCTACCTGAGCATGTTGGCGGCGAAAAATGCCGAGACCGCTCTGCTCTGCGGCTTCACGGGTGCGATCGGCTCGAGCAACGCCCACGTGATCGACGTCAGCCTGAAAGAAGCGATCCATGCCGGCTTCGTTCGCGGGCCGCGCTTTCTGGCCGGTTCCCGCGAAATCGTGACGACCGGCGAGTACTCCGACTACGCCAATAATCGCAATTTCTTCATGCAGCTCGGCGAGACCGGGCTGACCTTCAAGGCCGATGGTCCCGAAGGGTGGCGCCTGGCTACGCGAATCGAGGCCGGACGCGGCTGCGACGTGATCAAGATTTCTGCGGGGCCGGGGCACGGCTCCTCTCCCGCAACCGATATCATTTATCCGACGCCAGAGGAGCTCCGGGCATGCGTGGACGCTGCGCACACCCTCGGAAAGAAGGTTCGGGCACACGCGCCGTCGCGGATCTCGATCCTCGAATGCGCACGCGCCGGTGTCGATATCATCGACCACGCGGATCGAATCGACGCCGAGTGCATCGAGGCCATCCTCGAAGCGAAGAGCTACGTCGTCCCGAGCATGCTCTGGAGCGAGCGATTCCTCGAATTCGCGGAGTCGTGGGATCACGACGCCTCGCCGCTCCCCATCAGTGAAGGCTTTCCCGAGACGCCGACCGAGGCGCGCGCCCGGATCGCCGGGGTCCGCGCAGATTTCGAATATACCTGCGAGGCGATGGCGGAGGCCGCACGCGCCGGCGTCAAGATGGTCGTGGGCGACGACTTTGGAACGCCCATCATGCCCCACGGAGAGTATATCCCCGAACTCGAACTCTACGTGAAACGACTGGGAATCTCGCCGGTCGATGTGATCGGATGGGCCACTCGCAACGGAGCCGAACTCATGGGCCTCGGCGATGAAGCGGGCACGATCGAGGCGGGGCGACTCGCGGATATCGTGATCGTCGACGGGGACCCCCTCGTCGATATCGCCTGCCTCGGCGACTTGGACAACCTGAGAGCCATCCTACTGGGCGGCACGTGGGCCAAGAATCTCCTCGAACCGAACGCCTGACCATGAGCGGCGAACACGCTCGCGCTCGACGGCATTTGGACGCACTCCTTCAAGAAGCCCTCTCGGACGGCATTTCCAGCGACGTGATTGGACGAGCTCTTCTCAACGAGATCATCCAATCCTGGCTGGAGGAAAGGACCTGGACCGACATCGCCGATGAGCTGCGCTTCATCGCCGACAATCTCGACCCCGAACAGGATTACGAATTCATGCGTCCGTGAGACCGGCACACGATTCCCGGCCCTCTCACACCACTCAAAGGGCAACAGAAATGGTCTACTGCAACCCCCTCATGCCCGAAGTGCTCGAAGGTCCACACCCGATCTACAAGCAGCTGCGCGACGAAATCCCCGCCTACTATGTCGAGGAATTCGATGTCGAGGAATTCGATCGCTGAGCGCTCTCGCGCTGCGACGATATCTGGCAACAGAGCAGCGACAACGATTCCTACAGAGCGGGGATTCGCGGAACGAAACCGGCCCATCTGATCACGAAGCAGATGGAGATCCTGACCTGCCCCCGGTTGTCATACCAAGTCCTATGTTAGCCGGAAGGCCTCCCACGCTCTCCGCTTCGTTCCAGCCGGGGGAGGCCACTGCGTCGCTTCGGGCGCCGGCGCTCGGTAGCCGAGCGAACTGTGGGTCTCCACCACGGGCGATCTCTTCCACGATGTCGCAGTCGGTGAGGATTCCCTAGACGGGCCCGTGGAGCTCGCTCGAAATGAGCAGCGCAGCCACCGAATCCCGAACCATGAGGCCAGCGGCTTCACCGAGGGTTGCGTTGAGCCGCACGGTACAAAGGGGGACTTTGATCTGGCTGAGCGTCATGCGTGCGGCTCCTCCTCGTGCCCTGAAATAGGGATGCTGCGTCGGGCTACTCGCTAGGCCCCCGCGGCGTTGGCGACTTTTCGCTCCTCCCGGCGGTAGAGGGTTCTCCTATTCACCCCCAGGATTCGCGCAGCCTCGCTCTTGCGACCGTTCGTCGATTCGAGGACCGCGTCGACATATTTCTCGCCGAGATCATGCAGGGTCACTCTGTGTTCGATCGCGAGCTGAGAAATCGACCCTTCCAATCCGCCTTCGACGCGAACCGGTTCGCCGGAGATCAGAATATCACTGACGCGAATCTCTTCTCCATCAGCCAATGCCAGACTCCGCTCGATGCAATTCTCGAGCTCCCGCGCGTTCCCGGGCCATGCGGCCCGCTGCAGCTTCTGCATGGCTTCCTCGGACAGATGGCGAATCGTTTCGCCCGTTTGCCGTTCAATGAAGGCCTGGGCGAGGGCAGGAATATCATCCGGCCGCTCACGCAATGGAGGAATATGAACCGGAATCACGTTGAGCCGATAGAAGAGATCCTCGCGAAAATTCCCCTGCTCGATTTCGACTCTCAGGTTCCGGTTCGTCGCTGCGACTAGACGAACATCGACCTTGATGGAGTGATTTCCGCCAACTGGACGTATTTCACGATCCTGGAGGACCCGCAAAAGTTTTCCCTGGAGTGTCGGCGACATATCGCCGATCTCGTCCAGGAAAAGCGTGCCTCCGTCGGCGGCTTCAAAGAGCCCCTTCTTGGTGCTATGCGCACCGGTAAAAGCCCCTCGCACATGACCGAAAAGCTCACTCTCGAGCAATCCCTCCGGCATCGCCGTGCAGTTGATCGGGACAAAGGGATGATTGGCGCGATTGCCGGTGAAGTGGATCGTTCGAGCGACGACCTCCTTGCCGACGCCACTTTCGCCGGTGATCAGCACATTGCTGCCATTGCTGCCGATCTTGCGGATCAACGCATAGATCTCATTCATGGCGGCGCTCTTTCCGACGAGGTCGCCGAACGAGGACGAGCGCTCGACCGCCGCCCGCAAGCGTCGGTTCTCGTCCTGGAGATCGCGCTTCTCGACGGCGCGCTCGATGGTGAGCCCGAGCCGGTCGGGCTCGAAGGGCTTCGTAACGAAATCGTGCGCCCCGACGCGCATGGCCTCGACCGCGGTCTCGATGCTTCCGAAGCTCGTCATCATGACGGTGGGGATCTCGGGAAATCGCTCGCGCAGAGCCCCGAGCAGCTCCATGCCATCCATCCCCGGCATCTGGAGGTCGGTGAGGATGCACGCAAATTCCTGTTCGGCGGCCTTCTCGAGGGCCTCGACCGCCGAACCCGCCGCGCGCACGTCATAGCCACGAATCTCCAGCAGGTCGGACACCATCTCCCGCATGACCGGATCGTCGTCGACCACCAGTATCGTTCGCTTCATCGGCGGAGCCTCCTCTGCCACCAGGGGGTTGCAGAAGCCATGCCGATTCCGCCCGACCACAGCGGCTTCAGGGACAAGAGACTGTGTCAATTCGGCTCGCGGTGGGCCAATCTGACACAGCTGATGGTGTCTGATCCTTCGTGCTGCAAGGCGGGCGGGGGGGCATTCCCGACCGCCTCGAGCCCAGTGGCGGACGGGCTCATCGACCCAACATGGCTGACCGTGGGCGGGAGGTCGGTCGAGATCGCAGTCGAGTTCGACCGGTCCGGCGAGTTCGCGCCTCGAATGCGTCACGCGCCAGATGGCACGATCCCTTGCCCCGCTCTGAAGGTGCAGGAAGACACAGAAATTCTTGCTGCGTTCGTGGCCCGCGATCACGAATTCGACGGTGGATCACGACCAGACTCCGTCGGGACTCCCCGCTCGCGACCGACCCGCCGCGAACCGAACCGGAGACCTCGGGCGTGATGCGGTAGAGCCGTCCCGGAATCGCACAGCTCGCAACCCGCAACATCAGAGCGAGAAGGCGCTGCGCAGGGTACCCCGTCGATTCAGCCAAAGCCCCGAGAACCCGCTTCGAGGCCGTCGACCCATTCGGCACGTGCCGCCCCTCCTCGACCGCCGGGCCCCTCGCAGGCGCCCTCGCTCTTCAGTGAAAGAGCGCAGAACTCGTGCCAAGAACAGGCTCTCGGCGGATGGGATCGCCTGCGCGTTCGCACCCCGACGACCCGCCACGGCGAGCAGACGAGAAACTCGCGCGGGCCATGCGCGCAGCCGGACCGACGCCAGAAGCCATCTCATGAATCCCGGCCGATCGTCAGCGTTGCGACATCTCTCCGTAGGGATGGCGATGGCTGCGATTTCGCGCATTGATCTCGGGTCGAACTCAAGCGTCTGGCTCGGCTGGGATTCATGAGAGGGCTTCTAGTCGTCTCGCCTTCTCGGCTGCGCTTTCTCGACCAGGTAGTCGACGGCCGCCCTCAGCTCGTCGTCCGTGCAGAAATCGCAATTGCCTCTGGGCGGCATCTCGTTGAGCCCGTTCTGCGCACTGAAATAGAGCGCTGGTCTGCCCTTGCTGATTCGCGGGGCCCAAGCGACATGATCCCCGAGTTTGGGCGCCCCCCAAACGCTCAGCGTATGGCAGGCCATACAGACGCGTTTATACACTCTTCGACCCGAGAGGGGTTTCAGGACTTCATCGGAAATGGCATCGGAAGGATCCGCATCGGCTTGGGCCACCGGATCACCCGCAATCGCGAGCGCGTTCGGCACGAAGGACAAGAACCATGCGGCCCCGCAAAGAGCCAACACGATGCGATGACTCGACGCATGACTCCGCCTGGATTCGTTCGAGATAGGCCCCATCTGTCGTCTGCGCCTCGTGGGAAACGATTCGCTCGTTGTCGGAATCTCTATTTCATATTCGCGAAATGGGCCGCCAGATCGCGAATATCTTGATCAGATAACTTCTGGGCCACCGGGTACATCAGGAGCGGACTCTGGCGCGCACCGCTCCGAAAATCTTCCAGCTGCTTGATCAGGTACTTGACCTTCTGCCCCCTCAGGTTCGGATAATTTGCGACCAGACTGATTCCATCCAACCCATGGCATGCGGCGCACACCACCTTCGCAATTTCCTTGCCGGCTTCGGGGTCGGGGCGTCCTGCACTCGCAGCACTGGGAAAACCCAGAACCAGGACGGCGGCGACGATCGAGATCATTCTCTTCATTCCATGAGACCTCTAGAATATCCTTGTCTTCCGTTCATGCACGCGAGGGCTCGCGCGCGCCTGGCCGAATGCGGTCGCATCGGCCCGTTTTTCAATTCTCTTTACGGGTGTCGCGCTCGATTGGTTTCTAGCTGCAGCCAACCGTTGCGCCTCGCTTCTAGGGCTTCTGCTTGCACCCCAGAGCGGTCAGATACGTCCCTGAGGCCCTCTCGTAGATCCGCCCACTGAGGGTCAGAGAAACCCCGTGAGCGGGCCCAGAGGACCATTCCAGCGAGTATTCGACCTTCTGAGCGTAGCCCAGCAATTGGCACGCTCCTGCGTGGCCGCTCAGAATCGGAAAATGCTCCGGGCCGTGATGGACCCGCGGGCCAGTGACGGTCACCGAGCCGTCGGAAGCCTCGCTCTTGGATTCGACCGTGATCCTGGGGACGTGGGACCGCTTCGGCGTGCAGGTGATCGCCTCGATATAGCGACCGAGTCGCGCCTCGCCGACCTGCCCATCCTCGCTGACCGGAACCGCCTCTCCCAGGTCGAGCGACCACTTCACGTACTCTTTCAGGTAGCCCTCCATTCCGAAGAGCCGGCAAGCACCGGGAATTCCCTGTCCGATCCGCAGATGCCCCGCCTCCCCCTGTATTCGGGGACGAACGAAGGTCCTGGTGGAATCCAGGTTGTCCACGATCTGGTCCGCTCGAATCGCAACCGGAGGGCCGGCCGTACAGGCGGCCGCCAGCAGCACGACGCATCCGACGATCAGTCCAGTCTCGAATCTCGCGCTGCGAAGTCGAGGCATCATTCGGCCAGACTCACGTTGGCGGAAGGCTATTTCGCGAGCGTTCGAACGTAGACCAGGATCTCGCTGATCTGCTCTTCGCTCAGCACGTTCTTCCAGGGCGGCATCACGTTCAGGCCGTCGGCGATCGACGCGAAGAGCAGATCATCCGTTTTCTCCAGCCTATCCCCCTTCGCGAAGTGGGGGGCATTCGGCAGAATGGACACCCCGTCCTTGCCGTGGCAGACCGCGCAATTCATTTCGAAGAGTTCCTGACCCGGCGCGGCCGCTCGCGCTGACCCCACGTTCAGAACCGCCACCAAGAGGCACACCAGCACTCCGGATGAACAAGCCGTCCGCAATATTCGCAATAGATCCAGCATCGTATTTTTTCTCATTCTCAAAGCCAGTAGCTCCTAGAGGACTGACGGATCGTCGGGGGCCGCTTGAAACAACACGCCAGGTCAGCGATTTGCCGACCCGGCGTGAGGTTTTTCGTCACCCCGTCACAAGCTCGCTGCCCGTGACGAAAGGATTATTCTGTCTAACCGAAAGTCCTATCCGTAAAGGTCATCTGGGCAAAATCCTCCTTGTAGGGGCTCTCCCCAATCTTGCGAACCTTGCCCACACCGAGCTTGAAGCGATAGTTCCCGCTCATCGGATCGGTGACGCTGGGCGAAAGCGCATTCACAGAGCGCTTCGGGTTCATCAGACAGATCGAGAAGGTCGCCCCCTTCCGGACCGTATCGGTCACCATCGCGACCAATTCGACGGATGCACTCTTGAATTCGATATGGCCATTCTTCACCAGGCCCGTGTACATCGAATCTTCCAGAGTCCGGTGGATGAATCCGCCGGTCTGCACCGCCACGCGATCACTATACGCTTCGACGACGTCGCCGCTCTCGATCCCCCGTGCCTTTGCATCCTCGGGATGAATCTCGAGAATGTTTTCAGGCCATCGCTGGATGATATAGGGACGACGCTGAACATCGTCGAACCCGGATTGCCAAACCTCGTTCATCCGACCGCTGCTGACCCACAGCTCATCTCCCTTCGGTTTGATCGCGTCATAGAAGTCCGCGAAAATGAACCACGGGGATTTCAGCAGGTGCGGTCGGCCCGTTTGCGTCTTGAATGACTTGAAGGTCTTGTGCATCCAGGTCAGCGCTTCGGGACCCGTCTTGGGCAGTTCCAACGTACTGTCATGGAAGCGTTTGGTCCCGACGATCTTGCCGTCCACTTCCCGCACGGGAGTCTGGATGCCCTGGGTACCGAGTTCTCGCAGGAAGTCGTGACCGGTTTTCCCCGCTTTCTTGGCATACTTGAGGAATACCGCGTAATCCCGTCGGCCTCGGCGATTCCCTCGCATGCTCTCTTCGTAGACATCGTTTGAACTCTTCCAATCGAAGCCGGGGAAGCCCATCTTCTGTCCGATCTGGCCCACGATCCACCAGTCGGGCTTCGATTCACCCGGCGCATCGTAGAACTTGTCGTAGATGCGCATCCGGCGTTCGCCGTTCGAACGGACGAAGGTTTCTTCGCCCCACGCCGCCGCGGGGAACACGAAATCTGCCAGCTCGCTGCCAATCGGCTCGCGCAGGTAGATGTCCTGGTTGACGATCAGCGTGCCTCCAGAGTCGACGCGCCTCTTCATCATCTCGATGGCGTGCGCCTTCTGATTGCGCGTGATCTGATGGGGATTTCCCCGGGTCGCCTTCGTGATGGAAGCCTGCAGCGACTGCGAGGCCGACATCGCACCGATCCAGGTCGTCCCGACGACGTACGCCATTCGGACATGTCCATTCTCCAGCCACTTGTCCAGATTCAACTGCATCCGCCGTCGGCCAAAGAACTTCTCCGGACCCTTCGAACGCGGATACGAACCTCCACTATTGCCGCCGCGCTGATGCCCCCCGAGGCGACTGATCATCTGTCCGGGCCGGTTGCCCGCACCGCAGATCAGACCGAGCGAGGCGATGGACGCGGTGTTGCTGTAATTATTCGTCCAGTAGTTGCCCTTTTCAATCGCCACGGAGAGTTTCGGGCGCGTCCCATCGGGTCGGGGCTTCGCCATCATCTCCGCAGCCTTGATGATCTGCTCCTTCGGCAGGCCGCAGGTCTTGGCAGCAAAGTCGAGCTCCGATTCCTTCTGACTCAGGATCCACTTCTTGTAGTCGTCGAAGCCCTTGGTCTGGACCTTCCCCCACGTCGTGCGCCACTGCCACGGCGTGTCGCGGATCCCGCGACCAAAGCCCGAGTTGGACTCCCAGTGGTTGGCCGGAGGGAACTCAGCCAGCCATTCCTTGTCCTGCCAGCCGTTCTCGAGGATGATGCGCGCCAGAGCCATATGCAGAATGGTGTCCGAGCCCGGAATCAGCTGCAGATGCAGGCCCCCGTGCTTCACTGCGTAGTCGACGCCCGGCGTCCTTCGCGGATTGACGAAGATCTGCTTCTGACCATGCTCCATCGAGCCTCGCAGCATGTACTCGTTCCAGATGATGGTCTTGGTCTCGAAGGGATCCGTACCACTGAGGAACACGACATCCGCTTCGTACCAGTCGTCATAACAGGCCGAGAAGTTGTCGATGCCGGCATCGCGGAAACCGGGAGTATCCGGCGCGTGGCCCGGGTTGTCATGATAGGCATGCGCCGGCGTGTTGATATGCCGCAGAGCGAGCTTGGTGAGCGCGTAATTGTTCTCGAAATACTGATACGAGTACTGCTTCTGCGCGTAGGCATTCTCGCTGTACTTCTCGATGACATAATTTGCCATCTCAGCGAAGATGTCGGTGGCGTCATCCCAGGAGATGCGCTCAAGCTTGCCGTTCACCCGCATCTGCGGATACTGCAGGCGATCGCGGGTGGGCGTGTCCGGGTTGTAGACCTTCTGGGCGATACACCCGCCACGAATACTGTGGGCGCCATTGCGATTAACGACCTTTGAGTCCTTATCCGGGACAACCACCACGTTTTGCTTCTTGCCGTTCGCCGTGACGACATTATGCATATTCGGGCTGATCCACCCGCCCTTCAGCGGGCCTCTCGGGAAATCCACGCCCAGTGCATTCTCGGAGGCCTTCGGTCCCCCACTCTTGCCCTTGAGCGGCCAGCGATAGACCTTGTAGCCACAGGCAACGACGCAGTAGTCGCAGCAGGTGCTGAACTCGTCCGCGTCCGGGGGCGGCAAGGGCACTTCGCTCGCGGGGATGTAATACGGTTTATTGGCCATGTCTATATTCCTCTGTCACTCGTGCAGTGGGTGATTGTCTGGTTGAGTCGATTCGATCAGCCAAGATTGCTCGTGCGGCCGTAGACCAGGCCCCTGATCCCGGTTGCATAGATCTCTCCGTTCGCCTCCACTTCGAGCATGACCTGCGGCAGGCTCTCGGTGGCGTGACCGGAAATCACGATCCCGTAGCGGGTCAAGTCGAAGCGCGTGAGATGCGACGGACAGGGTCCCAGCCCCTTGTGCTCGGCGTTGTAGCTGCCCAGCAAGGTCATCCCCATATGAGGACACGCGAGGCTGAAGGCGACGATGTCCTCGTCGGGCCCGATCCCTCCACCAGCCGGGGTCCCGAGCTTGACCAGCATGCACGTGGACCCGGGATCCGGGTACGTGATCGTCATCGGCCGATCGACTTTCAGATCGGCCAGACTGGCCACCCGCTGACTCGGCAGCGGAGTCGTCTTCGCCAGCATCGTTCCGCAGCCCGGGATGGTGAGCATCGCCACAGTGGCTCCGCCCACGCCGGCGGCCTGGAGAAAACGACGCCTGCTCAACTGACAGGGCCGACCTTCCGCTTCGGAGTTTACTTCCATGATCTCGTTATCAATACCCATGATCAATTCCTCGCCCGTATGGGATCTATTTGATGGAGACTCTGACCGGAGGCTTCGGTAGCTCCGGAACACTCGTCAAGATTTCCGTTCCGCTGAAGCCCTCGAGGAAGGCCACCAGGTCATCCATCTCATCAGAGGTGAGATTCAGTTTCCTCAGACGGTCGGTCTTCGTGGAAAATCCCATATCCTCCAGGATATAATCCTCACCACCGCCGTCGTTGTAGAACTCGACCACCTCGAACAAGTCATCCATCACACCATTATGGTAATAGGGCGGCGTGTATTCGATAAAACGCAGCGGCTGTGTTCGGAACAGACCCGCGTCTTCATGATTGTGGGTCCGGTGGTAGAGGCCGAGATCGGATTTCGTCTTTCGAAACATCTCCTCTGGTAGACCCGCCCCGTAATTCTGCGACCTGAATCCAATCTGATTCTTCGCAATTTCGGAGAAGAGGGGCTGTCTGGGCAGACCGAGGTTGTAGAATTTCTCGTCCGACGCCAGCTTGCCGTTGTGGCACATGATGCAGCGGGCCTTGCCGTTGAAGAGGTCCATGCCACGCACCTGCGACTCGTCCAACGCGTCCTTGTCCCCGCGCAGGTACTGGTCGATCGGGGAATCGGTGCTCGTCAGTGTCCGCTCGTAGGCGGAGATCGCCCGCCAGGAATCCTTCATCGGATTTCGAATCGACCCGAACGCCTCCGTGAACATCTCGACGTATTCCGGAATCACCGTGAGGCGAGCCGACATCATGTCGTGCTTGCCATTGCCCGCCAGTCCCTTCGCGGCGGAGGGCGCCTGGGTCTCAAGGCTCGCCGTGTGGCCGTCCCAGAATAACTTGCTCATGTAGGCCGCGTTGACGACGGACTGGGAATTGCGCCAATGGGATTGACCGGGATAGCTTCGGCTGATCGCTGAATTGAGCGCCCAACCGGCCCCCTGGACATGACAGGTCTGACACGAGACGCTGCCGTCTCCGGAGAGGGCGGGCTCGAAGAAGAGCAGCTTGCCCAGCTTCACCTTGGGGTCGTCCTCCAGGGGCCAGCCCTCTGCATCGACGCGCTGGGGGTTGTCCTTCGGAATAGGAGGCGGCCCCAGCGGCTCGAGTGCCGGAAAGAGCTCCCCGTCAATTTCGAAGAACGTCTTGTCACCTCTCGTCACCTGCTTCGCAGTTCCGGCGAATGCCGGTCCAGCGAGAAGGAGAGTGAGAATGGCAACGGCCAGCCCCCCCCAGGCTCCAGAGATCAAGTTTGACTTTCGCGATGTCCTACTCGTTGCTCTTTGCATTTTCATCACCTTGGTTTCTTCTTCGAGAAATACGTGCCCGAGGCGCACTAGTTATCCTTGCCGACCCACTTCAGCAGTTCGTAGGGAGGCATTTTGTCCGCGGTGTAGTCGGCGGTGCGATAACCCAGATCGTCCCCAGCAAGACTCTTCAGGAACTCGACCAGCGCCGTCTTTTCGCT
Source organism: Deltaproteobacteria bacterium (assembly GCA_002719955.1). Lineage (GTDB taxonomy): Bacteria > Myxococcota_A > UBA9160 > UBA9160 > UBA4427 > UBA4427. The sequence continues at coordinate 131,898 of PBFW01000026.1, read as the reverse complement.
GCCGCTCAGACCGAGCGGTCTGATCAGGGGATCCTTGTTCGTCGCCTCTCTGATGCCGCCGACATTGTAGAAGTCAACGACCGCTTCAAGCGTCGGCAGCACGCCATTATGCATGTAGGGCGCCGTCTTCGAGACTTCGCGGAGAGAGGGCGTGACGAAAGTGCCGAAGAACTTGGAATTCTTCTCTGTGGCGAAAAAGCCCGGGTCCTGCTTCAGGTTGTAGTAGTTGGGGGTTCCCAAGAACATCTGCTGAGAGCGCAGCGTCGTGTAGCGCTTGACCTCGAAGATATCTGGGTTCACCGGCACACCCGTGGCATGCGGCTTCCCATCACTCAACATGAGTCCGTCGTGGCACTGAATACAACCGGCTTTGCCTTCGAAAAGAGCGAGTCCCTGCTTCGCCTTCGCGGAGAGCGCGTTTTTGTCCCCCTTGAGATATTTATCGAGCGGGACATTTCTCGAGACCAGCGTCTTTTCAAAATCACCCAGCGCCTTGATGATCACGCCGAAATGGGGCTCCTTGCCGTACGCCTTCTTGAACATTTTCACGTATTGCGGAATCTGCTTCATGCGCTGGCCCATGATGCGGCCGTCCGCGGCCATGAAATGAGAATCCGTCATCGAATCTCGCGCCTGGGTCGGAAGGTCATTGCCCCCGTCCAAGCGCCCGTCCCAGTAGAAATACTTCGCGAAACGCGCATTCAAGACGGTCTTCGCGTTTCGGTAATGGAGCGTTCCGGGATACCCGATCGAGAGAGGCTCCGGGAAGGCCCACCCCTGCTCCGGGATATGGCAATCTGCGCACGAGCGATCCGCGTCGCCGGATAGCCGCTTCTCGAAGAACATCAGCTTGCCGACTTCGACTTTGGCCTTGCTCGGCATCTTCACCTTGGGCAGCGGTGCCAGCGGACGAGGCCCGGCAGTGGCGGCCGCACTCATCAATAGGCCCAGCACGACGCACGTCGCCAAAGTCAACAGCACGACACCCTGGGTCGCGAAATTGCGCTTCACAGTCAAATCCACACTCCATCTTCTTTCGGTCATGATTTTCGCCCCAAAACCCTGGATACGGTTTGCTTGATAGTTACAGGCTGTACTTGATCCCGAGCTACAGATTCACTTTCGGGTTTCACGCGTTCGAATTCGCGTAAATTCATGTCGGCGGTTCTCTTGTGGTGCCCGCGCCCAGACGCGGGCAGGACTCGCAAAATTCCCCACTGCCCAGCGATCGAATAAGGCATGCGCTCGCTGCTCCACATATAGTCGCCAGCAATCGCGTGCGGCCCACCCGCGCTGAAGTTGAGCTCCAGCGTATCGGTCGGACCGAATTGTTGGACCTCCAGAAGCTCCGCTCCCGGCGCATTCGGTTCGAGCGGCCATTGGTGGCCCTCGAGGCTGAAGGTCGAGTTCTGCTCTCCGTGCGCGCCGACCACGTGCATTCGCACCGCCGTGCCGGCCCGCACTTCGATCAGGGGTGTCACCGGATCGGGCGCCTTGCCCTGACAATGGGCCGCGTCCTCCTCGGGACAGTCATAGGTCTCCGCCCGCCAGGCCATGGGCTCGATGCGATAGTTGACCGCAGACAGGCCCGCCGAACTCGAGATGTAGGGCATGAAGGACGTGCCGATCAGATTGTCCTCTTCCTGGAAATAGAGCGCTGCATCCCGGTAGTCCGAGCGGCTTCGATTTCCACGCAGAGATCGGTCGACGATCACATCCGCCTGCCAGCGATTGGCCAGGGAGATGTCCTTGCCCGTCACGGGGTCCCGGTACTTGGAACCTCGGGGGCCGATGATGATGGAGCCGTAGAGGCCATCTCGAAGGTTCCGGGTGACGTTGCCATAATCGCTGACCATCGCGGTGGCTTCGCCGAACTCGGGGTGCGCATAGAAGGTGTAGGCTCGCTTGCCACCGGGCGACACCGTCTGATCGCCACGATTCCGCCCGATATTGGCCCCCATCGAGTCATTGGGATCGTAGGCCAACATGTCTGCGTGGAACGAAGCCTTCTCGCTCTTCATCCGATTATGCAGCGTGACCTTGATGCAATCACCGATATTCGCGCGAAGCGTCAGCGGGTGAGGCTGTTTCTTCCCTGCCTTCAGTGCCTTGACCTCACTCTCAAGCGCGTAGATCTTGCCGTCGGGATTGGCAAGGATCAGGTTGCGGTTGGTCCCGGTCGGGGCCGACACCTGATCGGGCGCCTTGGGGTTCAGATCCAGCGGGAAATCGATCGCGGCGACGTCGAAGCTTTTCGTTGGCGCATCCACCGGGCACACCTCCCGCGCCGATTTCGGAATTTCCCTACGCATCGGCAGCGGCATCAGCCCCTTGCGGATTTCATCCTCGACGCGAATCAGCCCCCACATCCCCTCACCGAAATGAGAGAGCCGACCGCTGTGATACATGTAGTCGCCGGCCATCTTCTGGGGTCCACCCGCCGCCGGAATCACCAGGTCGTATCGTTCGGCGATGGCCACATGAATCGAACTCAGCGGACGCGAACCCTTCAAGAAGCGTTCGATGGGGAAATAATGCCCCTGCACGTGGATCATGTGGCTTTCGTTGGCCGCCTCGGCCAGCGCCCGAATCACGATGGGATCACCGAGATAGGCCTCGAGCAGCGGCGTGTCGGGATCGCCGTGCGCCCCGCTACTGAACAAGAGGGACGGATCGTCGTTCTCGTTCAAGCGTCGATGCAGTGGCTCCGCGCGTAACCCGATCGAGCCCCCCGAGGTGCGATCGCCACCGTTCAGATAGCTGAACGCATTCACCGGCAGGCTCCAGGAATCCATGCTCCCCAGTGCGTTGATGGTATTGGGGACCGCATCAGGGCCGGGCTTCTTGTTGAGCACGGCGCCCGCGATGACCTGGGTCTCCGTGATGGGATTGCTGTCCTGGATCTGCATCACGAATTCGCGGAAACTTCCCGTCACCTGGGCGGAAACCGCTTCGTTGGTGTGGATATCGACGATATTGCCACTGCGAACGGGCTCACCGGTCGCCGGATCGTGATAGGTCGAGCCCTTCGGTTCGATGATCGTCGAGCCGAAGAGGCCGTGGCCCCATGAGGTCAGGCCATACACATGGTCATGCCAATAGGTGATGCCGAAATCCGAATCAGCGAACCAGCGATACCGAACGAATTCCGTGCTGACGAATTCGCCCTTCGAATGTTTGTGTTCGAGCGGCTCGGTGAAGACCAGCTTATTGCCACTGATCTTCTCAATCTGTCGGATATCCAGGCGCCCGACGGCGTCCATTCCAACTCCGACGTAGGCCCCCGGCTGGTAGATGCTGGCATCCACGACCTTGACCGACGTCGCCCCGGCCTTCGCGCGGGAGGTCGTCAGCGTATTCTGGGGAGTCCCCATCCCCTTGCCCTCATCCTCGAGGATGGTGAACGGGCGCACCGACTGCTCGTAATTCATGCCGGTGATCACACCGTCCGAGGCCTGAACATCGAATTGCACGAAGTGAATATGCATATTCACTTTACTGGAATAGAGGTTCTCGTGGTCGTCGGGAATCTCATTGGAGAGGACGACATCCACGCAGTCGTGGACATTCATGCGGACGACGAGCGGAATCTTCAGGTCGTCGTTGGCACGGATCTTTTCTTCTTCTTCGTGAAGCACATAGAGCTGGCCCAGCGGATCGATGATGGCCGGCTGATTCCCCTCCGCCTCGGACAACGTGATCGGGGTGCTGATCGCGTGAATATTGTATTGCTTCTGTTGGCTCGGCGAGGCCGACTCGCGCGGGCATAGGCTCCAGGGCCCGTTCTCTCCGGGGCGCGCGACGTTGGCACTCTCGAGACCATTCGCCTGGCGATGAATCGGCTCGAGGAAGGGGGCCGGACTCTTGCCTGGGCTGAAAGGCGGCCGCTTTCCGAAATGCGGTCGCATGCCCGGATAGGCGCGCTTGCCCGTGGCGGGGTCGAAGAGCAGGACCGGACGCTCGCCGGCCTTATCACCCATCCACTCGGGCTTGTATTTCGCCCAGCTGACCATGGTTTCCGGTTCACCCAGATAAAGGTCGCCCTTGCGATCCCAATTCCAAACGCTCGAGTCGTAGGCGAGAATCTGTTCCTTCCAATCCTCTTTTTTTCCGGGCAATCCGCGAGGAGGCAGTTGCATCTCGACCCAGTCGGTCAGCGAGAAGCGACTCTTCGAAAGATCGGTTTTCGCATGGCGCCCGGCGATCTCGAAGTCCTGGCCGAACCATTCGACCCTCTTCCCCACGAGCTGGGTCGAGTCCACGGCGGCGACGATCCTGCCTTTGCGGTCGGGAAGTTCCGCCAGAGGGGGCATCGTGTCGGTCTTGGCGCCTTCGACCTGCAGGGTGTTGTAGGTCCGCCAATAGGCCCACATGCCCGCGACATAATGGTGCACGACATGACAGTGATAGAGGAAATCGCCCGCCGTTCGTTGACAGCCGCCGGAGCCGCATTCGATCACCAGATCGTGGGTTTCGGCCGGGCCCAGGGATTGAACGTCGACCCGATTCGAAGCGACCTGGATCGGGGGGTTTTTGATCGGACCATTGGTCGCCAGATTCTCGTTTGCTGAACCGAAGAGATCCAGGTCCTGCTCGAGCTCCGCCTGGCGCCGCCAGCGGATCGCGCCGCCGTGCAGATGATGCGAATGGAAGACCTCGCTCCCCCCGTGGACCAGCCGCCATTTTGCCGGATCGCCGAGGTAGGAGCGCGGAATCGGGGTGGAGGGGTCGCCATTATGGTAGGCGCTATAGGATTGAGATTCGTCCATCAGGCCGAACATCTTTTCCTCTTTGCGCAAACCGTTTCCGAAGGGCTCGCTTCGATAATTCAGCGCCTTGCCCGCGGAGAGATAGTTGTGTGCGGTCGGGTCGCGCTGGGAGATCATCTCCTCTTTGATGTTGAGCGGTCGCATTTCTCCATCGCCGGTCTCGTGGTAAACGACGACGAATTCTCTGAAGTCGGGGCCATTCGGATCTTCGATCATGGCCAACCAACCACTCTCGATCGGCTCGCCCGTATAGGGGCTCAGGTGCCTCGAGCCTTCGGGCTCAACCGTCACGGTTCCGAACAAACCGGTGGCCGCTTGCGTGTGATTGTGACTATGGACCTGGTGAACGCCCTCCTGCTGGTCGGTTCCGACATTCCACTCGAAGCTCGTCGTCTCTCCCGGGGCGACATTCGTGTCGGGATTGACGGAACTGGCCGGCTCACCCGTCTTGCTGACGACCAGGCTCGACCCGTGCAGGTGAAAGGAGACGTCCTCTTCCTCCACCTCGTTGGACAATTTCACGACCAGGCACTCGCCCTGATTCACGCGAATGGCCAGCGGCTGGATGATGTCGCCCGACAGACCATTCGTGACGGACCCGGGGTCGTCGAGCGCATAGCGGGCGTCTTCGTTGCGCAGCTCCGATTCGCGGACCGCCTCGATATTCTCGGTCAACACGTACATATAACCGGGGTAGAAGTCGTGGTACTGATTGAGCGTGATATCTACGTTGATGGCGGTCACATCGTAGACGCGCCTAGGGATTCCATCCGCGCAGAGCTGGCCACGCCCGACCGAATCGGTGGCCGTGCGAACCAAGCGAACATCTTCGCGCAAGTCGCCACCGAAATGCTGCTTCCCCGATTGAGTATAGGTACCCTCGATCGCAATCTTCTGTTTCTGCTGCAGATGGCGGGCGGCGAGGTTCGGATTGGTCGTCCCCTTCGCCCCCGTCAAGCCCAGATTGATGGCGGCTGGAATTCCCGCCACGCCGCTGTAGATGCTCTGGCTCGCTTCCTCTGCTTCTTTCGTCCTCTCCTCGCCATGACCGAACGCCTGGCTTGTGCCGAGCAAGAGGCCGGCGATCATCGCGAGCATGATCATGAGAAGCCCCAGAACTCCGGAAATGCCCACGGGACCAACCCGCACCGATATTTCGGGAAGCGACGGATCACTTCTTCTCAGAGTCGCCAGAACAGTCGATTTCATCGGGCAGACCCTGCGGCAGCGGCCTGCCGGCCCCTGGCCTTGAAGTTGAAGTCAGCGCCAACACTCCCGCCGGCAGCCACCGTGACATCCTTCTTCTGCTCTCTCTTGAACTTCGGGTGCCACGCAATCAGCTTGTAGGTTCCAGGGGGAACGTTCTCGATCTTGAAGCTGCCGTCGGCCGAGGAGAAGGAGTAGTAGGGATTCTCCACACGGCGAAACCAGTTCTGCATATGCTCGTGCTGGTCACACTCGAGCTTCACGACGCGGATCGATTTCTTGCCGAATTTGAGCTTGAGATCGATCTCGCCATCCCCTTCGAGGTCCTCGTTGTGCATGGTCTTCTTGACACGCCCCTTCGAGGAGTAGGTGTGGGGGCTGTGCTTAACGGGATCCTGGTTCCTGAATTTCATCATCTTCCCGTCGGCCACCACACCCGTGTAGGGACCGAAGATGCATTCCTTGGGTTTGATGGTGGTCCCCGGAAATTCAGCGTTCCCACCCACCTTCTGCGCATGGAAAGCGCTCTCGGGGGGACCGCCCTGTGCTTCTTCCTTTGCGAAGGGTTTGCCTGCATCGACCTTGTCCAGGAAGACCACGACGTCGGCCAGCTTTCCGCCGCTGGCTCGGACCTCCTCGACCATGCGATCGTCCGCGCCACAGACCTCCGGTGTCTTCTCTACCTTGAAGCGTCTCGGCTCGGGAACCGAACCGGATACCGAAACCGTCCCGGAGATCGTGCCCCCATTCTTGACCGCCACGACCTCGTAGGCGGACGTGGCGCTCGCCATGAGCATCGCTGTTGCGATCAGTGACAACATCATCATCGTGTCGACTCGCTTGATCCGCATTTTGGTTCTCCTGATTTTCAAAGAAGTGGTGTCGTGGTGATCGATACTCTGCGCTTGCGAGATCATCGACGTACGTTCCTCGCCTCGCGGCCGAATCGCATCTTGCCGCCGCGTCGCTTTATAGAGAGCCGGTTCCCCGGCCTGTATGACCTTCGTCATAAGTGCAGCGGGCGGATGCAGCGCGAGCGAACGAATCGATGATCCGCGTGCGAATGCCGCTCTCGGCGCGACGCCCGGGAGATCCTCGAAGAATCGTATCGAGGCGCTCTATAGGGCGTATCACGGGCTCCTGGATGAAAGAACGGGCCGGATCCGGCCGCGGCGAGCGCGGGCGGCTGGCGCTCATCGCACGCGAATGGCCCGCCGTGCATCAATCGGCTGCGTTGGAACGTTTCGGGCTGGAAATTGGAACCGGGCGATGTCGAAGGGGTGTCGCAGGTAGAGCTGGCTCACGCGGACAGGCCCAGGCGGCCCGACTAGCATCGAGCGAGTCGACTACAGGTGCGCGAAGAAATCTGCTCGAATCGAGGCGACGAGACGTGCGGTCTGCAGGGGCGTGTGACATGGGCGCGCGGGGCGGGCGTAGGCGCGACTAATTGTCCCCCGGTGTGTGACAGACGGGACAGCTTTACATACTGGGAACGCCCTAGTCGCCACAGGGGCTCCCGCAGTCTGGCACGCAGGTTGCGTGTCGCCTGCACCATGAATATAAAATTTCGCTCGATTCTGTCGTTGATTGTTGGGTCGGCCCTCATCACCTTGTTCAGCGGAGCCACCGCCGCTGCGGAAGGCGAGTCGCTGATGGATCGCATTCATCCCTCCGGTGATATCAGATTGCGATACGAGAAAGACGCCAGTCGCGGGAATGGTAATGACAACCGCCACCGCGCGCGCGCTCGGCTGCGCTTCGGCGTGGGTGTCGACGTGACGGACGAGGTGATGGCCGGCTTCCGAGTCCGCACCGGAAACAGCCAGGACCCCAAGAGCCCTCACCAGACCTTCGGCAACGAATTCAATTCCTGGGAATTCTCCCTCGACCGCGCCTACGTCAAATATTCGCCTGGCTGGGCTGAAGGCGCCTGGGTCGAAGGCGGCAAGATGGCCAACCCCTTCAAGACGAACCCGGTCTACGGGGAGTTGGTCTGGGATGCGGATGTCAATCCCGAAGGCGGGCAGGTCGGCTACCGCTGGAGCCAAAACGGCTTCGCGGTGGGCGGCGCGACGGGAATCTGGGTGTTGGACAACAACAACGGCAACAACGCCACGATCCTCCCGATCCAGGGCTATGCCGAAGTCAAAGAGGGCGACGTCAAGGTCACGGCCGCGGTTGCGCTCTACAAGTACTCGGATATGAATTCGACCGGGGTGGGCGGCCTCGTTGGCAACGCTCGCGGCAACACGATCGCGGGCGGCGTGTACGCATCCCGCTTCACGATCCTCAATAGCTTCGTGAGCGTCGATTATACGGGTCTCTCCGTCCCCATCACGGTCGTAGCCGAGTTGATCAATAACTTGGGCGCCAACAGGGACTCCGAGTCCATGGGCTGGGCGGTGGGGGCCAAGACGAAGTTCCCGCTCTGCGGCCGCACGCACAAGCTCTTCTACCAGTATCAGAAGATCGAGGCCGACGCGGTCTACAACGCCACCGCCCAGGACGATTTCCAGAGCCGCGCGTCGAATTTTACCGGCCATATCGCCGGAATCGACTGGTCGCTCACCAAGGCCGTGTCGTTCCGAACCTGGGCGCTCTTCGAGAGGGACCGGAATTTCGACGGTGGAACGCACTCGAACCAGCGCATCCGCGGGGATTTCAACTTCAAGTTCTGATCTTTACAACAGACTGCGCACTCCGGACCGATCCGGACAAAAGACGCGGCCGCACTCTGACGTGCGGCCGCGTCCTCGTTTGCACACGGGCAAGGGCGCCTCTTGAGCCCAGCCCGATCGGCCCGACCCTCGCCCCTCCCGAGCCTCGCCGGCTCTGGATCAGCGCTCGAAGCCGGCCAGCGCGAATAACAGGTCAGCTTCGCGCCAGATCCGAATCTGAACCCCGCCCTGCTCTCGCTGCAGCTCCGGCAACCCCTCGAAATGCTCATCGAAGCTCGCCTGATAAAGCGTGAGCATGCGGCCGTCTTCGTTCTCGACCTTGATCTGAGCCGCCAGGCGCCCCTGAATCGAGCAATAACGTCCGCCGAGCATCCGGAGTCCAGCCTCTGCGAGTCGCTGCGGCGCGCGCAGAGGGAAATCGAGTTCAGCCATCTGCTCGCGCAATTGCGGGTACGCGGCGGCGGCGAATTCCACCTCCAGGTTCTTGCTGTGGTTGAGCGCGACCTCGCGCAGGATCGATCCCGCCAGCGCGTCGAAGTCGCCCCCCTGCAGATCCCGGAAGAAGACGGAGAGAAGGATCAGCGCAGCAGCGGCGACTGCCACCGCGCAGCGATGCCTAAATCGACGACGGGCAACGCTGCGGTGATCTGCAGCGTCCGTCGCCTGACGGCCCCCTCCGTGCAGATCCGCCAGCTGCGTCAGCCGCGCGAGAATGGCTTGATCGATTTCCTGGGAGCCGTAGTGGCGGCGAAGGTGATCATCGAGATTTTCGCGACTCATGACGTCTTCACGGCCTCCGATGGCCGCAGGAGGTCGCGAATCTTGCGTCGTGCACGATGCAGGACGCTCAGAACAGTGCCGCGCGGGCGCCCGGTCAACGCTGCGATCTCCCGCGCGGTATAGCCCTCCACCGCGGCCAGGAAGAGTGTCTCTCGCTCCTCCGCACGCAATCGGCCCAACGCGCGATCGAGCGAGTCGAGACCAGCCTCGAGGAGCTCATCCTCTCGCGGATCCACATGAGCACCCGCCTGCGCGAGTTCTTCCTCGCCGCCGATCGGTTCCACGAGGGTCAGCTTCCGGCGACGGTATTGATCGACGAAACGACTGCGGATGGCGGCAAAAAGATAACCCGTGCCCCACGGAGCCTGCGCGGCGAGACACGCCACGCAGGCATCCTGGACCAGCTCAGCCGCGTGGTCGGGCTCGTGAGTCAGCGCCAGCGCGTACCGAAAGCCTCGCTGAAAGAGCTCCTCGAGGTTCTCGACCGGCTCGGACGACTGCGCCCAACGTCCCTTCACTCCAGATGGTACTTTCGCTTCTTGCCTTCGACGGAGTGCACGATGCCCTGGGTGACCTGGAGTTCACCGCCATTGGGAATCACCAGGAAGTCGACATCGATCTTCCGCCCGTCCTGGTCCTGGAAATCCGCGCAGCTCACATAGAAATCGCCCTTCTTGACGATCCCGCTGTGCAACTCGTAGGACCCGAGGCGCAGGAGCTTCCCATCGACGGCATCGTAGATGCGCAGCTTGTCGCCGACCGTCTGCTGATCCACGAACGAATCCATCGCCTTGTGGATATTGGTTCTCAGGTCCCCCTTGATTGAAGCATCATTGCCCGCCTGAGCCGAGCCCGCGAGCAACGCGAGCATCATGACGGGGGTGATTATTGCCAATCCCGAGGTCAGGATCTTCCGGGTGGTCATCAGTTCTTTCCTTTCTTAGTTCTGGTTCTCATGGGCGCCTTGCCCCGCCGCAATCTCCAGCGAGGGGCCTATTGGGGATACGATCCAGGGACCCATTTGATTTCAAGAAAAGGAAAAGTGGCTCGATTTATTTTGTCTCGCCATCTAGTATCTCTTGATCGAGGGAGCGCAGCGCGTCCTCCTCACCTCGCTCGTGCCTGCCGAACTCGAGTCTGAGCCCCTCGAGCACATAGGTGGCTTCTTCCATCTCATCGCTCTCCATCAGCCCCGCGATCTCCTGGACATGCCCCCGGAAGCGATGGTGGGCGCGAATGAATGCCCGCAGACGATCCTTGAACTCCGGCAGAAGGTCCCAGATCGTCGGGAAGTAGAGGGTTTCTTCCGCTCCGAGATGGGATTCCATCGCCTTTCTGAGTTCCTCGAAGGCGTCTTCGATCTGTCGCTTGGAGCCGCCGCCGCCGCCCAACATTTCCAGTGTCGTAGCGAACAGCCTGTCCAACGCTCTATGCTCGTCAATTATCTTTCTCACCACCCAAGCGCTCCCATCAAAACCCATTCCGCGCGAAGAACCGTATTCAGGGTATATGGAATTTCGCCTGGCGACCATGACCTTTCTCATATCGGAAAGAATCAAAGCTCGTTCGCCCGCCGAGGTCCCATGTGACGCCGCAAAAAGCTGAAATCCAGCTGGAAGCTGCCGAGTTTTTCCGCGCGCTCAGTCCAGAAGGACTCGAAGCGGCGCGTCCCCATCTGGTCACGAAACAATTCGACCAGCAAAAAGTCCTCTTCTTCGCAGGCGAGCCAGCGGAGCATCTCTGGGTCGTCCGAACGGGAAAGGTGCGTCTTTACAAGAGTTCGGTGGACGGCCGACTGGCGACCCTCGAAACCCTGTATTCGGGCGAGGCATTCGGGGCGATCTCAGCGCTAGGGCAAGATCAGTATCCCGCCAGCGCCGAGGCTCTGACCGATGGCATAGCGTGGTGCCTGCCCAGAAAATCTGTCCTCACACTCCTCAACGAAGAGCCGCTGCTCGCTGTCGAGGTGCTCAAGATCGTTTCAGGGCGGCTACACCAAGCGCACGAACGCCTGCGATCATTCGCCCACGACCCCGCCCCCGCCCGGCTCGCCAGTGCCTTGCTCGACGCCACACGCGGGGGGGAGGCCCGGGTGACCCGACGCGCATTGGCCGAAACCGCGGGAACGACGGTGGAGACGGCGATTCGGACCCTGCGCCGCTTCGAACGAGAGGGATTGATTCGGGGCTCGGTGGGGCGCGTGGTGATACTGAACGCGGAGGAGCTGCGCCTGATGTCGGGAAAGCACGATTCATGAGCAGCGGAAACCCCACGCCTACGAGAAGCTGACACCCGGAAGCGTGCCCGAGGGGTAGTCACCAGCTCGGCCCCCGCCTCAACCCTTCCCGCTGTCGATCACCTCGCCCCTGAACAGGGCGTAGTAGCGAATGCTCGCAGGTGCATGGGAGACCAGGCTACCCATGATCGCGATCACCGTGAGAATCGCGACCTGATGATCCGGAAACCCATAGCTGGCAAAGAGGAGCGCCACCTTCGAATAGGTCACCAGACCGCGGACCTGAACCAGGAAGACCGGTGCGCGCCACACCTCGAAAAGCAGAAATGCTATTCCGGTTCCGACGACCGCGACCAGCGCAGGGATGAGTGCCTGATCGTCGACATGAAAAACATGTCCGCCATAGAAAGCGCCGAAAGCGATCAGGTGCAGGGTTCGGAGGCTGGTTCGGAGCCATCGGCTGTGCGACATGCCGCGAGCATAGGGGGCGTCGGCCAATGGATCATCCAGGTCGGGGACGGACTGAATCGAATCGCCGGCAGCAGGCGCCTGGCCGATCCCCTGTGCGAGATTGCGTAGGGAGACTATTCCGCGATCGAACGACGGAACTGTACGCGTTCTTCCGGTGACGCCTCTTGCCACCAGAACTTCAACATCCTGAGGGCAGTCGACGAACGCGATGCCTCCTGCGTTCGGTCGCCACCGCCCACCTCGAGAATGGGGCTGACCACGACGGGTTTCTTCACCACCGTCGGCCGAGAACGAGCGGGCAGCCGAACCGGCTGACCGCCACTCAGGTCGACAATGCTCACCTCGAGATCCCGAGCCAGACTCCGCGCGTCCTCGATATCGATGAGTCGCCTATGTTCGACGCGGTAGCTGTGCCCCGCCTCGAGTTCGAGGCTCACACGCCGGGATTCCGAGCGGACCCCCTCGTCTTCGCTGGTGTTGATGGACCAGATCGCGTCGTAATGAACCACGACATCGTAGCCTCCGGGCAGCAGGTCGAGGCGCCGCTCTCCAGAGCGCATGATCCGAGGGATCCCGGGGACGTGTTCGCCATTGACGCTGGTCACCTCGAGACTCTCCACGAAATACAGTCTGGCGATCTCTTCGCTGGGCCGTTCCGGACCGGTGTAGAGCCGCATCTCCTTATTTTCCGAAGCACATGCCACGAGCCACACGAGTGCCAGGAGAACCGGCGCCCGGGTCATCAATCTTTTCTGAATGAACAATGCCTTCCCAATCCCACGTTCACGGCCGTTCTCGTCCCGTGTCGATGCTCGGTGTTCGCCCCGCTGCGAACGCGCTCCAGTCTAGCGGAACGAAAATGCGAAAAGCCGTCGCGGGAATTCTCCCGCCGGACGTGGACTCTGAGCCTGAACACGCCTGCGGAAGCCGCTCCCATCGGGGATGGCGACGCCGCTCTCCTGGGGCATCAAGTCTCAGATGGGTCACCTTGACTGAGGTGTGAAGTCTCATTTCTGCAGCTCTCGAAGGAGTCGAAAGGATCTCCAATCAAGGAGCGATCTTCTCCGCACGACCGACCTTGAAGACCCTGTCGCGCTGGCCGAGTGGGGGCCCGCGTCCTCGAACGTAAAGCTCAGTCGCCTGCGGGCGTTCTCATCGCCCACTCCGCACAGATGCCACGGGGGCAGAGAGCCGTCGCGCCACCCCCCCTTGGGCACTTTTGTCGCGACGCGCCTAGTGGAAAACCCCGTGGAGAGGAACCCAGCGCGAAAGCGCACGGGTGCTCGAACGTGGATGAATCTCCGAAGCCCCCAGAGCCAGTCGCCGCAGACTGCGAATTCATGCGATCGAAGGTCACGAAATGTCTCAAGTGGTACGGCGCTTGCTAACGATGAAGCTTAAGCTAGGAGGGAGCAGGCCTTCTGCGATTGAGGGCGCTCACGCTCGCGCGATTGAGTCCCCAGCGGTCGCGGCGGGGAAGCTTGCTTGCGCTGAGCATTTATCGCCGGCTCGAAACATCCGTGGTTGCGGATCTGTGTGACGGTTCCGGCAATCGGCAGGGCTCCGTGCGGCCATAGCTGATTAGGAGCGAAAGAAGTGAGCAGCTCTTCTGCCCTTTCTACCCTCGGTAGCGAAGCGGCAACAGCCCTCCTCGAACCCGTTCCGAAGAATGTGATCCGGACGGATGAACACGTCCTGGAGATCATCTCGGATTCTGGCGAAGGGGCACAGAAATGCGGCCAGATCTTCGCCTCCGTATCGGCAAAGATGAGCTATGGCGTATGGACCGTCGAGGTCATCCCGGCCGAAATCGAGCCCCCGGCGCGAACACCGGCGGGCGCCAGTGGCAGCCTGATCCGGTTCGGACGAGATCGCGTGACGAATTGGGGTGACGAGGCGAAGCTCGTCGTAGCCTTCAACGAGCAGGTGCTGCTCTCGCAACATCGGCTCGGGGCACTCGCGGACGACTGCATCATCCTGATCGAGTCCTCCTGGAGCGAAGACTCCGATGAGGAAATCCTCCAGCAGTGGAAAGCCGCGATGGAGGAGATCGGCGAACGCAGCTATCGGATCATCCCGGTCCCGATGGAGGAAATGTGTCTGCGCCGGGTCGACGACCCTCGCAAGGGCAAGAACATGTTCGCCCTCGGTCTGCTGGCCCAGATCTACGGTCTTGACCTCGAAAAGATCCGCGAGCAGATCCGGCAGCAATTCGCCAAGAAGGCACCGGAGATCTCGACCGCGAACTGCGACCTGCTCGAACTCGGCGTCGAGTGGGCGGAACAATACCTCGACTTCCGCATCGAGATTCCCCGCGTCGAAATCGACGAGCCGCGGGTCGTCATGAACGGCAATCAGGCGGCGGCGCTCGGGGCCGTAGCATCGGGGATGGAATTCTGCGCCATGTACCCCATCACACCGGCGACCTCCGTCTCTCACTACCTGTGCGATATGTTCGAAGACTATGGCGGCAAAGTCCATCAATCCGAAGACGAGATCGCCGCAGCCGGAGTGGCGATCGGGGCTTCGTACGCGGGCAAGGTCGCCCTCACTGTGACGTCCGGCCCCGGCCTCGCTCTCAAGACCGAGTTCATCGGTCTGGCGATCATGACCGAGATTCCGCTCGTCGTGCTCGACGTCCAGCGCGGCGGCCCCAGCACGGGGCTCCCCACCAAAGTCGAGCAGAGCGACCTGCTCGCAGCGCTCTTCGCGCAGCCCGGCGATGCGCCCCGCGTCGTGATGGCGCCCGCCACCATCGAAGAATGCTTTCACTCCATGATCACGGCACGGCGCATCGCCAAGATGTTTCGCTGCGTGGTCATCGTTCTCTCCGACGCCAACCTCGCGAGTGGCCAGCAGCAATTTCGCCGACCGGCCCCGGACGAACGCTGGCACGCAGCCCCTCCGAACCACCGTTCCGTCCGCAACGACGAGCGACCCTACGATTGGGATTCCGACACCGGGTTGTCACAGCGGATCGTGCCAGGTCAGCCCGGGGGTGCGCACACGGTGACTGGACTCAACCACGATCGCGACAGCAAGGTCGACTACAGACCCGAGGCCAACCAGCTGGGTTGCGATATGCGAAGCCGAAAGCTCGCGCTCCTCCACGAGACCATGTCGCCCCCGCCCATCCACGGCGATGATTCGGGCCGACTCCTGATCGTGGGCTGGGGCAGCACCAAGGGCGCGATCGAGGAGGCGGTGGACCGCTCACGCGCGGCAGGGCATGCGGTCTCCTCCACGCACATCACCTTCCTCTCTCCGATGCAGCCCGGTCTTCGCGACATCTTCGCGCGCTTCGACCACATCATGACCGTCGAGATCAACTACAGCGACGACCCAGGGGCTCCCCATATCACCCCCGAGAACCGCCGCCTCGGTCAACTCGCCTTCCTGCTGCGCGCACACACACTCGTCGACATCGATTGTTGGACACGCGTCCCGGGCCAGCCCCTGCGGCCCCGCCAAATCGAAGAGGCGATCCTCGACAAATTGTCGAACGTCGGCGAAACGGAGACCACGTCCTCATGAGCGATCAGCTTCGTTCTTTCTTCGGCTGCGGAATCGACGACGAGCGCACTTTCGACCTGGATGATTACGGCGAGGTCGTCCCCCGCTGGTGCGGCGGCTGTGGCGATCATGGTGTGCTCAACGCCGTGAAGCGTTTCATGCGAGACGAACAGCTGCTCCCGGAGCGCACGGTCTTCGTATCGGGTATCGGATGTTCGAGCCGTTTTCCCCATTACCTCAACACCTATGGTTTTCACGGGATCCACGGACGCGCACTCCCGGTCGCGACGGGCGTCAAGCTCAGTCGCCCGGACCTGCACGTCTTCGCCGTCATGGGGGACGGGGATTGCTGTTCGATCGGCGCCGGCCACTGGCTGCACGCGACCCGTTACAACATAGACATGACCGCTCTGCTGCTCGATAACTCAATCTATGGCCTGACGAAGAATCAGACCTCACCCACGACACCCCAGGGCTACGAGACAAATACCCAGCCCAAGGGCAGCTTCCTCCCCGCCCTCGACCCGATCTCCACGACATTAGGCGTGACGAATGTGTCCTTCGTGGCGCAGACAGCGGACTGGGTACCCGCCCACCTGCTCGCCACGATCAGAGCCGCCTTCAAGCATCCCGGCTTCTCGTTCGTACGCGTCCTGCAGCGCTGTCCCAAATTCACGGCCCCGCTCTTCGCGGAGCAAGCACGCACGCCTGATCTACACGAAATGCTGGTGCATCCCGATGGCGTCACCGTGCCGGCTCTGGACAAGATCTACAAGCGACGTCTGGAGCACGATCCATCCGACCTCAATCGCGCCCGAATGCTCGCGGAAGAATCGGAACATCTGCGCCTCGGCGTCTTCTACCGCAATGATTCACAGCCGCGCTACGATGAGATTCGTCATCTGCCAACCCATACGGCCGCTCAGAATATCGAGCGTCTCAACGTGGAACTGGATCGCTATGCCGTCTGATCCCCGTACCGAGCAGGCGCTCGACGCCCTCGCCGAACCGATAGACGCTTTTCGATCAACGCTCGCAAATACCAGCGAACAGATCCGACTCCTCATCAGCACGCGCGTGGAGCGCAACGGAGCCTCGCAGGAGCACGCGCGCGCCGAACTCGGCGAGTTCGCGACGGGGCGCATCGACGCCGAACGCATGGCCCGGCTGCGCTCGAAGGTCGAGCCCCCGGCGATCGAGCACGGCGACGTCGTGGACCGCGCCCTCAATGTCTGCAACGAACTCCTGGCGCAGCGGGAGAACCTCTTCCACGTTGTGGTCGATGAGGGAGACGATCTGCACGCGGCCGTAACGCGGGCCCTGGCCGAGATCGGCAAGGCTTTCGCCGTGACCCGGGTCGTGGAACTCGTGGTTCAGGATCAGTACCGCGAATCCGAGCACGCAGCGCTTCTCGACGGCCATCCCTTCGAGCACTGGAGCCGCGCCGAACGCGCGGTCGACCTCGCCCTAGTGCTATCCGTGGCGGGTCGCGACCTCCGGGTCGGCGGTCTGGCCGATTTTCTCGACCGAGCCCTCAAAATGGTGATCGTCGTCGGCGGCGAAGCCCCCCCGGCTTCACTCGTTCGGCTGATCACTCCGGAGGTCCTGGTCATACAGACCGCGGACCCCACCGAGCTCGAGTGGATCGCCCAACGCAGTGCTCCCAGCGTCGCGGCGCTGGTACCGGAGACGTCCGCTCAGTTCAGACACGACCCGGAGGGCGGACCCGCACTGGCCGACCGCATGGTCGTGACACAGCTGCCCGACAAGAAGCCTCGCAGGCTGGGGATCTTGAGCACTTTCCAGCAGAGTCAAGACCTCAAGCAGCTGGAGGATCTGGCCGCCATTCCGCGGATCTCACAGCAGAGCGCTGTAGTGGCCGCCCCCGGTGAAAGAGCCGAAAACGCGCATTCAGGTGCCACGTCCGTAGCCGAAGCCCCCGTCGAAGTGGATGCCACGGCCTCATCGTCGACCGACGCCGTGGAGCGGCTCTCCAACTGGCTACTTGAAAATGCCGACCTGACCAGCCCGATGTAGAGAGCTTCGCCTCATGGAACTCAGCCCGATCATTCAGCCGATCCTGATCCTCTCAGGGGTATGTGTGGTCTTCGGTGCCTTGATTGCGCTGGTTCATAGCCGCTTTCGCGTCTTCGAGGACCCCCGGATCGAAGCGGCCGCCGAGTTGCTTCCGGGGACGAATTGTGGAGCCTGCGGTACGCCGGGCTGTCGGGCCTTCGCCGAAAGTCTCATCGCGGAGCGGCAGCAGCCGGCCGACTGTACGGTCATGGGTCCAGCGGAGATCGAAGACGTCGCACAGCTGCTCGGGGTCGAGGCCGGCGAGGCGAACCGACGGCTGGCTCGTTTGCTATGCGCGGGAGGAAACGACGTCGCGGTCCAGACTGCCGAGTATCGAGGCTTCGTGAGCTGCAAGGCCGCAGCATCGGTGGCGGGGGGCGGAAAGGGTTGTACCTGGGGCTGCCTCGGGCTGGCGGACTGCGAGCAGGCCTGCGATCTGGACGCGATCCATATGAATTCGGTACAGCTCCCGATCGTCATCCCGGATCGGTGCACCGCCTGCGGCGATTGCGTCGACGCCTGTCCAAAAGACCTCTTCGTCATCATGCCCCTCGAACATCAGCTGATCGTACAGTGCAGGAGCGAGCTCGAAGGGGAAGAAGCGGAGGGATTATGCGAAGTCGCCTGTAACGGCTGCGGCAAATGTGCCCTCGACGCACCGGAGGGACTGATCGACATCGTGGGGGATCTCGCCGTCATCGACTACACCCAACACGGGTGCGAGGCGACTGGCGCCACGAAGCGGTGCCCCACCGGCGCGATCGTCTGGCTCGAGAGCGCACCGCTCGAGAACCACATCGAAAACGCCGTGGACGAAGTTTCGCTGACGACGAGGTAAGAAGGTTTTCTTGGGGGGAGCGGAATGAGCAAAAAGAATGATCCAGGTGAGGTGAAATACCCGGGCATCCTGGAAACCGACGACGGCAGCGGAGCCGTCGTCAGCATGGAGACGGCCGCGAGCGAGGCGGCCGGCGCATATCCCATTACGCCCTCCACACAGATGGGAGAGGGCTGGGCCGCCGCGGTGGCGGCCGGCACGACGAATGTGAACGGCCGCCGCTTGATCTTCTTCGAGCCCGAGGGCGAGCATGCCGCCGCCGGCGTGACCGCCGGATTGAGCCTGACGGGGCTCCGCTCGGTCAACTTCTCGAGTGGCCAGGGCATCGCCTACATGCACGAGTCCCTCTATGCCGCGGTGGGCAAGCGTCTCACCTACGTGCTGAATGTCGCCTGCCGGGCCATGACGAAGCACTCCCTCAACGTGCACGCGGGACATGACGACTATCACGCGGTCGACGATACGGGCTTCTTTCAGCTCTTCGCCAAGGACGTGCAGGAGGTCGCGGACCTCAACCTGATCGCACACCGCATAGCCGAACTCTCCCTCAATCCGGGCCTCTGCGCCCAGGACGGCTTCCTGACGAGCCACACCATCGAGACCTTCCGACGCCCCGAACCCGAGTTGGTGAAGGAATTCCTGGGCGATCCATCGGATCTCATCGAGTCGCCCACGGCAGCGCAGCAGATGGTCTTTGGGGAGACCCGTCGCCGGATCCCCGAGTTCTTCGACTTCGACTATCCCGCCATGCTCGGCGTCGTGCAGAACCAGGAGAGCTACGCCCAGGGTGTCGCCGCTCAGCGGCCCTTCTATTTCGACCACATCGCGGGCCTCTCCGACCGTGCCTTCAGCGAATACGCCGAACTCACGGGAAGGCAATCCGCCCGCGCCTGCGGCTACCGCCTCGAAGACGCCGAGTACGTGATCATCGGGCAGGGCTCGCTGATCGCCAATGCCGAAGCGGTCATCGACCACCTGCGCGAGAAGATGCGCATCAAGGTGGGCGTGCTCAACGTGACCATGTTCCGCCCCTTCCCCAGCGATCTCATCACGAAGCTCCTACGAGGCAAGAAGGCCGCTTGCGTGCTCGAGCGCACCGACCAGCCCCTGGCCGCTGATCTTCCCCTGCTCCGGGAAATCCGCACGGCGATGGCGAAGGGCATGGAAAACGCACGCGCACGCACCGGCGTCCCGCACGCAGGCATCGCAGCCTGCTCGCCCGATCAGATCCCCGAGTTCTATTCCGGTTGCTACGGGATGGGCAGCCGCGACCTGCAGCCCGCAGACCTGATCGCCGCGGTGGACAACATGCGAAAGGGCGGCGGCGGGAAGCGACTATTCTACCTCGGGATCGACTTCATCCGTGCGAACACGCAACTGCCGAAGCTCGAGATCTGGCAGCAGCGGATTCACGCCGCCTATCCGGGCGTCGGTGAACTCGCGCTCGAACGAGGCCCGGACCAGAACCTCATCCCGAGCGGAGGCATCTCCCTGCGCATCCACTCGGTGGGTGGCTGGGGTGCGATCACGATGGGAAAGAACCTGGCGACCACCGCGGCCGATCTGCTCGGGCTCTGGATCAAGGCCAACCCGAAATACGGTTCGGAAAAGAAGGGGCAGCCCACCACCTTCTACGCGAGCCTCGCCCACACGCCCGTGCGCACCAACTGCGAGCTGAAAAACGTCAACACCGTGATGGCACCAGATGGCCAGGTCTTCCATCACTCCGACCCACTGGCGGGCATGGATCAGGCCGGCGCCTTCATCATTCAGAGCGAACACGAAGGCGAGCAGTTCTGGAACGAACTTCCCGAAAGAGCTCGCCAGACTATTCGCGAAAAGCAGATCGAGGTCTACTCCCTCGATGGATTCGCGATCGCGCACAGCGAGGCGTCGAATCCCGAGCTGCGTTTTCGCATGCAGGGCGCAGCCTTCATGGGCGCCTTCTTCCGCACCTCTCCACTGGTCGCGGCCGCTGACCTCGGCGAGGAAGAGCTTTTCGAGGGCATCCGAACCCAACTCGAGAAGAAATTCGGCCACCTCGGCGAGCGGGTCGTCAGCGATAATCTGCGGGTGATCAAGCGTGGCTATCAGGAGGTCAGAAGGATCGACACCGAGATCGAGGCGACGAGCGGGGACGACCTCGAGTCGCCGCCGGTCATCCCCGAGATCCTCGACGTCACCGACTGCCGCGATGGCATCGCGCACCCCGGCCGCTTCTGGGAACAGGTAGGCTCGCTCTACAGCACGGGCCAGGATCCGATCGCGGATCCCTTCACAGCGATCAGTGCGATCCCGGCTTCGACGAGCGCCATGCGCGACATGACAGGGCTGCGCTTCTCGGTGCCCGAGTTCGTCCCCGAAAAATGCACGGGCTGTGGCAAATGCTGGACGCAATGCCCCGACACGGCGATTCCGGGCGTGGTCAGCACGCTGGGCGAGCTGCTGAGGGCGACCATCGATCATGTGAAGAACCCGGGTCTGCCGATGAAGCGGCTCACACAGATCGTCAAGCACCTCGAAAAAGAAGCATACAAAATCATCGTCGGCGTTCCCTTCCACGACATCGGCGAAGTGCTCTCGCTCGCGTACCAGAACGTGATCCAAAAACTCGAGCCCGCACCGGCGCGACGCGCCGAACTCGATGCGGAGTGGGCCCCCGTCTACTCGGCGCTGGCCGATTTCCCGGTGGCCAAGACCGGCCCCTTCTTCGATCTGCCCGAACGCAAGGAGAAGGGCAGTGGCGGCTTGCTCTCGCTCACCATCAACCCCGCGACCTGCAAGGGCTGCGATATCTGTGTCGCGGTCTGCCCCGATGACGCCCTGCTTTCCAAGCGCCAAAGCGACGAGCGGGTGGAGCAGCTGCGCAGCAACTGGGCGCTCTGGAAGCATCTCCCCGAGACGGACGACCGCTTCATCAACATCCCGAACCTCGAGGAGGGAATCGGCGTCCTCTCCTCACTCCTCCTCAAGCAGAGCAACTACCACTCCACTGAGGGGGGCGATGGCGCCTGCCTGGGCTGTGGCGAGAAGACGGATATCCACCTCGTGCTTTCGGCGATCAATGCGCTCTTGATTCCGCGCGTCGAAGCCTACGTGGGAGAACTCGAAGAGCTGATCACCGACCTCGATGCCAGGGCACGGAGCTTCGTCGCCGCGGATGCCGACCTCGAAGCGATCGCGCAGAGCGGAGGCGGCGGCGTACACGTCGCCGGCGAACACCAGGTCGAGGTCGAACGGCTCGTGGAGGCCTCCCGCAAGGTCCGGGATTTGCATTGGCGTTATACCGAGGGCCCGACCGGAAAGGGACGGTCGAGAGCCGGCTTTGCGAACGCCACCGGCTGCAGCTCGGTCTGGGGCTCCACCTATCCCTTCAACCCCTACCCCTTTCCGTGGGCGAATCATCTCTTCCAGGATGCACCATCGCTGGCCGTCGGCCTCTTCGAAGGACATATGCGAAAGATGGCGGACGGCTTCATCGACGTGCGCCGCGCCCGGCTGGAACTCTCCGGAGAATACGACCCCGAGGTCCACGAGCCCTTCTTCACGAAATTCGACTGGCAGCAATTCACGGATGAGGAATTCGACCTCTGCCCGCCGCTCTTTGCGGTCGGGGGCGACGGAGCCATGCTGGATATCGGCTTCCAGAATCTCTCGCGGCTATTGGCGACCGACAAGCCGATCCGGATCCTCGTCGTCGACACGCAGGTCTATTCCAATACCGGCGGACAGGCGTGCACGAGCGGCTTCACGGGCCAGGTCTCCGACATGGCCGCCTACGGTCCGGACCAACACGGCAAGGAGGAATCGCGCAAAGAACTCGCGATGCTCGCGATCGCGCATCGAGGCGCCTTCGTCCTGCAGTCGTCACAAGCGGTGCCGACCCACCTGCTCGCCAACGTCTTGAAAGGACTCTGCACCCGACGACCCTCGATCTTCATCCTCAATACGCCCTGCCCGGTCGAGTGGGGAATCGGCGACGACGCTGCCCCCGATGCGGCGCGCCTGGCACTCGAAAGCCGCGCCGTTCCGCACCTCGTCTACGATCCCGATGGCGGACGGGACCTGGCGGATTGCCTCGACCTCGAAGGCAATCCGGCCCTCGACGACGACTGGCCGACCTACGAGCTCCGCTATCGCGAGCGAGAGGGGGACGAGGCCGGGGAAGAGCGAACACTGACCGTCCCGGTCACGACCGCGGATTGGGCGGCCCAGGAAGCCCGTTTCAGGAAGCATTTCAAGTCGGTTCCGGAGCAGGACGAGGACGCGAATCGAGTCCCCTTCCATGAATACCTCGAGCTCTCCGCAGAGGAGCGCGTTTCGAAAACGCCCTTCATCTACACCACCAATGCCGAACGGGAACTCGGACGGCTCACTGTCTCCAAGGAGATCGTGCAACTCGCCGAGGAGCGCCTCGACTTCTGGCACGTACTGAGAGAGATGGCGGGGGTCGTGCTCTCCGCGAGAGCCCGAAGCAACGCGGCCGCCGAAGCCGACTTCGAAGAAAAGAGCGCGGCGCTGCGAGCGGAATACAACGACAAGCTGGCAAAGCTCCAGATCCGATATCCACAGCTCATCGCTCGGCGCATGGCGGAAGGCCTGCTGCGCAGCGGATCCAACCTGACGGTTGCGCAAATCCTCGAGCAGACGGATGCGCCGGGAAGCCGCGCCCCCCTCCCTCCGCCCCCGCCGCTGGAGATCCCGGGCACGGAACTGCGATCCCCGGGAGAGGGGAAGCCCGCCGGCCCGACCCCGGCCGAAACACCCGTCCCCGAACTCGCCCCGGAAGCCGAAGTCGACGATGCCGACGACCTCGGCCTGGAGCCCTATATCGACACCGAGCTATGCACCAGCTGTGACGATTGCATCAACCTGAACAAACAAATGTTCGCCTACGACGAGAACAAACAGGCTTATATCAAGGACGCCCATGCCGGAACCTTCAAACAACTCGTGATGGGTGCGGAGGCCTGTCCGGCCGAGATCATCCATCCGGGCACGCCCCTCGACCCCCGCGAGAAGGATCTCGAAAAGCTCGAGAAGCGCGCCGAGCGCTTCAACTGAATCCATCATGGGAAGGAAATCGACATTCCAGAGCGGCGTGCATCCCGACGATGCAAAGAAGCTGACGGCAGCCAGCCCGATCCGCCGTCTGCCCTTTCCCGAAGAGGTCGTGCTGCCCCTGCAACAGCACACCGGCGCACCCGCCCAGCTGATGGTGCGCGTCGGGGACCACGTCGAACGCGGCGACATGATCGGCGCCGCGCAAGGTTTCATCTCCTCACCGATCCACGCCTCGGCGGCGGGGCGGATCGTCGCGATCGGGCCCTGGCCACATCCGAGTGGCCAATTTCAGGAGGCCGTGCGGATCCGGGTGGATCGCTACGCCGCGCAGATACCACGCCGACGGCTGGTGCCCGACTATGAGAATCTCTCCCGCGAGAAGCTCGTCGCGGCGGTTAAAGAAGCCGGAGTCGTGGGGCTCGGCGGAGCCGCGTTCCCCGCACACGTGAAGCTCTCGCCTCCCCCCGACCAGGCGATCGACACGCTGCTGGTGAACGGCTGCGAGTGCGAGCCCTATCTCACCTCGGATCACCGCGTGATGGTCGAGTACAGCGAGCGCGTCTACCTCGGCATTCGCATCATGCTCCGCTGCCTGGGCATCCGGCGCGCCGTCGTCGGGATCGAGCTGAACAAGCCCGATGCCATCGAGGCCATGCGTGCCGCGCTACCCACCGACCTCGACATCGAAGTCCGCACGCTCGAGGCGAAATATCCCCAGGGCGCCGAAAAGATGCTCATCAAATCACTGCTGAATCGCGAGGTGCCTTCCGGCGGACTTCCCGGCAAGGTCGGCGTGGTCGTGCAGAACGTCGGCTCGGTGGCGACGCTGGCCGAGGTCTTCGAGACCGGCCTTCCCCTGATCGAGCGCATCGTCACGGTGACGGGCCCCGGCGTGCGTGAACCGGGAAACTGGATCGTACCGGTCGGTACGAGGCTCCGGGATCTGCTGGCGGGAAGCGGCGGCCTGGCGGAAGACGCGAGTGAGATCATCTTCGGCGGCCCCATGATGGGCCTCGCGGTGGCGAGCCTGGATACACCCGTGCTGAAGGGGACCAGCGGTGTGCTCGTTCTGAGTCAGGAGGAGACGCCCTCGAAAACGGTCTACGCCTGCATCCGCTGTGGCCGTTGTCTCGACGCCTGTCCAATCTTTCTGAACCCCCAGCGCCTCGGCAAGCTCGCCATGAACGAGCGCTGGCCGGAGATGGTCGATCATCACCTGATGGACTGCATGCTATGTGGCTGCTGTTCCTACGAGTGCCCCTCGAATATCCCGCTCAGCCAACTCTTCGCCATGGCGAAGACGGCATTGCGGCGATGACCCGCCGCATGACGCTCCCGAACCGAATCGTGAGCGCCTCCCCTCATATCAGGGGGGGAGAGAGCACGCCGACGATCATGTGGTCGGTGGTGCTGAGTCTGGTGCCGGTGGTCGCGAGCGCGATCTATTTCTTCGGCCCGAGCGCGGTTCTCGTCCTGGCTGCGAGCACGGCGGGGGCGATGGCGCCCGAGTCGTTGCTGGGGGGTCGCGGCGTCCGGTCTCTGCGAGACGGTTCTGCGGCCATCACGGGCCTCCTGCTCGGGCTCACGCTGCCACCGGGCTTTCCACTCTGGATGGCCTTCCTGGGTGGCGCCTTCGGCATCGGCTTCGGAAAGCTCGTCTTCGGCGGCCTCGGCCAGAACGTCTTCAACCCGGCGCTCTTGGGGCGCGCCTTCCTGCAGGCCGCCTTCCCCGTCGCGATCACCACCTGGTCGCGACCCGCAGAGAGCTGGTGGAATCTACGCGGTGACAACCTGGCGCTCCCCTTGATGAGCCCCTCTGTCCCCGATGCCATGTCCGGAGCCACTCCCCTCGGATTGATGAAATTCGAGCAGACGACGACGCCGAGCTGGGAGCTGATCCTGGGCACGACGAGTGGCTCATTGGGCGAGACCTCCGGCCTGATCATCCTCCTCTGCGGCCTCTTCCTGGCCGCACGCAAGCATCTCGACTGGCGAATTCCGGCGAGCATTCTCGGCAGCGTGGCGCTGGCTTGCACCCTCCTCCACGGATTCGACTCCGCGCACTACCCGAGCCCCCTCTTCATGCTCTTCTCCGGTGGGTTGATGTTGGGGGCCATCTTCATGGCCACCGACATGGTGACCTCACCGGTCACCCACAAGGGTTGTTGGATCTTCGGGGTGGGGATCGGCCTCCTGGTGGTGGTGATCCGCATCTGGGGCGGACTCTCGGAGGGCGTGATGTACGCCATCCTGCTGATGAACGCGTTCGTTCCCTTCATCAATCGAGCCACCCAACCGCGCACCTTCGGAGCGCTCGAGAAGGAAAGGGCATCGTGAGCGAAGCTGAAAATGATGCCGGCGCGCTCCCCGTGATCCCCGAGCAGACCTCGTCGCTCCGCATGCTCGCCACGCTGGGCGGCGCGGGGGCCCTGGCGGGTCTGCTCATCGTCGTGGTCTACACCCTGACGCTCGGCCCCATCGAGGCCCACAAGGCCGAGGTGCTGCGGCGCGCGGTGAGCGAAGTGCTCAACGATCCGGAACGCTACGAGACCCTTTACGCGACATCGCAGGAAATATTCCAATCACCGCCTGCGGCCGGCAATGACGACGACGTCGAGAAGATCTACATGGGGATCGACGCAGGGGGCCGAGCAACGGGCGTGGCCATCAAAGCCGCCGCGGCCGGCTTCCAGGACATCATCACGCTCATCTACGGTTTCGACCCCACCACGGGCGAACTCCTGGGAATGAAGGTACTCGAGAGCAAGGAGACACCGGGCCTCGGCGACAAGATCGAGAAGGACCTCGCGTTCGTGGCACAGTTCCAAGGGGCGAAGCCGCCGCTCACGGCGGTCAAGCGCACGACCGGAGCGCCCGGTGAGATCGACGCGATCACCGGTGCCACCATCTCCTCACGCGCCGTCGCGCGCATCATCAATCGATCTCTGGCAAGGCTACGCACGCCGGTCGAGAAGTATTTTCCGGAGGCGTCGCCATGAGGGAAACGACACTCGAAGAGGATTTCCTGCGCGGAATCTGGCGTGAGAATCCGGTCCTGATCCAGATGCTCGGCCTGTGCCCGGCGTTGGCCGTGACGAACAACGTCGAGAACAGCCTGGCAATGGGGCTGGCGACGCTCTTCGTGCTGTGTGGATCGAGTCTGCTCGTTTCGATGGGCAAGCGATTCATCCCGGGAGAGATTCGGATCTCGGTCTATATCCTCATCATCGCCACCTTCGTCACGGTGGCGGACCTGTGCCTGGAAGCCCTGGTGCCCGATATTCACAAAGCGCTGGGTGCGTTCATCGCGCTCATCGTCGTGAATTGCATGATCCTCGGCCGTCAGGAGGCGTTCGCGTCGAGGCGGCCGGTGGGCCGATCCCTGGTCGACGCGCTGGGAACCGGTGTGGGCTTCTCGATTGCGTTGGTCATGCTGGGGGCCGTCCGCGAAGTGCTGGGCAGCGGAAGCTTCCTGGGAGTACCGCTTTTCGGCCCCTCCTATGAACCGTGGGTCGTGATGATCCTGCCGGCGGGCGGTTTCCTCACGCTCGGCGCACTCTTGCTGGGTCTGGCATGGTGGCAGGAGGAAGGGCCGGGGCGCGGCCCGGCGGCGGGCGCAAAAGCCGACGATGGGAAGACACGATGAGCGAGCTCTTCTGGATCTTCCTATCCGCCACCGTCATCAACAATTTCACGCTGGCGCTCTTCCTCGGCCTCTGCCCCTTCATGGGCGTATCGGCCCGAGTCGAAACCGCGTTGCGCATGGGGGCGGCCAATCTCTTCGTGCTCGTGCTGACCTCGCTGACGGTCTCATTCCTCAATGCGTTCATCCTCGAAAGGGCCCCCTACCTGCGCATCATCTCGTTCATCGTGGTGATCGCATCGCTCGTGCAGATCGTGGAGACGGTGATCAAGAAGGTCAGCCCCACGCTCTTCCGGGAGTTGGGGATCTACCTGCCGCTGATCACGACGAATTGCGCCATCCTCGGCCTGGCGATTTTTCAGACCAATCGCGACTACGATGTACTCGAGGGTCTGGCCTTCGCACTCGGCGCTGGCTGCGGCCTCACCCTCGCACTCGTCCTGATGGCCTCGATCCGCGAGGAGACCGAGTTGTCCGATATCCCTTCCATCGCGCGGGGCATGGGTCTGGTCCTCATTATCGCCGGCAGCCTATCGCTCGGGTTCATGGGCTTTGCCGGTCTGTTGAGTTCGACATGATGGAGCTGCTCGCGCCCATCCTGCTGGCCCTCCTGTTCGTCGTCTTCGGGCTCTCTCATCGCGGACGCTCACCGGGCCGCTGCGCGGCCTGCACCGGCACGGGGGATTGCAAGCCGAAAACCGGAGCCGCGAAGAGATGCAGCCCCCCTCGGATCTGATCAGCCTGGGTCTCGGATCACGCAGGCGGCGAAGGGGACGAGTTTGCCCAAGACCGCAACGTGGACACCAATGTTCCCGCAATGCCCAATAGACAGAGACCCGCACCGGGAATCGCCAGGAAACTCAAGGCTTCCTTCGCTTGGCCCGTATTGCCGAGTGCGGGCGCGCTGAGCCCTGCCGCGAGCCAGAAGATCGAATAGAGAAGAGAACCCGCACCGAAGGAGATGGCTGCGATTCTCTCGAGAGGGCCCGGGCGACCGAGGATCGCGAGCAGAACGATGGACGCGAGGGCGGCCCCACCGATGGCACCCCCATGAAGATGCGCTCTCTTCATGTAGCTCCATGACTTGGCCACGACCGCGTCTCTCCTGCTCGCATCGCCTTCGTAGACAGTGTCGAACACCGCGTCTGCAGAGGAGCGCAGTTCGCCCTTGAGGGTGTCCTCCGCGGCCCCAAATGATCCACCGAGAAGAAATCCAAACAGGATCGACAAGAGCGCGAGAATGATCCCTGGCGCAAGCAGCCTCGAATCAGCCGTTGAGTGGCCGGACATCTTTCCTCCATCCATGCGAGACGCTCGATTCACAGGGGCCCCGAGAAGCCTCCATTCTCCCCCCAAAGGCATCCCCTGAGGGAATAAAAATAGCGTCAAAACTAATCGGGGCATATGACGAAGATCATCTCCCCCGGCACTGATCCGCCTACACTGTACGCAGCATGGAAGAGACAAGCTCAGAGGCTCCGGCCGTCGTGATTTCACGAAAAGACGGCACGATCGTTTCGCAGAACGCGCGGGCGCGCCGCCTTATGGGAGCGGGTGCCGGGAGCCGCTGCCAGGGTGTCGTCGGCGCATCGCTCGATGGCGACGGCGACAATGAAATCCCATGTTCGGATGGCTGTATTTCCGAACTCTTGACCGCCGGACTCGATCAGCCCCAGAACCGCCGCGTGTCGGTCGAGGGCCGCTGCCATCGACTCACCTGCATTCCCCTCGACGATGTCATCGTCTCCGTTCTCACAGCCAACGCCGAAACGGCGCCGACACGCTGGCAGGTGCTCACCCCGCGTGAAACCGAAGTGCTGCGCCTTCTGGCCGAAGGCGAGAACATCCCCTCCGTCGCCACGTCGCTCGGAATCACCGACTCGACCGTGCGAACCCATGTCGAGCATATGCGCGAAAAACTCGGGGCCAATACACAGGCCGCCCTTGTGGCCGTCGGTTTTCTGCTCGGATATCTGGGCTGAAAACCCCGTTTTCGGACCGATTTCGGTTTTTTCCTGGGTGGTCGGCCGATCGGCCGATGTCGGATATTCAAGCTTACTTGACAATACCCTCAGCCGCTTGAAACCCGACCGGAGCCTTTGGTCCGGGCAAGGCGGAGGGAGAACCGAAATGAGCATGGGTCTAATCGTTGGAGCCGCTGTCGCGGGTAGTTTTTTCATTGTCGCCAACATGATGCTGCGCTGGTTCGAGGCCTGACCCGTCTCCCGAGATCGGGCGGCGCCGCCAGGGGACCTCCCGATCTCGACCAGATCGCTGCGTGATTGCCAGAACCAGAACGCGGCGCGCATGCGCTATCCGCGTCCTCTCACGCCGACGAAGCAGTTCGTCGCCTTCAGCCCCACAATCGACAGCCGACACCGAGGCGTCGATGCGCTGGCCGGTGCTAATCGAGGGGCTGCGCCTCCTGCCGACCTGGTGAATCTCGCCTCCGTGATCCCTCGATTCGGAATCAGCGATTCGTCAGAGCGAGCCCAACCCGAGCCGCGGCGCAAGACGGTCGGGGCGTAGACGCCCACAGCCCTCGTGGCCGCCGGTTTTCACTCGGATCGCTGATCTGACGTGCTTATTTTCACACCCCTTTTCAGATTTTCCCGGGTTATCCGCCGATCGGCCAATGATGCATTCTCAAGCTTTCTTGACAATATCCCCAGCTGCCGGGAACCCGACCGACACCTTCGATCGGAGCGGGCGGAGGGAGAGCCAGGATGAGTGAGAGTCTGATCGTCGCGATCGCGGTCGCGGGTCGTTTCTTCGTGACCGCCAACATGATGCTGCCTTGGTTCGAGGCCTGATCGAACTCCCGAGTTCCGAAGCCCCCTCCTGAGCGTCTCTAGAGTCTCCCGCGAGAGCCTTCCGACCTCCGTCAGATCCCGGCGCGGGGGCGTGAGCCGGAATGCGGCAGCGACGCGATCTCCCGCTTCACTCACGCCGGCTCTCTTGAGACCAGACTCGGTCGATTGAGAATATTCATTCTCCGTAACTCACTCGAGGGCGATCTTGCTGTCGCCCGTGGCCGTTCGCGGGTTGGAATCTGGGCGATGCTCGTTGCCTGTGCCGCAGAGGGGCACCCATCGAAAACTCCTTCGCAGCCCCTTTGACACGACCTCCCTATTCGATGGCCGTTCGCTCGCATTCGACGAGCGCGGGCATCGCCATATCATCGACGGTAGGATGGCGATATCCATTGGGTGGAAGAGTGCTATTCGGTCGCACCAGTGGAGTTCTATCGACTGGGCTCCCTTCGCTGGATGTGTGCACGATCGGATTCGACCCGGTCGATGAGCCGCGCTCAAATAAACCGAAAGGGCCACTCGTGTTTCTCATCGCCTCCGGCGCTCACCGCTCGCGAACCCGTCGACTCGTATGGATCCTTTGGCTCGGTACCCTCTTCTTCGGATCTGCCCCTTCGTTCTCGGCCGAAACGAATCGTGAATCGGGTACCGCCGTAGCAATTTCGACTGCCAAGAAGAAGCGCATCGAGTTCCTGCCCGGCCTCAGTGCAGGCGCAAGCTCGCGCTTTCGCTTCGAGGACAAACGCGACTTCCAATTCGGGCTCGTCGGCGGACCTGCAAATAATGACGAGTACTACCTCACACAGCTTCGCGTAAATCTTGGTTGGAAGCCGATCGAGTCACTCGCGTTCTTCGTCGAGGGGCAGGACTCCCGGGTCTTCGGAGAACGCGCGATCAACGACGACGCGATCCCGAATGTCTTCGCTGACGAGTTCGACCTTCATCAGGCGCACGTAACGCTCTCACACGACGTCCGCGGCGTCCCCGTCGCTCTCAAAGTGGGAAGGCAAAAGCTGAATCTGGGCGCGCAGCGCCTCCTCGCGTCGCTCGAGTGGGTGAATACGGCTCGTGTACATGATGCGATCCGACTGACGATCGGAGGCCCTGAGCGAAACCTGGAGATCATCGGCTCGCGACTCGTGCCGGTTCAGCCCAACGATTTCAACGACTGGGACGACACGGGTAGCCGCTATTTCAATAGCGACCTGCATACGCTCTATTTCACCGATGAGAAGCTCCTAAAGGACACCCTTCTCGAAGCCTATTATATCGTGCGGCGTGAGAGCGATCTCAATGATCTCACTCATACGCTGGGCGGTCGCGTCGTCACGAATCGAGCGCCCTTCGACTTTCACGTCGAGGCTGCTTTCCAGACCGGTGAATACGGCGATCAGGATCATCTCGCCGGGATGCTGCATCTCGAGACGGGCTACACCACGGACGCGATTCCGATCCTGCCGAAGTCGCGTTTTTCCGCCGCCTATAATTTTGGCAGCGGCGATGACGACGCGGGAGATGGGACGCATGGCACCTTCGACAACCTCTACCCCCTGAACCACGCCTACTACGGTTTCATGGATTTCTTCGGGTTGCAGAATCTCCACAACTTCGAATTCGTCCACTCCACGAAAATCGCAAAAAAGGCGACATTTCGACTCGCCTATCAGGGTTTCTGGCTCGCCGAGCCACAGGACGACGCGTGGTACAACGCTGGACTCGCCCCCTTCCGTCCCGCCACCGCAGGCGGAGATGAGTACGTGGGCTCTGAAATCGACGTGACCCTCAAGGTTCCACTCGATCTGCACCTCGCGACGGGAAAGCTCGTAACGCTCATCGGATACAGCCATTTCTTCGCCGGGGACTTCGTGCGCGATTCGGGCGGGGGGAAGGGGGCGGACGCGGATTTCGTCTTCGTCCAGACCAAAGTCAGCTTCTGAAAGATCCCATCGGCACCGAGTGATCTCGCTAAGGGCCCTGACCTTCGCGGCTTCTCGCATTCGATCACGCTGATCCCCAGAGTTATCAGACACCTAACACGTACTCAGCCACACGGGGCTTCCACCCCGGAAGACAAGAACGCCGATTCGCGATCTCCGCCCCCAGGTCTCGGATATGCAGAGCTCCGACAAACTCGAAACTCACCACCACAGCCGGCAGATCATGCCCGCCGCCGCTACGCTCTCACACATTCCATCCGACGATCGGGTGGTGAGGAGGGGTACTCGTGGATGATCAATCGAAGAAGCCGGACGCCACGCCCCGGCGTGCGGACCGCCGGGGGTTGCCTACGCAATCGCGGCGCTCAGGAATGACACGTATCATCCTCTGGGCCCCGATCCTGGTCTTCGCATTGACGTTGTCGACCGGCTGCTCGGAACCGGACCAGTCATCTGCCGGAGACGGGTTGCAGATCTTCGAATTGAGCATCGAGCATCGCAGCGTCGAGATTCCAAACGACACGATTCGCGTTCGCGAGGGACAGCGGGTGAGGCTCGACTGGCTAAGCGATGAAACGACGTCCATTCATCTGCACGGCTACGATATCGAGGCCTCGATACAGCCCGGCAGAAGGGTCCGGTGGGACTTCGAAGCCAACCTAGCGGGGCGTTTCCCCGTCGAGGCGCACGGTTTCGGGCATTCCGAAAAACCGACCGGGGAGCACGATCACTCGGACCACCACCATCATTCCGACCCCTCCCCGAAGCCGGCCACCGAAAGCACGCAGACGACCCTCCTATACCTCGAGGTCCACCCTCATTGACTGGCTTTTTTTCCGGGATCACCCGACACCGCGGGATCACCGAGGTCCCGGTCCTACTCAGCCTCCTGATCTCGACTTCGGCCGATGCCCACGGCTTCGGACAGCGCTTCGATCTTCCGATCCCGCTGGACTTCTACCTGATCGGAGCCGCAGCCACCGTCGCCCTGTCCTTCGGGCTGGTCGCCGTCTTCGTACGAAGTGGAAGCGAACTCAACACCTACCCACGATGGAATCTGCTGCGCTCGCGCGCAGGACGATTCCTGGCCCATCCGATGATGCTCCTGGCTCTGCGCCTGACCAGCGTCAGCGTATTCCTCACACTTCTGGCAGCGGGGCTCTACGGGGAGCAGAATCCTGCACGGAATGTCGTTCCCACCTTCATCTGGATCATCTGGTGGACCGGCCTGGCCTACGTCTCCGCGCTTTTTGGTGACCTCTGGGCACTGATCAACCCCTGGAAGATCCTCTTCGGATGGGCGGAGAGCGGCTATCGCCGATTCGTTTCAGCGGGCGAATGGGGCCTGCGAATTCCCTATCCCGAATGGCTTGGCGTCTGGCCCGCCTTCGTGCTCTTCATCGCCTTCGTCTGGGGAGAGTTGGTCTGGGAGAACAACGCGATCCCCCAGAACCTCGCCTACGCGATCATCGCCTATTCCCTGATCTCGTGGATCGGAATGTTCCTCTTCGGCAGGGAAGCCTGGCTCCGGGGCGGTGAAGCCTTCAGCATCGCTTTCGGATTGCTCGCACGCTTCGCGCCGAGCGAAGTTCGCGTCGTCGAGCGCTCGATCTGCCAGCTCTGCTCAGCACAGGGCTGCCGGAATGGCAACGATTGCATCAATTGCTCTGAATGCCTCTCCCGAGCTCATGCGCTGGACCGCGGCGACCGCTCCGATACGCGCCAGTGGAATCTTCGGCCCTTCGGTATAGGACTTCTGACCCACGAAGCCATATCGATCTCACAGATGGCCTTCGTCGTACTCATGCTGGCCACCGTGAGTTTCGACGGTTTCATGGCGACCTCATTGTGGAAGCAGACCTTCGATGCCCTCACTTCCACACGAAGCTTGATGCCCATGCTCCACCGGCTCAATATGATGGGGATGAGCGTGGACTCCATCGTGTCCACGATCGGCCTGATCCTGGCCCCGCTGCTCTTTCTGGCAGTCTACCTGGTCTTCAGTTCGCTAATGACGTTGGCCGCGGGAACCCATCGGAAGAGTTCCGCCGGCCACTATTCGCCCCTTAAATTGGCGAGCGATTTCGTCCTCTGCCTCATCCCGATCGCCATCGCCTACCACCTCGCGCATTACCTCTCGTTCCTCTTCGTCGCCGGCCAGCTCGTCATTCCCCTGGCATCTGACCCCTTTGGCTTCGGTTGGAATCTGTTGGGAACGGCCGACTATCGAGTCAATGCGGGAATCATCGGTGCGCGCTTCGCCTGGTACGCGTCCGTTTCGTTCGTCGTCTTAGGCCATGTCATTGCGGTCTATCTCGGCCACGTTCTTGCGCTGCGCGGCTTCGCCAGCAGGCGATCGGCCCTGCGGAGTCAATATCCCATGCTGGCCCTGATGGTCTTCTACACCTTCGCCGGCCTGTGGATTCTCGCCCAACCCATCGTCGAGTGATTCCGGGACTCGGGGAGGAAACGACCCCCTACTCACTCATGGCCGTGCGGGTGATCGCCCGTGCCTGAGGCGCCTGATACGCCTGAGGTGCCCATGGCGCCCACACCCCGCACGCTGACCTGAATCTCGACCGTCCCCACACGTCTGAAAGTCAGGGTCATGGGAAAGGTCTCCCCTTCCACGAGGGGCGAACTCAAGTGTGTGAGCATGATATGCAGGCCACCGGGTTCGAGTGCGGTGTTCTTCTCCGGAAGCAGTTCGAGGGATCCGACGGCTCGCATCGACACCATGCCACCCTCCCGAATGGTCTCGTGCACGGTCGCCCCGTCCGCAACGGGGGTGGAAAGCGAGATCAGTTGTTCCGGCTCGGCCCCGTGATTGGAAAGGCCGGCATAAACGACACCCGTCGCTGTTCGGCCGGCACTCGCTCGGGCCCAGGGCGCTTCGACCACGACATCGCCGGCACGAAATTCACGCTCGGCCGCACAACCCACGAGGCCGAGAATCAGCAGGAGGATCAGCTGCACGGACTTCAAGACGACTGCCCATTCGTCAGTCTGAGCGGAGCCTGCTCCAGGAGCGCGAGAATTTCCGAGGCCATTTCCTCTGGGTTCGAATCGTGTTCGAAGATCGCGACCCCCCTGCCATTGGGCCCAATCAAATAGGTCTGCGAGGTGTGGCGCAGGGAATAGTCGGCGGCCTCCCCACCCCCGCCCGCATCGGCGCGCTCGAACACCACGCCATAGGACCGGGTCGCCGCTTCGATCTGCGCCGGTGTACCCGTCAGACCCGTGAGCCGCGGGTGGAAATGCCGTACATACTCGGCCAGTATTTCGGGCGTATCGCGCGCCGGATCAAATGTAATGAATACGGGCTGCACGGCCTCGGCCGCACGGCCCAACCTCCGCATGGCTGCACTCATGATCGAGAGATTCCCCGGGCAGACGTCGGGACAATGGGTGTAACCGAAGAAGACCAACATGTAGCGCCCGGAAAAATCCCGTTCGCTCACCGCTCGCCCGGTGTGATCGGTGAAAGCCAACCCCTCCGGCCCCGCCTGGGGCGCTTGATCACCGCTCCGCGCTTCGGCGATGTGATCCGGAGTCGCCATCGACCGTTCGCTGATCCACGGCCAACCGATCGCAAGACCCGATGCGCACACGACAAGGCCGAGAATGATTCCTCGTGTGCCTCGTCCCATCGCCTATTTCCCCAGGTGCCGACGGATCGCTGCGGCCATCGTGTCGCCGTCGATGCCCTCACGGTACATCGACCGGAGCTGACCGTCCGGCGCCACGAGATAGGTGAAGGCGGAGTGGTTCATCGAGTAGTCGATCCCGGGCGTTTCCGCGGCGTAGGTCGCCGACACCTCGACCCCATACGCATTGGCGGCCGCAATGACCTGCTCTTCCGAACCCGTCAGCCCGAGAAAACGCGGATGAAAATGGGGCATGTATTTCGCCAGGATCGAAACCGTGTCGCGCTTCGGATCGAAGCTGATGAAGAGGGGCTGAACCCCCTTCCCGTCGTCGCCCAGAGCCTGCATCGCCGAAGTCATGACCGAGAGGCCCGTTGGACAGACATCCGGGCAGTGGGTGTAGCCGAAATAGATCAGCATGAACTGACCGCGAAAATCCCGGTCGCTGAGTTCACGCCCCCTATGGTCGGTCAGCGTGAATCCGCCCCCCCGGATCGGGGCCGAATTTTCCTCCGCGAAGGTCGCGGCGGACACCAATAACACCGCGAGCCAAACCCCCGCGGCCCTGCCTCCGAGGCACACCACTCGCATCAGCCCCTCTCCTCGGGCACAGTTTCTAAAGCGGCGGACACGGCCATTTGCTGCCTAGAAGAGGGGGTGCATCTGCTGGTCACCCGAGCCAAATCGCTTCCCAGATAGCCCGGAGTTCCCATAGAGCCGCCACTCGCCTTCATTGACGAGGACATGCCATTGGCTGTCCCAACTATCGA
Organism: Deltaproteobacteria bacterium; assembly: GCA_002719955.1. Lineage (GTDB taxonomy): Bacteria > Myxococcota_A > UBA9160 > UBA9160 > UBA4427 > UBA4427. The sequence goes on along the minus strand of PBFW01000026.1, from coordinate 95,457 downwards.
TCTTCACCGATTGACCACCCGCTTTGGGGGTGCCCTGAAGAAGCCCGCTGCACTCCAGGACCGCCACTGGCTGTCCGGTTCTCACATCGTACGTGAGAAGCTCCATGGAGTGCTTCGCCGACACGTTGTCGAAATCATCGAAGATCTTCCTCCACACGCCCCTTGCGAATTCCTTGTCCTGATCGCGGTTGGAGTATCTCTGGGAGTAGAGAACCATCAGCTCCTCGAGATCCTCCGACTCGATGGCCCGTTCGGCATCCTGAAAATACTGGATCAGCCGCTTGTAATTCTCCTCGCCGACCTTCTCGATGGCGGAGGGCTTCAGATGCATGGAGTGCTCTTCCGAGAGCTTGGCCTCATTTGCAAACGCCGCCGCAGATACCACCAAGGACGACGCCATCAGCGCGAAGGCGAGGACGGGGATTACGCCCCTCAGCCGAGAAGATCCCTTCTTCCGGCCACGATGTGCTTCATTCGGCATAGGTTCTGACTCCGACACGACTTCTCCTCAGAAGAGTGAATGATTCGAGCATTCTACAGTGTAAGTCTATTGTGGGAATGAGTCGGGCGCTTTCGCCCATTGCCATCCCTCACCCTCGAATGCGCCCATGAAGGCGACCAGATCTGCCTTCTCGCGCGCTGTGAGATCCAGGGTCGCCGCGGCGACCGGAGCGGGGGTCGCGCCGCCAGGCGGTGAACGCTCGCCCGTCAGGCCGATCGCTTTCGCCAGCTGCCCGCCCGAGCGACGCATTTCCACATCGAGGAAGGGATTCGAGATCACGCCCTCGCTGTAATAGTCGACGACCTCTTCAAGCGTCTCGAAACGGCCATCATGCATATAGGGAGCGGTTCGGGTGATCTCCCGCAGGGTCGGCGTCTTGAACGCGCCGGTATCGCGCGTCTTCCCGGTGACCACAAGGCGCCCGCTGTCGATGGGCTCCTCATCAAAACCGACTCCGATATTGTGGAATTTTTCGTCGGTCAGATTCCAACCCGAATGGCACTGATCACAGCGTCCCTTCCCAAAAAAAATCCCGAGTCCCCTCCTCTCCGGGATCGTCAAGACGTCGATGATACCCGCGTCGAACTTGTCCCACCGGGAATTTCCTGAGACCAACGCCCTTTCAAAAGAGGCGATCGCCTTGGCGATCCCGTCGATGCTGACCGGTTGCGCAAAGACCTCATGGAAGAGTTCCTGATAACCCTCGATGGCTGCGATCTTTCGGGTCACCGCACCGAGGTCGGGCATCCCCATTTCCAGCGGATTGATGAGCGGACCCGTCGCCTGTTCTTCCAGGCTGGCCGCCCGTCCGTCCCAGAATTGGCGCGAACTCGCGAATCGGTTGATCGCCGTCGGCGCGTTCCGCTCCCCCTGCCTGCGATCGATCCCAAAAGACACCCGGAGATTGTCGGAAAAGCCTGCGGCCGGGGAGTGGCAGCTGGCGCAGGCCACACTGTCGTCCACGGAAAGTCTCTTGTCAAAAAACAAGAGTCGGCCAAGGGTGATCTTGGCGCGCGTCGTCGGGTTGTCCTCCGCGGTCACGGCCTCGGCCAATTCGAGACCCAAGGGCAGAGCCCCGATCGCCCCCTCGGAAGCCCCCTCCACGTCCAAGGCGTAGTCCAAGGCGTAGTCCAAGGCGTAGTCCTGCAACCGCGAGCCCGGCTGGCCCCGATCTCCATCGAGATCCGGCGAGCACGCCGCGAGAGCGACCCATGCGATCGGTATCACGATCGCCGAAACGCCCCCTCTTCTGTTTCGTTGGGCATTCGCAGTCATGGCGGGCCATTTTCCACTTTTCGGGATGCGATGTCGACACCGTCTGCAAACTGATCCGCCCGCAGTGGATTTCATTTCCCGACCGAAAAGAAAGTGGGGACGAATGTCTCACCTCTACGCGCTCGACGCGCCGCGTCAGGGGCGGATGGGCGTTTGGCAGCGGCTATTCTGGCACCACTTGCGGGAGTCCCCGTCCGCGCCCCGAACCCCGGGGCCGAACGCCCGGAAACAGAGCCTCGCCGGAATCCACAAAATGAGAAACCCGAAACGAATCCTCGCCTCCAACCTGTTCTTGATCGCCGGCCTCTCTCCCGCGCTCCTGGGGGCCGCCGAAGTCAATATCATCATCACGGACCAGGTCTTCGACCCGGCCCAGATCGTCCTGCAGGCCGGCGATACCGTGACCTTCGACGGCTCGCAGCGAGCTGGCGGAACACACACCCTCGTCATCGTACGTGAAGCGGATGAATCGGAGCGGACCCATTCCTTCGTCGATGGCTCCGGGAACGTGCTCTTCGAAGAACCCGGAAATTATCGCCTCTTCATTCGGGAATTTCCGTCGATCGGCGGAAGCGCCGTCGTCTTTCCCCGAGCGGGGGCGACAGCTGATCTGCGCCAGGAAATGGTCAGCTACAGCATCGGATACGACCTGGGACAGAACGTGGTCAAGAAGCTGGAAAACCTGGACCTAGCGCTATTCAACGCGGGAATCGAACACGCCTACCGGGGCCAGGAACCCAAGCTGGGCTGGGCCGAAATGGACTTCATCGTCAAGGAATATAGTCGGGAGGTCGCGCGCAGAGCGAGAGACGAGCGGGAGCAAATCGCAGCGCGAAACCTCGAGGAAAGCCAGAATTTCCTCGCGCGCAACGCCCGGCAGCCGGACGTCGTGGTCCTGCCCAGCGGCCTGCAATACAAGGTCCTGAAGCGCGGCACGGGCCCACGGCCCATCACCGGCACGAAAGTCAGAGTCCGCCACCGAGCCACATTCCCGGACGGAACCGAATTCGACAACACCCTCGAGTCGCAGCCCGCCGAGTTCCTGCTGACCGATGGAGTTCTTCCCGGGTATTCCGAGGGCCTCAAACTCATGTCGACAGGAGCCCGATGGAAATTATTCGTACCGCCTCCGCTGGCCTACGGCGTCCGCGGGCAAACGGCGCCGCCGCCGGGTGCTCCCATGATCGAGCCAAACACCACGCTCATCTTCGAAATCGAGCTGCTGGGCGTGGGCGGCTAGGTCGCCACCTCGCCGGCGACCCGTGCGCGGTAGCGAGGGGGCCGGCGCCGACGAGGAGCGGTGTGGCGTGTTTCGCATCGCACGCGGCCGGCGCCTGAAAGCGGCCATCCAGCCATGAATCCGGCCTGGCGACCCCACTCCCCGAGCCGGCGCGCCCGCCCGCCAGGAGAAGGGAAACCAGGGTAAGCGCAGCGAGCAGCGTCGCCGCCGTGCTCGGGGCGGCGACGAGTCCGAATCCGCGAATCACCTCGAGGCCATTGCTCGTGAGCGAGAGGAAGCCGGCGGCGGTCGTGAGCGCGGTGAACGTGACCGGAAAGGCGACGTGGGCCAACGCCCGGTGCGTGCGCTCGCTCGTCTGGCTGAAACTCGCGACGACATGGGTCGAGTAGGCGAAGCCAAGGGCGAGTGCGGGCGGGGCGTCCCCGCCTGGAATCGACCCCGCTCAGCGAGGCTGATTCCCATGCAGGAGATCCGGGTAGAGGATCGGGACGGCGCTGACCGGCCCCTCGATCGATTTCGTGAGGTAATCGTCATATTCGAAGGTCGACATCTCGAAACCAGCAGGCGTCGAAAAGAAATCGGCTCCCAGTTCGAGATCGAAGGCCCAGCCCGAGTAATCGAGATCGAAGGTATCGGCCGACGCGCGATTGAAAGTCTCGATCCGGAGGGGGACCTGCAGATCCCCAGTCGTCACCCATAGCTTGCGACGTCCGCTCGAATCGGTGACTCGCCAGACCTCAGCCTTCACCGCGCCGATCTCGACCTCCTCGATCTTCTCACCCCCATCGCGAATCAGATCCTCGAACTCCAACGCGAAGGGTCGGATGCGCTTCGCGTCGTCACCGATCGCCTCCTTCGAGCGACGGATCTCGAGACCGCGACCCGTGAGCCCATCGAGCACCAAATAGAGGTCGCCGCGTACGATCGTCGTGATCGGGTGTCCCGCAATCAGGGTGCGAGCCCGCATATTGGAACCCTTCGACCAGTAGTCGATCACCCGGATTCCCACGCGACCACGCACGAAGGCCGTCGCGTGCCAGATCGTCGGTGCCTTCTTCGCCGACTCGCCCCCCTGTGCGCCGACGCCGCTCGGCGCAAAGGCCGAGAACCCCACCAGCCCGGCCCCGACGAACGCGGCGGCGATCCGCCTCCAACGATGCTCCACCCCTCTCACTGCGTCGCTCCCTCCACCGTGGCTGCCCGCTCGATCCCCGCCAGGAGGCCGCGGATGGGTTCTTCCTTCATCTGCGCCGGAATCGGCAGACCGAGCAGGGACAAGATGGTGGGCGCGATGGCCAGTCCGGAGACCCGTCCGAGTTTCGATCCAGATTCGACGCCCCGCCCACGAGCCACCAACAATCCGGCCATCGACGGCTCGCGCGCATCGTAGCCGTGGAACCCATCGATCCGCGTCGTGGCGCCGACGATCGCGAGACCGATCGGCGCTCGAACGACGATATCTCCGAAGCGGGGATCGTCGACGCGCCAATCGCTGGGGGCCGCCTCGCGTGCCCACGCCTCGAGGCCGCCGGCGCGCGCAATCGCGATCGCCTCGCCCAGCGCGTCGGGCGTCTTTTCGCCCCCGTCGAAGACCACCGTCGCAAAACCCCCGATCCCCAGGACCGACAGCCGAAGCCGCGCGGCGCGAAGCGCCTTCTGCAGATTCAGACGCCGCGGCGCCTCGACCATGCCGTGATCGGAGACAAAGATCAGCGTCGTGGTCTCGAAGAGTCCGTGCGCCTCCATCTCGCGAACCAGTCGCGCGATCTGGCGGTCCTGGGGCGCGAGGAATTCGGTCACTTCGGGAGAGTCTGGCCCGAACAGATGCGAAGCATGATCGGCGCCGTGAAACCACGACGTGATCAGGCGCGGCCGTTTCTTGGGATCGGCAACCAACAGCCAATCGAGAATCCGATCGACCTTCACCTTCTCGACGGTCCGAGAGGAGAATCTGCGCGTCTCGCTCGGCCCCGGGCCATCCCGCCACGGCCCCTCGGATCCCACCCAGAAATAGGCGGCGGTCTTCACGCCGTGCCGCTCCGCGATCGACCAGATCGGCTCCGATTCGACCCAGGTATGCGGGGCGTCGCGTTTGAAGCGACCGCGCTCGGGATCGATGAAGACGTTGTTCACGAGGCGATGAACCTCGGGGCGCACACCGGTCGCCATGCTGACGTGACTCGGGAATGTATTCGAGGGATCGACGGGGATGAGCCCCTCGGCTCGTGCGCCGCGACGAGCGAGCTCCACGAGGCTCGGCAGCCGATCGGGCCGTACGTCCACCGGCCGGGTCCCATCGAGGGAGATCAACACGACGCTGGGCTCGCGCGAAGCGGGTGACCGGGCCGCCAGGAGCGCATTCGGCGGCGAAAGGAGCACAGCCTGTGCGTAGGCCGGCGAGACGATCGGCCCCGGGCTCCCCGACGCGTCGGCGAGAAGGACGAAAAGAACGAGGGACCCGAGCAGGAAGATCGGTCGACGCACGGATCGAAACCGCCCCCGAGCCATCGCCCGCCCGAATCGGATCCAGCTTGCCATCGGTGCTTCCTCGTTTTTCATACCTGCCTGCCTGGCGGAGCGCGAGCCGCGGGATGCGTTCTTCGGGGCGGGAACTTACCATCCGCCCGCATGTTGAGCGCACTCTCGATCGCGGGTTCCGATCCCACAGGCGGAGCCGGCCTCCAATCCGACCTTCAGGTCTTCCGAGCCTTCGGCGTCCACGGAGGTGCGGTCCCCACGGCGCTCACGATCCAGGATGGCCTCCGGGTCCGCCAGGTGCTCCCGGTCTTTCCGACCGCACTGCTCGATATGCTGCGCACGACCCTCGACGCCCTGCGACCGACGGCGATCAAGATCGGCATGCTGGGCACCGACGATGCCGTTCGCAACGTCCTGCTGGCGCTGGCCCCCGTGCCCGACACACGTGTCGTGATCGATCCCGTTCTCACCGCTAGCGATGGCAGCGCACTGCTCGAACGACGCGCCTACCCGGCGCTGCGAGACCTGGTCTTCGGGCGCTGTCTACTCACGCCGAATTGGCCCGAGGCGGAGATCCTGATCGGGGGCTCGCTGCCGCGGCGACGAGATGGTGAGGCGGCGGCGCGCCAGCTGATCGAGGATCTCGAGCTCGAGGGCCTGCTCTTGAAGGGGGGCCACCTCGAGGGAGACGCCGATGATCTCCTGGTGCTCCGCGACGGGGACGGGGCGTCGGGCAAGCTGGTCACGGAATGGATGCGGGGGGAGAGAATCGCCGGGGACCCGGTTCACGGGACGGGATGTGCGCTCTCCGCCGCGATCACCGCGGGCCTGGCGCTGGGCCATCCGCTGCGCGATGCCGTCATCGCGGCCCGCCAATTCGTTCGCGACGCCATCGGCCACGCCCAGCCCCTCCCCAACGGGGCAAGGATTCTCTCGTTCCCGTGAGCGCGCCCCTCGAAGCGACGGGGCCCGCAGCCTCTGATTCCGCACTGGACCCGCGTGCAGCCTATGACGCCGGCCTGGCCGAAGCGGCCCACGACGAGGCGTTCTGGAAGGCGCGTGCACGTCTGGTGTCGAACGCACGCCTGGCCTGCTTCGCCGCGCTCCTGGCCACGGGGTGGGCCGCCTTCGGAACCCACACGATCGATCGCGCCTGGATCGCGGCACCGCTCCTCGCCTTCATCGCGCTCGTCATCGCCCATGACCGCGTCCTGCAGCGCAAGGCGCGCGCGAGCCGCGTGCGGCGATTCTTCGAGGACGGCCTCGCGCGGCTCGACGATCGATGGGCCGGACGTGGCGACACCGGCGACCGCTACCAGGACCCAAGGCATCCCTACGCGCAGGATCTCGATGTCTTCGGAGCCGGGTCCCTCTTCGAGCTCCTCGCGACCACGCGGACGACGACCGGCAGCGATCGACTTGCGACCTGGCTCCGCGAGGCCGCCCCGCCGGAGACGATTCGCGAGCGACAAGCGGCGGTCGGGGAGCTCCGCCCGCGTCTCGAGATGCGGCTGGAAATGGCGATCGCAGGCGACGAAGCCGGCTCCAGCACACAGCAGGGGGAACTCGAAGCCTGGGCATCGGCTCCAGCGGTGACGCTCTCGCGCTCGATCTTCTTTCTCGCCCTCTCCGCGTCGGCGCTCTCGCTCGCAGGCCTCGCCACCTGGGTCCTGACCGACGCCGGTCCCGTCCCCTTCGTGACCGCCCTGCTGATCCAAAGCGCCCTCGCCCTCTCCCTTCGGTCGAGGGTCCGTCCGATCCTCGCCGCGGCCGAAACCCCGGTGGGCTCCCTCGCGCGAACGGCCTCGCTTCTCGCCTGCGTCGAGAACGAGCATTTCGAATCCCCGCTCCTTGCGCGCCTGCGCTTCGAACTCGAAACCACGGGTCGACCGCCCTCCGGCGAATTCGAGGCGCTGCACCGATTGGTGGACCGCAGGGACGCGCGGAACAACCAGTTTTTCGCCCCGATCGCCGCCCTTCTGATGTGGGGAACCCATGCTGCCCTCGCCCTCGAGGCCTGGCGCGCGCGATGCGGGCCGCGTCTCGTGGTCTGGATCGAATCCGCTGGTGAAATCGAGGCCCTGTGTGCCCTCGCCAGCCACGCCTACGAACATCCGCAGGATCCCTTTCCGGAGATCGTCGAGGGCGGGCCCCTCTTCGAAGGCGAGGGGCTCGGCCACCCGTTGCTTCCGGTCTCTCGCGCCGTCCGCAATGACCTTCGGCTCGAGGGCCGACCGAGGGCGCTCGTAATGAGCGGCTCGAATATGTCGGGCAAGAGCACGATGCTGCGAACCGTCGGCAGCAACACGATCCTGGCGCTCGCCGGGGCACCGGTCCGCGCCCGCCGATTGCGCATATCGCCCCTTCGGATCGCCGCGTCGATTCGGATCGTCGATTCCCTGCAGGACGGGCAATCCCATTTCATGGCCGAGATCGTGCGATTGCGACAGGTCGTGGAAATTTCGGGGAGTTCACCCCCCGCCCTCTTCTTGCTCGATGAGATCCTCCACGGCACGAACTCCCACGACCGCCGGATCGGGGCCGAGGCCGTGATCTCGGGCCTGGTCGAAAAGGGCGCGCTCGGAATCGTGACGACCCACGATCTCGCGCTCACCGAAATCGTACCCGCCAGCGATGGACGACTGGCGAATGTCCATTTCGAGGACCATCTCGAAGACGGCGAGATGGAATTCGACTATGCCCTCCGCGAGGGTGTGGTCGAAAAGAGCAACGCCCTCGCCCTCATGCGCTCCGTCGGGCTCGATGTCTAATCGGATCGGGTGAGCCCACTCCCACACTCCCGCCCCAACCCAGCCCTTCATGAGGTCATGATGTCCATTCGCACCCGCACACTCTCGATGACCCTCTGCTTCGCTTCGACGCTCTGTCTGTGTGCCTGCAGCGGCCCACTCGTCCACACCCGGGCGCCTGACCCTCGACAGGAGAACGCCTGGTTCGCAGCGGGCCGCCTCCGCGTCGCCCAGGCAGCGCCCTTCGTGGCCAAAGAGCGTCCGGCCCGAAATGTGATCCTCTTCGTGGGCGACGGAATGGGCATCGCCACCGTCACCGCCGCTCGCATCCTCGAGGGCCAGAATCGGGGCGAGCCGGGGGAGGAGAATCGGCTCTCCTTCGAGGACCTGCCCCACGTGGCTTTTTCGAAGACCTACAACACGGACGCCCAGGTCTCGGACTCCGCATCGACGATGACCGCGATCGTGACCGGCGTAAAGACGGTCACCGGCGTCCTCGGCGTCGATGAGAGCGTTCGCCGCGGGGATCACACCAGCGTGGGCGCTGCCCGGGTGCTCACGATCCTCGAGGAAGCCGAGGATCGCGGATTGGCAACCGGAGTCGTCTCGACGGCAACCGTCACCCATGCCACACCGGCGGGCTGCTATTCGCATGTTCCCTTCCGATTCTGGGAAAACGACGCGCGGATGTCGCCGGAGGCCCGGGAGGCGGCGTTCCCCGATATTGCGCGACAGCTCGTCGAGTTCGACCATGGCGACGGGCTCGAGGTGGCCCTCGGCGGTGGACGCAGTCATTTCAAGCCCGGGGGCACGCCCGACCCCGAGGATCCGCAGCGCCCGGGCGGCCGTCTCGACGGCCGAGACCTGACCCAGGAATGGATCGAGGCGCGCGAGGGATCGGTGTACGTCTGGAATCACGAACAATTTGGGAATGTCGACGTGTCGACGACGCGTCATCTGCTCGGCCTCTTCGAGCCCGGGGACATGAACTGGGAGACGGACCGAGCGGGCGACGAGGCGGGAGAACCCTCACTCGCCGAAATGACCGGGCTCGCGATCGAGATTCTCTCCAAGGACCAGGACGGCTTCTTCCTGATGGTCGAAGCCGGCCGGATCGACCACGGACATCACGCCGGAAACGCTCAGCGTGCCCTGACCGACACGATCGCGCTCTCCGACGCCGTGCGCGTCGCGCTCGAGAAGACGGACGCGAGCGAGACGCTGATCGTGGTCACCGCCGACCACAGCCACACGCTCACGATCTCGGGTTACCCGAAGCGCGGCAATCCGATCCTCGGGCGGGTGGTCGGGATCAATTGGTTCGGGGACGGTGAAGACCAGATCGGACTCGACGCGCTGAAGAAGCCCTACACCACGCTCTCCTATGCGAATGGGCCGGGTTATTCCGGCGCTTCGGATGACCAACCCGAGGGCGCGCATTCCTGGGGGCATCGACCCTGCAGCCGCCGCCCTCCTTTCGAGTGCAGTTTCCGGGGCATCGAGAACGGGCGACCGGACCTGAGTGACATCGACACCGAGAGCCCCGCGTTCATGCAGGAATCTAGCGTCCCGATGGGCCAGGAAACGCACGCCGGCGAGGATGTTCCGATCTACGCCGGCGGGGCACGCGCAGCCCTCTTCCATGGTGTCCGCGAGCAGAATTATATCTACCACGCGATGGTGGAAGCCTTCGGTTGGACGAGCGCAGGATCCCCGACCCACTGATCGGGACGCGTTCTGCCTACCCGGTCGACCGGGCCCAGCCAAATCGAGCGCGCTATTCGAGGCTCCAAATCTCGCCGATCGTGAACTCGCCGCGGGTCAGGAATTCACGGCTCGGGCCCTTTCCGGCACGTATCTGTTCGCGATCGACCGTCGAATCGAGGATTCCTTCGATCGTCGCGAGCCTTTCGGGCGGTGGATGGGGCGGCGGCAGTCCGATGGGAAATCCAGATCCCCTGCCAGCCAGTTTCGCAACACGCTGCACGACATCGGACCCAATACAGGCCGCAAAGCGCCAAACACACCCCTCAGCCGATCGCCCTAACACAAATCGGGGCATAACCCCTTCATGCTTGCACCCAACGATTCGACCGCGATCGTCATACTCAAAACGCATTTCGAGCAACTCGAGGATCGCCTCCAGCCCGGTCTCGGCGTGTGTTGAATGGGACACTGCAGCAGTCTATGCGAATTCGCCGATATTCCCTACGAACCGGTCTAAATAGCGTTATGATGGCGCGCGCGCCCAACACCCCGATGGAGAAGAGAAGATGATCGAGCATCCCAACTCGCTCCTCCTTCACCAATGCCTACAGGCCGCGAATGCCGGAGACCGACAGACGCTTCTCGCTCTCTGGGCCGACGACATCATCTGGCATGTCAAAGGGACCAGTCCCTGGCAGGGAGAGATCAAGGGGCCAGAGGATATTCTGGAATATCTGGCCGATCTCGGTGAGGTCGGCTCCACCGGGTTCAATACCGAGGTCGAGGACGTGATGGTCAGCAATCGTCGAGCCGCCGCGCTCTGCCATTCGAGCGCCGAGCGTGGCGACCGGGCCCTCGACACGAGCTTCCTCTTCATCACCACGATCGTCGACCGCCGCATCCAGGAAGTCATTACGGTCCCGATCGACCCGGATCGAGTCGAGAAGTTCTGGGCCGAGTGATCCGCCTTACTGGGCCGCCTTGAGCTTCGTGAGCAGCTTTTCCCAGATCCCGCCAAATGCGCCATTGCTCATGACGAGCACGACGTCGCCCTCCTGCCGGCCCCCGACTACCCAGTCGACGATCTCGTCGATTTCGGCGAAGGCGGCGGCGTCCCGGCCGCGCTCACGCAACGCAGACGCCACGGCCTCGGCGCTCAGGCATTCGGTCACCTCGCCGGTGATGCTGTAGATCGGGTCCTCCCCGACCTCGACGATCGCGACCCGGTCGGCGCGCTCGAGGGCACGCACATAATCGTCCTGGAAGAGCGCCCGTCGACTGGTATTCGTTCTCGGTTCGAGCAGTGCGACCACACGGCTCCCCGGATATCGCTGGGCGATCGCCTCGATCGTCCCCTCGACCGCGGTCGGGTGGTGCGCGAAGTCGTCGATCACGGTCACCCCGGCAGCCCTCCCACGAATCTCTTGACGACGTTTGACTCCGAGATGGCCACGAAGCGCTTTGATCGACTCCTCGGCCGGGACCGAGAGCGCGTCGAGTGCAGCGATCACGCCGACGACATTTTCGACGTTATGCGCTCCGAAGATCGGGCTCTCGACATCCCATCGGCGTCCGCCGGCGCGATCTTCCAGGACGAACCGAAGCCCGGCCCCGCCCGGAGTCAGATCCCGAGCCCACCAGCTCGCGCTCTCGAGATCCCCGGGCTGCCCCTCCCGCTCGACGCCGTAGCCAATGACCTCACAACTCGCATCACTCAACACGTCCCGCACCCCGTCGTGGGTCACCGCCGCAACGATCCGCCCGGTCGGGGGCATCGAATGCACCAATTCGCGAAACGCCTGCTTGACGTGGTCGAGATCCCGATAGATATCCGCGTGATCGAACTCGACAGAGGTGAGAATCAACGTATCCGGGTGGTAATGCAGGAATTTGGGCGTCTTGTCGAAGAAGGCCGTGTCGTATTCGTCGCCCTCGACGACGAAATGGCCCCCCGCCCCCTCTCGAAAAGAACCATCGAAATCGAGTGAGATCCCGCCGACGAGCAGGGAGGGGTCGCGACCGGAGGCGAGCAGAAAATGTGCCGCCAGATTGGTGGTCGTGGTCTTGCCGTGGGTCCCGCTGACCGTGATGCAATGGCGTTCCGAGATCGCGAGTTCGTAGAGCGCATCCGAGAAGGAGCGATAGGGAACGCCCGACTCGATTGCCGCGACCGCCTCCGGGTTGTCCGCGCGAACCGCATTCCCGATCACGATCAGATCGGACAGGAGGCCACCCGGCGTGCTCGGCTCGAGGTTTCGAGGGTCGAAGCCTTCGACGACGTCGATGCCCCAATCGACCAGCGCCGTGCTCATCGGCGGATAGAGCCGTTTGTCCGACCCCGTCACTTCGATCCCGCGCGCCTTGACCAGACCCGCGAGTGAGCCCATCCCGGTTCCACCGATCGCCACGAAATGGACCCGCCGAAGCGCGTCGGCTCGAAAGGGTCGCTGGTGATCGCGTCCCTCGGCTAGCTCGCGATTTCTAATTTCGCTCATCCGACGCTCATCCCGTCCTCACCCCGCGCTGAAGGCCTCGACGATCGCGTCGTGGACCTGGGGGCGGAGATCGAAGCGGCTGCGCTTGGCGACCTGATGGATGCGGTTGGTCAACATGACGACGATCAGCTCGCGCTCGAGGTCGATCCACAGCGACGTGCCCGTGAAGCCCAGGTGTCCGACAGACGTCTCGGAGAAGAATTTGCCCGAGGAGGAGGCACCCCGGGTCGGCGTATCCCAACCCAACGCCCAGTCCGATGACTCGGGCAGGAGCTGTCGCTCGCAGAACTCCCTCACCCTGACCTGGGGCAGCGATTCGTTGCGCCCGTGATATGCGTCCACGAAGAGCTGCGCAAAACGCATGACATCGTCGGCGGTCGAGAAGAGGCCGGCATGCCCGGCGACCCCGCCCATCGCGGACGCGTTCGGGTCGTGGACCTCGCCCCAAATGATGCGCTCGCGCCAAGGACAGTTCTCGGTGGCCGCCACCCGGCGGCGAATGGCGTCCGGGGCCGCCTGAGAGCCATCGACGGGGATCGGGAAGAAACGCGTATCGGCCAGACCGAGCCGCGTGAAGATGCGGGATTCGCAGAACTCGTCGAAGGGTTGATTCGAGGCCGCCTCGACAACGGCGGCGAGCACGATGAAGTCGAGATCGCCGTAGACCGCCGCCGCACCCGGCTCGTGGACGAGGGCCCCACGCTGCACACGATCGAGAATCCATTCACGCCCTTCCGGTGTCCCGAGCATGCGCTCGCCCGTCTTGCGTTCCTTCTGGATCAGCAGTTCGTGGAATTCCCGCCAGGGTTTGAGCCCGGCGGAATGGCTGAGGAGGTGACGAATCGTGACCGCTTCCTTCCCCCGCTCCGCGAAATCCGGAAGCGTCTTCGCGACCGGGTCGTCGAGGGCGATCGAGCCCTCTTCACAGAGCATCATGATCGCCGTCGTCGTCGCGATCGGCTTCGTCAAGGAGGCCAGATCGAAGATCGTGTCCCGTCGCATCGGCAATCGCTCGGGCCGTGCGGCGGCTAGCCCGCGCACCCAGGAATATTCGAGCATCTCGTCATCGCGCGGCATCCGCGCGAGCACCACGGCGCCCGGGATCTCCTGCTTGTCGATGGCCTTGTCGAGGGCCCTTTCGACCTTGCCGAGCTTTCGCTCGATCAAACTCCGCTTCATTCCGCTCAACGCCCCCTCTTCACCCCGAAAAATCGCCACCTTACCGCGTCGTTACAGCCGATTCCAACATCTCGAGCTCGCCTCGCGCCCCGTCCAGAGCCGCTCGCCCTGCAAAGGGCCAGGGCAAGTTCACCGCGCCATGTCCGAAGGGCAGTCCTGAGACGACGGGGATTCCGAGCCGACCGAAGACCTCGTCGAAGAGCCGTTCGACGGTCCAATCCGGGTAGCGTTCGTCGTCGCAATCGGTGAACCCGCCCAGGGCGATCCCCGTCGCGTGGTCGAATTTGCCCGCGGCGCGCAGCTGCTGGAGCATCCGGTCGATTCGGTAGGGGAACTCCGTCACGTCTTCGAGCATCACGATCGCATCGCGCGTATCGATCTCCCAGGGCGTCCCGAGGCTCGCGGCACAGACCGTGAGGGAGCCCCCGACGAGCCGCCCCTCGGCCCAACCCGACACGCGCGTCTCGCCCGCATAGCGCGGATGCGGCCCCGTCCCCTGCAGCGCGCGAATCAGGGCCGAGCCCGTCTCGCCGTCGAGCGAACCCTTCTTCTCGAGCATCGGGCCATGAATACCGAGCAATCCGGCGTGTCGGCGCTGCCAGAGAAGGAGCGTCGTGATATCGCTGTAGCCAACAAGCGGCTTCGCTGCGGCGCGAAAAGCCTTGGCCTCGAGCGCGGGGACGATCCGATGACAGCCGTAGCCGCCCCGCGCACACACGATGGCATCGATGTCCGGATCGCGTACGAACTCCATCAGCTCGGCAGCCCGTCGTTGGTCCGAGCCAGCGAGATAGCCATCACGATCCAGGATGTCATCGCGCGCGACGACTTCGAATCCGAGACGTTCGATCGCGACCCGTCCCGACTCGAGCGCATCCGGATCGAGCGGTCCGGCGGGCGCAGCCAGGGCGATGCGAGCACCCGGCCGAATCGCGCGCGGCCTCCGCAAGCTCGGCATCTAGAACCCGCCCGGATCGGTATCCGAGCCGAATCCGCCGCCACCACCAACCCCCCCACCCTGTCCGCCATAGAAGCCGCCGGAGGGCGCGGGCGCAAAATCGCCACCCGGAGCCCCCTCGTAGGGGTTGTCGGAAAGCGGCCAATCGCGGAACTGGGCGAAGCGCCCCTCGAACTCGAGCTTGACCGTGCCGGTCGGGCCGTTTCGCTGTTTCGCGATGATCAGCTCGGCCATATTTTCGAATTCGGTTTCCTTGTTGTAGACGATGTCGCGATAGATGAATGCGATCACGTCTGCGTCCTGCTCGATGGCTCCGGACTCGCGCAGATCCGCGAGCATCGGCCGCTTGTCTTCCTTTCGCGTCTCGGGGCCGCGGTTCAGCTGAGACAGGGCCATCACTGGTATATCGAGTTCTTTGGCGAGCCCCTTGAGACCCCGGCTGATCTCGGAGATCTCCTGTTCACGACTCTGCGTGTTTCGGTCGCCACGGGCGAGTTGGAGATAGTCGACGATCACGAGGTCGAGCCCGTGCTGTGAATGCATCCGGCGACATTTGGCGCGCATCTCGAGGACCGACGCGGCACCCGTATCATCGATCCAGAGTCCGGCCTCGGCCAGCGTTCCCGCGGCGGCCATCAGACGCGAATGCGCTTCGGTCGAAATCAAGCCGCTGCGAAAGAGGCCGAAATCGACCTGGGCCTCGGAAGAGAGCATTCGCATCACCAGGGATCGGGTCGTCATCTCGAGGGAGAAAACCGCGACCTTCTTGCCATAATCGACTGCGGCGTTACGTCCGATATTCAGAGCGAGGGCGGTCTTTCCCATCGAGGGGCGGGCCGCGAGGATGAAGAGGTCACCGCCCTGCATGCCGCCGGTCATTTCATCGAGCTTTGCGTACCCGGAAGAGAGACCCGTCAGCTCACCGCTGCGGTTCATCAGCATGTCGATGTGGTTGACCGCGTCGTGCATCTCGACGGAAATACTCGAGAGACTCGTATTCGCCTTCTCGGTCGAGAGCCCGAAGATCCGGGTCTCCGCTTCGTCGAGCAGCGAATCCGCCGACTCGCCGTGTTCGTAGCCGAGCGCCACGATCTCGCTCGCGGTGGCGATCAAGCTCCGTTTGATCGCGCGATCCCGTACGATCTTCGCGTAGTGGATGATATTGGCAGGGGTCGCTTCGTAGTCGGCGATCTCGGCGAGAACCACCGGACCGCCGATCGATTCGAGAAGACTCTCGCCCTTCAGATAGGCGGCCAACGTCGTCAGATCAACGGGCTGGTTGTCATCGCGCAGCCGCACCATCGAGCGATAAAGCATCTGGTGCGAGGGATGATAGAAATCCTCCTCGCGAACTTCGGTCACGACCGCGTGAATCGCGTCGTTGTCGAGCAGGATCGCCGAGAGAACCGCCTTCTCCGCTTCGACGTCGTGGGGCGGGACGCGTCCAACGATCTCGTCCTGCCCGTGCGCGCCTTCGCTCACGCCGCTCCCTCCGAATGGTTCGATGACCCGCAGACCCCGAGCAGCCCGGGGATCCCGAGCATACCACCCCGCGGTAGCTCCCGGCGCGAAGATGGTTTGGAGAATCGAAGAGGCCCGGAAATCAGACGGCGCGTGAGCGACTACTCGACGGCGGTGACCGTGACCTTGAATTCGGCGATCACGTCGCTTCGCAGCCGAATCGCAACCGTGTGATCACCCAGCGTCTTGATCGCCTCCGAGAGCTGGATCTTGCGTCGGTCGACCTCCAGACCCTTCTCGGCCAGAAGATCGGCCAGGTTCTGAGCCGTCACCGAACCGAAGAGCTTGCCCTCTTCGCCAGCCTGCGCCGCGATCTCGAGCACGGTGTTGTCCAGCTTCGTCTTCACGGCCGTGACGTCTTTCAGATCCTTAGCGAGCTTCTCGCTGATCACGCGCTTTCTGTGTTCGACCTCGTTGACCCGTTCGGCTGTGGCGAGAAGCGCCTTGCCCTGCGGAATCAGGAAGTTGCGCGCATAGCCCGGTTTGACGGTGACGACATCGCCGGCGTCGCCGAGTGCGTGCACGTCTTCACTCAAGATGACCTGGATCTGTCCCATGACTCTGAACTCCTTGCCTCACCTTACGTTGAGGAGAGCCAACCCCTGGCGCTCGAAACGTCCAGCCACTCCGATCGAGCGTGGCTCGATCGCGAGGTCGACCGAAGATGGAAGCCGCGCCGGCGATCGAATGTTAAAAGTGAGAAGGCGCGTAGGGCAGCATCGCCAGCTGCCGTGCGCGCTTGATCTCGAGGGCAAGCGGGCGCTGGTGCTTCGCACAGGTCCCGGAGATTCGCCGTGGCGTCATCTTTCCGGTCTCCGTGATGAAGAGCCGCAGCGTCTTCACGTCCTTGTAGGAGATCGTCACATTCTTGTCTGCGCAGAAGCGACAGACCTTTCGGCGCTGGAACATGCCCTTGCGCTTGGCCTGCTTGCGAGCCTTTTTGCGAGCCGCAGCCCGCAGTCGGCCCTTGACCGTCAGCGGCGCGCGCGGCGGGCGATCACCGCGGTCCGGGCGGTCACCGCGGTCACCGCGGTCACGGTCGTCGCGCGGCGGGCGCGGACCCCGATCTCCCGCCGGACCGCTCGGGCCAGCAGCCGGGCCACTCGGGCCAGCAGCCGGACCGCTCGGGCCTCGATCGCCTCCACCGCGGGGGCCGCTCGGGGGCTTCGGGGCAGATTCCGTCGTCTCGTTCGTTTCGTCGCTCACGACTTCTCCTCCTCAGCGGCTGCAGGCGTTTCTCCGACGGCTTCGGTCGGCGCTTGCTCGGCGGCGGGGGCCTCAGCAGAGTCCGACGCGGCGGCGGCTTCCTCCGAGGGAGGAGTCGCGGCGGAAGTATCCACATCGCCTTCCGCGACCACGGCGGCGGCGTCCGCTTCGGCCTTAGCCAGCGCAGCCTGCCGCTCGGCTTCCTCCTGTTCCCGACGGGAAGCCGCTTCTTCGGCCTCACGCTGTGCGCGCTCCGCGGCGCGCTTGGCCTGCTCGATCTCGGCCTCGGCCGCCGTTGCCTTGCGCGCCTCGACATCCATGACTTCTTCGTTCGCCAGGATCGTCAGAAAGCGCAGCACCGACTCTTCGAGACGCAGCACGCGCTCGAGATCCGGCACGACCTTGCCGTCGTTCAGGAATTGAAGGGTATAATAGTGACCCTTGTGAAATTTCCGGATCTCGTAGGCCAGCTTTCGCTTGCCGTGATCTTCACACATCAGGCGAGTGGCCTCACCCAATTCCAAGACCCCGTCGAGCCTGGCCAGGATGGCCTGGCTGCCCTCGTCTGAAATTTCGGGCTGGACGATGAACGTCGTTTCGTATTCCCGCAAGAGATTCCTCCCGGTCGGATGCGTCGCGGCATCCGGGTACTCCGCTGGATTTCCTGCTCCGCTCCCGCAATCGGGTTCGAAGAAGGCCGGGCCACGCTGGGAAAGCGCAGCTCGATTCGGGAGCACCGAGGTCATTAGAAGGGTGATTGATCGAGCCCCACCGGATCGAGTCCACCAGAGCCCTGTTTCAGCAGCGCTGATGGGTACCACAGAAGGCGCTGGGCGGGCAACTACCTGTTGTCATGCTCGTCTCGGGGGCGCGCCGCCGCGACCAGCCCACCCTACCCCCCTCTCGCGACGCAGCACAGGCTTGCGCCGAGAACCTCGATCTGAGCGGCCTTCATCTCCGGAGGCACGACGCCATAGGCGTCCTGCTCGATCCTCCCGGCGAGGAGGTCGTCGGTGAGGACGCGCGCATCACCTCGCGAAAGGCGCGACAGGTCGGGTCTCGGTGGAGTTCAGGACCCGCTCGCGGCTTCGCCGACTCCGCTCCTTCTGGATCGGCCCAGGGGGGCGTGAGGCTGCGCGGCGAGCGGACGGCGCCATGCGCGCGGAGGCGAGGGCCGGGCGCCTTCGCGAGCAGCGACCGGGCTGGGGGGGTGAATGCGAAAGCGTTGGGCATGCGGGGACTCCCTCTCGATCTCACGGCACCAGAATGATGCAATTACCACGAATTTTTTTATTGTGGCCTCTCCGCAGTGCCATCCCCAGCGGATCGGAGGAGCCCCGCCATGCCCCATGCCCACGAACTCGATCGGCCGATCGAGAACAACGATTTCATCGACGCGCGCGCCCAGCTACCAGTCCATCGCTTCGGGCCCTTCCACCGCGAAACACTCCCCCGACAAGCGAAGTCGCGCAGCGCCCTCGTCGCGGCGGATCTGGCCGGGGTGGAGCCGATCGCCTTTGTCTGTCGCGATGTCTGTGGCGATCTCGCGAACGAGAAATCGACGGTGGGGAGCGCCTATACCTACGCTGCAACCGCCTCTGGAGTGGAAATTCGCGAGGGGACGGAGGGCGCGGGGATGATCGCGGAGATCGGGGAGCTCGATTTCTCCGACTTCGTCAATGAGATCCACACGGCCAGCGGCCTCGCTTCGGCGGGAAAGCTCGAGTTCCTGCGGGGTGGCCTCGATCGATTGCAGAGATGGGAACCGGCCCTTCGGTCTCTCTATGCCGGGCGCCCGATCTGGACGGCGCAGGCTGCCGAGACACTCCGGGATGATTCCGGCGCAGCCCTCGACCTCGGTCTTTCCTTCACGCTCGAGGACTCGGACGAGGACCTCAGAGCCTTCCTCTCCACCGCCGGATTCGTCCACATTCGCGGTGTCTTCGATGAATCGCAGACCCGTGAGCTCGGCGTCGAGATCGACCGGGTCCGCGACGCGCTCGAACCGGGCCAGGGCGACTGCTGGTGGTCCACGACCCAGACCGGCGAACAGGTCGTCTCGCGCATCAATTATCTCGACCGCTGGTCGGAAACCATCAAGAAAATGGCCTGGGATCCCCGTACGCAGCGCCTGGGGAGACTCCTCGGCGATCATTTCCGTGTCTGCGACGACCGGCTCGATGGTCCGATGTGCTTCCTCAAGAATTCGAATATCGCACAGGGGCTCGGCGATCTGGGATGGCATAAGGACGACGGACTCGGCGGCCACCCGGTCATGTGTCCCTTCCTACAGGTCGGCATCCAATTGGATCGAGCCGATCCGGAGAACGGCCAGCTCTGGGTCCTCGCGGGCAGCCACCGCTACTCGAATCACCCGATGAGCTGGGGGGATGAAGAGGGCCAACCCGTCGTTCGCATCGAGACCGAGCCCGGCGACGTCACGGTTCACAACGGAGATCTCTTTCACACGACCCCGCCCCCGACCGGTGATGATGCGGGGCGCCGCGTGCTCTATTACAAATTCGCGGAGCCCAAGACCTTCGAGGCGATCCCAGCGGGCGCGCATTATAACGATCTGCTCTTCAAGCCCCGCGCGGATGGGCGCGTGGCCGTTCGGGCGGCGACCTGGGGAGAAGGCGATACCCAGGAGTCGATCGTGGTCGTAGGCGACGAGCCGTCGGAGAGTGACGAGCGATAGAGTGGGCGCCACGCGCCGAAGAAGGAACCGATGGACCTGGACGCCTATTTCGATCGCATCCATTTCGACGGCTCGCCACGCCCGGACGAAGAGACGCTCTTCGCACTCCACGAGGCCCACCTCTGCCATCTGCCCTACGAAAACCTGGACATCCAGCTCGGCGAGGAGAAAGTACTCGACGAAGCGCGTTTCGAGGAGAGACTGGTCAGCGAACGCCGCGGCGGCTGGTGTTTCGAAATGAATGGCCTCTTCTCCGCCGCGCTGCGCCAGATCGGTTTCCGAGTCGACCGCGTCGCAGGGGCAGTCGTTCGAGACCTGATCGGAGAGGACTCGGTCGCCAACCACATGGTTCTGCTCGTCGACCTCGACCGACGCTTCGTCGCCGACGTCGGCCTCGGAGACGGGCCGCTTCATCCCTTTCCGCTCGAGCGAAGGAGCTGGTCGGAGAGCGGCTTCGAGTTCGCCCTCGAACGAGCCGAAGACGACTGGTGGCGTTTCCAGAATCACGAACACGGCCTCGCCCCGCGCTTCGACTTCAAAGAGAACCCGTGCACACTCGACGCGTATCAGGACCAATGCCGTCAACTCCAGAGCGCAGAGGCCTCCCCCTTCATCGCGCTGGCCATGACTTTCCGAAGGGATCGGAAGCGGATCCGCGCGCTCCGCGAGCTGACCTACCTCGAAATCGAGGGATCGCGCAAGACCGAACGGAAAATCCAGGATCTCGACGAATACTCGCGCACGCTGGGCGCGCTGATCGATTTCGATCTCGGGGCGGATCTCGAAAGGCTCTGGGCCCGGGTCAGCGCGCGGGTGGCGGAGCGCGCGTCGCAGGCCGCCGAAACTGAAGCGAGTGCACGCGCGGCCGAATCCGGCGAGTCGGTAAAGGGGGCCTAACCGCCGATCAGGACTTCGTGAACGCGCAGGTCATCGGTCAGCTCGGGATGGAATGTGCAGGCCCAGCGCCGACCCTCGCGAACCAGGACCGGCTCGCCATCGACCCGAATCAGGACTTCGACGCCCGGACCGGGCTCCGCCAGCCGCGGGGCCCGGATGAAAACACACTCCATCCCCGACCATCGGTCGCCGCAATCCGCATCCGCCGGTGCCACGAATGAATCCAACTGCGTCCCGTACGCGTTTCTCTCGGACTCGACATCGAGAAGCCCGAGAGTCGGTACGGGATGGTTGCGCGAAACCCGTGAGAGCAGGATCGCCCCCGCGCAGGTTCCGAGAATCGCGCCACCTCCGTAGACGAACTCCTGGATCGGCTTCACGAGTTCGTGCCGGAGGAGCCCCTTCGAGATGGTCGTGCTCTCTCCGCCCGGAAGGATCAGGGCGCGCAGATCCGCGAGATCCTTCACAGCAAGGACCCGCCGCCCACGAGCGCCGAGGCGCTCGAGGGCGGTGAGGTGTTTTTCGATATCCCCCTGGACTCCGAGGACACCGACGATCGGTCGTGAATCGGCCACGGATCTCAGACCCTACCAGCCGCGATTGGCCAGCCTCTCGCTCTCATCGAGGGTTTCCATCTCGATCCCTTCCATCGCGGCGCCGAGACCGCGACTGGCGTTCAGGACCTCTTCCGAATCCTCCCAATGCGTGTTGGCGTGCACGATCGCGCGCGCGCGCCGGGCCGGATCCGTGCTCTTGAAGATGCCGGAGCCAACAAAGACCGCCTCGGCGCCGAGCGAACGACAGAGCGCTGCATCGGCTGGCGTCGCGATCCCTCCGGCCGCGAAATTCGGCACCGGCAGCTTGCCGTTTTCGTGGACAACACGAACGAGATCGTAGGGCGCGCCCATGTCCCGCGAGGTCGACATCAGCTCCTCCTCGGGCAGAGCCTGGATCGCGCGCATCTCGCCCACGACCGTTCGCAGGTGACGCACCGCCTCTACGATATTGCCACTGCCGGCCTCGCCCTTGGTGCGGATCATCGCCGCCCCTTCACCGACCCGCCGAAGCGCCTCACCCAGGTTCCGGGCTCCACACACGAAAGGAACGCGATAGTCGTGCTTGGCGATATGATGTTCGTCGTCCGCCGGCGTGAGCACTTCGCTCTCGTCGATGAAATCGACCCCCATCGCCTCGAGCACGCGTGCCTCCTGGAGGTGGCCGATGCGCACCTTGGCCATCACCGGGATCGAAACCGTCTTCTGGATCTGTTCGATCATCTCGACGGCACTCATGCGCGCAACACCGCCGTCTCGGCGGATATCGGAGGGCACCCGTTCGAGCGCCATCACCGCACAGGCACCCGAGTCCTCGGCGATCTTCGCCTGCTCGGCATCCGTCACGTCCATGATGACGCCATTCTTCATCATCTCCGCCAGCCCGATCTTCAACTCGAAAGCGTCCGCACCCCGGCGCCCGCTGCCATTCGCTCCATCGTTCTCAGACATCGACCAGTCTCCTCGTCACGTGGATCGGCCGGGCGGCCGATCTCTAATTCGAATCTCACCGATGGAGGGGCCTCCCTTCCCTCGGCTTGGCTCGGGACCCACTGCCCCGGCTACAAATGCACTCCACCCCGACGGCCCGCTGCTGTCCGAGCGCCGCCGCCCACACCGATGACCTCGCCCAGCGCCGCGACCCCGCGTCTGATCTCGTCCTCGTCGGCCCCGGACACCGTGAGGCGCATCGCGGACGAGGGCCTTGCATCCGGCATGAAGAGCGTTCCGGGCGAGTAGAGCACGCCGGCGCGCGCGGCTTCCGGCAGGAGGTCATGCGAATCGATCTCGCCGGGCAACTCGACCCAGCGCTGATAGCCGCCCTCCGGACGCGTCCAGACCGTGCCCTCGGGCATCGAAGATTCGAGTGCGTCGTCGAGCGCCCGGTGACGCGAGCGCAACACCTTCCGGATGCGAGCGAGATGACGGTCGTAGGCCCCGGACTCGACGAAACGCGCGAGCCCCGCCTGAAGCGGCAGCGAATCCGAGAGATCGGTCGCAAGTTTGAGCGTCACGAGCCCCTCGAGCGCCCGCCCCCGCGCCGAGAGCGAGCCGACGCGGACGCCTGGAAAGAGCGATTTCGAAAATGAAAAGAGCAGCACGACGATCCCCGTGTCGTCGAGCGCTGCCAGCGGTGGAACCTCCGGCCCTCGAAATCTCAGATCCATCTCGAAGCCGTCTTCGATGATCGGCACTCCGTGCCGTTGCGCGATTTCGAGCACCTGCTCACGTCGTTCGAGGGGGGCTGTCGTCCCGAGCGGATTATGAAAACTCGGGATCGTGTAAAAGGCTTTCACCTCGGGCTTCGCCAACAAGCGGTCGAGCGCATCCGGATCGGGCCCCTGCCGGTCCATGGCCACTGGCGCCGCAGTCAATCCGAGTCCCGCGAGGGCCGAGAGGACATTCGCGTAGGTCGGCACTTCGACCGCCACCTGATCACCGGGCTGCGTGAACAACCTGAGCGCGAGCGAAATCCCCTGGCTCGCCCCGTGACACAGAACGTGCTCCTCGGGTGCATGGCGAATTCCGAAGAGTCTGAATCGCTCGGCCATCGCGCGCCGCAACTCGGGATCGCCCTCGGGCGCGGCATAGGAAAAGAGTTCGGGACCCTCTTCGCGCAGCGCCGCGTCCATGCACTCGCGGAACTCGTCGATCGGGTAGAAGCGCGGGTCGGGAACCAGACGATGAAGCGCCACGACATCCTCTCGGGTCGCATAACGCGGACGCGTGTTCTCGAGCGTCATCAGCCGCTCGACCTGAGGCGCGAGGGCGAGACCGATCTCCCGCTCCGCAGCGGGCTGCGACCCACTTTCGGGCTCGCTTGCCGAAACGGAACCACCGGGGCCGGAAGAAGCACGGCGCGAACGCCCCGACGCCTCCGTACGACTCGCCAGCGTCGACCGAACGAAGGTTCCGGCGCCCACCCGCGCTTCGACCCAGCCGGCTTCGGCCAAGGATTCGTAGGCCACAGCCACGGTGTCTCTGTGAAGGCCGAGCGCCACGGCGAGGGTTCGGATCGCAGGCAGCCGCTCACCGGGCGCGCGCCCCCCCCGCTCGATCTCTTTTCGCAGCTGCGTCGCAATCTGCTGATAAGCGGGGGCGCTCGAGGCGTCGTCGATCGACACGCCGAGGGTTTGAGGATGGATCGCCATACGCGCAAAATATCAGCCGGACAATATGCACACAACCCATATTGTCCGGCCAGATGATCACATCTCGCACCTGACAATCAACTCGATCCGTTGAATTGTCCCATCGCCGCAGGAATTCCGTCGCGCAGGGCGCTCTCGATCGCGTCCGCGGCTCGATCCACCGCAGCCGGCAGCTCGGCTTCCTCGTCCTCCGGAAAGGGACCGAGCACCCAGCCGATCACCTCCTCACCCGATCCGGGATGACCGACGCCGAAGCGGAGTCGGGGAAGCGCCCGGGTCCCGAGTTCGTCCAGAACATCCCCGATCCCGCGGTGCCCACCGCCACCACCGCTCGCACGCAGGCGGATGCGGCCCGTCGGTAGATCGAGGTCGTCGTAGACGACGAAAACGTCGGTCGTCGGATCGAGATCCGGCCAGCGCTCGCAGGCAGCCGCAACCGATCGGCCCGAGCGGTTCATGAAGGTCTGAGGCTCGAGCAGCAAGCAGTCCTCGCCGGCGAGCTCGATCGCCGTGACCCGAGCGTCGAGCGAAGCCTCTTCACGCCACTCGGCACCGGCTCGATCAGCGAGTCGCTCGACGACGCGGAAGCCGATGTTGTGCCGGGTGAGCGCGTATTGCGGGCCGGGATTACCGAGGCCGACGATCAGACGGGAGGGCGCCCGGACGGGCTCGGGCCGCGGCCCGCGCAGACGCGACCAGAAATCACGAATGCGGCCCATGGGCTATGCCCCCCGCTTCGAGCCGGAAGTCGATTCGGCCGAGCGCGAGGCAACGGAGCCCGCCGCATGGCCGGAAAGCCGCAAAGGGAATCAGCTCTCCCCGCCCTTTTCCTTCTCGTCCTGGGCGCCTTGGTCATCGCCCTCGGCCGGCGCATCCTCACCGTCCTCGGCGCCCTCGACCTGAACCTCGCCCTCGCCTTCCTTGAGACCGCGCGGAACGAGCACGGTCGCGACC
The DNA here is from genome assembly GCA_002719955.1 of Deltaproteobacteria bacterium. GTDB lineage: Bacteria > Myxococcota_A > UBA9160 > UBA9160 > UBA4427 > UBA4427. The sequence goes on along the minus strand of PBFW01000026.1, from coordinate 70,392 downwards.
GTCAGGGAGTCATCCACCGCGATCTCGACACCCGCTGGAAAGGTCAGATCGGCAACATGCAGCGAGTCGCCGAGCTCCATGCCGGAAACGTCCGCTTCGACTTCATCCGGAATCGCATCGGGCAGGCAGAGCAGCGCGATCTCGCGCTGTTGCTGATCGAGCACACCGCCGTTCACAACACCCTCGGGCGTGCCAACCAGGTGAATCGGAACCAGGACCTCCATCTTCGCGGACAGGTCGACTTCATAGAAATCGATATGCGTGATGGCGCCGCGAACCGGCTCGCGCTGAAGCTCCTTCGCGATCACGGTTCGACCCGCGGCAGCGGTCTCGCCCGCGAGATCGATCAGGGTGTTGATCCCGCCGTGGCTCGACTCGAGCAGGCGTTCGAAGCCGACTGCATCGATCGCAATCGCCGTTGCCTCGCGACCACCGCCGTACACGACGCCGGGAACGAGTCCGCGCTCGCGTAGCCTGCGCGCCGCACCCTTGCCACGCGTGTCACGCGCTTCCACCGAAAATTTTACATCACCCATGATTGTCTCCTCGTCGGTCCCGAAATTCTCATTCTCCGTCGCACTCCGCGACGTCGTGAGGGACCGACCGATTGATTGCCCCGAGGAAGACGGCCCAGCCGCCACAGTTTCCTCGAAAAAGATTGACTAGAAGAGCGAACTCACGCTCTCCTCGTTATTGATCCGCCGGATCGCCTCGCCGATCGGAACGGCGACGGAGACGACGTGAACCTTGCCCATATCCACCGCGTCGGGGCGCAGCGGAATCGTGTCCGTCACGATCACCTGATCGAGGGGCGATTCGGAAATACGTTTGAGCGCCGGTCCCGAAAGAACCGGATGCGTGATTGCTGCGTGCACTGCGACGGCACCGTCATCCATCAGACTGCGAGCCGCTTCGCAGAGCGTGCCCGCGGTATCGACCATATCGTCGACGATGACGCAGGTCTGCCCCTTGACGTCACCGATGATATTCATGACCTCGGCGACATTCGCGACTTCGCGCCGCTTGTCGATGATCGCCAGGTTTGCGCCGAGGCGCTTCGCGTAGGCGCGCGCGCGCTCGGTGCCGCCGGCGTCGGGCGACACGACCGTTACGTCGGAGCCGATGCGACGCTCGATCGCATCGAGCATGAGTTGTGTCGAGTAGAGGTTGTCGACGGGGATATTGAAGAACCCTTGGATCTGGCCGGAGTGGAGATCCATGCACAAGAGGCGATCGGCACCGGCGGTCTGGATCAGGTCGGCAACCAGCTTGGCCGTAATCGGAACCCGCGGGCGAACCTTGCGATCCTGCCGCGCGTAACCGTAATAGGGTATGACTGCGGTAATACGACGGGCCGATGCCCGCTTGAGGGCATCGATCATGATCAAGAGTTCCATCAGGTGGCTGTTCTGCGGTGCGCAGGTGGACTGCAGCGCGAAACAATCGAGACCGCGCACGTTCTCGCTGATCTCGATCGCGCACTCGCCGTCGCTGAAGGTTCCCACCTCCGCCCGCCCAAGATCGATATCCAGACAGTTCGCAATGGCGCGCGCGAGAGCGATATTGGCGTTGCCACTGAAGAGCTTTAGATCCTGCATCTGTTCGCTTTTCCTCACCATCGTCTCATCGCCACCGCTTCGGTCCGCGCTTCGAACCCCTCGGGCTATCGATTCAACCCCGACTCCTCGACGCACTTCGAAGAGCTCGCCGGCTTCTTCGGCCTCGTACCGTATGCGCGATGCCCTGCACGCTCCAGCGCGATCCCGCCCCGGGCTTCCCAGCTCCGAGCAGAGTGGTTGGGGCGGTAGGACTCGAACCTACAAATGACGGCTCCAAAGGCCGCTGCCTTACCATTTGGCTACGCCCCAAGAAAACTCAACGACTCGCTTTGGCTGACGACCGCTTCATCACTCGAAAGGGTCCGGGTCACGCGAACCCAGCTATCCTCAGAATTGGGCGCGGACCGCAGCTCCTGCACCGCTTTTTCCGCCTCTTCGGCAGATTCGAAGACTCCGAAGACCGTGGCCCCACTCCCAGACATGCTCACCCCGACCGAACCCAGCTCCTGCAATCGGCCCATCAGCCGCCCAATCGGCGGACAGAGTCGATTTGCAGCGGGCTTCAGGTCATTGACGAGCAGCTCCCCGAGGGCGGACACCCAATCCCCGGTTTCACTCCGCAGCCGAGAAATCGCCCGCATCGTAGAGCCTGCCCTCGGCTCCGTCAACGAATCCGCGAGCGCATCTGCAACTCTGTAGACCTCCGCCGTTGCGACGGAAATTCCCGGATTGGCGATCACCAGATCGAACTCGGGCACCCCCCTGATCGGCTCGATGATCTCGCCGATTCCCGAAACCAGCGCGGGCGCCGGCGCCAGAAAGAAGGGCACGTCGGCGCCCAATGTGAGCGCGAGTTTCGCCAACACCGCCCGGGGCGGGCGCCCCTCTCCCACGAGCGCCGAAAGTGCAGCGAGGACCGCCGCCGCATCGCTCGAACCCCCACCGAGACCCGCGCCGACTGGAATCGCCTTGCGCAGGACAAGTCGAATTCGCCCCCTGAGTCCCGTCGCGCGCCTGAAGGTCTCAGCGGCGCGGCATACGAGATTCTCTGCCCCCCCCGCCACCCCCCGCAGCGCGACGGGCAGGTCGCTGGCCGGGTTCTCGAGCATCTCTAAATCGATCTCGTCAGGCCCAGGCGTCCACTCGATCTCGACCTCGTCATGGAGATCGATCGGCACGAAAAGGCTCTCGAGAAGGTGGTAGCCGTCCCCACGCAGCCCGGTCAGGCGCAGTCCGAAGTTGATCTTGGCGGGTGCACGGACCCGCTGCCTGCCGCCCCGCTCCGACACCCGGCCAGGGTTCACTTCGAAATCTCGACGAAGCGCATCCGCAGCTCGTAGAGCAAGGAATCGATCAGCTTCCGCTCCTCGTCATCGAGATTCCCGCGCGTCTTCTCGCGCAGCATCTCGAGGGTGTCGATCGTCTGCTGGGCCACCAATACATCGGACCCACCCGCATCACCGGTCTCCGGATGGGGGACGGCCCCCATCTGATAGAGCGCAGTCGTCCCGAGCGAGAGCACCAGAGTCGAAAAATCGACGCCCGGCATTACCGCTCGCGTCCCCGTCGACCCAGCCGATTCGTCACCAGTCCCGTCTTCACCCGCTGCCATCGCTCAACCCGCCTCCTCGGCATCTCCCTCGACGACCTCGCGATCCGCCACAGCGCCGGCGGCGGCCCCCGCCGCCTCACGATCGAGCCGTCCCATTTCCCGGTAAGCGTAGAGGAAGCGCTGCCCAACCGTCACGCTCGACCCGACCGCGAGCACCCCGAGAACGGGCCAGAGCCAGCCCGAAAGCGCCCCGATCGCCAGCAATCCGATCCGCTCCCCACGCTCGAGAAAACCACCGGGCATCCGCTCGAGCATCAGCTCTGCCCGTGCCTTGGCGTAAGAGGTGAGCACGGTCGCCACCAGGACCCAGGCACAGACGAGAGCCCCCACGCCATCAGAATTTCGCACGTAGAGGGTAAAAAGACCCAGCATCACCAGGATATCGACGACGCGGTCGAGTGACGAGTCGAGAAAGGCACCGAAACGGGTCGTCCGCCCAAAATGGCGGGCGACGACGCCGTCGACCAGATCGAAGAATCCACCCGCAACCAGGAGCAGGCCTGCCAGACGCAGCTCTCCCCCAGCGAAGGCGAGCCCGGACGCACCGGCGACGAGCGTGCCCACGACGGTCATGACGTCCGGGTTGATCGGCCGCCAGAAAAGGAAGGGGAAGAGCGTGTGGACCCAGCCGTCGATCCGGTGGCCCAGCTTTTCCTTGATCACGAATCGCCTCGATCGGACTCCGAGGCGACCTGGTTCAGGCGGGCCTCCCGGCTAAACGGGTCGCGCGCGAGCGGCTCAGGACTCGGAGGGACCGCCGGAATCGCCACCGAACCCACCGGGCTTGCCACCCAGGGTGCTGGACGACGTGAAATCCCCTGCGACACCGCCGGGCGTCCCAAACACAGAAGTGGAGTGCCCGGGCGTGGGCGGCGAGAGCGGCTCGTGCACGACCGGCGGTGGGGCGACCGCCGCAGCCGCTTCCTCGGCATCGAGTTCGGCGGAGGTCGTCATCTTCTCGGACACATCGGGGAGGGCTTGCGCGTGGGCCGTATAATCCGCTTCCGCGACCCAGTCCCGCCGTTGCTGAAGGCGGCGATCAAATCGCAAACGTTCCACCGATTCTCGATCCATGAGTTCGTTCTCCGATTGGGGGCGGCGCAGGGCCGATGCGGTGCGGCAGGCTAGCAGCCTCATTGGGAACCCGCCTCCACGATAGGCATCAAAATTGACTCGGGCGATCGTCGCCGATAGCTTGCGCCCCCGGAGCCACGCCATTGAACCTCATTCGACCCGACATGCGACGCCCCGAATCCGACCGAGCCCAGGGAGAAACCCGCACCCCGCGCCTCACCCCAAGAAGTCTGCGAGCCCTCTCGATCTGCCTCCTGGCGGCCCTCGCCTCGGGCTGCAGTGCGAAAACGGCCACTTTCGAGGATGTGAAGCTCGCGGACGAACTCTACGCCGAGGGGCTCGAGATACTCGAGGGCCAACGGATCCTCTGGCTCTTTCCAATGATCAACTACGACGCAGCGATCGAGAGTTTTCAGGCGATCATCGACAACTACCCCTACAGCGAGTTCGAAGAAAAGGCGCAGCTCAAGATCGCCGACGCCTACTTCGACGATGAACGCTACGAGGAGGCCCTCGCCTACTACCAGGACTTCGCGGACCTCCACCCTCAGCACCGAAACGTCGCCTATGCCCTGCTGCGTGCGGCCGAGTGTCATTTCAACCAGATCGAGTCGGTCGAGCGCGACCAGAATGCGACCCACGAAGCGACGGACGCCCTCGAAAAGCTGATCCGCGAGCATCCCTACGCCAAGGAAACCCGCGAAGGTGAGGAGATCATGCTGATGCTGCGTACGCGGCTGGCGCTGAATATGCTGCACATCGCGGATTTCTATCTCGAACGGACTCACTGGCAATCTGCGGCCGCGCGCTATCGGCGAGTGCTGGACGAGTATCCGGGACTGGGTCTCGATGCCCGCGCACTCTATCGCCTAGGGGTCTGTCTCGAGAACATGCGGCGCGAAGACGAGGCGCTGCGTCTCTACCACGTCGTCGTCGAGAACTATTCTGAATCCGCCGCCGCGCGGCGCGCTCGCTCTCGGATTGCGCGGGCCGAATGACCCCCGGTGCGATCCTCCCATCCGCATCGCGCGCGGCGCGCCCTCGACGAGCCGCCAACGAGATGCAATCTTTCCCGGCGTCCAATACCTTGATCGAAGGGCTTCCGGGGGGACGCGATGGACATCCAACAATCCAGTTCTTCGGGCGCGGTGGGCGCCGCGCATGCGGATGCCCCTTCCGGCATGGAACCGAGGACCGCGCCGCAGACCCGGGTCCGGCGACCCGTGCAACTCGGGCGCGTCGCAACGAATCGCGAGATCCTGATGCACGGGCAACAGGCATTTCAGCGTGGGGAAGACGCCTCGGCGCTCGAGAGCCTGACTCGTCTGACGGGGCGCGGCGTCCGGTTCGCGGACGTCCACTACATGATCGGCATGCTCCACGAACACAGCGGTGAAACGGAAGCGGCAATCGTCAGCTTGCAAGAAGCCATTCGAATCAACCCATCCTATGTGGAGGCCCTACTCGCCTTGGCGAGCTTGCACGAGCGAAGCGGAGATTACGAGCGTTCTCGGGGTTACGCGGAACGCGCCAGTCAGCTCTCGCGGCCGAGCGCGGGTGGGCTCGATCCAACAACCCGCGGCAAACTCGCAAACCAACAAGCGGCACTCGCCGCCGCGCTCGTCGAAGCCGGCGAGCGTCGTGACGCCATCGAGCAATATCGCTGCGCGCTCGATCGCTGCCCGGCTTTTCACGATATCCGGCACCAATTGGGCATCACGCTCCGCGAAGCGGGCCTGCCCGCCCAGGCCGTACAGGAATTCACGCGAATCCTGAGGCGCCGCCCCGGGATGCTCGAGAGCCAGATCCAGCTCGGACTCACCTACTACTCGATGGGTCGCACGCCCGAGGCGATCCGCGAATGGGGCGCCGTACTCCAGAAGGATCCGAGCCGCGACGAAGCCCGCATGTACCTGCGGCTGGTCAGCGGAGCCCGTCACGCTGGCCGCGTCGGCGCAACCCCGTTGCGGCCAGCGGCGGATCCGGCGCGTGACCTTTCGATCCCTCCCGCCATGGCTGTGCGATCGGGAGCGCCCGATGGCGCCGAGATTTCTAGTTGGACGACGACCGAACTCGCCCGTGATGACTCCGAGGAATCCAGCGGATGAGTGGCGATCTTCCGCTGATCGATGTCATCGCGATATCGGTCGTCCTCCTCGCGATCGGTCGCGGCATCTGGATCGGCATGTTCCGAGAAGGACTCTCGCTCGCCGCAATCGGCCTCTGCACGATCATGGCCCGGCTTTTCGTGGATCCGCTCTCGGCACGGCTGACCGATGCGACCGGCGGCGACATCGCGGGCAAGGCCGCCCTGTGGATCGCCGGCGTGCTCCTCGTCATGGCCACCCTTCTCGTCTGCGGGTTGCTCGCGCGCATGATGCAGAGCAGCGCTCAACTGGTGGGTCTCGGATGGACCGACCGCGTCGGAGGTGCAGCCCTCGGCTTCGCAGAGGGGGCGATCGTGGCTGCGGTGGTGGTCGTCATCGCCCTCTGGCTCATCGGCTCCGATCACGTCGCCACCAAGGGCGCTCGTAGCGTCGAGATCGTCGAACATCTGCAATCGGCGCGCGAAGCGGGTGAGTTCCCTTCGGTCGTTTCACCCGGAAAACGGTTCTGACGCACTCGCCTCGATGGGTGCCGACTCTCCTGCTGATTCCGACCGCTCTCCTTCGAGACCGCCCGCGACCCATCGACCGTGTTCTTGGATGAGGTCGACGAGTCGATCGGCCGCCTCAGCCTCGGGCACCGCGCGAGCGACGACCCTCCTGCCTACATAGAGCGTCACCCGCCCCGCTCCCGAACCCACATATCCGAAATCGGCGTCGGCCATCTCGCCCGGCCCGTTCACGATACAACCCATGATGGCGATCTTGACGCCGGTCAGATGGCCCGTCTTTGCCTTGATCCCCGCGGTGATCTCTTCGAGATCGAAGAGCGTACGGCCACAGGAGGGGCAGGAGATATATTCCGTTCGTGTCGTTCTCTGACGCGCCCCCTGCAGCACCCGATAGGCGAGATCGACCGCCGCTGCCGCGGTGACTCGCGAGTCGATCGAAACGACATCACCAATCCCATCACATAACAACCCTCCCAATCGGACGGAGGCATCCAGCAATTCGGACTCGGGCATCCTGCCGGTTTCGTCTCCCCCCGTCGTCGCGGCTTCGAGGCGTTGTCGCAGGACGATCGGGAGGCGCGCCGCAGCGTTGTCGGCGAGCGCCGCAGTCAACACGCGATAATCGTGGAGAGAGGCCGCTGACCCGAGACTCAGGGCGGCGATCGCCGTCTGATCACCCGCACCGAGAAGGCGCCGGACAAGCCCCGGGATCTCGTGGTCACGAGCCTCGAGTTCCCATTCGATCGGAATCCCCGTGTCCCGGGCCACATCCCGAAAAGCGGAGATGGACGCTTCCGTGGAAGAAACGGCGAGAGAAACGACGTAGCGCCCGATGGCCGCACCCGAGCCGAGGGCGGCGGTGATGGCTCCGGGATCCCCGCCCGTGCGCAGCGAGAGCGGCGTCTCCAGACCAAGGGATGCGAGTTCGGCAGCGAATGCCGGTAGCCGTCCGGCCGAGCCCGTCCGCACCAGAAACGACTCGCAGCGCACGTCGCTCAGGACCGAGAGCTCCGTCGCGAGTCGTGCGGCCGCCTCAACCGGCCGTTCCAGCGCATCCGGCACCTCGAGTTCGACGCGTACCACATCCTGCCCGCCGATCGAAAGCCCCGCCCAATCGGCGGGCTCGGTCCCACGTCGCGCATGCTCGAAATAACTCGTCATCGGCGGCGAGATCACTCCGATCGGTGCCGAGCGCGTCGCCCTTTCCCGAGCGACGCGCTCAGCGCGATCCGCGATCCCGCGCGCCACCGGCACTTCGCGCATCGGGTGCTCGGTGAGCGACACCCGAATCGTATCCCCCAGACCATCCTCGAGCAGCGACCCAATCCCGATCGCACTCTTGATGCGTCCGTCCTCGGCATCCCCGGCTTCCGTGACCCCGACGTGAAAGGGATAGGAGGGGACACCCGGTGCGCGCTCTTCCAGTCGCGCCGCGAGCAGGCGGTACGCCTGGATCGCAACTTGGGTATTCGACGCCTTCATCGAGAACACGATGTCGCAATAGGATTCGTCCTCACAGACGTCGAGGAACTCGAGGGCGCTTGCGACCATGCCCTCGGCCGTATCACCAAAGCGGTTCATGATGCGATCGGAGAGAGATCCATGGTTGGTCCCGATGCGCATCGCGACCCCGTTCTCCTTGCAGCGCCGAACCAGTGGCCGAAAGCGTTCGTGGACCCGCTTGACCTCGTCTTCGTATTGCGTGTCGTCGTAGTCGCGAACGTCGAATTTCTTCTTGTCCGCGTAGTTGCCCGGATTGATGCGAATCTTCTCGACGAAATCAGCCGCAACCATGGCTGCGTTCGGAGTGAAATGAATATCGGCGACCAGCGGAACATGGAGGCCATGACCTGTGAGCGCTCTGCGTATCTCCTTCAGGTTCTCCGCCTCTCGAATCGAAGGAGCTGTCACGCGGACGATCTCGCAACCCGCCTCCACCAGTCGAATCGTCTGCTCCACCGTCGCGGCAGTGTCCAGCGTATCCGTATTCGTCATCGACTGGATGCGGATCGGATTCTCCCCCCCGATCTCGACATCCCCGACCCGAACGAGGCGCGTGCGGCGGCGCTCCGGGCGGAAGAAGTCTACGAGAGGAGAGACCATCGCCACGGATGCAGGCGAGAGCGACGGCGAGGAGCGCGGACGCTCCTTCGAGGCGCGGGGCGCCCCACTCATCAATCGCCCACCAGCTCATCGAAGCGGGCGATCGCCTCGTCGAGTTTGCTCGGATCCTTGCCGCCGGCCTGGGCAAAATCGGGACGTCCACCGCCGCCGCCATCCACCACCGCAGCGACCTCGCGGATGAGATCGCCCGCCTTCAAGCGATCGGTCAGGTCCTTCGTCACACCGATCGCCAGAAGCGCTTTATCTCCGTTGGCCGCCGCCAAGCAGACGACGCCGGTCCCGAGTCGATTTCGAAAATCATCGACCATCGTGCGCATCGCCTTCGCATCGACGTCCTCGACTTTTCCCGCGATCGCCTTCGCCCCGGCGATGCCGGAGAGTTCACGCGCCGACGCGAAGAGATCGCCACCGACTCCGCTGCCCGATTTGCGTGCCCGCAGATCATCGATCTGCTTCTGCGCCTGCTTGCGTTCGTCGAGCAATTTCCCGACGCGCGCCGGTAATTCCGATAGCGGAACCTTCAAGCGATCCGCTGCCTCGCTCGCCAGTCTCTCCTGCGCGCGGATCTGGCGCAGCGCATCGAGACCGGTGAGGGCTTCAATCCGTCGGATTCCCGCCGCGATCCCCGTCTCGGAGACGATCTTGAGCAGACCGATCTCGCCCGTCGCCCGTGCGTGGGTGCCGCCGCAGAGTTCGGTGCTGCAATCGCCGAAGGAGACGACGCGCACGTCATCGCCGTATTTCTCGTCGAAAATCGCGATCGCCCCGGACTTGATCGCCGAGGGATAATCCATCTCACGAGTCGTTCCCGCCTGATTCGACTCGATCATCACGTTCACGCGATCTTCGATCTCGTCGATCTCCGCCTCAGAGAGTGGCGAGTCGTGCGTGAAATCGAAACGCAGGCGCTCCGGACCGACGAGCGAGCCCTTCTGCATGGCCTGCTCACCGAGGGTTTCGCGCAGCGCCGCGTGGAGAAGATGCGTCCCGGTGTGATTGCGGACCGTCGCCCGGCGCAATCCTGCGTCGACCTCGAGTCGCGCTTCCTGATCGACCCGCACCTCACCCGACACGACGACGCCCTGGTGGACGAAGAGACCCGTCACGGGCTTCTGCACATCGCGGATCTCGACTTCGCCCGAATCGGTCGTGATGCGGCCGCGATCACCGACCTGTCCGCCACTCTCGGCGTAGAATGGGGACTCTTCGAAGATCAGCTCGACTTCGTCCCCCTTCACCGCGCTCGGCACCGTCTCGCCCCCCTTGAGCATCACCACCACGAACGCCTCGAATTCGAGCGCCTCATAGCCGCGGAAGGTGGTCTCGACGTCCGACGCAATACGGCCGTAGACCTCCTGGATGGCGGTATCGCCGCTGCCCTTCCAGGACGCTCGCGCGCGCTCCTTCTGCTCGGACATGGCAACATCGAAGCCCGATTGATCGAGCGACATCCCGTGACCGACGAGAATATCCGCCGTCAGGTCGAGCGGAAAACCGAACGTGTCATAGAGTCGGAAGACGGTTTCACCGGGCAGCCTCTCGACACCCTTCGCCTTGAGACCCTCGATTTCGCCATCGAGCATCTCCATGCCCTTCGTGAGCGTCTCGAGAAAGCGCTCCTCCTCTCGCCGAATCCGATCCGTGATGAAAGCACGGCGCTCGCCGAGTTCGGGATAGGCCTCACTCATCTCGTCGATCACGGCGTCTGCCACCGAGTGGATGAAGGGCGTGTCCCGACCGAGCAGCTTCCCATGCCGCGAGCCACGGCGCAGGATCCGCCGAAGCACGTAGCCGCGGCCGGCATTGCTCGGGAGTACACCATCCCCGATCAGGAAACAAAGCGCCCTCGCATGATCCGCGACGACGCGAAGCGACACGTCCTGCGCTTCGTTTTCACCGGGATCTACATTCGTCAGCTCACCCGCCCGGGCGATCAAGGGTGTGAACGAATCCGATTCCCAGCTCGAGTGAACACCCTGCAGCACGGCGGCCCAGCGCTCCAATCCGCCACCGGTGTCGATCGAAGGCTTCGGCAAGGGTGTCATCACACCCGAGGCGTCTCGGTTGAACTGCATGAAGACCAGATTCCAGATCTCCATGAAACGACCGGTCTCGCTCGACGGATCATCGTTCGGATATTCGGGTAGCTCACCCCAGTCGAAATGGATTTCCGAGCAGGGCCCGCACGGACCGGTATCACCCATCGACCAGAAATTCTCCTTCTCGTCGAGGCGGTAGAGCTTTGACTCCGGGATCCCGATCTTGTCTTTCCAGAGATCATAGGCTTCATCGTCCTCCTCGAAGACGGAGACGACGAGATCATCCGGGTTGAACCCGACGCCCTCGGTGAGAAGCGTCCAAGCGGACTCGATCGCTTCCTCCTTGAAATAGTCGCCGAAGGAAAAGTTGCCGAGCATCTCGAAAAAGGTGTGATGGCGCGGGGTACGGCCGACATTCTCGAGGTCATTATGTTTGCCCGACACGCGCATGCATTTCTGCGAAGTCGTGGCACGCACATAATCGCGAGTTTCTTCGCCGAGGAATGTACGCTTGAAAGGCACCATCCCGGCATTCACGAACATCAGCGTCGGATCGGACTCGGGCACGAGGGAGGCGCTGGACACGCGGCGATGGCCGCGCTCCTCGAAGAAGCGGAGAAAAGTCTCGCGAATCTCCCGGGAGGGGAGCGACATGGGGCACCTCTTGGCGATATTGCGGCGGAAATATAGCGGGCTCCTCGGAGGAATCTCGGATTCCGGAGCCTCACCGATGAGCCGGATAGGCCTTGAATCCGGCCCCCCGGCTGCGGAAGATTCCCATCCCAGCCGCTCCGCGCGCGGCGCGCGGCGCGCGTATCGCGATGGGACTTCGAGGCGGAGGTCCGGGATGGAAATCAGAGCCTGGTGACAGGACGAACGACACAAAAGCAGCTGTGCCCGAGCGGGCGAACGGACGGACTAGAAGCGATCGATATTGAAGTCGTCGTCGTCCTGGAGAACCTCGACGCCATCATCCTCGGGCTTCTCTTCTCCGGCTTCTGCTTCATCCCCGGCAAAATCGGTCCACTCTGAGTCCGACGTGGAGGCGATCCCCCGGAAACGCAGCGCGAAATCGTCGGGATTCGACACGTGTTTGAGGGCTTCGTCGTACGAGACGACGCCGGACTTCACGTGACTCATCAGCGACTGATCGAAGGTCTGCATCCCATAGGTCGTATGCCCCTTGGCGATCGCGTCGTTCAGCTCTTTGGTTCGATCCTTGTCGCCGATCAGCTCGCGCGTATACGCCGTCGACACCAACACCTCGAGCGCCGGAACCCGGCCCTTGCCATCGGCACGAGGAACTAGACGCTGACTGATGACGGCCCTGAGGATCGTCGAGAGCTGTAGGCGAACCTGCTTCTGCTGATAGGGCGGAAAGACGGAGATGATTCGGTTGATGGTCTCGGTCGCATCGAGGGTATGCAACGTGCTCATCACGAGGTGGCCGGTCTCGGCGGCGGTCAGGGCTGTTTCGATCGTCTCGAAATCACGCATCTCACCGACGAGGATCACATCGGGGTCCTGACGCAGAGCGGCACGCAGGGCTGACGAAAACGAGTGCGTGTCGACACCGATCTCACGCTGATTCACGATCGATCGCCGATCGCGAACCAGAAATTCGATCGGATCCTCGATCGTCATGATATGGCTGGTTCGCTCGCTGTTGATGTGTTCGATCATCGCTGCGAGCGTCGTCGACTTGCCGGAGCCGGTCGTTCCGGTGACGAGCACGAGACCCCGCTGCTCCCGACTGATCTTCTCGATCACCTTGGGCAGGATGAGTTGGTCGATCGTCTTGACACCAAAGGGAATGACGCGGAAGACGATGCCGACCGTTCCGCGCTGCTGGAATACGTTCACGCGAAAGCGGCCGAGACCGGGAATTCCGTACGCGAGATCTGCCTCGCGATTCTCCTCGAAGCGAGCCTTCTGGATCGGATTCATGATCGAGAAAGCGATCTTCTGGAGTTCGTCCGGCAGCACCCGCTCGCCGTTCTTGAGCGGCACGAGCGCGCCATCGACCCGAAACATCGGAGGAAGGCCCGACTTCAAGTGAATGTCGGAGGCCCCGCCCTTGATCGCGACTTTCAAGATCTCGTTGAGTTCCATGCTGCGCCTCGAAAGCCCCGACTTTATTCGGATTTTCTGGTCAAAACGGAAGAATTCGTCCCCCTGTTTCGACCACTTGGCGCACTTCCTTGAGCAGCGTACGAGGGCATCTCGCCCTCGGCTGATTCATCGGGGTCACAGGTCCCCCGACAGGCAACTGAAGAGTCAGAAGGGCTAGAAAACAGGCCTTTTCCGCTGCCTACGCACAGGCCGAATATGAGTGTTGCCCCGACCACGCCGTGCACCCCGGACAAGACGGGTGGAACCCGCCTTGGGGTTCCACCCACTCCTAGCCTCTGAGCCCCGCCAGCTCGGGTCCCTTCGATCTGCTCGGCTCGACCGGAATCGACTCTCAGTCCAGATCATCCGCGTCATCAGGATTTTCTTCTCCAGCCTGCGCATCCGCGGGCGCCGTCGCCGGAACGGCCAGCTTCAGCCCCTTCGCCAAATAAACCTCCTCGGATAATCGCAGCGCCATATCCGGGTTCTCCTTCAGGAAGGTCCGCGCTTTCTCGCGCCCCTGGCCGATCCGCTCGCCGGCGTACGAGTACCAGGAACCGCTCTTCTCGACGATTCCGTCGTCGACACCGAGGTCGATCAGATCGCCCTCCTTCGAGATGCCCTCGTTGTAGATGATGTCGAACTCGGCCTGCCGGAAAGGCGGCGCCACCTTGTTCTTGACGACCTTGATGCGCGTCCGATTCCCCGTGACCTCGTCACCTTCCTTGATCGCCGCGATGCGCCGCACATCGACCCGAATCGATGAATAGAACTTGAGCGCGTTCCCGCCCGTCGTCGTTTCGGGGCTTCCGAACATGACGCCGATCTTCATGCGGATCTGGTTGATGAAGATGATCGTCGCACCCGACTTCGACACCGTTCCCGTCAGCTTGCGCAGGGCCTGACTCATCAGTCGCGCCTGCAGACCGACGTGGGTATCACCCATCTCACCTTCGATCTCGGCCCGCGGCACCAACGCCGCAACCGAGTCGACGACGACCAGGTCGATTGCCCCGGAGCGCAGCAGCACATCCGCGATCTCCAGCGCCTCTTCTCCCGTATCGGGCTGGGAGACCAGCAGTTCGTCGACGTTCACTCCCAATCGACGCGCGTAATTCACATCGAGGGCGTGCTCGGCATCGATGAAGGCCGCCACGCCGCCAATCTTCTGCATCTCCGCGATCGCATGCAGCGTCAACGTGGTCTTGCCACTCGATTCGGGTCCGTAGATCTCTACGATCCGGCCGCGCGGGAAGCCCCCGATCCCGAGCGCGATATCGATACTCGGCGCGCCGCTCGAGAAATACGGAATCTCGTGGTTGACGGCGTCGTCGGTCATCTTCGTGATCGCGCCCTTGCCGAACTGTTTCTCGATGCTCGACACCGCGAGTTCGATGGCCTTCGCCTTTGCGTCCTCCGCGACGCCCCCCCGTTCAACCTTTGCCTTGGGTGTTGCCGTCTTGCCTCGTGCCATCGTCTCGTCCTCCCCGTTCTGTCTGTCGATTGATCCGTCTGTCGATCGACTGGTTTAGTCGATCGACGCTTCTCGCCTCTGAACGACCACGTTCGTCTTCGCGCTCGCGTTTCCTCATTCCCGATCGGAACCCACGTCGACCCGATTCAAGACCTGCCGAAATCCATCAGTCTGCCCGTCGGCAGCTCCGAAGGCGTCTTTTTAACTCTTCCCTGCTCCCGTCGAGCCCGGTGCGGATCCACCCCCTGCTCGTCTCAGAAGGCTCGGCCCGACCAACTCGGCACCGAGCATGCTTCGACGAATCCAGTCCAGGCCGACCTGCGCCGTGAGTCGGCGATGCCTGCTTCTGTCCACCTGGAAAACGAAGGAGTCCGCATGAATTCCATCTCGGGTCGCAAGCGCGATCCAGACCAGGCCGACGGGTTTTTCTGCGCTTCCCCCGTCCGGCCCCGAAATCCCCGAAGTCGCAATCACGAAATCACTTCCGAAGCGAGACCGCGCACCCTCCGCCATCGCCCGGACCACCGGTTCCGAGACCGCGCCCTCTCGAGCGATCAAGCTCTCGGGAACCCCGAGCATCGCGGCCTTCGCCTCGTTCGAATAGGACACGACCCCGCCCAGGAAATATTCGGAGGAGCCGGGCACGTCCGTAAATCGCTCCGCGATCAATCCGCCGGTACACGACTCGGCCGTCGCCACCGTCAGCCCTCGCTCCGTCAGGAGCCGTCCCACGACGCTTTCCATCGTGTCGACCCCTTCGCCGTAGACGACGGCTCCAAGGCGCTCACGAATTGAACGAGTCGCCTCGGCGATCCTCAGATCGGCCTCCGCCGCCGTCCTGGCGCGCGCCACCGGCCGCAGGAAATTGTCCGGAAAGCTCGTCCGAAAGCCGAGCTCGACCTCGCCGTCGCGCAGCAGATCGAGCAGCTCCGCCTCGAGCGTCGACTCGCCCATCCCGAAGGTCGCGAGCAGCGCCGCACGGACCACGCGGCGCGAAGCACCCCCATCGGCCGAGATCAGTTGCGCTTCGACCCGCGGGAGGACCTGCTCATCCATCATCCGGTCGAGCTCTCGCGGAACGCCGGGCATCGCGAAGAAGGTCGCCCGCCCCACTCGAATCGAGAAACCCGGTGCCGTTCCGATCGGGTTGACCAGGACCTCGGCACCGGTCGGGAAATAGGCCTGCTTGCGATTCGTCTCCACCATCTCGCGACCTACCTTCGAAAAAAAGGCCTCGATCGCGGCGAGCGAGGCCTCATCGAGCGCGAGCTTTCGGTCAAAGGTCTCAGCCAGAATCGCCGTTGTCAGATCATCGCGCGTCGGGCCCAGCCCTCCCGAGACGAGAACGAAATCGCTGCGCTCCGCTGCCTGAAGAAACGCATCCCGCATGTCCGCGGGATCATCCAGAACCGACACTTGATGTCGACAGTCGAGATCCAGTAACAGGAGCCGCTCGGCGATTCGCGCCTTGTTCGAATCGACGATCTCACCGCGCATCAACTCGTCCCCGATGGTGATGATCTCCGCGTTCACCCGATCCCCCCAGGCAACGCCAGGAAGAGCACCACCGCGCCAAGAAATCCGGCGACCACATCGTCCGCCATCACACCGCCCCCCCCATCGAAGCGACATTCCGCCCAACGGACCGCCCCCGGCTTCCAGATATCAAAGAGCCTGAATAGGACGAATCCGGTCACGACCCACGAAAAGAAGGGAAGAAAAGCCGATGTCCCGGTGTAAAAGAGCAGCGGCGACAATGCGATCAACTGGCCAACGACCTCATCGATGACGATCCGACGGTCATCATGACAGTCGAAATCGATCTCCGCCCGACCCGAAGCCCAGACGCCCGCGACCAGGAGGATGAGAACACCGAACGCGTAAACCAGCCAGCAGGCCAGCGAATAGACCGGAAGGAGGCCCACCGAAGCGGGAGGCGAAGCCGTGGAAGCCGCGAGGGGCCCAACGCCCAGCGACCGTGCAGCGAAAGCGAATCCGACGAAGAGGAGGACCCCGAGCAGGGAGCCCGCGGTCCCGGGCGCGACGGGCACCTCGCCGAGTCCGCCCGCCACTGCGATCCAGTGCGAGGCCCCACCACTACGCTTCGTGCCCTCTCGATCAGGCGACTTCGACGCCGGAACGAAAACCGAAACGGCGTTTGCCTGTTCTAGCGACCGCACGGACGTCGGACCAGACGGGCCTCGCCCCGCATTGCTAGAGGCAGAGATTCTGCTGGTGAGAAGGGTTTGAAATCTGATGGGAAATCCCACCTGTTTGGGACCACAGATGTGGGGATCTGCGGTTTCTTCGTCGCGGGGGGGCATCGAGTCGCGGAGAAACGAATCGCCGAGAAAATAGCCGGGAGAATCTCAAGCCGTCAATCAAAAAGGCGAAAATTTAACGAAAATCTGATCCTCTGGGAGCCGCCTTCGCTAGTAAGGAGGGAACGGGGCGCCCCACCGGCCCGACAAAGAGGCCCAGGTCGAAGCGGACGCCACCTCGGAATCGATGCGCTCGCGACCCTTACGTCCGGACAGGCGCGAGAAAACGTCGAGGGCGCTCAATTCGAGGATTTGAATTCCGCGACGATATCCGCCCAACTCTCGGGATCGGGAGCCCGATTATGCGTGAGGCTCACTCCGTCGGCGATCCCCGCTAGACGCGCGCGAAGCCTGCCCGCAATTTCGTTTCGGGGTCCCACGACAGCGATCGTCTCGAGGACCTCGTCGTCGATCAGGTGCGTCATCTGATCCCAGAGATTCTGCTTGGACATGCGATTGAGCTCGAGATGCAGATCACCCCAACCGTGCTGATCGAGGGTCGGACGGTAGGCGGGGGTCGATCCGTAGAAGGCGAGCTGCTTGCGCGCGGCCAGCTTGACGCGCTCGAACTCTTCTTCGGTGTCGGCCGTGACCGTCAGGGTCGCAAAGATCATGTCGATATCGCTGCGTTTTCGTCCCGACCGGGCCAGACCGCGCTCGATCGCCGGCAGCACGTTCTCGAGTAGCGATTCGCGCGAATTGAAGGGATGGCCGAAGAACCCATCGGCGACCTCACCCGCCACCTCGGTCATCAGTGGCCCCACCCCGGCGGTATAGATGGGCGGTGGACCAAAGGGGTTCGGACCGGGATCGAAGGCCGGGATCATCAGGGTGTGGCGATAGAATTCGCCCTCGAAATCGAGGTCCGCCAGACCCTCCCAGCGCGCGAAAATCGCCTTGATCGCCAGCACGGTCTCGCGCATCCGCTTCGCGGGCTTCGACCAGGGCATACTGAAGCGGTTCTGGATGTGCGGGCGCACCTGAGAGCCGAGCCCGAGCAGAAAACGCCCGCCGCTGATCGACTGCACTCCATACGCGAGATTCGCGAGGTTCATCGGGTTCCGCGCAAAGGCGATCGTGATCGCTGTCCCGAGCGTCAGCGTCTGCGTATTCTCCGCGGCCAGAACGAGAGGCAGGAAGGGATCGTGTTTCGCTTCGAAGCTGAAGGCGCCGTCGTAACCGACCTCTTCGAGGAAACGAAAGGACGAACGCGCTTCGCGCGGGTCTTCGAGGGGGGCAGTCGTATAGATCTTCATGCCGCCATGATAGGCCCGCTTCCCTCGATGGGCCCCCATCCCGACCGCGCACGTCGGATCCACGACTCGCTACACTGCTCGCCGTGCGAATTCTGGGCGTAGACCTCGGCAGCAAGCGGATCGGCCTCGCTGTCTCGGACGTGGAGGGCGAAATCGCGTTCCCGGCGGGCCTCCTCGACAGCCGCGGACGCAAGCGGGATATCGCGGCACTCCGCGCCTTGATCGCCGAGCGCGAAATCGGCCGGGTCGTGGTCGGGCTCCCCCTCCATATGGACGGTCGGCGCGGGCCCGAAGCCGAAAAGGCGACGCGGTTCGCGGCCGACCTGAGCAAGGCGACCGGAATCCCTGTCGATACCCTCGATGAGCGCTGGACATCGATGGAGGCAGAACGGCTCCTCGCGGACGCCCCCGGCAAGCGACGTAGCCAGAAGCGTGCGGAACGCCGGGCCAGGGGCACCGTCGACGAGATGGCGGCGTCGATCATCCTGAGGACTTATCTCCAGCAGCGGGCGCAGCTCGAGCAAGATGCCACGGCTGCTCGCGATGACGATGGTGAAGATTGATGAAGAACCACACCACCAAGGAGGGGCCGCCGTGTTGAGGGCCGTGGCGGTCGTGTTGCTGCTGGTGGCGACCGCCGCGGGGGGGGGCTTCCTATGGCTCCGGCATTCGCTCACGCCAGTCGCGAAGGATCCGGTGGCTGCGCGCAGGCTCGCCTTCGAGGTGGAATCCGGAGACTCGCTCGGGCGCGTCGCGGCAACACTCGAAGCAGAGGGAATGATCCGCAGCGCAAAGGTCACGCGTTGGTTCGCCGAGTCCGAGAATATCGCCTCCCAGCTCAAGATCGGTGAATATGCATTGTCGGCGAGCCAGTCGACACCCGAGATCCTCGACGTGCTCGTACGAGGCCGGGTGCAGACCCATCCGGTCGTGATCCCGGAAGGACTGCGCGCAGCTGAGATCGCCGATCGCATGGCCGCCGCCGGCCTGGCGGATCGCGACACCTTCCTCGCGATCGCCCTCGACCCGGGGTCACCCGAGCGCTTCGGAGTCGAGGGACCGAGCCTCGAGGGATACCTCTTCCCCGACACCTACCGCTTCGCGCGCGGTGTCCCCGAAGAGAGGATCATCGAGGCGATGGTCGGCGAATTCCTGCAGGTCTACCGGGAATTGGTACCGGATCCGAGCGCGGTCGAGCTCTCGATGCGTGAACATGTCACGCTGGCTTCGATCGTCGAGAAGGAAACGGGCGTCGCGATCGAGCGGGCGCTGATCGCGGCCGTCTTCCTCAATCGAATGAAGCGTGGCATGCGGCTCCAGACCGACCCGACCGTGATCTACGGGATCGCGAACTTCGATGGAAATATCAAACGCATCCACCTCGAAGATGCCAGCAATCCATATAACACCTACAAGATCCGCGGCCTGCCACCGGGCCCCATCGCCAACGCGGGGCGGGACGCACTGCGTGCGGTGCTGGAACCCGCGGAGTCCCCCTATCTCTTCTTCGTCTCCCGGAACGATGGCACGCATATCTTCGCGAAAAGCTACGCGGAGCATGAGGCCAACGTCGATCGGTACCAGCGCAGGCGACGATGAGCCAGCTCGAAGAACAGGACGAGTTCTATCGAGAGCGTATCCCCGAACAATTCAACCGAACCCTCTGCGCCCAGCGCGCGCGCGCCGATGGCGACGCCGCCGCCACACGGGTCCTCGAGGAGATGGAGGCGGTCCGGACTTCGATCGTCGTCGAGGTCGACACCGGGGACACATTTCGCCGCCACGCCTTTGAAATCAACCGCGGCGAGATGGGCTATGTCGAGGAGGCCTCGAGCGCACCCTTCATGATCCTCGGACATTCGCTGGAGGATTTCGGAAATCTGCGAAGGGAATGCGGAGATTCTCTTCTCGGTTTCCTCGGAGCCATCGCCGGACTGGGAGACGAGATGCGCCTGACATCCCGACGGGTACGTAGCCTCGTAGAACTCGCAGGGAGTCTGGTCCTTGAGAGGGTCGGGCCTGGCGGGTTCGCCCTCTTCGCGCATTTCGGAGTCGAAGCCCCCTCGCCCGAGCCCCGCGCGAGGATCAGGATCGACGAGGCGACCTACGCCCAACTGCGCGCGGGCGTGCTCGACCCCCAGGACGCCTTCCTGAAAGGCCGCGTCGAGGTCCTCGGAGACGAGGCAATGGCGATTGAATTGGCGCTGGCAGCGCTCTCACCAGAGTGATTCCAGAGCCGCTCGCCGCCAGCCGGTAGGCTGGCAGCGGAACGCGAGAGGAACTCGAAAGCCGGATCAGGTCATTGCGACTTCGCGCAGAAGCGACATATCGTCGAGCGCCTTGCCGGCCCCGTGAACCACCGCTGTATAGGGATCCTCGCTGCGCAGGATCGGCAGACGTGTCTCCTGGCGCAGGAGATGGTCGAGATCGGTCAGCAGGGAACCCCCGCCAACGAGCATGATGCCGCGATCGACGATGTCCGCGGCGAGTTCCGGCGGCGTCTTCTCGAGGGTCAGGTGCACCGTCTCGACGATCGCGTGGATCGGCTCGACGAGCGCCTCCCGCATCTCATCGCTCGATGTCGCGACGACCTTGGGAATTCCTGCGACGAGGTCGCGTCCCTTGATTTCCATCTCGGTGACCGCGCTCTCGGTCGAGGCCGTGCCGATCGTCATCTTGACCTGCTCCGCCGTCCGCTCACCGATCAGCATATTGTATTTGCGTTTGACGAAGTTGATGATCGCCTCGTCCATTTTGTCGCCACCGGTGCGGATCGAGCGCGAAGTCACGATGCCCGAAAGGGAGATCACAGCGACATCCGTCGTGCCGCCCCCGATATCGACGACCATATTGCCGGTCGGTGCAGTCACGTCGAGGCCCGCACCGATCGCGGCCGCCATCGGCTCTTCGATCAGGAAGACCTCGCGGGCACCCGCCGAGAGCGCCGACTCACGAACGGCGCGCTTTTCGACGCTGGTGATACAGGGCGGAACACAGATCACGATCCGCGGATGCGCGAAGGTCCGGCGGTTGTGAGCGCGCTGAATGAAGTAGCGAAGCATCGCTTCGGTGATTTCGAAATCGGCAATCACGCCATCCTTGATGGGACGAACAGCGTCGATATTGCCCGGCGTCCGGCCGAGCATCTCTTTCGCTTTGTGCCCAACGGCGCGAACGCGCTGGCCTCGTCCGCCGCTATCGATCGTCACCGCGACAACGCTCGGCTCCGAACACACGACGCCCTTGCCCTTCAGATAGACGAGGGTGTTGGCGGTTCCGAGATCGATCGCGAGATCGTGCGAGAACATTCCGGCGATTGCGTCGAAGATCATGCGTGGCTCCGATTCCTAGGGAGCCCCGCCCGGCTGGGGATGGCGGCGCTCTCAATAGTGAATCGGCGCTCACGGGCAGAAATTGAGCCAAAAGCCCTGCCTCAAAGGGAAAAACCACCCGACCTGCCGGTGACCCCTCTCACAACCCAGAAGACCCCGCCCAAGAAGAATCCCGAGCCCGAAATCGAGCCCTCCACCCCGTCTGCCAGCGAACGAGGACGAGCCTCGAGAGGCCCGGAACGAGGGCGCACGCCCATTGGCGCCCACGCGCCAGCCCCCTGGCTCGACGGACACGGAACCTTCTATTCTTGGGAACCCTAGGACTGAATGACCAGCTTGGAGAGGCTCGTCTTCCGAAGATTCGTTTTCTGAATCGTTCGGACGAGTTCCGCCACCTTCTCGGTATCCGTCTCGAAGGGGTTGTTGCAGATCACCCGAACGTTGAGGAGGTTGCCGAGTCGGATATTCGACCAATCGAGGTCGTATTGGATCGAGTTCTCGCGTGCAAGCTTGATGAACTCGCCCCGCATCCGTGCGCGCGTGTCCGGCGGCGGTTCGGTCTTTGCCGCATCGATCTGCTCGTCCGTAAAGAGCCGCTCGACCGCACCCTTGCGCTCGAGCAGGTAATACAAGCTTCGTTCGCGACGGAGATCATGATATTGGAGGTCGAGCATCAAGACGCGCGGATCCGTCCAGGTCGTGTCGTGCTTGTCCACCCACGACTGGATCAGCTTGCGCTTGATCACCCAGTCGATCTGACGGTCGAGCTTGTCCGGGTCCGTATCGAGGCAATCGAGCACGTGCTGCCACATTTGGACGGCCTGTCTGTGGTCGTCGGAGACCGGGTATTGCTCAATATATTTCTGGGCCATCTCGCAATACTCGCGCTGAATCTCGATCGGCGAATACTCGCGTCCATTATCCAGGCGCAGACGTCGCTTACAGCTGGAATCGTAGGTGATGTCCTTGATCGCCTTGACGGGATTGCGGAGCGTGAAGTCCTTGTTGATATAATTATCCTCGATCATCTGGAGGACGACCGAGCAAGTTCCCACCTTCACGAAATTGGTGTACTCGCTCATATTCGAGTCACCGACGATCACGTGCAGGCGTCTGTATTTCTCGCGATCCGCGTGCGGTTCGTCGCGCGTGTTGATGATCGATCGATCATTCGTCGTCGTCCCCGAGATCTTCTGATAGATGTGCTGGGCACGCTGACTCACGCAGTAGTGAATCCCGTCCTGGGTCTGAAAGACCTTGCCCGCACCTGTGTAGATCTGGCGCGTCACGAGGAAGGGAATCAACTGCTCTGCGAGGTAGTAGAAGTCGACATCGCGATCGACGAGATAATTCTCGTGACAGCCGTAGCTATTCCCTACAAAATCCGTGTTGTTCTTGAAGATGGAGAGCTTCCCGGGGATCCGCTCCTCACGAATCTTCTCCTCCGCGTAGATCTGGAGATCTTCGAGGATCCTCTCGCCGGCTTTGTCGTAGATGATCAGCTGGCCGGGTGAGGCGCATTCGGGGGTCGCGTACTCGGGGTGGCAGCCGGTGTCCTGATAGAAGCGCGCGCCATTCTCAAGGAACACGTTCAGAAAATGCTCGGTCGTGATCAGTTTCTCGAAGAGAAAGCGGATCGCCTTCTCAACCGGGAGCGTCTTCCGGCCCTCGGGCGTGAAGATGATCCCGTATTCGGTCTCAATGCCATAAATGCGCTTCTGCACAAAGCCGCCTGACCGCTCCGAACGATGCCCTCGCAATGAACCCCAACTCGTGGACCTGGGCCTTCAGACGAGGAAATAAGGAGACACCTATTACGCCTCCTAGCTGCCGTCGAGCATACCTTGAACTTCATCGGTAGAAAGGCGGCAGAACTTGCGACCCGTCCGTTCCCGATCGAGGAGACACACTTCGAGGCTATCCGCGTCCAGAGCAGAACTTCGTTCTGCGCCAGCACTCAGAGCTTGCCGGCCCAGATTGGCTGCCTCCCCCGCGGGCATTCCTTCGCGATAATCGTTCTTCAAAACGGACTCGACCTCTTCGACGTTTCCGCCGATCGCGCAGAATCCGGGATGGTCGCTGATGAATCCGTCGTATTTGATTCGGTACAGCGAGTTGGCTCTGTGGTCCTCGTATCGGTCGTCGCCCACCTCGGCCACGATGATCTCGAGCTCGAGGGGCTTGATCTCGCGCGTGAAGACCTCGCCGATCACCTGTGAGAAGGCATTCGCCAACCCGCGACCCCGCACGTCCTCGCGGCTATACGCATACCCCTTGGTGTCCGCGAAACGCACGCCGACCTTCCGCAGCTGGTCGAACTCGCTGAATTTGCCGACGCCGGCGTAGGCGATTCGATCGTAGATCTCACCGACCTTGGAAAGCGTCGTCGCGTTCTCCGCCATCAGGAGGACTCCCCCCTGATGCTCGAGCGCGACGATGGATTTACCACGCGCGATACCCTTGCGAGCAAATTCGGCCTTGTCGGCCATCACCTGTTCGGGTGAAACGTAGAACGGCATCGACATCAGAGATTCCCTCCAGCGGATCGGGCCTCGAGGATGGCGCGATAGCAGGCGGCGATCTCCGCCTCGCTCGCATCGCTATGCCCCGCTCCGGTGCATACCTTGATGATCGGATAGATTCCACGTTCGAGATCGACCCCACCCGTTGCCCGATCTTCGTCTGCGGCCGCGGTCAGTGCAGCGACCGCCACTTTGATCGCGTCTTCGCGACCGAGGTCCGCGGCCCAGCCGTGCTTGAGCGATTCGCGCGCATAGAGGCCACCCGAGCCCGTGGCATCGAACTCACCCTCTTCGTATCGCCCCCCGGTGATATCGAATTTCCAGAGGCGACCGGTCTTTCGACGCGTGTCGAAGCCCGCAAAGAGGGGCACCACCGCGAGCCCTTGCATGGCGGCGGGAAGATTTGCGCGGATCATCTGGGATAGCTTGTTCGCCTTGCCCTCGAGTTCGAGAGATTCGCCCTCGAGTTTCTCGTAATGTTCGAGTTCGACCGACAGGATCCGCGCCATCTCGATGCACGGGCCAGCCGCGCCAGAAATCGCCATCACCGAGTGCGGATCGGTCTCGAAGACCTTCACGACA
Organism: Deltaproteobacteria bacterium; assembly: GCA_002719955.1. Taxonomy (GTDB): domain Bacteria; phylum Myxococcota_A; class UBA9160; order UBA9160; family UBA4427; genus UBA4427. The sequence continues at coordinate 45,768 of PBFW01000026.1, read as the reverse complement.
TCGCGTGAAGCCACGGAGTGGCCTGCCGTCGCAAGGCGATCGCCGGCGACGAGCACGCCATCACCGAATTTCATCGTGAGCACGGTTGTCCCATGCGGAACCATATCGGCCGTGCTCTGACCCCAGGCTGAAAGATCCGGCGCAAGGTGTTGATGATCGGTCTGGAGTAGCTCGAAAAAACTCGAACCCTGGTAGCGGCCTCGAAGCGGCACTGTTCCCCCCTCAGAAAACAATCGATCCGTCGATTCGGAGGCCCATGCCTCCGATCTATATCTTCCCTCAAACTCGCGTCTCAGCACTTCTATCTGGCGCGTGTCCGACGCGCGCGAACCGAGGGCATAAAAACTACTCGCCGCCGCGCTGGACGTAGTTCTTCACGAACTCCTCGGCGTTCTCCTCGAGAACGGAGTCGATCTCATCGAGGAGATTATCCATATCCTCTTTTAGTTCTTCACCCTTCTCAGCGAGCTTCTGCCCACCCTCTCCGGATTCACCGCCCTCGTCATCACCACCGCCACCCTTGTTCTTCTGTTTTTGTTCGCCAGCGGCCATGGCCATGTAGAACGGAATGGGATCCACCCTCCCGTTTTGTCCCCAGTGGGGGCGAGCGCGTCTCGAAAACGTGTCTACGGTTAGAAAATCTGCCATCGTGTCGTCCTCCGGGCCCCTTCAGATCGCCCCTCGCCCAAGCAGTTGGGATTGGACCGAGCCGAATATTAATCTAGGAGCCCATATTCTCGAGAAGCTCCGCGACCGTTTCCGACTGATCGAGGAGCTCCTCGACGAATTCGCTCGTGCCCTTCAAGGGCTCCGCCATCATAACTCGCTTGATCGACTCGTCCTCGAGTCCGAACGAGATCGAGTCCCAGTTCACACCGAACACCTCTGCCGGATAACGCCTCAAACATTCGCCACGGAAATAGGCGCGCGTGTCCTTCGGCGGATGATAGACCGCATGCTGGATCTCCTCGTCGGTCACGATTCTTTCGACCTTGCCCTGTCTCTCCAGCAGATAATAGAGCCCCTTGTCCGGTCGCGAGTCGTGGTATTGGAGGTCGAGCATCTGCACCTGGGAATCGTCCCACGCGAGGTCCTTCCGGCCCATGAAGCGCTCGATGAGCCGCTTCTTGATCACCCAGTCGATCCGGGTATCGAGTTCCATCGGGTCGCGCCTCAGCGCTTCGATCACTTCCTCCCACTTCTGGAGAACGTCCTTCTGGATCGGGTCGAGCGAACGCGACGCTGTGTAGGACAGCGCCATCTCGAGAAAATCGCTCTGGATCTCGAGGGCCGTCCGCGAAGTCCCATCGTCCATCGTGAGCGGCTGCTGGAGCGTCAGATCGTGTGAGACCTCCCCGATCGACCGGACCGGATCCCGCAACGCGACCTCCTTCGTGATCGCACCGTCCTCGATCATCGAGAGGATCAACGCCGTCACACCGTTTCGCAGGTAGATCGTGAACTCGGACATATTCGAGTCACCCACGATCACGTGCAGTCGGCGGTATTTCTCTCGATCCGCGTGGGGCTCGTCACGCGTATTCACAATCGGTCGTTTGACCATCGTATCGAGCGCCACTTCCGTCTCGAAGAAATCCGCGCGCTGGGAAAGCTGGTAATCGCAGGGATGATTGCGATTCTCGCTCCCGACCTTGCCCGCGCCACACCAGAGCTGGCGAGTCACGAAGAAGGGCAGCAGCGGCTCGACCACCTGCTTGAAGGAGATTCGACGATCCATGAGATAATTCTCGTGGCAGCCGTAGGAGTTCCCCTTGCGATCGCTGTTATTCTTGTAAATCAACATCTGTGCGCCCGCGGGCAGGAGTTGATTCGCTTCGCGGCGACTGATCTCGATCACACGCTCACCCGCCTTCTCGTGGATCACGAGATCCCTCGCATTCGTCACTTCCGGACTCGAGTACTCGGGATGCGCGTGATCGACGTAGTAGCGGGCTCCGTTGATCAGTGTCTTGTTGCGGGCGATATTCTCTTGCTGGTTCGGCGTATATTTTTCGCCTTCGACCTGGAAGCCACGCGCATCGGCCAGCGGGTTTTCCTGGTCGTAATCCCAGAGGATCTTGCCGTCGGGATCCTCCCGATAGGCGTTCACGATCAGAACGCACGACGAAATGGGATCGAAGTCGGGGTCGTTCTTGACCATGATCCCGAACTCGATTTCTGTACCCATGACAGTGGGAATCGCCATTTCAGTTTCGTTCGCTCCTGGGTTCTGCCAAGTTGACCAGCGATGTCCACGTGATGATCTTGATACGTGAAGTAGAAAAGGGGGTCCGGATCTGCCCGCCAAGCCGGCGGGTGGGTGCTCAGGCTGCCCACCCCGGTTTTCAAAGGACGCAGCGTCTACAAAACACGCGGCGCCCGCCGACTCGATCGGACTGATCCAGACTTCCTACAGATCTCCTTAAAGGTACTGACCCTGCCCGCTCTGGACGTTCTCGATGGTCTGTTCCTTACGTTCCATGCCCGTGATGAGCGTACGAACGTTGATGATTCGCTCGCCCTTTCGGCCAGAGATTCGAGCCCAATCGTCGGGATTCGTGGTATTCGGGAGATCTTCGTTCTCCTTGAATTCCTCACGTACCGATGCGGTCATGTCGTCGGCCGTGATCCCGTGTTCCCCGCCCTCGAGAAAGCGCTTGACCGCCTTCCTCTTGGCGCGAGCGACGACGTTCTCGAGCATCGCCCCAGACGAGAAGTCCTTGAAATAGAAGATCTCACGTTCGCCCTTGGCGTAGGTGACCTCCAGAAACTTATTCTCGTCGCCGGTCGAGTACATGCTGTCCACGACCTCTTCGATCATCTTCTGGCACGCCGCCTCTTTCTCGCCGCCGTATTTCTCGACGGACGATTCGTGGAGTGGCAGATCCGGCGTGAGGTACTTCTCGAGAATCGATCGGGCCGCCGCTCGATCCGGTCGGGACACCTTGACCTTGAGGTCGAGGCGACCCGGGCGGAGTACGGCAGGATCGATCAGATCCTGTCGATTGCTCGCCCCGATCACGATCACGTTCTCGAGCGACTCGACGCCATCGATCTCCGACAGGAACTGAGCCACGACCGTGGCTTCCATGTCCGAGGAGATCCCCGATCCGCGCATGCGGAAGAGGGAATCCATCTCGTCGAAGAAGACGACGACCGGGACGTCCCGACTCGCCTTGTCACGGGCCTTCTTGAAGACCTCGCGCAGCTTGCTCTCGGTCTCACCCACGTATTTATTCAGGAGCTCGGGTCCCTTCACGTTCAGGAAGTAGGCTGTTGTCGTCTTGCCGGTTTGATTCTCGATCCGCTTGGCAAGGCTATTCGCGACCGCCTTAGCGATCAGCGTCTTGCCACAGCCGGGCGGCCCGTAGAGCAGAATGCCCTTGGGCGGGCTGAGTTTGTGCTCGCGGAACACATCCGGATGCAGATAGGGCAGCTCGACCGAGTCCCGCAGGATTTCGATCTGGTCGCCCAGCCCACCGATATCCTCGTAGCTGACATCCGGGATCTCCTCGAGCATCACCTCTTCGACCGATGACTTCGGCAGCTTCTCGAAAGCGTATTGAGTCCGCATGTCCACCAGAAGCGGATCACCCACCTTGATGTGCTCGCGGCGCAGCGGCTCCGAGAGCGTGACCACACGTTCGTCGTCCGTATGCCCACTGACGATCACACGGCTGTCCGAGATCGAATCAACGACCGTGCAGACTTCACCGCGCTGGGTGTATTCGGCGCCCTCGATGACGTTGAACGCCTCGTTGAGCACAACGTATTGACCCTCGTCGAGCTGAAAAGGATCCAGGTTCGGATGCACGTTGACCCGCATCGGTCGGCCGTCCATCAGGATCTCGGATGTCCCGTCCTTGTTGGCGCGAATGAAGATGCCGTAGGTATTCGGCGGGGCGCAGAGCTTGTCGACCTCCTCCTTGAGAAGCTCGATCTGCTGTTTGGCTTCCTGGAGCGTCGCGACCAGCTTCTCGTTCTGCCTTTCGGCGTCCCGATGCTGGGAGCGTGCCTGGTCATAGCGCCTCCGAAGCGTCTCGAAGTCGGCGAGCATCCGGTCAAGCCGGTGTCGGAACTCGTTGGAGTCGCTTCCGAAGAATCGCATCGCGTCCTGCAGACGTTCCGCCTCGCCTTCGGAGGGGCCGCCAGCCGGCCGACCACCTTCACCACCTGCATGCGCTCCTCCCCCGGCACTCGGATATCCGGTGTCGAGGTCCGAGTCATCACTAGGTCGTCCGCCCGCAGGGGTGATTCGCCGCATGACATCGCGCACGAAGCCCTTCCGTCCCGAGCCCGGTCCCTGCGATCCAGAGTCCGAATCATGTTCGCTCATTGCGCCATCTCCTCTTCCTTCATCCTGGCCAGATTGGCTACGGCCTGCTCGCCTGTGGGAAGGACCTGGCCCGCAAATCCTTGCGGAGCCAAGCCGTCATCCCAACCCTCACCCATCGAGTGTTGCAAGGGCTGTGCCGCATCCCGCGAACCGCCGTTTCGAAATCCAAGTAGGGGACCAATCGCACCGATTCCGATTTGGGAACGGGTCGACCCATGCGGGAACTGCCTGCGGATTGCGTGACACGAACACGGGGGAATGCCTTGGGGGACGGACGGAGAGCAGCGATCAGCGAGGCGCTGGCCGCGTCGACCACCCACTCGCAACGAACGAGCGGGATAGATCGCTCCCGCGATCTGTCGAGGAATGTCCGCTTGTGCGAAAAAAAGACCAAAAAACAAAGAGTTCGACTGGCTTCCCCTCAACCCAGGTGCTCCACACCGCCCGCCCGGAGCAGACGGAACCCGGGGGGAGAACGAAACGGCAGGAACTCGCTGGTTCTTGCGGTCGGACGTGCACCGGCCTTGCAAGTGGGGATCATCTCGACTTGCATTCCGGGGCGCTGCCCAACGCCCGGCCCGCTAGGCGAACCGGTATTCCCGCGTGTCATCGTGATGGGAAGGCTGCTCATCCCCTCCTCGAAAATTTCCTCACGGATCGACCGGGCTGGTGACTGGGTAGAACCCCAGGGAGACCCCGAGCCTTTGAACTCATTGAAATTGAAGCCCTTTTTCAGTTTTTAAGTTTATCGACTGCACTCTACGTGTCAACCGGATCCGGTCGGCAGCGACCTTCATAAACCCCCGTTCTACAATACTTTATACGTTCGAAAGTGAACACGTCGGCTCCGATCGGTGCATCTTGCACGTCTTCGAGGCCACTCACCCGGCGTCCCGGCTCCCTCGCGTCAAACAAGTGAGTACCCCATCCGATTTCGTCGGTTTCGGACTTCTTTTATGCAAACTGATATGGCAGGGAACCGCCTCGACCACCGGATTTCGAACGAAATCGTCGAGAATGCGCCGCACCGGCGTGCGTTTCCGTTGCGCGCCCTCTTCGCATTGCACTGCCTCACAGAGTTTGCGGGCATGGGAAACAAGAGACCCACGAGAGCGACAATCGGGCCGAAAACGAACACACGTGCCCGGCGGGACTCAGCCGGCCTGCGAACCTGCGTAATCGATGAACTCGACGCCCTCGGGCACCTCGAACTCGAACAGATCAGCAGCGGGCGAGCGATTGACCTCGATCTCATGAAAGCGGATCTCCGTATGATTGCCGAAGAGATCGACGATGGACGTCTCTTCTATATCGCCCGTGGTGGTCCGGGCGACGAGACCCAGTCGCTCGTAGCTGGCATCGCGCTTGGGAACCAGATCGAGGCTGACCCGTTCTGCTCCGCAGTCCGTGGCCCGCACGTCGAACTCCTCGAGGATGTTGCCCTCCCCGAGCAGGAACTCGAGGGCCGCGCCACTCAGAGAGCCCTCCGTGACCTCAAGCCGGGTCGCGGTCGCTCCCTCGACATCATGGATCCAGAGCGATCGGCCATCGCTGACAACCACGCTCGCGCCAGGCGCCGCATAGGTCCATCTCATTCTGCCGGGCTTCGCGAAGATCACCCGCCCCGTCCTGGGCGCGGAATCCATCAGCGGCTCACCCGCAAAACTCGCCGATCGAGTGACCTGCTCGAAGTCGGCTCGTAGATCGCGAATCCCGTCGTAGCGCGATTGCACGAGCCGCGCCGTCGCCTCTGCCGCGCCCGCCGCGCAGGCGGGCCGCGCGCCGGGGGAGGCAGCGTCCGGCATCTCTTCGCCCGCAAAGGCCGGAAGCGCGACGAGTATCAGGAGGAGAAGCGAGCCCCAGCTCGCACAGAAACGTCCTCGTATGACTTCGCGATCGCTGCGCAGCACGCCCACCTCGCTCGATTCCAGTCCACGGGCCAACCCGGATTTCGACGTACGATCGACGTCCGAGTTCGGGGCCAACGCGCATCTTCAGACGTTATTCGTCGTCCTCGACCGGCATGGGCAGGAGGACCTCTCGCCCCTTCGAGCCGATCTGCGGCCCGATCATGCCCTCGAGTTCCATCTGCTCGATGATCCGAGCCGCTCGGTTATACCCCACCTTGAGCCGGCGCTGGACGTAGGAGATCGAGGCATTTCGCGTCTGCGCAACAATTTCGACCGCCTGGTCGTACATCTCGTCGACCTCTTCACCCCGGGTCTCGACCCTCTCCGCCTCGACATCCGCACGCAACAGATCCTCGTCGAAGACCGGGCGACCCTGCTTCTTCAAGAACGATACGAGGTCGTGGACCTCGGTTTCGTTCACGAAGGGGCCGTGAATCCTCTGTAGAACCGCTGTTCCCGGCGGCAGGAAGAGCATGTCCCCCATGCCGAGCAAATCATCCGCGCCCTTTTGGTCGAGAATCGTCCGACTATCCGTGCCGCTCGAAACCTGGAAGGATACGCGCGCTGGGAAATTCGCCTTGATGACACCGGTGAGGACGTCGACGCTCGGGCGCTGGGTCGCGAGGACGAGGTGAATGCCGGCGGCACGCGCCATTTGAGCCAATCGCTGAAGAGATTCCTCGACATCCTTCGCCGCCGTCATCATCAGGTCCGCTAGCTCGTCGATCACGACGACGATAAAAGGCAACACCTGCCAGTCGATTTCGTCGCCCTCGACCTGACCCGGCTTCGGCTTCAAGTTGAAGAACTCTTCGCCCTCGGCGAGGGCCTTGCGCGCTTTCTCATTGAACTGATCGATGTTGCGCACCCCGGTTGCGCTCATCATCTGGTAGCGCTCTTCCATCTTGCGCACGATGCCCTGAAGCGCCGCCGCGGCCCGCTTCGGGCTCGTCACGACGTCAGCGATCAGGTGGGGAATCCCGTCGTAGATCGATAGCTCGAGCATCTTCGGATCGACCATCAGGAGTTTCAACTCGTTGGGCGTGGCGCGCTGGAGCAGGGAACAGAGGAGCGAGTTCAAGAAAACGCTCTTGCCCGTGCCCGTCGATCCGGCGACCAGCAGATGAGGCATCTTCGCCAGATCCGAAGTCACCGCGTTCCCGAAGATATCCTTGCCCATCGCCACGGAGAGCACGCCCTTGTTCTTACGAAAACTCTCAGATTCCACGATCTCACGCAGGTAGACCGTTTCGCGCTCCGGATTCGGAACCTCTATGCCGACCACGGATTTGCCCGGGAGCGGCGCGATGATCCGAATCGAAATCGCGCGCAGCGCCATCGCGAGGTCGTCCGTCAGGTTGACGATCTTGTTGACCTTGATTCCCGCGGCGGGCTCATACTCGTACATCGTGATGACCGGGCCGGGATGCACACGGACGACCCGACCCGTCACGCCGAAGTCAGCAAGCTTCTTCTCGAGGATCTTCGAATTCATCAGAAGCGAGTCACGGTCATAGATCCGCGGGCCACCGGGCGGGGCCGCGAACAGCGAGACATCGGGAAGTTGGAAGGGTCCATTCGGACCCGAATCATGAAAGCGGAACGCCTCCTGTTCGGGCTTTCTCTTCTTTCGCCGCTGCTCGTCGTGATCGACGATATCGGGCCCCTCACCGGGGCGGAGTCTGCGCGCAACCGGTTCAGGCGACTTTTCGGGCGCTTCGAGTACTTCGACCGGCGACGACGTTTCTTCGGCCGTGCGAATGGCGTCCTCGAACGAGAACTCCGGCTCGCGGCGCTCCTGCACCCGCATTCTACGAGCGCGCTGTTCCCGCCTGACCGAAATCGATGTCGCCCAGTCCCGCAGCTGAATCAGGCCGCGACCGAGGCGCCCAGCGACCATCTGCATCAGCTGCGAGCAGGCCTCGGCAACGATTCGCGCCCGCGTGAAGATCCAATCTCCCGCGAGCAGCGCCCAACCCCCGACCCAGGCGCCCGCACGCGCCAGGGCAGCGAGCGTCGCCCCGACCGAGATCCCCGTCAGGGACAGGACACCGACCGTAAGAAAGAGCACCGTGAGCACGAGCGCACCCGCGCTGCCGAAAAGCAGCGCCGTGTAGCGCGAACCCCGAAGGCCGAGCCAGCCGGGTTCGATCCACGGAATCGTTTCGGGCGCCAAGTCGAAGAGCAGCGGCGGCAGCACCGCCACCGTGGGAATCAAGAGCGCGGCACCGATCCAGAACCGTGAAAAGAGGCTCGGAAAACCGAGGCTCATCACCAGACGACCACCGAGAAAGGCGCTGGCCGCCACGAGCACGACGGAGCCCGCGCCGAGTCCACTGAGCAGCAGACCGGCCAGGGTCGCACCGACCGGACCCGCGTGATTCGATACCCCCACGAGCTCAGCGACCGGGTCTTCCGGCGCGTAGGTCGCGAGCGCCAGCGTTGCGAGCAGCGAGAGCCCGATCAGAATCAGGCCGACGATCTCGTACCCCGCAGCGATCAGGACCGGTTCCCCGGAACCGCTCGCCTGGGAAGTGACCCGCCTTCCCCCCTTTCGCCCACGCGGCTTCGCCGCAGCCCTAGCCATGCCAGCTCCCTGGATAGATGTCCCCAAAATCCCACGCGACTCTCATCGAGGCGGTGCGCGACCATCCGGTGACCCCATCCATCGACCCGGATCCGCCGCTCGCAGGCCCCCGGAAAAAAGCGGCTTCAATCGTCCGGCAGAACGCCCGCGCAACCCGTCGGCTGTGCGTCGCCCGCTGCGAACGCCACCTGCCCGGATCCTTTGACCCTATCTGAAGTCGCGAATGAAGTAGCGTCATTCCCTCACCCCCCGGAGAGGAGAACCCACGCAGGATACCGTGACCCTCAGGCCCCGCAAAGGGCCCACCGGGTCCTCCCTTGACGCCTTTCGACCACGACGGGACACTCACGGCTCCCATTCCTTCCAACGAGTCCCGATGGAGCCCCCACCATGGCAGGTGTCAACAAGGCCATTCTCGTCGGCAATCTCGGGCGCGATCCCGAGCTGCGACACACTCCCAACGGCCAAGCGGTCGTCAATTTCACGCTCGCGACCAGCGAAAACTGGACGGACAAGAGCGGCGAACGCCAGGAACGAACCGAGTGGCATCGAATCGTCGTCTGGGGCAAGACCGCCGAGATGTGCAATCAGTACCTCTCGAAGGGTCGCACCGTCTATGTCGAAGGACGCATCCAGACCCGCGAGTGGGAAGATAAAGACGGCAACAAGCGGTACACGACCGAGATCAACGCCAGCACGGTGAACTTCATCGGTCCGCGTACCAGCAGCAATGATGGCGGTAGTTCTTATTCTGGCTCCGGCGGTTCTGGCTCCGGAGGTTCTGGCTCCGGAGGCGGCGGAAACGCCGGGACGCGCAGCACTTCCTCGGACTCTTCTGCGGGCCCGTCTGATCAGATGGAGGCGGGGCCGCCAGTCGACGACGATATCCCGTTTTAGGCATTCGCCCCGTTCGGCCCATCGAAGCGACAAGCTTCGCGCGCCATGGATGGATCGGATTCGCAGAGCGGGCGTACGCACTCGACCTCGCCGGCATTCGGTGATTCGAAGCTGGATTCAATGTGGTCCTCATCGCCGCCGGATGCGATCGGAACGTTAGGTCTGTCGGGACTGGAAACGAATCGACGGCGCCTTCGAATCAGCGGGAACTTCAGCGGGAACTTCAGCGGGAAGAGTCGCGTCAGGGTGCACCCTCGACGCGCAATCCGCGCACGATTCGGTCGATCTTGACGCGATCGTCCGCGGTGAGCTCGTCGAACTCGACACCCATTCCGGTCGGCCCGCCCACACCGCCGCTCGAGACACGAACCACACGGCCGATCGTATGCAGCACTTCCGGGCTCCCGGGAAGATGAAACTGCATGGACACCTCGGTCCCGGGCTGGTGCAGTTTCTCGGTTTCGATGAAGAGACCCCCCGCATTGATGTCTCTCGTGAATTCGGAGAATATCTCGTCGACCGTGGCGTAGTCGATTCGCACCGTCACTGCGGCACGACCGGAGCAACGGCGATCGTCCGCGTCGGAAGCGTCGATCCCGTTCGCTCCCTCATCCACGTCTTCCGAATACGTCTCGTCCAGGCGGATTTTTGTCATCCGGGTCGTCTCCAGCCCTGCTCGACCGCCCCGCTCTCGGGGCCGAGTGTTGAGTGCGACCCGCCGAAATCTCGGTCGCGCGACCAATACGCAGCCCCGTTCATCGTCGAAACCACCGTGAAACCTTGAGCCGAATTTATGCCCCGAGGGGCCCCGATCCACCTCGCCCACTCGATGGACGATCTACCCAAGGCCCCAACGGCCGACCCCCTCGTTATGAACGCGCCGAGCGCTCGAGGCAGTCCGCACCCGACTCGCGAAAACTGAAATAACTCCCCTCGCAGACGATCACGTGGTCGACGACCCGGATGCCGATCAGATCACCCGCCGAGGCGAGCCGTTCCGTCACGCGACGATCCTCACCGCTCGGACTCGGATTTCCACTCGGATGGTTGTGTACGAGTAGCAGCGCGGCGGCGGCCGCACGGATGGCTTCGCGGAAAACCTCCCGCGGATGCACCAGACTCGCTGTCAGCGTTCCAACCGACACCTCCTCCTCCGTGATCAGCCGATGACGACCGTCGAGCAGCAGCGCGTGAAAAGACTCGCGTTTCGAGCCCATGAGGCGAGGCTGGAAATGGCGCTGAACGTCGGCGGGGCTACGAATAGGCCGCCCGCGTTCGAGGGGCTCCTCACGAATCCGCTGGGCGAGTTCGAGAGCTGCGACGAGACTCGCGGCCTTGGCGGGACCGAGACCCGGGATGGACCGAAGGGCGACCACCGGTGCGGAGGCCAGATCGACGAGCCCGCCAAACCGCGCGAGAACGGCGCGCGCGAGGACACCGGAATCACCCGCCCGGCTTCCCGTCCGGAACACCAAGGCGAGCAACTCGACGTCTGACAGCGCCCGCGCGCCCAGCCGAGCGAGGCGCTCACGAGGCCGATCCGACCGGTAAGGCCCACTCGCGGGAGGCGTTTCTGATTCGATCGTTCCGGAGGCGACCGATCGATCCTCGAGCCCGGCCATCGCCACTTCGTCCCGCCATCTCGTTGACCCGATCGCCGAGACTAGAACCGATGGGGCGAAAGAGGTCGCGGGTGAACGACCGGATGCGGTGTGTGAACGAGCGACCTCGGCTCGGGCCGACAGAGGCGTCGATCGGCACGCTCCCTACTGCGAAGGCGCGAGACCCCGGCGACGCTCCCCAACCAGTGCGAATCAGCGCGGCGCGGGTCCGTCGATCGCCGCGCCCTCGTTTCGCAATTGCTCGGCCCGCGCCAAAAAATCATCTGCCAACCAGGATGCCGTCTCGTCCCCGCTCTCCTGCAACACGAGCACCAATTCTCCGAGCAGCCCACGCGCATCGGCGCGTTCGCTCAACCGGTCGACCCAGAGTTCCTGCTCGGCGAGTGACTGGCTGCTGATGAAATGTGCAAAATTGACCGGATCCTCGAGTCCGCGAGCCAACCAACCATCCCGCGGATCCTCTCCCCCCGAACTGATCGACCCCAGCAATCGTGGGCCAAGCATCTGGGACACGGCCACGGCGCCCGACGCGCTGCCCACGCGATCGCCGCGAACCGGCGGGGCAGGGGCGAGAGGCGCGCGAGCATTCCGATTCGCTGCAACCACCCGGGGCACGATCGCATTCGGAATCGGCTGCGTGAGAATCGGGTCCAAAAAGAATACGCGACCTGGTGAATTCGCGTTGGGATCGGCAGCGCGACCCGAGCGAGCACCACCACCTGCGCCGATATCGATCCGAAGACGTGCGGCCGCCGAAAGAGCCGCCCGTGTCCGATCGGCGAACGCCCCAGCAGCTTGTGATCGACCCCCATCACGCGCGACCGTCCGCGCCTTCGGGCGGGCGGAACTGGAAACGATCGTAGGCACCGCAGCACCGAAGGAGTCGAGCCCCATGACGCGCGTGGCGCGAGCCTCGCCACGCTCGGCGGCGGCCGCGCGCTCGGCCGGATCAGGGCGCGTGGCCCCCAGGAACCCCGGCAGCCCACCCGCGCTCTGGCCCTGAGCCAAGACGACGACGAGCGCCGCAGCCGCGACCGCCGAAGCGGGTAGGACGAAACTCGGTTCGAAGATCGTGCCGAGGCCGCTCCATAGATGCCCAAAAAAGCCTGGCCGGGTCTCACCGGCACGAATCCGCCGCATGACATTCGCCGCGATCATCGGAGGCGTCTCCGGTTCGGGCATGAGTCGCAACAGGCGAATCGTTTGCTGCATGTCGCTGACCTCGCGCGCGCACTCGTCACAATGGTCCAGGTGGGCATCGACAAGGGCACGATCATCGAGGACGAGATCGCCCTCCAGATAGTCGGCCAGATTCTTCTTAACGTCCCCGTGATTCACTTCAAAGGCCCTCGGCTGTGGTGGTGGAACCCAGCAGCTCCTTCAGATGCGCACGCAGCGCCTGGCGCGCGCGATGGATTCTGGATTTGACGGTTCCCTCGGCGATCCCCAGCACCTTCGCAATCTCGCCATAGGCGAGGCCTTCGATGTCGTAGAGGATCACGGGCATTCGCAGCGACGGAGAGAGCTCGTCGAGCGCCTCACGAACATGGCCGGTGAGTTCGGCTCCGAGGGCCGAATCCTCCGGATTCCGCGGTGAACTCGGGAGATCGTCTCCCGCGTCCTGGCGCGTCTTGAGTTTGTCGACGCGAGCGCGCCCGCGACCGAGGGAACGACGTCGATTGAGCGCAGCGTTCGCGGCCACGCGATACACGAACGTGGAGAATCGAGCCTCGGCCCGGAAACGATGGCCGTGGCGGTGGAGGCTCAAGAAGGTTTCCTGGGTCAGGTCCTCGGCGTCTTCCTTACTGCCCATCATGCGGTAGAGGAGTCGGAAGACGCGCGACTCATGACGCTTGATGAGTTCTTCGAAAGCGGCTTCGTTCCCAGCCTGCCAGCGGACGATGAGATCCCGGTCGGGATCTTCGATCACGACGCGCGGCGCGCTCCTCTCTCGCGCCAGCGGGTTCGTGCCACTCACCATGGGGCCTCGTTCAACTATTTCGTAGGTCATCGCCTGCCTCTCCGCCGACAGACCCCGACCCTCGGACCCAGGTTCCCCGGATTCCGCCTCGCGCTGCAGATCCTTCTCGTCATCGAACCCCGTTGCACTCATTTTTCCGCCCACCCCGGCCACCGCGAGGAGATCCCCAAAGGGCTCAGCTGATTCTCACACGCCGCGGGGCGGCCCCAGCCAGCCCTCACGCCCCGAACCGCTCCTGGGTTACCCACCCTCCTCGAATCCCACGTCGGATTCCCCATCGCGCACGAAGAGGCCACTCTTCCCCCCCCTTTTGGCGACGAGCCGCACCCGATCGACCACCATTTCGCGATCGACCGCCTTGCACATGTCGTAGACGGTGAGACCCGCCGCGGAGGCCGCGACGAGTGCCTCCATCTCGACGCCGGTTCGCCAATGTGCCTCGACCCGGGCCTCGATCAAGAGTGCGGCGCCATCCTCCGCCGGTTCCAACAGGACCTCGACCGAATCGATGGGCATCGGATGCGCCAGGGGAATCCACTCCCCCGTCCGCTTGGCCGCCTGGATCCCGGCGATACGCGCCGTCGCCAGCACATCGCCCTTGGCGACCCTCCCCTCGACGATCCGAGCCAGGGTTTCGGGTGCCATCCGAACCTCGCCGCGGGCGACACAGACGCGGTGGCTCACCGGTTTCTCTCCGACGTTCACCATGCGGGCGCGGCCGCGTTCGTCCAGGTGTGTCAACTCATCCGCCATCTGATCCTCATCCCTTCCCGCGCACGCCCGGCCTGGGGGCGCGCCGAGTCACCTCGATCATTTGTCCAGCCAGTCGAGCATTTCCTGCCAGATCTCTTCGCGCTCGGGCTCCTGGAAGATCTCGTGCCGCAGCTCCGGGTAGATTCGAAGCGCGCTCGCGTCCACGAGTGAAAACGCCAACCCGGCATGGAAGCGCTGACTCCCGAGCGGCGAACAGATCGGGTCCGCCTCCCCATGAAGGATCAGCATGGGTCGCTCGACGCGACCCGCGGCCGCCCCGACACGCGCGACCAGCTGGTTCAGACCGGCCGCGAAACGCGTGGACATGCGGTCCTCAACATAGGGGTCGTCGCGATAGCGACGGACGACCTCGGGATCTCGCGAGAGCCCGGTGGGATCGAGTCCCGTCGTGAGACCGATGCGCGGAGCGAGCACCGACAGCACGCGAGCCAGAGAGAGACTGAGCCGCCGGCGCAGGCCACCTCCTGCCAGATGAAGCAAGGCGCCAGACAAGATGATGCGGTCGACATGTGGGCGCGCAAAGGCAGCAGCGGCTGCAACGACGAGCCCCCCCATGCTATGCCCGACCAGCGTGATCGGCAGACCGGGGTGATCCAAACCGACGAGTTCGATGAATCGGGCGAGTTCCTCGACGAGCCGATCGAAACGGTCGACATGTCCGCGCGCTCCGACCGTGCGCCCGTGGCCGGCCTGGTCGTAGGCGTGGACCGCAAATCCACGTCGAGAGAAATACATCGCCATCTCGTCGTAACGACCGGTGTGCTCGGCGAAGCCGTGAACCAGGATGAGAACGCGTGTCGACTCGGGGGGCAACCAGGAGCGGCGATAACGCTCCCCTAGATCGGAGAGCACGACCTGGGTCTCACGACGGCGAATCTCCACGCGCATTCAGGAAGCGCTCGCTTCGCGTACCCGCTGGCGCGCCTGCTGAACCTTCCGCAGATAGGCGACGCCGCGGATCCGGCGGCCCCAGAAATAGCTCGAGATCCCCTTCGCTTCGCCGAGTCGCCGAATATTGTCGGCCAGAATGAAGCAGCCCGCCTCGACGTTGCTCTCGATCGTCGAGAGATTTCCCGCAAGCGGAAGATTCTCTGCCATATGGGGCATGACCTGCATCAACCCGATCGCGCCCTTGCCGCTCTCGGCCCAGGGCCGCGCATCGCTCTCCACGAGCAGGACCGCAGTGACCAGGTAGGGGTCCAGGCCATATCGGCGGCTGCTGCGTAACACCGCCTCGATCACCCGATTCTGCTCCTCGCCCGAGAGAACCGAGTTCCGCTCACGCAGATGTGATTCCAGCGCCGCGGTGACCCCTGAGCGCGCCACATCATCCTCGTCTTCCGCCGAAACGACGTCGAGTCCGCGCTCGAACTGAATCGGCGGTGCGTCGAGCACGAGAAGTGCACCGAGCAACACCAACGCCCAGGTTCCGACTCGGCGGGAGCGAGGCGTGAGGGTCGCTGTGCCCGAAGGACGCTTTGCTGATTCATCCGACCGCACCACACCCCCCTCCTTCGCATCCCGGTCACACCATGAATCGGCCCGGCGCCCCCCTCCTCATCCCAAGGGGCATGCGTAGGGTGCCGGATCCGCGGACCCCGCGGCGATGCATCAGGATACCCTGGCCTGGCCGTAGGGCCACGCGCCGCCCTTTCTCTTCACGCTGCCGGACAGGCCCGTTACGCTCGAAAACGCCGATCGATGATCGACGAAACTGACCCGAAGGGGCCCCGGCCGGGAACGAGGCGAGCGAAATCGTGACCGCAGCAGGAGACGACCGGCGCCTCCCGCCCGACGAATCGACGCGGTCACGAATTCATCGGTCGACACGCCACGGACCTCGGCGAAGGCCTCTCGCGACCAGACGACGACGACGCGAAACACCTGCAGATCCAGGGTTTTCTCACGGCGCTGATGTCGCCCAAACACGCAGCGCAGACCTGGCTCGAAGTCGGCCGCTGCAAGATCGTCAACTCGGCCGGGCAGCCCTTGCGCATCATCGTCTTGGGGCGGGGGCGCCGAGCGGGCGACGCGCCGGTCAGCGCGAATGCAAGAGCGCTCGCGTCTCGCGCAGACACCCCCCTGCCCGACTCACGTGAACCCGAGGCCCCTGCTCGAAGAACTGGCCGCCGAGCTGAAGCTCCCACTCGATGAAGCCGACATCGAGCTCAGGCTCCTGACCGAAACGCCCGTCCTCGTATGCGAACGGACTCGCCTCACCCAACTCTTCGCGCATCTGATTGGAAACGCGATGCGCCACAGGCAGCCAGGCACCCAGAGCCGAATCGATGTGCGCGTCGAAACGGTCTCGGACGGCTGGCAGGTCGCGGTCCAGGACAATGGGCCCGGAATCTCCCCGGAAGATGCCGAACGGATCTTCCAGGCATTCCAGACGGCCCAGAGTCCGGGGCGGCCGAAGACGGGCAGCGGCCTCGGACTCGCGATCGTCAAGAAGATCGTCGAATCGCTGGGGGGCCGCGTCTCGGTCGAGAACGAGCGCGGCAAGGGCGCGCGTTTCGTCGTGTGGCTGCCGCGGGTCTGAACCCGGGAATCGCCCCCCACCATCTATCGCACTTCCAGATCGCGTCTCGATTTATTTGCCCGCTTCCGGGGCTTCGCGTACCGTGCGCCCGCGAGGGGGTCCCCATCGATGCATCCGGTGCTCTTTACGATTCCCGGCCTGGGTTGGCCGATCAGCAGCTTTGGCGCTGCGATGGCCGCGGGATTTCTCATCGGCTACTGGATCGCGATCCCGCGCATGAAGGAAGAGGGCCTCGACCCCGATGACGGGGCAAATCTCCTCATGTGCATCATGTTGGGCGGCGTCTTCGGCGCGAAGCTCTACTACGCGGTCAGCTTCTGGCTGATCCACGACCACCCCTTCTGGGAATCCATGTTCTCCCGAGGCGGTCTCGTCTTCTACGGCGGATTGATCGGAGGCGGACTCGGCGGATTCCTCGGCTGTCGGTACTGGAAGGTCCCGGTGATTCCCTTCGCCAATGCCGCCGCGATCTCACTCGCGATCGGTCAAGCGATCGGCCGCATCGGCTGTTTTCTGGTCGGCGACGACTACGGGCGCGCGTCGGATCTGCCTTGGGCGGTCGCCTTTCCGAATGGCCTGCCACCGGTCCACTATCCCGTGCATCCAACGATGCTCTACGAGACCCTCTGGCTCTCGCTGGTCTCGCTCTTTCTCTGGAACCGGCGCAAGAAGAGCGCCTCGGTGATGGGCGAGTACCTGATCCTGAATGGAATCGGGCGCGCCGTCATAGAGCACTGGCGACTCAATGCCCGCGTCGCCCTCGACCTCTCCGAGGCCCAATGGATTGGCATGGGACTGATCGTCTTCGGCCTCGTGCTGGTCCTGCGCGCACGCGCGGCCCCCCCAGAATCAGCCCGAATCCGCCTCCAGACGTAGCTGAAGCTGCTTCGCGGCATCCACGATCGCGGCACCGGCGGCGTCGTTTTCGACGAGTCGACCCAGGCGACCGAGCGCCGAAGCGGCGCGTCGGGCAAATGCTCGCTCGTGCTGGAGGGCCCCGAGATCGACCCAGGCCTCGAGAGCGGCGATGCTCGCGGCGTAGTCGCCGTCGAGGAAGGCCTGCATCCCCTCGGAATAACGTAGGAGTTGATCGATCTCGGACAGGGGCGACTTCGATTGCCGCAGCGCCTCTCTCAGCGTCTTCATCGCTTCCACAAAATAGGCGCTTTCGACGAGCGCGTGCGCCGCCTCGACGAGGCCGGTCGCGAAATCCCCGTGCATCGCCTCGAGCAGCCCGTCGAATCCCTCCGGAAAGGCCGCGTCCACCTGTGCTCGTCGGCTGAGGAGCGTTCGCGTCACGCCGCGTTCACCGGCCCGCTCGACGATGAGCAGGCGGAACTGATCGCGAGTCTGTACCAGCAGATCGCGCACTTCGAGGACGACTTCGCTCACGCGGTCACCACTGCGTTCGAGGATCCGATCGAACTCGACGAAGAGCATCTCGGCTTCGTCTCC
Organism: Deltaproteobacteria bacterium; assembly: GCA_002719955.1. GTDB lineage: Bacteria > Myxococcota_A > UBA9160 > UBA9160 > UBA4427 > UBA4427. Next base: position 27,664 of record PBFW01000026.1, on the reverse strand, counting down.
CGCCGCGGCGCGAAGCGAGGCCACCCGAGGCGCGTAGACCTCCCGCTGATAGAGGCTCTCGCGAAGCTTCAACGATTCGTGGAAGAGCGAGCCGATCTCCAGATCGAAGAGGGCTTCGCGTCGCACGGACGCGCTCGCGTAGCCCCCGGACCGAAAGAGCGCGTGGCTTTTTTCCTTCAATCGATAGAGGACGGACCGATCGTCATCCCCAACGAGGCCACGAATCGCCTCGAAGGACAGATCATCCGCTGCGATGCCCTCGAGAAGCGCCGTCAGTTGTTCGTGCGCAAGCAGAAACTCGCGCAGGAGCTGCACGAAGTCGGACGCTTTCCTCACCGCTTCGCCGCGGGATGACATGGGGGGGTCCTTGCTGCGCGTTTTCACCGCCCCCACGCGGAGGCGCATAGCGATGCCGGATCGAGGACCGCGGCTTCGCACCGAGCGCGCGCGAGGATAGGAGAGCGCCTTCGGGAAGCCAATGGAACGAACCCCTCGCAAAAAAACCCATCGGACCATCGCTCGAGCGGGCCCTCGACCGACTCTCCCGAGGGGATGTCCGCAACGTTACGCTGGCCGTGAGTCCGTCGAGGGTCGCCCCTTCATATTGTTTCGAGACGCAGCGTCTCCTATTGTCCGCCGCAGCGAAAACTCGTGCTGGGAAACGCCAAGTCCCTGCGCCTCGAAAGGAAAATCAGCGATGTCCGAGCCCGAACGCGAAAGCATGGAGGTCGATGTCCTCTACGTCGGCGCAGGCCCCGCCACGCTCTCCTCGGCCTACCACCTGATGAAACAGGTCGAGGTCCACAACGAATCCTGCGAGAAGACGGGGGCCGAGCCGATCGAGCCTCCCGTGATTCTCGTGATCGAGAAGGCCGCGGGAATCGGCGACCACCAGCTCTCCGGCGGGGTCATGAACCCGAAGGCCATCGAGGAGCTGATCCCCGATTACCTGGATCAGGGCTTCCCGATCGAGCACACCTGCGACAACGACCACTTCTGGCTCTTCACGCGAAGCGGGACCATCAAGAGCCCGATCGTGCCACCCAATTTTCAAAAGAAGGGCTACCACGTCGTCTCGCTGTCGGACATCGTGAAATGGCTCGCCGAAAAATGCGAAGAGATGGGCATCGAAATCTATCCCGGCTTCTCTGCGGCCGAGGTACTGACCGAGGGCGACCGCGTCATCGGTGTCCGCACCGGCGATATGGGCATCGACAAGGACGGCAAGCCCAAGGCGAATTATCAACCCGGCATGGATATCGTGGCCAGCGTCACGATCTTCGGCGAAGGCGTGCGCGGCTCTTGCACGAAGCAGGTCGTCGACCAATTCGGCCTCCACGGCAAGAATCCGCAGACCTACGAGACGGGCATCAAGGAGATCTGGCGCGTCAAGCCAGAGAAGCATCAGCCCGGCCGCGTCGTCCACGGCTCGATGTTCCCGGACTTCTTCGGGGCCCTCAATGGCATGTGGCTCTACGACATGAAGGATGATCTGATTTCCTTTGGCTTCGTCACCCCCCTCTCCGCCGAGAATCCAAATAACGACCCGCACCGCGCCGCACAGGAGTTCAAGCGCGACTCTCCGTTCATGCGAGATCTGCTCGAGGGGGGAGAACTCATTCGCTACGGAGCCAAATGCGTGCCCTCGGGCGGGCTCTTCGGCCAGCCGAAGGCGTATATGAATGGCGCGATGCTCGTGGGCGACTCAGCGGGACTGCTGAACATCATGAAACTCGCGGGGATCCATCAGGCCATCAAATCTGGAATGCTGGCAGCCGAAACCGTCATCGACGGCCTCAAGGCCCAGGATTTCTCATCGAAGACGCTCGGAGCCTATACCGAGCGATTCAAGGAGAGCTGGGCCTACCAGGAGCATCTCGAGTCGAGAAACTTCACGGGGTCCATGGAGATCTCCACGCTCTTCGGCATGGGACTCAACATTCCGCTGATGATGATCACCAAGGGCCGCGGATTGATCGCTGAGATCAAGACGGAGCCTTCGCACTCGGCGATGAAGAAGCTCTGGGAATTGCCCAAGGAGTTGCGAACTCCGGAGCCCTTCGAACCCGATGGTGTATTGACCTTCTCGAAGGAGCACCTCGTGGGCTTCTCCGGAACCCAGCACGAAGCCGACCAGCAACCGCACCTTAAAGTCGCCGACACCAACGTGTGTGCGACGAGCTGTCGTGCGGACTACGGCAATCCCTGCGAGAATTTCTGCCCCGCTGCGGTCTACGAGATGGTCGACGTCGTCGGCAAGCCGGGCGAAAAAGAACTCTTCATCCACCACGAAAACTGCGTCCACTGCAAGACCTGCGATATCGCGGATCCCTACCAGATCATCACCTGGACGACTCCCCAAGGTGGCGAAGGCCCCGATTACACGAAGATGTAGCCAGCGCTCGCCCCCGCGTCTCAGGACGTCACTCCCGACCTAACGCAATCGGTATCGGGTCGACATACGCGACGCGCCCCGAGAACACTGGATTTCGTTCCTTCGAAGGAGCGGGCGCAGCGGTTCCTATGCAAAAGGGGGAAACGGAGGGATTCGCCCGCGTGGCGATTCGGACTTCCGAAGGCCCGAGAGCTGGCCTACACATAGGATTCGCCAGGAGGACGACGAATCATGAACCGTCTTTTTGCGCAGTGGAGGACGGTGATCCCTGCGCTGACCGCCACGGCCATTTTTATCTCGAGCGGCGTTCCGATCGCGTCGGAGCCGATCACGGGCTGCGAGCCGAAGGGCAACGCGCGGCCGATCTGCATTTTCAAGAACCCCGAGGATATGGTTCCGCTCCCGGGGAATCGGGCGATCCTGGTCGGGGAATACGGGCATTCCTCGGAGGGCCAGTCGGGCGGCCTGGTCGTCTTCGAACTCGAGAACGAAATGCGGCACAGCGTCTTCACAGGCGGTGAACCGTCCAGCATCGCCGAAGCGGGCTGGGGCGATGCCCGCTGCACGGTCCCGCCGACCCGCGATTTCAACAGCCACGGAATCGATCTGGTCCGTCGGGAGGACGGCCGCCTGCAGCTGCTGGTCGTTCAGCATGGCAGCCGCGAGGCAATCGAGTTCTTCGAGGTGCTCGGCAGCGGAACCGACTGGCGCGTGGCCTGGCGAGGATGCGTCCCGGCACCGGGAAATGCCTCGCTCAACGAGGTCGTCGGCCTTCCGAATGGCACGTTCTACACGACCAAGATGGCCTCCCTCGCGGGCGCTCTCGATTTCGAGCAGGGGATGCCCACGGAACCCACCGGACACGCTTTCGCATGGTCTGCGAGCAGCGGTTTCCGCAAGATCGGCGGTACGGAAGGCGTGATGCCCAACGGAATTGCGGCTTCGCCCGACGGTCGTCTGATCTACATGAACGCCTCGGGTGAGAACAGCATCCGCAAGATCGAAGTCGCGAGCGGCCGCGAACTCGGACGCGCCACCGTGAAGTCTCCGGATAATGTCACCTGGAGTCCGGATGGACGGCTGTTGGTCGCCTCGCTCGGTGGGCTCGACACTCAAGAATTTGCGGCGTGCGAGGCCGTGCAAGAGGGCCCCTGCTCGATCCCGTTCAAAATCGTGGCCGTCGATCCCGAGACGATGACGACCCTCGGCGCGGTCTACGAAAGTGATGGGGCGCCCATGGGCGCCGGCACGGTCGGCCTCCAGGTCGGACGGGAGCTCTTCATCGGCTCCTTCAAAGGGGATCGGATCCTGCGGGTCTCGCTGGGTGAGAACTAATGCCTTCGTCTCGATCGCGATCGCCTGGCCTGCGCCACCCATGGGCTCTGGTCGGATCGAGCCCGCCCTAATAGTCGGACCCGACGGTCCGTAGACCCGGCCACCACAGGTAGTGGAAACCCGGGCGGCGCAGGAGATCTGCCAATCCGAAGGCCGCAAAGCCTTCCTGCGAGATGGCTCCAGATCCCCCACCGATCGTCTGGGGCATCCCGAAGAGCACCCTCAAGGGAAGCCCCGGCATCGAACGGGCATAGAGGTTCCGGCGCTGCTCGCTCGGGCGGTGATAGGCAACGACTCGCGACGACGAAACACCGAGTCGGTCCTCGATCAAGCCGACCGCATCCTCGAGGCTCCCGATCCGATCGACGAGCCCGTTCTCGAGGGCCTGTGGCGCGCTGTAGATCCGTCCATTGGCGAGCGCCGTGACCTCTTCGAGCGTGAGTTGCGGTCGCCCCTTCGCAACGATCTCGCGGAAACGAGCGTGGAGATCATCAACGATCGACTGGAGCTGACCGCGTTCCTCCTCCGAGAGGCGACGAAAGGGTGAGCCGACGTCCTTGAACTCGCCACCGGTGATCGTTTGATCCTCGACGCCGAGCTTCTCCATCAGCCCTGCAAAATTCACGCTCGTGAAGATCACGCCGATCGAGCCCGTCACGGTCGTTGGGTGTGCCTGAACGGTGCCGGCGGCCATGGCGATGTAGTAGCCACCCGAAGCCGCCGTCGTCAGCAATTGCGCGACAACCGGAATCTGCCGATCCGTCTTGAAGCGCATGACCTCGCGATAGATCTGCTCGCTCGCCGTCGCGGTTCCGCCGGGGCTGTCTATTCGCAACAGGATCGCGCGCACCTCCTCGTCGGTGGACGCTCGGTCGAGCACCTCGCGAACTCGCCCGACCATGCTCGTCGTCGCAAATCCGAGCAGACTCGTGGGCGACACTCCCCCGCTGATGACGCCACCGATATCGAGCAGGAGAATCTTGGGCCCGCGCTCGCCGCGCACCACGCTCTCGGCGAGGGGCGCAGCGGCGCCATCTCCCAGAAGATCGATCGAGATGCACCCGGCCGAGCCCCAGAGGAGGGCCGTTCCAAGCATCACGACCCACAGATTCCATGCGGCACGCCCCCGCCCCTGCCGAAATGCCATGGCTCGATCCATTTCCAGCCCTCCACCCGTCGTTGGATGTCGCGCCGACGCTGTCTGCGACGAACGAAAGACGCGGCGCAGCGATCGCCTCAACGATCACGACACCGCGTCGCGTTCAACCCCACATGCGCTCGAAGAATCGACTTCAGCACCGAACCCGCCGGCGGGCTCTGCGGCACCCCATCCCTCTCCAATGAATTCCACGGATCTCGAACGGGATCCGCAAACAAGGATTCAGCTACAGCCGCTCGTGCTCCCGCAATTCGCGCATTTATAACAGGCCCCGTTGCGGATCATGATCGCACCGCAGTCCATGCAAGACGGAGCATCGGCCTGATTCACGAAACTCGCCGCCTGCAGCGCTCCCACCGGTGTCGCCGAGGTCGTCGCGTCCCCCGAACCACCCGCCACCACACCCGCCGCCTGAGTAGGGGTCGGTGCTGTCGTCGGTGCTGTCGTCGGTGCTGTCGTCGGTGTTGTCGTCGGTGTTGTCGTCGGTGTTGTCGTCGTCTGGATCGAGATCGGAACCGCGATTCCAGTCACGTCCGACCCGTCGTTCGTCACCTCTTCCTCGACCTCGAGGAAGCGGTTCCCCATATATCGAAACACATAATCCATCACGGACTTGGCGATCGGGATCTCCTTGTTGTTCGTGAAACCCGAGGGCTCGAAGCGCGTGTGGCTGAATTTGTCGACGAGCGCCTTCAGCGGCACACCGTATTGCAGCGAAATCGAAGTCATCGTCGCGATCGTGTCCATGAGACCCGAGACCGTGCTTCCCTCCTTCGCCATCTTGAGGAAGATCTCGCCCGGCTGGCCATCCTCGTAGAGACCTGTCGTGAGATACCCCTCGTGCCCCGCAATCGAAAACTTATGCGTCGCGGCCACGCGTGTGTCGTTGAGCTTGCGCCGCCGGGGCCGATACTGATCGAGTTCGACCAGATTCCCCGACTCGTCGGACGGCGTGACTCCGGTCTGGTCGGAGTCCCGCCCCGCGTTCAGCGGCTGCGTCCGTTTGCTGCCATCGCGATAGACCGCCAGCGCCTTGAGCCCGAGCTTCCATCCCTCGGCATAAGCCTCGACGATATCCTCCACCGAAGCCTCGGAGGGCATATTCACCGTCTTCGAGATCGCTCCGGAGAGAAAGGGCTGAACCGCACCCATCATCCGGATATGGCCCATCCAGTGGATCGTCCGGACACCATTCTGTGCCCGGAAGGCGCAGTCGAAGACCTCGAGATGCTCCTCCTTCAAGTGCGGCGCACCCTCGATCGTTTCACGATCGTCGATATAGGCGATGATTTCGTCGACCTCGGCCGCCGAATATCCAAGCTTCGCCAACGCCATCGGAACCGTGTTATTCACGATCTTGAGGAAGCCGCCCCCGACGAGCTTCTTGTATTTCACCAACGCGATATCGGGTTCGACACCGGTCGTATCGCAATCCATCATGAAGGCGATCGTGCCGGTCGGCGCCAACACGGTCACCTGACCATTCTTGAAACCGTGCTCCTGCCCGAGATCGAACGCTTCGTCCCAGGACTTGCGCGCCGCCTTCATGAGGTCCTTCTGGACGCCCGTCGGCGGTACGGCGTAGGCCGCGTCGCGATGCATCTCGATCACCTCGAGGAAGGGCTTGCGGTTCGCCTTGTAGCGAGCGAAGGGCCCCATCGCCTGGGCGATCTCGGCGCTCATGCGATACGCCTCGCCGCACATCAACGAAGTCAGCGCCGCTGCGACATTCCGTCCGCGGTCCGAGTCGTAGGCCAGGCCGCTGGCCATCAAGAGGGCCCCTAGGTTGGCGTAGCCGAGCCCGAGCGGACGATATAGGTGACTATTCCGCTCGATCTGCGGCGTGGGATAATCGGCGAAATCGACGACGATCTCCTGGCCCAGGATCGTGAGCCCGGCGGCCCGGCGATAATCCTCGACTTCGAACTCACCCGCAGCGGAAACGAACGTCATCAGGTTGAGACTTGCCAGATTACAAGCGGTGTCATCGAGGAACATATACTCGGAGCAGGGGTTGCTCGAGTTGATCCGCCCCGAGTTCTTGACCGGATTCCAACGATTGATCGTCGAGTCGTACTGGATTCCGGGATCACCGCAGATATGCGCCGCATCGGCCATCCCCCGCAAAACCCCGTCCGCACGGTGGGTCTCGACCGGCTCACCCGTCGTCACCGACTTCGTCTGCCACGCGCCCCCTATTCCCGCGGAGGTCATGAACTCATCGGTCACGCGAACCGTGTGATTGGCGTTCTGGAAGAACACGGAGTCGTAGGCACCGCCGGGGACATTGAACCCACCGTCATAGCCCTCTTCGATCAGGGACCAGGCCTTCTTCTCCTCGTCGGCCTTGCAATTCACGAAATCCAACACGTCGGGGTGATCGACGTTCAGGATGACCATCTTGGCGGCGCGACGTGTCTTGCCCCCCGACTTGATGACACCGGCGAAGGCATCGAAGCCGCGCATGAACGACACCGGGCCGGAGGCGACCCCCCCGCCCTTCAATTGTTCGCGGGATGACCTGATCGACGAAAGGTTGCTGCCCGTGCCGGACCCGCCCTTGAAGAGCATGGCTTCTGTCTTGGCCAGGTCCATGATCGATTCCATCGTATCGTCGACGGAATTGATGAAGCAGGCACTCGCCTGCTGGGGCGTATTCTCGACGCCGAGGTTGAACCAGACGGGGCTGTTGAAGGCCATCTTCTGGTGCACGAGCAGGTAGGTCAGCTCGTCGGCATAGGCCCGCGCATCCTCTTCGGTTGCGAAATAGCCACCCTCTTCACCCCATTGGCGGATCTTTCCCACCACGCGACCGATCAGCTGCCTGACGCTGATTTCGCGTTCAGGCGTTCCGACATGGCCGCGGAAATATTTGGAGACGACGACATTGGTCGCGAGTTGCGACCAGCTCTCGGGGATCTCGACGTCGGTCTGTTCGAAGACGATCTCGCCCTTCTCATTCGTGATCGTCGCCGCCCGAAGTTCCCACTCGACGGTGTCGAAGGGATCGACATCCGCTCGCGTGAAATGACGCGTGATCGCCAGGCCGGTTCCGGACGCTGAGAGGGAGCGTTTCTGGAGTTTTCGAGTCTTCGAACTCTGGTTCTCAGAACGGTGCGGGGTTTCCAGAACACTCGCCGCTTCCTTCGTTCCGCCCGATTCACCGATCTCGAATTCGTCGCTCACTGGATGCCCCGCCCTCTGTCTACCCGTTGATCGATCATCAGCCGATTCGGGCGCTTTGTCACTCGATGTTTCCGACCCCGACCCCGACGCATGCATCCGAACTGCACGTCGCCTCTCTGCCCTGCCCTACCCTACCCTGCCCCGCCCAGCCGTCCGGCGACCGGTCCGCCCCGCCTCTGCGCGGCCTTCATTCGTCGCCAACGCGCGTTGGGTTCTGCCCGCGTAGCTCCGAAAACCTCCTGATCCAGGGGTCTAGATGAGTGGGGCGCCGAGAATTCTCTCGGCGCCCCCCCGAACCCAAATCGGTGTTCCGCTTTCCCCGGCGTTAACGATTCGTGGCCTTCCAGGCGTCTGATAACACGGGGTTATTCCACGCCCTTCCTGCCTCGATCAGTTCCGGTTGGGCATCCCCCCTCAGAAAGTTCGTGTTCCTCCCCGCAACAACCAAGTTGCGACCCCCCCAGGCTACAGGAGGAACCTCACATCCCCGTTGAGATGCATTCTGTCAGAACCGATCGGTTCGTCAACCAGCAATCCACAAAATATTGCGATCCACTTACCCACCTACCACAACCCCTAGTAGGTGACCCGAAACTGCGTCGCCCCCACGCTCCCCTCACCGGCCCGCAAGGTCGCGGATCTGAAGGGGAATCAGGTTACCGCCAAACGACGTTTGTAAGCTACTGTTTTGGTTGGGGTTTTCCGGTCTCACGTGGTTTTTTTCCCGGCCCCGGCCATCTGCGACCAGCGAACGCCGCTCAAGACCCGAACGAGCGGGCGCGCAGCCCGACCGAGGCCGCTTTTCGAGGCCCGCTCGTGCGCTTCCCGGCTCGTTTCTGACCCGCGACTGGGATTCGCCGAGACGCGGCGGACCCGACTACTCCGGCAGTCCCGTGAAACGGATCCCGAGCCCATCGGGCGCTTTGTGACGAATATTCAGCCCGATGATCAGCGCCGTCATCTCTTCGACGATCCTCGCGTTCGAAAGCGGTCCCCCATCGAGGGCGCGAAGCCCGTCTACGAGGGGACAGAGATCCATGATCTTTTGGCGCGGGACCTTGGCGCCGGAGACGACGACATCACATTCGACCGGTTCAGCGAGATACTGCAGGCGATGAGCCGAAACGTTCTGGAACGCAGAAACCACATCGACGCCCTTGGGCACAAGCGATTTCACGAGCTCCGCCGCCGAACCCTGCCAGATTCCAACCGTGCGCACAGCACCATCGCCGACCGCTGTCGCCAGCGGAACCGCCATCGAGACGACGATCTGGCCTTCGCGCAGGGATTCCTTGATCGTCTTCACGGTTCCGGCGGTGTGCTCGAAGGGCACGGAGAGGATCACGATGTCCGCGGCCGCCGTCGCCTCCTCGTTTGCGACGCCTTCGACGTTGGCGTCCGGCACCTGGTCGCGCACGTTTTGCGCGGCCTCGACCGCGCGCTCGACCTTGCGCGATCCGATGATCACCCGTCGGCCCGATTGACAGAAACGGAGAGCGAGGCCAAGCCCCTGATCCCCCGTACCACCCAAGATCGCAATCGTTTCACTCATGGCGGCGGAGCCTAGCCGCTCGAACGGGCCGCGGCTGGCCACTCGCGGCCAAATCTGCCCGAATCTCTATTCTCTCGAAATGCCGACCGACGACGCCCACATCCCGACTCGGATCGAACAACACGACCCTCGCACCCTGGTGATCGCCTGGGCGGACGGCGGCGAGAGCCTCATCGATGTGCGGGCCCTGCGCCTCGCCTGCGGTTGCGCCCACTGTGTCGACGAATGGACGGGGAAGCCACTGCTGGCCCCGGAGAACGTACCGGCCGAAATCGCACCGGTCGGCATCCAGTCGGTCGGACGCTACGCGATCCAGATCGAATGGAGCGACGGACACGACGCCGGAATCTTTCCATTCGAACGCCTGCGCGGGCTGGCGGACCGAGGCGAACTGGTGGCCGTCTCGAAATGAATCCCTGCTGAGCAGCGTGCTTGGGTGAATCGCGAGGGGCTATGATCCGACCACCCCGAACCGGGTGCCTCCGATCGCGATTCGTCGTGCGGGTCGGACGGTCGAACCCGATGAGCGAGCACATGAGCGATCCGACGCCCCCCGCAACCGCCCAGCCCGTCGCCGCACGGCCCGCGTCCACGATCCTGCTGCTGCGCGACGGCCCCCAGATGCTCGAAGTCTTCATGGTCGAGCGTCATCACAAGATCGACTTCGCCGAGGGGGCGCTCGTCTTCCCGGGCGGCAAGACGGAAAAGAGCGACGGGGAACCCGCATTGGCGGGCCATTGCCGGTTAGCGAATGGCGCGGACGCCGCGGCGCTCTCCCGCGACGAACTCGCCGTGCGCGTGGGAGCGATCCGTGAGACCTTTGAAGAGTGCGGCGTATTGCTCGCGCGTCGCGCGGGCGAAGCAACGCTGGTCGATGCGGCCCTTCTCGGCGTGATCGCCGAGCGCCACAGGGAAGCGTTGCACGAAGACCGCATGACGATGCTCGAGTTCGTGCGGAGCGAGGAACTCGAACTCGCCTTCGATCTACTCGTCCCCTTCGCCCACTGGATCACGCCCGAATTCATGCCCAAACGTTTCGATACGCATTTCTTCCTGGTCGATGCGCCGGGCGATCAGCTCGCCGTCCACGATGGCATCGAATCCGTCGACTCGCTCTGGACGACGATCCCGAACGCGCTCCATCTCGAAGAGACGGGCCGACGGAACATCATCTTCCCAACGCTTGAGAACATCAAGAAGCTGGGACGAAGCCGCTCCGTCGTGCAGGCGCTCGAGCGAGCGCGAGCGCGTCCCGTCGTGACGGTCCTGCCGCGCCTGACCAAAGATGCGCAGGGCGCGCTGATGATGGAGCTCCCCGAGGAGGCAGGCTACGACACGGTTCGCGCTCCGATCGCTGCGCTCGGGGGGGGACTGCCCAAGAGCGCGAGGGCACCGACATGAAGACAGAAATACCCGACGGCTTCCGCCTGGCCCGGCCCGGCAACGCCGAGATCTCGGATCGAGCGCTCGAGGACGCCCTCGCCGTGGCCCATCGCGCCTGCGATCGTGCCCGCGAAGAGATCCTGCCCCGCTACCGGCGCGTTCGCGTCGAGACCAAGGGCGACGGCTCCCCCGTCACCGAGGCGGACCTAGCCGCGGAGCGAGCCATCCGCAGCGTGATCGAGGACGCCTTCCCCGAGGATGCGATCCTCGGGGAAGAATTCGGCGCGACGGATGGAAACCCGGAGGCCGTCTCCCGGCGCCGCTGGGTCATCGACCCCATCGACGGAACGATCGCCTTCTCGCGCGGCATCCCGCTCTTCACGACGCTGATCGCATTGCTGGTCGACGACGAACCCGTGATGGGCGTGATCGATCTGCCCGCGGTGGATGATCGCATCGGCGGAGTGCGCGGCGGCGGTGTCTGGCGGGGCGACGAGCGGCTCTCGACGTCGGCCCGACCCGATCTATCCGACGCGCTGGTCTGCCACGGTGATCTCTATTGTTTCGACCTCGCGGGATTGCGCTCGGTCTACGAGGCGATGAGCCGCGCCATCCCCAAGCTGCGCGGGTATACCGACGCATTCGGGCATCTCCTGGTCCTCTCGGGTGCCGCGGACGCGATGATCGATTGCGACCTGAATCCCTGGGACGCGGCCGTCACCCGGGTGTTGACGACGGAAGCGGGGGGCTGCTGCTGGGTTCGCGAGCGTGAAGGGGGCAGCAAGCTCGATCTCGTCTTCGGGAATCCAGAGGTCGTTCGGGCGATCGGCCACTTCTTTTGATCCGCCGCGAGCGACGCGCGAAACGCCCCCGGATCCGCCAGGAATCCGTGCGCTGACCCCGAGTTCAGCGGACGAGCGGCCCCGCACCGTGGCCTCCCGCGCTATGTTCCGCGCGCCCGAGCACGGCCCCTCGGCTCGTCGCCGGCGCGGCCCGCGGCGCCGAACCTCCCCCGGACGGACCCGCTGCAGTGACGCGCGAATGAATAGATTCAATACGGACCGAGCTGGGCCCGGAATCGCGCATCAATGCGCTGGAACGCATGCAAACGATCTCGCGAACCCGTGACCGTGACCTCCAGGAGATGACCAACCGATGACTGCTTCCCTCGACGACGCCCGACTGATCCTCGAAGCTGGCTCCCGCCTGCTCTCCGACGCCGTGGCCGCCGCCAAGCAGCTCACCGAAGGCGGCCGGAAGATCGACGATCACCAGGTGATCACCGAACGCGTCGCCTACGCCGCCACCGAAGCGGTCGCGGCTCACGCCGTCCTGGCCGAACTCGATGCCTGGACGAGCACCGGGAACTCGACGCCGATTCGGGAACAGACCGCCATCGCAGCCGTCGGCGAACTCATGACCAATCTGCGCGAGCGGCTCTCCGCCGCCGCCGACGATCTCGGCATTGGAGACGACGCGGTCGAATCGGCCTTTCCGGCGGACGTGCGCGCAGCCCTGCGCCGAACGACCGCCGAGGCATTGCTGCGCAAACTCGGAGGTGTGGCCGCGGAGACCGGCGGGCGCAACGACTGGGTGATCGACGAGATGCACGAGCAGGTGCGGGACCAGGTGCGCGAGTTCGCTGCCCAGGAAGTGACGCCCCACGCCGAGCATATCCACCGAACCGACGCGACGATCCCCGAGGCGTTCATCGAGAAGATGGCGGAGCTCGGTTTCTTCGGTCTCTCGATCCCCGAGGCCTACGGCGGCGTCGAGATGGGCAACCTGGCGATGATCCTCACGACCGAGGAACTCTCGCGGGCATCGCTCGCGGCGGCGGGCTCACTGATCACGCGTCCGGAGATCCTCGCAAAGGCGCTGCTCGGCGGGGGAACCGAAGAGCAGAAGCAGCACTGGCTACCGAAGCTGGCCTCGGGCGAGGTGATGGCGGGTATCTCGGTGACCGAGCCCGATATCGGTTCCGACGTCGCCGGAGTCCGATGTCGGGCCACGCGTGGAAGCGTTGACGGGGCCGAGGGTTGGATCATCGACGGGCCCAAGGCCTGGTGCACCTTCGCCGGTCGAGCGAATGTGCTCGCGGTATTGCTGCGAACCGACCCCGACCTCTCCAAGGGCCCGAAGGGGCTCTCGCTCTTCGTGGTCCCGAAGGAAACCTCCCGCGAGCACGCCTTCGAGTGCACGCAACCCGGCGGCGGTCGCCTCGTCGGAAAAGCCGACGCCACTCCTGGCTACCGCGGGATGCACTCCTACACGCTCAACTTCGAGAATTGGTTCGTCCCCGCCGACCACCTCGTGGGCGGCGACGGCGGCGAAGGCCGCGGCTTCTATCTCCAGATGGCGGGCTTCGCGGCGGGTCGACTCCAGACCGGCGGCCGAGGCTGTGGTCTGGCCCAGGCCGCGCTCGAGGAGACGGCCAGATACGTCATCGACCGAAAACAATTCGAGCAGCCGATTTCCGAGTTTCAACTGACCCAGTACACCCTCGGAAAGATGGCTGCCCAGATCGCCGGGGCCCGCGCCATCACCTACGCCGCCGCGCGCGCCTTCGACGAAGACGAGCGCGCCGCAGCCCCGCTCGCCGCCCAGGCGAAACTTCTGGCCTGCGATGTCGCCGTGACGGCGACCCAGCAGGGTCAGCTGATGCACGGCGGCTGGGGGTATGCGGAGGAGTACCCGATCAGCCGCTACGTCGTCGATGCGACGGTCCTGCCGATCTTCGAAGGCGTGAAGCCAATCCTCGAGCTCAAGGTGATCGGACGGGCCATTCTCTCGGCCTGACGGCCTACTCGCCGGCGAAGAACTCGATCAATACGTCGATCATCGTGGCGACGTCCTGGCTCCCGGCCATCTCGCGGCAGGAGTGCATGGAGAGCATCGGGCTCCCCACGTCCACCGTTCGAATCCCGACGCGCGCGGCGCTGATCGGGCCGATCGTCGAACCACAACCAAGATCGCTGCGTGTGACGAAATTCTGGGGCGTCGCACCAACCCGTCCACAGAGCGCCGCGAAGAACCCGGCGCTCTCGGCATCGGTCGCGTAGGCCTGATTCGAGTTCGTCTTGATGACCGGGCCGGCGCCGATCTTCGGGCGATGGCCGGGCTCGTGGCGGTCCGCGTGGTTGGGATGAATCGCATGGGCCATATCCGCAGAGATCAGCCAGGAACGTGAAATCGCGCGGGCCATCTCCTCCGCCCCGCCTCCACCGCAGACCGCCACGATGCGCTCGAGCGTGTCCGAGAGGAAGGTTCCTCCCGCGCCCTGCGAGCTCCGACTACCCACTTCTTCATGGTCGTAGAGAACGACGACGCGCGTCGCCTCGACCACGCCCCCGGCACCCGCCAAGGCGAGCGCAGAGAGGCCTGCGTGGCTCGAAGCCAGATTGTCCAGGCGCGCAGCGTGGATGAACTCACCGCTTGCCCCCGAGCGAGCGGAGGGCTGGACGTCGTAGGCCATGAGATCCCAGGCCAGGATCTGGTCCGCTCCCAGCTTCGTCCTATCTCGAGCGAGTTCCTCGCGCAGGAGATCGAGGAAAGATCCGTCCTCCCCGAGCCCGAGGAGCGGCACAAGGTGGCGCTGGGGGTTCAGCTTGAGCCCTTCCTGATCGAGCTCGCGATTGAGGTGGATGGCGAGGCTCGGCACCCGCAGCAGCGGACGGCCGAAGTCCACGAGTCTCGTCTCAGTCTCGCTCCCGACCCCGGTGGACAGCGTCACACGACCCGCGAGCGACAGGTCGCGGTCGAGCCAAGTATGCAACAAAACCCCACCATAGGGTTCGACCGCGAGCTGGTGATAGCCGTGGGCACGGACGTCGGCGGCGGGCTTGATCCGAAGATTCGGAGAATCCGTATGGGCGCCGACGATCCGAAATCCGGCCTCCGAAGGAGCCCCGGAGCCGACCTCGAATGCCGCAAGACTTCCGCCCGCGCGCATGACATAACGTCGGTCCCCTGCCCGGAGCGACCAGCGCTGCGATTCCTCGAGCCGCGCGTACCCCGCGGCTTCGAGGCGCGTGCGGACCTCCGCCACCGCGTGGTAGGGCGTGGGAGATCGATCGATGAAGCCGAGGAGATCGTCGACGCGGTCAGTCATGACGCGGGATCATAGCCGCAGGACGACGCGAGGGACGATCCATGCCAGGCGGTGCGCCGCCGGGGAGACTCCGAGGAGAAGGCTAGAAGTGCAATTCGACGGACATGGCCTTGCGCTTCTGCGGGCGCACCCGCAGACGAATCAGCATTTCCTGCTCACCGATCTCGACCTGCCTTTCGGCCTGGAAGAGGTCGCTGCTCCGCTTTCGAAACGAGCTCGCGCGCTCGAATTCGGGGTTACTCCCGCGCGCGACCGCCGCCACGAGCGATTCGTCCGCGATTTCGGCCTGCGAGCGAAAAGGGATCAGCCCGAGAATCTCGAGAAGGGGGTCGAAGGAATCCGACGCCAGTCGCATGGACGGCGCCTCGATTTCGGCCGTCACCGCGATGCCTTCGTCGTAGGCAGGGGAGGCGAGTGCGGCGGGTTCCGCGAGTGCGGCGTGGCTCATCAGGAGCTGCGTCAGGAGCGCTCCGACGAGCCCTGTCAGAAAAACCAGGGTTTCGCGCAAAGGCACGACCGCGCCCTTCGCGACGATATCGGAAGTCTGTTCTGCGGCATTCTGTCGCATCGTATGGCCTCCACTCCTCCATATGTGTGGATTTCGCCATATATGTCAACGCAAATATGGGGCCAATGATCCCCAACGAGGAAATTAACGCCTCGTGCCCCTGATCGCGCCGAGAGCTCAGAATCCACCCGCAACGAAGGACCTTTACCACGATCATCGAGCGAAAACGGAAGCGGATAGCTGGATAGAGGAAGTCTTTTGACTCCCCACGGGGCTACGCAGTTTTCTTCAGGCGGGTCCGACCGGGTCCCGAGCCAGCCAGAGTGTGGCCTTTCGCGCCATCCGAATGAGGCTCTCCTCGTCGAAGACCCGCAAGATCGCCCCGGGTGCGAACCAACGGATTTCCTTCGACTCCGCGACCTGCCGCTCGATCTCCTGATCGTCGGAGACCCGGAGCAGGAAGCGGATATCGTGGTGTTCGTGAGCCGGCTCGTCACCGATGGCAGGAATTCCGTGCACGTCGACATCGAGAATCTCCGGCCCAGCCAGGTCCGGGACCGGCTCGAAACCCCGCAACCCGGACTCCTCCTCGGCTTCGCGCTGAGCCGATGCGAGCAGGTCGGTCTCCCCGTCTGCATGCCCTCCGAGTTGGAGCCATCGTTTGAGCTTGCGGTGGTGGGTCAAGAGCACGGCGCCGCTCTGGCGCGAGATGATCCACGCCGACGACGTGATATGTCCCGGGTCAAAGCAGTCTCGATGGAAGGCGCGCTCCCGATCGGAGAGCAGAGCCAGCACGTGACCGATCGTTTCGAGTTCGTCCGGATGCCTGTCCCGATAGCGATCGAGGAGTCGAATCAGGCCGCTGCGATCCATTCAACCAGGCTAGCGAAGTGAGCCGAACTGCGTGCGGCTAGAACGACAGGCCGAATCCGGCCGAGAAATTCAAGCCCTCTTCGGACAGGCCCAGGTCGAGGCGAAAGAGCGCGGCACGCTCGATCGTCGCGCGGCCGCTGACACCGTAGCTGTGGAGAACACGCTCGTGAAAAAGCCCGAAGCCATCTTCGGCGACTCCACCCACCTCGTAGAAGAGCGCGGCACCGATTCGCTCGACGCGAATATGCCGCCATACGGTGAATCCACGGGGAATGATCCAGAGGCGGTATTCGCCGGCGGCGGTCCAGAGCGCGTCATCACGCCAACGCCCCCCGATATAGCCCCGCATCAGGCGCGAGCCGCCGAGCGTCGGTCGCGCGAAGAAGGGAAGATCTCCCGAACTCAATTGCTTCTCGAAATGGAAGGCCAGACTGTCGGTGGGCGGGTGCTCCTCGTCCTCGCTGCCCCCATCGTGAAAGATCGGCGGCATAGGGAAGATCTGATCCGCGAAGATCCGGTAGATCGCGCCGAGGTCCCCATCGGTCTGGGCGAGGGCAGCGTCGACCGAGGCGCCGAGCGCGCTCCCGCGATAGGGGTTGCGTTGACTGTCACGGGTATCCCATCGCATCCCCGCGGAAAGCCACCCGAGTGCCACGTGATCCGATTCGCGGAAGAGCTCGGGGAAATCATCCTCGGTCGTGGGCTTGCCACGGATCCTGCCCTCATCCAGCTGATGTCCTTCGCCGCGCAGACCCAACTCGATGACGAAATCATCGAGGGGCCCCTCGAGTGATTTCGACAACCCGAGATCGAAGAAGGCGACGACGTCCGTAAAGCTGGTCTCCTGATTTCTCCTGGCCGATGGGCCTATGCCAAAGAAACGGCGGGGCAGGGGCTTTCGATAGCCGCCGCCCGCGCGCAGGAAGGTGCGCTCCTCCTGAAGCACGCCGCCGCCCGGCACGTCCAAATGTCTGAGCCAACGCCGCCAGCGCACGACAAGGGATTGCTGCCCCTCCGTCGTATACGAGAAGAAGCCACCGAGAAACTCGCGCCGCCGCTCTTTTCGGAAGTCGATATCCGTAAACGCCAGGCCCGCACCCAGCCCCACATCCTGACTGCTGAAGAAGAGCGGAATGATGAAGCTCGTGACCAGGAAACGCTCGAAGACATTTCCGGGTTTGATGCGGCCTTCCGGAATATAGCGCCAGCGTTCGGGGCGATCGACGTAAGCCGCTTTGTCGATCTTCGGGATGCGGCCATCGGGATCCATCCCCTCGTAGGGATCGTAAACCGATTCGAGTTCTGGCGACACGAGATCGGGACCGCTTGCCTCCGAAGTTGCGGGGAAAGCACCCGCGAGGCTGAGGCCCATCACGAGGATCGCTAGGGTTTCCACCCGAAACACTCGCAGAGTGGAACGCGAGTGGTGCTGCCGGACACGCCCGCAAACACGATCGAGAATCTTCACCTCGAGAGCCCGCCCCTGTCAGCTTTCGATCGGCGTCCTCATCGTCACAAACTCTTCGGCCGATGTCGGATGGACCCCGATCGTGGCATCGAAATCGGCTTTCGTTGCACCCGCCTTGATGGCTACCGCGAATCCCTGGATGATTTCTCCCGCCTCCGGCCCGACCATGTGGAGGCCAATCACCCTGTCGGTCTCGCGATCGACGATCAGTTTCATCAGCGTGCGCTCCTCGCCACCCGTGAGCGTCTGCTTGAGCGCGCGAAAGACCGAGCGGTAGACATCGATCGATGAATAGCGCTCACGCGCCTCCTCTTCGGTCAGCCCCACCGTGCCCACGGGAGGCTGTGAGAAGACGGCGGCGGGAACGTTTTCGTGATCGGGCGAACGGGGATTGTCGTTGAAGAGCGTCTCGGACAAGCAGACCCCCTCGTGGATCGCGACCGGCGTGAGATTGATCCGATTCGTCACGTCCCCGATCGCCCAAATGCTCGGCACGTTCGTTCGCGAATACGCATCGACGCGAATCGAACCATCCCTCGCCATCTCGACCCCGGCCTCCTCGAGACCCAGATCGCTCACGTTCGGATGGCGCCCGGTCGCGAAGAGGATCAGATCGGCCTCGAGCGCCGAACCGTCAGTCAGGGTCGCGACGATTCCCCCGCCCTTCTTTTCGATCGCGGTCACATTCGTCTCGAGCCGAAGGTCGATTCCCCGCAACCGCACCTGCTCCGCCAGGTGGCGGCGCACATCCCCATCGAAACCCCGCAGGAAGAGCGGTCCTCGGTAGAGCTGGGTCACATCGACACCGAGGCCATCGAAGATACATGCGAACTCGACCGCGATATACCCTCCGCCCACGACGATCGCCTTGCGCGGCAATTCATCGAGGGAGAAGAGTTCGTTCGATGTCACCGCCCATTCGACGCCCGGAATCTCGGGAACGGTCGGCCAGCCTCCGGTCGCCACGAGAATATTCTCTGCGGTGTAACGCTGACCCGCGACCTCGACCGAATGCGCATCCACGATCGTCGCCCGCCCGTCGAAATGCTGGACCCCGGCGTCGCGCAGCAGCCCCTCATAGATTCCGTTGAGCCGCTCGATCTCGCGCGTCTTGTTGTCTCGCAGCGTCGGCCAATCGAAGTTCGTCTCCCCGATCGTCCAGCCGTACCCGGCACTCGCCTCGTGCAGGTCAGCCCTGAAATGCGAGGCGTACATGAAGAGCTTCTTCGGGACGCAGCCAACATTGACGCAGGTCCCGCCCAGATAGCGCTCTTCGGCCACCGCCACGCGTGCACCGCGCTGGGCGGAGAAGCGCGCCGCCCGCACACCTCCGGAACCCGCACCGATTGCGAAGAGATCGAAATCACGATCTGTCACGAGGGGTCTCCTCTCGTTCCCAATGCTCAACGCCAGTCGGATCCGCCCGCGCGGGCGGCCCCAGCGTCATCGCGGCCACGATAGCCCGTCGCCGGCCAAACCAGCCCCGCAACGGCAGGGGTCGGAGCGGCGCGGAGACCCCAGCTCGTCGATTCGGAGGGCGAAGGTGCTATCTCATGCGCCGACGCGACGGGGCACCGTCGGGCCACGCCAGGGGGCGAGCATGAATGGATCCGAACGAGACGAGACCACGAGCCCACGCCGAATCCCCGCGCTCGTCCTTTCCGGATTTCTCGGATCGGGCAAGACGACCGTCGTTCAGCGACTCCTCGCCGATGCCGCGGAGCGCGGGATCCGCGTCGCCCTCATCTCCAACGAGCTCGGCGAACTGGGGATCGATCGCGCCCTGCTCGGGAAGAGCGACCAAGCCTACATCGAACTCGAAGGCGGGTGCGTCTGCTGCGAACTCTCGGATGACCTGCTCGAGACCCTCGTCGAGTTGCAACGCGAGATCGATCCCGACCGCTTCGTCATCGAGACCTCGGGCGTTGCGCTGCCCTATGACACCCAACTGAATTTCTGGCGCGAGCCCGCCTGTGACTTCATCGGCGACGATATGGCGGTCGTGGTCGTGAACGCCGACCAGCTCGCAGAGGGGCGAGATCTCGAGGGGACCTTCGTCGACCAGGTCCAATCGGCGGATCTCATGATCCTGAACAAGGTCGATCTCGTCCCCGAGACCGATTGGCCGGAGATCGAAGCACGGCTGCGCGAGATCGAGCCCGAGGCCCCACTCGTTCGCGCGGTCAGGGGAGACGTCGATCTCGATCTGCTCTTCCCGCCCGACGTCGGAGAACTCGACCGCCGCGGTCCGACCCCGAAAAGCCCGTCCCACCATCACGAACAGTTCGAGACCAGCGAATGGAATCCGGATGCCGGGATGCCCTGCGAGGCGATCGAAGCACATCTCTCGAATGCCGGTCTGCTTCGCGCCAAGGGATTCGCGCAGACCGAAGAGGGTCTCCGCCTCGTACAGGTCGTCGGACGACGCGTCGAGATCAGCGAGCCCGAGGAAGCCCCCCCCAAAGCCCTGCTCGGACGAATCGTGCTGATTCGCAGGGCCGCCGAGCGTTAGGGGGCCCGCCTTCGCCCGCGCGCTTTCTTCGCGGCCTTCTTGCTCGGTCGCTTCCGGGGCTTCCGAGTCGCCTGCGTTTGCGCCGAGCTCCGCGCGCTCTTCTTCGCGACCGCCTCGCGCGATCGCGGTCCCCCGCCACCCGCACGAATCTCCTCGGCGATGCGTTTTCTTGAAGCCGCCCAACCACAGATCGGACAGGATTCGAGGTCGTGTCCCCGGGCCTGACAATACTCACGACCGAAATGGATCAGGGCCAGATGCAGCCGCGCCCAGGCCTCCCGCGGAAAAACGGCCTTCAGGTCGCGCTCGGTCTTCTCGACGCTCTTGCCATCGGACAGACCCCAGCGCGAGGCCAGGCGATGGATATGCGTGTCCACGGGAAAGGCGGGCGTCCCGAAGGCCTGAATGAGGACCACGCTGGCGGTCTTGTGTCCGACACCCGGCAACGCCTCGAGCGCCTGCATGTCCGCGGGCACCCTGCCCGCGTGTTCCCTAACGAGAATTCCGGAGAGCGCCCTGATATTCCTGGCCTTGCCCGGCGCGAGACCGCAGGATCGGATCTCGACCAGGATCTCTTCGACATCGAGCTTCGCCATCGCCGCGGGTGTACGCGCCTTCGCGAAGAGCGCGGGCGTGACGAGGTTCACACGCTCGTCCGTCGTCTGCGCCGATAGAACGACGGCGACGAGCAACGTGAATGAATCCTCGTGGTCCAGCGGGATCGGCGGTTTCGGATAGAGGTCGTCGAGTATCTCAAGGATCCGCTCCGCTTTCTCGGCACGCTTCAATTCTCGACCCTTTCGTCCGACGATCTGTGCGATTCCCCGACCAACCCGGCCACTCCGGCCCTCGCTCGTCACGCCGAGAGGCCGCGGTTCGACCGCTATCTCCGTCAAACCACGATCAGCATACAGGAGGGCGATTGAGTCGGCGTCGGGACCGACTAAGCTATCGCGAACCCCTCACCTCTCGAGAATCAGGGAAGAGCTTGTCGACCGTTGATGAAACCGATTTCTCGGGCCCGGTCTGGTCCCGCGACGAGCCGCAGATCGCCGGCGCGACGGATGTGGGAGTGGTGCGTAGGGTGAACGAGGACGCGTTCGAGCGTTTCGACAACGGCGAACGCGGCGAAATCCTGTTGGTCGTCGCCGATGGATTGGGTGGCCATCGCGGCGGTGAAGTCGCCAGCCGGATGGCGGTGGACCTGATCGGAAAACTCGCCCTCGAGGGCGACGAGAAACCCGCCATCCGGTTGCATCGATCCATCGTCGCGGCCAACGACGCGATCTTCAAGGCGGCGCGCAGAGACCGCACACTCGACGGGATGGGAACGACGGTCGTCTGTCTCCTGCTCGCGGAAGACGGTGATTCCTTCGTTGCCCATGTCGGCGACAGCCGACTCTATCGCCTGCGATCCGGAGGAATCGAAACGATGACCGAGGACCATTCACTGGTGGCGACCCTCGTCCGGGAAGGCGCCCTCTCACAGGAAGAGGCGCGCGAGGATCCGCGACGGAACCAGATCCTGCGGGCCCTCGGCGTGCGGGGGGACACGGAGGTCGATATCGGTCCGCTCGAGCTACTGCCCGGCGACGTCTATCTGCTGTGCTCGGATGGACTCCACGGCATGATCGAGGACGACGAGATCTTTCGCATCGCGCGGCGACCCGACCGACCCGCCGCCGTCGTCGCAGAATTGATCGATACCGCCAACCGCGCCGGTGGAACCGACAATATCACCTGCGTGCTCGCGCACGTGCCGGAGCCCACGCCCCTGGACACCCTCCGATCGAGCGCAACGCACCTCTTCGACTCCACCCGCGCATTCCTGACGGGTGGCGGTCCGCGTCGAGAGGAGGCCGCATCCGACGGAACCCCATCCGACGCCTCCGATTCCAGGCCCGTCAAATCCGCGCCACGCGAGTCCGATCCCAAGAGATGAGCGATGCCCGACGCCCGCTGATCGATTGGGTTCCCGAGGGTGGGCTCTCGGATCCCGACGCGATCCTGGACCGGTTCACGCGTTGGTCTTCCGATGCCGGGCTCGAACTCTACGACGCCCAGGAGGAGGCGCTCCTCGAGCTGATGACGAATCGGCACGTCGTCCTCAGCACCCCGACCGGATCGGGCAAATCGCTGGTCGCCCTCGGCCTCCATTTCAAGGCGCTTTGCGAAGGCAGGCGATCGTTCTACACGGCGCCGATCAAGGCTCTCGTCAGCGAGAAGTTCTTCGCGCTCTGCGACGAGTTCGGGGCCGAGAACGTCGGGATGCTGACCGGCGATGCCGCGATCAATTGGGCCGCACCGGTGATCTGTTGCACAGCCGAAATCCTCGCCAATATGGCCCTCCGGCAAGGCCTCGAAACCGACGCTCCCTACGTCGTCATGGACGAGTTCCACTATTTCGCGGATCGCGATCGCGGCTGGGCATGGCAAACGCCGCTCCTCGTGCTGGCACGAAGTCGTTTGCTCCTGATGTCCGCAACCCTGGGCAATACCGCCCCGATCGAAGAACGCATCGAATCGATCACGGGCCGCGACGTCGCACATGTGCACAGCGAAGAGCGTCCCGTCCCCCTCGATTTCAGCTATCGCCAGACCCCGATCCTCGAAACCGTCGAGTCTCTGCTCGCCACGGACCGTCAGCCGATCTACATGGTTCACTTCACCCAGCGCGACGCAGCCGAACAGGCCCAGGGACTGACGAGCGGACAGATCACGAACAAAGAGGAGAAGCGCGCGCTGAGCGAAGCGATCGGAGATTTTCGCTTCGACTCACCCTATGGCAAGGATATCCAGCGCTTTCTCAGATTCGGAGTCGGGCTCCACCATGCCGGCCTGCTCCCCAAATACCGGCTGCTGGTCGAACAGCTCGCGCAGCGCGGCCTGCTCAAGGTGATCTGCGGAACGGACACTCTGGGCGTCGGCGTCAACATCCCGATCCGCACGGTCCTCTTCACGAAGCTCTCGAAATTCGACGGCGAAAAGGTCGGTCTGCTCTCGGTCCGCGATTTCAGACAGATTTCGGGCCGCGCCGGCCGGCGCGGTTTCGACGTCGCGGGCAGCGTCGTCTGCCAGGCACCGGAGCACGTGATCGAGAACCTTCGCCAGGCGGCAAAATCCGCTGCCAAGGGAAAGAAGAAGGACAAGAAGAGACCGCCGCCGAAGGGCTTCGTCAGCTGGAGTGCGGAGACTTTCGAGCAGCTCGCCTCGCGCCCCCCGGAAGCCCTGCGGTCCCAATTCAGTCTGAGCCACGGCACCGTGGTCGCTCTGCTTCAGCGCGGCGAGGACCAGGCGCTCAAGGGCTCCGGCTACCGTGAACTGATCGCATTGGCGAACGAAAGCCTCGAGACCCCGTCGCGCAAGAAGCGGCTGCGGCGCGATGCGGCCGTGCTCTTTCGCTCGCTGCGACAGGCGGAGATCGTTCGGGTCGAACGCGGGCGGGCCGGAAGACCGGCCGTCGCGAGGATCAGCGACGACCTCCAGCCCGACTTCAATCTCCACCACACGCTTTCGCTCTACCTCGTCGACGCCGTCTCCGCCCTCGATCCCAGCGCGCCGGATTATGCGCTCGACGTCTTGTCGGTCGTCGAAGCGATCCTCGAGAACCCGCGTGCGCTGCTCCAGGCCCAGGTTCGCCAGCGAAAAACCGAGCTGATCAACGCCCTGAAGGCGGAGCGGGTCCCCTACGAAGAGCGAATGGAAAAACTCGAGGGCGTGACCTGGGACAAACCCAATGAAGATTTCCTCTACGCGACCTTCAACATCTTTCGTCTCCAACATCCCTGGGTCGGGAATGACTCGATCTCGCCCAAGTCCATCGCCCGCGAGATCTGGGAGGGGTTTCTCTCCTTCGAAGATTATGTCCGGCGTTACGAGATCGCCCGTATGGAGGGCGTCCTGCTCCGCTACCTGAGCCAGGTCCACTCGACCCTCGCGCGGAACCTGCCGGAATCGACGCGCAACGATGAAGTCTTCGAGGTGATCGCCTTCCTCCGGGCGATGCTCGCGCGAATCGATTCGAGTCTCGTCGAGGAGTGGGAGAACCTCGTCCACCCCGGACAAGCCCAGGAACCCGAAGCCGAGCGACTCCCCGATCGGGCACCGCGTCGTCTGGATCGGAAAGCCTTCGACGCACGCGTGCGCGCCGAGCTTCACCAGCTCCTCCAGGCGCTCTCCCGAGGCGACTACGCCGGGGCGGCGGCCTGTGTCGCCGGAGACGAATGGGATGCGGCGCGCTTCGAGTCCGAGCTGCAGCCGATCCTCGAGTCCCAGGGCAGCGTTCGTGTGGACCCCGACGCGCGCAGGGGCCATTGGACCCGGATCTCGGCCCGTTCGGAGCTCGCCTATGACGTCTGCCAGACGCTCATCGACGAGCAGGGCGAGGGTGCGGGACAGATCGAGGCGGAGATCGACCTCGACGAAGCGCGCATGCCTCCGGGACCGATGCTGCGAGTCCGAGCGCTACGAAATTAGCCCGAAGCGATGGGTCGGGGGATCAGCGCGGCGCGGTGGAGGCGGCCCTCGGCGAGGATCGAGTCGCCGATCTCGAGTTCACCGAAGACCACGAGTTCATCTCCGTCAGTCCCCTCGAATCGGTCGGAGCGGAAAGGGGCTTGAGTCGCGCGAGAAATCCCTCAGCCGGAGCCCTCACCGGCCTCGTAGGCCCGTAGAGACGCGTCGTACTCGGGAAAGCCGACGAGTTCCTGGAGTTCACCAAAGGAGAGGCGGGCGGGCGCCGGAGACCCGTCCGCGAGTGCATCGAGGGCATCCCGCATTCCACGCGCCGCGCTCGACAAGAGCGTCAGCGGGTAGGCCGCAATCCTGAACCCGATCTCCTCGAGCCGCGCAGGAGGAAGCACCGGGGTATCCCCGTCCTCGACGAGATTGGCCATCTTGGGGATATCCGGCAGTTCGCGACACAGCTCTTCCATCTCGGATTCGCTCTCCGGTGCTTCGAGGAAGATGATATCTGCCCCGAGATCCGCAAAGGCTCGGCAGCGCTCGATCGCTTCGCTGAGTCCATGCTCCGCGCGCGCATCCGTACGCGCCATGATGACGATCTCCGCACCCGCTTCCCGCGCATCGACCGCCGCACGAATTCGAAGATAGGCGGTCTCGCGATCGACGATTTCCTTGCCCCGCGTATGCCCACACCGCTTGGGTGCCACTTGATCCTCGATCATCGCGCCGGCAAAGCCGGCTCTCGCATAACCATCGATCGTTCTGCGGATATTCTGCGGATTGCCATAACCCGTATCCGCATCCCCGATGATCGGCAGATCCACCGCCGCACAGATCGAGCGCCCCTGATCCAGCATCTCGCCGAAGGAGATGAGCCCCGTATCGGGGGCCGCCAGGCGACTCGCGGAAACCGCGAAGCCACTCATGAAGCTGAGGGCGAATCCGGCGCGCTCGATCATTCGTGCCGAGAGGGCGTCGAAGCAGCAGGGCATGAGATGTAGGGCATCCTGCGCGAGCAGCGTTCGCAGGCGGTCGGCCGGCCATTCTCGGGAACTCGTCATCGGTCGTCCTCGTCGAGACACGCGAGAGCGCGTCGAATCCGAGAGCCTATCCCGTCATGAGGGATCCGCCGGCCCAATGGCGATCCCTCCCGGGTCCGGGACCCCGGAATCGATCAGTCCACCTCGAGGGGGACGCGTGGCAACTCGACCGCGACGCTGGTGCCGCGCCCAGGAACCGACGACACACGGATTCCACCGCCATGCGCCTTCACGATATGATGCGAGATCGCCAGGCCGAGCCCCGTCCCCTCTCCGACCGGCTTGGTCGTAAAGAATGGGTCGAAGATCCGGTCGATCGCCTCGTCTTCGATCCCGCAGCCATCGTCCTCTATATGGATGAACGCGCGGCGACCCTCCGCCGCCGCCGCCACGACGAGATGTCCCTGGCCCGGGGTGCATCCGTCGAGCGCTTGAAGCGCATTGACGAGCAGGTTGATCACGACGCGCTCGAGTTCCGCGGCGTGGCAGACGATCATCACATTCGGATCGAGGTGCGTCTCGATCACCAACCCCTCCGGCGCCTGGACCTGTGCCACCCGCACGGCGCGGCGCACGATCTGCTCCAATGCATGGGGCATGAATTCGTCGCGTTCCTTCTCGTTCGAAATGCCGGCCACCTCGCACACGATCGATTGGATCCGATCGATTCCTTCGGCACACTCCTCGATCAGTTCCTTGCCTTCGGCGATTGCCTCGTGGCAGTCTTCTTTCGAACCCGCGCGTTCGAGGATCTCCTCCGCCCGCAGCCAGTCGAGCGATAGGCCGTCGAATTCGTCGCGGACCCGAGCGATGGGCTCGTTGATCGATTCGGAAATCGACTTCGCGAGATCCCCGACGGCCGCGAGACGAGCGGACACGACGAGCTGGCGTTGCAGCGAAACGATCTCGCGGCGGTCGCGAACCAGAAAGGCATGGCCGACGAGCTGCCCGCCCCCCATGCAAGCCACGGGCTCCGAAAGGACAATCGGCAGGCTGTCGCCAGAACGCGAGACGAGTTCCACGGAACTCCCGGATTCGGCCGCATCGAGCCGCTCTGGAAAGGCGGGGATCCATCTCGAAACCGGCTGTCCGAGGGCGTCGCAGGCGCGCACGCCGATCAGACGCAAAAAGGCGCGATTCGCATCCCGCAATATCCCTCCCTCGCCCACGAGAACGATCCCGTCTTCGAGCGTGTCGAGGATCTCTCGCGCGAAGGCCTCGGGCGAGATCAGAGAATGCCCAAAGCGTCGCAACGTCCAGGCTCCGGCGAGCCCGGTGAAGGAAACGAGGCTCGTCGTGACTCCGACCGCATCCACCCTCAGAAGCGGCAATACGATCTCCGTGAGGGTCCCCGTCACGAGCGCGGCCGTGATCCCAAAGAAGATCACTCCTGCCAGCTGCAACTGGCCGTCCCTGTCCTCTAAACGCAATATCCCTCGCCAGCAGCTGATCACACCCATGACCGGGACCGCGAGGAATAGGTAGACCACGAACATTCCGGGCCCGAAGATCGCGCGCCACCCGAGCGTCGTCTTCTCGGCGCCCGCGACCACCCAATCGGTGGCGAGGGAAAATGGCAGAAGCAGGATCATCGCGCCATAACAGGGCCCGATCAGTCGACCCACCGGATGATCTTCCATCGAGGAAAGCGAGACTGACACATGCGCACACAGGACAC
>PBFW01000025.1 GCA_002719955.1 Deltaproteobacteria bacterium | reverse complement strand
TTATTCGATGACTTCCGAGACGACACCCGAACCCACTGTTCGGCCCCCTTCCCGAATCGCGAAGCGAAGCTCCTTGTCCATCGCGATCGGCGTGATCAGCTCCACCGTCATCTCCACGTTGTCACCCGGCATCACCATCTCCGTCCCATCCGGGAGATTCGCAATGCCCGTCACATCCGTCGTCCGAAAATAGAACTGAGGCCGGTAACCGTTAAAGAAGGGCGTGTGACGACCCCCCTCGTCCTTCGTCAGGATATAGGCCTGCGCCCGGAACTTCGTATGCGGCGTAATCGACGACGGCTTCGCCAATACCTGACCGCGTTCCACCTCGTCCTTGCCCGTTCCACGCAGAAGACAACCCACGTTGTCACCCGCGCGACCCTCGTCCAACAGCTTCCGGAACATCTCCACGCCCGTGATCGTCGTCTTCGTCGTATCCCGGATACCCACGATCTCGACCTCGTCCGAGGGATGGATCGTGCCCGCCTCGATGCGACCCGTCACCACCGTTCCACGACCCGTAATCGAGAAAACATCCTCGATCGGCATCAGAAAATCCTTGTCCAGGTCGCGAACCGGCTCCGGAATATTCGCGTCCAGAGCCTCCATCAGCTCATCGATGCACTTGTTCGCTTCGTCGTTGCTCGAGTCCTCGCCGGCAGAAAGCGCTGAACCCATGATGATCGGAATATCGTCGCCCGGAAAATCGTAACCAGAAAGAAGCTCCCGGATCTCCATCTCCACCAGCTCCAGAAGTTCCTCGTCGTCCACCTGATCCACCTTGTTCAGGAAAACTACGATATGAGGAACATTCACCTGACGGGCCAGAAGAACGTGCTCCCGCGTCTGAGGCATCGGACCATCCGCAGCAGACACCACCAGAATCGCTCCATCCATCTGGGCAGCACCCGTGATCATGTTCTTCACGTAGTCGGCATGACCAGGACAATCTACATGCGCGTAGTGACGACCGTCCGACTCGTACTCCACGTGAGCCGTTGCGATCGTGATCCCCCGCTCACGCTCCTCCGGAGCCTTGTCGATCTGGTCGAAAGCCATGTTCTCCGCAAGACCCTTATGAGCCTGACGTGATGTAATCGCAGCCGTCAGGGTCGTCTTGCCGTGATCAACGTGACCAATCGTACCCACGTTCACGTGAGGCTTATTACGTTCGAACTTTTCCTTGGACATCAATAATGCCTGCTCTTCTCTTTGCTAGCTGGCCTGCCTGGCGTAGCGCCTGCTGCCTGGTTGGGCTGATACCCCGCGAGTCCCTTTTCCCCCTGTTCTCTTCTTGAACTTCTCTCCTCAACGAGGCAGCAAGGAGCGGGGCTATCGCCTTCCCGATATCAGTCGGTTGACCTCATGTCCACTCGCGCTCTGCACGCGCCCTCATTATTCCGGGCGTCACCGTTGAATCGCTACCATCTGGAGCTCACGAGCGGGCTCGAACCGCTGACCTCGTCCTTACCAAGGACGTGCTCTACCACCTGAGCTACGTGAGCCGATCTCTTCTGCCTCCAAACTCGATTCGCTCTCGCGAGCCCTTCGAGTGCTTCTCTGAGCCACCCCGGCCCGCCGATCGTCAGTCAATCATTTATTGGAGCGGGAAACGGGATTCGAACCCGCGACCCCCAGCTTGGAAGGCTGGTGCTCTAGCCAGCTGAGCTATTCCCGCACATTCTTTTTCGTCCCCATGCTCTTCCGAACCACGTCTACCTTCGCGCTTGGTCCCGAGGAAAATCCCGAGAAAGTCCCGATCAAACTGCAAGCCATCCGCCTGCTTGCGGGCTGGTGGAGGGAGGAGGATTCGAACCTCCGTAGGCCAAAGGCCAGCAGATTTACAGTCTGCCCCGTTTAACCGCTTCGGTATCCCTCCACGCTCGAAGTCAACCCGTCTTGATGCTCGAGATTCCCCGTCAGCCACACGACGGCCCAGTGGGCTCGCTTCTAGTTTGCAAGAACGAGCGAAGTCGGAATCAGATCCGCGAAGTTCTGCGTACCTACCCGCCGAAGCTGTCGGAAACCTTCCTTAAAACATAATCATTCGATTTTGTTGACGGATCAGCCTGTCCGTGACGATGGCCGGTCGAACGCTGATTCGAATCCTTGAGTTCACCCACGAAAAATATCTGGATCGAAAGAGCTGAAAATGATTCGTTGCCCGGGATCGAAACTCGACGCACAACCTATTCTTGACCCGTCCGATTTGCGATCTGGCTCCTGGTCGAACCACAGCGCCGGAGCTGGCGAGGGGACTCGAACCCTTAACCTTCGGATTACAAATCCGATGCTCTACCAGTTGAGCTACGCCAGCCAAGGCCGTCCGCCCCATGCAGACGGCCGTAACCGATCCGCCCGAAGCGGCCCTCATAAACCTTCAAGTATTGAAACTGAGAGCTGCGGACTATAGACCGGCCATATCCCCGCTGGCAAGCGCCTCAGGGACTTCTACACGTCCCCGCGAGAAAATTCGATCAGACCGCAATCCCCAGGGGGCATCTTGGCTATCTGATAGACCGGCGGAGCAGATCGTAGAGAATGATCGCCCCGGCGGTGGAGACATTCAGTGAAGCGACGTTGCCCCGCATCGGGATGGCGACCTCATGGTCGGCCAATTTCAACACTCCCGGTCGGATTCCCTTGCTCTCAGCGCCCAGAACCACCACCAGGTTCCCGGTCAGTAGCCGGTCCTCTATTTCGAAAAGACAGGCGCCGTTCTCCGGAGCCGCCGCGACAATCCAGAACCCGGCCTCCTTGAGGCTCGAAAGGGCCCGACCAAGATTGGGGACCCGCGCGACCCGCAACCACTCGACCGCCCCGGCGGAGGCTCGACTTACGGCGGGCGTGAGCTCCGGAGCCCGTCGCTCCGTCAGCACGAGACCGTCCGCCCCAGCCGATTCGGCCACCCGCGCCAGCGCCCCTACATTCTGAGGGTCTTTAACCCCGTCCAGGGCTACGATCTGGCCCCCACCGGAATTCCGCCGCGATCCCACATACGCGATCAGCTCGTCGAGCGAGAGCTCCGGAATGGGACCGGCCCGGAGCGCGACGCCCTGGGTCTGAGCCTCGGAGCCCGCGAGTTCATCGATGGCAGCGCGCTCCACGATCTCCACCGGAATTCCGGCATCCCGCGCGAGCGTGGAAAGCTCGTCGTGATCCGCTCTCGCCGACCCCGCCCGCAGCCAGAGACATTCGAGCCTCCGCCGCCCCGCGCGAAGCGCTTCGCGAACGGGATGAAAACCGTAGATCCAATCCGAGGAGACGTCGTTCGAACGTCGCCCCGTGGAACGACGAGATCTGTTGCCGGCTGAGGCCATGGGGTTCCGAAACGGACTCGTCCGCGTAGGCCGGCGCTCGCGCGAGGAAACGGTTCGTCCGCGCCGGCCGGGGTCAGCAGATCAGCATAGCTCGAAGCGGATCGACGGCCTCGAGCAGGGAGCGGCAATCGGCGAACCGCGGGAAAGGACTGCACAGAGCCCGCTTCGTCGTGGCCTCTGGCCACTTCGCCCAGCCATGCTGAATTCCAGCACCGGGCGGGGAGGACCGCCACATCGATCTGTGATTCGCCTCGCCCGAGATGAACCCCTTAGGGACGTACAAGGGATTTCCGCACCCGATCGAGACGAACACACCGGCACGCGCATTCGAATTGCACTCAAGAGATCCGATCTCTCCCGCCGATAGAGAGGAGCACGATCGGAGTCCAGCATGGGCAGAGCGCTTCGACAGCACCGCAACGATTCGCGAAACGGAGAGCGCGTCCCGCTTCGCGTCCGGCTCTTCGTGACGACCCTCGACGGAAGCCCCGCCGCTCCCCTCGCTCACTGCACGAATATCGGACTCGGGGGCCTTCGCATCTCGGCCGCGGTGGGCCCGAAGCCGGGCACTCCGGTTCGCATTGAGGTCCGACTGCCGACGGAACGGGTCTTCACCAGCAGGGGCCATGTCGCCTGGTCGAAGCAGACGCTCCATCCGTCGCTCTTCGGGCCGCCCAGGGGGAGAGACGACGATGCGGTTTTCGGCATCGCCTTCGACGGCAACTCCCCGAGCGACCTGCTGCCGATCGCTCGCCTCTTTGCCGCGCGCGATCAAGAGCGCGCACGTGCGCGACGAATGCGCCGTCTACGCGGACACTCGATTCATGCTTGAATCGCCCGTCCACCGACCGGTATCCTTGATCTCCCCATGAAGCCACACGGAACCTTCAAGCTACTCGGAAACGCCCGCCGCTCCTCTGCGGAGGCAATGGACCCGCTCTCTCTGTGTGTCGATCGCAGCGATCGGATCGTCGATTCGCTGCGGGTGCAGATTCTCGAGGGCGACCCGGATCAATCCTTGCGGATCCGCCAGATCTTCGACGATCCAAAAGAGATCTACCGCGTCGAGATCGAGCGTCCGGATCAGAACTATCAGCGGACGACCCTGCTCGACCGCGATGCGCTCGAAGAACTCCTCGCGACCGACGATATTCGGGAACGGCTGCTGGATCAGCTGGAATAGGCGTCCGGGCGGAGCGTAGAAAGCCGGAGGATGGTGCCCGGGGCAGGACTCGAACCTGCACGGCCATAGGCCAGACGATTTTAAGTCGTCCGCGTTTACCATTTCGCCACCCGGGCAGGGGGCAAAGTCTATCCTCTTGTCTTCCCGAACGCCCTGCTCGAAACCCGCGAGCTGCCCAACCCGACCCTTCGGGTTCGGGACACGCAAAGGAGCCTGAAACCTCGGATGTTCCACCAGCAGCGCGTAGTCGTCGTGATGCCCGCCTACAACGCGGCTCGAACCCTCGAGCGAACCGTCCAGGAGATCCCGATGGATCTGGTGGACGAGGTCGTCGTGACGGACGATGCAAGTGATGATTCGACGGTCGCCGAAGCGGAGCGTCTGGGTCTGCGGACCCTGGTGCACCCCCAGAATCGGGGTTACGGGGGCAATCAAAAAACCTGCTACCAGGAAGCGTTACGACTCGGCGCGGATATCGTCGTCATGCTCCACCCCGACTACCAATACACACCGAAGCTGATCCCCTCGATGGTCGGCCTGCTGACCGACGGTCCCTATGATGTCGTGCTGGGCTCGCGGGTGCTCGGCGGGGGCGCACTGCGGGGGGGAATGCCTCGCTACAAATACGTCGCGAATCGCTTCCTGACCGCCACCCAGAACCTGCTCTCCGGCGCAAAACTCTCGGAATACCACACCGGTTACCGCGCTTTCACGCGCCGGGTCCTCGAACGGCTGCCACTGCTCGAGAACTCGGACGATTTCGTATTCGACAATCAGATGCTCGCGCAGATCCTCCACCAGGGATTCCAGATCGGCGAGATCAGCTGCCCCACCGCCTATTTCGAGGACGCCTCATCGATCAACTTCGGCCGCTCCGTGAGATACGGTGTCGGCGTTCTCGGCGTATCCGCACTGCTCTTCCTGCAGAGGCTCGGCCTTCACGAGTCCTCGATCTTCGATCCGAAGGGCCGCAAGCTCGAGCCCTGATCCACTCGTTCCGCCCCGCGCGCCCGCCCTCGCCACCTGGCGAAGACCGGAAGGCTATCTGATCGAGCCTCCCCAGGAAGACCAGGAGACAATCCGGACGAGCATGACCCGACGAGTCGCCACGAGGGGCCCCTCGCGACAATCCCCATATCCATCCCAGAGTTCTCAATGAGTGCTGGAGGCGGCGCCCGGGTTCGAACCGGGGATCAGGGCTTTGCAGGCCCGTGCCTTACCACTTGGCTACGCCGCCTCATCGGATCGCGTCCAGTCCAGATCCGGCGCTCCCGGGCGGGGGCGCGTGGCCTTCAGGATGTACCAACACCACCTGTCCGAGTCAATCGAGGCCGGGATCCCCATCCGGCTGATCGGCGTCCAGATCGGGGAAGGAAAGCTGTTTTCCGCCGATCACGATCGCGAGGGCCTCCGCGTCCCATTCGACGGCCTGCAAGAGATCCGCCTGGGCCGAATGGCTGAAGCGCGCCAAGAGCCCCCCCGCGACGAGCCCCCTCTTCACGCGGCAGAGCAAGGCACCATCGATCGATGAGTTTGCCAGACTCGAGAGTTCGAGAGATTCTCGAGTCCCATCCGAGAGCAAGACTTCGCCCAGGTCGAGGTCGATCTCACGCACGAAGAATCCGGCCTCCTCGACCTCCACCTCACCCCGAAAATCCTGCAGATGAACGATGAATTTCTTCTCGTCGGGCAGATATCCGACGGATCGCTCGAAATGTTCTCGCAATTTGCGATGCAGGATCGGTTCGCCTTCGTGACTGAAGCAGCCATCGTGATGGAGGACGAGTCCAAAAGGCCGAAGCGGCGGCGGACCGGCACTCACCGATCGCACTCCCCGGACACGAGGTGAAGGACCGCAGCGGTCGGCAGGAGATCATCGAGCCGCGCCCCCCTCAACATGGCGGGCATCGCCTGCGCATGAAAGAGGCTCGGCGGACGACAGCGAATCCGACGCGGCACCTCGGATCCGTCCGATACGATCAGAAAGGCCAATTCACCGGTCGACGATTCCAAGCTCGCAACGACCTCGCCGGGCGGGAGGGCCACACCGTCCGTCGGCGTCACAATGGCGCCTGGCCCGAGACTCGACAGGAGCTTATGACATTGTTCGATCATCCCGAGGCTCTGGCGCACCTCTTCGATCACAACGAGCATCCGGTCGAGATCGTCCCCGACCGTGCCAATCGGAACGTCGAAGTCGAGTGCCGCGTAGGCGAGGTAGGGGCGGTCGCGACGGATATCCCTTGGAGAACCCGAGGCGCGAAGCACCGGCCCCGTCACGCCCCAGACGAGACAATCCTCCGCCGACATCGACGCCACATCGCGTAGACGGCGCTCACAGGTCGGATTGGACGCACCGATCGTCTCGAAATGCGCGAGCAGATCAGCCAGTCGCTGCTGGCTCGCGACCCATCGTTCCGCGAAATCTTCCGGCAGCGCACAAGCGACGCCACCGATTCTCACCCAGCCGGCGAGCGGCCCTCGCCCGACGGCGGAGGACAGAAGCCTCGCGGCCTCGAGTTCTCCCCGCTCCGCGGTGAGTTTGGCGTCGCGCAGCCCAATGGCTGCCATGACCGCGCCAAGCCGAGCGAAATGATCGGTCACCCGAGCGATCTCGTTTACGAGCATGCGGAGCCAGATGGCCCGATCCGGCAAGGGTATACCGGTCAACGCCTCGAGCGCGAGACAGTAGGCGGTCTCCGCGAGGACCCCGCCCGCGTGGCCGAGTCGAGCCACATAAGGAAGGGCCCGTTCGAATGTCGTCGACTCGATTTCCTTCTCGAAACCGCGATGACCCAGGCCGATTTCCACCTCAAGATCGGTCATCCGATCCTCATCGAGTTCGACGAGGAAACTCGTCGTCCCGCCGACCGGAGTCATCGCATGGCTCACACCGGGATGGATCATCCCGGCCTCGACCCGCGTCTCCGAAAAGCCCAGGGAATCGGAGAGCGACTCCGTTTCGGCGCGTTCCCGTTCGCTCGTCAACCCTCGCCCTCCGGCGGCAGGGCGCGGTCGACCTGGAGCGGATGATCCTTGCGAAGCGGGGCGCCCTCGAATCCGTCATCGAGCAGGAGCCTTCGCAGATCGGGATGCCCTTTGAAGCGGATGCCAAAGAGGTCGTAGACCTCGCGCTCGAGCCAATTCGCGGCCGACCAGATCGACGTCACGGAATCAACGACCGGCTCGACAACCCCGAACGCGTCCACTTCGCGCGGGATATGGGCGTGAACCCGAAGACTCGCGTCGCGTTCGATCGACTGAAGCCGATAGACGACCTCGAAGCGAAGGGCCCCCTCCCCGCGGTCGATCGCCGTGAGATCAACGAGGCGTTTCATCGCCGACTCTTCCTCATCCCGCAGCCGGACCAGCAGCGCTCGCGCCTGGGTCGCCGAAACCGAGACGCGCAGCTCCGGACCACTCGACTCAGCGACGTCGATCTCGAGGTCGCGATGCCGGGTCCGCAGCACGTTCGGGTCGAGGCCACTCATCTCCCGGTGCCTCTCGGCTCGAGCAGATCGATGGACTCGGGAATCCCTGTCGAGCGGGCGATCACAGCCGGCGGGGTCTCCCGCATTTCGAGGGCCTCCTCAGGACAATTTTCGGCACAACGTCGACACCCGATACAGTCGCCCAGCGCAAGTTCGAAGCGCGCGACCTCGACGCAACCCTCGCCCGGTGAGGCGTCGAGGTGCAGCGCACGACTCGGGCAGATCCGCGTGCAGAGATCACATCCCGTACAGCGATGCGCGCCGTCCGACAGGAAACGGAGTTCGGGGATGCCGCTATCGCTCGGGAAGTCACGATCGACCGCTCGTGCCGAGACCAGACCGGGCCCCCGCAACGCAGCCCAAACCGAACTGACCCAGGCGGGAGCCGCCCGGAGCAATGCGAAGGAGCGACTTCGAGTTCGTTTTACGACGACGACCCGTGCAGGCATCCCCCCAACGATAGAGGAGTGGCCAGTCCAGAGCGACCGCCTCAGTCGATCGCGCCGGAACCCATCCCCAGCCGAGCCCGCATCGCCCTGGCCACCGCGTCGCGTACCCGACGACCGAGTTCCACGGGGATGTATTCTCCGGCCCTTCCCTCGCGTTCGAGTTCTCGCGCGACCGAGGTCATCTCCACCCCGTGCAGGCCGCAGGGCACGATCGAATCGAAGCCCGCGAGGTCGAGCGTCACGTTCAGGGCGAATCCGTGAAAAGTCACCCAACGCCGGAGTCCGACCCCGATCGACGCGATTTTGCGCTCCGCACCCTCCGGCATCGCGCTGCGGGCACGATCGATGAACACGCCCGTCCAGCCCTCCACCCGGCCCGCTGGGATCCCGAACTCCTCGAGCGCATCAATCAGACCGGCCTCGAGGCGTCTCAGATGGTCGTGCACGTCCCGTCGGCCGCAGGCAGCGAGGTCGAGGATCGGATAACCGACCAATTGGCCCGGGGCGTGATAGGTAATGTCGCCGCCGCGGCCCACCTCGAAAACGTCTATCCCGAGTGCGCGCAACCGCTTCGGGCTCTTCCGAAGATTCCCGGGGTCCGTACT
Source organism: Deltaproteobacteria bacterium (assembly GCA_002719955.1). Taxonomy (GTDB): domain Bacteria; phylum Myxococcota_A; class UBA9160; order UBA9160; family UBA4427; genus UBA4427. The sequence continues at coordinate 73,219 of PBFW01000025.1, read as the reverse complement.
CCGGCCGAGGGTCACGACCTCGGGATGCTCGAGGAGCAGGAGGCGATCTCCCGCCTGGCCGGCGAGGCGATGGGCGACGGCGGACGCCTGGAGGTCGAGGGCACTGCCGTAGGGAACCTCGCCCAACCACTCGACCAAGAGCTCGGTCGACGGCTCGATCGACACTGCTGATGCTTCCATCTCGCCTCACTTCTCCGAGTTGCCGCAGGCCTCGGCCGAGGAACGCCGGCGCCCGGCTCAGAACTCGAATTCTCCCGCCTCGAGGAGTTCGCGGATTCGGTGCAGAAAACCGTTGGCCGGTGCCCCGTCGACCGCACGATGATCGTAGGAGAGCGCCATGTACATCATCGTCCGAATCACGATGGCGTCCTCTCCATCTAGCGTCCGCACGACGGGACGCTTGGCGATCTCGCCCATTCGCAGGATTCCGACCTGGGGCTGATTGATGATCGCGAAGCCATAGAGATTGCCCTGACGCCCGGGATTCGAGACGGTGAAGGTTCCCCCGCGCAGATCGTCAGCGGAGAGCTTCTTGTCTCGGGCGCGCGACGAGAGATCGTCGATCGCCATCGCCGTTCCGGCAAGCGAGAGACGATCGGCGTCACGCACGACCGGAACGACGAGCCCCTTCTCGGTCTCTGTCGCGACCCCGACGTGGATCGCCTGTTTTTCGACGATCGCCTCCTCGACGATCGACGCGTTCAGCGCGGGGAATTCGCGGAGCGCTCGCACCGTCGCGTGAATGACGAAGGGCAGGAAGGTCAGCGACCTTCCGTAGGTCTGTTGAAAGGATTTCTTGTGCGCATTGCGCAGCTTCACCACGCGCGAGAGATCGACCTCGGCGACGGTCCCAACATGAGGGCTCGTGCGCTTGGAATAGACCATGTGATCGGAGATGATCCGCCGCATCGGCGTCATCGGAATCACGCGATCACCGGGCTGCAGCGCGTAGCTGAAGGAGGGCGCGGGACGCACCGCCGCGCGGGGGGGCGCCGCCGGGGGGGGCGGAGGCGGAGCGACGGGCGCAGGCCGCTCGACGGCCAGTGCAACACCCCCCGTCTGATGACGCAGCACATCCTCCTTGGTGACCCGACCGGCGCTGCCGGTGCCCTCGACCTTGCGCAAATCGATCGCGGCCTCTTCCGCGATGCGGCGGGCAACCGGGGTCGCTGCGACGTCTCTCCCGACGAGCGAATCAGGAGCGGACGGAGACGAAATTTCCGCGGGGGCGGGTGCGGCGGGGGACGCGGGAACGCCGCTCGGCATCTGGGCGGGCGCGTCGACTGGCGCTTCGGCCAAGGGGTTGGCGCTCGTCTCGGCAGCGGGCTTCGCGTCGGGATCGATGCGAGCCAGGGCGGCCCCGACCTCGACGACTTCCCCTTCGGCCACGAGGATCTGCTCGACCAGCCCCGCGCTCGGCGACGGGATCTCGGCATCGACCTTGTCGGTCGTCACCTCGACGATCGGCTGATCGACCTCGACCCTCTCGCCCTCGGCGACGAGCCATCGCGACACGGTCCCCTCGAAGACGCTCTCTCCGAGCGAAGGCAGCTCAATCGCGATCGACATTCTCACTCCCCTCCAATCTTTGTTCCACCCCGGCCGCGTGTCGCGCCGTGGGCTCTTCCTTGGACGCGGGAGACTCGACCGCCACCGCGGCTCTCAGAATCGGCCAATCCTCGCGATCTCTTGACGTGCGTTCCGAATCACGGGCGGCCCCCGAACGGAGTAATACGAGCGCCTCACGCAGAGCGGTCGGCCGCGGAGGGCAGCCGGGCACGACGAGGTCCACGGGCACGATCCGACCGAGCCCCGGGATTGTCGCATAGTTGTCATAGGCCCCTCCGGAAATCGCACAAGCTCCCCAGGCGATCACCCAGCGCGGCTCAAGCATCCGCTCGTAGATCCCTCGGATCAGGGGGCGCTGACGGTGGGTGATTGAGCCCGCAACGATGAGCAGGTCCGCCGAGCGGCTGGAGACCGCCGGCGGGCCGGTCCCGAGGGCCTCGAAAACGTCCCCCCCCTGCACCATCGACATTCCGCAGCAGGAGGTCGCCACCCGGATCGGGGAAGGTGCGAGACCGGCAGCCCAGTCGAGCGCCCGCTCGAGGCGCGTCGTCCGGACCTGCCCCGCGCTGGGCGAGTGCTCGCCCAGCCTGCCCCGCGTGACCGAAACCTGCGTCTCGGTCCTATCACTCATCACAAAGAATCCCCCCCTCGACAGCCTGCGTCCAATCGCCGCATCGAGGAGAGCGAGAATAGCCGCTCTGATATGCTTCGTGGACCCTCCGACGAAGAACCATGTCAAAACGATCCGACCTGGGCATAGCGCTCTCCTGGAGCGTCCATCTATTCACGGCGAGCGGCGCGGTGCTCGGCACCTTCGCGTTGATCGCGATCGCGCTGAATCGACTCGACGCGGCCGCGTTGATAATGCTCGCCTCGCTCCTCGTCGACGGTCTCGACGGAACGTTGGCACGGGCGGTGCGCGTCACCGAGCACACGCCGCAGATCGACGGGCGCCGACTCGATGACATCATCGATTATTTGAACTTCGTGATCGTTCCCGCGGTGTTCATGTGGGGCGCCGGCTCCATCTCTCATCCGGGCTGGCTCGCCGCGCCCGTCCTGGCGAGCGCCTACGGTTTCTCTCACCAGGACGCAAAGACTGAAGACGATTTCTTTCTGGGCTTCCCCTCCTACTGGAATATCCTCGCGATCTACCTCTACCTCCTCGGCCTCGAGCCTCTCGCGAGCACGCTCTGGGTCGTCGGCCTCTCTATCGCCGTCTTCGTCCCCATGAAATATCTCTACCCGAGCAAGGTTCGGCCGAAGCGTCTGCGCTTCGCACTCGGGTTGGGGGCGACCGTTTGGGCCGGCGCGCTGATCCTTTGCGTCGCACGGCCGAGCGCGGCGGGGTCCTTTTACCTGACCGAACTCTCGCTCTCATACCCCGCCTGGTATATGTGGCTCTCGCTCACACGCGGCGGTATCCGCCGCACGCCGCGCGGTCAGGAGACGAAGGCCGCGGGCGAGGCCGAACCCGAGACAGACAAGAGCGCCCCATCGACGCCCTGATTCAGCCGATTTGTGCCGCCTACGGCCCCTCTATCGCGTCGAGCAGATGATTGATCCACCAGGGCTTGCGCAGCACCCTGTCGACGCCGTGGGCGAGAAGGTCCGACTCCGCACCGACCCCGCCCGTTCCGACGATCGAAGCTCCGGGTCGAACGGCATGGATCCGTTCGACCCAATCCCCCATTTCAGAGCCCGCCAGCGCGGAATCAACCAGGACCGTGAGCGCGCGGGGTTCGGCGTCGAGCAACCGCAGCGCGCTCGAAAGATCATCGCTCGCATAACAGATCGCGCCGACACGCTCGACCTGTGAGACTAGCAGGCGGCGCACGGCCCCGTCGCGCTCGATCACGACGACCGGCCCGTGATCCTTGAGGCTTCGTGCTGTCATCTCATTTCGCACATCATCCGCACCCGCGGCTCGCTCCGCCGCTGCTCTTCTTCGAGTGGCCAGAAGACGGCCAACCAGCCGGTCTGTCCCGCACGCCGGCGGGCTCGCATGAGCCAGCCCTCGCCACTGTCCGAGCGGGGTCGAACCTCGACCCAATCCTCCTCGGAAGCCGCCAGCAACTCGAGTGAATCGCCCGCAACGACCTCGTCCAGATGTGTGACCTCAAGCGAAATCCCTGCGGCAGCCAGGATCTCGGTGGCGCGTTGGGAAGTGAATTCGAGCTCTCCGGCGATCCCGACTGTGAGCGCTGCAATCGGTGGCCCCAGGCCCTCACCGGCCTTGCAACCGGCGAGTGCACCATCGACGGCCTCATGCAGATCCTGGAGATCGAAGGGCTTCTCAAGCAACCGAGACACACCGCATCGATCCGACTCCTCGAACAGATCGCGGGAGGAAAACCAGTCATGAGAATCGTGTTGAGGTGGGGATGAAGGGCGCGGAAGACCTCGGAGACGTGGAGGCCATGAATATGGTTCTTCAACAGTCAGTCGGCGTTCAACACATCGGGAGCGGCATCGAGGCCCGCTTCGAATGCTTCGAACCCCGACGCCACCGCGATGACCTCGTGGCCCTCGTGGATGAGGTATCGACTCAGCGTCTCGCGAAACGAGTCCTCGTCCTCGACGATCAGCACAGTCGCCAAGAAACACCCCTACTTCGACTTCGGCTGGGCCCTCGTCGGCCCTCGTTTTTCACGGATTCCGCCCCCGAAAAAAACGTCGATCCGGCCGGAAAACTGAACGGCTCCAACGACACGATGCCAACCGCGCTGACTGTCGTCGTCGGTGTGACTATAATTCTGTTGTACCGCAACCGCTGTGGGGAATGACCCTTTTCCCGAGCCAGTCGCACGATTCGGCGCGACGACGGGAAAGATAAGAGAATTCATGGACACCTCGCCCTCGACGGGCGTTATGCTCGTCAATCTGGGAACACCCGCGGCCCCCGAGACCGCTCCCGTTCGCCGCTATCTGCGCCAGTTCCTGAGCGATTTCAGGGTCTTGACGCTTCCGGCCCCACTGCGTTGGTCGCTGCTGAATCTGGTGATTCTGCCTACCCGATCCGCGCGATCCGCGGCCGCATACAAGAAGATCTGGGGACCGGCGGGCTCACCGCTCCTCGTGCACTCCCGGGCACTCGCTCGCGCCGTCGCCGAGGAGTTGGGAGACGCCTATCACGTCGAACTCGCCATGCGATACGGGGAACCCTCTATTCAACAAGGGCTCGACGCGCTCGCAGCCGCCGGCGTGGGGCGGCTGCTGGTCCTTCCCCTTTTCCCCCAATACGCGGCGGCGGTCACCGCCTCGATCTCCGCTGAGGTCTTCACCCAACTGAACCGCTCCGGTGATATTCCCCCGCTCGAAATCCTCGGCGCCTTCTTCGATGAGCCGGATTTCCTGGAGAGTTGGCGCGAAATCAGCGGCCCGAGCCTCGACGCGTTCCGGGCCGACCACGTCCTCTTCAGCTTTCATGGCCTACCCGAGGATCAGATCCGCGCGAGCGATCCCACCAAGCGCCATTGCCTCGGGAGCGAGACTTGCTGCGAGGCGCCCGGTCAAAGTCTGCGCCGATGTTATCGCGCCCAGTGTTACGCCACGGCGCGGGGCCTCGGCGAAGCTCTCGGGCTGGACGGTTCGCACACGAGCGTTTCGTTCCAGTCACGCCTCGGCCGACAGCCCTGGATCCAGCCCTATACGGACGGGGTGCTTCCGGAACTGGCGACGCGGGGCGTCAAGCGACTGGCGGTATTCTGCCCGTCCTTCGTCGCGGATTGCCTCGAGACCCTCGAAGAAATCGGAATCCAATTGCGCCAACGATGGGCCGAAATAGGAGGGGAAGCGCTCTGGGTCGCCCCCTGTCCGAATGGCGATCCGCGTTTCGCGAAGGCCGTCGCGGGTTGGATTCAGCGGCGAGCGCACACCGATGCGGAGGGGCGGGCAGGGCTTCGCTCTTGAGTCATGCCAGCGCTCGCGCGGCATCGGTAAAGGCTTTCACGCCCTCGACCGGCGTATCGGGCAGACAGCCGTGTCCGAGATTCAGGATATGGCCCCTGGCTGGAGAGGCCGCATCGGCCATCGCACGCACCATCTCGAAAATCCGCTCGCGCGGCGCGTGCAACCAACACGGATCGAGGTTGCCCTGAAGACTCACCTGGGATCCGAAATCCCGAGCAACCTCCGCCAATTCCACCCGCCAGTCGAGAGAGATGACATCCGCGCCCGAAGTTGCCATCGAATCCGCGATATGAGAGCCGTTCTGGACGTAGAGAATCAGCGGTGCCCGCACGTCTTCCAGGGCCTCTGCGATGCGCTGGTGATAGGGGTGGACCCAGCGGCGATACGCGGCGGGATCGAGTAATCCCGCCCAGGTATCGAAGAGTTGAACGGCCTCGGCACCCGCTTCGACCTGCGCGCGCAGATAGTCGATCGTCAGAATCGTCAATTTCTCGAGCAGGGCCTCGACCTCGTCCGGCCGCTTCTGGAGCATCGCCTTCAGCACCGAAAAATCCTTCGATCCGCTGCCCTGGATCAGATAGGCCGCGAGCGTGAAGGGCGCACCCGCGAAACCCAGCAGCGGAATCTCACGCGTCGCCAACGATTCGCGCAGTCGGCCGAGGATCTCGAACACATAGGGAACCGTCTCGCGCGGATCGGGAACTCTGAGCGCTTCGATCTGCGCGGCCTCACGAATCGGTTTCGCGATCACTGGACCTGGTGCGAAATCGAGATCGACGCCCATCGCCGGAATCGGCGTGAAGATATCCTGAAAGAGAATCACCGCCTCGGCACCCACGAGATCGACCGGCTGAAGCGAGACGGTGACCGCCCTCTCCACATCGGCGCACATTTCGAGAAAGCGCACGCCCTTTCGAACCGCGCGATACTCGGGCAGATAGCGTCCCGCCTGACGCATCAGCCAAACCGGCGGTCGATCGACCTCTTCCCCGCCACAGGATCGCAAGAACCGCTCTCTCGGATTCAAAACAGAGCCTCTCCCCACCTCTTCATGCCCATCAATAGTTACCAAGCCTAGCCCAACGATTGCGATGAAACGCGGCGTCTCCAAAGGTCAGTTCGGCGGCCCGCGCCCGCTTCAGATAGAAACCGATATCGTATTCATCGGTCATTCCGACACCTCCGAAGATCTGGACACCCTCGTTCGCCGCCAGGATATATGCATCCGAACAGCGCGCCTTCGCGAGGCTAACGAGCTTGGCGACCTCCGGATTTCCCATTTCTTCGCTTCCGTCGACGGCTCGCGCCGCGGCCATGACACAGGAGCGCGCAAGTTCTATTTCCATGAAGACGATCGCAGCGCGATGTTGCAGACCCTGAAAACTGCCGATCTTCTGGCCAAATTGATCGCGGGTCTTAAGGTACTCGATGGTCAGATCGAAAGCCTCGGACATACCGCCTAACATCTCACCGCAGAGAACGACTGTGGCACGGCCGATCACCGCTTCGAGCAGTTCCGCGCCCCGCCCAAGGGACCCGAGAATCGCGTCACCGCTCACCTCGACGCCATCGAGGCGGACGATCGCCGCGTTGCGATGGTCGACCCGTCTTTGACGTTCGATCGCGAGTCCGGTCGCCCCCGCTTCGACCAGAAAGAGCGTGATGCCCTCCCGATCGCCCGATCCGCCGCCGGTCCGCACCGGCACGATCACCGCGTCCGCGCCCACCGAATCGAGGACCTGGACCTTCTCGCCGCTCAAGCGATAGCCTCCGCCGAAGGCTTCGGCTCTCGTCTGGATCGAACACACGTCATAGCGAGAGCGCGCTTCTTGATGAGCGAAGGCGACCACCTTGGATCCATCGATCACGCTCGGCAGCCAGGCATCCCGGAGGATATCATTTTCGCCGAGCGCAAGCGCACTCCCACCCATCGTCACCGCCCCCAGGAAGGGTTCGGGCGCGAGCTTGCGCCCGAGCGCCTCAGCGATCAGCACCATCTCAGCAAAACCCATGCCCGCACCGCCCTGCTTCTCGTCGAAAGGAATCCCCGTCCAACCGAGTTCGGCCATCTCCTTGAAGAGCGCCGCCGAATAGCAGAGTTCCTCGCCCGAGTCCCGCAGCTCGCGGAATCGCGAGACCGGTGAGTTCTCGTCGACGAAGTCGAGTGCCGTCTGGGCGATCATCTCCTGGTCTTCGTTCAGTACCAGTTCCATAGTCCTCTCCGATTCTCTGCTGCGGATTCGCTTCGAACTAGGCCGGCAGGCCGAGCACTCGTTTGGCAATGATGTTGAGCTGGACTTCGGAGGTCCCGCCCTCGATCGAATTGCCCCGGGAGCGAAGCCACTCGCGGGTCGTATCCAAGGCGAATTCCTCGAAGCCCGGCCCCTCCCATCCGAGGGCATCCGGACCGAGAATTCGAACCATCAACTCGTAGCGACGCTGATTCAGCTCGGTTCCGTAGATCTTGAACATCGAACTCTCGGCCCCGGGCTGCTGCCCCGCCTTGGCTGCGTCCTTCGTCCGCTGGACGGTGAGCGCGAAGGCTCGACTGTCCATTTCGATCTGCGTGACATCATTCCGAATCACGCCATCGGCCACGCGACCGTGCGCCTCTCCCAGGTGTTCGACCGCGAGATCCGAGAGGAAGCTCCGCTTCGAAATTCCCCGCGTCTTCAGTCCCGCGCCACCGAAAGTATCCGCGATCATCGTCCGCTCGTGTCCAAGCAGCGCCTTCGCCACGGTCCAGCCGGCACCGATCTCGCCGATCACGTTGGTGACCGGCACCCGGACGTCCGTAAAATGCGTCTCGCAGAAGGGCGACTTGCCCGAGATCAACAGGATGGGACTGACCGCGACGCCCGGGTCGTCCATATCGATCAAGAGGAAGGTGATCCCCTCCTGTTTGATACCGGAGGCATCGTTTCGAACGAGCGCGAAGATCCAGTCCGCCTCATCTGCGTAAGAGGTCCAGACCTTGGTCCCGTTGATGACGAAATGATCACCCTCTCGCTCGGCACGGGTCTGCAGCGAGGCGAGATCGGAGCCAGCACCGGGCTCCGAATAACCCTGGCACCAACGGATCTCACCCCGCACGATCTTCGGGATATGCTCCTTCTTCTGCTCCTCGTTTCCAAACCGCAGCAGCGTCGGGCCGATCATCGTCAATCCGAAGCCGATCAAAGGCGGAGGCAATTCCAGCGCCCTCATCTCCTGGGCTAGGACCTTCGCCTCGGCGCCACTGAGACCGCCCCCACCAAATTCCGCTGGCCAGGTCGGTGCGGTCCATCCCTTTTCCGCCATCACCTCGAGCCAATTCTTCTCGTCCTCACTCGAGAAGGTCCACTTCTTTCCTCCCCAGACCCCCGTGAGTTCCGTCGTCGAGATTCCCAACATGCCTTTGGGCGCGTTGGCTTCGAGCCAGGAGCGGGTCTGTTGGCGAAACGATTCGAGGTCCGACATGTCGATATGCCTCCTGCCAATAGTTGAGAACGCCGATTGTAACGATCCCATTCGATTTTTCCCGATGCCCAAGGCGGAACGCTAGTATCCGTCCCGTCATGCGGATACTCCTCGCCAGCCCTCGCGGATTCTGCGCCGGCGTCGACCGCGCGATCGAAATCGTCGAACTCTCCCTACAACGACGGAATCGCCCGGTTTTCGTCCGCCACGAGATCGTCCACAACCGCCACGTCGTCGATGGGCTCCGGGACAAGGGGGCCACCTTCATCGAGAATCCCGAAGACGCGCCCGAGGGGGCCGTCCTGATCTATTCGGCGCATGGCGTGTCGCCTGCGATTCGCGAGCGCGCCGAGGCCAAGCAGCTCGAGACGATCGACGCGACCTGCCCGTTGGTGACGAAGGTCCATAACGAGGTCCACCGAATGGTCTCGGAGGGCTACGAGATCGTCATGATCGGCCACCAGGGGCACGTCGAGGTCGAGGGAACGATGGGGCAGGCCCCCTCCGCGATGTATCTGGTCGAAACGGTCGAGGACGTCTCTTCGCTGGTTGTCCGCAACGCTCAGAGACTGGGCTGCGTCACCCAGACGACACTCTCCGTCGATGATACGCGCGATGTCATGCGTGCCCTCGCCGCTCGCTTCCCCCGGATCGTCCTGCCCAAGCGCGACGACATATGTTATGCAACGCAGAATCGCCAGGATGCTGTCAAAGAGCTCGCTGGACAGGCGGACCTCGTGCTGGTCGTCGGCGCCCCCGCTTCCTCGAATAGCAATCGCCTGGTCGAAGTCGCTTCGCGACTCGGCGTTCCCTCCTATCTGATCCAGACCGCCGACGACGTCGGCCGCGACTGGCTCGAGGACGTCCGATGCGTGGGAGTCACGGCCGGCGCCTCGACCCCGGACATTCTGGTCCAGGGCGTGATCGAGCGTCTCCGCGAATTCACCGATGACCCTCCGATCCTCGATTCCCTGCCCGAGGTCGACGAGGGTGTCCGCTTCAAGCTGCCCCGCGAATTGCGCGACCCGTGAGCGGCGCAGACGAAACGAGCGGTGCGATCCTCGACGAAGGGGCCGAAGTCGCCATCGATGCCCCCGGCAACCCACTCGACCCCGAGGTCGGCCCTGCCGTGCCGGCCGGTTCGTTGGCGGCTGGGGCCACGGTCGGCCTCTCCGCCCCGCTCCATGACGCCCCCCTCGCGGCCGGAGGAAACGAGTCCGTTCGGGAGATCCTGCGGCTCGCTTGGCCGGTCATGGCCTCCCAGGTGCTGCTCAACCTCACGGGTGTGATCGATCGGATGATGATCGGGCGTCTCGCCTCAGAGGGCGGTGCGGCGGTCCCACTCGCCGCCGTCGGCTACGCAACCCAGCTCTTCCACCTCATCCACTCGACGCTCTTCGCCATCGGTCTGGCCTGCATCGCTCTGATGGCCCGTGCGATCGGCGGCCGGGATCCCGCCCGCGCGCGCCACGCCTTCGCGGGATCCGTTCAGGTTTCGGCCCTCGTGACGATTTTCTACGCAGGTGTCCTCTATTTCTTTAGCGAACGATCCCTCGCCGCATTGGGCGCGGAGGCGCCCGTGATCGAGGTGGCCGCGCCCTATCTCGAATTGACGGTTGGCGCCTCGCTGATGTTGTCCTTTTCGATGATCGCAGAGAGCGCCCTGCGGGCGAATCGCGACACGCGAACGCCGATGGCCGTCGCCATAATCGTAGCGGGCGCGAAACTCGGGCTGAACGCCGTCCTGATCTTCGGCCATTTCGGATTCCCGGCGCTCGGACTCTGGGGCGCTGGGCTCGCAACGGCGATCAGCCAGGGCATCGGGCTCGTCCTCTTCCTGCTCGTTCTGATTCGCATCCCACGAGAGGCCCCGACGGCACTGCGCTTCTCCGACCTCCTGCGCCGCAATCCCATCATTCGAGAGGTCGTGCGCATCGCCGTCCCCGGCGTGGTCGAACGGATCATCCTGAATTTTGGTCTGCTCTCGTATTTCTGGCTCCTGGGCAACTATTACGGAACACTGGCGGTTGCAACCTACACGGTCGGAATCTCACTCCTCTCCTTCTCATGGATCCCCGGGACGGGCTATGCCCAGGCCTGCTCGACCATCGTCGGTCAGGCCCTCGGAGCCGGCCGCCCGAACGATGCTCTTCGGGGGGCAAAACGGTCACTCGTGCTCGCAACCGCCACCGCCCTTCCCCTCGGCCTGCTCTTTGCGTGGTTCCGCGTCCCTCTCGCCCAGTTATTCACGAACGACGTCGCAGTGGTGAACGGACTTGCGCCCTTCATGTTATGCCTGGCGATCGCCCAGCCCTTCCTCCAACTGCACTTCACCCTGGGCGGTGCTCACAAGGGGGCGGGGGACACGGTGACCCCGTTGATCGCCGCCGCGATCGGGAACTGGGGAATCCGCGTTCCCGTCGCCATCCTGCTCGCCGCCATCTTCGAGGTCGATGTCGTCTGGCTCTGGGCAACACTGATCTTCGACCATCTCGCGCGTATGGCCTACCTCGGACTGAGTTTCGTGCGAGGCCAGTGGCGGAACCCGCCAGCGATCCGAGCGAAATCAGCGTAGGGGTCACGAACCTCGAAGCGGCCCCTTCCTCAGTCGTCCCGTCCGCTCTTCCTGGCAGCGGCTGATCGGGCGGGTCGCTGATCGCAGAAAACGAACTCGAACTCACCGCTTCCATCGACATCGACCTCGACGCGACCTCCACCCTTCAGCCTCCCGAAGAGGACCTCGTCGGTCAGTGGGTTCTTGATCTCCTGCTGGATCACGCGAGCGAGCGGCCGTGCCCCGAATTCAGGCTCGTAGCCCTGCTCGGCCAGACGCAGGCACGCCGCCGGCCGCAACTCGATCTCGATCTTGCGTTCGGCCAGCTGGTCACGGAGTTCCCGCACAAATTTCTCGACGACTTTCTCCATCACGTCCTTGGGCAACGCATCGAAGCGCACGACCTCATCGAGACGATTGCGAAATTCGGGGCTGAAGATCTTTTCGATTTCGTGTTGGCCATCGCCTCGCTTGGCATCGGTGAAACCGATCGCGTTGGTCGACATCTCCCTGGCGCCGGCATTCGACGTCATAATCAGGGTGACGTGCCGAAAATCGGCCTCGCGACCCTGGTTATCGGTCAGGGTCGCGTGATCCATGACCTGTAGCAGCACATCGAAGACATCCTGGTGGGCTTTCTCGATCTCGTCGAGAAGCAGCACTGCGTAGGGGTGTTTGCGGACCTGTTCGATCAGGATCCCACCCTGGTCGTAGCCGACATAGCCCGGCGGCGCCCCGATCAAACGCGAAACCGAGTGTTTCTCCATGTACTCGCTCATATCGAAGCGCAGGAAGGGCACGCCCAACGTCTCCGCCAGCTGTTTAGCAAGTTCCGTCTTGCCCACACCGGTCGGCCCCGCAAAAAGGAAGGAGCCGGTCGGTTTCTCGAGCGCCGCAAGACCAGCGCGCGAACGTTTGACGGCGTTGGCCACGGCCTCGACGGCCCGGTCCTGACCGAATACGACGGCCTTGAGGTCAGCTTCGAGCCGTTCGAGACGCCCGGCGTCCTCTGAAACCGTCGTCTCGACCGGCACACGGGCCATGCTCGCAACGGTCCGTTCGACGTCCCGTACGCCGACGGTGCGTCGTTTCTTGCCCGTCGGCCGCAGGCGCACCTCGGCGCCGCACTCGTCCATGACATCGATCGCCTTGTCCGGCAGGAAGCGATCATTGATATGTCGCACCGCGAGATCGACGCAGGCCTTGAGTGCGGGGCCGGTGTAGTGGACACCGTGGTGTTCTTCGTAGCGGGGAGCGAGGCCCTTCAGGATCCGGACGCATTCCTGCGAGGACGGTTCCTCGATGTCGATCTTTTGGAAGCGCCTCGAGAGCGCCCGATCCCGCTCGAAATGGCGGTATTCCTGGTAGGTCGTCGACCCCATGCATCGCAGCGAGCCGTCGGCAAGCCCCGGCTTCAGCAGATTGGAGGCATCGACCGTCGTTCCCTGGGCTGATCCCGCACCGAGGATGGTGTGGATCTCGTCGATGAAGAGGATGAAGCGTTCCCGTTCCTCGAGTGCGCCCAGCAGCGCCTTGAAACGAGCCTCGAAATCGCCTCGGTAACGCGTTCCAGCGAGAAGCGCTCCCAGATCGAGTGAATGAATCTCCGCTCCTTCGAGATCCTCGGGCACGCGCCCCTCGTGGACACGCAGGGCGAGGCCCTCCGCCAGAGCCGTCTTCCCAACCCCCGTCTCGCCCACGAAGATCGGGTTGTTCTTCCGCCGGCGCGCCAGAATATGAATCGCACGATCGAGTTCCCGGCCCCGGCCGACCAGCGGATCGAGCTTGCCCTGTGCCGCGCGCTCGGTCAGATTGGTCGCAAAGGCCGCCAGCGGATCGGCGGGCACGCCCTCGGAATCATCACCGCCCAGAAGCGGGGAGGCACCGATGCCCTCACCCAACGATCCTTCAACACCGAGTTTCGATTCTCCGTGGCTGATATATCGGAGCAGATCCAGGCGGGAAACACCCTGCCCCCGCAGCAACATCATCGAATGCGCATCGGGCTCGTTGAAGAGCGCCACGATCAGGTCCCCAATTTCGACCTCTTCTTTTTCGGCATTCGCCGTGTGGTCGATCGCTGTCTGAACCACGCGATGAAAGGCCAGGGTCTGAAGGGTCTCGACGGGGTCGCCACCGGGTACGCTCTCGAGATCCTCGTCGAAGAAACGCTCAAGTTCGATTCGCAGCCGATCCACATCCGCACCCGAATGAAGCAGGATCGTCGCGCCATCCTCGTTGTGGATCACTGCGTAGAGAAGGTGTTCCACCGTCAGGTAGGCATGCCTCCGAACGACGGCCTCGCGATGGGCCGCTTGCAGCGTCAATTGGAGGTCCCGGCCGATCGAACTCATTCTTTTTCCACTCCCGTCCGCAGCGGGTATCCCCGCTCCTCGGCCATTCGTTGCACCGTCGCCGACTTTGTCTCGGCGATCTCGAGAACAAAGACACCGGCCACGCCCATCCCGCCCCGATGGATCTGCAACATGATCTGGGTCGCGGCGGAGGGGCTCTTCTGAAAGACCTTCTCAAGCACCTGCACGACGAATTCCATCGGTGTGTAGTCGTCGTTATAGAGGATGACCTTGAATCGGGGCGGTCGAGCGGATTTCCTTCTTTCCTTCGTCGCGAGGTTACGGTCTCGATCCCTCGAAGGGTCGTTCGCAGGCGGATCCGGGGGCGGCGTACCTCCCCGGGGGCCCGCCATCGCCCGAGATTGATCACACCGACCGTTGCGCTCATCATCTGGCGAGGCCGGGAGAATCGATCGCGGCGCAGTCGTCTCGTTCTTCGCGGTCGAAGTCATCCTCTCGAGCATAGCCCGCTCGCAGAACACATCGCAGCACCGCTAGACATCTCGGGGGCTACACTCGACCCGCATGGCCGACGACGCGCCCAGATTCACGATCCAGCTCGAAGAAGGCGTGGCGCAGTTGCCCCGAAACGAATGGGACCACCTCGTCGGAGACGAATCCCCCTTTCTCGAATGGGCTTTTCTCGCTTCCCTCGAAGAGGCTGGCGCCCTCGACAAAGAATCGGGCTGGGATGCCAGACCCCTCGTCGCCCGAGAGGAGGGCCGCCTCGTCGCCGCCTGTCCGCTCTACGTGAAGACGAACAGTGAGGGCGAATTTGTCTTCGACCACAGCTGGGCGGACGCCGCCTATCGATCCGGAATCCAGTACTACCCGAAGCTACTGGTCGGCGTGCCCTTTTCCCCGGTCGCTGGTGCGCGTTTTCTGGTCGCGCCCGAAGCAGATCGCGCCCTCTGGATCGAACGTCTCGCAGCGGCCCTTCGTGAGCTCTGCCAAGGCAATGAACTGTCGAGCATTCATGTCAATTTCTGTCGTGCGGACGAAGCGGAAGCATTGAGCCCGCTCGGATACCACACGCGGGTGGGGCTCCAATACCATTGGCACAACCATGGCTACGGCGATTTCGAGGATTACCTGGCCGCCTTCCGCTCGAAGCGACGCAACCAGATTCGCCGTGAACGGCGCGAGATGGAGAAACAGGGCGTCGCCATCACGACCTATACCGGTGACGAGATCACGCCCGAGCTGATCGACCCGATGTTCCGCTTCTATCTCGAAACGATCCGAGTCCGCGCCTGGGGACGGCAATACCTGAATCGAGAGGTCTTCGAACTGCTCGTCGAGCGCTTCAGAGATCGTCTGTGTTTCGTCATCGCGGAACACGAAGGCGAGAAGATCGCAGGAACCTTCAACGTGGAAAAGGGCGACACGCTCTACGGACGCTATTGGGGGGCGACCCGAATGGTTCGCCACCTGCATTTCAACGTCTGCTATTACGCCGCCATCGAACACTGCATCGCGCAGGGATTCGTTCGCTTCGAACCGGGGGCAGGTGGTGAGTACAAGCAGGTTCGCGGGTTCGACGCCGTGCCCACCTACAGCGCACATTTCCTCCCGGATGCCCGCTTCGCAGCGGCCGTCGAACGCTTTCTCGAGAGCGAACGCGCCCAGGCGGAAGACACGATCGGCTGGTACCGCGATCGCAGCGCACTCAAGCCCGGTGAAGTCGCCTCTGGCAATGATTGAACGGGGCCGCGCGGCGCGGCCAGATCACCCAGCACGAGCGATCCCGGAGATCAGATCTCCAGACCCTCGTTCATCGCCGTCAGCACGAAGACCTGTTCGGCGCGATTGAGCAAGGGGTTGTTCACGAGCCTTCGCAGCTGGACCATACGCTCCTCCTGGCCGAGCCCGAGCATGGGCCCCTCGCCCTCTTCCGCGCCCCGTTCGTCCATGCCGAGGCCAACGATCTGGACCGGCCTGTCGGCCCATCCACCGGTCCCGATCAGTCCCCCGACCTCTTTCAAATCCTTCACGTAGGCGCGTCCGCCGAGCAACGCGAATCCCTCGCCGCTCTCCCAGACGACTCGATCGTCGTCGATGGCCGCCCGCACCCGCCTGAAATCATCCGCATTCGGAATCTTGAAGACCAGTACCGGCTCATCGGCCTCGAGGAGCCCGATGGACTCGCCGACCGTCCTCCCTCCCAGGGCCCGACGGATAAGAGGACCAGAGCAGCGCCCAATTGGAAAAAGGGATTCTTCATCGCTGCTTTGTCGGCCGAACCGAGGCGTGGCCTGAGAAGCGGACAAGCGCTTTCAGACACCGGCCTTACGGTTTTTCCCCGATACCGGAGTCCACGGCCCTCGCCCATCCTGATGAACATCATTCACGCCGGAGAAGGGCACCGCTCAGGTGCTGAAAAGGGGGGCGAATGCCTGCAGGGACTGATGGCTGGAGCCAGCGACCGATTGCGTCGGACCGGACGATCTCCAGGGGGGGAGACCTCGAGACCAAGAATTTCGATCCCGTCGACGCCTACCTTCAGCAACTCGGCGAGGGATCCCGGCGGACGATGCGTGAGGCGCTCACCAAGTTGGCTGGTTGGGCCTCCGAGGGCCGTTTCGGCCCCCACGATCTTCCCTGGCAGATGCTCAGACTCGAACACACGGCGGCACTTCGCACGCGGCTGACTGCGAACCTGGCGCCGGCGACGGCCAACAAGCATCTGGCCGCACTTCGTGGCGTTCTGAAGCAGTGCTGGCGACGGGGACTGATGTCTGCCGACGCCTATCAGCGGGCCATCGACCTCCCACCGGTTCGCGGGGCTTCGCCCCGCAAGCCGAAGATCCTTGGTGCACTCGAGCTCCAGAAGCTGGCCCAGGCCTGCGCTAGCGATCGCAGTCCAGCGGGCGCGCGAGACGAGGCACTGCTCGCGCTCCTCTACGGGGCGAACCTACGACGCTCGGAAGCCGTTGCCCTCGAACTCGGCGACTATGACCTCGCGACGGGTGCGTTGGTCGTCCCCGGACCCCCTGAACACCCGGCGCGCAGATTCGCCGCGAACGATGATGCCCGGCAGGCACTCGAACGATGGATCTTGATCCGAGGTGCGGAAGCGGGCCCGCTCTTCAACCCGGTCAACAAGGGCGGACGCATCGAATGCCGACGCCTCTCCGAACAGGCGATCTATATCGCCTGCCAGAAGCGCGCCGCGGAGGCGGGACTTCCCCCGACCAGTCCGGAAGACCTGCGTCGAGCGGATGCTTCGATTCGCGAAGGCGGAATCCCCAGCACGGGCCTCTCCGTCGATGGCCTCGGCGCGCCGGGGTCTGGCGTAGCACTCCAAACCCCGTTCACCCCGTCATGATTCCGGTCGCAATGCCCGCGCAGCCCGCAATCGCCGAAAATCTCTACCCGCGTGGTAGGACGAACGAGTGAGCGGCGTCGCCGAGACGACCAGAAATCCCCGCTCCGTCGCCTCCGATGTGATCTCCTCGAATTCCCCGGGCGTCCGATAGCACTCGACCGAGGCATGCTCGCGCGTCGGGCGGAGATATTGCCCAACGGTCAGGAAATCGACCTCGGCCGTGCGCAGATCATCCATCACCCCGCGAATCTCGTCGCGTTCCTCGCCCAATCCGACCATGATCCCGCTCTTGGTGAAGAGCTCCGGGCGAAGATCCTTGGCACGCGCCAGGACGGCGAGGGAGTGGCGATAGTCGGCACCCGGCCGAATCCGTCGGTAGAGCCGCGGCACGGTCTCGAGATTATGGTTGAAGACGTCGGGCGCAGCCGCGACGACGACGTCCAACGCGTCGGGCTTGCGGCGAAAATCCGGGGTCAAGACCTCGATCGTCGTATCCGAAGCAGCCGCGCGAATCCTCTCGATCGATTTCGCGAATTGCCCCGCTCCCCCGTCCACCAGATCGTCCCGATCGACGGAGGTGATCACGACATGTTCGAGACCGAGTTCGGCCACGGCCCGCGCGAGCTGTTCCGGTTCTCGGGGATCGACAGCGTCGGGCGATCCCGTTTCGATATTGCAGAAAGCGCAGGCCCGTGTGCACACCGATCCCAGGATCATCACCGTCGCGTGGCGGTCCGCCCAACACTCCGAGAGATTCGGACAGGCGGCTTCCTCGCAGACCGTATTGAGTTCGAGGCGCCGCATCAGCGCTCGCGTCTGCTCGACCTTCGGGTCGGCCGAGAGCCGAATTCGGATCCAGGGCGGCCGCGGCGGATGCCCGCGAAGAGCCTCCTGCCCCTCGATCTGCAGAAGCCGATCGGTCACTCGAATCACCCTTTCAGCGCGTTTCACGTCCCGGGAATCGAAATGGCTACATGTGAATCGCGCGACCGTAGGCGGCCAGCGTCGACTCGTGCATCATTTCCGAGAGCGTCGGGTGGGGGAAGACGCTGTTCATCAGCTCCGCCTCGGTCGTCTCCAGATTCATCGCCACGACGAAGCCCTGAATCAATTCAGTCACCTCGGCACCCACGAGGTGGGCGCCGAGAAGCTCGCCGGTCTTCGCATCGAAGATCGTCTTGATCAGCCCATCCATCTCGCCGAGCGCGATCGCTTTGCCATTCGCGCGATAGGGAAAGCGCCCGACCCTGACTTCACGCCCCGATTCCGTCGCGGCCACTTCACTCAGACCGACGCTCGCGACCTGGGGACGACAATAGGTGCATCCGGGGATTCGCTCCCGCCGAATCGGATGAGCCGCCGAATCCCCGGCAATTCGTTCGGCACACAGAATGCCCTCATGGGTCGCCTTGTGGGCGAGCCAGGGCGGTCCAGCAACATCCCCGATCGCGTAGACCCCCGCCTCACCGGTCTCGGTCCATTCGTTCGTAACGATATGCGTTCGATCGACCTCGACACCCGTCCCTTCGAGGCCGAGATTCTCGACGTTCCCGACGATCCCCACGGCCAGAATCACCCGGTCGAAGGTCACCCGCTTCGTGTCGCCAGTCTCCGGCGTGATCGTCGCTTCGACCTGGCCCTGACCTTTTTCGAGGGAGCAGACCGTGGCCGAAACGTGGATCTCGATACCCTGCTTTTCGAATTCTTTGTGGGCGACCTGCGAGATTTCCTCGTCTTCGACGGGCAGGATCCGGGGCAAGGCTTCGACCACGGTCACCTCGCTTCCGAGATCACGGTAGAAGCTCGCAAATTCCATCCCGATCGCCCCGCTGCCGACCACGAGCAGGCGCCCGGGCAGCTCCGTCGGAACCATCGCCTCCCTGTAGCTCCAGATCAGGTCGCCGTCCGCTTCCAGGCCCGGCAACGAACGCGCCCGGGCCCCCGTGGCGAGGACGATGTTCAGAGCCTCGATTTCGATCGCCTCGCCGTTCCCCGCCTCCACAGCGACACGTCCCGCGCCCACGAGCCGACCGACCCCCTCGTGCACCTCGACACCGTTCTTCTTGAGAAGAGCCTTCACACCGCTCTTCAATCGTGCGGAGACCTTCCGTGAACGCTTGACGATCTTCTCGAGATCGAACGAAACGCCCTTGACGCTCAGACCGAATTCGTCCGCCCGCTGGACCAGGTGATGTATTTCCGCCGAGCGCAAGAGCGCCTTCGTCGGAATGCAACCCCAGTTGAGGCAGATCCCACCGAGGTGTTCGCGCTCAACGAGCGCAACGGAGAGTCCCAGTTGACGCGCGCGGATCGCCGCCGGATATCCGCCCGGCCCCCCGCCGATCACGACCACGTCATAGCTTGCGTTGCCCATTGGAATCTTTCTCCCTTAGAGAGGGCGCGATGGCCCCCTCGGCCTTCCTCGTGTCATCGATCAGCCGCCTCTCAGACGCTGGCCGACGCGTCAGAGCATCATCCCCATCGGATCCTCGAGTCGATCGCGGAGCGACGAAAGGAGCCGCGCCCCTACGGCGCCGTCGACGACACGATGATCCGCCGCGAGGGTCAGCGACGCGACACGACCGACTCCAATCTCGCCGTCCCGCACGACCGGCTGTTCTTCAGCGGCCCCGACACCCAGAATGCACGCCTGGGGTGGATTCAGGATCGGGTAGACCGTATCGATCCCGTACATGCCGAGGTTCGAGATGGTGAAGGTGCCCCCCTGGTATTGATCGGGCATGAGACTCCCCTCGCGGGCCTGAAGGGCCAACGACTTGACCTCTTCGGCCAACACCGCGAGTCCCTTGCGATCGGCATCACGTACGATGGGGGTGACCAGCCCGCCCTCGGTCGCCACCGCCACGGACACGTCGATACGATCGAAGACGTGCATCACCCGGCCGGCGAATTGGACATTCGCCTCGGGCACGTCCCGCAGCGCCAGGGCGGACGCACGCAGAATGAAGTCGTTGACCGAGATCTTGATCCCCCGCCCCTCCTCGAGGAGCCCCGCATTGAGTCGCGCCCGCGCGGCGATCACCGCGTCCATGGATGCGCGAATCCGAAGATAGAAATGCGGCACCTGCTGCTTCGACTCGGTCATGCGCCGGGCGATCGTCTTGCGCATCGCACTGAGCCGCGTCGTCTGGAATCCGTCGCCGGCCGGCTCGGCGAGCGAAGGCGGAGGCCCGGGCGCGGGGGGAGCCAGAGGGCTCGGCTTCGCCTCCTCAGCGGGCGAGGCGCCGCCGTCCATCACGCGCAGGACATCCGCCTCGACGATCCGTCCGCCCGGGCCACTGCCGGGGATGGCTCCGAGATCGACTTCGTTGGCGACCGCAGCCCGGCGCGCGAGCGGGGTCGACCGTGGACCCTGCGTCTCGGCGGCCTCCGATCCGGCGGCGGGCCCCTCCGAATCGGACCCTGCGCTCGGGGCCAGCTCGGATGGCCTGGACGCCGCAGCGGGGCCCACTTCGGTCGAAAGGCCGTCCCCCGGCTCGATCGTCCCCAGCAATGATCCCGGCGCGATCGCCTCGGTCCCCTCGACGAGACTCAATTCAGCGATCGTGCCGCCGATCGGCGCTTCGAGCTCGACGGTCGCCTTATCGGTCTCGAGTTCAGCGATGACGTCACCCGCCACGACGTCATCCCCAACCGCGACCAACCAGGTCGCAAGCGTCGCGCTCTCGCCCTCCGAAGAGAGCTGCGGCATTTCGATTCGAACGGACATGAGGAGTACGCCCCCCTACAGCCCTGATTCGTGGCTGCGGTCGTCTCGCGCGCGAGCATAGCGCCTCTGGTTCGTGCCTACGCCACAACGGTCGCTACTCTTCGCGGATGGGTTGGAAATGGCAGGGCCGATGGCGGGGACTCGCCCTCGGCGTCGAACATCGCAAACTCGGAAGCGGTGCGGGAAACACGCTGCGCGTCCTCTCGCCCGAGGGCGATCGGGAGTGGCTGCGTTTCGACTGCTTCGACCAAAACCCGCACTGGCATCTCGATCCGACCGGACGCGACGAAGTCCAACCCCTCGACGAACGCGGCGACATCATCAGCGAGGTCTTCGTTCGACTCGAGTCCGAATCCGTCGCACTTCTCGAACGCGCCGGCGCCAACCCCGCCGCGATCGAAGGACTCTTGCGCGCGGAGGGTGTGGAAGGACAACCCGAGTCCGACGCGCTGCGCGACGCGGAACGCGCCCTGAGACATCGGCCGGCGATCCTCGATGAGCTGGATATTCGTGTCCTGCGCAATCGGCGGAGCGAGAAATGGCACACCTATCCCCCGGATATTCTGCCCGCCTGGGTGGCGGAAATGGATTTTCCCGTGGCGGCGCCGATTCAGGCCGAGCTACGACGCTTCACCGAATCGGGAGATGTCGGTTACCCGATCGCGCTGGCGGACACGGGTCTGCCGGGTGTTTTTTGCGAGCGGATGCACGAGCGTTTCGGCTGGAATCCGGACCCGCAGCGAGTCGAGATTCTCTCCGAAGTCGTGCAGGGGCTATACCTCGCGATCGAAGCGTTCTCGAAACCCGGCCAGGGCGTCGCTGTACAGACGCCGATCTATCCACCCTTCCTGAAAGCGATTCGCGACACGGGACGCCGGCTGCAGGAAAAACGCATGGAAGCCGCGGGCGATCGACTCGAGTTCGACTTCGATGGGTTGGCGGATGCGATCGATGGCGATACGCCGATCCTCTTCTTCTGCAATCCGCACAACCCTTCGGGCCGCGTATTTTCCCGGGCGGAACTCGAACGAATTGCCGCCATCGTGACCGAAAACGACCTCGTCGTCGTGAGCGATGAAATCCACGCCGACCTGCTCTTCGATCGCCGCCAGCACATTCCGCTCGCGACCCTGGGGCCCGAGATCGCCAGGCGGACGCTCACCCTCACCTCGGCCAGCAAAGCCTTCAATACCCCCGGGCTTCGTTGCGCGATCGCCCATTTCGGAGACGCCGCGCTCCAGCGGCGGTTCAATTCCGTGGTGCCTCGACCGATCCGGGGTGGACTCGGCCTCTTCGGCCTCCATGCCTCGATCGCAGCATGGCGCTGGGCGCAGCCCTGGCTGGACGAGGTATGCCCCTATCTCCAGCAGAACCGCGATTTCGCCGAGCGTGCCCTCTCCGAGCGGATTCCGGAGATCCGCTTCCACCGCCCAGAGGCGACCTATCTCGCCTGGCTCGACTGTCGACCGCTCGGGCTCACGGGTTCGCCAGCCGCCCATTTCATGCGCCATGGTCACGTCGCGCTCTCGGACGGCCGCATCTTCGGTGGGGACTCCGAGGGTCACGTACGTCTCAACTTTGCAACTTCGCGACCGATTCTTAGGGAAGTGATCGACCGCATGGCGAAAGCCCTGGGGCGCTAGGCGAACACGGGGAGCTGAGCCAACAATCATGGGCCACGCGCATTCCCACGGTGGACAATCGACCGATGCGCACGGACATCACCACGGTGACGCCCGTACGATGAATCGGCGACGGCTCTTCCTCGTCCTCTGTCTCGCGCTTTCCTACGCGGGCGTCGAGTTCATCGGCGGACTCATCACCGGGTCTCTCGCGCTGCTCGCGGACTCCCTGCATATGGTCTCGGACGTCGCCGCGCTCGCGCTCTCGTTATTGGCCGTCTGGATGGCGTCTCGCCCGGCGAGCAGGCGCCGAACCTTCGGCAATAGTCGGGCGGAAATCCTCGCCGCGCTCGCCAACGGCCTCGCCCTTGCCGTGGTCGCCGTGTTCATCACGATTCATGCCTTCGAGCGTTTTTTGACGCCCTACGACGTCGAAGGTCAGGGAGTGATGATCGTCGCCAGCGGCGGGCTGGTGATCAACCTGATCAGCCTCTGGATCCTGGAAGCTGGACGCAGCGAATCGCTCAATATACGGGGCGCCTGGCTCCATATCGCTAGCGACACGCTCGCGAGCGTTGGCGTCGTTCTATCCGGCGTGGGGATCTGGGCCTTCGACTGGATCTGGCTCGACCCGACCGTCTCGCTGGTCGTAAGCGCGCTGGTTCTGCTCTCGGCGTGGCACCTCATCCGCGAGGCCCTCGACGTCCTCATGGAGACGGCCCCGAGCCACCTCGACCCCGAGGAGATCCGATCTGTGCTGCTCGAGGTCCCCGGGGTCGTGACGCTCCATTGCCTGCATGTCTGGACGATCGGAAACGGCGAGGTTTCGCTCTCCAGCCATCTGGTCGTGGATCAGGCCACCGATCCGGAAGAACTCCTCCAGGAAGTTCGCGAAGAACTCGCAGCGCGTTTCTCGATCGAGCACACGACGATCCAGATCGAGATCGCCGATCCCGATCCGAGCGCCGAGCCCAGCTGTGCCGAGGCCTGCGATCCGGGCGCCCTCCTCGCCTGAATCCGGTCTGGAACCCCTTCGAGCCGGTCCGAACGGAACCTGAACTCCAGGTCAGGCAGTTTTCCTTTACTCACGACCAGAACTGACGTTAGCGTCATCGATGACCCGACCGACCGGCGCGCCACGACGGGGTACCGAAGGGGGACCTGACCCCGTTTCTGGATCTCCCATTCTCGATCACGCCACCCGCAGGAGACTCATCCCATTGAGTGAACGACATATCGCCTACGACCCGATCTACAACACGGTCGATCGCGACAACTTCGACGCATTGATCGAAGTTGATCGTTATGCGGATCGTACCGATGCCTTCGACAGCATCATCGCCGCCACGGTGGACCATTTCTGGGATCCGACGGATGCACGCTATGTAGATTTCGAATCGGAGCCCATGAACCTCAAAGAAGAGACGGTCATGCCGCGAGATTTCTGTATCGAGCTCAAGACCTCGATCGCGGATGAGCTGGATGAGCAGCAGCAGATTCGACTCGCCAACCAGAATACGCGCTTCGTCCTCTCGAGCATCCTCCACGGCGAACAGGGTGCGGCCTCACTCTCAGCCAACTTGACCCAGATCCTTCGAGACCCGGGCGCAATGGAATATGCGTCCAACCAGGCCCGCGAAGAAGCGCGCCACGTCACGGGTTTCTCTAAGTATATTTCGACTCGCTGGGGCCCACCCCTTCGCTCCGGGAAAACCCTCCAGAGCCTGATGAACGAGATCATACGAAGCGGTGCCGTCTACAAGAAGCTCATCGGCATGCAGATGCTCATCGAAGGACTCGCCATGGGAGCCTTCGCAACGATTCAGAGCGAGACACAGGATCCGCTGCTCCGACGCCTGATCCAATTCACCATGTCCGATGAAGCCTTCCACCACAAATTCGGCAAGATCTGGGCGGATCGCACGATCCCCCAGCTTTCCGAAGAAGAGCACGAGCATGTCGAGATCTGGGCCGCCGAAGCCTTCCAGATCCTGCTCTTCAATCTGATCAATGCCGAGCAGAAGCAGGAGATCTACGCGGAGTTCGACCTCGACTGGCAATGGGTACGAAGTGCAATCCTCGAGGCGTTCACCGAAACAGACCGTCGTCGCGACATGACGAAAAACACCAATATCTTCCGAGTGCTGATCAAGACGCTTCTCAAGTGCGGCATCATCACCGATCGCACGCGTCCGCTCTATCAGGCCTGGGTCGACATGGATGAGCTGGCCGCCGAAAACGACGAGGTCGCCGGCGCAGACGTCGCGACCCTCGCGATGGAAGAGCTCAAGGCGATCAACTCCGGTCGCCAGAAAATGGGCCCACGATACCGGACGGACTAGGCAGAAAGCCTGATCGATCGCTTCCTTCACCAGGTCGCCGATCTCGACGACCGAAAGATCGAAGCGGGCGCGGCGCCTGCGCTACACCTCGTCGCCCTCGTCGATTCGCTCGCCGAAGACTGAGGGGGCTTGCCGAGCCCCGCTGAGCGACATAAACACCCCCCATGTCCCGGCCCCTTCCCGATCTCTCGAAGCGTGGGCCCTTCCCCGTCGGCGCGCTTCAGACCGAAATCGCCTCGCCCCTCGATCCGATCGAAAAGGGCCGGCTCCTACCGGCCGAGATCTGGTACCCCGCCCTCGCCGATGCGACGAACGCCGACGACCCCACATACGATGCGCCTCACCCCCTCGGGCTTCCTCACCGGGCGTCGACGGGTCTCGCGCCCCGTTCGAGCCCCGCTCCACTCATCGCTTTTTCCCATGGCAACTCGGGATTGCGTCAGCAGTCGACGTTTCTCATGACCCACCTCGCGAGCTGGGGCTTCGTCGTGATCGCACCCGATCACGTGGGCAACACCTTTGGTGAGATGCTCGCTCTGACGACCGACGAGCAGCGACGAGAGGTTCATCTTCGCGCCCGAAGCCAGCGGCCGACCGATCTCGCCAGATCGATTCGTGCGCTTCTGGACGAAGACCAGGAGCAGGATCGAATCCCGCCCCTCCACCCCACATCGATCGGCGTCCTGGGACATTCCTATGGCGGCTGGACCGCGCTCAAGATCCCCGCCCTCGACCGTCGCGTGCGCGCGATCTGCTGTCTCGCGCCGGCTTCGGAACCCTTCGTGGGGCGCAAGGCCTTCGAACCCGGGGAACTTCCCGTCGCGAATCCGATCGAAACGCTGGTCCTCGCCGGACGCGACGACGTCCTCGTCGATCTGGAATCGAGCATTCGACCACTCCTCGAAAGACTCGGCGAGACCAGCCGACTCGAAATCATCGAGGGGGCCGACCATTTCCATTTCTGTGACGGAATCGAGCTGCTCCACGGCCTGCACGAGAAGAACCCTCGAGCGAATCAGTCCCGTCCCACGCGGGCGTTCAGCGAACTCAAGGGAGAAACGGAGATGCAGCTGCTCTTGAACGAGAGGGTGACGCGATTCTTTCGACACACCCTCGGAACAGACACCGAGTGAACGGAAAAACCTGTGTCATCGCCGGAGCCACCTCGAGAATAGGAGAAGCCACGGCGATCGCACTTTTAGACCAGGGAGCCGAAATCGCCTTTCTTTCGCAACCGCGCACAGGGCGCGCGGACCTCGATCTACCTGTGTTCGGAAGCCAGAATCAGCGCACCCAATCGGATCTATTTCGTAGACGCACGCCCCGCTAAGGTCTCGGCATTCGCTCGCGATGCCGATCTCGCCCAACGGCTCTGGCCCGAGAGCGAGTGACACGTCGGTCTCGAAGCAGGCGGCCTATGGGCTGAAAGTGGAATCGCAGTAGAAGGTAGAAAATGATGGCTCTTTCGGAAATCGAAACCGAACACAAACGGATACCGGCGAGCGAGGGCATCACCCTCGCGGCGGATTGTTATGGCGACCCGGGCGCCCGCCCGGCCCTGCTCTTTCACGGTGGCGGTCAGACCCGCCACTCCTGGAGCGGAACCGCACAACGGCTGGCTGAATCTGGCTGGTACGCGATCAACATCGACCTTCGCGGACACGGCCAAAGCGACTGGGATCCGACCGGTGCCTATCATCACGAAAGTTTCCGAAACGATGTCACCGCGATCGCCCGCACCCTGGACGAAGCACCTGTCCTGATCGGTGCATCACTCGGCGGCATTTCTTCTCTGCTAGCAATCCACGACGCAGGCAATTCGCTCGCACGTGCGCTCGTCCTCGTCGACATTGCCACGCGCATGGAAACCACAGGCACCCATCGCATCATGGAGTTCATGCGCGGCGGTTTGAATGGATTCGCCAGCCTCGACGAAGTCGCGGATGCCGTCGCCGCCTACAATCCACACCGCCCCCGACCGAAAGATGTTTCGGGCCTCGAAAAGAATCTTCGCAGGGGCGAAAACGGACGCTACCACTGGCACTGGGATCCGGACTTTCTCACCGTCGACCCAAAATCCGGAAACAAATTCGTGACACCGGCCTCGCTCGACGAAGCCGCCGCGAGCCTGACGATTCCAACACTCCTCGTGCGGGGCAAGATGTCGGATCTTCTGAGCGAGGACGGGGCAAGGGTCTTCCTCGAACTGGTCCCCCACGCCGATTTTGCAGACGTCTCCGGAGCCGGCCATATGGTGGCGGGTGATCGAAACGACCTCTTCAGTGAGGCGGTTCTGGAGTTTCTGGAACGCAATGGCGGAGCCGAGTAGGCCTCCGCCGGCATCACTCGGCCGCGCGAAGCGGAGTCGGATGACCGAAGAGCCAGCCCTGACCGAAGCGGATCCCGAGCCGACCAAGCATTTCGAGTTCCTCGAGCGTATCGAGGCCCTCGCCAATCACCTGGGAGCCCATCTTATCAGCGATCTGGAGGAGCGCTGTCAGCACACCCTGACGTGCCGGATCCTGATCGACCCCCGAAACCATCGCGCGGTCGATCTTGATATATTCGGGCTCGACTTCGAGCAACTCCTCGAGCCCCGCATATCCCGTCCCGGTATCATCGAGCGCAAACTGGAAGCCCAGACTCCGATAGTAGTCTGCCATCTCCCGGAAGGCCCCGAAGCTCGTGATCGATTCCTGTTCGGAGATTTCGAAAACGACGTCCGTCGGAACAAGCTGGCGACGTTCGAGGGTCTCGATCAACCGATCCTCTCGAAAGCTCGGATCGTGGATGGCCGTCGGCCTGATATTCAGGAAGAGTTTCGTCCCGGCCGGAAAATCGATCGCCCCGCGCAACCCGCTTTCACGGCACACGCAATCGAGTTCGAATACGAGCCCGTGTTCCTCAGCGGCCGAGAAGAGCGCAAGCGGCGAATGAAAATGCGAGCCCTCGGGTCCACGAGCCAGGGCTTCGTAGCCGAAGACCGTTCGGCTCTCGACCTCGACGATCGGCTCATAGACCGAGTAGATTCGGTGGTCGAGGATCGTCTCCAGCAATCCCTGGCGCGTCTCGCGACGAGTGGATTCGATGTCGTAATGGCAGTCTCGGCGTGCTTCGTCGATGAGCCGACGCAGCTGTGTCGCCCTTCCGAACTGGGGATTGCGGAGTTCAACGGACATCCCTGTCGGCAGATGTGCGGCTCCCTTCTGATAGGGATAGAAAACCTGCCCACCATCGCCCCGCAGCGAACGAGAGAGTTCCTGACGAAAGCCCGGCATCTCCGTTCGATAGAAGCCCGCCGATCCCGGCTTTCGAAAGAGCAGCACCATGAGTTCGTGAGCGCCCTGTTCCGCCTGGCAGACGATGAAATCCGATCGCAGCCGCTCCTCCGCAATCTCGACGACCCGCCGGCGCAGGGATTCGAGACAGCGCATTCGCGCCTCGTCTCCGTGCCGGCGCTCGATCTCCGCGACCATCGGTGCGCCGATCAAGACCAGACCGACCGCCCCAGCACGCTCGAAACGCCCGCCGATCTCGGAGAAGAGTTCGCTGATATCGGAACCCCGGGAGGCGTCGGGAGCAGCGTCACAGCTCGGGTCGGGGGGATCGAGGGCGAAGGATGTGGTCATGAGCCCTGGATCGGCATGCGAAGGAATCTTGTTGAGCATTCCTTCGGGGGTCGATCGATAGAACTGCCTCAGCCCTCGGCGGAGCCGTTTTCGAGCTGAACGACGCCTCGTTCGATCAGGGCCAGAAGATTCCTTCCGATCAATCTGTCGGGCTCCTGAATCATGTCGAGGAGTCGGGTGACGGTCATCCCCGCTCCTACGAGATCCAGGATCTGGGCTTCGATTTTCGATCGATCGGAAGAGCCGAGGTCAACGACCCGGTGTGGCACGCGGAGCCCCGCACCTCGGGACAGTCCGGACATCCGAAGCTTCCGGCCCTCGTCGGCGAGCCGTGCGACTTCGAGCAGAACCACCTCGATCGCTAGCGACATCGGCTCGCCCTCTTCCTGCCCCCCGCCCGAAGATTCGTGTGGAAATCGAAATTCCCGTCGTCCCACTCGGCCATCCGCACGAGCGCCTTCATGCCCGTCGCGGCCCCGACCTGCGCGAACATCATCAACCCGTCTTCGACGTGGATCGTCCCGACCTAGCCGCCTCTCATCAGCGTGAAGCGACCGCGCGGAAAGCGTTGTCCGAAGCTCATCAGCAGATCATTCAGGCCGAGGGTATCGATCGAGCCGGTGGTTCCACCCAGCCGCCGAGCGTGTTGGCTGGCCTTCACCTGATTCAGGTCGTTGATCGTCTCGTCCACCTGCGCGAGGTCGATGCTGAAATGAATTCCGAGTCCGCGGACCTGCCCGGTCTGATCGCGATCGTGACGTGCGATCTTTCCAGAAATCGCCCGTTCCTCCCCGCTCATGGGGTGTACGACCGAGAAGATGACGTCCTGCCCGATGGCGGGCGCAAAACCGCTGATGGCAACGAGCACACCCACAGAGCTCAGATTCTGGGTTCGGCCCTCGATCTCGCCACCACCCGACAAGCACACACGAGCGCGCACCATCGCCACCGAGCGCAGCGCGGAGCGGCTTCCGGATCGCCTCGAAACCTCGTCCGGGAGGCGGTCGGAGAGGGCTTCCTCAAGACGGCTCCGTAAAAGACTCGACGGGGGGACCTGAATGCGCGGTTTTCGGGTGACTGCGAGAGCGGCAACGACATCGCGCGCTCCGGGGTCGCTTCGGGGGCCGAGCGGAGAGGTCTGCAGGGCTGGAGACAGCCTCTAGAGAAGGAGCCGCAATGGCTCCGACAACACGCGTGAGAGACGAGCAGCAAACCGCGCAGCACTCGCACCGTCGATGACCCGGTGGTCGTAGGAGAGGGAGAGGGGCAAGACGAGCCGCGGCTCGAAAAGGCCCGTCCCCGGCTCATGGGCGCCGTCTGCATCTAGCAGGTCGCTGGGTGGCGGCCCCTTCCACTGCGGTCGGATGCGCATCTTGGATAGGCCGAGAATGGCCGTTTCGGGGGCGTTCACGATCGCTGAAAAGGCGGTCCCGCCGATTCCACCGAGACTCGAAATCGTGAAGCAGGCTCCCCTGAGATCCTCCGGCGAGAGCTGATGCGCCCGCGCGCGCGCGGCGGTTTCGCCCAGCTCCTCCGCGAGCTCGAAGATGCCCTTGCGATCGACTTCGCGAATGACCGGCACGACGAGACCCTCATCCGTGTCCACACTGATCCCGAGATGGAAATAGTCCTTCACGATCAGGCGATCGAACTCCGGGGTCAGCGACGATCTGAAGGCCGGGAACTCTTCCAATACGACCGCCACAGCCTTCATGACGAAAAGAAGCGGTGAGAGCTTCAAGCCGCGGCCACTCGCGAGTTCACGACGATCTCGTCGAAAACGCTCGAGCTCGGTCACATCGGCCTCATCGTGGTGCGTCATCTGCGGAACATTCAGCCAACTGCGATGGAGCGCGGCGCCCGACGCCTTCTGGATCCGAGTGAGCGGCTGGTCGTGTACGGGACCGAATACGGTCTGGTCGAGCGCGGGGATCGGCGCGACATCCCTTCTCGCAGAACCTTCGATCCCGACCGCATCCCTCGCGAAGCGATCGCGCACCTCTCGATTCAGATCGTCGATCAAGACGCGCCCATGCGCGCCCGAACCCTGCGTCGAATCGATCGGGACGCCCAGCTCTCTCGCGTGGCGTCGCGCCAGTGGACTCGCGTGGGGCAACCCTCGCCGATCGGGCACGGGATGGCGCGCGGCTTCGGACATCTCCCGCGTGGGCCGCGCCGATTCGACCGACGGTAGCGCCGCCGAGGCCTCCTCTGCGGCGTCCACCCGGGGTGCCACGGGGACCGACTCGGATCCGAGTGCAACCTCGTCGGATTCGGGCACAGCCGATCTCCCCGCATCCTCCGCAACATCGAGCACGATCAACACGCTGCCCTCAGAGACGCGATCGCCCTCCGAAACTCTCAATTCAGCGACGACACCCGCCGCGGTCGAAGGGATCTCCATCGTCGCCTTGTCGCTCTCGATGCTGATCACGGGGTCATCGAATTCGATAATGTCCCCCTTCGCGACGAGCAACTCCACCACTTCGACCTCTTCAAAGTCGCCGATATCAGGAACGCAGATTTCCAGGGATAGGCCCAATTTCGTGCTCTCCGTCGCCCGCTTCCGGGCGCCCCCTGTCTATCGATGCCGCGGCGCCTCGCCATCCGAGTCGATGCCATATTTCTTGATCGCACGGGTGACGTGATCGCGATCGACCAAACCCTCTTCCGCCAGTGCGGAGAGCGCGGTCACGCAGACGTTGTTCCGGTGGACCTCGAAGAAATGGCGCAATTTCTCGCGCCCATCACTTCGGCCCCACCCATCGGTACCGAGCGTTCGGTAGTCCCGTGTGTCGGGAAGATAAGCGCGGATCTGCTCTGAGAAGAGTCGGACATAATCCGTCGCCGCGACGACAGGGCCCGTCGTACCGGCCAGCTGTCTTTCGACGAAGCTCATGCGCGGAGCCTCCCCCGGATGGAGCGTATTCCAACGATCGACGTCCTGGCCGTCTCGGGCCAATTCGTTGAAGCTGGTCACGCTCCAGACGTCCGCGGTCACGCCGTGATCGTGGTCGAGCATCTCCGCTGCTGCGATCACCTCTCTCAGGATCGTCCCGCTCCCCATCAACTGAACGCGCGGCCCTTCACCCAGGCCTTCGCGCACGCGATACATGCCCTTGAGGATTCCCTTTGCCACACCTTCCGGCATCTCGGGCTGAACGTATTTCTCGTTCATGACGGTCAGGTAGTAGTAGATGCTCTCGCCCTCGCAATACATCCGCCGCATCCCATCCTGTACGATCACAGCGAGTTCGTAGGCGTACGCCGGGTCATACGAAACGCAACTCGGGATCGTATTCGCAAGGATATGGCTATGGCCGTCCTGATGTTGGAGCCCTTCGCCCGCGAGTGTCGTTCGTCCAGCGGTCCCACCAAGCAAGAAGCCCCGACATCGCATATCGCCGGCCGCCCAGGCGAGATCACCGATCCGCTGAAACCCGAACATCGAGTAGAATATGTAGAAGGGAACCATGTGCACGCCATGATTCGCGTAGGCGGCCCCTGCGGCAACGAAGGAAGCCATCGCACCCGCCTCGTTGATCCCTTCTTGAAGGATCTGCCCGTCCTTTTCCTCGCGGTAGTAGGCAACCTGATCCGAGTCCACCGGGTCGTAGAGCTGTCCGACGGAAGAGTAGATCCCGAGCCGTCGGAACATCCCTTCCATTCCGAAAGTTCGAGACTCATCCGGTACGATCGGCACGATATGCTTCCCGATCTTCTTGTCGCGGGTCAGGATCTGGAGAATGCGCACCGCGGCCATCGTCGACGACATTTCACGCTGACCGCTCCCCTTGAGCAGCACCTCGAAGGCCGAGAGTTCCGGAACGACGAGTTGCGATGCGTCGGTCCGACGGGCGGGCAAGAATCCGCCCAACGCCTCCCGACGTTGGTGCATATACACCATCTCAGGACTATCCGAGGCGGGCTTGTAGAAGGGCGCCTCACCGATCTCGTCATCGGTGATCGGAATATTGAAACGATCGCGAAACGTACGAAGGGCCGACTCTGCCATGTCGTGCATCTGGTGGGTGGGATTCTGCCCTTCCCCCGCCTCGCCCGTCCCATACCCTTTTACGGTCTTGGCGAGAATCACGGTCGGCTCTCCCTCGTGGGCGACGGCTTCTGCGTAAGCGGCATACACCTTGTGCGGATCATGCCCACCGCGATTGAGGCGCCAGATATCCTCGTCGGACATCGGTGCGACCATCTCCGCGAGTTCGGGGGATTTGCCAAAGAAATGTTCCCGCGTATAGGACCCGCCCCGCACCTGGTAGGCCTGGTACTCACCATCGACCGCCTCTTCCATGCGCCTGCGAAGAAGCCCGTCGCGATCCTTCGCGAGCAGTGGATCCCAGCGCCCGCCCCACACCACTTTGATCACGTTCCAACCATTCCCGCGAAAATTCGCTTCGAGCTCCTGGATGATCTTGCCGTTGCCACGAACGGGGCCGTCCAATCTCTGAAGATTGCAGTTCACCACGAAGATCAGATTGTCGAGTTTTTCACGCCCTGCCAGCGAGATCGCGCCGAGGCTCTCGGGCTCGTCCGTCTCACCGTCCCCTAGAAAAGCCCAGATCTTGCGCCCCTGCGTCTTGACGATCCCGCGATCGCGCAAGTAGCGCATGAAACGCGCCTGATAGATCGCCATCAGCGGACCGAGCCCCATCGACACCGTTGGGAATTGCCAGAAATCGGGCATCAACCTCGGGTGCGGATAGGAAGAGAGGCCACCGGGCTCCACTTCCTGTCTGAAATTTCGCAGCTGGTCTTCCGTGAGGCGTCCCTCCAAGAAGGCCCGCGCGTAGATACCCGGCGCCGCGTGCCCCTGGATATAGAGAAGGTCGCCACCGTGATTCTCGGTCGGTGCATGGAAAAAATGGTTGAAGCCGACGTCGTAGAGGGTCGCAGCGGAGGCAAAGCTCGAAATGTGCCCGCCGAGCGCGGAATCGATCCGATTCGCCTGTACGACCATGGCCATCGCGTTCCAGCGAATGAAGGACCGGATTCGCTCCTCGAGTTTTGAATCGCCTGGATTCGTCTTCTGGAGCACATCGGAGATCGTGTTGATATAGGCGGTCGTTGCGCGATAGGGAAGGTGCGCACCTTTGCGACGCGCACGACGAACAAGACGTCCGAGCAGAAAATGCGCGCGCTCCACCCCTTCACGTTCGAAGACGGAATCAAGCGCCTCGATCCACTCGAGGGTCTCCTCGGGATCGATATCGCCGACGGCGGACCCGGTCAGCCCCTTGATCACGATCGAATCGGGCCTGGGCTCGGACTTGGACATGCCGAACGCCTCCGTGAATTGCCTTCGAGCGGCACGCGCGCGCGCGATCGGAAGATTGTACGCAATCTACCTGCGGGCATCGCCTGTGGAGGGGTACCGAATGGTCGGACACGTCCCGACGAAGCGCAAGGCTGCCAGGAGACTCACGGCCGCTCGATTTGAGCCCCCGAGCTGCCATCTCCCCCCCGCATGAGTCTATCATCCGGGCTAGTCGTCAGAGGCCATGAAGAGTCGTAACACGTACCAGAAGAGCAAGGCCACCGACGCGAAAAGCGACAACGACGCCGCCACATAACGATCTTCCGGGTAGTGGTGAAGGACATTCGACGTGTCGTAGAGGATCGCCGCACCCGCAAGTCCGATCATCGCCACCGAAAACCACGTGCCCAATTCGAAACCGAAGAGCAAGCCGCCGATGATCGCAACGATCGCGAGGATGAATCCGTAGCGAACGAGACTTCCAAGGAAACTGAAGTCCTTGCGCGTCGTAAAAACGACGGCAGTCAGTCCGGCGAAGCCGAGCAGCGTCACGATCGCAGCACTCTGGATCACACCGCTCGCGGTCGCCTCCGCGAGAAAAAGTATGGGGACGAAAATGAGTGCTTCGAAGACGACGTAGGCTCCGAGCGCGGCGTATTGAGCGGGTAGGGATTCGGAGCGTGCCGCCACACCGTTGGCCAACCAGCCAACGATCATGAAGGCACCGAGTACGAGCAGCCAGGAACCGCTCAGCATGGTCTCGGCGATCGGCGCCGCCAATCCCGATCCGAAGAGCAGGAACTCGACCCCCACGAAGGCCACGATCGCGCCCATCAGGTGGTTATAGGTGCGTGTGATGAACTCGGCACGGGCATCGACCGATTGTTGGTCGATCGGAATACTGACCTGTCCGTGTTCTTGAATATGATTCATCTCGAATCCTCCCTGATTCCAGCTAGAACGGGTCCGCGACAACCGAAGCCGTGGGACCTTCCTCTGGATCGACGCCGCAGTCCCCATCGCCGGCAACCAGAACGATCCAGGGCGCGGGATCGCGCGCGCATCTCCTACCTCGATCCGACACGCCAACCGCTTGAGTCGCCCCGCACCCCAATCGATTCCAATCCCGCGCGGTCTCACCGAGCAGACCCGACCGGCATGGGAGAGGCGGCTCGCTGGGCCGCGGATCGGCTGGCGTCAGTCCGCGGCGCCCCCCCCCGCGAGCCTCTCGTCCTCTCCTCCGGCCGGAACCGGTGGCGCGTGGCCACGACGATCCCGACGTTTTGCACGCATCGTCCGCACCTCGCGCTCAAAGATATCCACTGCGCGGACCAGCGCGATCTCCGGCTCGTCGTCACGTTCATGGGCGATCAACTCCCGACCCTTCGCCTGGCATCGAATCTTCACCTCAGCTGACCCATGTTGGTGATGATTGCTGCTCTCGACGTGGATCACTACGTGGATCAGATCCTTTTGCCCTTCCCCTAGCTTTCGAATTCTCGCTTCCGCTGCATCGCGGCGAGAGCCATCGAGGTCGGTGACCACGTGCCATTGAATGTCCATTAGTCAGCTGCTCCTTCCTTCTGCTTCTTCTCATCGATCGTCTCCGAATGGGTTGCGATCTCGTAACTTCGATAGGTCTTCTCGATCGTGGCACCCATCTTCTCGAGGGCACCCCGCATCCGAGTGTTATTCTCGAGGATCAACGATGCCTCACCCTGGGAATACCCCCTCTCTCGGGCGGCCTCGAAAGTCCGTGAATAGAGCGCGGCGCCGAGCGGTAGATTCTGGAACTCATGGGCGATCCCGAGCATCAAGATGCGAGCGCGATTCATGGTTCGCTTCTTCATCAGAAGATGGCCCCAACCAAAAGGAAAGACCCGACCCCTCATCTTCTTCACGACCTGATTGAAATCGGGCAAAGTGATGGAAATTCCGGCCATTCGATCCCCGATCTCAGCGACGAAGCAGAGCGCGGGATCGATGATCTCTTTGAGACCTCGAGCGATGAACTCGAACTCCTCGTCCGAGACCCGCACATGGGCCCAGTTCTGCTCCCATGCGTCGATGTAGATCTTGTGAATTTGTGCGGTTTCCCGGTCGAAATTCTTCAGATCGAGATTCCTAATGCGGATCTCGGTGTTGCGTTTCAAGAGGCGATCTGAGACGCGCTTCATCTTCTTGACGCCCGGCATCTCCACGTGACAATGGTAGGCAAACCAATCCATCACACCGCGCAACCCGAGTTCCTCGTAGATCCCAGGGAAATAGGCCGAATTATGGGGGTTCGCGACGGTCGGATCGCTATCGAAGCCATCAACGAGGAGACCGAACTCGTGGTTGGTATTGAAGTTGAAGGGCCCGATGGCCTTCTGCATTCCCTCGTAGGCGAGCCATTCCCGCGCCTCGTCGAGAAGAGCTGACGCCACCTCGACGTCGTCGACAAATTCAAAGAAGCCGAAGAAGCCCGTGCCAGGCTCTTCCTTCTGGTAGACCTCATCTACGACCGCGGCGATCGTCCCAACATCCCGACCATCACGAGTCGCAACGAAATAGGCCACGCGCGCGTAGTTGAAATAGGGATTCTTGTGCGGGTCGAAGAATCGCTTGCGTTCGAAATAGAGCGGAGGGATCCAGTGTGGATCGTTCTCGTAAATCGTGAACCAGGTGCGGACGAAGCGCTTGGTCTCTCGCGGTAGCGAGATCGGAGCTACCTCGACAGAACCCATTCACACCTCCGAGTGGACGAAAGCGATGGCTCGCTGCGTCCCACTTCGCCAATGTACTTCAGGCGACCCTCGACCGCCCCCGCGACGCGGAAATCACGAGCAAAACCAGCTGCTCCGACACGCCGCCTCGAACGCCGAGAAACAGATTTTCAGCCGAAGACCAGACCTTCACCGTCTTCGGTGAGATCACCGCGGACCATTGTTCCCTCGACAAATTCACCCTCCAGGATCCGCATGGCAAGCGGGTCCTGGACTTCGCGCTGAATCAGCCGTTTGAGAGGACGCGCACCATATTGCGGGTCATAGCCACGCTGAGCCAAGAAGTCGCGAGCCGGATCACTGAGATCGAGGCGCAGCCTCCGCTCTGCCAACCGCACCTGGAGTTGCTCGAGTTGGATATCGAGAATGAAACCGATCTGCTCTGGACGAAGGGCGTGAAAGATCACCACGTCATCGATCCGGTTCAGGAATTCGGGCTTGAAATGCCCCCGCAACGCCTCGGTGACCCGACTCCGCATTTCGGGTTCGTCTTCGACCCCGAGATCCACGATGTGCTGGCTACCGATATTCGAGGTCATGATCAACACGGTGTTGCGAAAGTCGACGGTCCGCCCCTGCCCATCCGTCAGTCGCCCCT
The DNA here is from genome assembly GCA_002719955.1 of Deltaproteobacteria bacterium. Classification (GTDB taxonomy): domain Bacteria; phylum Myxococcota_A; class UBA9160; order UBA9160; family UBA4427; genus UBA4427. Next base: position 36,082 of record PBFW01000025.1, on the reverse strand, counting down.
CGTCGAGAATCTGCAAGAAGATGTTGAAGACATCCGGATGGGCCTTCTCGATCTCATCGAAAAGCACGACGCTATAGGGCCGTCGTCTCACCGCCTCTGTCAGAAAACCGCCCTGGTCGTAGCCGACATAACCGGGGGGGGCCCCCACGAGCCGGGAAACCGAGTGCTTCTCCATGTATTCACTCATGTCGACACGGACCATCGCTTGCTCATCGTCGAAGAGGAACTCGGCGAGTGCACGGGCGGTCTCGGTCTTGCCCACACCGGTCGGGCCGAGAAAAATGAATGAACCGATGGGCCGACTGGGATCTTGGAGGCCCGCTCGCGCGCGGCGCACGGCGTTCGACACCGCGCAGAGCGCCTCATCTTGTCCGATCACCCGCTGCGCGAGGCGGCTCTCCATTTCGATCAACTTTTCCTGCTCGCCCTCCAGCATCTTCGTGACGGGCACGCCGGTCCACTTCGAAACGATCTCGGCGACCTCCTCGCTCGTCACCTCTTCCGAGAGCAGGCTGCCAGCCGTCTGGAGAGTCTCCAACTCCTTCCGTTTCTCAGCAATCTCGTTCTCGAGCTCGACGAGCTTGCCATAACGCAGTTCCGCCGCGCGCTCGAGATCCCCAGCGCGCTCGACGCGCGCATATTCAGCCGAGAGCGACTCGCGACGCTCCTTGGCCGCCCGCACCTGCGCGATCAGCCCCTTCTCGATCTGCCAGCTGCCTTTCATCGAATCCGTCGATTCGCGCAGTTCGGCGATCTCCAGCTCGACGGCGTCGAGCCGCTCGCGGCTCGCCTCGTCCGACTCCTTCTTGAGCGCTTCGCGTTCGATCTCGAGTTGTGTCCGCTTGCGCTCGAGATGATCCAATTCCTCCGGCATCGAGTCGATCTGCACGCGCACCCGGCTCGCCGCCTCGTCGATGAGATCGATCGCCTTGTCGGGGAGGAATCGATCCGTGATATAGCGATGAGAGAGGGTCGATGCGGCAACGAGGGCAGCATCCTGAATCCTCACACCGTGATGAACTTCGTAGCGATCCTTCAGACCGCGCAGGATGGAGACCGTATCCTCGACGCCCGGTTCCCCAACGAAGACCGGCTGGAAGCGCCGAGCCAACGCAGCATCTCCCTCGACGTATTTCCGATATTCATCCAATGTGGTGGCGCCGATGCAGCGAAGCTCCCCCCGCGCAAGGGCGGGCTTCAGCATATTCGCCGCGTCCGCGGAACCCTCGGCATTGCCCGCGCCAACGATCGTGTGCAGCTCGTCGATGAAGAGAATGACCTGACCATCGGATTCGGAGACCTCACGCAGGACGGCCTTCAGGCGATCCTCGAACTCGCCCCGATATTTCGCACCCGCGATGAGAGAACCTATATCAAGGGAAACCACCCTGCGGTCCTTGAGCGTCTCCGGCACATCCCCCGCAACCACGCGGAGGGCCAGGCCTTCCGCGATCGCGGTCTTGCCGACCCCGGGTTCTCCGATCAGGACCGGGTTGTTCTTGCTGCGTCGAGAGAGCACCTGGACGAGACGTCGAATCTCTTCGTCGCGCCCGATCACCGGGTCGAGTTTTCCAAGACGAGCAGAATCTGTCAGGTCGGTCCCGAATTTTTCGAGCGATTGGTATTTGGATTCGGGGTCCGGATCGGTGATTCGTGTCGAGCCACGAATCGCCGCCAAGGACTCGAGAACCGCATCGTAGCTCGCACCCACGCCCCGCAGCGTACGACCGGTCGCATCGCTCTCGTCCCGCGCCATCGCCAGGAGCAGATGCTCGGTCGAGATATACTCGTCGCGCAGGGATTCCGCCTCTCCGAAGGCCGCCTGCAAGATCCGATTCAGGCCCGCAGCCATTTGTGGCTGCGCCCCGCCGGATACCTTCGGTTGCCGCTCGAGAAGGCGTCCGATTTCGCCCGCGAGTGAATCGATGGAAACACCAAGCTTCTGCAACACGGGGACCGTGCTGCCGTCGCTCTGCGCAAGAAGTGCCGCCAGCAGATGGCTGGCCTCGATGCTCTGGTGGCCTCGCTCCGCACACTGGTTTTGAGCTTCCTGAAGGGCTTCCTGGCTCTTGATCGTCAATTTTTCGAAGCGCAACGCGCACCTCCCAACGGCATGAAATCACCCGATGGGTGAGGAGATGTGCGCGAGCGGGAGAGTGTCAAGTCGCTGCGCTGAACTCGGCGCTCGAAGAGACCTCAGGCGTTTCGACACCGAAAAATGTCCAGCGGAAAGACGGACTCTTCAGCCAGCGAGGCTTCGTCTCTGCCGGAGCATCTCCACATGCATCTCGAGAGCGCTGCGCGACGCGTCCCCCGTCGGATCCTCTGAATCGCAGCGCATCCGTGCAAGGTCGAACATTCCTCCCGCAGCCCTCGACAAACGAGACGATCAGCCTCTACCAATCTTGCGGTGCTTGAATTTCTGGGACTTAGCGCCCCCCGCTGCGGCGAGTCGCTTGACGCGCTGCTCCGCGTAGAAATCCCATGAGCCACTGCAGAACTCGATCTCGGCATCACCCTCGAATCCGAGGATATGCGTCGCCACGCGATCGAGAAAATACCGATCATGCGTAATCACGATCGCGCAGCCGGGGAATTCGGAAAGAGACTCTTCTAACACTCGCAGGGTCATCAGGTCGAGGTCATTCGTCGGCTCGTCGAGGATGATGAAATTCGACGGTTTGCGGAGGCTCTTGGCCAGCTGAAGGCGATTTCGCTCCCCGCCGGAGAGGCGCCCGACCTCGGTCTGTTGGATCGATCCGCTGAAGAGAAACCTCGCGAGATAATGTCGAACCGATAGCGTTTTGTCACCGTATTCGATGATGTCGGACCCGTCGGCCACCTCGTCATAGACCGTCAGATCGTCGCGCAAGGTCTGCCGTGTCTGATCCACATAACAGAAATTCGTGGTCTCACCGACCTCGATCGTCCCGGAATCTGGTCCCTCTCGACCGACGATCATGTTGACGAGCGTGGTCTTCCCGAGACCGTTCGCACCCGTCACACCAACGATCGCACCCGGGGGCATGTCAAAATCGAAGCCATCCAGAAGGAGACTGCCGTCGTAGCCCTTGCCCACTCCGCGCAGACTCACCACCTTGCTTCCGAGTCGCGGCCCGAAGGGAATCCGCAAATCGATTTCGTCAGCGGGCTGAATCCGACTCGCTTTCTCGACAAGATCGTCATAGGCTGAAATCCGCGCCTTCGACTTGGTTCGCCGCGCCTGGGGGGTCGAGCGGATCCACTCGAGCTCCCGCGCCACGGCCTTCAAGAGGTTGGCGTCGGTCCGATCCTGGATCTCCTGCTGTTTGTCCTTGGCTTCGAGGAAATCGGAATAGTTGCCCTCATAGGAGCGAACCTCGCCGTGATAGACCTCGAGCATCCGATTCGCCACGCGGTCGAGGAAATATCGATCGTGGGTGACGAGTACATAGGTCCCAGAATAACTGTCCAGAAAGGTTTCGAGCCAGGCGACCGTATCCGCGTCCAGATGGTTCGTGGGCTCATCGAGGATCAGAACGTCGGGATGTGCGAGGAGTTCCTTGCAGAGCGAGACCCGCCTCCGCTCGCCGCCCGAGAGCGAACGCACATCGCGCTCGCCGGGTGGCAGACGCAGGGCCTCCATCGCCACTTCGATTCGATTGTCCAGCGCCGCCGGGTCCATCGCGTCGAGGGCCTCTAGCTCGCCCTGAACGTTGCCCTGTTCCTCGAGAAGCTTGTTCATCTTCTCCTCGTCTGCCATGAGGTCAGGATCTTCCCAGGCCTCGAGGATCTCGTCGTAGCGAGCGATCAGAGCTCGCGTCTGCGCGACGGCGACCTCGACGTTCTCCCGAACACTCTTGTCGAAGTCGAGTTCGGGTTCCTGGGAGACGTATCCGATGGTCGCCCCCTTCGCGATATGAAGATCCCCCTCGAATTCCGCATCGCGGCGCGCGAGAATCTTCATCAGCGTCGACTTGCCGACGCCGTTCGGCCCCAGCACGCCGACACGATCGCCGGGCTGCAGACTGAACGAAGCCCCCTTCAGGATCGAGCGATCGCCGAAGCGGCGCCCGAGTCTCCTGGCCGTCAGGATCGGTTGGCCTGGGTTGAGACCCCTCATGATGCTCCCTTGCGCAGCCGAATCAGCCGAGCGCTGATCCGATTCTCTCTTTGACCGATGCTGCACAGGGCTCGGTCGGCGGATCGAAGCGTGCGATCAGCCCCCCGTCTCGACCGACGAGAAATTTCGTGAAATTCCATGCGACATCACCTGCACCTTCGGGCCCGACTTCGACACCCGTCAACCACGCGAAGAGCGGCTCGCGCGCCTCACCGTTCACCTCAACCTTGCAAAACATCGGGAATTCAACCCCGAAATTCGTTTCACAATACGTGGCAATCTCACTCTCGCTTCCCGGCTCCTGGGCCCCGAACTGATTGCAGGGGAATGCGAGGATCTCGAACCCCTGATCCCGGTATTCGGAATAGAGTCGCTGCAGCCCATCGTATTGTGGCGTCAGACCGCACGCCGAGGCCACATTCACGATGAGGCAGACCTTGCCCTCGAAAGCGGAGAGCGCGCAGTCATCGCCGCGAATGGTCTTCACCCGATAATCATATAGATTGGACATCACCGTTATTCCTGGTGCACGACTCAGCGAGAGAGTGCACGGCTGACGATTTCGTAGACGTCTTTCGAGAGCGATCCACTCGAGGCGATTCGCTCCAGCTGGGCCTGGATCGCCGCCTGACGATCCGGGTCGTAGCGACGCCAATCGTTGAAGATCGAAGCCATTCGTGAGGCGACCTGCGGATTCGAATCATTGAGCGCCAGGACATAGTCCGCCAGGAAGACGTACCCAGCCCCCGCTGCGCCGTGGAACCTTACCTGATTCCCGGAGCAGAAGGCACCGATCAGGGAACGAACCCGATTCGGATTCCCGAGATTGAAGTCCGGGTGCTCCGCGAGTTCGCGCACGCGGTCGAGGGTGTCGGGGCGGGTCGAGCTCGCCTGGATGGTGAACCATTTATCGAGGACCAGGGGGTCCTCCTTCCAGCGCTCGTAGAAGGCCGCAATCACGTCATTTCGACGCGCGTGCTCTTTGTCCGCCAGGATCAGAAAGGCCGCCTGGGCATCGGTCATATTGTCGGCCCCTTCGAATTGCGCCCAGGCCGCCTCGATCGCTTGTTCCTCGTCCGTCGCCGCGAGCATCCGAAGCGCGACGTTGCGAAGGCGGCGCCGATCGATCTGGACGCGGTCATGGCGGTAGGGAGCATTCGGGGCCAGACCATGATAGAGCGACCAGAGGACGTCGTGATGCGCCCGAGCGAGATCGCGGAGCATCGCCTCGCGCGCCTCGTGGATTGCGTCGGGATGAATCACCTCCATCTCCTGGGCAGCAACCCGCTCGGCGGGCAGGGTCAGCGCCTGGGAGCGCAGGGAACCGTCCAGGGAATCGTCTCCGAGGACCCGCACCCAGGCCGCCGAGAAGGAGGGATCGAGGGTGGGCGTCCCGCCCGCATGAACGATCTCGGCGGACTCGACGAGCAGACCGAGGGCGAGCTGCTGCCCCGCATCCCACCGATTGAAGGCATCGTCGTCGTGCGCCATCTGAAGAGCGAAGGACTCGGGGCTGCGCTCCATCTCGAGCCGGACCGGCGCCGAGAAGCCGCGCAGCAATGAGGGCACGGGCTCCTCCTCGACCCCCTCGAAGACGAAGGTCTGTTCGGCTTCCGTCATTTCGAGAACGCGACTCGTGCCCTTCTCCACCCCCTCGCCCTCCAGACGAATCGGAATCGCCGCACCGTCCGCTGCGAGCAGACCGACCCGTACCGGTAGATGAAGCGGTTCCCGCTGCTCGGCCCCGACGATCTCGAAGGCGGTTTCCGGATAATCCTGGGCCAGCGTGAGGTGATACTGTCTGGCAGCGAGATCGAAATGGCCTTCGGCACGCAGCCTCGGGGTCCCGGCCTGGGCGTACCAGCGTTCGAATTGCCCCAGGTCACGACCGCCCGCCGCCGCCATGGCCGCGCGAAAATCGTCGCAGGTAACGGCCTGACCGTCATGACGAGTGAAATAGAGATCCATCCCTGTGCGGAAGCCGTCGCGGCCGAGCAGCGCGTCGTACATCCGAATCACCTCCGCGCCCTTTTCGTAGACTGTCGCGGTATAGAAATTATCAATCGAAATATAGGAGTCGGGCCGGATCGGGTGCGCCATCGGCCCCTGGTCCTCCGGGAATTGGCGAGATCGGAGCTGCTTGACGCTCGCGATGCGAACGATCGCCTCGGAGCTCATCTCCGCGCTGAAACGCTGATCCCGGTAGACGGTGAGCCCCTCTTTCAGTGTCAATTGAAACCAATCGCGGCAGGTGACCCGGTTGCCGGTCCAGTTGTGGAAATACTCGTGGGCGATGACCGATTCGATTCCCTCGTAGTCGTCGTCGGTCGCGGTCTCGGGAAGCGCAAGCACATATTTCGAGTTGAATACGTTGAGCCCCTTGTTCTCCATCGCCCCCATATTGAAGTCGCCGACAGCGACGATCATATAGATATCGAGGTCGTATTCGAGACCGAAGCGCTCCTCATCCCATTTCATGGCGCGCTCGAGCGAGCGCAGGGCGTGGTCGCAGGCATCGGTATTCTGGGGTTCGACCCAGATCTCGAGCCGAATTCTGCGACCGGATGCTGTCACGTACTCGCCGGCATGACAGCGCAGGTCTCCCGCGACGAGCGCAAAAAGGTAACTCGGCTTCGGGAAGGGATCCTCCCAGCGTACCCGATGGCGCCCATCCCCGAGATCCTCGGACTCGATCCGATTACCATTCGAGAGCAGCACCGGGTAACGCTCCCGATCCGCCGCGATCGATACCGAATAACGTGCCATCACATCGGGACGATCGAGGAAATAGGTGATCCGCCGAAAGCCCATGGCCTCGCATTGCGTGCAGAAATTACCGCTGCTCTTGAAGAGCCCGGAGAGTGCCGTATTGGTTTCGGGGTGAATCGCGACGAGCGTCCGCAATTCGAATCGTGAAGGTGGCGACTCGATCGTGAGACGATCTGCGTCGACGCGATAGGCGGCTCTTGCGAGCGGCTGACCATCGATCTCGATCTCACGCAACTCGAGACCTTCCCCATCGAGCACGAGCGCCCCTCCCGTCCCGGCCCTCCTCGTTCCCGACGGGGATGGCGCACCTTCGCGACGCCGGACCGAGAGTCGGGCCTCGACGAGCGTCTCGTCTTCAGCGAGGTCGAATGCGAGATCGACGCGATCGATCAGATAATCCGGGACCTGATACGCGCTCCGCAGGACGGTCTTCGGTTTGGCTTCGCTCATTCTCCCCCCTCTCGACCCGCGCGGCTGCCGCAATGGACGACCGACCCGACCGGCGACGCAAAGTAGAAATTGGCGGTTCGCCTGGCAAGGCAGTAGCTTGCGTCAGGACTTGTGGAGGAGAGCGTGCCCAGCTTCGATCGGTCGATGCTCGAGAGGCAACCCCAAGGCCAGGCCCGTGGAGGGCCCCGAGGTTGGGGACGTTTCTCGCTGTGCGTCGGCCTGACCCTGCTTCTCTCGATGGCTGGCGGATGCCTGGGCTCGGGCCCTCTCTTCGATCGCCGCCCCCCACTGCGGGTCGGCGTCTCGCCGGACTACCCGCCGGTCATTTTTGAGATCGACGGCGAGATCGTCGGCATCGAAGGCGACCTCGCCCGGATGGTCGGCGAAGCCCTCGACCGACGGATCGAATTCGCCCGCTACCCCTTTCCAGAATTGATCGCCGCACTCGAACGCGGCGACGTCGATATCGTGATGAGCGGACTTTCCATCACGCCCGAGCGGGCCGATCGCGTCGCCTTCTCCCTGCCCTATATGGAGGTGGGACAGCTCGCCCTGATCCGCTCCCGCGACATCGCGCGATTCGGTCGCGTCCAGGGGCTCCGCCGCAACGGAGTTCGCGTCGGATACCAGCGCGGCACCAGTGGCGAACGCTATGTCGCGATGAGCCTGCCGCGCTCGTCGAGTTTTGGATTCGAGAGCATCGAGGAAGGCCTGCGCAGTCTGCGGGCTGATCGGATCGACTATTTCATCCACGATGCGCCCACCGTATGGCGGGTGGCCGGAGACATCGAGCAGCGCGATCTCCATGGTCTCTACCGTCCGCTCACCGAAGAGAAACTCGCCTGGGCGACGCGTCCGGAGGACGCGCAACTGCGCAGCGTACTGGACGCCGCGCTCTCCCATTGGAAGCGTGAAGGATCGGTCGGTTCGATCGTTCAGCGCTGGATCCCGGTCCGTATCACGCTGCGCTGAGCGCCCGCCCGGCTCTGACGTTCCACCTCGACGCGCACTTCGGTGATGCCTGTCCCAGGTCGATGCCGAGCCAGACCGAGCGCATCTGCAGCACCTGGAGCGTGAGCATTCTGATCGCTCCAGCGGTCGGATGAGACTTGCGAGCCGCCTTGAGCAGTTGCATCGCCCGCTTCCCATCCCCCCTTTCGATCAGGATCTCCGCGGCAGCGACCCAGGCATCGAGTGAGTGAGGAATCGCTTGATTCGCTTCGCGAAAGAGCAGGAGCGCACGATCACGATCTCCGATCAGGCGGAGGCGATCTCCCTCTGCCATCAGCGACAGGCCGAGCAGGCGCGAAAGGCCGTTCCGATCCGGGTCGAGCTCTGCGAGTGCGCGCACCGCTTGGAGTGCCGCCTCGCTCTGACGCCGCCCCAGGCGCTGGCGCACGGCGCCCTCGAGCCCGGAGAGATAGGTCTTGCGAGCTTCGCCGTGAAAGCGATCGGGATCGACCTTCGCGAGGCTCGATAGACTCCGCAGCGTCCCCTCGGCATCACGCCCCAGCAATTGCGCCCTGGCCTGCCCGAGCCATGCTCGACCGTCGGTTGCCTCGAGCCGCAGCGCCTCAGCAAAATATTTCTTGGCGCTCCGCCAGTTACCTTGCAAGAACGCCCGCTCCCCGCGTTCCTTCGCGGAGTGGGGTGGACCGCTGATGCATCCCTGGCACAACCCGAGAGCTAAGCCGAGGAGCAGGACGGCGAGGATCGATCGGGATGATGAAGTCATGCGACACCTCCCGCCGGCGGATTCCGGCTCCCCTTGGGCATCACCCCTCCCCGGGACTCGCTTGAGCGACTTCGCGCATAGCCAGCGCGGACCGGGAACCGGACGGATCTTCGAACCGAGTCGCTCGTCAGCAACCCGCGCCCTCGGACTCGAGCAGTCGTTCGAAGATCCGCACCATGGTCTCGACCTGGCCCATCGGGACGAATTCCCGCGAAGTATGAGCGACCGCGATCGAACCCGGGCCTAGCACGACCCCCGGTACCCCCGCGCGTGCGAACACGCCCGCATCGGTTCCGAAGGCGACCTGCCCACACCCCCCGGGCAGGCCGACGGACCCGAGGGCTTCGGCGACCGACCGCACGGCGGAACCATCGGGGTCGGACAGGAGTGGCGGCTTCTCTTCGCTGCAGCTCTCGACGAAGACCTCGGCCGCGACCCCGGCCTGCACGAGGGTCTCCTCGAGCTGCGCACGCACGATCTCTGGCGTCTCGTCCGGCAAGGTTCGACGATCGACCCAGATCAACGCCTCGTCGGGCACGGTATTGGGTGCCTGGCCGCCGCGCACGATGCCGATGGAGAGCGTCGCCAGCCCGAGCTGGGGATGGGGGCGATGGGCGAAGACCGAAGCACTCTGCTCGATCGCAAGGATCGCCTTTGCGAGCAGGACGATGGCATTCCGGCCGGAGGCCGGATCGGAGCTGTGGCAGGCGCGTCCGCGTGCGCAGATCCGAGAGTGGATGACGCCCTTGTGGGCGTTGATGAGACGTAGGTCCGTGGGCTCCGTCGCCAACACCCAATCCGGTCGGCCATCACCGAGATGAGCCAACACGTCGGAGACACCCCGACTGCCGAGTTCCTCATCCGCTTCCCCGACGATGAGCAGATTGCGCTTTAAACGGCCGCGCTCGAGGACGCGCTCCAGGGCTTCGAGAAGAGCCGCCATTCCCGCTTTCGTATCACACGAACCGCGCCCGAGTAGATGATCCCCCTCGATCACCGGATCAAAGGGGTCGATTTCCATGCCGTCGACGGGGACGGTGTCGAGGTGGCTCGCAATGAGCAGCGTCTCGGTCGCAGTCGAGACGCACGCTTCCGCCACGACGCTTGTGCGCCCATCACGGCCAATCAACGCTGCATCCATCCCGAGCCGGCACAGCTCCGCCGCAACGTGTTCGGCGACCGCCTGCTCCCCCACGATTTCCGGTGGGAGATCCTCGCGCCCCATCGGGTTCACCGAGGGAATCGCGACCAGATCACGCAGGTGTCGAATACTTTTAGAGAGATCGGTCATCGAGTGGGGCTCCGATCGGCAAGTCTACCGATGGTGGGCGGACCCGGCCAAAGCGTGACAAGATCGGCCACGCCCAAGCTCGGCGAAGAGAGGGAATTCCATGCAACGCGGCGCCCTCTTGATGATGTTGAGCGCCCTCGCCTTCAGTGCGATGACCGTATTGGTGAAGCTGGTGGGCGAGCGATTGCCGAGTCAGGAGATCGTCGCCGCCCGAGCGATCGTGAGCCTCGCTCTCAGCTGGTCGCTCCTGCGCCGTGCCGGCGTGTCGCCCTGGGGCGAAGACCGACTCTGGCTGTGGATCCGGGGAGGGCTGGGCTTCGCTGGACTCTCCTGCGTTTACGCCGCGGTGACCCATCTGCCGCTGGCCGAGGCCACGGTCCTGCAATACCTGTATCCCCCCATCACAGCGATCTTCGCCGGGGTCTTCCTGGGCGAAACCATCACGCGCCGGATCCTGCTGGCGACGGCGATCAGCCTCGTGGGCGTCATTCTCGTCGCAAGACCAGCGCTCTTCTTCGGAGAGGACGTTTCCTCCCTCGATCCCTTCTGGGTCATCGTCGCCGTCGCGGGAGCGACCTTCAGCGCCGCGGCCTACGTCGTCGTTCGCCGACTCAGTCGACGCGAGGACCCACTGGTGATCGTTTTCTACTTCCCCCTCGTCACGCTGCCGGCCGCGATCCCCACGATGCTTCCGAATTTCCTGTGGCCGGTGGGCTCCGAGTGGTTTCTGCTTCTCGGCATAGGGCTGGCGACCCAGGTGGGGCAAGTCAGCCTGACGCGCGGACTCGCGCAACTCCCCGCTGCGCATGGAACAGCGCTCTCCTACCTCCAGGTCGTATTCGCCGTCGCCTGGGGCGCCCTGTTCTTTGGGGAGCAGCCGGATCGATGGACCCTCATCGGAGGTCTGATGGTGATTTCAAGTGCCATCGGTCTCGCGCGCCAGCGCGCGGGTTGACGGGGCGAAGAGCCCCGCCGATCAATCGGAGCAGCGGGATGCGCCCTGCGCAGAGGCCATCGCGGAGCGCTCGATCAGCGAAATTCAGGGCCCCCCGGTCGCGAGCAACTCCCAGACAAGGTCGCAAAGATCAGCGGGCCGCAAGGAGCACGGAACCACGTGGTGCGTTCCAGCGCGCAGCGCGCGTCTTCGCCGCGCGGCTGCATCACCGTCGGCCATCACGATGATCGGGGTGCCTCCAGCTGTGGGGTCACTTGCTATGCTTTCGCAGACCTCGAGACCGCCGAACTCGCCAAAGCGCTCCGGGAGAACGACGAGATCCGGTGCGTCCTCGACCGCTCGCTACAACCCCGAGAGTAGATCGCAGGCCTCGATCACCTCGAGACCTGCGCGACGTCGAGCGCGCGCCACCCAGTCGCAAAACACCTGACGATCATCGATGGCGAGAACCCTGGCCAAATCCGGCATCCATATGAGAGAGTCAGCCCTCTCGGGCGTGGTGTCATCATCAGCCATTTCAAGAAATGCATAACGAAGAATTTCCAGGGGCGGTGAACTCTTCTCCTCTTCTCCATGCTTTGCCCGAGACACTCCCTGGTCTTCCACAGATTTCCGAGTGAAAAATCCTACTCGAAAAAAAGCCTGTGAGATCCACGAGTCATCGGGCCATCAGAATCGGCGTTTTCTGGACATAACCGTGGCGCCCGAAGTTCTCGGTGCGGGGATCAGAGTCGCGCGTGGCGCAATTCGGTCTCGAGAATCGCAACGCAGCCGATCCCTTCTAGCGCGTCGATGACCCGCTGTGTCTTCGACTTCTCGACCAGCACCTTGACCGACAGCCAGGCGCCGTCCTGGAGGCGCCCCACCGTCGGCGAGGAGAATCCCGGGGCGATCCGCGTGGCTTCCTCGATCCGATCCACCGGACAGTTGTACTCGAGTAGCGTGTAACGCGCCGCGGCCAACACGCCATCGACCCGCCGGAGCAGCTGGCCCGAGAGCTCGGCATCGCGCGGCTGGGCGGAACCGATCAGAACGGCCTCCGCCTCGAGAACACGTTCGAGTTCGACAAGGTCATTCTCGACGAGACTATTTCCGGTCTCGACGATTTCGACGATGCCATCGACCAGGCCCAGCAGAACCATCACTTCGACCGCACCCTGGATCTCGATGAGCTGGACGTTCTCGACGCCCTTCGCTTCAAAATAATCCCGCGCGAGATTCACGAATTTCGCACCGATGACCTTGCCCGCGAGATCCGAACTCGAGCGATAGGGCGCGTCCTTGTGCACGGCGATCGAGAGTCGGCAATGCCCGAACCCGAGCCGGCGATGCTCGACGACGTCGACGCCCTTCTCAAGCACCTGATCGCTGCCCGTAATCCCGAGATCGACCACGCCCTCAGCGACGAGCACGGGGATGTCCGCCGTGTTCGTGAAGATGATACGCATGCCCGTGTCCGAACAGACGGAGAAGAGCCGCCGCCCGGAAACCTTGAAGCGAAGTCCCGCACGTTCGAGGGTCGAGAGGGCGGCCTCGCGCAGTCGGCCCTTGGAGGGAATCGCGATACGCAGTCGTTCATCCGGGATCATACTTCGTCGTCCTTGCCTTGTTCGGCGCCCCGGGCCGCCCGAGCGGTTTTTTCCTCGTGGCCACCGATTCCGAAGCGGCGCTCGAGCTCGGCGTAGACCGCCGCCGGCTCGAGACCGCGAGAGGCGAGCATCACCCACAGATGGAAGAGCAGATCGGCTGCCTCGTGCGCCAATGCCTGATCGCTCTCATCCCGAGCGGCATCGACCACTTCCTGGGCCTCTTCGCGCACCTTGGCTTCGATCGCCGCCCAACCGCCGTCGAGCAGGCTTCGAACATAACTGCCCTCGGGGCGCTGATCACGACGCGCCGTCACGACCTCAAAGAGTCGATCGAGAACGGTGGCCGTCGGAGCGCCCCCCCGTCCTGTGCCATCGTGATTCGAAACCATATCGTCCTCTGCTCCCTCCCGTCGGGGCGCGCGAGTCTAGGCCATGGCAGCCACGCGCCAAAGAAGTCGTCACAGGCGGACCGGGGGAAGTGGGAAGCGCCGCCGGCTAATGCGGGACCGAAGAGCCGGTGATCGTCTCTGGACCGAAACCGGCACAGCCTCGGCGCCCGATCTGGCGAAACTCTTCGGGATCCCAATCCGGTCGATTGGAGAAGAGATCGAGGAAGATCTCGCATTTTTCGGCCTGCCCTAGCTCCGGCTCGGCATCCACGGCTGCGATCACGTGGTCCCGGGACAGAGTCGTCTGCGCCACGCGAATCCCCCCACCGCCCTCGCTATCGAGGATGAGCAGATTCGCATCCCCGTTCCCCGCCGTCGACCAGCGCAACCATTCGGGGACGTCCCGACGCCCGCCCCGGGCTGGGCGACCCGTCCGCGCGAACTCGGCCCAGTAGCCCATCATCTGCTCCGCCAGGGGCTCACGATCGGCCAGGGTCTCCGGGGGAAAGAGCAGGCGACTCAGCAGGGGGGCGCCGACATCGAAGCTTCCAAAGAGGAAAGGAAGCTCGAATCCATGCGCGGCGCCGAGCAATTCGGACATGTCCTGCCCAAATACCCTCGGCAATTCATCCCAATCGAATCGGTAGGCGTAGATCTCACTCCAACCAGAATCATGGATCGCGGCTGCGGGCCGAGCGACGGCCCGAACGGCCCAGAGGTCGCTGTGATAGCGGGCCCGTCGCCCATAATCATCAAGATCCCGAATCCGGTAGAGGAGCCCCAGACTCTTTCGGACATGCGCTTCGTCCTGAGAGAAGTAGAGCTTCATCTCATCTCGATTCGAACCCAGGATCATCGGCACCCGGTTGAAATGCCCCACACGAAACGCGTCGACCCAATCGCCGCTCGGCAGAAGGACACCATCACGAATCGGCTGGGGCACGCGGAGCCTGCCGGGGCGATCGGGATCTCGATAGGCGTTCAGGATTTCACGCGCGGAACGGCTTCGCAAGAGTTCGGCCAAATCAGCGGCGGGCAGCTCGCTGGCGTAGCCGCGCGCCGCGTCACGGTCGGGCACGACACCCGCGTCGACCAGCAGTGAAACCACGGCGTCGGCTGTGCTACGCGGCCGATCCGATCGGTTGGCGCCGCTCGGGTTCTCGGCTTCGGCGCGACTCGCTGAATCCATCGAACCGCTCTGCGCGATCGCGCGATGGAAGAGCCCACGCGCAGCCTCCGCTAGGAGCAGCGAGAAAACGTTCCTCGCGCCGGCGGACTCTCCGAAGATCGTGACGTTATTCGGATCGCCACCGAACTCCTCGATATTCGACTGGACCCATTCGAGCGCTCGAATCTGATCGAGTGTGCCGAAATTGCCCGAGGCCTCGAGCGCATCACTCGCCGTCTCGCGTATCGCCGGGTGGGAGAACCATCCGAGTGGACCCAATCGATAATTGAGACTCACCAGGACGATCCTCTCGGAGCCGGCAAGGCGTGCACCGTCATAGATCGGCGAGCCGGCATGCCCAACGGAATGGCCGCCACCGTGGATCCAGACCATCACCGGAAGCCGCTCCCCTCCGATCGGTACGCTCTCGGGCTCGGCTCGCGGCGCCCAGACATTCAAATAGAGGCAATCTTCGGAACCCCCGAAACCCTCGTCGTCCTCGGCCGGAATGCCGACGAGTCCATCGGCCAACTGGAGACACGGGGATCCGAAAGAGAGCGCGTCGAGGGTGTCCGCCCAGGCCTCCGCCGGCCGAGCGGCGCGCCAACGAAGAGAAGCAACGGGGGGACTCGCGAAGGGAATCCCGAGCCAGGCGTGGGTGTCATAAGCGGCCGCGAACCCAACGACGCTTCCGAGAGCAAGCAACCGCTCTGACGAAACGTCGGCAATCGGCACGGCCCTCGCAGCATCCGACTCGCTGAAGGTGCGAAGGGCGACCGCGGCCGCGCCCAGGAGGAACAGGAGCAGCGCCATGACGAGCACGAGCCGAAGCCATCCTCCGCCCTTGCGCGCCTCGTTCTGTGACTCGCCCTTTTTCATTACAACCCGGTCCGCCCCATGCATTGCCGAATCAGCGCCCTTGGCGGCAGGCTATCACGTCCCGACTCATTCCCGATCAGCTCGGCCATCGAGAAGCGCGATCGGTCGCGGCGCTCCCCGAAACTCGACCGGTGGCTCATCCCGAAGGCCGCCGAAAGGATCACCCGGTCGCGAGATCCAGGCGGGCACGGTCCGCCGACGGGTCGCCATGAC
This sequence comes from Deltaproteobacteria bacterium, assembly GCA_002719955.1. GTDB lineage: Bacteria > Myxococcota_A > UBA9160 > UBA9160 > UBA4427 > UBA4427. The sequence continues at coordinate 20,542 of PBFW01000025.1, read as the reverse complement.
GAGGCGTCCCTGCTCTCGCCGATCCCGGACCGATCGGCCGGCCGTGCCCCCCGGCGGGTCGAGTTCGGATGCCAGGCACACGGGGCCCCCTTGGAGCGGCGGGCAAACGGAGGCAGCAACGAGCCCGCGCGATCGATTTTCTCATCCGCCCGCCTGATTCTGGGCTCCAAAGAAAGAAACCCCCATGGGGGCATCAATTCTGTGGTGCAAAATACTCCGGCGGTGCGAATCACACCACTCTCCGATGAAATATATTTTCCTGTAATAAAACCGTTACTTATAATGTCCTCAATCGGCCCAGTGGCTCGAGTGGAGCAGAACGCACCACTCCATCGGATTCGATCGGTGGCCAATGGATCGCCGATTCGCCCGCAACTCCCTGTAGTCATTTGGCTTCTTATTTGGCGAAGAGATTGGCACGCAATCTGCTTAAGAATACTCCAAGGAAGGATCGGGACATGATGATTCCCGAGAGCCATTCAGCCAGGAGTCCTTCGAGATTCAAGGCGCTCGCTCTTCCAGAAGAACAACGAATTTTGATTGAGTAGCTAGAGCAAGAGAAGAAAAACCGGAATGATCGAGTCCGGCTCACTTGAGCCCTGAGCCGGCGGTCTGAGCAACCGATCGAATCATTCAAGTCAAACGCCCCGACGTCTGCCGACGCCGGGGCGTCTGCTTTTTTACGGACGTCTTTGCTGTAGGGCGTCATTTCGGGCCATCGGTTTCTGTACAATGGCATCGCTCGCAAACGCCGCATCGCATCCGAGACCCGGGACGATCTTCGCGCCCGCTGATCCATCCTCATCGACCGACAAGCCCATCTCAGGGAGGCTCGCTGTGTTGCTGGACGCCAGGTCTCGATCGACGATGCAGCCCCGGATCGAGCGGATCTCCTTCGCTCCCATTGAACGGGGCATCGATCCTCCTTGGTTCGCCGAATGCTGCAAGATCCGCCGAATCGTTTTCGTCGAGGAACAATCCGTTCCGGCGGAGCTCGAATGGGACGGACTCGACGAGATCGCGGAACACTTCATTGCACTCACGCATCCCGGCCCCGATGAACGCGCCCGCGGGACCGCCCGAATGCGCGTCATCGGATCGACCGCGCAGGCCGAACGAGTGGCCGTGCTCGAATCCGCACGTCATCTCGGACTCGGGCGCTTGCTGATGGAAGCGATCGAGTCGCGGGCACGAAACCGCGCGCTCTCACGCATCTGCCTGAATGCCCAGGTCGCCGCCGTCCCCTTCTACGAGAGGCTCGGTTACCGGAGCGAAGGCGACGAATTTATCGAAGCCGGGATCAAGCACCGCGCGATGTCCAAGGACCTCGACTGACCTGACCCGAGTGCGACGCAGCCGCTATGAGCCAGCGTCGAGGGTGTCCGTGCGACCTCGAGTCGCTTCGCGCATCCGGTAGCGAAGCGGCTCACCCGCCCAGAACACCTTGACCGCTCCCTCAAAATCTGGTCCGGTCCAATCGAGACGATCGAGGTAGATGCTGTCACGGTTGCGTGGCAAGCGGTAGAAATCGGCCCCGTGGTGGCTCGCGAATCCTTCGAGTCGACCGAGGGCACCCGCTCGGGCAAAAGCCTCCGCATAGCACTCGATCGCAATCGGAGCGCTGAAAATACCCGCGCAACCGCAGGGCGCTTCCTTTGCGGCACGTTCGTGGGGGGCGCTATCGGTTCCGAGGAAAAAACTCGGATCGCCCCCGGTCGCGGCGCGAACCAGAGCGACTCGATCCCGTTCTCGCTTGAGTACGGGCAGACAATAATGGTGCGGACGCAGTCCCCCCTCGAAGATCGCGTTCCGATTCATGAGCAGGTGCTGCGGAGTGATCGTGGCGCCCACTCGGGCCGGCGACTCCTCGACGAAGGCCGCCGCTTCCGCGGTCGTGATATGTTCGAAAACGATGCGCAGCCCCTCATGCCGGGAGACGAGAGGGGCCAGTGTGTCTTCGAGGAAACGCCGTTCTCGGTCGAAGATATCCGTCTCCACAGAAACCGATTCCCCATGAACAAGAAGCGGCAGGTCATGATCTTCGAGAGCCTCGAGAACCGGCGAGAGCTTCTCCAGCGCGTCGACTCCATGCGCTGAATGCGTGGTTGCGCCCTTCGGATAGAACTTGATGGCTGCCACCTGAGCCGACTTCGACGCGCGCTCGACTTCTTCCCTCGACATCGCGTCCGTGAGATAGAGTGTCATCAGCGGCTCGAAAGTCGAATCCTCGGGCAGCAGCGAACGGATTCTTTCCGCGTAACCTTCCGCTTGCTCCGCCGTCGCCATCGGAGGGTCGAGATTTGGCATGACCATGGCGCGCCCAAAGCAGCGGGCCGTATGCGGCAGGACCCGCGCGAGCATCGCCCCCTCGCGAAGATGAAGATGCCAATCGTCCGGCCTCGTCATCTCGAGCACCCGCGGCAAGAGATCGCCCGCCCCACCCGCTCGGGGTGGAGCCTGCTCCGGGTTTCCAGGGGATCTGTTCTTCGACAAGGTCTCTCCCACGCGCGCCCTCGGGCCACGCGGCGATGCAGCATACCTGCAGAGCCATCGGGATTCAGCCTTCGTGGACCTCGTCTTGGAGTGTTTCGTCGATCCGCATCGGACGAACGCGGAGCCGATCAACAAATTCCTCCTCGAGACAGGGACATCCGAACGGGTAGCCCCGAAGCTCGTCGCAGCCCCTCTGGCGCAAGAAGAGTGCCTGATGCGCGGTCTCCACCCCCTCGGCGACGACATTCAGCCGCAGCCCATGGGCCATCGCAATGATCGCCGTGGTCAGCGCCGCAGCATCCGGATTCTTGGGCGACTCCGCGACGAAAGAGCGATCGATCGTGAAGCGTCGCAGGTAGGGGAGCGAGGAATATCCCGTCCCAAAATCGTCGAGGGCGAGCCCGATTCTCATCGCGCGCAATTCACGAAGCGTGTGCACCGTCAGCGAATCATCCTGCATGATCGTCGATTCGGTCAACTCGATTTCGACCTGCTCGGGGTTCACCTTGGTCTCGTCGAGCGCTCGTCGGACCATTTCCAACATCCCGAGTTCGCGAATCTGATGTCCGGATGCGTTGACATCGATCCGAATCGATCGATCGAATTCCCGCCGCCATCGCTGCGCCTGAGCGCAAGCGGTGCGGAAGACCCAACGTCCGGCCTAAACGATGAGTCCGCTTTCTTCGGCGACCGGAATGAACTGATTGGGCGACAGCATTATACCGTCTGCAGTGATCCAACGAAGAAGCGCTTCAGCCGCCACGACCTCTCCGCTCTCCGCATCGAGGGTCGCCTGATAGAACAGCTGAAACTCGTTGCGCTCGAGTGCACCGCGCGGACGAGATTCGATCTCGATCCGAGACGAGCTCGTGCGATTCATTTCTTCGGAATAGAACTGATAGTCCTTCCAGCCGCGCCCCTTCGCGAAATACATCGCAGCACCCGCATTTCGCAGCAGGCTTTCCGTGTCCTCCCCATCATCCGGATACACGGCGATTCCAATCGACATGCTCATGAAGAGTTCCTCGCCCGCGACCGCGAGCGGCAAAATCGCGTTCACCATACCCAAGGGAAGCCAGCGGCAGACCCGAGCGAGATCAAGGACTGCTGATCAAGCGCCCATACACCGAACGAGGGAAGGCAGATCAGGGCTTCGAATGAAAAGGGAATCCGACCGGAATCGCTGACCGCTCGGGTCGAGAGCCGAATCATGCTTGCCGCGGCGATCAACCCGAAGGCTCTCGAGACATATTCCACCCCGTCGCCAGTGAGCGCCGCCTGGTCGAAGGCAGCCTCATGATCGCCCAGAGGTCGCTTGCGACGACGAATGCGACGAATCCCCTGCCGGTCGGAGTCGAACCAGATCGCCACGATGAGAGCGCGATCAGCGAAAGGATCGCTGCCGTGATGGCCAGGCTGAAATCAATCATGCAATGATTCGCTTCCGTCCGCACGATGGTTTTCGGGTATCCGGAGGCCCGGTGATTTACATTCCTTATCGACTAAACGGACACTTGGATCATCGGGTCGACCATTGAACACGCTTGCTAGGCTTTCACCGAAGGGGAATAGATGGCACAGAAGACCGTTCGAGTCTGTTTCGTCTGTCTGGGCAATATTTGCCGCTCACCGACAGCCGAAGGCGTGATGCGAAGACTCGTGGAGGATCAGGGACTGTCGGAGCGCTTCGAGATCGACAGCGCTGGCACCGCAGCCCATCACGCCGGCGAACGTGCCGATCCACGCGCTCGACAGGCCGCCCAACGTCGTGGCATTGCACTAGATAGCCGGGCGAGGCCATTCGCGGTCGAGGATTTTTTCACCCAGCACTATGTCCTCGCAATGGATCGGGAGAATCTCGAAAATCTCGAGGCCCTGGCGAAAGGCGCCGACTTCCGGGGGCGGCTCTCTCTGTTTCGGGATTTCGACCCCGAAGCGAAAGCGGAATCCGAGGTCCCGGATCCCTATTACGGCGGTGACGCCGGCTTCGAGGAGGTCCTCGATCTGTGCGAAGCGGCCTGCCGAGGTTTGATCGAGCAGATTCGGCGCGACGGGATGCTGGAGTGAATTGCGACCGCGCCACTTGGCGTCCGACTCTTGAAGCCGCCCTCGACGATGAGATCGTCGCAGCGACCCCCGTCATCGGGGGGGACATCGGAGAGAGTTTCCAGGTTGAGCTCGCCTCGGGCGATCTCATATTTGTCAAATATTACAGGGACGCGCCCATCGGCCTCGCCGCCTGTGAAGCCCGGGGACTCGCTTGGTTGAGCGAAGCCGAGACCCCCATCCGGATCTCGCGGCCACTGGCCCACGACGCCGATTGGCTTGCGCTCGAATGGATCGAGAGCCGACCTCCGGTCGATGACTACGCGTGGCGGCTCGGCGAGGGACTCGCACAATTGCATCAGGCCTCGCCGTCGCATCTTGGATTCAGCGAGCAAAATTGGATCGGCCGCCTGCCCCAATCGAATGACCCGAAACCGAGTTGGGCCGAATTCTATGGAGCCAATCGAATCCAACCCCTGCAGCGCCTCGCACGGGATGCAGAACTCCTCCCCGATCGCCTCTCACGCCAGCTCGATCGACTGGTCGATGATCTTCCACAGCTCGTCGGTGACGACGAACCCGCCGCGCGGCTGCACGGGGATCTATGGTCGGGCAATGTGCTGATCGACGAGCAGGGGCTCCCCTGCCTGATTGATCCCGCCTGCTATGGAGGGCATCGCGAGATCGACCTTGCGATGATGAGGCTCTTCGGTGGATTCGGACGAGGCGTCTTCGAAGCCTACGAAGCCACCGCTCCCCTCTCGCCCGGGGCCGACGCGCGGGTCGCCCTTTACCAGATCTACCCGCTTCTGGTCCACGTCCGGCTCTTCGGCGCGACCTACCTGGGCGGACTCACTCGGGTCGTTGAAGAGGCCCTCGCCTGAAGCGAATGAGCGCGCTCCGGCAATCGTATAGAGCCCATCCTCAGCGGGCACTTGCGGGGGGCGCAACGGGGGCATCGACCTGAATCCGGAAGGATTGTGCACTGGCACTTCCCCATTGATCGGCGGCCGCGACCTCGACCCCAAAAGCCCCGCGCTGATCTTCACCGGGGCGCCAGGAGATCTGACCGCTCGAAGCGTCGACCGTCATACCCTCGGGCCCTTTCAGCAACGCGTAGGAGACCCTGCCATTGGGCTCGGAACTCGTGGCGCGAATCCGATACCGAAACACACCGCCCTCGACGCCCACTCGGGGTTCGGAAAGGATGGTCGGTGCCTCTCCACGCGCCAGCTTGACCGGCCGCGAGGATACGGGCCGAGTCACACGACCACCGAAATCGAGGCGAGCCTTCAATTCGACCACCTCACCGGGTGCGAAGAGCGTCGTGTCGAGTTCTTCTTCACGGCCGACGACTTCACCGTTGACCTTCCATTCGAGTACCACTTCGTAGCTGCCCCTGTCTTCCGCGGTCGACTCGACCACGGCCTCGAAGACTGAACCTGGCTGTGTCCCCCTCGAAGCATCGATCGCCACGAGCGCGATCTCGACCGATGTCTCGGCAAGGCGAAATTCATGGACGAAGGGTGCGCTCTCCTGCTTGCCGTCCGTCGCCGTCACGACGACCTGGAGTCGCTCCCCCTCCCCGAGTCCTCGGGAATCGAAGCTGCGTCCCTCAGCGAGCACGCGGCCGATCGACGTCTTCCAGACATAGCGGACGCGTGTGGTATCGCCGTCCTCGTCCCTAATCGAGGCCAGCGCGCGAACCGTGCGGCCCGGTGCGGGATTCGCAGGACGCAGCTCGACACGATCAACGATCGGCGCAGCGTTGGCACCGCTCGAGGCCGATCCGCTCGCCGAGGCCATCGATCCCCCCAACATCGAGGGAAGGGGCCGATCGGACGCCTCGTCAGCACCACAGCCTGTGAGACAGCAGGCGGCCATCGCCGCGAAAAGAATTCCACGATTGATCGCCATCGTTCACCCCTCCTTCGGCCGACTATTCAAAATCGCCCGCGATGACCTGGAGGCGACGAATCGATCGCCGCCCCGCTTCATGTCCGCGCGTCGCGAGAAACTCGACCATATCGGCTTCATCTCCGGTGGTGCCTGCCCGTAGCTCGCTCAAGCGGATGCGCCGCCCCTCGGCGTCGAAGAGCCGACTTCGATCGTTGACGCTGAAAGTCTCCGGTCCGAGTACGATCGTGCCTGCCTGGGTGTCTACGGCGGACACGTACTCCTGTGGGAGGTTCGTGTGCGAGGCGGCCGCCCGTCGCCCCTGGGCCGCGCTGCCCGCAGCCAGGCTCAGTACGAGCATCAGCGCGGTCAGGGCCAGGCAACTATTCCGTCGATCCATTTTCATTCGCATGTCTTCTTTCCTGACTCCGCGCCCGATTCGGGTGCGGATGTTGACCGGATAAGCCTTGTCGATCTGCACCGGGTTCATCCCCTCACAGAAAACTCAATTGACCTCTCGCCAGTAGAGGGTGCCGTGTTCGACGTCCGATGCCCCGCTATCGATATTGATGAGCTCTCCATCCTGCTTGCTGATGATCAGCCGGTTTCCGCCCTCACCGGGTGCGATCGAGAGCCTCGCGTCCGTCGGCATACCCACACCGAGATCCACCTTGCGACTCGTCCCCGCAATCGGACTGATCGGACTCGGCGGACCGAAGGCGCCCTGTCCACATTTGGCCAGGAAACCGTAGAGCGTCGAATCGCCCGCGGGCTCGCATAGACTGGTCAGATCGGGTGTGAAGGTCGACGTGAAGAAGAACGAGTTGAAGACCTCACTATTCGTCACATATTTTTCGCCATCCACAGCCTCGATGAAGAAGCCCTTCGGCTGGATGGCAGGGCAGTCCGCCTCGTCCGATGTCACATTCGCGAGCTCTCCATTCGGCGCCGCTCGCCCATCAATCGTGGCAAGCGTCCCCTGGTCCCAGATATCCCGATCCTTGATCACGTAGAATCGATTCAGCAGCGTGCAGCCGCCGAGGGTGCTTGAGCAGTTGAGATTCGTTCGCTCACCCGTGCCCATTCCGAGATGCAGAATGCTATTCACGACCGTCGCGGCTGGGGCAAAAAAGAAACTGCGCGCATGCACGCCAGAGGCGGCCCGCGTCGGATCATCCGAAAAAAACTTCCGGAAAGACCAATTCGGCTGATAGAGCTGGCTCGAAGTCGGACTCGACGTTCCATTGTCTCGAACGACCCATTTCCAGATATTGCCGCCAAGGTCGCCGATATAGATCACGTCCGCGAAGCCATCCTGGTCGTAGTCGAGGACACCCGGCGTCGAGGGCATCGCGTAGAGCATCGTCGAGAGATCACCGGTCGCCGACACACCATATTTACGTACGGCGATCGGTCGGCCACTCTCCACATCGATCATCATGATGCCGCGCCCCTTGGTACTCGTCGCCGAGTAGAGAGCGGTATTGTTCGGATCGCTGGTGGCGTCGTAGCCGAAGCCCACGATCGCCACCCAGACTTCTTCGATGTCACCACCGGTCCGCTCGAGCCGCACACGCGTAATGACGGGTCGCGACCAGGTCTGCCCGATATAGGTTCGCCAATCGGTGTCGCTCTCGAGCGGGAACTCCCACAAATAGCCCGGATAGCCGTTCGCATTCGGATCCGTCACATCGAGGGCGAGATAATGCTCTCCGCCCTCGCGAAGTCCCGTCACGAGAATCGTCTTCCATTCCGTCGAGAGCTTCGCATCATCGACGTCGGTATTACTGTCGATCCACACGTCCGCGACGGAGGGAGATCCATCGACATTCAGCGGGTGCAACGTCGCGTCATCCTTCGCCATGTCCGAGATCGTCGCGCGCGCTCCCCAGGGCATGAAGCCGAAGACCTCGATTCCGGTCCCCGCGTCATATCCACTCGTGTCGATTTGGTAGTCACCGGCGTTGAATCCGTGCAGAAAACCGTCGTTTGCGCCTGCAATGATGACTCGATCACGCTGGGCGTAGGTCGGATTCGCGGCGAATTGGGCGTAGCTGATCTCGCTGATATAGCTTGCCGGAGGCCCGATGACGATCGGGTTCGAGTGATAGATGTCGCCGAGGCGGTCGGCCTGGGTCACCCCATCCTCGACCCGAGTCCGGTCGGTGCAGTTCTGGAAATCATCCCCCCCCCCGGCCACGAGTCCCGTACCCCACTCGCAGCCCGCAACGAAGGACACCACGGCCTCATCGAGATCCGCATCCGAGGTCACGTTGGCCGAGGGCGGATAGACCGTATAGGCACCAAGGGCCGTTGTTCCTCCAAGGTCTGTCGCTGTCACCCCGTGATCGAAGTCCTGAACGACCTGGCCGGAAACACCGGCGAGGGAAACCTTCAGGTTCCGGCTATTCGCGCCGGGCATCACCTTCGAGGAATTCCAGAAAGGTGGAGCCAGGGCCTCGGTCTTGAACGTCCCGCTGACGCAGAAGGCCGGATCGACGAGGTCGGTGAGGGCACAGGCTCCGTTCTGGTCGAGAATTTCCCCCCCCCCGGAAATCTGATAACTCCGCAGCTTTCCCGGCCAGAAGGGCCGCACGCTCGTCGGCTGAAACAGTGTCGTGTAGAGCTGTCCACCGTCCGAGGTCCGCGCAGCTGGAACCGTCGCAGCGGAGAAGCCCTGGGATTTCGAGATGATGTCCTGGACCGAACTCACGAGGGCCTGGGTGAGGGTCTCTGCCTGATTTCCCGAGAAGAAGAGGCCGTTGCCCTCATCCGCCGTCTTCTGCAGGAGCGAATTGACGGGGCCGAGCGTTCCAAAACCCACGGTGTAGACGTCCACGACCTGGGTGTCCGCGTGATCCGGGCGGCAATCATTCTGTTGCATCCAGCGGGCTATATCGTCTAGATAGCCGGCGCCGGCGGAGCTTCCCCACGGCGGAGAACCCACTTCCGGAGACGAGTCCGTGCCAATATCGAGATCTCCCACAGCGTCCACCGCATAGTCGCCGATCAGACCCGTAAAACTCGAGAAGCCCTGAGTCTTGCTTCCGCTTGTCGAGAAGTTATCGCTCGTCGGCTCGCCATCGGTGACCATGATGATGAAGTTCTTCTGACACTGCTCTATGACCGGGTCGTCTGGCCGGTTGCTTGAGGTCGAGGTGTAGTCGCCATTGGTCATGTTGTAGGTGTAGCCGGGAAATTGCGAAGAATTGTTTCCGGTCGGCTGGGCAGCCGGATCACGCGGCATGAAATAGGTGTAGAGCTTGAAGAGCGTCTCCCCGAGAGGAGTACCCGTCTGCGCATCGAGCGAGGAGATCGCGCTCTCGATTGCACTTCGATTATTGCTGTATTCGTCGATCTCGGCATTCACGAAACCTCCGTGTGAATACCGATGGAAGCGGGCCACACCGAATCGCACACGATCCTCGTACACGCCGCAATCACCTAGATAGGCGGGGCAATCGCTATTGGTCTGATAGATCACATCGCGAGCGATATCACGCGCCGCGGTGATGCGGGTAATCTGATATTTCGCGAAGAGGTCACCGGTGATGTAGCTCTGACCGTTATTCGAGAAATCGATTTCAGCAAGGATCTGCGGAGCGGTCTTCTGCTCGCCCGTCGGGCCGATCAGCGTCGTCGCATCCGAGTCGTCGATCGAATAGAGCCACTCGTTGTACTCGGAGTAGTACCAGGTGCGATTGCCATAGTCCTCGTTGAGGCCATCGGTGTAGAGCTTGCGGGTCTGATTGCAGAACCGCCGAGTGATATAGCCATTTTTGGAATGGTCGGTGGTATCCGGAGTGGCCACCCAGCCGACGTCCGAAGAACTCACCTCGAAGCGACACCCGGAAGAGCGACAGACCTGCCGTGTCGCCTGTCCCAACTGGTCATTGACGGTCGTCGACGAATTACCGACTTCGGGCATGATGTCGCAGGTGTAGGCGAAGGTTTGAGAATCGAAGGAGGGATGCTCCATGATCGCATTCATCGATCCAGAATTATCGATCATCAGGAGCACGTTGGGCGGTACCTGCGCCGAGAAGATATCCTCGTCCCCGGCCGAACCCGAGACGGCGAGTCCCACGACAAACGCAAAGCTGGTCAACGTGGTCCATATCAGTCGATTCTTCATTCGATTCATATTGATCTCCATGCCTCCGTGTACTCTGGATCACGAGCGATCACTCGCTCATCCGTTCCGCGCGGTCGCACGGGGCAGCGGTCGCTAATAGCCGACCGCCAAGAGTCGTGTGGCGACGACCTCGAGACGCTTCTGATCGCCGGAGGGGGATTGGCCCACGACGTTGATCTGCCATTTCGTATGGTTGTAGGTCGTCCCGTTGATCGTCATGTTGCAGCCCTCTGTACACTGCGCGCCTTCGCCGACGTACATGATGGGGGCCGCCATAGGCGGGGAGGGATCGGCGAAATAGGCCGGTTGGTCACCACCGACGAATTCGCTCGACTGCGAGAGCGTGACCGGCGTCGCCACGTTCGGGAAATCTGCGGGGTAGTCCGGCACCTGATCCCGCCCGCCCATATTTCGGATCACGGCCCGGGCATCCGCGATTCCCGCTTCGGCCGCATAGAAAGCGACCAGATCCTGATTCTGGAAACCCGCCACTGTCCCGTCGCTCGCCGCCGTCTGCATCGTCGAGATCGCCAGCCCAGAGACGGCGATCAGCAGGAGCACGGAGAGCACGAGGGCCATGCCCCCTTCGCGTTTGCGTGTGCGAGCCTGAATGTGTCGATTTCGGTGGTGATTCATCAAATGCTCCCGGCGTTGCCGATATTGCGAGGTCGTACGCCACCCACGATCACACGACGACGAAAGCCATCGGTGGAAGCGACCGGCGGGGTGCGGTTCTCGAAGGCGATGAAGCTGCCACCATCGAAGTTCAGGTCCGTGGCGCGAGTGCGTACGACGAGCGAGAAACGAACTTCCTTGAGCGTCTCGTTGTCCCAGTTGGCTGCGCTGTAGGTCGCCCCCCCGGATGTCCCCGGTTCCTCGGCGGCCGCCGAATCGACCACTCCGTCGTCGTCGACATCGAAGAAATACGAAATCTGCAGATCGTCGATCCCCTGGGCGAGCAGATCCTGATTGCGTTCGAGGCGACCCGTCGCGAACCCGGCATTGACTCGATAATGGGCCGCAGGAACCAGAACGATCTCCTCCTCCGCATCGGATGAGATGAGGGCGCTCAACTGGCCCGCCAGAATCGCAACGGTGATCTGAGTCGAAGAGGCCGCGCTGACCGTGCCGCAGACCGAGCCCCGGTGGGGATTGGCCAGATCGCCGAGGATGAAGCCTCCGTTCACCCGAAAGTCGGCTTCTCCCGTGCCATTCCCGTCGTTGTCGTAGAAGTAGGTGCCGTCGCCATCCAGATCCGTCGTACTCGAATCGAGGTTCAGCGTCAGCGTCGCGGGGCTGCCCACCGTCCATGTCGCCGTCCAGCCCTGCGTGGCTGCGAGCCGCGCACCGAGGGTCCCTGCCCTCTCGTCATCGGGCACGATCGGCTCCGTCTCGGAGACGAAGATCTGATCGGGTGCGGTCGTGCTGTCGACGCCACAAACACCGACCGCGTTGGGCACCATGAAGCCGGCCATCCGGATCTCGCGCGCGATCAGCGAGGACACCGCACGAACGTTCTGCTGAGCCTCGACGATCTGCTCGGTCACGATCGAACTCTTCTGCTGACGTGTCAGACTATCGAGGGTGAGAATGACCACGATCGAGAGCATCGTCATGGCGAGCATCAATTCGATGAGCGTGAAGCCCCTTCGATTCATTTGGATTCGCTGACTCATTCATCCGTCTCCCGCAGACGAGCACTCGTGAGCAGCACCTGCCGGTTCAGCCTCTTGGTATCGTCCCAGGTCACTCGGACCTCGACGGTCTTGAGCGTCACGAGGGGGACCGTCGCGGCATCCCAAGCGACGCGCTCAGAACGCGCATAGGTCTGATCGAGCGCCGCGATATTGGTCGCGGCACTCCAGGCGCCCCCACTGTTGTTCAGCTCGGTTGCATCCCACGCCACCCGATTGAGCTCTTCGACACGATTGCGCGCGATGGAACCCGCGCTCGAGAGGTGTTGGCCACTGCTGCCCTCGGTAATCGCGCGCACCTGAAGGGCAGCGACACCCAGGAGGCCGAAGGACAGCACGACCATCGCCACCATGATCTCGACCAGACTCATGCCTCGAAGTCGCCTTCCGGCGCGGGAATTCGAACTCGTTTGCGGACTCATGAAGACCACCCTCCCGTCGAAGCGTTCCACGCGTGCACACGCACTCCGCCCAGCGGCGAGAGCGTGATGGCAAAATCTCGATTCGTGGACCACAGGTAGATCGTGCCCCCACCGGACCCGAGCTGGCCGGGATTGCAGGAACCATCGACCGCGACGGGAACACCGTCCGGTCGGAACTGGACCCAACTGACGGGCGTCGTCAAGACCGTGCTATTCGGCGGCTGAAAACTCGATCCAGCCGCGGGAATACTCGGAAGCTGTTCATCCGGCGGCGTCTGCGCGCTCAAGGGTGCATTCGCGCCCCAGCCGACCCCCTCCTGAGCATCGAAGCCGATGATCTTTTCGCCGGTATCGATCTCGCAATTCTGATCCGCGGAACCCGGCGCGCCATCGTCCAGGATCAGGATGGGAACGGGCTGCCCCGCCTGCCTCTGAAGCGGATTGCCCGCCGCATCACCGGCACCGCCAATCGAGAAGAAGACGAGATGGTTGTTTCCGGTGCGGATCGCGCGAGCGCGGGCCACATTGAACGCATCGGCCACGGATCGCGCAGCGGCACGGCTGCGACCGGATTCGAGATAGCGCTCGACATTCGGAAGGGCCGTTGCCGAGACGATGCCAATGATCGCGATCACGATCGCAGCCTCGATCAGGGTGAAGCCCCCGTTGCGTTTATCCCGCCCTCTGGCCCCATGTTCTGTTGCGCGCTGCATCGCGTTCCTCCAGCGACTCGTTTGCGTCCGCCCTTTCGGTGGGGAATCGCAAGTGTTGTGCCATCTGAACTCGTTTCGGCAAACGTCCGGTTGTATTGAGCTTTCTTAAAGGCCCCGAATTCGACGCGAAGGCCTTTGCACCGCATTTTTCTGCGTACCCTGAAGTGAGGTGCGGAGTTTGTTGCACTCGCCTGAGCGCTGGGCTAATTCGGAGTGAACCACCGACGGTGGAGGGTGTTCATCCCATCGAACGTCAAATGACGGTCGATGGGTGGGAACTGGGACGCGACTCGAGATTCCTGACTCATCGAATCAAGAAGGAGTGAGACTGGAATCGAAGGTTTCTGACCTGCGGGAAGCCGGTGAAAATCCGGCGCGAGCCCGTCGCTGTAACCGGGGACGACCTGCACAATTGAGCCACTGACATTCTTTTCCACGACGGAACCTCCCCCCATCGGGAAGGGCTGTCGGGGCATCGATCCCGAAAAGGGGACGTGCCGCGGAGAAGGTTGGGAAGGCGTGCAGAATCGGATGATCCGGGAGCCAGAAGACCGACCCTCCAACGGCGCTACGACTCTCGGAAGCAGAGGGCGTGGGGCGAACCGGATGGGGTGCAAGGCGCCCTAAAGTCACCGATCCGACCGGATCGGCTCGACTTTTCGCGCGGAAGATCCGGCTGGCCCGGACGACCGAGCGTGTAAAGGGGCGCCCTGGCTCGTAACGAGCCCGAGAGCCCGATCCCATCCTCCTGCGACCTCCGCATCCACGGCGAAGTGCGAACTCGAGCCCAGGCTCGAAAGCGCATTCGCTACCGCCCCCGGGATTCGACGCCCAAGGCCGTCCGAGACCGGTCGACCCACCAGGTCGACTTCGGGGCGTCCGGAATCGGCGCCCCAAGGAGTTCGCATGCCGTTTCGCACTTCAAAGGGCCGCCTCACGCCTTTCACCCCGCCCTCACTCATTCTGACGCTCTTCTCCCTGATCTCCCTCGGTACCCCTCCCGCACAGGCGGGGCCCTTCGGCGAAGCCGGCCACAGCCCTGAGTCGATGGCGGCCTGGGCAACCGAAGTATCGGAGGTCCTTCGAGGGCCGATGGATTTCTCAAACCCCGGCCAGGGCCTCGCTTCCGCCGGCGTCGAAGCCAACGTCCTCGGATCGGCGAGTGGCGTATCCACCCAGACGCTCTCCCTCGGTGACGGCGGATCGATCACGGTCTATTTCGCAGGCGGGATCCACAATGGCCCGAATGCCGATTTCGTCGTCTTCGAAAACGCCTTCTTCGATGTCTTCGAGCTCTTCGCCGAGCTCGCCTTCATCGATGTCGGAAGTAACGGAACCGACTATGCGCGCTTCGAGGTCGATGCGCTGAATCCCTTCCCCGTCCTTCCCTTCGGCACCCTCGACCCGACGGATTATTCTGGTCTGGCCGGAAGGCACGCTAGCCCGCTTGGAACGGGTTTTGATCTCGCCGACCTGGCCTTCGATCCACTCGTGCAATCCGGCACCGTCGATCTGACGAATGTCCGTTATGTCCGCGTCACAGATGTGATCGGAGACGGCTCGACCGTCGACGCGATCGGGAACCCGATCTTCGATCCCTACGCAACGGCCTTCGCCAACGGCGGCTTCGACCTCGACGCCGTCGGCGTGATCCACGTCCCCGAACCGACCCCCAGCACGGGGCTCCTCCTCGGCCTCTTCGCCCTCTTCGCGTCGGTCGCGCGGGGATCGCGCACGCGGGGGCCAGCTGGGCCCCCGCTTTCCCTCTCCGCGATTCTGGTCAGCACCCTCCTCGCCAGCCCAGCGCTTGCCCTGACAGCCACCTTCGACGATCTCGGACTCGCTTCCGAGTCCTTCGAGAACGGGGCGGGCCTCAGCGGGGGGTATACGAGTGGCGGTGCCTTCTTCGAGAATGTCTACACCGCGTCCTTCGACGGCTTCACCGGCTTCGCCGCGTCGACGACGACCGACATGACCACCCCCGGCTTCGGGAATCAGTTCAGCAATATCACGGGCGGGGGCGCGGGGGGAAGCGCCGGGTTCGGGATCTATTACCTGACCGGTCGGATCATCCTGCCGAGCGTTCTGACCGTCCTCGGAGCGGAGTTCACGAACACGACCTACGCGGCGCTCTCGATGTCGACCGGCGATGCCTTTGCCAAACGATTCGGTGGCGCGACGGGCGAGGACGAGGACTATTTCCGCCTGCTCGTCGAGGGAATCGACGCGGCGGGCCTTTCCACGGGGATCGTCGAACTCATGCTCGCCGACTATCGGTCCGCCGATAACTCGCTCGACTATGTCCTCGACCAATGGACCTACCTCGACCTCAGTGGCTTCGGAGCGATCAAGGAGCTCGCTTTCGGCTTCGAATCGAGTGATGTCGGTGATTTCGGAATCAACACGCCGCAATATTTTGCGATCGACAATCTGGTGACGACTCCGGAACCGGGAACAGCACTCCTGTTCGGGATCGGCCTCGCGGGCCTCGCCCGTCGGCGCGCGCCCGGGCGCTAGTCGGTCATCCGATGAACTCTCACCGTCCGGGGCGAAGGATACGATCCGGATCTTCCGTGCGCATCCATCCGAACACGACGATCACGGCCTTCATGCTCCTCGCCTCCACAGCGTGGGGTGCGGGGGCCGGGAATCCACGGGTGCCTCCTCCGCAGGGCGCAGCCGTCGAGGAGATGGTCGTGGTCGGCGACGCGCGTCCCGAAATGGATGTCCTCGCGGGCGCGACCACAACACGCATCGAGACCGATCTCGGCCTCATCGAGGGCGCACAGATCGATGACCTCCTCGCGCAGGTCCCGGGTGTCCAGGTTCGCCGTTTCGGCGGCGTCGGCGAACGATTCGAGATCTCGATTCGCGGCTCGACCCCCGAGCAGGTCCCGGTCTTCCTCGACGGCGTGCGACTCGATTCCTCCCTCACGGGTCGCAGCGATCTCTCGACGATCTGCCTCGACGTGCTCGAGGAGATTCAGGTGACCCGCGGCGCTGGCGCCGCCCGATCCGGAACCGGCGCGATCGGCGGCGTCATCAACCTCGTCTCGCGACGTGCCCCGACCGATCCCGAGACCCGCCTACGGGTGTCTGGGGGGAATTTCCATTCGCTCGAGGGCAGCGCCGGCCACGCCCGTCGAATCGACGACTGGGACCTCTCCCTGGCCTATTGCGGCTTCCACACCGACGGCGATTTCGAATTCCAGCGCTCGCGGCCGACCTCCGGAGGCGGCTTCTCCCCGATCGAAACACGGAAAAATAATGCCTCTGATCGCCACACCGCCCTCACTCGGATCGGACGCGGCATCGGCGAAGGACGATTTCGCTTGACCCAGCTCGTCAGCCATCTCGATCGCGGTTCGCCGGGGCTCGAATCCCCCCAGCGAGTTTGGGCCGAGGAGAAGAATCTCTCCGTCCTCACCAGCGCCACCGTCGATCTCCCGGTCGCGCCCAACCAGAAGGGTCGTTTCAAGGCGCTCCTCGCTCACCGCTACGAACGCAACGATTTCGAAGACGCCGAACCCTTGGCCGGAGACCCCGAACCCGTCGACATCGAAACCGCCGTCCACAGCTTCACGGGGCGCGGCTCCTCCCAATTCCGCATCGACACCTTCGGTGGACGTCACGAGTTTGCTTTCCTCGTTGAGGGGCGACTCGACCAGCGTGGCTCGAACGAAGCCAAGAGCAAATCACGTGGCGGGGTCGCGCTGCGAGCGGAGCTCGCCTCGCATTGGCTCGGCGATCGGCTGAAGGTCTCTCCCTCCCTGCGCTTCGAACGTTATGCGGGACTCGAGGAGGAATGGATCCCCGGCCTCTTCGTCGAAGGCCACCCCGGCGATTGGCTCGAATTGAAGGCCTCGCTCTCGCGGAGCTATCGGATCCCCTCCTTCGAGGAGCTCTACCTCCCGGACAAGGGCTACGAACGGGGAAACGAAGATCTCGAGCCGGAGGAGGCCTGGAATTTCGAAATCGGGGCCGTCCTGCGCAGCCCCTTCGACATCGCCTGGCTCGACGGCGAAGTCGAAGCGACCTGGTTCGCCGGCGAAGTCGACCAATCGATCTCATTCCAGCTGATCAGTACGAATGTCGTCGCCCCGGTCAATGTCGGCCGCTCGACGACGCGAGGCTATGAGGTGTCGCTTCGCTGGCGACCCCATCCATGGGTTCGGCTCACGGCGGCGCGCACGGTGACCCGGGCCGAAATCGATGATTCTGGGGAAAGCGTCGGCGGGATCGCGCTTTCCCAGACCGACGGGCGCCTCGAGTTCGGACCGCGCGAGCGCTTCAAGCTCGTTGGCGAGGTCCACTATACCGGTCGTCTGCCGCTCAATAGCGGCGACACCGTGTGGCTCGCCTCGCGCGTCGCATTCGATGCCAGCGCAAGCATCGACCTCACAAAAATTTCGCGACTCCGCCTCGAGCGTTTCGGCCGATCGCTGTGGCTGAGCTTGCGGGGTCGAAATCTGGGCAACGTGGCGATTCGTGATACGCGCTTCAATCCCCGTCCCGGTCGCAATTTCTCGCTCGCCCTGGAGAGCGTGTTTTGAATCCGGAATCGACATTCCTCCGAAGTCGGGCGCCGCTCGGCGTGGCGCTCGTCGCCCTCGCACTGCTCGGTTGCCCCGGAGATGGCAGCGACGGCGACGCACCGCTGATCATCTTCAACTCGACACCGGATTGCATCGTCTTCGCCGGCGGATTCCCGTCCGGATTCTCCCCACTGCCCGGCTCAGGTCGTGAAGCAGCGGTCGTCCAATTCCTGCCGACGGCCGTCCTCGGACTCGACCTCGAGCCCGAACCACCCCAGCTCTTGGCGACCCAGGCGATCCCCGGCTTTCCCGAGTTGGCGAGCGCCCGCTGTGGCGGGCTGCGAGCCGACAGCGATTCGGACGGTCGCCCCGACGCGGATCGGAGTGACGAACTCGGGTTCCAATGTCTGGCCCCCGCTGCCGGCCACGTTCGCGCGCTCGCTCCGGATCTCGTCGCGCTCGGCACCTCGAGCTACGAACAGATCCTGCTCCTCGATCCCCGAAGCGGTGAGCTCAGCCTGGCCGAGCTCGATGCGCCCTCCCCCGGCCCGGGCTTCGCGGCGGCCGACTGGCCCTTCTGGCCAAGGGCCGGAGCCCGCCCCTACCGCTCCGGTTTCTCGACACGGGTCTGTGTCTACGGAACGGGTCTGGTCGATTCTCTCGGCGCCCCCCTCGGTGCGAATACCCGCTGCGACGGTGCGCGCGAGGGATTCGTCACGACCTTCACCGCGGATTCTCTCCTCGTCGGAAACCGGCTCTTCGTCGCAACCTCGAACCTGATCCGCTCCTCGACTGCACAATTCTCCCCCGGCACCGTCCTCGCGTTCGACCTGGATCTGACGACGACGCCTCCCCGGGTCGGTCCGGCACCGGAGAATGCCGTCCTGTTGACCAGTGGCTACAACCCGACCTCGCTCGCGCCTTATACGACACCGAGCGGGCGAGAACTCGTCCTCGTCGGCGTGACCGGCGCGATCGCGCTCGGAACCGGTTCAGGCCTCGTACGCACCGACTCGGCCATCGACGTCATCGATGCGGCGACGCTCGAATTGATTGCCAGCGTTCCGCTGGGCCCGGCTGGGCTCGGTTTCGCAGGGATGGCGCTCGATCCGACGGGACGAATCGGCCTGATCGGAGCAGCGACCAGCCCTTCGATCTTCGCAATCGACCTGATGGCGCTCGATGATCCCGGTCTCGGAACCGGCACCGAACCCCTCCCGATTCTGCTCGACGGAAGCACGCCCGGCTTTCTCGACGCCCGCGTCTACGCCGCCGCCAACCCCTTCGAGCTCCCGAAGCGAGCGGATGGCCCTCCCGAGAGTGTCTGCACGACCCAGACCTCGGTGGCCATCAAGGACGACGGCGGTTTCGTCGCGGCCAGCGATTTCTGCGACGGCACGATCTCGGTTCTCGATCTCGATCTCCCGCCAACGCGCACCACCGCGCTCGACCCAGACACGGTCCTGAGGCTGAACCGCGTTGCGAATGTCGTCGCCCCCCTTGTGCCGACCGCAGTCGGTCGAATGCGCGCCCTCGATCGGATCCTGATCCGTCCCGGCACGCCCCATATCGATTTCAACGGCCCCGACCTACATTTCACGGCGGGCCTACCGGAAGGGGCCGTATGCGGTGTACGCATCGACGCGCTCTAGCGTTTCTCTCGCTCCTCGCCGCGCTGGCCGTCGTCGCTCGATCCGGACCGGGCCGGGCGCAGGGGATGGAAGCACGACTCGATCCTCCCGAGATCGCGACAACTGATCTCACCTTTCGCGCCGCCGGGCTGGACCCGGACGCGCCTCGCATTCTGATTCTGTGGCGCTTCGAAGAGGGTGCTTATCGCCGACTGGCCTCGGTCCGATCCGACCGGACGGGGCGCTTCAATTTCGGTGCCTGGCCGATCCCTCTGCGGGAGGGCAGCTTTCACGTCATGCCGGAGGAGCACTCGCCAGAAGGGTCGAGACCCGTGCGAGTCGTCCTCCCCGTGCCGAGCCCCGCCATCCTTTCCTCCGGATTCGATCCAGGCGAGATCGAGATCGCCCCCGCCCTCTTCGAGGGAGAGATCCAACTGAGAGATGAAGGAAGTGGGCGACTCCTCCTCCGCCGGACGATCGACCCGACTGTGAGAGGAAATTGCGTGATCGACTTCGAGGCAACCGGGCTCGCGTCCCAGACCGATCTCGTCTCGATCGAACACGTGCTCCCCGATGGACGCAGAAGTCGACCCGTCCTCTGGCCTCTCTCCGTCCGCTAGAGGAGTCGAGTCAGTCCTTCGGGACGAGCAGGCCCGCCGCATGAAAACACACCAATCCGGCGGCGACCGCGACGTTCAGCGACTCGAGCGGCCCGGCCATCGGGATCGCCAAACGCGCGTCGAGCAGACCACGCGTCTGATCAGAGAGACCGAGCGACTCATTGCCCAGGATGAATATGGCGCGATGCCCGGGGGCGACTTCGAAGAGGGAACGCTCCGCATCGGCATCGAGACCAAAACTCGAGAAACCCGCAGCCTGCAGCGAAGCGAGCCCGACCATGAGTGTTTCACAGCGCACGATCGGACATTCGAAGATCGCGCCGGCAGCAGCCCGAATGACCAGGCCATTGACCCAGG